>CAYRNF010000010.1:0-103803 GCA_964425695.1 uncultured Pseudoxanthomonas sp.
GCGCTGTCGTGGGCGACCTCGGGCGGCGCGGGTTTCCGCGGTTCGCGCAAGTCGACCCCGTTCGCCGCGCAGGTCGCCGCCGAGAAGGCCGGCAAGGCCGCGCTCGACTACGGCCTGAAGTCGCTGGAAGTCCGCATCAAGGGCCCGGGTCCGGGCCGCGAGTCGGCCGTGCGTTCGCTCAACAACGTCGGCTACAAGATCACCAACATCATCGACGTGACGCCGATCCCGCACAACGGGTGCCGTCCGCCGAAGAAGCGTCGCGTCTAAAGGGAGCGATCAGACAATGGCACGTTACATCGGTCCCACCTGCAAGCTCGCCCGTCGCGAGGGTGCAGATCTCTCCCTGAAGTCGCCGACCCGCGCGCTCGACTCGAAGTGCAAGCTCGAGCAGAAGCCCGGCCAGCACGGCGCCGGCACCGGCGCGCGCCGCAGCAAGCTGTCCGACTACGCGGTGCAGCTGCGCGAGAAGCAGAAGGTCAAGCGCATCTACGGCCTGCTGGAGCGCCAGTTCCGCAACTACTACAAGAAGGCCGCGACCAAGAAGGGCAACACCGGCGAGAACCTGCTGCAGATGCTGGAGACCCGCCTGGACAACGTCGTGTACCGCATGGGTTTCGCAGTGACCCGCCCGGCCGCGCGCCAGCTGGTCTCGCACCGTGGCGTGACCGTCAACGGCAAGCCGGTCAACCTGCCTTCGTACCAGGTCAAGGCGGGCGACGCGGTCGCCCTGTCCGAGAAGGCCCAGAAGCAGCTGCGCGTGCAGGAAGCGCTGACGGTCTCGGGCCAGATGGACCTGTCGCCGTCGTGGGTGGAAGTGGACTCCGGCAAGTTCGCCGGCGTGTTCAAGGCCGTGCCCGACCGCGCCGACCTGCCCAGCGACATCAACGAAGCGCTGATCGTCGAGTTGTACTCGAAGTAAGACACCAGGCGCGAGCCCGCCGGGTTCGCGCACAGGCCACCGCACGCGGTGGCCGCTCCTTCGGGCGAAGGAGCCAACACATGCACATGCCGGTGCTCCCCACCGCCGGCGCCGCAGGAGACGTTTCAAGATGACGGTAACCGCCAACCAGGTGATGCGCCCCAAGGGTCCGCAGATCGAGCGCATCACCGACAACCGCGCCAAGGTCGTGATCGAACCGCTGGAGCGTGGTTACGGCCACACCCTGGGCAACGCGCTGCGCCGCGTGTTGCTGTCCTCGATTCCCGGTTATGCCATCACCGAGGTCGAGATCGACGGCGTGCTGCACGAGTACACCACGGTCGAAGGCCTGCAGGAAGACGTGCTCGAGGTGCTGTTGAACCTCAAGGACGTGGCCATCCGCATGGGCACCGGCGAAAGCTCCACGCTCTCGCTGGCCAAGCAGGGCCCGGGCGTGGTCACCGCCGGCGACATCAAGACCGACCACAACGTCGAGATCCTCAATCCCGACCACGTGATCGCGCACCTCACCAAGGACACGGCGCTGAACATGCGCCTGAAGATCGAGCGCGGGTTCGGCTACCAGCCGGCCGCGGCGCGCCGCAAGCCGGACGAGGAAACCCGTTCGATCGGCCGCCTGATGCTGGATGCGTCGTTCTCGCCGGTGCGCCGCGTGGCGTACGAAGTCGAGGCCGCTCGCGTCGAGCAGCGCACCGACCTGGACAAGCTGGTCATCGACATCGAGACCAACGGCACGATCGATGCCGAGGAAGCCGTGCGCACCGCCGCCGACATCCTCAGCGACCAGCTCAGCGTGTTCGGCGACTTCACCCACCGCGAGCGCGGTGCGGCCAAGCCGCAGACCGCGGGCGTGGATCCGGTGCTGCTGCGCCCGATCGACGACCTGGAGCTGACGGTGCGTTCGGCCAACTGCCTCAAGGCCGAGAGCATCTACTACATCGGCGACCTGATCCAGAAGACCGAGGTCGAGCTGCTCAAGACCCCGAACCTGGGCAAGAAGTCGCTGACCGAGATCAAGGAAGTGCTGGCGCAGCGCGGGCTGTCGCTGGGCATGAAGCTGGAGAACTGGCCGCCGGCAGGCATCTCGTCGCACGGCATGATGGGGTGAGGTCACGCGGTCGCGCGCCACCAGCGCGCGCGTGACCGAACGCCCGCGCGCAAGTAGGCGCGCGGGCTGGGGTGCAAGCGCGGCGAATACGCGGCTTTCGTCCCAGCTCCAGCTGCTCGTTGTCTTGTTCGTAGCAACAGAGTTACCCAGCCGATGGATCCTGAAGATCCACGGCGCGCCGGACAGGGAAGCCCGGCCAGGACCAGCGCAGTCCGAAGCTCCAACGCCATGAAGGCGACAGCGAACGCCAACAGTCACGACATTAGGGAAACCACGCCATGCGTCACCAGAAATCCGGCCGCAAGTTCAGCCGCACCAGTTCGCACCGCGACGCGATGTTCGCCAACATGGCGGCCTCGCTGTTCAAGCACGAGCTGATCAAGACCACCCTGCCCAAGGCCAAGGAGCTGCGCCGCGTCGCGGAGCCGCTGATCACGCTGGCGAAGAAGGACGGCGTGGCGAACCGCCGCCTTGCCTTCTCGCGCCTGCGCGACAAGGAAGCGGTGGGCAACCTGTTCACCAAGCTCGGTCCGCGCTACGTCGAGCGCCCGGGTGGCTACCTGCGCATCCTCAAGTGCGGCTTCCGCGCCGGCGACAACGCGCCCATGGCGTATGTCGAGCTGGTGGATCGCCCCACCGAGTGATCACGGACGCTGCAGCGTCTGGAAAGGCCCGGCATTGCCGGGCCTTTTGCGTTCCGGGCACACGCGGTGCCGCACGGGCAGGTCTTCGAGCGCTGTCCGCTCGTTCGCGGTACGCACGAAGGCCGATGGCCCGCGTGGCCCGAGCGGGCAGCTCCCACGTGGCCGGCCGCTGCCCGATAATGCGGGCCACGCCCTCAGGCAGGTCCCGATGAATCCGTTCCGCTGGTCGTTCCGAGCGCAGTTCCTGTCCGGCTTCGTCATCTGCGTGGCGCTGCTCGCCTACGCCTTCTACGTGCAGTTCGAGCTGCAGATCCAGCCGTGCCCGTTCTGCATCTTCCAGCGCCTGGCCTTTACGGCGGCGGGGCTGGTGTTCCTGCTCGGGGGGCTGCACGCACCGCGCGGTGCGGGCGGGCGGCGTGTGTACGGCCTCCTCGGATTCGTGGCCTCGGCGGTGGGCGCGGGCATCGCCGCACGGCACGTCTGGGTGCAGCTGTTCCCGCCCGAGATCCCGACCTGCGGACCGGGGCTCAATTACATGCTGGAAACCCAGAGCTGGCTGGGCGTCACGCGCAAGGTCCTGACCGCCTCCGGCGACTGCAGCAATATCGACTGGCAGTTCCTGGGCCTGAGCATGCCCATGTGGTGCCTGGTCTGGTTCGCCTTGCTGGGCGCGCTGGCGCTGGCCGCGGGTTTCCGCCGTCGCTGAACCGCCGTGCGGCGGAGGTTGCATGCGCCGCCCTGCGGCACGATCATGCTGCAACGCAACGTTCATCTGCAGGCTGTCGCCATGCCCGCGCCGGATCGCAACCTCCAACCCGTCAACTTGCCCGTCGACTGGACCCCTTCCAGCTGGCGCGCGCGCCATGCCGCGCAGCAGCCACGCTACGAGGACGCCGAGGAACTGGCAGCGGTGCTGGACGAACTGCGCGCGCTGCCGCCCCTGGTCACGTCCTGGGAGATCGTGGCGCTCAAGAGGCAGCTGGCCGAGGCACAGGAAGGCAAGCGCTTCCTGCTGCAGGGCGGCGATTGTGCGGAGAGCTTTGCCGAGTGCAATTCGGACGTCATCTCCAACCGCCTGAAAGTGCTGCTGCAGATGAGCCTGGTGCTGGTGCATGGCATGCGCCTGCCCGTGGTGCGCGTGGGCCGGTTCGCCGGCCAGTACGCCAAGCCGCGTTCGTCCGACGATGAGACCCGCGACGGCGTGACACTGCCGGCCTACCGCGGCGATATCGTCAACGCACCGGCGTTCGACGCGGCGTCGCGTCGCGCCGACCCGCGGCGCATGGTCAAGGCGCATGCGCGCTCGGCCATGACCATGAACTTCGTGCGCTCGCTGATCGATGGCGGCTTCGCCGACCTGCACCATCCGGAGTACTGGGACCTGGGCTGGGTAGGGCATTCCCCGCTGGCCGACGAATACCACCGCATGGTGTCCGGCATCGGCGATGCGGTGCGCTTCATGGAAACGCTGTCCGGCAGCGAGGTGCACAACCTCAACCGCGTCGACTTCTTCACTTCGCACGAAGCGCTGCTGCTGCCCTACGAGGAAGCGCAGACCCGGCAGGTGCCGCGGCAATGGGGCTGGTTCAACCTCAGCACGCACCTGCCGTGGATCGGCATGCGCACCGCGGCGCTGGACGGCGCGCACGTGGAGTATTTCCGCGGCATCCGCAACCCGGTGGGCCTGAAGATCGGCCCTTCGGTGACGGTTGACCAACTGCTGCGGCTGGTGGAGGCGCTCAACCCGGACGACGAACCCGGGCGTCTGACGCTGATCCACCGCATGGGCGCGGCGCAGGTCGGCGCCAGGCTGGCGCCGTTGCTGGAGGCGGTGCGCCGCGAAGGCCGCCGCGTGCTGTGGGTCTGCGATCCCATGCACGGCAACACCGAGACGGTCAGCAACGGCTACAAGACGCGCCGGTTCGCGAACATCCGCAGCGAGCTAGAACAGTCCTTCGAACTGCATGCGGCCGCCGGTACCCGGTTGGGCGGCGTGCACCTGGAGCTGACGGGCGAGGACGTGACCGAATGCCTGGGCGGTGCGCGCGAACTCACCGAGACCGACCTGGAGCGCGCCTACCGCTCCACGGTGGATCCGCGGCTCAACTACGAGCAGGCGCTGGAAACCGCCATGCTGATCGTGCGCAAGCAGGCACAGATCGCCGCGCCTGCGTGAGCCTCGACGCAGGTGCGCGGCAACTGACGGAAGGGCGGGCCCGAACGGCAAGGCAGGCACGGATCGCAACCGTGCCGCGTGCCACCGCACGTACCGGGATGGCCGCCTAGCGCGAACCGGCCAGGTCGCAGTGCCAGATCGGGTGGTAACCGCCCGGCACGGTGCGCACCACGGCGAACCGTTCGAACCTGGCCGGCACCGGCAACAACCGCGGGTCTGGCGCGGGCGCGGCCGTGAGCCGGCGCTTGCGCCCATCCGGTTCGCGCGGCGGGTAGGCGAGGGTGACGTGCGGGGTCTGCGGCTGCATCTCCGCGTATCCGGCTTCCATCGCGGCCACGTTCAACACTTCGAGCAGTTCGTGCAGCGCCGGATTGTGCGCGGGGCGGCAGACCAGGGCGCTGGCCCACGGTTCGATGCGGTCGAACGCCACCTCGAAGGGAGCGGTGCGCGCCGCGATGCGGGCCAAGACATCGTCCAGGCCGGTCGGATCCTCGGGCGGCACGTGCGACAGGAAGCGCAGCGTCATGTGTAGCTGCGCGTTCTGTCGCCACCCCGTCCACCCCGCCGCGTTCGCGTTCCTGCAACCGTCGCGCAGCACCGAAAGGCGGGTGAGCGCGTCGCGTTCGGGCATCCAGGCGATGAACAGGCTCATGTGCGCGGGTCAGGGCATGGAACGGGTCGGGGCGGTCAGGCGGCGCGGCTGGCCCGCTTGCGGTCGGATTCGGTCAGGAACTTCTTGCGCAGCCGGATTTCCTTCGGGGTGACTTCCACCAGCTCGTCGTCCTCGATGAAGTCCAGCGCCTGCTCCAGCGTGTACTTGATCGCCGGGCTCAGCTGGATCGCGTCGTCCTTGCCCGAGGCGCGCATGTTGGTCAGCGGCTTGGGCTTGATGGCGTTGACGGTGAGGTCGTTGTCCTTGGAGTGGATGCCCACCAGCTGGCCTTCGTAAACGTGGTCGCCCTCGGCCGCGAATAGGCGGCCGCGATCCTGCAGCGGACCCAGCGAGTAGGCTGGGGTGGTGCCCGCGGCGTTGGCGATCATCACGCCGTTGATGCGCTTGGCGATCGCACCGGTTTCCTTCGGCCCGTAGTGGTCGAACACGTGGAACAGCAGGCCCGAGCCCTGGGTCAGCGTGCGGAACTCGTTCTGGAAGCCGATCAGGCCGCGTGCGGGAATCATGTAGTCCAGGCGAACGCGGCCCTTGCCGTCGGATTCCATGTTGCGCAGCTGCGCCTTGCGCGTGCCGAGCTTCTCCATCACGCCGCCCTGGTGGATCTCCTCCACGTCCACCACCAGCTGCTCGATGGGTTCCATCAGCTGGCCGTCGATCTCCTTGATGATCACCTCGGGCCGCGACACGGCCAGCTCGAAGCCTTCGCGGCGCATGGTCTCGATCAGCACCGACAGGTGCAGTTCGCCGCGGCCGGACACCAGGAACTTGTCGGCGTCGTCGAGCTGCTCGACCTTCAGCGCCACGTTGTGCACCGTCTCGCGTTCCAGCCGGTCCTTGATCTGGCGGCTGGTCAGGAACTTGCCGCCGGACAGGTCCTTGTTGCCGGCGAACGGCGAGTTGTTCACCTGGAAGGTCATCGAGATCGTCGGCTCGTCCACGGTCAGCGCCGGCAGGGCCTCGGGCGTGTCCAGCGCGCAGACGGTATCGGAGATGGTGAGTTCCTGGATGCCGGAAATCGCCACGATGTCGCCGGCCTGTGCCGTGTCCTGCTCGATGCGCTCGAGGCCCATGAAGCCGAGCACCTGCAGCACCTTGCCCTGGCGCTTCTTGCCCTCGCGGTCGATCACCGCCACCGGCATGTTCTTCTTCAGCGTGCCGCGCTGGATGCGGCCGATGCCGATCACGCCGACGAAGTTGTTGTAGTCCAGCTGGCTGATGCGCATCTGGAAGGGGCCGTCCGGATCCACGCTGGGCGCGGGGACGTGCTGCATGATCGCCTCATACAGCGGGGTCATGTCGCCCTCGCGCGCCGTGTCGTCCAGGCTCGCATAGCCGTGCAGCGCCGAGGCATAGACGATCGGGAAATCCAGCTGCTCGTTGGTGGCGCCGAGCTTGTCGAACAGGTCGAATACCTGGTCGATCACCCAGTCCGGGCGCGCGCCGGGGCGGTCGATCTTGTTCACGACCACGATCGGCTTGAAGCCCATCGCGAACGCCTTCTGGGTGACGAAGCGCGTCTGCGGCATCGGGCCGTCCATCGCGTCCACCAGGATCAGCACCGAATCCACCATCGACAGCACGCGCTCGACCTCGCCGCCGAAGTCGGCGTGGCCGGGGGTGTCGACGATGTTGATGCGGTTGCCCTGCCAGGTGATGGCGGTGTTCTTGGCCAGGATGGTGATGCCGCGTTCCTTTTCCTGGTCGTTGCTGTCCATGACGCGTTCGGCGAGGACGGTGCGCTCGTTGAGGGTGCCGCTCTGCTTGAGCAGGCAGTCGACGAGGGTGGTCTTGCCGTGGTCGACGTGGGCGACGATGGCGATGTTGCGCAGGTTTTGGATGGACATGTTCGCGTAGGGCAGCGGGCGCCCGCGCCGTGGGTGCCTGTCGGCCGGCGCATGGGGCAGGGAAGGAAGCCGCGTATTATAGCCTGCTGCGCCGCGTCAAACCCCGTCGCCCGGGCGCACGCATTCACTTTCCCACTCTTCCATACGAGGCACTCCCATGGCCCTGCACGCCCTTTTCGACACCGACCGCGGCCCGATCAAGGTCGAGCTGTATCCCGACAAGGCGCCGCTGACCGTGGCGAATTTCGTGAACCTGGCCAAGCGCGGCTTCTACAACGGGCTGAGCTTCCACCGCGTCATCCCGGATTTCATGATCCAGGGCGGCTGCCCCGAAGGCTCCGGCCGCGGCGGCCCCGGCTACCGGTTCGAGGACGAGACCGGCAACGGCGTGAAGCACGAGCGCGGGGTGCTGTCCATGGCCAATGCCGGCCCCAACACCAACGGCAGCCAGTTCTTCATCACCCACATCAAGACCGACTGGCTCGACGGCAAGCACACCGTGTTCGGCAAGGTGGTGGAAGGCCTGGACGTGGTGGACGCCGTCCAGCAGGGCGATGGCATCAAGTCGGTCCGGATCGAAGGCGACGCGGATGCGGCGCTGGCGGCCAAGGCCGACCGCGTGGCCGAGTGGGACAAGATCCTGGCGGCCTGAGCCGGTCACAAGGCGTGCCCTCCGGCACGCCGCATGCCCGCGGAAGCCGTCGCATTTCCCTGGGGTCTCGCCCGCCGCAGCGGGCGGGGCGTCAGGGGCGCCGTGTTAGGATTTCGCGCTGAAACCGCCCCGGATGACGCTGCTCCGGGCACCCCGACGAGGTCCCCACGATGCCCCAACTCGCCCGGCGCATCGGTCGCGCCAAGCCCAGCGCGATCATGCAGGTCGCCGAAACGGCCAAGCGCCTGAAGGCCGAAGGCCGCGACATCATCAGCTTCTCGATCGGCGTTCCCAATTTCCTGCCCGGGCCGCACGTGTACGCGGCCGCGCGCGAGGCGCTGGAGCACGACAGCGGCCAGTACGGCAGCAATCGCGGGCCCGACGTGCTGCTGGATGCCTTCCTGGCGCATATGCAGGCGATCGGCCTGGACGGCTACACCCGTGCCAACGTGGCCACCGGGATCGGCGCCAAGCACGTGTTGTACAACTTGGCCGAAGCGCTGCTGGACGAAGGCGATGCCATCGCGTTCCCCACGCCGTACTGGACCAGCTACCTCGACATCGCCGAGATCCTGGACGCGAAGGTGGACCTGCTGCCGTGTCCGCCGGAGCAGCACTACAAGCTGACTCCCGCGCAGCTGGATGCGGCGCTCGCGCGCAAACCGCGCGTGTTCCTGTTCAACAACCCGTCCAATCCCACCGGGATGGTCTACACCCGGGACGAGATCGCCGCGCTGGCGGACGTGATCGCGAAGTACCCCGACACCTGGGTGATCACCGACGACATCTACAACCGCATGGTGTTCGACGGCGTGGGTTACCACAACTTCGTGCACGCGCGGCCCGAACTGCGCGACCGCGTGATCTTCGTGGATTCGCTGTCGAAGACCTACGGCATGCCCGGCTGGCGCGTGGGTTTCATGGCCGGCCCGGAGACGGTGGCCAAGGCGCTGGTGACCATGAACTCCAACCACATCACCAACGTGCCCGAAGTGGTGAACGCCGCGGCCGTGGCGGCGCTGTCGGGTCCGCAGGACGTGCCGGAAGCCAAGTGCGCCGAGTTCCAGGCCAAGCGCGACCAGGTCATGGCGGCGCTGCGGGCGATCCCCGGATTGGCGTGCCCGCAGCCGCAGGGTGCGTTCTACGCATTCCCGGACGTCAGCGTCGCGTTCGGCAAGTCGCACGGCGGCCGGGCGATCGCCAACGACGTGGATCTCTGCAACGCGCTGCTGGAGTCCAAGGGCGTGGCCTGCGTACCGGGTTCGGCGTTCGGCGAGCCGCGTGCGATCCGCATCAGCTACACCTGCCCCACGCCGCAGCTGGCGCCGGGGTTGAAGCGCATCCAGGAGTTTTTCAGCGAATTGACGTAGGGCGGGCCCAGACCCGCCATCGGGTGACCGCATGTCACCAAGACGGTGGGACATGCCCGCCATCGCGTTGCCGCATATCGCCAGACGGCGGGCCAGGGCCCGCCCTACAGGAGTCTTGAGAATGAAGTCCCCCGTCCGTGTTGCAGTCACCGGCGCCGCCGGCCAGATCGGCTACGCCCTGCTGTTCCGCATCGCTTCCGGCGAGATGCTGGGCAAGGATCAACCGGTGATCCTGCAGATGCTCGAGCTGCCGATGGAGAAGGCCCAGGCCGCGCTCAAGGGCGTGATGATGGAGCTGGAAGACTGCGCGTTTCCGCTGCTGGCTGGCATGGTCGGTACCGATGATGCCGAAGTCGCGTTCAAGGACGCCGACTACGCCCTGCTGGTCGGTGCGCGCCCGCGCGGCCCGGGCATGGAACGCAAGGACCTGCTGCTGGAGAACGCCAAGATCTTCACCGCGCAGGGCGCGGCGCTGAACAAGGTCGCCAGCCGCAACGTGAAGGTGCTGGTGGTCGGCAACCCGGCCAACACCAATGCGTACATCGCGATGAAGTCCGCGCCGGACCTGCCGGCGAAGAACTTCACCGCGATGCTGCGCCTGGACCACAACCGCGCGCTGTCGCAGCTGGCGAACAAGGCCGGCGTGGCGGTGGCCGACATCGAGAAGCTGGTGGTGTGGGGCAACCACAGCCCGACGATGTACCCGGACTACCGCTTCGCCACCGTCAACGGCGAGTCGCTGAAGGACAAGATCGGCGACGCCGACTGGAACGCCAACACCTTCATCCCGCAGGTCGGCAAGCGAGGCGCCGCGATCATCGAGGCGCGTGGGCTGTCCTCCGCCGCATCGGCCGCCAACGCCGCCATCGACCATATCCGCGACTGGGCGCTGGGCACCGACGGCAAGTGGGTGACCATGGGCGTGCCGTCCGATGGCAGCTACGGCATCCCGGAAGGCGTGATGTACGGCGTGCCGGTGACCTGCGCCAATGGCGAGTACACGCGCGTCGAGGGCCTGCCGGTGGATGAGTTCAGCCGTGCCGCCATGGACAAGACGCTGGCGGAATTGGAAGAAGAGCGCGCCGGCGTGGCCCACCTGCTGTAAGGCGCCGCGCGGCAAGCCCTTGGAATCGCGAAAGGGCCGGCCCCGTGCCGGCCCTTTTCGTTGTCGGCGTCGGCAAGACCTGTCCTTTCGTCCAGACCGGGCCATCGCGGCGTTCGGATAAAATGCGGGTTTTCCCGGGAGTTCCCATGAGCGCAGCCACTTCCGCCGGCGCGCGATTCCGCGCCGCCGTCGCCCAGGAATCGCCCCTGCAGGTCATGGGCGCCATCACCGCCTACGCCGGCCTCATGGCCAGGCGCACCGGGTACAAGGCGCTGTACCTGTCCGGCGGCGGCGTGGCCGCCAACTCCCTGGGCATGCCCGACCTGGGCATCAGCACGATGGAAGACGTGCTCACCGACGCGCGCCGGATCGTGGATGCCACCGGCATGCCGCTGCTGGTGGACATCGACACCGGGTGGGGCGGGGCCTTCAACATCGGCCGCACCATCCGCAACTTCGAGCGCGTCGGTGTCGCGGCGGTGCACATGGAGGACCAGGTCGGGCAGAAGCGCTGCGGCCATCGCCCCGGCAAGGAGGTGGTGTCCACCGCCGAGATGGTCGATCGGGTCAAGGCGGCCGTGGATGCGCGCACCGATGCCGGCTTCGTGATCATGGCGCGTACCGATGCCGCCGCCAGCGAGGGCCTGGACGCCGCGATCGAACGCGCCGCCGCCTACGTGGAAGCCGGCGCGGACATGGTGTTTCCCGAAGCCATGCGGTCGCTGGAGGATTACCGGAAGGTCAAGGACGCCGTGCGCGTGCCGATCCTGGCCAACCTGACGGAGTTCGGCAGCACGCCGTTCTTCACCACCGACGAGCTGCGCGGAGCCGGCGTGGACATCGCCCTGTACTGCTGCGGCGCGTACCGTGCGATGAACAAGGCGGCGTTGCACTTCTACGAGACCGTGCGCCGCGACGGCACTCAGAAGCACATCATCGACACCTTGCAGACGCGCGAGGAGCTCTACGATTTCCTCGGCTACCACGCGTACGAGCAGAAGCTCGACGCCCTGTTCGCCGGCGCCACCGGAGACGATCCGGACACGGGCGCAAGATAGTCGGCCGACGGAGGGATGGAGTCTGGTGCGAAACGTGCGCGTCCCCCTGTCTCCTCCGCCGGCGCGTGCGTGGCCCGTTGCCGCGTGCGCGACGGGCCGTGAACCGGTTTCATCCACGACAACGCCCGGCGCTCCACGAACCGGACAGACATCCGCACACCTTTGTTCCACCAGGAGTTGAATCCATGTCAGAACCCGCCCAGACCCTGCCCAAGCCGAAGAAATCGGTGGCCCTGTCCGGTACCGCCGCGGGCAACACCGCCTTGTGCACGGTCGGCCGCAGCGGCAACGACCTGCATTACCGCGGTTACGACATCCACGACCTGGCCACGCAGTCCACGTTCGAGGAAGTGGCGCACCTGCTGGTGCACGGAGCCCTGCCCACCGCCTCGCAGCTGAAGGCCTACAAAGCCAAGCTCAAGCGCCTGCGCGGGCTGCCGGCGATCGTGCAGGAGGCGCTGGAACTGGTGCCGGCCAACGCGCACCCCATGGACGTGATGCGTACCGGTTGCTCGGTACTGGGCACCGTGCTGCCGGAGCGCGAGGGCCACCCCGCGAACGAAGCGCGCGACATCGCCGACCGCCTGATGGCCAGCTTCGGATCGATGCTGCTGTACTGGTGGCACTTCACCCGCAACGGCCGCCGCATCGACGTGGAGACGGACGACGACTCCATCGCCGCGCACTTCCTGCACCTGCTGCACGGCGAGCCGCCCAGCGCGCTGCACGCCGAGTCCATGGACAAGTCGCTGATCCTGTACGCCGAGCACGAGTTCAATGCCAGCACGTTCACCGCGCGCGTGATCGCCGGCACCGGCTCGGACATGCATTCGTGCATCACCGGCGCGATCGGCGCGCTGCGCGGCCCCAAGCACGGCGGCGCCAACGAAGTGGCGATGGACATCATCAGCCGCTACGCCACCGCCGACGAGGCCGAGGCCGACATCCGCGCGCGCATGGAGCGCAAGGAGATCGTGATCGGCTTCGGCCACCCGGTGTACACCATCGGCGATCCGCGCAACCCGATCATCAAGGAGATCTCGCGCAGGTTGTGCGACGACGGCGGCAACCGCACGCTGTTCGACGTGTCCGAACGCATCGAGACGCTGATGATGGACACCAAGAAGATGTTCCCCAACCTCGACTGGTACAGCGCGTCGAGCTACCACATGATGGGCGTGCCGACCCCGCTGTTCACGCCCCTGTTCGTGATCGCGCGTACCTCCGGCTGGTGCGCGCACGTCATCGAACAGCGCGAGGACGGCAAGATCATCCGCCCCAGCGCCCACTACACCGGTCCTGAAGACCGCGCGTACGTGCCCATCGCGCAGCGCTGATCCGAAACATGGACTGGCTGGTGCCGACCGACACGCTGGGCGAGCACGCGCTCGTCGCGCTGGTCGCGCTGGGCGTCACGGCGCTTTCGGTCTTCGTGCACTACGAAGGCGTGCACTGGCTGGCGCGCCGCTATTCGCGCCGCGCGCTCAGCCGCGCGGGCGATCGCCGTGCGATCTTCAAGATCGTGCTGGCGCTGCTGGGCCTGCACGTGGCCGAGATCTGGTGCTTCGGCCTGGCGTACTGGGGGTTGATCCACGTGCCGGGGGCGGGCGGCGTGCACGGCGCATCGGCGCCGGTCACGCTGTTCGACGCGATCTACCTGTCCGCCACCACCTACAGCACGCTGGGAATCGGGGATCTTGCGCCCGTGGGCGCGATCCGCCTGCTGTCGGGCATGGAAGCCTTGACCGGGCTGCTGCTGATCACCTGGTCCGCGTCGTTCACCTACCTGGAGATGTCGCGGCTGTGGGGCGACGGCACGCGCGCTGAGTAACCGGCCGGCCGGGCGATGTGAGGTTGCAAGTTCGTGGTCGGCGTATTCCCACCACAGCGACAGGCAGCGAGAAAGCGGAGGTCGCGTTGCGGCAATGCGAAACGCGTGGCGCTGCGCCGGATGGGCACCGCGCGCGGCGGTTAGGCCTGAGATGCGCCACTGCTGGCGCCCGACCTAAAGTTGGGCAGTTCGCCGGTTCGCGACGGTGCGCCGTCGCCGCCCGTACACGATCGGAGGTCAGCCGGGCGCACGCGCGGATGATTGGTCGTCCGCGCGCCCCGGTCTTGCCTGGCCGGACTGCCCCGCCGCGCTCCGGCACGGGCCAAAGCGGCAGGGCGGGGCGCAGTCACGGCACGGTCGCGGTTACAGCAGCCCTTCGGCCTTGAGCGCCGCCTGGACGCCCGCGTCCGCGGCCATGCGCCCGTCGAACGCGTGCAGGTTGTCCAGGCCGGACAGGTCCACGCCGGTCTTCTTCGCCCACTGCGTCACCACGAACAGGTACGGATCGGCGATGGAGCGGTCCCCGGCCAGGTAGTCGCGGCCGGCGAGCTGGGCGTCGGCGCGCTCGAAGTATCCGCGCAGCTTTTTCCTGGCCGCGTCCTTCGCCTTGGCCTCGCCCTCCGGGCCCAGGTGCGCAGACATGCCGAACAGGGGGTGGAAGCCGGGATGCACGTCGGCATTGAGGAACGACAGCCAGCGATTCACCTCGGCACGGCCGCGGGGCGTGCCGTCGCCGCCGAGCCCGGCTTCCGGGAAACGGTCGGCCAGGTAGTTGAGGATCGCGGCGTTCTGGGTGAGCACCCAGCCGTCGTCCTCGAGCACGGGCACGGCGCCGGCGGGGTTGAGCTGCTTGAACCAGTCCTGCCTGCGCTCCTCGCGCGAAACCAGCTGCGCTTCGAAGGGGGCGCCGATCCACTGCAGCGCGATGTGATCGGCCAGCGAGCAAGCGCCGGGGGAGGTATAGAGCTTCATGCGGCCACTCCGGTGGGATGGGCGGCCATGATGGCGTGGTGACTGTCGAGCGGCGGTGGCGCCGCCGGAACGATGCATCGCGCCGCGCACGCGCCTCAGCCGCGCTTGGGCCGCAGCTTCTCCACCTGCAGGAAGGTGTGGTCGCCGATCGTGGCCACGCGATACGCGTTGCGCCAGCTTGGGTTGGCGATGGCATGGGCCATGAAGTGGCTCGCGCCCGGCACGATCTCCTGGCGCTGGCCGGCCGGCTGCGACCAGTTGCGCTCGGCTTCCAGGGCGATGGTCACCGCCTGGGCCCAGGCCTCGGTATTGCTCAGCCGGGTGCCCGGGCTGACCAGCGTGGGCGCGAACTGCTTGCGTGCGGTGACCACGTCGCACATCGAGTCGCCCCAGCGGCCGCTTTCCTCGCGGCGCAGTGCGACTTCGGCCACGGCTTTCTGGCCGCGCACGGACTGGTCGCGCGCTTCCAGGTACAGGGTGGTGCTCAGGCACAGCGAATCGGCGGCTTGCGGTGGCAGCACGGAGGCCAGCCACAGGATCCAGGCGAGTTTCACGTCAGAACTCCTTGCTCCGTTGCGGCGCGGCGCCTCTGCCTGCCCGGTTGGCCGGGTGGAAGGCGCTGCGTCATGGCGTTTTAGGGAGGGCGGCGGCTCTATGGCGCCTTTGCCCGGGCGCCGGCGGATCGCGTCAGGGCGGATCCCGTGGCCGGTGCCGGTGTGGCCGCGCGGGGCGGGCCGGATGAAGTGCGCGCACCTTAAGGGCGGGTTTCGGAATCGAATCTGAATACGGGGCGCGGGATTCGATTGATCCTTCGACCCGTTTCGTGCTGGCGCCGGCTTGGAGGCGCCCGTCACGATACGCCGCGGGCGGGCGTCAGAGCGCGGCGGCCACCCGGCTGCCCTGGTCGATGGCGCGCTTGGCATCCAGTTCGGCCGCCACGTCGGCACCGCCGATCAGCCGGGGCGCCCTGCCGGCGGCCTGCAGCGCGTCGAACAGGTCGCGCCGCGGTTCTTGGCCCGCGCAGACCACCACATGGTCCACCGCCAACAGCTGGTCGGTGCCGTCCACGCGGATGTGGAAGCCATCGTCGTCCACGCCCACGTATTCCACGCCACCGAGCATGCGCACGCCCTTGGCCTTGAGCGTGGCCCGGTGCACCCAGCCGCTGGTCTTGCCCAGGCGCGCGCCCGGGCGGCCGGGGCTGCGCTGCAGCAGCCACAGCTGCCGGGCGGCCGGCTCCGGGCGCGCCGGGGCCAGGCCGCCCGGGGACCGGAACGACGGATCGATGCCCCATTCGGCCATCCAGCGCGCGCTGTCCAGCGTGGGCGACTCGCCCGGCGGCACGGCCAGGAACTCGGCCACGTCGAAGCCGATGCCGCCCGCGCCCACCAGGGCCACCCGCGCGCCGGGCACCACGCGGCCCAGCAGCACGTCCAGGTAGCCCACGACCTTGGGGTGGTCGTGCCCGGCGAAATCCACCTGCCTCGGCACCACGCCGGTGGCGATCACGATGTCGTCGAAACCGGCCAGCATCGGTGCGTCGACCACCGTGTCCAGGTGCAGGTCGACCCCGGTATCGGCGATGCGATGCGCGAAATAGCGCAGCGTCTCGTGGAACTCTTCCTTGCCCGGGATGCGCTTGGCCAGGTTGAACTGGCCACCGATCTCCGATGCGGCATCGAACAGCGTGACCCGGTGCCCGCGCTGCGCGGCCACCGTGGCGCAGGCCAGTCCCGCCGGCCCTGCGCCCACCACCGCGATCGACCGCGGCACGCCGGCGGGCGGATAGTTCAGTTCGGTTTCCGCGCAGGCGCGCGGATTCACCAGGCAGCTCGCACGCCTGTTCTCGAAGACATGGTCCAGGCAGGCCTGGTTGCAGGCGATGCAGGTGTTGATGCGGTCCGCCCGGCCGCGCCGCGCCTTGTCCACCCATTGCGGGTCGGCCAGCAGCGGTCGCGCCATCGACACCATGTCGGCCTGACCGCTGGCGAGCACGGCTTCGGCCACGTCCGGCATGTTGATGCGGTTGGTGGCCACCAGCGGCACGCGCACGTGCGGCCTGAGCTGCGCGGTGACGCCCGCGAACGCGGCGCGCGGCACCGAGGTGACGATGGTGGGGATCCGCGCCTCGTGCCAGCCGATGCCGGTGTTGATGAGCGTCGCGCCCGCATCCTGCACCGCGCGGGCCTGCTGCACGACGGCATCGAAATCGTTGCCGCCTTCCACCAGGTCGAGCATGGACAGCCGGTACACCACGATGAAATCCGGCCCGCACGCCTCGCGCACCCGGCGCACGATCTCCACCGCGAAGCGCATGCGGTTCTGCGCGCTGCCGCCCCACGCGTCCTCGCGCCGGTTGGTGCGCGGCACCGTGAACTCGTTGAGCAGGTAGCCCTCCGAGCCCATGATCTCGACGCCGTCGTAGCCGCCTTCGCGGGCCAGCCTTGCGGCATTGGCAAACGCGTCGATCTGGCGCTCGATCCCGCGCGCGGTGAGCGCACGCGGCGTGAACGGATTGATCGGCGCCTTGACCCTGGAAGGCGCCACCGACAGCGGGTGGTAGGCATAGCGGCCGGCATGCAGCAGCTGCAGGCAGATCCGGGCGCCGTGCGCCTGCACCGCGGCGGTGACCTGGCGATGCTTGCGCGCTTCCCACGGCCAGCCCAGCTTGCCGGCGAACGGCTTGAGCCAGCCTTCCACGTTGGGCGCGAACCCGCCGGTCACGATCAGCCCCACGCCACCGGCGGCGCGTTCGGCGAAGTAGGCGGCGAGCTTGGGGAAATCGCGCTTGTGGTCCTCCAGCCCGGTGTGCATCGAGCCCATCAGCACCCGGTTGCGCAGCTTGGTGAAGCCCAGGTCCAGGGGCGCGAACAGGTGCGGGTAGGGCGTGGCTTCGGCGGTGGCTTCGGGCATGACGGCGCGCATACGCTCACGTACGGAAGCGCGCACCTTGCCCGGAAGCGCGGGCGGCGGCAAGCGCGAGGCGCCGTGAGCCCTTGGCCATCCGGCCACTGCCCCTCAGCCCGGTGCCACGTCATCGTCCAGGGACCGCACGCTCGGCGCCCAACGCGGGTGCGTGCAGGTGTTGCGGGATAATCGGCGCATCCCGCGCACGCCTTGCCCACGCAGAGGCGGCGCCACGCCAGGCGCACCCGTCGCCTCCTGAACCGGACGCCGAAGACCCCATGACCGACTCCCACCGCAAGCCGCTGCCCGGCACCGACCTCGACTGGTACGACGCGCGTGCCGCGGTCGACGCGATCCGCCCCGGCGCCTACGCCGAACTGCCTTACACCGCGCGGGTGCACGCCGAGAACATCGTGCGCAAGGCCGATCCCGCCATGCGCGATGCCTACCTGACGCAGCTGATCGAACGCCGCCGCGACCTGGACTTCCCCTGGTTCCCGGCGCGCGTGGTCTGCCACGACATCCTGGGCCAGACCGCCCTGGTGGACCTGGCCGGCTTGCGCGACGCCATCGCCGGACAGGGCGGCGATCCCGCGCAGGTGAACCCGGTGGTGCCGGTGCAGCTGATCGTGGACCACTCGCTGGCGGTCGAATGCGGCGGCTACGACCCGCAGGCCTTCGCGAAGAACCGCGCGATCGAAGACCGGCGCAACGAAGACCGTTTCCACTTCATCGAATGGACCCGCCGCGCGTTCCGCAACGTGGAGGTGATCCCGCCGGGCAACGGGATCATGCACCAGATCAACCTGGAGAAGATGTCGCCGGTGGTCTACGTGCAACCAGACGCGGACGGGCGCGGCGTCGCGTTCCCCGATACGTGCGTGGGCACCGATTCGCACACCCCGCACGTGGATGCGCTGGGCGTGATCGCGGTGGGCGTGGGCGGCCTGGAAGCGGAGAACGTGATGCTGGGCCGCGCGTCGTGGATGCGCACGCCGGAGATCGTGGCGGTCGAACTGGCGGGCCGGCCCGCGCCGGGCATCACCGCCACCGATATCGTGCTGGCGCTGACCGAGTTCCTGCGCACGCAGAAGGTGGTCGGTGCCTACCTGGAGTTCCGCGGCGAGGGCGCCGCGGCCCTGACCATCGGCGACCGCGCCACCATCAGCAACATGGCGCCCGAGTACGGCGCCACCGCGGCGATGTTCTTCATCGACGCCAACACGCTCGACTACCTGCGCCTGACCGGCCGCAGCGACCAGCAGGTCGCGCTGGTGGAGACCTACGCGAAGGCCGCCGGCCTGTGGGCGGACGACCTGGCGGCCGCACGCTACGAGCGCACGCTGCACTTCGACCTGTCCAGCGTGGTGCGCAACATGGCCGGCCCCTCCAACCCGCACCGGCGGCTGCCGGTCGCCGCGCTGTCCGAACGCGGCATCGCCGACGGCGCCAAGCTCATGGCAGGCAAGGCGGAGGAGGCGCAAGGGCGGATGCCGGACGGCGCGGTGATCATCGCCGCGATCACGTCCTGCACCAATACGTCGAACCCGCGCAACGTGATCGCCGCGGCGCTGCTCGCGCGCAACGCCAACGCGCGCGGCCTGGCGCGCAAGCCTTGGGTCAAGTCGTCGCTGGCGCCGGGCTCCAAGGCGGTGCAGCTGTACCTGGAGGAAGCCGGCCTGTTGCCCGAGCTGGAGCGGCTCGGGTTCGGGATCGTCGCCTTCGCCTGCACCACCTGCAACGGCATGAGCGGCGCGCTGGATCCCGCGATCCAGCAGGAAATCATCGAACGCGATCTGTACGCCACCGCAGTGCTCAGCGGCAACCGCAACTTCGACGGCCGCATCCATCCCTACGCCAAGCAGGCCTTCCTGGCCTCGCCGCCGCTGGTGGTGGCCTACGCCATCGCCGGCACGATCCGGTTCGACATCGAGCAGGACGTGCTGGGCATCGACCAGCGCGGCAACGAGGTACGCCTCAAGGACATCTGGCCCAGCGATGCCGAGATCGACGCGGTGGTGAAGGCGAGCGTCAAGCCCGAACAGTTCCGCAAGGTGTACGAACCCATGTTCACCGTCCGCGTCGAACACGGCGCGCCGGTGGGGCCGCTCTACGACTGGCGCCCGCGCAGCACCTACATCCGCAGGCCGCCCTACTGGGAAGGCGCCCTGGCCGGCGAGCGCACGCTGCGCGGCATGCGGCCACTGGCGGTGCTGGGCGACAACATCACCACCGACCACCTCTCGCCCAGCAACGCGATCCTGCCCGACAGCGCGGCCGGCGAGTACCTGGCGGCGATGGGCCTGCCCGAGGAGGATTTCAACTCGTACGCCACGCACCGCGGCGACCACCTCACCGCGCAGCGCGCCACCTTCGCCAACCCGAAGCTGGTCAACGAGATGGCGGTGGTCGACGGCGAGGCCAGGCAGGGATCGCTGGCGCGCGTCGAACCCGAAGGCAGGGTGATGCGCATGTGGGAAGCGATCGAAACCTACATGGAGCGCAAGCAGCCGCTGGTGATCATCGCCGGCGCGGACTATGGCCAGGGGTCGTCCCGCGACTGGGCGGCCAAGGGCGTGCGCCTCGCGGGCGTGGAGGCGATCGTGGCCGAAGGCTTCGAACGCATCCACCGCACCAACCTGATCGGCATGGGCGTGCTGCCGCTCGAGTTCCAGGCGGGCACCACGCGCCGCACCCTGGGCATCGACGGCACCGAGACGTTCGACGTCATGGGGCAGCGCAAGCCGGGCGCGACGCTCACGCTGGTGATCCACCGCACGGACGGCGGGCGCCTCGAGGTTCCCGTGACCTGTCGCCTCGATTCGGACGAGGAGGTCGACATCTACGAAGCCGGCGGCGTGCTGCAGCGATTCGCGCAGGACTTCCTTGCCGCCAACAAGGCGGCGTGACATGCGACATCCGCCGCAACTGCGCATCCGCGCCACCTACATGCGTGGAGGCACCTCGAAAGGGGTGTTCTTCGCGCTCGAGGACCTGCCCGAGGCCGCCCGCGTCCCCGGACCTGCGCGCGATGCGCTGCTGATGCGGGTGATCGGGTCGCCCGATCCGTACGGCAAGCACACCGATGGCATGGGCGGGGCGACCTCGAGCACCAGCAAGTGCGTCATCGTGTCGAAGTCGTCGGTGCCCGGCCACGAGGTCGATTACCTCTATGGCCAGGTGGCGATCGACAGCGCCTTCGTGGACTGGAGCGGCAACTGCGGCAACCTGAGCGCCGCGGTGGGGCCGTTCGCCATCGCCCGGGGGCTCATCGCCCCGGATCGCGTCCCGCGCGACGGTCCGTGCACGGTCCGGATCTGGCAGGCCAATATCGCCAAGACGATCATCGCGCATGTGCCGGTCGCTAACGGCGAGGTGCAGGAGACGGGCGACTTCGAGCTGGACGGCGTCGCCTTCCCGGCCGCCGAGATCGTGCTGGAATTCGTCGATCCGGCCGACGACGACGACGGCGACGGCGGCGGCGCGATGTTCCCGACCGGCGCGGTGGTCGACGATCTGGAGGTGCCGGGCCTGGGCACCCTGCGCGCCACCATGATCAACGCGGGCATTCCCACCGTTTTCGTCGAGGCGTCCGCGCTGGGCTACGACGGTACCGAGCTGCAGCCTGCGATCAACCAGGACGTCGCAGCGCTCGCCAGGCTCGAGGCGATCCGGGTGGCGGGGGCGCTGCGGATGGGCCTGATCCGGGAGCCCGCGGAAGCCGCGTCGCGTCAGCACACCCCCAAGGTCGCCTTCGTGGCCCCGCCCCGGTCGTACGTCGCCAGCAGCGGCAAGGCGGTCGAGGCGCGCGAGATCGACCTCAACGTCCGTGCCATGTCGATGGGCAAGCTCCACCACGCCATGATGGGCACCGCATCGGTCGCGATCGCCACCGCGGCGGCGGTGCCCGGTTCGCTGGTGAACGCCGCCGCAGGGGGTGGCCCGCGCGAGGCGGTGCGCTTCGGACATCCTTCCGGCACCCTGCGGGTGGGGGCGGCGGTGACGCGCGACGGCACGCGCTGGACCGTGTCCAAGGCGGTGATGAGCCGCAGCGCCCGCGTGCTGATGGACGGCTGGGTCGCCGTGCCCCAGGACGTGGCGCCGGTGTGACCTCGGTGCTTATCGAGGCGGGTGTGCACGGCACCAGGTCCCAGCGCCGCGTCACGCCGCGCGCTCCACTCAGGGCCTATCGTTTCCCAAGGCGAGGTGCAGCCCATCGGCAACGAAGGGGACTGCTTTATCCTGAACGTTCTGGCATCCTCCGCACTGCGGGGGGAACGTTATGCTAGTGTTAACACGGGCTTCACATCCCCCAACCTAATCTGCGCCGGATGGCGTGTGGGTGGGGCCGTCCGAGTTTTACCGCGCTATACCGCTTTAACTTCCCTGATTTAAGGAGCTGAACATGAACAAGAAACTCCTCTGTGCTGCGCTGCTCGGCGGGCTGGGTGTCGCACAGGCTGCGTCGGCGCAGGAGTTCGATGATCGCTGGTACATCACCGGTTCCGCCGGTATGAACATCCAGGACAACGATCGCGGCACCGGCAATACGCCTTTTGGCGCCATCGGTTTCGGCAAGTTTTTCAACCCGAACTGGTCGTTCGACGTCGAACTGAACTATCAGAACCCGCAGGGCGACGACGCCCGTCTGTGCGGCGGTGACCCGCGTTGCAACGCGCAGGACCTGAACTGGAGCCAGTACGGCATTTCGTTCGACATGCGCCGTCACTTCGTTGCCGAAGGGCGCAGCTGGAATCCCTACCTGTTGGCCGGCCTCGGCTACCAGCGTGAAGAGATCGAAACCGGCAATGCTGCCATCGCCGGCGACCACCCGATCGAAGACGAAGAGGGCGCGCCTGCCCTGAAGCTCGGCTTCGGTGCGCAGGGTGACCTCGGCCGTGTCGGCATCCGCACCGAGCTGGCCTACCGCGCTGTCGGCATCAACGACACTCGCGCCCAGCTCCTGCTGGACGATCCGGCCCCGGAGCGCAACGACGGTGAAGACTGGTACGGCGACGTGCTGGCCTCGGTCGGCATCATCGTGCCGCTGGGTCCGGAGCCGGAAGCCCCGGTCGCCCCGGCGCCGGTCGCCCCGAACTGTGCCGATAGCGACAGCGACGGCGACGGCGTGAACGATTGCGACGACAAGTGCCCCGGTTCGCAGGCTGGCCAGACCATCGGTCCGGACGGCTGCCCGGTGCCGGTGTCGATCGACCTGAAGGGCGTGAACTTCGACTTCGACAAGTCGACCCTGCGTCCGGACGCGATCGCGATCCTCAACGAGGCCATCGAGATCCTGAAGCGTTACCCCGACCTGCGCGTTGAAGTCGCCGGCCACACCGACCTGTGCGGTACCGACGAGTACAACCAGGGTCTGTCGGAGCGTCGCTCGCGCGCCGTGTACGACTACCTGACCAGCAACGGCATCGACGCCGCTCGCCTGGTGGGCCCGAACGGCTACGGCGAGAGCCGTCCGCTGGAGCAGACCGAGCAGACGCTGCCGGGCTGCAAGAGCGAGACCAACCGCCGCACCGAGCTGAACGTCCAGAACTAACGGACGCGAGGTTCAAGCAGCACCCGAAGCCCGGCCTAGCGCCGGGCTTCGCTTTTGCGGCTGTCTGAAATCTGCAGGATTCATCCGCGTGCCTTGTGGGTGCGTGGCGCGTTGCCTACACTCGCTGCGACTTCGCTCGAACGATGGGGACACCGCCATGCAACGCACCTCGCTCGCCCTGCTGCTGCTCGCCGTCGGTGGTGCGGCGCATGCGCAGGCCATCAACTGCGCATCGGTGCCGAAGAGCATGCCCCTGCATGCGTCGGTCCTGGCGCCAGTGGCCTCGGAACTGGTGTCGCCTTCGGAGCAGTTGGGGACCGCGGGCGGCGTGCTGGTGCGCGCCTACGACGAGTCGCAGTCCGTGGACCAGGTGCTGCTGCGCATGCGCATCGAGAGCTGCAAGAACGTGGCCAGCGTCGCGCCGGCACCCAGCGTGGTGGACCCGCTCGATCCGGCTACCTACAAGCCCAAGACGGAGTTCGACAACACGCCTTGGCGGTTCAACATGAACCAGAACGGCAAGAACATGACCGCCGACGAATTCAGCGCGTGGATGAAGTCCCGCGGCGTGCGCGTGGCGCGCGGCGGCGGTGCTGCGGCTGCACCGGCGGCGCCCGCGGCGCCCGCGGCGCCTGCCGGCACGGAAACGACCCCGGCGGGCATGCCTCCCGGCACGCAGCCTGCCCAGCCGCCCGCGGCGCCTGCAACGCCCGCGCCGCCCAAGCCCTGACCATCGGACCCTGACAGGCGTACCGCAAAGCGACGACAAGGCCCGGCGCCACGGCCTGGCGCGTGCGCTGTCGAAGGCGGGGCTCTGCTCCCGTACCGAAGCCGCCCAGCGCATCCGCGCCGGGCGCGTGAGCGTGGACGGACGGGTGGTGCGCGATCCGGAGTTTCCTATCGCGCAGCGCGGTGGTGCGCGCATCGTGGTGGACGGGCGGCCGCTCGACGCGGCGGCGCGCGTGCATGTCATGTTGAACAAGCCGCGTGGCCTAGTGACCACGGCACGCGACGAGCGTGGCCGCGACACCGTCTACCGCTGTCTGGAGGGAGCGCCGTTGCCCTGGCTGGCTCCGGTGGGCAGGCTCGACAAGGCGAGCGAGGGCCTGCTGCTGCTCAGCAACGACCCGGCGTGGGCCGCGCACATCACTGACCCTGCCACGGGCCCGGCGAAGACCTACCACGTGCAGGTCAGTGCGATCCCGGACGCGGCGACGCTTTCCGCCCTGGTGCGTGGCGTGGACGACGCCGGCGAACGGCTTGCGGCCGTCTCGGCAACGTTGCTGCGCAGTGGCACGACGAACGCCTGGCTCGAGATCGTCCTCGACGAAGGCCGCAACCGGCAGATCCGTCGCCTGCTGGCCGCGCACGAACTGGCGGTGCTGCGCCTGGTGCGCATCGCCATCGGCCCACTGGTGCTGGGCGATCTTCCGAAGGGCGCGTGGCGCCTCCTGACGCCTCAGGAAGCCGCCTCATTGGCCCCCGTGGGCTGACGCGGGATCGCGCCAGCGCTGCAGGCGGGCGTCGAGCAGGGCAGTCACCACGTCGAACGCCCGCACGTCCACCGGCCCGCGCGCGTCGGGGCCCTTGCCCTTGTCGTGGTTGCAACGCGCGCAGGCCAGCGCGAGGTTGCGGGCATCTTCCGGATCTGCGCCCACGCGCGCCGCAAGCGCGGCAGCGGCGCGCTTGCCGAACCACGCCCGTGGCACCACGTGCTCCAGCGTGGCGTGGCCCAAGGGTTCGCCGTCCGCCCGGACCTGCAGGCGGCGCCGGCAGTGCAGGCAACGGGTCTCCCAACAGTCTTCGACCAGGCAGGCCTGGCTGTCGCTCCGCAGGGCCTGCAGGAACTGTCGGCGCAGGGCAGGGCGCATCGTCAGCGCGGGCGTGCGGACCGCGAAGCCGGGCCCGCGTTCGGCAGCTGCGCCACGCGCACGGCGTTGCGCCACCACATCACGCGCAGCGCCGCGTCACCCCTGCACCACGCCCAGTTCGCGGCCGATGCGGACGAACGCATCGATCGCGCGGTCGAGATGTTCGCGGGTGTGCGCGGCGCTCATCTGGGTGCGGATGCGCGCCTGGCCCTTGGGCACCACGGGGAAGAAGAAGCCGATCGCGTAGATGCCTTCCTCGAGCAGTCGCGCGGCGAACTTCTGCGCCAGCGGTGCGTCGTACAGCATGACCGGGCTGATCGGATGCACGCCCGGCTTGATGTCGAAACCCGCCGCGGTCATGCGCTCGCGGAAATAGGTGGTGTTCGCGGCGAGCCGTTCGCGCAGTTCGCCCGCGGCATCCAGCATCTCGAACGCCTTGATGCCGGCGGCCACCACGTGCGGCGGCAGCGAATTGGAGAACAGGTAGGGGCGCGAACGCTGGCGCAGCAGTTCGATGACCTCCGCCGATGCCGTGGTGAAACCGCCCAATGCGCCCCCCATGGCCTTGCCCAGCGTGCCGGTGACGATGTCGATGCGGTCGAGTACGCCCTTCACCTCCGCCGAGCCGCGGCCGGTCGCGCCCAGGAACCCGGTGGCGTGGCATTCGTCGATATGCACCAGAGCGCCGTACTTCGCCGCGAGCGCCGTGATCTCGTCCAGCGGCGCGATGAATCCGTCCATCGAGAACACGCCGTCGGTCGTGATCAACTTGGTACGGCACCCGGCGGCCTCGGCTGCCTGCAGCTGCTTCTCCAGGTCCGCCATGTCGCAGTTCGCGTAGCGGAACCGCTGCGCCTTGCACAGGCGCACGCCGTCGATGATCGAAGCGTGGTTGAGCGCGTCGCTGATGATCGCGTCGTGCTCGTCCAGCAGCGGCTCGAACAGGCCGCCGTTGGCGTCGAAGCAGGCGGCGTAGAGGATGGTGTCCTGCTTGCCGAAAAAATCGGAGATGGTCTTCTCCAGCTGCTTGTGCAGGTCCTGCGTGCCGCAGATGAAGCGCACGCTGGCCATGCCGAAGCCGTGCGTGTCCAGCGCCTGCTTGGCGGCGGCGATGATGTCCGGGTGGTCCGCCAGCCCCAGGTAGTTGTTCGCGCAGAAATTGAGCACGCCGCGCCCGTCGGCCAAGGTGATCTGTGCCGACTGCGGTGAAGTGATGATGCGTTCGGCCTTGAACAGGCCCGCGTCGCGGATCTCCTGGAGCGTCTGTGCGTAGCGCCTCGTGAGCGCGGACGGGGCAACGGCGGGCTGGGTCATGGAGGTGATCGCGCGATTCAGGCGGGTCTGGACATTCTAGCGTCCGCTCCCGCGGCACCCGGTCCTGGGCCAGTCACCTTTTCGCCACAGACATCCCATCACGGAGAACCCTCGCATGCGGCCTCAAGACGTTGTGCTGTTCGCACTGGTGGCCGTATCGGCATCGACCGGCTGCAGTCGCCCAGGCGAACCGGATGCAGGCGAAAAGGACGCGCCCGAGGCGAGCGCCGCCGCCGAAACAGGCGCGGCTCAGAAGCGCGACGCGAAGCGGCAAGCGACGCCACCGGCCGACCCGGTGCCTGATGCCGATGCGCAGGTCGCCATCGCCCCGGCGCCTGCGCCAAAGGAACCGCTGCGGTTCGACATGACCCAGGATGGGCAGGCGCAGACGGCGGAGAAGTTCGACGCCTGGATGGACGCGCAGGGGGTGCGCGTGGCCGAAGGTGCGGACGCGGAAGCGGGCCCGGTCACCGGCACCGCCAGCGCCGGAGGCACCGCTGCCGGGACCAAGGTGCAGGCCACCGCGGAGGAGACGCGCCGCTGATTGCGGGCGGGTGCACAGCGCGCAGGCGCAGCGCGCCTGCGCCTCGCGTTCCCAGTGCCGCAAACGACGAAGCCGGGCATTGCGCCCGGCTTCTTTGCATCAGGATTCTGAAACGTTCCAGCGAGCGGTCAGTTCCAGCTCAGCACGACCTTGCCCGACTTGCCCGATTCCATCAGGTCGAAACCCTTCTGGAATTCGTCCACCGGCAGCTGGTGGCTGAGTACCTTGTGCAGCGGGAAGCCGTCCAGCACCAGCTGCGTCATCTTGTACCAGGTCTCGTACATGCGCCGGCCGTAGATGCCGTGGATGGTGAGGCCCTTGAAGATGATCCGGTCCCAGTCCACGCCGGCGCCCTTGGGCAGGATGCCCAGCAGCGCGATCTTGCCGCCGTGGTACATGCAGTCGAGCATGTCGTTGAAGGCGCGCGGGTTGCCGCTCATTTCCAGGCCGACGTCGAAGCCCTCCATGTGGAGATCCTTCATGACGTCCTTCAGCGAGGTGTTGCTGACGTTGACCACGCGCGTGGCGCCCATGTCGGCGGCCAGCTTCAGGCGGTAGTCGTTGACGTCGGTGACCACCACGTTACGCGCCCCGATGTGCTTGCAGATGCCGGCGGCCATCACGCCGATGGGACCCGCGCCGGTGATCAGCACGTCCTCGCCGACCACGTCGAACTCCAGCGCGCAGTGCGCGGCGTTGCCGTACGGATCGAAGAACGCGGCCAGCTCGCTGGGAACCTGGTCCGGGATCGGCCACAGGTTGGTGGCCGGCATCACGATGTACTCGGCGAACGCGCCGTCGCGGTTCACGCCGATGCCCACCGTGTTCGGACACAGGTGCTGCTTGCCGGCGCGGCAGTTGCGGCAGTGCCCGCACACGATGTGGCCTTCTGCCGACACGCGCTGGCCCAGGGTATAGCCGGTCACGCCGGGGCCGATCCCGACGATGCGGCCGACGAACTCGTGCCCGATCACCAGGCCCGGCTTGATGGTGCGCTGGCTCCACTCGTCCCACAGGTAGATGTGCAGGTCGGTGCCGCAGATCGCGGTCTTCTCCAGCTTGATCAGCACCTCGTTGGGGCCCGGCTGCGGCACCGGTACCTGCTCCAGCCAGATGCCCTTGGCGGCCTCGCGCTTGACCAGCGCCTTCATCATTTGGGTGGACATGCTTGGCTTCCGGCAGTGCGTGGCGTTGGCGGCGAATTATAGGACTTGGTCCTGGCGCCACCCGGGCAGGCGCCGGCGTGCCCGTAGAATCGGGCGCTTCCGGACGACACAGGGGACCACCATGCGCACCCGCATGTTCGCGGCGGCATTCGGACTTGCGGCCTTTGCCGCCGGCAATGCGGCCCGCGCCGACGAAGGCATGTGGATGCCATCGCAACTGCCGGACATCGCCGCGCAGCTCAAGGCCGCCGGGTTCCGCGGCGATCCGCGCGCCTTGGCCGACCTGGCGAAACCGCCGATGAACGCGGTGGTGAAGGCCGGCGGCGCGACCGGTGCCTTCGTGTCGAAGGACGGGCTGGTGCTCACCAACCACCACGTCGCGTTCGGCGTGATCCAGTACAACAGCAACGCCACGCGCGACCTGATCGGCAACGGTTTCATCGCCGCCGACCGCGCGGCCGAACTGCCGGCCAATCCCGACTACCGCGTGCTGGTCACCACCGGCTTCGACAAGGTCACCGACCGCATCCTGGCGGACGCGCGCGGCAGGCAGGGCCGCGCGTACTACGACGCGGTGGATGCCGCGACCAAGGCGGTGGTCGCCGAGTGCGAAGCGCAGCCCGGCAATCGCTGCAGCGTGGCCAACATGTACTACGGCACCGATTTCTATCTCGTGCGCCAGCTGGAGCTGCAGGACATCCGGCTGGTGTATGCGCCGCCGGAGTCCATCGGCAACTACGGCGACGAGATCGACAACTTCATGTGGCCGCGTCACAGCGGCGATTTCACCCTGCTGCGCGCCTACGTGGGCAAGGACGGCAAGCCGGCGCCATATGCTGCGGACAACGTGCCGTACACGCCGCCCGCGCACCTTCAGGTGTCCACCACGCCGGTGGGCGAAGGCGATTTCGCCATGCTCGCGGGCTATCCGGGCGTGACGTTCCGCCACCGCATGGCGTCGGAGTTCAAGGACCAGGTGGAATGGCAGCTGCCGTCGCGCGTGGACCTGTTCGGCGGCATGATCCAGACCATCGAGCAGGCGGCCGGCGGACGCAAGGACGCCACCACCCTGTACGCCGCGCAGCTGGCCAGCCTCAAGAACGGGCTCAAGCGCGCGCAGGGCGAGCTGGATGGACTGCGCCGCAGCGACGCGGTCCGCAGCCGCGCGCAGGACGAGGCGGCGATGTTGGCCTGGCTGGACGGGCAGCGCGGTGCCCGCGAGGCGCGCGCCGAGATCGGCGCGGCGCAGGCCGTGCTGGACCAGGCGCGCACCACGCGCGAGCGCGACCAGCTGTTCGCGGCGATGTTCTCGCAGACGCAGCTGCTGCGCGCCGCGCTCGTGCTGCAACGCTTAGGCATGGAGCGCGCCAAGCCGGACGCGCAGCGCGAGTCCGGTTACCAGCAGCGCGACATCGCGCTGATCGAAGGCCGGCTCAAGCAGGCGCAGCGGCGCTACGCGCCGGACGTGGAGCAGGCGCTGCTGGCCGAACTGCTGCGACGATACCGGGCGCTGCCCGCGGACCAGCGCATGGCGGAAGTCGATGCCATGTTCGGCAACGACGACGCCGCGGCGAAGGCCGCACTCGCCGCGCTCTACGCAGGCACCCGACTCGGCGACGAGACCGAGCGCCTGCGCTGGATGCAGGCCGATGCCGCCGCGCTGCAGGCCAGCGACGATCCGTTGCTGCAAGCCGCCGCCGCGCTGCTGCCCGCCGTGCTGCGCGAGGAGGATGCCGACAAGCGCCGCCAGGGCGAACTGCTGCGGCTGCGTCCGGCGTACATGCGCGCGCTGATCGGCTTCCGCGAATCGCAGGGCAGGGCCGTGTATCCGGACGCGAACTCGACGCTGCGCGTGAGCTACGGCAAGGTCGGCGGCATGACGCCGCGCGATGGCGTGCACTACGCGCCGGTGACCACCGTGCAGGGCATCGTGGAAAAGCACACTGGCCAGGCGCCGTTCGACGCGCCGCAGCCGCTGCGCGATGCCATTGCGCAGGGCGATTTCGGCGGCACGGCCGATCCGGCGCTGAAGACGCAGACGGTGAACTTCCTCACCAATCTCGATACCACCGGCGGCAATTCGGGTTCTCCGGTGCTGGATGCCAACGGCAGGCTGATCGGTCTGAACTTCGACAGCAACTGGGAAGCGGTGAGCGCCAGCTGGATGTTCGACCCGCGCTACAAGCGTGCCATCCACGTGGACCTTCGCTACATGCGCTGGCTCATGGCCCAGGTCTATCCGGCGCCCCACCTACTCAGGGAAATGAACCTGCCCGCGGGCGATTGACCCCGCACCTGACGGACGACACCCGCCTGCGCCGCGCGCGCGGGCTAGACTCGCCAACCCATGCCGCATCGCCCCCCGGCGCTGTGGTCCGCAAACCCCTTCACCGTTGACACCAAGGGAAACGACACGATGCGAATGACGATGCTTGCCGCTGCGCTGATGGCAGCCGGTGCCGCCCACGCGGGCGAGGGCATGTGGGTGCCCCAGCAGCTGCCGGAGATCGCCGGCCCGCTGGCTAAGGCCGGGCTGAAGCTCGATCCGCAGCAACTGGCCGACCTCACCGGCGACCCGATGGGCGCGGTGGTGTCGCTGGGCGGTTGCACCGCCAGCTTCGTGTCGCCGCAGGGCCTGGTGGCGACCAACCACCACTGCGCCTACGGCGCGATCCAGCTCAACTCCACCGCCGAGAAGAACCTGATCAAGGACGGCTTCGTCCCATCGACGATGGCCGACGAAGTCAGCGCCGGGCCGACCACGCGGATCTACGCGCTGGAAGCCATCACCGACCTCACCGACCAGGCCAAGGCGGCCATCACCTCGGCTGGCGACGATCCGCTGGCGCGCACCCGCGCGCTGGACGCGTTCGAGAAGGCGCAGATCGCGCAGTGCGAAGCCGGCGGCGGCTATCGCTGCCGCCTGTACAGCTTCGCCGGCGGCAATGTGTACAGGCTCTTCAAGAATCTCGAAATCAAGGACGTGCGCCTGGCGTATGCGCCGCCCGGCAGCGTGGGCAAGTTCGGCGGCGACATCGACAACTGGATGTGGCCGCGCCACACCGGCGACTTCGCGTTCTACCGCGCCTACGTGGGCAAGGACGGCAAGCCGGCCGCGTTCTCGCCCGACAACGTGCCCTACCAGCCCAGGCACTGGCTGAAAGTCGCAGACAAGCCGCTGGGCGATGGCGACTTCGTCATGGTCGCCGGCTACCCGGGCCGCACCAACCGCTATGCGCTGGTGACCGAGTTCCGCAATACCGCCGACTGGGCGTACCCGGAGATCTCGCGCCACTACAAGGCGCTGATCGGCCTGGTGGAAGCCGCCGGCAAGGACAACCCGGACATCGCGGTGAAGTACGCCAACAACGTGGCCGGCTGGAACAACACCAGCAAGAACTACGACGGCCAGCTGGAAGGCTTCAAGCGCACCAACACCCTGGCCACCAAGCAGGCCGAGGAAGCCGCCGTGCTGCAGTGGCTGCGCACGCAGGGCGCCGGCGGCAAGGCCGCGCTCGACGCGCACGCCAGGCTGGTGGCGCTGAGCGAAGCGGCGCAGAAGACCCAGCAGCGCGACCTGGTGCTGGGCCAGATCGAGCGCGGCGGCACGCTGGGCGTGGCGACCACGCTGTACCGCCTGGCGGTGGAACGCGAAAAGCCGGATGCGCAGCGCGAAACCGGCTACCAGGATCGCGACCTGCCCAACATCGAAGGCAGCCTGAAGCAGATGGAACGCCGCTACGTGCCGGCCATGGACCGCCAGATCCGCGCCTACTGGCTGGGCGAGTACGTGAAGCTGCCGCAGGACCAGCGCGCGCCGGCGATGGACCAGTGGCTCGGAGGGTCGGACGCAGCCGCGATCCAGGCCGCGCTGGACAAGGTGGACGGCACCAGGCTGGGCAGCACCGATGAACGCCTGAAGTGGTTCAAGGCCGACCGGGCCGCCTTCGAGGCGAGCACCGACCCGGCGATCCAGTTGGCGGTCGCCGCGCTGCCCGCGATGCTGGAGCGCGAGCGCCAGGACAAGATCGAGGCCGGCGAGGAACTGCTGGCGCGCCCGGTGTACCTGCAGGCCATCGCCGACTACAAGAAGAGCAAGGGCGAGTTCGTCTATCCGGACGCCAACTCCTCGCTGCGCATCACCTTCGGCAACGTCAAGGCCTACACCAAGCTCGACGGCACCGCGCAGAAGCCGTTCACCCTGCTGGAGGAAGTGGCGGCGAAGGAAACCGGCGCCGATCCGTTCGATTCGCCCAAGGCGCTGCTCGATGCGGTCAAGGCGAAGAACTACGGCGGGCTGGAAGACAAGCGCCTGGGCACCGTGCCGGTGAACTTCCTGTCCGACCTGGACATCACCGGCGGCAACTCCGGTTCGCCGGTGCTGGATGCCGAAGGCAAGCTGGTGGGCCTGGCGTTCGACGGCAACTGGGAATCGGTCGCCAGCAACTGGGTTTTCGACCCGGTGATGACCCGCATGATCAGCGTGGACCAGCGCTACATGCGCTGGATCATGCAGGAAGTGGCGCCGTCGCCGCGGCTGCTCGAAGAACTGGGCGTGCCCGAGAAGAAGTAGGCACGAGCCCTTCCGTGCGCCATGCGCGCGGCGATGCGGGGACACGACGGCCGGCTCACACCGGCCGTCGTGCGTTGCGCAGGGCACGTCGTGCGGGAGGCCGGCGCGTGCGCATGCCGGCCGTGTACGCGCTGCCGATAAACCGCAGCCGCTTGCCGGATAATCGGTCTCCCACTGCCACGACCGAATCCGCATGAGAATCCTGCTCGCCCGCCACGGCGAAACCCCGTGGAACGCCGAAGGCCGCTACCAGGGGCAGGAGGACATTGCCCTGTCGCCGGTGGGCGAGGCGCAGGCGCAGGCGCTCGGCGAGCGGCTGCGCGACGTGCGCATCGACCGCGCCGTGTCCTCGCCGCTGTCGCGTTCGCTGCGCACGGCGCAGTACGCGCTGGGGCCGCAGCGCGCGGCCATGCTCACGACCGACGACGGCCTGAAGGAGATCGCACACGGGACGTGGGAAGGCCTGCTGGCCAGCGAGATCCGCGAACGCGACCCGCGGCGCCTGCAGGCCTGGCGCGACACCCCGCATGAGGTGCTCATGCCCGGAGGCGAATCGCTGCAGCACGTGTTCGACCGCGCTTGGCCCGCATTCGCACGTGCATGCAACGGCCTGGGTGCTGGCGACACGCTGCTGGTGGTTGCGCACGATGCGGTCAACCGCGTGCTGCTGTGCCACGTGCTGGGCATCCCGCTGGCGCGCCTGTGGAGCTTCCGCCAGGCGCCGACCACGCTGAACCTGCTGGAGGGCGCAGGCGTCGACCGGCTGGAGGTCGTCCGCCTCAACGATTGCGCGCACCACACGCCGCTGTTCGGCGAGGCCGTGCATCGGGCGTTGTAAGGGCGCCGCAAGGATCGGAAGTACAGGGCGAAGGACGTTGCGAGAACGGCGGACGCGGAGACGACGTTCGGCAACGCGATCCTGTGATCCCGCGCGCAGCGAGAAACCCGCTGGCGGCGATGCCGGAATGAGGCAGGCCCCTCGCTGCGCGCGGGATGAGCGTGCCCGCGCGCTCCACGGTGCCTGGCGGAGGGCATGCCGTTCCAGATGAGTCACGCTGCGGGCTGGGCGCCCGGCATCGCGCGGGTTTCGTCTGCCGCCAGCAGGCCAGGGGCCGCCCTACAATTCGCGCATGCAACGCACGCTTTCCGAGTGGCTCGCCTACATCGAGGCCCAGCATCCGCAGTCCATCGCCATGGGCCTGGAGCGGGTACGCGAGGTCGCGCAGCGCATGGGCCTGCACAAGCCGGCGCGGCAGGTGATCACCGTGGGCGGCACCAATGGCAAGGGCTCCACGGTCGCCTTTCTCGAGGCCATCGCGCTGGCGCAGGGCTGGACGGTGGGGGCGTACACCTCCCCGCACCTGCTGCGCTACAACGAGCGCGTGCGCATCGGCGGACGCGACGCCGACGACGCGTCGCTGGTGCAGGCGTTCGAGGCCGTGGAAGCCGCGCGCCGGGACGTGCCGCTGACCTACTTCGAGTTCGGCACGCTCGCCGCGCTGTGGCTGTTCGAACGCAGCGCGCTGGACCTGGCGATCCTGGAAGTGGGGCTGGGCGGGCGGCTGGATGCGGTCAACATCGTGGATGCCGACGTGGCGGTGATCACCGCGGTGGGACTGGACCACCAGGACTGGCTCGGCCCGGACCGCGAAGCGATCGGCTTCGAGAAAGCCGGGATCGCACGCGCCTGGAAACCGCTGGTGCTGGGCGAGGACGATCCCCCCGCCAGCGTGCTGCGCCATGCGTACGCGATCGGCGCATCGGCGATCCGCGCAGGCTGCGACTTCATCGTGGACAGGCCGGCGTTCGGCGAACGCACCTGGCGCTGGCGCGAGCCCGGTTTCGAACTGGACCTGCCCGTGCCCTTGCTGGCGGCGCCCGTGCAGTTGCGCAACGCCGCCACCGCGATCGCGGCGCTGCGCGCGCTGGATGCGCCCGTGAACCCGGAGGCGTTCGCGCGCGGCGTCGCCGCGGCGCGCGTGCGCGGCCGGTTGCAGCGGTTCGAACGCGACGGCGCCACCGTGCTGGTGGACGTGGGCCACAATCCCCAGGCCGCGTCGGCGCTCGCCGACGCGCTGCGCGCCGATCCGGTGCGGGGCCGCACGTGGGCGGTGTACGCCGCACTGGCCGACAAGGACCACGCCGGCGTGGTGCAGGCGCTGGCTCCGCACGTCGATGCGTGGATGCTCGCCGGCACGCAGGACGCCGGTGCGCGCGGCCTGTCCGCCGATGCGCTGGCGCAGCGGGTGTCCGGCACGCCCGCCGCGGCGGCGGGTCGCCACGCGGACGTGGCCCAGGCGCTGCAGGCCGCACTCGCGCAGGCCGGGCACGACGACCGCATCCTCGCCTTCGGTTCCTTCCACGCGGCATCCGCGGCCCTGCAGGCGCTGAACGCGGCGTAGGCGCGCGCACGGGTGCGCGAAACCGCGCGGGTATACTGCGCACGCATTCGGGCCGCCCCCCGACCCGCATCCGGAGCCCCAGCAGCGCCGATGGATACCCCCACCAAACAGCGCCTCGTCGGCGCCGCCGTGCTTGTCGCACTGGCCGTGATCTTCCTGCCGATGCTGGTCAAGGGTCCGGCCCCCGACAGCGGCGTGTCCGATGTGCCCCTTGACATGCCGCAGGCGCCCGCAGACGGCGACATCGAGACCCGCGAGCTGCCGCTGGTCGCGCCGCAGGGCGCTGCCAGCGGCGCGCTCGACACCCCGGCGGCGCCCGGCGAACGCCTGCCGACGGTCGATACCGGCAACCCACCGGCGGACGGCGCGCCGATGCAGCCGGCCGCGGTCGCCGCGGGCGATTACGCGGTGCATTTCGGCAGCTACGCCACGGCGGGCGACGCCGACACGATCGTCCGCCAGCTGCGCCAGTCGCAGCTGCCCGGCTTCCGCGAGCAGACCACGCTCAACGGCCGCAGTGCGTGGCGCGTGCGCATCGGGCCGTATGCCTCGCGCGCCGAAGCCGAGGCGGCGCGCCTGCGCGCGGCGCAGGTCCGCAACGACGTGGGCGCACGCGTGGTGGTGCTCGATGCCGCTCCCCCGGCTCCCACCGCCTCGCAACCTGCCGCCGCGCCTGCCACCGCCGCCGTGCGCAGCGAGCCCCTGCCGCCGGAGCCGGCGCGGCCCACGGCGACACCCGTTGCCGGCAAGCCCGCCGTCAGCGCCCAGCCGGCCAAGCCTGCCGAAGCCGCCGCCGCAGCGCCCAAGCCCACGGCACCGCCTCCGGCAGCGGCAACAGCCCCCACCCCTGCCGCGCCGGACACTGGGTTCGCGGTGCAGGTCGGTGCGTTCGGCAACGCCGCCGAAGCCACGCGCTTGCGCGACCGGCTGCGCGCTGCGGGCTTCACCGCATTCACCGAGACCGTGAACAGCGACAAGGGTGCGCTGACCCGCGTGCGCGTGGGGCCCGTGCTCACCCGAGCGGAAGCCGACCGGCTGCGCAGCCAGGTCAGTGCCAAGGCGGGCGTCAGCGGCATGGTGCGGCCGCATCCGTGACGCGCGCGGGCGACGCATGAAGAACGGAAAGGCAGCCACGGGAGTTCGGATCTGCGAACGCCTCGCACGGGGCGGAGCGTCGGCCCTCGCGTTGCAGGTTGCGGCTGCGCCCGCGCGTGGGCGCCGCATTCGCCCTGGCAGTTTCCCGTGCGTGCACGGATGCGAATCCACGTTCCCCATCTCCCATTACCGGTCCTGAGCTCATGTGCGGCATCGTCGGCATCGTTGGTCACACGGACGTCGCAGGACAGCTCTACGACGGCCTCACCGTGCTGCAGCACCGCGGCCAGGACGCGGCGGGCATCGCCACGGCCAACGGCACGCAGCTGCGGGTGCACAAAGGCAACGGCCTGGTCCGCGACGTATTCGACCCCCGGGCGATGGCGCTGCTGGAAGGGCGCGTGGGCATCGCGCATTGCCGCTACCCCACCGCCGGCAGCGAAGGCAGCGACGAGGCGCAGCCGTTCTACGTGAACTCGCCGTACGGGATCGCGCTGGCGCACAACGGCAACCTGATCAATACCGACGCGCTGCGCCGCGAGGTGTTCGAGCAGGACCGCCGCAACGTCAACACGCAGTCCGACTCCGAAGTGCTGCTCAACGTGTTCGCGCACGAACTGGACACGCAGAAGGCGCTGACGCCGGAAGCCGCGTTCCGCGCGGTGGAAGGCGTGAACCGGCGCGCGCGCGGCGGCTACGCGGTGGTGGCCACCGTGCTGGGCCTGGGCTTGGTGGCCTTCCGCGATCCGCACGGCATCCGCCCGCTGGTGCTAGGCCGGCGCGAGGGCGAAGGCGGCGTAGCCGAGTACGCGATCGCGTCCGAATCGGTGGCGCTGGACATCCTGGGCTTCGAACGCGTGCGCGACGTGGCGCCGGGCGAAGCCCTCGTGGTCACCGCGCGCGGCGAGCTGCATGCGCGCATGTGCGCCGAGCCCCAGCAGCACGCGCCGTGCATCTTCGAGTACGTGTACTTCGCCCGGCCGGACTCCATGATCGAGGAGATCTCCGTGCACAAGGCACGGATGCGCATGGGCGTGACCCTGGGCGAGAAGATCCTGCGCGAGCGGCCCGACCACGACATCGACGTGGTCATCCCGATCCCGGACACCTCGCGCGATTCAGCGCTGGAAATCGCCAACACCCTGGGCGTGAAGTACCGCGAGGGCTTCATCAAGAACCGCTACGTGGGCCGTACCTTCATCATGCCGGGGCAGGGCGAGCGGGCGAAGTCGGTGAAGCGCAAGCTCAACCCGATCCCGCTGGAATTCCGCAATCGTGTGGTGCTGCTGGTGGACGATTCCATCGTGCGCGGCACCACGTCGCGGCAGATCGTGCAGATGGCGCGCGATGCCGGCGCGCGCAAGGTGTACCTCGCCTCGGCGGCGCCGCCGGTGCGCTATCCCAACATCTACGGCATCGACATGCCCACGCCCGAGGAGCTGATCGCGCACGGGCGCAGCGAAGCGGAGGTGGAGCGCATGATCGGCTGCGACTGGCTGGTCTACCAGGATCTCGCCGATCTGGAAGCCGCCGTCGCCGGTCCCAAGTTCCCGGGCCGCAGGTTCGACAGTTCCTGCTTCAGCGGGGAATACGTCACCGGCGTGGAGCCGGACTACTTCGAGAACATCAAGCGGCTGCGCTCCGACGACGCGAAGCGCCAGCGCCGCCTGGCGCTCTGACCGGCGTTTTTCGCGGGAACGGCTGCCGCCGCGACCTTCGCCCGGATGCCATTGATCCAGAGCAGCCGCGCGCGAGCCGCGCCTACACTCTCCGCATGTCCGACCTGTTCGCCGCCGCCGAATCCTGCCTTGTCGCCGCCAGTTGCGAAGACAAGGTGGCGCGCACCTTCGCCGCGGCCCAGGCGTTCGAACGCGGGGAGCTGGCGACTCCGGCGGAGGCCGCGCCGCCCGCACCGGTCCGAATGCCGGGCCGTCCCCCGCGACCGCGGCTGGTGCATCCACGCGAGCTGCCGCGACGCGGTCTGGGCAGCGCGGAGGGACGTGCCGCATTCGTGCACGCCATCGCCCACATCGAATTCAACGCGATCGACCTGGCCTGGGATGCGGTGTACCGCTTCCGCGGCATGCCGTCGGCGTTCTATGCGGACTGGGTGTCCGTGGCGCAGGACGAAGCGCGCCACTTCGTGCTGCTGCGCGAACGCCTGTGCACCCTGGGTCATGACTACGGCGATTTCGACGCGCACAACGGGCTGTGGGAAATGGCGGAGAAGACCGCGCATTCCACGCTGGCGCGCATGGCGCTGGTGCCGCGGGTGCTGGAGGCGCGCGGCCTGGACGTGACGCCGGGAATGATCGCGAAGCTGCAGTCGCTGGGCGACACGGCCACGGTGGAGATCCTGCAGCTGATCCTGCGCGAGGAAGTGGCGCACGTGGCCGCGGGTTCGCGCTGGTTCCGCTGGTGCTGCCAGCGCGAGGGCGTGGACCCGCGTACCGAGTTCCGGCGCCTGCTGCGCGAGTACGCCAGCGGTGTGCTGCACGGGCCGTTCAACGTCGAGGCGCGGCTGGCGGCCGGCTTCGACGAGGACGAACTGCGCAGCCTGGAAGCTGCCGTCGACGCGGCTTGAGGCGGCGCCGCTCCAGCCGCTGGCGTCCGCATTTCCGCGAAGGCGCGCATCCTGCCTCCGCGCTTTTCAGCAGTGTGACGTCGCCCGGTCTGCGCCTTCACGGCAATGGCGCCGTGTTTCTCGGCGTTTCCTTAACGCCGCTCCGCGCACGCTGCAGGGCGTTGCGGCACCCGGACTGCCGCTGGAGAAGCCCGATGCGATCCGCGCAAGCCACCGCCCCGAACACGCTGATGTGCGCACTGGCCGCTGCCCTGCTGGCCGCGTGCAGTGCGCCACAACCGCAGGCCGCCGTCGAACCTGCGGGAGCCGCGCCTGCCGATCGTGCCGCGGTGGATCCGGCCGAAGTGCCGCCCCCGCTTCCCGCGGAGGTGCGCGCGGGCGTGGATGGCCAAGCGCAGGCCAAGCGTGGCGCAGGACAGGAAGACGCACCGCTGCTCGCCTACCGCGTGGTCGGTACCGAGCCGTTCTGGGGCGTGCAGGTGGAAGGCGACAGGCTGCACTTCACCACCATGGAGGACCAGGCCGGCAAGCACCTCACCGGCTCGCATACGGTGCGAGATGACGGCATCCGCTACGTGGGCAGCGACAACGGCACCGCGTTCGCACTGGACCTGGTGCGCGAGCAGTGCAGCGACGGGATGTCCGACACCGTCTACGCGTTCAAGGCCAGCTTCCGCTACGGCACCACCGATTACAGCGGGTGTGCGGAACAGGCGAAGGCGAAGTAGCCGCCGCGCCCGTGCGCGTTCCTGCATTGGCGGCGCGCGGCGCGACGGGTCAGTGCGCCGTGGTGCCGAAGATGCGGTCTCCCGCATCGCCCAGGCCCGGCAGGATGTAGCCTTTCCCGTTGAGCCGCTCGTCCACCGCGGCGGTGTAGACCTCCACGTCGGGATGCGCGGCCTCCAGCGCGCGCAGGCCTTCGGGCGCGGCCACCAGGAACAGGCCCTTGATGCGCCTGCAGCCGGACGCCTTGAGCAGGGCGACGGTGGCGATCAGCGTGCCGCCGGTCGCGAGCATGGGATCCAGGATCACCGCGGTGCGGTCCGCCAGGCTGCCCACGAAGTTGTCGTAATAGGCTTCCGGCTGCAGCGTGTCCTCGTTGCGGCGCATGCCGACCACGCTGACCTTGGCGGCCGGCACCAGGTGAAGCACGCCCGGCAATAGGCCCAGGCCCGCGCGCAGGATCGGCACCAGCGTCAGCTTGCGGCCCTGGATGCGCTGCACCGGCACGGGGCCGGCCCAGCCCGCCTCCTCGTGGGCCTCCAGCGGCAGGTCCGCCGTGGCTTCCACCGCGAGCAGGGTCGCCACTTCCCCGGCCAGCTCACGGAAGGTCTTGGTGCTGTTGTCGGCGCGGCGCATGAGCCCGAGCTTGTGCCGGACCAGCGGGTGGCGGCTTTCGACGATCTTCATGGCGGAAGGATAGCGCTGCGATCGGCGCAGTGTGCCGCCACGCCCGCAGCAGTGGCTCGAGCCGCGCGCGCTATGCGCAAGCGGCGGACGCGTTCACGGGTACGGATGCGGCGCAGCCGGGCGATGCCGTGAAGCCGCCAGGTCGCGGTCACCGCACCCGCGACGCGTGCAGGACAACCGTGCCGCGATCGCAGTCGCATGCGGCGCGTCATCGGGCTTCCCGGAGCCCGCGGCTGAAGCCGCTGCTACAGGTGCGATCAGCGGGAACCCGGCCGCGCGAAGGATCAGGCGGCAGCGGCCTGCGTCGCGCGCGGGCCTTCCAGCAGCGCGCGCTTCACCATGTCCACCAGCAGGTCCACTTCGGCGCCGTCCATGCCGAACACCGGCGTGAAGCGCAGCGAGTTCTCGCCGCCGTGGATCACGCCCAGGCCGCGCTCGCGCAGCCATTCCTCGGTGGAGCCGGCGCCGTAGCCCTTGAACGACGGGTCCAGTTCGCACGAGAACAGCAGCCCGGTGCCCTGCACCTTGGTGATCAGTCCGCCCAGCTCTGCCTTCAGCGCCTCGAACTTGCGTACCGCTTCCGCGCCGCGTTCGCGGATGTTGGCGCGCAGCGCCGGGGTGAGCTGCGCCAGCACCGCGCAGGCCACGTCCAGCGCGCGCGGGTTGGCGGTCATGGTGTTGCCATAGGTGCCGCGCTTGTAGATGGCGGTCGCGCGCTCGTTGGCGGCCAGCACCGACAGCGGATACTGGCCCGCATTGAGCGCCTTGGAATAGGTTTCCAGGTCGGGCGCGTCCAGGCCCTCGAAGCCGGGGTAATCCACCACCGACAGCACGCCGTGTGCGCGCAGCCCGGCCTGGATCGAATCCACCAGCAGCAGCGCGCCGTGCGCGCGGGTGAGCTCGCGGGCCAGCGCGTAGTAGGCCGGCGGCACGCTGCGGCCGGGATCGCCTTCGCCCATCACCGGCTCCAGGAACATGGCCTCGATGAACCAGCCGTTGGCATCGGCATCGGCGAAGACCTGGCGCAGCGCGGCCTCGTCGTACGGCGCGATCGCGATCACGCTGTCCTCGCCGCGGAAGCTGGCCAGGTGCTGCACGTAGTTCCTGCGGCTGGAATCGGAGTACAGGGCCGGACGGTCGGTACGGCCGTGGAAGCTGCCTTTCACCACCAGGCGCTTGATGGTGCGGCCGGCATGGCGCCCTCCCGCATCGGTCAGGCTCTTGGCGTTGGTATCCACGATGCGCGCGGCCAGCGTGACAGACTCCGAGCCGGAGTTGAGGCACATGAAGCTGGTGTACGGGCAGCCGCCGCGCGCGTGGCCGATCTCGGCGCGCAGCGCGCGGTCGAAGCGCAGCTGCGACAGGCTGGGCGTCATGATGTTGGCCATGGCCTGCGGGCGCGCCATCGCGTCCAGCACGGCCTGCGGCGCGTGGCCGAAGCCGAGCATGCCGTAGCCGCCCGTGTCGTACAGCACCGCACCCTTCAGGGTCACGATCCACGGGCCGCGCGCGGTGAGCGCGACGTAGGGGTTCACCGTGTCCTGCGAGTAGAAATTGACGAAGCCAGCCTGCACCACCTGCAGCTGTGCGTCCTCGTCCAAGTCGAGCAGGTCGGCGAATTCTTCGCGGATGCGCGCGTACTCGGCGGCCGCCGCGGCGATGGCCTGCACCAGTTCCGGGTGGGTCGCGGCGAAGCGGTCCACCGTGGCGTCGTCCAGGCCGCTGGTGCGGCGGGCGCCGGCATGGGCGCGCAGGGGGGCGAGCGGGGCAGTGGCGGTCATGACGGGGTGCTCCCGAAGCGGCGGTTGGCGTCGAACCTGCCATTATCCGGATCATGTCGGCACTCGGTAGTGGCATTCTTACGAAAAACTGACCGGTTTCGTCGATATGCCGAAATCCGGTGCACAATGCGACGGCCCGCCCCGCCACGCCCAGGTTCGCCCATGAAGATCGGCCCGTCCGACCAGCAGTTGCTGTCGATCCTGCGCGAGAACGCGCGCGCGTCGGTGGCCGAGATCGCGCGGCGGATGGGGCTGTCGCGCACCACCGTGCAGAGCCGCATCGAGCGCCTGGAGCGGCAGGGCGTGATCGCCGGCTACACGGTGCGCGTGCACGACGAGGCCGAGCGCGGGCGGATCCGGGCCCACATCATGATCACGGTGTTCCCCAAGCAGCAGCCGGCCGTGGTCAAGGCGCTGCAGGCCATGCCGGAGGTGCGCGAACTGCACTCGCTCAGCGGCGCCTGGGACCTGGTGGCCATTGGCAGCGTCCCCAACGTGGACGCGATGGACGCGCTGACCGACCGCATCGGCGCGGTGGACGGTGTGGAGCGCACCACTTCGTCGATCGTGCTGTCCACCAAGTTCGAGCGTTAGCCGTCGCCGCAGCCTGTCCCGGTGCCGTGCGCGGCCGCAGATGCGCGTGCCGCGTGCGACCCGAGGCCCCGCCGTGCTTCCGCGTGGGTCGGGGTCGACGGTGGCGCCCGTTAAACTGGCGCCCCGCCGCGCCTTGCATCGTCTTGAAGAAGTCCGACTTCCATTTTCACCTGCCGGAAGAACTGATCGCGCAAGTGCCGCTGCCCGAACGTTCGGCCAGCCGCATGCTCGTGGTGCCGCCGCGCGATGCGCCGTTCGACGATCGCCACGTCCGCGACCTGCCGGAGCTGCTGCAGCCCGGCGATCTGCTGGTCTTCAATGACACGCGGGTGATCCCGGCGCGCGTGTTCGGCGCCAAGACCAGCGGCGGGCGGGTGGAGATCCTGGTCGAACGCCTGCTCCCGGACAACCAGGCGCGGGTCCAGCTCGGCGCGAGCAAGCCGTCGAAGCCCGGTACGGTCATCGACTTGGATGCCGGTGGCCGCGCCGAAGTGCTCGGCCGCGACGGCGAGTTCTACCGGCTGCGCTTCGAGGTGGGCGCCGCGCTGGAATCGTGGCTGCTGCAGGCAGGTCGCATGCCGCTGCCGCCATACATCCACCGCGAGCCGGGCGCCGACGACGCGGAGCGCTACCAGACCGTGTTCGCCCGCGAGGCGGGCGCGGTGGCGGCCCCCACCGCCGGACTGCACTTCGACCAGCCGCTGCTCGATGCGCTGCGGGCGCGGGGCGTGGAGTTCGGCCATGTCACGCTGCACGTCGGCGCCGGCACCTTCCAGCCGATGCGCGTGGACGACGTGCGCGAGCACCGGATGCACAGCGAATGGATCAACGTCGGCGCGCATCTGGTGGAACAGGTGCGGCAGGCGCGGGCGCGCGGCGGCCGCGTGGTCGCGGTGGGGACCACCGTGGTGCGCGCGCTGGAATCCTCGATGCGCGACGGCGAGCTGCAGCCGTTCGCGGGCGAAACCAGCATCTTCATCTTCCCCGGCTACCGTATCGCTTCGGTGGATGCGCTGCTGACCAACTTCCACTTGCCGGAGAGCACGCTGCTGATGCTGGTCTCGGCGTTCGCCGGACGCGAACGGGTACTGGCCGCGTACGCCCATGCGGTGCGCGAGCGCTACCGGTTCTTTTCGTATGGAGATGCAATGTTGCTGAGCCGCAGTGACGAGTAGCGACAGACCTTTCTTCTTGCCGCCAAGGATCGAACCAGGCGCGATCCGTCGCTGCGCGGTCTTGCTGGGAATCGCGCTTCGTCATCCCTGCGCAGGCAGGGATCCAGTGTCTTTGGCCTTGGCTTGCGACCCGTTCCTCCGATCGCGATCAAGGGCTTTCGCGCTTCCGCGCGACTTGCTTCTCTTTGCTCGTGCAAAGGGAAGCAAGCTAGAGAAAGCACGCCTCGGCCCGGCCGCGCGCAGCGCGCGCGTCGTTCGGTCCTGCCACGCGCCAGTCGCGCGTAAGCGGCAGGCCCTCACCCTCGCGCCCTTCGCTTCGCTAGAGGGCCGTGCCCGGCCCGGGGGTTTCCCCGGGCATGTCCATGTGCCCCGGGAAACGCGCGTCATCCATGACGCGCCCCGCTGCGCGGGCCTGATCCGGCCCGGCCACCGCTGCGGATGGGGGGTGCGGGCAAGATCAACAGCCACGACACAAGCCGGTTTCCCCAGCAATCGATAATGCGCATGCCATGTCCCGCCTGACCTTCCAACTCCTCGCCACCGACGGCCCCGCCCGCCGCGGCCGCCTGTCGTTCCCGCGCGGCACCGTGGAAACCCCTGCCTTCATGCCCGTGGGGACCTACGGCACGGTCAAAGGGATGCTGCCCGAGCAGGTGCGCGCACTGGGCGCGCAGATCATCCTGGGCAACACGTTCCATCTGTTCCTGCGCCCGGGGCTGGAGGTCATCGAGGCGCACGGCGGCCTGCACGGGTTCGCGCGGTGGGACGGGCCGATCCTCACCGACTCGGGCGGCTTCCAGGTGTTCTCGCTGGCGCACCGCCGCAAGATCACCGAGGCGGGTGTGACCTTCGCGGCGCCGACCGACGGCAGCAAGGTGTTCCTCGGTCCCGAGGAGTCGATGCGGATCCAGAAGGTGCTGGGCAGCGACATCGTCATGATCTTCGACGAGTGCCCGCCGGTGCACGTGGAAGGCAGGCCCGTTGAAGCCGGCATCGTCGAGCGTTCGATGGAGCTGTCGCTGCGCTGGGCGGAACGGTCCAAGCGTGCGCACGAGGGCAACGACGCGGCGCTGTTCGGCATCGTCCAGGGCGGCGTGCACCGCGACCTGCGCACGCGCTCGGCCGAAGGGCTCAAGGCAATCGGCTTCGACGGCTATGCCATCGGTGGGCTGGCGGTGGGCGAGACCGAAGCCGAACGCAACGCCATGCTCGACCACACCGCGCCGCAGCTGCCGCCCGACCGCCCGCGCTACCTGATGGGCGTGGGGCGCCCCGTGGACCTGGTGGAGGCGGTGGCCCGCGGCGTGGACATGTTCGACTGCGTCATGCCCACCCGCAACGCGCGCAACGGGCACTACTTCACGTCCACCGGCGTGGTCCGGATCCGCAACGCCACCTACGAACGCGACCTGCGCCCCATCGAGGAAGGCTGCGGCTGCCCGGCCTGCGCCGGCGGCTACACGCGCGCCTACCTGCGCCACCTGGACCGCTGCAACGAGATGCTCGGGCCGATCCTGGGCACCCTGCACAACCTGTGGCACTACCAGAAACTCATGGCCGACATGCGCGCGGCCATCGAGGCGGGAACCTTCGCCGCGTTTCGCGAGTCCTTCCATGCCCGACAGGTGGCGCGGGGCGGCCCCGGGCACTAGCGGAAGCCCGCCGCACCGGCCAGCGGGGATCCACCGCACCCCGTGTCGCCGCCTCCGCGCGGGCAGGCGCGTGGCATAATCGGCCGTTAATTTTCCGTGGAAGCCTCTTGTGGAAACCCCGCTGATGACCCTGCTCGACCTGCTGATCACGCCCGCATATGCCCAGGCCGCCCCGGCTCCCGGCACCGGCAGCATGATGGGTTCGCTGCTGTTCCCCATCGTGCTGATCGCGATCATGTACTTCCTGATGATCCGTCCGCAGATGAAGCGCGCCAAGGAACACCGCGCCATGGTGGACAAGCTCGCGGTAGGCGACGAGGTCATCACCAACGGCGGCATCGCCGGCACCGTGCGCGCGCTGGGCGAGAGTTTCATCACCGTGGAAGTCGCCGCCGGCGTGGAGCTGCGCGTGCAGAAGGGCGCGGTGTCGAACGTGCTGCCCAAGGGCACGCTGAAGTCCGCCTGACCGCGGCCCGTCTTCCCTAAGACCGGCGCCGCCCGCGGGCGGCGTCCTGGATCCGCACATGCTCGAATACTCACGCGTCAAGTACCTCATCATCGCGATCGTGCTGGCGCTCAGCACGCTGTACGCGCTGCCCAACCTGTTCCCGCCGGATCCGGCGGTGCAGGTCACCTCGAACCGCGGTGCGCCGCTGGACGCGGCCCTGCAGCAGCGGGTGCGCAATGCGCTGAACGCGGCGGGCATCACGCCCAAGGCAGTGGCGGTCGAAGGCGACAACCTTGTGGTGCGGCTATCCAGCGCGGACCAGCAGGGCAAGGCGTCCGACGCGCTGCAGGCCGCATTGGGCAACGAGTACGTGTCGGCCCTGAACCTGGCGTCCACCGCGCCGGGCTGGATGGAGACCATCGGCGCCAGGCGCATGCTGATGGGCCTGGACCTGCAGGGCGGCGTGCATTTCCTCATGGAGGTCGACCGCAAGGCCGCGCTGGACAAGCGCATGGACGCCTACGCCGAAGACCTGCGCGTACTGTTGCGCGACAAGCGCCTGACGTACCAGGGGGTGGAACGCCGCCCCGACAATTCCTTCGTGATCACCCTGGCCAAGCCGGGCGACCGCGCCGCCGCGCGGACCGCGATCCAGACCGACCTGCCCACGCTCAGCAGCGGCGCCGGAACGGGGGTGCTGGCCACGTCCGCACCGATGGTGGACGTGTCCAACGAAGGCGCCAACCAGCTGGTGGTGCGGCCTTCGGAACAGGATCTGCAGCAGATCACTGCGGGCGCCATCGAGCAGAACATCGGCACGCTGCGCAACCGCATCAACGAACTCGGCGTGGCCGAGCCGGTGATCCAGCGCCAGGGCGCCGAACGCGTGGTCGTGCAGCTGCCGGGCGTGCAGGACACGGCCCAGGCCAAGCGAATCCTCGGCGCCACCGCCACGCTGGAATACCGCGCGGTGTTCGACGGCAATCCGCTCGATGCGGTGGCTACCGGCAACGTGCCGGCCGAGGCACGCATCTACTACACCCGCGAACTCGGGCCTGACGGCAAGCCGATGCCGGTGCTGCTGAACAAGCGCGTCATCGCCACGGGAGAACAGCTGGTGGACGCACGTTCGGGCTTCGACGCGCAAAGCGGCACGCCGATGGTGTCGGTGCGGCTCAACGGCATCGGCGGCCAGCGCATGTTCGACTTCACCAGCCAGAACGTGGGCAAGAACATGGCGGTGGTGTTCGTGGAGCGCATCCCCGAGGTGCGCATGGTCGACGGCCAGGAAGTGCGCACGACGCGCACCCGCGAGGAAGTGATCAGCAACGCCACGATCCAGGGCGTGTTCGGCAAGGATTTCCAGACCACCGGCCTGGGCAGCCCCAAGGAAGCCGCGGACCTGGCGCTGCTGCTGCGTGCCGGCGCGCTGGCGGCGCCGATGGACTTCGTGGAGCAGCGCGTCGTGGGTCCCAGCCTGGGCAAGGAAAACGTGGAGCGCGGCCTGCGCGCGGTGATGTACTCCTTCGCCTTCGCGCTGGCGTTCTTCCTGATCTACTACCGCATGTTCGGCGTCATCACCTGCGTGGCGCTGCTGCTGAACCTGCTGATGGTGGTGGCGGTGATGTCCTTCCTGGGAGCCACGCTCACGCTGCCGGGCCTGGCCGGCATCGCCCTGACGGTGGGCATGTCGGTGGACGCCAACGTGCTGATCAACGAGCGCATACGCGAGGAGCTGCGCGCCGGCATGCCGCCGCAGACGGCGATCGCCACCGGCTACGACAAGGCCTCTGGCACGATCGCGGACGCCAACATCACGGCGCTGCTGGCCGGCATCGCGCTGTTCGCCTTCGGTACCGGGCCGGTGAAGGGCTTCGCCGTGTCCCTGATCGTCGGCATCATCACGTCCATGTACACCGCGGTGTCGGTCTCGCGCGGGGTCGCCACGCTCATCTACGGACGCCGGCGCAAGCTGAAGTCCGTGGCGATCTGAGGGAGCACAACAGATGATCAAGCAGTTCAACGTGTTCCCGCACGACAGCAACTTCGACTTCATGCGCCTGCGCGTGGTGTCGCTGGTGGTGGCGGCGCTGATCATGTTCGTGGCCATCGGCGCAATGGTGGGCAAGGGCTTCAACTTCGCGCTGGACTTCACCGGCGGTACGGCGGTGGAGCTGCGTTTCGACCGGCCCGCCGACGTGGACGACCTGCGCGCCAGGCTGGCAAGTGCCGGCTTCGAGAACGCCCAGGTCCAGGCCTACGGCAGCGGCAACGACCTGCTGATCCGCCTGCAACCGCGCGAAGGCGCGGGGCGCGACGACACCAGCCAGACCGCGGAACTGGTGCTGCAGGCCGCGTCGGTGCCCGGCAACGAGGCGCAGCTGCTGAGCAGCGGCTACGTGGGGCCCCAGGTGGGCAAGGAGCTTGCGCTCAACGGCCTGTACGCGCTGCTGTTCGTGGTGCTGGGCTTTCTGGTCTACATCTCGTTCCGCTTCGAATGGAAGTTCGCGGTGGCCGCCATCATCACCACGTTGCACGACGTGATCGTGGTGGCCGGATGGTTCGCGCTGACCGGGCGCGAGTTCGACCTGACCGTGCTGGCCGGCGTGCTGTCGGTGATGGGTTACTCGATCAACGACACGATCGTGGTGTTCGACCGCGTGCGCGAGAACTTCAGGTCCATGCGCACCCCGCCGCAGGAAGTGCTCAACAAGTCGATCAACCAGACCCTCTCGCGCACGGTGATCACGTCGTTCGTCGCGTTGCTGACCGTGGTCGCGCTGTACGTCTACGGCGGCGGTTCGCTGAAGGGCATGGCCGAGTCGCAGATCATCGGCATCCTGATCGGCACGGTGTCCACGATCTTCGTGGCCTGCCCGATCCTGCTGTGGCTGGGCGTGAACAAGCAGGACCTCCTGCCCAAGGCCCGCGACGAGGAAGCGCTGGCCCGCAGGCCCTGAACAGAGGTTGCGCACCGGCGACACACGCAGGGGCCGCAGCGATGCGGCCCCTGCGCTTTTCCACTCAACACTGGGGTCTTCAATTCGCTGCCTGCGTTGCCAGGCATTGGGCAGCGGCACGCTTCGTCCTGACCGCATATCCGACCGCGAGGCGATGCTGCGTTCTAACGTCGATGCGTGCCATGCGCGACCACCCAGCCGCTGGCTTGGACGCTACGCGCTCGCGCAGTCGCCACGCGGTTGCGGCCGCGACGCGCCTGTTACAGCGCCTGCAGCCGGAAGCCGTCCGCATCCACGCGCAGCACCGAGCCGTGTTCGTACCAGTCGCCGAGCACGATGCGCGTGCGTTTTCCGGCGTTGTGGACGGCGGGCCGGTGGGTGTGGCCATGGATGATGCGGTCGATGCCGTAGCGGACGAACGTGGCGTCCACGGCGGCGGCGGCGACGTCGGTGATGGCTTCCATGGTGCCTTGCGAGCGCAGCCCGGACTGGTGCGCTTTGCTCGCGGCGCGGGCCTGCTGTGCGAACGCGAGACGTGCCGCCAAGGGCTGGGCCAGGAACTGCGCCTGCCACTGCGGGTCGCGCGTCTGCGCGCGAAACTGCTGGTAGGCGACGTCGTCGGTGCACAGCAGGTCGCCGTGCATCGCCAGGGTCGGCCGGCCGTAGAGCATCAGGACCGCCGGGTCGGGCAGGATCGTCACGCCAGCGCGGCGGGCGTAGTCCGCGCCCAGGAGAAAGTCGCGGTTGCCACGGACGAAGGCGACCGGCACGCCGGTATCGGACAGCGCACGCAACCGCTGCGCCACGAATGCGCCGGTTTCGGAAGGATCGTCGTCGCCGACCCATGCCTCGAACAGATCGCCCAGAATGTAGAGGGCGTCGGCATCGCGGGCCTGCGTGTCGATGAACTCGCCGAACAGACGCGTGATGTGCGGGCGTTCCGCGTCGAGGTGCAGGTCGGAGATGAACAGCGTTGCCATGCCGGCATTGTAGTGCGGGCAGATTCTGGCCTCTTGCCTCTCGAGGGGCGTCGGCACGTGGCGCGCAGGCAGGCGTGTGGCCACGCAGTGCCCAGGACCATTGCGGAGAGTTCCAGGGTTCGCCATGTGCGACGTGCATGGGGCGGCGCCGGCGCATGCAGCCCTCTGCATCGTGTTGATCGCCGCAGCTGACCCGCGGCGCAGCCGTCAGGGCGGGGGCTCCACCGCTGCGCACCGTCGTGCAGGGCAGGGCCGACGCAGGCGGGGCGTTAAAATGCGCGTCCGCTCGTCTGTGCCAGCCTCCATGACCGTCCGCACCCGTTTCGCCCCCAGTCCCACCGGCTACCTGCACATCGGCGGCGCGCGCACCGCGCTGTACTGCTGGCTGGAGGCGCGGCGGCACGGCGGACAGTTCATCCTGCGCGTCGAGGACACCGACCGCGAGCGCAGCACCCAGGCGGCGATCGACGCGATCCTGGAAGCGATGGACTGGCTGGGGCTGGACTACGACGAAGGCCCCATCTACCAGACCGCACGCGTCGAGCGGTACCGCGAAGTGGCCGAGCAGATGGTCGCCGCCGGCACCGCCTACTACGCGTACGAGACCAAGGAAGAACTCGAAGCGATGCGCGAGGCCGGAATGGCCGCGGGTGGCAAGCCGCGATACAGCGGCGCGGCGCGCGATGCGCGCCTGCCGTACCGCGAGGACGCGAACCGGGTGATCCGTTTCCGCAACCCGCTCGAAGGCGCGGTCGCGTGGCACGACAAGGTCAAGGGACGCATCGAGATCGCCAACAGCGAGCTCGACGACCTGGTGATCCTGCGTTCCGACGGATACCCCACCTACAACTTCGCGGTGGTGGTGGACGACATCGACATGCGCATCAGCGACGTGGTGCGCGGCGACGACCATGTCAACAACACGCCGCGCCAGATCAACATGTACCGGGCCCTGGGCGCGGAAGTGCCGCATTTCGCGCACCTGCCGATGATCCTGGACGAGCAGGGCGCCAAGCTCTCCAAGCGCACCGGGGCTGCGGACGTGATGCAGTACCGCGATGCTGGCTACCTGCCGCATGCGCTTTTGAACTACCTGGTGCGCCTGGGCTGGTCGCATGGCGACCAGGAGGTGTTCTCGATCGACGAGATGACGCGCCTGTTCGACCTCAAGGACGTCAACGCCAAGGCGTCGCGCCTGGACCCGGCGAAGCTGGGCTGGCTCAACCAGCAGTACCTGAAGTCGGACGCGCCGGACGACGTCGCCGGTCACCTGGACTGGCATTTGCGCCAATGCGGCTACGACCTGACGGCAGGCCCCAGCGCGGCCGACATCGTGGTGGCCTTGCGCGATCGCGTGCAGACGCTGAAGGAAATGGCCGAGCGTGCGGCGGTGTGGTTCGGGCCGCTGGCCGGGTACGACGACAAGGCCGTGGCCAAGCACCTGACCGAAGCGGCGCGCGCGCCGCTGGCCGACGCGCGCGAACGCCTGGCGGCGCTGACGCAGTGGACGGCCGAGGCGATTTCCGCCGCGCTGCATGCCACCGGCGAATCCCTGGGCATCGGCATGGGCAAGATCGCGCAGCCGATGCGGGTGGCGATCACCGGCACGCAGGTCAGTCCCGATATCGGCCACACCGTCTATCTCGCCGGGCGCGACGAGGCGCTCCGGCGCATCGATGCGGCCATCGCCAGGATCGGTTAGGCCGGACACAGCCCGCATCGGTGGCTTCAGCCGCGGCTTGCTTTGCAACCTCTGCGTTCGATCATGGCCAGGACGATCGGGTCGCGAACCTGGTGACGTCGGCTGCGGGCGCCGGACCTCGCAGCTGCAGCCGCTCCTGCGTGGGCGCTTGGTGGTGCGTGCTTGAACGCACCGGCTGGCGGCACCATGATCACCCCATGGCTGCCCACGACCATTGCACCTCGCCCGAACACCACGTGCACGATGCGGCCAGCTTCGTCAGCGCGGTGGAGCGGGCATGCACGGAACGCGGCCTGCGCCTGACGCCGATCCGGGCGCACGTGCTGGGGCTGATCGCCGACGCCGGCCAGCCGATCAAGGCCTACGACCTGCTGGAGAAGGTGCGCGATGAAGGGACCGGTGCCGCGGCGCCGCCCACGGTCTACCGGGCGCTGGATTTCCTGCTCGCCAACGGCTTCATCCACAAGCTGGAGTCGGTCAACGCCTTCGTCGCCTGCCACCACCCCAATGCCGCGCATCATTCGGCGCCGTTCCTGATCTGCGACGGCTGCCACAAGGCGGTGGAGCTGGAAGACGAGGCGGCGGTGGCGATGCTCGACGCGCAGGCGCGCGCGCTGGGCTTCAGCCCGCAGACCCAGACGCTGGAAGTGCACGGGCGGTGCGCGGCCTGCGCGGGGTGACGCCACGCAGGCAGGCGCACGCCTGCGTGCGGACGCGGTCCACCGTGCCCGCCCAGTGCGTTAATTGCGCGAGAGGTTCTCGTCGCTGAAGCCGTCCCGGGGGGCGGCTTCGCGCATGCGATCTCGCTTGTCTTGCGACGAGCCGCAAAGCGCCCGCCGCGGCTGCCGCACCCGCGATGGGTGGATCGGGCGCTGGCGCAGGGATGCCTGCGATCCAGCGCAGCGGAGTGTGCGAAGGCTTCGCGACCGAAGCCGCGAAGCAACGCGCTGGTTGCGTCAGAAGAACAGGCGGACGCCCGCGGTGAGATGCCGGCCGGGCTGTGGCGCCAGGTCCTTCAGGAACGAGGTGTGCGAGCGCGCTTCCTCGTCCAGCAGGTTGTTGCCGTTCACGAACAGTTCCCAGGCATTGCCGCCAGGGGTGTCCAGGTGCCACGCCAGGCTCGCGTTCACCAGCGTGTAGCCGGGGGTTTCCGATTCGTTTTCCGCGACGCGGTCCTGGCGGCCGTAGCGGATCGCACCCACGCTGGCGCGCCAGGCGCCGGTTTCCCAGCGCAGCTCGGCGCCCGCGCGCCACGGGGCGATGCGCGGCAGGTTTCCGGACAGCGCGATGTCCGCGGTGTAGTCGTGGGTGTGGTCGCCGTGCGGTACCGAGAACGCCACCTGGCGCGTGCCGTCGCCGGTCAGCCGGCCGCGCACGGCATCGGCGAAACCGCGCACGGTCCACGCGCCTGTGGCGTTGTCCAGGAACTTCCATTCGGCGTCGACCTCGCCGCCGGTGAAGCGCGCATCGCCCTGGTTCCAGACGCGTGCCGGGGTCCCATCGTCTTCGATACCCGTATCGGCGAGGTAGACGAAGTCGTCGTAGTCCACCGCGTACAGCGACGCACCCAGTTTGAACGGCCCGTTGTGCCAGTGCAGGCCGGCCTCGGCGCGGTTGGCGGTTTCCACGTCGAGGTCGGGATTGCCGAACTCGAAGCTCTGCGTCGCCACGTGCAGGCCGTTGGAATACAGCTCCTCGGCGGTGGGCGAGCGCTGCGCGCGGTCCAGGCCGAGGGAAAGATGCAGGTCCTCGCCCAGGTGCCAGCGGCCGGCGAGGGAGACGCTGGTGGCGCCGAAGTCGCGCGACGGGCCGATCGCCTCCGCTTCGTCCACCTCGATGCGGTTGCGGTCGTGGCGTGCACCGGCTTCCACGTCGAACGCGCCGAACGTGCGCCGCACCAGCGCGAACGCGCCGATGTCGCGCGAGTCGGAGGCCGGTACGAAGGCCTCGTCGCCGATCGCGCGGAAGTCGCGCCGCGACGCCTGCACGCCGAAGGCGCCGTCCCATCCTGCCCAGTCGCGGAACGCGAGCTCGCCGCGCGCCTCGGTGCTGTCGTTGTCGAAGACGGTGCCGGTCTCCTCGCCCTCGAACTCGGTGTGGGTGTATTCGGTGCGCGCCAGCTTGACCCGCAGCGTGTCGAATGCGCCGAGCCCGTCCAGGCCTCCGCGCAGCTCGTAGCGGCGCTGGTCCAGTGCAATGCGCACGGCTTCCTCACCGTGCTCTTCTTCGTGTTCCCCGCCTTCCTCGTGCTCGCTTTCGCCGTGCTCTTCGTGCGCTCCGTGCGCATGGCCCGGCACGCCGTAGCGCGTGTTGAACAGGCTGGCGCCTACGCCTAGGAAGCCGCGTTCGCCCACGTACGACACGCCCAGCGCGCCGCTGTCGGTGCGCACGAAGCTGTTGGGCAGGGTGCCGCTGACGCTTTCATGAAGTTCGCGGTCGTGCTCTTCGCCTTCGGCCTCCTCGGCCTCGCGCAGTGCCACGCTCTCGGCGAAACCGGGGATGTCGTAGTCGCCGGTCTCGCGGTGCAGGATGTCGGCGTGAAAGACGACGTTGCCCGATGCCGAGGTCGCATCGATGCGCGCCATGCCGGTCTTCTCGTCGTTGCCGCTGCCCGCGCGCAGCTCGGCGCGGCCGGTGAACGGCTCGTCGGTGACCCGTTCGGGGACGCGGCGATCGACCACGTTCACCGCGCCGCCGATGGCGCCGCTGCCGTACAGCAGCGTGGCCGGGCCCTTCAGGACCTCGATCTGCTCGGCCAGGAACGGCTCGATGGACACCGCATGATCCACGCTGACGGTGGAGACGTCGCCGGAGGCCAGGCCGTCGCTGAGCACCTGGACGCGTGCGCCGTCCAGGCCGCGGATGATCGGGCGGCCCACGCCGGGGCCGAAGTACGACGACTGCACCCCCGGCAGGCGGCTGACGGTTTCGCCGAGCGAACTGGCCTTGGCTTCGTCCAGGCGCGCGCCGGACAACACTTCGACGGGGCGGGACAGGTCCTCGGCGGTCTGCGGAAGGGGGACGGCCCGCACCACGACGCCGGAAAGATCCTGCACCTCGTCGTGGCGCGGGTCTTCCTGCGCGACGGCATGCGCGCTCAGGGCGAGCAGCACGGCGCTCGCGAGCAGGCTGGGGAAGGGGCGGGGGAAGCGGGGGGCGGGCATGTAGGGTGACGCTCGTGGCGGTGATGTTATATTATTACTCACGACAAGGTCCTGTTTCGTCAACCCTCCCGGAAGTCACGTGCCGATGCCCCACGGCTCTCCCAAGCGCCATCGCCTGATCGACCGCTTCGCCGCGGCCGGCTCGCTGGTGTGCGCGGTGCATTGCGCGCTGCTGCCCTTGGTGATCGCGGCGATCCCGTCGCTGGGCCTGGCGGTGTGGATCGGCGAGGGCTTCGAGCGGGTGTTCGTGGCGTTTGCCACGCTGCTGGGCGTGTTCAGCCTGGTCTGGGGCTACCGGCGGCACCGCGCCCTACGCGCGCTGAGCCTGTTGCTGCCCGGGCTGGCGATCCTGTGGCTGGGGGTGCTGTATCCGGCGCTGCACCAGTCGGTCGTGCCGCACGCGGTCGCGATGACCCTGGGCGGGACGCTGGTGGGCCTGGGGCATCTGGTCAACCTGCGCCTGAACCACGGGCACGTGCACGACGCCACCTGCGCCCACTGACGGGCGGTCCTTGGGGCCGGGGCTGTGGCGCGCCAGGGCGCGCGCAGGCGGCCGCGCCGCAGGTTTTGCTTTAGAATGCCCGCCTTTCGTCCGCGCCCTGCGCGGACGCCACGTTCGAACCACGACGCACAGCAGGAGTATCACCACGATGGGCAAGGGCGACCGCAAGACCGCCAAGGGCAAGCGCTACAACTCCAGCTACGGCAATGCCCGCTCGCAGGCCACCGCCAAGGCCACCGGCAGCACCAGCGCCCCGGTCGCCAAGAAGGCCGCCAGCAAGGCGCCGGCGAAGAAGGTGGTCGCCAAGAAGGCCGCAGCCAAGTAATCGCCCCGTTCGCGGCCCGGCGCCGCGGACGTCGATCGAAAGCCCCGCTCCGCGGGGCTTTTTCGTGCGCGCAACTGCGCTTTACCTCGCGCCGGCTTCCACCGCAGCCCAGACCCGCAGCAGGTTGCCGCCCAGGATCTTGCGGATGTCGCTCTCGCCATAGCCGCGCGCCTGCAGCCCGGCGACGAGCTGCGGGAAATCCGCGACCGACTTCAGTTCCGCCGCCAGCGCGCCGTCCACGCCATCGAAATCCGAACCGATGCCCACGTGGTCCACGCCCAGCAGGTTCACGCCGAAGTCGATCTGGTCCAGCACCTGCGCCAGCGTGCTCGTGCGCCGCGGATGCGCCGCGTCCCAGGCCTTGTCGAAGGCCTCCACGCTCTGCTCCGCCACGCCCTGCGCCTTGCGCTGCGCGTTGTCGCGATCGAACTGCGCACGCGCCCGGAAGTAGGCCTGGGTGTCGGCGGCGCCCAGCGGATCGATGAACGCGGTTCCGAACGGTACCTGCACCACGCCGCCCTTCGCGGCGAGCGCGCGGGCGATGTCGTCGCCGATGTTGCGCTCGAAGCCGGGCGTGAAATGGCGGAATGCGGAGTGGCTGGCGATCGCCGGCACCGTGCTCAGGGCGATGGCTTCGCGCGCAGAGGCATCGCCCAGGTGCGACACGTCCACCATCATGCCCAAGCGGTTAATTTCGCGGACCATGTCCCGGCCTAGCGGGCTCAGGCCGTTCCAGCGTTTCTCCAGCGCATACGACGAATCCGCCAGGCGGTTGTTGGCGCTGTGCGCCAGTGTCACGTAGCGCACGCCGCGGTCGAAGAAAAACCGCAGGTTGGCGACCTTGTCGCCCAGCGGTGCGCCGTTCTCCATGCCCAGCGGCAGCAGGACGCGGCCGCCCTGGCGCAGGCGGTCCACGTCGCGCGGCGAGGTCAGGATCGCGAAGCGGTCCGGATGCCGGTGCACCAGCGCCTCGACGCCGTCGATCATGGCGTTGGCCACGTGCCAGGCGCTGCCACCGGCGTCCTGCTTCGGCGAGGTGTAGATGGACATGAACGCCACGTCCAGGCCGCCCTTGCGGGCCTTCGCGTAATCGAACTCGCGGTCCGGCGCTTCGGCTCCCAGGTCCGCCCATCGGTCCATCAGGATGCCCGGCGCATCGACGTGCGTATCCACGATCACCGCGTCCTGCGCGAGCCGGTGCGCCGCGTCGGGCGGTTCGGCCCACGCGGGCGTGGAACACAGGGCGATGGCGATCAGCAGCTTGCGCATGGAAGGGTCCTGTCGTTGCCGGCGTGCGACACGTCGCGATGGGTCGGGCGGTTGCGGGCGCGACATGGTGGCCGAAGCCGGCACTACAGGCCGGCGCCGTCGATGCGGCGCCCTGCCGAGTAGACCGCTGCAGCGAGCCGCCCGCCCAGCCAATAGCACAGTTCCGCGGGGTGCCTCACCCGCCAGTGCACGAAGTCCGCGCGCAGGCCGGTGCGCAGTACGCCGCGGTCGTGCAGGTCCAGGGCGCGCGCACCGTTGACGGTTGCGCCGCGCAGCGCTTCCTCGGGCGTCAGGCGGAAGTGCGTGCAGGCCAGCTGCATGGCCTGGCGCAGCGACAGCAGTGGCGAGGTGCCGGGGTTGCAGTCGGTCGCCACCGCCATGGGCACGCCCTGCGCGCGGAACTCGTCCAGCGGCGGCAGCCGGGTTTCGCGCAGCACGTGGAACGCGCCGGGCAGCAGCACCGCCACCGTGCCCGCATCGGCCATCGCCCGCACTCCGGCGTCGGAGGTGTATTCCACGTGGTCGGCCGACAGGCCGCCGAACTCCGCCACCAGCGCCGCGCCCGCGCCGTCGCTCAGCTGGTCGGCATGCAGTTTCACCGGCAGGCCCAGGGCGCGCGCGGCTTCGAACACGCGCCGCGTCTGCGCGGCGTCGAAACCGATGCGCTCGCAGAACGCATCCACCGCGTCCACCAGCCCTTCGGCATGCAGGCGCGGCAGCCAGTCGATCACCGCCGCGATGTACGCATCCGCGCGGTGCGCGAACTCCGGCGGCAACGCGTGCGCGCCCAGGAAGGTGGTGTGCACGGACACGCCGCCGCGCCGGCCGACTTCGCGCGCCGCGCGCAGCATCCTGCGCTCGGTGTCGAAGTCCAGGCCGTACCCGGACTTGATTTCCACCGTGGTGACGCCGTCGTCGCGCAGCGCCTGCAGGCGCGGCAGCGCCTGCGCCACCAGCGCGGCTTCATCCGCGGCGCGCGTGGCCCGCACGGTGGACACGATGCCGCCACCGGACCTGGCGATCTCCTCGTAGCTTGCGCCCTGCAAACGCTGCTCGAACTCGGCCGCGCGGTCGCCGCCGAACACCAGGTGCGTATGGCAGTCCACCAGCCCGGGGGTGATCCAGCCTTCGACTTCGAGCACGTCCGCGGCGAGGTCCGCGGGCGCGCCCGGCAGCGCCGCGCGCGCGCCGGCGTACGCCACCCGCCCGTCCTTCCAGGCCAGCGCGCCATCCTCTATTGCGCCGTAGCCGGCGTCGCCGTCCAGCGTGGCCAGCGCGCCCAGGACAAGGCCGTCCCAGCGTTCAGTCGCCACCGCCACCGCCGCCTCCGTCGCCACCGCAGTCGCCGCCGGCGGACGTGTCGCAGTGCGCGCCGTGCTGGCCGGCAGGGGCATGGCCGCCGTCCGATGCGGCGGTTGCCGTCCCACCGCGCGCCCGGCGCGCGCGCGCGGCGATCCAGCCGGTTCCCGCCAGCAGCGCCGCCAGGCCCATCACGAGCACAACCGCGTGCACGGGCTCCATCGCGATACTCCGGGAGAGGGTCGCGTTAGCCTAGCGTATCCCCGCGAGGCGGCAGGCATGGTCGATCCCCTGGCAACACGCACTTCGCAAGGCTGGCGATTGCCCGGCATCGCCAACCTGCATTCGCACGCGTTCCAGCGCGCCATGGCGGGCATGGCCGAGCGCCAGACCGATCCGCTGGACAGCTTCTGGACGTGGCGCGAAACCATGTACCGCTTCGCCGCGCGGTTCGATCCGGACACGCTGCACGCGGTGGCCGCGCAGCTGTATGCGGAGATGCTGGAAGCCGGCTACACCCGCGTGTGCGAGTTCCATTACCTGCACCACGGCCCCGACGGCACGCCCTACGCGCGACCCACCGCCATGTCGGAGGCGTTGATCGCCGCGGCGCGCGATACCGGGATCCGCCTGACCCTGCTGCCGGTGCTGTACGTCACCGGCGGATTCGATGCGCGGCCGCTGTCGGAACGCCAGCGCCGCTTCGGCAACGACGTGGAGCGCTACCTGTCGCTGTTCTCCGCGTTGCGGGCGCAGCAGGGCGCGCGCGTGCGCGTCGGCTGCGCGCTGCACAGCCTGCGCGCGGTGCCGCCGGATGCGATGGACGCGTTACTGGCCGCGGTGCCGGCCGATGCGCGCATCCACGTGCACGTCGCCGAGCAGACGGCGGAGGTGAACGAGTGCATCGCCGCGCGCGGTGCCCGGCCGGTGGAGTGGCTGCTGGACAACGCGGAGGTGGACGCGCGCTGGACCCTGGTGCACGCCACCCACCTGCTGCAGGCCGAAGTGGACGGTATCGCGCGCAGCGGCGCCACCGTGGCCATCTGCCCCAGCACCGAAGCCAACCTGGGCGACGGCCTGTTCCCGCTGCGCGCCTACCTGGATGCAGGAGGCGCCTGGGGCATCGGTTCGGACTCGCACATCTCCGTGTCGCCGGTCGAGGAACTGCGCTGGCTGGAATACGGCCAGCGCCTGTTCGCGCGCCTGCGCAACATCGCCGTTGCGCGCGGCACGCCGAGCGTGGGCGACACGCTGCTGCGCGGCGTGGCCGCCAGCGCGCCGCTGGCCACGGGCTTCGACGACCACGGCGACCACATCGTGCTGGATGCCGATGCGCCCGTGCTGGCGGGCGCCACCGCGAACGACATCGCCGACCGCTGGATCTTCAGCGGCAACCGCAGCGTGGTGCGCGAGGTGGTCGTGGACGGCGAACGGGTGGTGGTGGACGGCCGCCACCGCGACGCCGAGGCCATCGCGGCGCGCTATCGCGCCGCGATCGCGGTGCTGCTGCAGTAGGCAGGCCCCGGGCGCTGCCAGCGCGGGCGCCGATCGAGGATCGCGTCGCGCGGCGCCCGCGCACACCGCGTCGGCTCGACGCCCGTCCCACCCGCGGGTCGCGCCGGCTTCAGACGACCGGCCGGCCGAACAGGTCGTCGCCTGCCGGCGGCAGCGCCGCTTCCAGACGCAGCAGGAAGGCCTTGGTGTCCAGCCCGCCGCCGAATCCGGTCAGCGACCCGTCCGCGCCGATCACGCGATGGCAGGGCACCACGACGGGAAGCGGGTTGCGCCCGTTGGCTGCGCCGACCGCACGCACCGCGGCGGGCCTGCCCACGCGCTGCGCCAGTTCGCGATAGCTCCACGTGGCGCCGTACGGGATGCCCGCCAACGCCTGCCAGACCTGGCGCTGGAACGCGGTGCCCTGCGGCGCCAGCGGCACGTCGAAGGTGCGGCGCGTGCCGTCGAAGTAGGCGGCCAGCTCGCGTTGTGCCTGGCGCAGCACGGCGTTGTCGCCCTGGTGCCAGTCGGCGCCGCGGCGCACCGGGTGGCGGTTGTGGCGGAACTCGATCGCCACCAGCGCCGCATCCGAGGCGGCCAGCAGCAGCGGCCCCACCGGGCTGGGGATCTGGCGGAACGCGATCATGCCGCGCGCTTCCGCGAGCCCGCGCCCGCAGCCACGGGGCGCGGGACGGGCGCCGCAGCGGCCATCGCGTCGCGCCACAGATGCAGCACCGCATACGCGCGCCATGGGCGCCAGCGTTCGGCGTGCGCGGACAGCGCGCGCGCCGTGAGACGCGATCCGTCCGTGGGCACTGCCTTCTGCAGTACCAGGTCTTCGGCGGGAAACGCGTCCGGGTGACCCATCGCGCGCAGCGCGATGTACTGCGCGGTCCACGGGCCGATCCCCGGCAGCGCCGTCCAGCGCGCCGCGAAATCCTCCAGCGTGCGTTCCACCCGGAAGTCCACCACGCCGGCCAGCACCGCGCGCGCCACCGTGCGCACCGTGTCGGCGCGCGCGCGGGTCAGCCCGATCTGCGCCAGGTCGGCATCGGCCAGCTGCAGCGGGGTGGGGAACACGTGGGTGAGGCCGTCGCCGGGCGGCGCGGCGAGCGCATCGCCGAAACGTTGCGCGATGCGCGCGGCGAACGTGCGCGCCGCGGCCACGCTGACCTGCTGCCCCAGGATCGCGCGCACCGCGATCTCGAAACCGTCCCAGCCGCTGGGGATGCGCAGCCCGGGCCGTGCGCGAAGCAGCGGCCTGAGCCGTGCGTCGGCCGCCAGCACGCGCGCGATCGCATCCGGATCCGCATCCAGGTCGAACATGCGCCGCATCCGCGCCACCACCGCCGGCAGGCGCGATGCCTCCACGCCGTGCAGTTCCAGCCGCAACGCGTGTTCGCCCGGCCACGCAGCCACGCGCAGCCAGGCCGGCGCCATGCCCGGCGCGGCGATCACGCGCGCGTAGCCCTCGCCGTCCACGGCCTCCACGCCCGGCAGCGCGCGGCCGCGCAAAAAGTCGAGCAGGGTCGCGAAGTCGTAGGGCGGGCGGTAGGCCATGCGCAGTACCAGGCCCTCGCCTGCGCGTTCGGCGGCCGCGGCCGGACGCCTGCGCAGGTCGCGCGGCGCCATGCGGTACGCGGACAGGAAGCTCGCGTTGAACCGGCGCACGCTGCCGAATCCCGCCGCGTGCGCCACCTCGGTGATCGGCATGGCGGTTTCGGTGAGCAGCTGCTTGGCGAACAGCAGGCGACGCGTTCCGTGCACGGCCACCGGCGATGCGCCGACGCGCTCCACGAACAGCCGCCGCAGCTGGCGTTCGCCCAGGTGCACGCGCTGCGCCAGCGCGGACAGCGGCTGCTCCGCCAGGAACCCCTGTTCGACCAGCTTCAGCGCGCGCGCCAGCACCGCGTCGCCGCGCCGCCACGCACCGTCCCCGGGCGACAGCTCGGGCCTGCAGCGCAGGCACGGCCGGTAACCGTCGGCTTCGGCCGCGGCGGCGGTGCGGTAGTAGCGCACGCGCCGCGCCCATGGCGCCGGGCACACCGGCCGGCAGTAGATGCGCGTGCTGCGCACCGCGGTGAAGAACAATCCGTCGAAGCGCGCGTCGCGGCTCAGCCGCGCCTGCTCGCAGACCTGGGAATCGGGCAGGGCGGGCGCATCAGCGTCGGGCATGACCTCAGGCTAGCACCGCGCCCGGCGGCGGACTGGCCGCATTCGGACATGGACGCGCCCCCGGCCGGATGGGCAGGCGCGGCTGAAGCCGCGCGCGCCGGCCGCATATCCGAAGCGCGACGAACAGGGCGGCCGCCTTGCAGCGCACCTGTGGCGCGCGGTGAACGCTGCGGCTGCGCGCTGCGCTGCCGCCCGTATCGGCGATGCGACCCGGGCGCGCGGCTGAAGCCGCGCCTACGGCGGCGCGTCGCGCAGGGCGGGGCGCAGCGATGCGATGTCGCCGTCGTTCGGTGCCGGCCGGATGCCGATCAGGTGCGCCAGCAGCGGATACACGTCCACGTTGGGAAACGGGGCCAGCGTGGCGCCCGCGCGGAACGCCGGACCGCGCGCCAGGAACAACGCGCGCATCGAGGGCAGCGCGGGATCGTAGCCATGCGAGCCGCGCATGTGCGCGGGGCGCCGTGCCGCCAGGTCGCGCGGCAGCAGGTCCCAGCCTTCGTGCATCTGGCACACGATGGGCGGAATGCGCGGGTGGCTGCCGTAGCGCCAGCGCGCGGGCAGCTCGCCCTTGCGCCAGCATTCGAACTGCGGATGCCGGCCCAGCAGCTTGCGCTCGACGATGTCCGCCTTGCCCGGTTTCGGAACCACGGTGACGACCTGGCCGATGCTGACGATCCGCGCCTCGTCCATGCCCACCACGTCTTCCGCGGCCAGCGCGTGTCCCGGCGGCGATTCGGCCATGCCGTGGTCGGACACGATCACCAGGTTCACGTCGTCGAGCTGCCCGCGCGCCTGCAGCCCGGCGACCAGCCTGCCCAGCGCGGCGTCCACGGCGCGCACCGCGGCGTGCGCCTGCGGGGAGTGCGGTCCGTAGCTGTGCGCCTGCTTGTCCACGGTTTCGAAGTACAGCGTGGCGATCCGCGGGCGCGTGCGGCCGGGTTCGCCCAGCCAGCCGAGCACGGTGTCCACGCGGCGCTCCAGCGGCATCGCGGTGTCGTCGGTATAGGCGAACCACCGCGTGGGCCGCCTGCCGGCGATCTCGGCCTCGCTCCCGGGCCAGTACAGCGTGGCGCTGGGCAATCCGGCCTTCTCGGCGCCCACCCAGATCGGCTCGCCGCCCCACCAGCGCCCGTCGCCCACCGCGGCGCGGTCGGACAGCTTGAACCCGCCCAGCACCGGGTCGAGCATGGTGTTGTGCACCAGCCCGTGGTGGTCGGGCACCAGCCCGGTGGCGATGGCGTAGTGGTTGGGGAAGGTGAGGCTGGGATACGCGGGTGTCATCCAGCGCGCGCGCACGCCTTCGCGCGCGATGCGCGACAGGGTGGGCGTGATGCCCAGTTCCAGGTAGTCGGGGCGGAAGCCGTCCAGCGAGACCAGCAGGGTGCTCGGGCGCGGCGCCGTCTGCGTGATGCGCGCAGGATCCACGGCGGCCGGCGGCGGCGTGGCGCACGCCGCGCCCAGCAGCGCCGCCAGCGTCGCCACCAGCAGTGCGGGGAAGGGTCGGATCTTCGTCATCGCGAAATCTTAAGCGGCGCGCGTGACATGCCCGCGGTCGCCTCACCGCCTGGAGCGGCCTTTGCAGGCGACTCCCACGTGCACGGGCGGCAAGGCCTGACGCGTGCGTGAACCGCTGGCTCCGCGGCTTTTCCCGGCGCCCCTGCGGGGCGTATGGTGGTGCTTGGCGCCGCTGCCCGGGCCACCCGGCGGGCGGGCCTGTCGCCACCGCCACAGGAGTTGCTGCCATGACCCGTTTCCTGCTCGCCACGGCGCTGTGCGGACTTGCGTTTGCCGCCAGTGCGCAGACCGCTTCCGTTTCTGCCGGCGTTTCCGCCGGAGACGGGGCCGCCACCGATACGCCGGCCCTGTCCGATCGCAACTGCCTGCGCGAAACCGGCAGCCGCCTGGTGGCCGCGCGCAATGCCGCTGCGGCCCAGTCCGGCGACAACGACCGCCGCCGCTGCGTCTCGGCACCGGGTCGCAGTTACAGCCGCGAAGACCTGGAGCGCACCGGCAGCGTGGACATCGCCGACGCCCTGCGCAGGCTGGATACGTCCATCCGCTGACACCGTCGCATCCGCATTGCCTGCCACGAACGCCCGGCCCATGCCGGGCGTTCGGTTTCATGGGACTTGCGGGTCATGCACCCGCGGCGGCGCGCGCCACGGCGGCCGGCCCGCGCGGCAGCCCCTGCGATAATCCGGGCATCGCATCCACCCGGAACCGCGCCATGGCCGATTCGCGCCTGCCTTCCCGCAACGATCCGTCCCGCTCCATCCGCGCGCCGCGCGGCAACACGCTCGCCTGCCGCAGCTGGCTGACCGAAGCGCCGTTCCGCATGCTGCAGAACAACCTGGATGCCGAGGTCGCCGAGAACCCGGCGGAACTGGTGGTGTACGGCGGCATCGGCCGCGCCGCGCGCGACTGGGACTGCTACGACGCGATCCTGGACACGCTGAAGACGCTGCGCGACGACGAAACCCTGCTGGTGCAGTCCGGCAAGCCGGTGGGCGTGTTCCCCACACACCCCGACGCGCCGCGCGTGCTGATCGCCAATTCCAACCTGGTGCCGCACTGGGCCACGTGGGAGCACTTCAACGAGCTCGACCGCAAGGGCCTGATGATGTACGGCCAGATGACGGCCGGTTCGTGGATCTACATCGGCTCGCAGGGCATCGTGCAGGGCACGTACGAAACCTTCGTGGAGATGGGCCGCCAGCACTACGGCGGCGACCTCACCGGCAAGTGGCTGCTGACCGCAGGCCTGGGCGGCATGGGCGGCGCGCAGCCGCTGGCCGCCAGCCTGGCCGGCATGAGCAGCCTCAACATCGAGTGCCGCCAGAGCAGCATCGATTTCCGCCTGAAGACGCGCTACGTGGACGAACAGGCGACCGACCTGGACGACGCGCTCGCACGCATCGCGAAGTACACGGCCGCAGGCGAAGCGAAATCCATCGCCCTGCTGGGCAACGCCGCGGAGATCCTGCCGCAGCTGGTGCAACGCGGCGTGCGCCCGGACTGCGTCACCGACCAGACCAGCGCGCACGATCCGGTGCACGGCTACCTGCCCATCGGCTGGACGGTGGAGCAGTGGCTGGCCGGACAGAAGCAGCACCCGGAGAAGGTGCGCGACGCGGCCAAGACATCCATGCGCGTGCACGTCGAAGCGATGCTGGCCTTCCACGCCGCCGGCGTGCCCACCGTGGACTACGGCAACAACATCCGGCAGATGGCCAAGGACGAAGGCTGCGCCAACGCGTTCGACTTCCCCGGCTTCGTGCCCGCTTACGTGCGGCCGCTGTTCTGCCGCGGCATCGGCCCGTTCCGCTGGGTCGCGCTGTCCGGAGATCCGGAAGACATCTACCGGACCGACGCGAAGGTCAAGGAACTGATCCCGGACGACGCGCACCTGCACAACTGGCTGGACATGGCGCGCGAGCGCATCAGCTTCCAGGGCCTGCCGGCGCGCATCTGCTGGGTCGGCCTGGGCCTGCGCCACAAGCTGGGCCTGGCGTTCAACGAGATGGTTCGCAACGGCGAACTGAAGGCGCCGGTGGTGATCGGCCGCGACCACCTGGATTCGGGCAGCGTCGCATCGCCCAACCGCGAGACCGAAGCCATGCGCGACGGCTCCGATGCGGTCAGCGACTGGCCGCTGCTCAACGCCATGTTGAACGTGGCCGGTGGCGCGACGTGGGTGAGCCTGCACCACGGCGGCGGCGTGGGCATGGGCTACTCGCAGCACTCGGGTGTGGTGATCGTGTGCGACGGCACGCCCGAGGCCGACAGGCGCATCGCGCGCGTCTTGTGGAACGACCCGGGCACGGGCGTGATGCGGCATGCGGATGCGGGCTACCAGATCGCCAGGGACTGCGCCGCGGAGCAGGGCTTGAAACTGCCGATGGCGTGAGCCGCGCGCCCGTGGCGCGCACGCCCTAGAACCGCAGGCGGAGGCCGCCGTTGACCACGAACCCCTCCAGCGGCGCCCATGCGTCCACCGTCCAGCGGCCGTCGGCGGCGCGACGCGGCAGCACCAGCGGGTCGTCGCGGGTCTGGCGCACGTCCAGGACGTTCTCCAGGTTGAGGAACACGCTGGCCCTGCCGAAGTTCACCTCTCCCAGAACGCCCAGCTCCACGTAAGGACGGCCGCGGCGCCGGTACGGGTTGCCGTCCAGCGGCTGGCTGCCCGTGTAGTACGCCTCGATCCCCAAACGGCCCCGGCCGTGCTGCTCCCACATGGCCACGACGCCCGCGGTGTGCCGTGGCGTGTTGGGCACGGCGCGCCGGCCCGCTTCGCCCAGCTCCGGTTCGGTGGCATCGATGAAGACGTGGCTGCCGGTCACCACGAAGTCCTGCCAGCGGTAGCGCAGCAGCAATTCGGTGCCGTGCGTCCGCGTGGTGCCGGCGGCGTTCACCAGCCGCACGCGTTCGCTGCCATCCGCGGCAGGCGCGGCCGGCGCCAGGCGCACGGCATCCTCGATGCGCGACGCGAACAGCGTCAGGCTCGCCTCCAGCCCACCGCTGGCGTAGCCCATGTCCAGCGAGCCGGTGGTGGCGGTTTCGGCCCGGATTCCCGCCAACGGGTCCAGCCGCGACAGGCCTGCCGCCTCGATCTCCTCCACGAAAGGCGTGGGCGCGTGGAAGCCGCGGCCCACCGACGCCCTGAAGGTCAGGTCGCCAGGCCGGTACAGCAGCGACAGGCGCGGGCTGAGCTGCGCGCCGTAGGCGCTGTGGTCATCCCAGCGTGCGCTGCCGGCCAGGGTGAGACGGTCGCCCACGGCATGCTCGGCCTGTGCGAACACGGCCGGCACCGTGTAGCGGTAGTCGAACAGCGGAAATGCGCCGGAGCGGAACCGGTCGGTCTGCACGGCCAGGCCGGCCAGCCAGGTGGTGTCGCCGAAGCCGGACGCATACGCGGCTTCCGCAAAGCCCGTCTGGTGCGTGTCGGCATCCACCACGCTGCCGAAACGGTGGGTGTGCCGGGTCTGCATGGCCGAGCCGCGCAGGTGCAGCCGGTCGGTCTCGCGCACCGGGAGTTCCACCACCGCGCCGGCGTCCATGCGCTCGGCATCCTGCCGGATCGGGAACGGCTGCCCGTCGGGCACCAGCCGGCCTGGCCGGGTGCCGCCACGCCGGTCTTCGTGCATCGCACCCAACGTGACCAGCGCCCGTCCGCCGTCGGGCGATTCCCAGAACAGCCGCGGCCGCGCGGTCCAGCGTTCGTACGCGGGCGTGTCGATCCAGCCGTCGTCGTCCAGGTCGTGCGCGGCCTGCGTGTGCGCGCCGCCCACCATCGAGTAACCCCACGCCCCTCCCAGCGGCGCGGCCGTGTATCCGGTGAGGTCGTAACCATCGCGGCTGGTGGCATTGACCAGGAACTCCGTGTCGCGCGCGTCGTCCGGCCTGCGGGACACCAGGTTGATCACCCCGCCCAGCGCGGAAGGGCCGTACAGCGCCGACGCCGCGCCCTTGATGATCTCCACGCTGCCCAGGTCGGTGGGCGGGATCTGCAGCAGCCCGATGGACGACGCCTGGCCGCCGTACAGCGGTAGGCCATCCGCAAGCAGCTGCGTGTAGCGCCCGCGCAGGCCTTGCATGCGGATGGTCGAAGCGCCCAGCGCGGCGGACGTGACCTGCACCCGCACGCCGCCGGTCTCGGCCACCAGCATCGCGATGTTGCCGGGCGTCATCAGCAGCTTTTCTTCGATTTCCTCCTGCCCGACCACTTCGACCCGGATCGGCTGCTCCGAGATGCGACGCGCGGAGCGTGTCGACTGCACGACGATGGCGTCCAGCTCGGTCGGATCATCCTGCGCGTGACCGTGCTCGTCCCCATGCGCCTCCTGCGCCCCCGCCGCCTGCGCCAGGCACAGCAGCGCCACCCCGGCGACAGCGGCGCGGTGCATTCCGGATACCCGATGAAGCAACCCCATCTTCGTACGACCCTTTGCCTTGGCCGCGTCGTGCGGCGCAATGCGGAATTGTAGGGGTGGGGTGGTTGGTGCTGTGGCCGCGCGGCGCGGCGCTGCGCGGGTCGGTTTCGTCGGCATGTAGCGGGAGGTCGCAAGCGGACGCGCGCACCGTGCGAGCGCGTGGGGTCACCCGGGGACCCGTGCGATGCCCATGCCGATGCTGATCATCCGACTCCGATCGAATGCGCCAACAAGAAGGCAATCAAGCGGCCGCTGGTTCAGCGCGTACTGTGGTGGTCGTGGCTTAGTTCGCCCACCTCTTCCCTTGACTCCCGTGAAGCAACGCTGCCGAGCTCGGACGAAGGCAGGTGCGGCTTCGTACCGGCTTCACTCAAGCCGCATCGTATGTTCACCCGGGCGCGCAACACTGCCGCCGACCCGTAGCGGAGCATGCCCATGACCCACGACGCGATGATGCGCACCCACCCCGTCTGGCGCGCGCTGCGTTGGGCCGTGTGGGGCGGGTCGGGTCTGTTGCTGCTGCTGCCGCTGCTGGCGATGCGGATCGACGGGTCTGGCGTGGACTGGACCGGGTTCGACTTCGTCGCCATGGCCAGCCTGCTGCTGTTGCCGTGCCTGGCGTTCGAGGCCGCCATGCGCGTGGGGCGCAGCCATGCCTACGTGCTCGGCTGCCTGGTGGCGTCCGCGGCGGCGTTCGGCCTGATCTGGGTCAACCTGGCGGTGGGCATCGTGGGCGGCGAGGACAACCCGGTGAACCTCGCGTTCTTCGCCGTGCCCGCCGTGGCGCTGGCCGGTGCCGCGTGGTCGCGCCTGCGCGCAGCGCGGCTGGCCCACGCCATGCACCTCACCGCGCTGGTGCAGGCCGTGGGCTGCGTGGCCGCGCTGGTGCTGGGGGGCCCCTCCGTGTTTGCGGCCACCGCCGTGTTCCTGCTGTTGTGGCTGGCCGCGGCCCAGCTGTTCCGCCACGCGGCGCGCGGGGAGCACGCGGCGGCGTAAATGGTTGCCGGCATGCGTAGAGCCTGCCTCCATCCCCAGCAAGAGTCGTTCGGACCGGTGCGTCCGCTGCCGCGACGATCCGGCAGTGTTCGTTGGGGCACTGTGGTGCGCGTGATCCTCAGGGCGCCCGCAATGCCGATGGCGCCCGATCGGCTAGGCTTTCCCGGGGGACGGGGAGAGAGGGAACACGATGCGGACTTTACTGGGCCTGGTGCTGTGCGCGGCCGCGGGCGTAGCGCAGGCGGCCCCGCCTTCGCTGGTGGATCTGCTGCGGCAAGATCAGACCACGCTGGTCAAGCTGTCGCCGGATGGCAACCATTTGGCAGTGGCCACCCGGGTGGAGGACGGCGCCATCGTCGCGGGGATATTCGATCGGGGCACGCGCAAGCTGGTCCATGGCTTGGCGCCCAACGACAACGGTGCGATCGCACGGCTCGAATGGGTATCGGACGGGCGCCTGTTCGCGATGAGTTCCGAACGCGGCAAGAGCGTGCAGGAATCGTTCCTCGACCCATGGATCGTGGCCATGGACGTCGACGGCAAGAACCGCGACGCGTTCTACGCCTCCGTGTTCGACACACTGCTCAACGATGATGCACATGTGCTGACCGTGCGTTGCGGTCGCAGCTCCAACCGCGGCTGCTGGAACTACGTGCAGAAGGCGACCACCGAAGGCCGTGACGTGGGTCCGCGCCTGGTGGACGCGCCAATGCTGGACGCAAGCTTCATGGCCGACAACGACGGGAAGGTGCGCTTCGCGACGGGTTGGGACGACGACGACGTACAGCAACTCTGGCTGCACAACGGAACGGCATGGTCGCTGATCAACGACGAAACCGTAACCGGCGTGGAAGTCATGCCGATCGGGGTTTCGCGCGACGGGCTTCAGGGCTTCCTGCGCGCCGAGCGCAAGACGGGCGGCGACGCGATCGATCGCATCGATTTCGCGACAGGTCGAAGGGAAACGCTCCTGGCGGATCCGGTGCAGGACCCGGTGCATATCCTCTGGTCCGCGGACGGCGCGCAGCCGATCGGGGCTGCATACGGGCTGCACGTGCCGCGTGGTCGCTTCTGGAACCCCGACGATCCCGATGCCCGCGTGCTGAAGTCGCTGGAGCGGGCGTTCCCGGACGACGCGGTCGCGCTCACCAGCGGCTCGCGCGACGGACGGCATGCCATCGTCACCGTCTGGGGCGACCGCGACCCGGGCAGTTACTACCTGTTCGACCGCTCCACGAAGAAGAGCGACCTGATCTTCCGTCGCAGGCCCTGGCTCGACACCGAGGCGTTGGCGCCGATGCGAGCGGTGTCGCTGCGTGCACGCGACGGTGCTGCGTTGCACGGATATCTCACGCTGCCTGTCGCGTCCCCCGCGGGGCGACCGCCGCTGGTGGTCCTGCCGCACGGCGGTCCATTCGGCGTCATGGACACCTGGGGCTACAACGAGGAAGTGCAATTGCTGGCTGCGCATGGTTATGCCGTGCTGCAGGTCAACTTCCGCGGTTCGGGCGGTTTCGGACGCAGCTTCATCGAGGCCGGTTTCCGGCAGTGGGGACGGCGTATGCAGGACGACCTGACCGACGCGACCCGCTGGGTCCAGCAGCAGGGGGACGTCGATCCGACGCGCACGTGCATCTGGGGCAGCAGCTATGGCGGATACGCCGCTCTGATGGGTGCGATCCGCGAGCCGGCCTTGTATCGCTGCGTAGTGGCGACGGCCGCCGTGACCGACCTGGGTTTGATGTGGCGCTGGGGCGACATCCGCAGGTCGCGCTCCGGCAAGAATTATCTGGCGCGCGCCGTAGGCGAGGACCCGGTCGAGCGCGCCGCGAGCTCGCCGGCGCGCCAGGCCGGAGCGCTCAAGGCACCGGTGTTGCTGGTCCACGGGCGCCGCGACCCGCGCGTCAGCTTCGAGCATGCGAAGGCGCTGAAACAGGCCATGGACGCGGCAGGGACGCGCTACGAGGAGTTCACTCCACGCGATGAAACCCACGGGATCTACGGCGACCGCAACCGCGATGCCTATTACCGCCGTGTACTGGCGTTTCTGGGGACGCACCTCTCCCCGGAGTAGGGTGTGCGGTAACACCTCCGCGCCGCGCCGGGGCCGCACGGGGCGATACGAGGGTGCAAGGCGCACAATGCGGCGCCCCAAGACTGCCGCAGACCTGCCATGGATACGCAAGCCCTGATCACCGCCGCCCTGCGCGAGGCCGGCTACGGCGCCGATGCGATCGGTTCGGCGCTGCCGCGGATCATGCGCATCCTGCAGGCGGAGGACGTCCGGCTGGAAGTGGGCCGGCCGCTGTCGCGCAAGGAGCGCGAGTACGTGCGCCTGCAGCTGGAGCTGGGGTTGAACGTGTCCGAAGTGGTCGCAGGGTTGAAGCGATGAGTACGCCCAGGCTGTTCCAGCCGCTGGACGTGGGCGCGCTGCACCTGGCCAACCGCATCGTGATCGCCCCGATGTGCCAGTACTCGGCCGTGGACGGCTGCATGACCGACTGGCACCTGATCCACCTGGGCCAGCTGGCGCTGTCCGGTGCGGCGCTGCTCACCATCGAAGCCACGGCGGTGCTGCCCGAAGGCCGCATCTCCTACGCCGACGTGGGCCTGTGGGACGACGCCACCGAAGCGGCGATGGGAACCGTGCTGGCCGGCATCCGGCGCTGGTCGCCGATGCCCATCGCGATCCAGCTGGCGCATGCCGGGCGCAAGGCGTCCACTGACCTGCCTTGGCAGGGCGGCGCGCAGCTGGCGCCGGGGCACGCGCACGGCTGGCGGACCGTGGCGCCTTCGGCATTGCCGTACAACGCCGCGGACCACGCACCCATGGCGCTGGACCGCGCGGGCATGGATGCGGTGCGCGCCGCGTTTGCGGACGCGGCACGCCGCGCGGCGCGCCTGGGCATCGACGCGGTGCAGATCCACGCGGCGCACGGCTACCTGCTGCACCAGTTCCTGTCGCCGCTGTCCAATCGCCGCGAAGACGCGTACGGCGGTTCGCTGGAGAACCGCATGCGCTTCCCGCTGGAGGTGTTCGACGCGGTGCGCGCGGCGTTTCCCGCGCAGCGCCCGGTCAGCGTGCGCGTGTCGGGCACGGACTGGGTGCCCGGCGGCTGGGATATCGAACAGACCGTGGCGCTGGCGCGCGCGCTGGAGTCGCGCGGCTGCAGCAGCGTGCACGTGTCCAGCGGCGGCCTGGATCCGGCGCAGGAGATCCCGGTGGGCGAGGGTTACCAGGTGCCGCTGGCGCGCGCGGTGAAGCAGGCGGTGGCGATGCCCGTGGTGGCCGTGGGCCTGATCACCCGCTTCGACCACGCCGAGGCGATCCTGGCCAACGGCGATGCCGACCTGGTCGCGCTGGCGCGCGGCATCCTCTACGACCCGCGCTGGCCCTGGCATGCGGCGGCGCACCTGGGTGCGACCGTGGCGGCGCCGCCGCAGTACCTGCGTTCGCAACCGCGCGAGCTGCCGCACCTGCTGGTGCCCGGCCCCGGGTCGGCGCTGGCCTAGCGCACCGGCTGTTCCGATTCCCATCCCACGCCACCACGACACGATGACCGAGATCGCCATCCTCACCCCCGATCCCGCCGATGCCACCTACGCCGGGCACTGGGAGCTGGTGCTGCAGCGCCTGCGCGAGGCGCTGGTGCAGGAGGGTTTCGCCGCCACGCCGGTGCCGTGGACCGCGCACGTGGACCATGCCGAAGGCCTGCGCCGCTATGCGCGCGTGCTGCCGCTGCTCGCGTGGGGCTATCACCTGGACGCCGCGCGCTGGCTGCGCGCATGCGCCACGTGGGAGCAGGGCGGGGTGGCGATGGCCAACCCGGCGCGCGTGCTGGCATGGAATTCCGACAAGCGCTACCTGCGCGAACTGGCGCAGGCCGGCGTGCGCATCCCGCCCACCACGTTCACCGGGCGCCTGGACCAGGCGCAGGTGGACGCGGTCTTCGACGCCTGCGATTGCGCGGCGGTCATCGTCAAGCCGGCGATCTCCGGCGGTGCGTGGCAGACCCTGCGCCTGCAGCGCGGCGAAGCGCTCCCCGCCGGTGCGGGCACAGGCGCGCCGATGCTGGTCCAGCCCTACCTGCCCACCATCGCCAGCGAAGGCGAGACCTCGCTGCTGTACTTCGGCGGCCGGCTCAGCCATGTCGTCAACAAGCGCCCGGTCGCGGGCGAGTTCCGCGTGCAGCAGCAGTTCGGCGGCGCCTACACGCTGCTCGACGCGCCGCCGGCCGGTGCGCTGGCACTGGCGCAGCGCACGCTGGCGGCCATCGACGCGCCGCTGCTGTACGCGCGCATCGACACCGTGCCCGATGCCACCGGCGCCTGGGTGCTGATGGAAGCCGAACTGATCGAGCCGGACTTCTACCTGGGCGTGGACCCGCAGCGCGGCGTGGGGTTCGCGCGCGCGCTGCGCGCGTCGCTCTGAGGATCCCACGGCGAAGCGCAGGCCGCGCATCGTAGCCATGAACAGGATTGAAGGCTGCCTTGCAGGATGCTCGCAGCACACGCAAGCGCGCATCGCTAGCATCGCCGCACGCCTGCCTGAAGCCGCCGCCATGCCGCATCGCAACGCCTGCTGGATCCTGCTGTTTGCCGCCACCACCGCATGCGGCGGCTCGCCTGCGCCGAAGGCCGCCGCCGCCGCCGCCGCGCCGCAGCGCTGGACGCCGGCCGCGCTGAGCACCGACCAGTACGAATCCTCGCCCAGCCTGTCGCCGGATGGCCGCGAGCTGTTCTTCTTCCGCGCGGATCGCAACTTCGACAACTACCGGCTGCTGCACTCGCATTGCCGCGACGGTGCCTGGACGCCGCCGCGCGAGCCTGCCTTCGCCGCGCGGCCCGGCGTGCTGGAAACCGATCCCGCGTTCGGCAGCGACGGCCGCCACCTGTACTACGGCAGCGCGCGCCACAACGGCCGCGACCTGGACATCTGGCGCGTGGCGCGGCGCGCCGACGGCGCCTGGGGCGCGCCGCAGCGCCTGCCGGAGCCGGTCAACTCGCCGCACACCGAACTGCTGCCGCGCGAGCAGCCCGATGGCCGCCTGCTGTTCGGATCCGATCGCCCCGGCGGTGCCGGCGGGCGCGACCTGTACTTCGCGATCCCGCAGGCCGGTGGCGCGTGGCGCGTGGAGCCGCTGCCGGCGCCGGTGAACGGGCCGGGGGACGAATACGAAGCCGACCTGTCGCGCGACGGCAAGGTGCTGGTGGTGGTGGCCAACCGCGGCGAGCGCTCGCACCTGTACGTGTACGACCTGGTGGACGGCCGCTGGCGCGAGCGCGGCCGGGTGCCCGCGCGCGACGACGTCTTCCAGGTGGGCCCGCTGTTGTCGCCCGACGGCAAGCGGCTGCTGTTCGCGCAGGACCAGGGCCGCGACTCGGGCGAGTTCTACCTGGTGGATCTGGCGCCGGACGCCGACCGCGCGTGGCCGCCCGCCTGCGGGTGAGCGGGCGCGCGGCGGAGAGCGGCGTCGATCCGCGCGTGCCTTGCGCGTCGTGCCAGGTCCGCCCCGAGCAGGAGTCCGCCATGTGCCGCAACATCCGCACGCTGTACAACTTCGAGCCGCCCGCGAGCCAGGACGAGATCCACGCGTCCGCGCTGCAGTTCGTGCGCAAGCTCAGCGGGTTCAACGCGCCGTCCAGGGCGAACCAGGCCGCCTTCGATCGTGCCGTGGCCGACGTGGCGCAGGCCGCGCGGCAGCTGATCGATGCGCTGGTCACGGTGGTGCCGCCGAAGCATCGCGACACCGAGCGCGCCCGCGCCACGGCGCGGTCGGAGAAGCGCTTCGGTCCGCAGCGCGCGCGCTGATGGAAAGCAGGCGCGTGCCGCTTGCCCGCGACGGGCGCATGCACGACGCCGTGCGACGCCGCCCGGGCCTCGCACGGTGCCTGCGTGCCGCGGCGGTTACCTCGCTGCGGCCTTGGCGTCGGCGTGGCGCGCGTAGTTGTCCAGGATCGCCTGCCAGCCCTGCTGTTGCATGTCGGCCGGGTGTTCGCCTTCCGCATCGAACTCCACGCTGACCCGCGTGCCATCGGGCGCGTCGCTGAAGCGCACGCGGGCTTCGCGCCCGTCGTCCATGCGGTACGCGACCAGTTCGTGCGGCACGACTCGGGTGTAGGTGCCTTCGAAATCGAAGCCGGTGCTGCCGTCGCGCGCCTCCATGCGGCTGCTGAAGGTGCCGCCTTCGCGCAGGTCCACGCGGCTGGTGGGCGAATGCCAGTCGGGCGAGGCGAAGTTCCAGCGGATGATGTCCTCGGGCGTGTTGTAGGCCGACCAGGCGGTAGCGCGGTCGGCGCGGGTCACGGTTTCGACGGTGAGCTTCATGGGCGGGAGCCTGTGTGGGAAGGGGAGGGACGGCGCGCAACCGGCGCGTTCGCACACACGACGCGCGGCGCCGTGCGGATTCGACACCTGCCGCGAGCGCAGGCGCAGCGATGCGGCCTGCGGTTTGCCGGATGCCGCGTGCCGCGCCGCAGCAACCGTTGCCGCGGGTCCTCGTCCATAGTGTCGCGCGTCGCCGTGCGCCGGGGCTGCCGTGGAATCGTCGCTGCTGACCAACCTGCTGCTGCCGCTGGCGCTGGGCATCATCATGCTGGGCCTGGGGCTGGGCCTGACGCCGGAGGATTTCCGGCGCGTGGCGCGCTATCCGAGCGCGGTGCTGTTGGGCCTGGCGTTGCAGACCGGCGTGCTGCCGTGGGTGGCCTTCGCGCTGGCGCTGCTGCTGCGCCTGCCGCCGGAACTGGCGGTGGGCCTGATGCTGCTGGCGGCATCGCCCGGCGGCGCCACCGCCAACATCTACAGCCACCTGGCGCGCGGCGACGTGGCGTTGAACATCACGCTCACCGCCGTCAACAGCCTGCTGTGCCTGGTCACGCTGCCGCTGATCCTGAACCTGTCGCTGGAGTTCTTCCTGGGCGCCGGCCAGTACGTGCCGCCGCCGGTGCGCAAGGTGGTGGAGGTGGCGGCGATCATCCTGCTGCCGGTGCTGCTGGGCATGGCGGTGCGGCGCTTCGCGCCGGGATTCGCCGCGCGCATGGAGAAGCCGATCCGGCTGCTGTCGGTGCTGGTGCTGGCGCTGCTGATCGTGGCGGCGATCGCGCAGGAGCGCGAGCGCCTGGCCGCGCACTTCGCGGTGGTGGGCCTGGCCTGCGTGCTGTTCAACCTGGCCAGCATGGGCGCGGGCTACGGCGTGCCGCGCGCGCTGCGCCTGCCGCGCCGGCAGGCGATCGCCATGGCCATGGAGATCGGGATCCACAACGGCACGCTGGCGATCTTCATCGCGCTCAATGTGCTGGGCAACGCGGCGGTGTCGGTGCCGGCGGCGGTGTACAGCCTGCTGATGTTCTTCACCGCCGCGCTGTTCGCGTACTGGGCCAGCCGTCGCGGCGGCGCCGCGGAGCAGCGCGCCGGCGCCTAGCGCGGGGCGCGTCGCGTCGTGGTGCGGCGCGCTTGACTCCGGACCCGGGTCCCGGGTGTATCACTGGGCCTCCCGACCGGAGCGCACAGATGCCTTCCCCACGCAGGACCGCCGTATTGCACCGCATGGTGATGCCCGGCCACACCTGTCCTTACGGCCTGAAGGCGCGGCACCTGCTGCGCCGCGCGGGCTATGCGGTGGACGACAGGCCGCTGCGCACGCGCGAGGACACCGACGCGTTCAAGGCCGCGCACGGGGTGAAAACCACGCCGCAGGTGTTCATCGACGGCGAGCGCATCGGCGGCTACGACGACCTGCGCCGCCTCCTGGGCCTGCGCGTGGCCGATCCGGAGGCCGACAGCTATCGCCCGGTGGTGGCCCTGTTCGCGATGACCGCGTCGATGGCGCTGGCGCTGAGCCTGGGCGTGCACGGCAGGCCGTTCACCGCGGCCGCTGCGGAGTGGTTCGTGTCGCTGAGCATGTGCGTGCTGGCGCTGTTGAAGCTGCAGGACATCGAGCGCTTCTCGACCATGTTCCTCAACTACGACCTGCTGGCGAAACGCTGGGTGCCGTACGCCACGCTGTATCCGTTCCTGGAGGCGCTGGCGGGCGTGCTGATGCTGGGCGGCGTGCTGGGCGTGGTGTCGATCCCGGTGGCGCTGTGCATCGGCGGCATCGGCGCGGCGTCGGTGATCAAGGCGGTCTACATCGACCGCCGCTCGCTGCGTTGCGCCTGCGTGGGCGGCGGCAGCCGGGTGCCGCTGGGCCCGGTGTCGCTGGCGGAAAACCTGATGATGGTGGGCATGGCGTTGTGGATGCTGCTGCGGCATGCGCCCATGGGGTGACGCGCGCGCGCCTGCAGGCGGCGGACCCCGGCGCGGGCCCGCCGTGCAGCGCCCGGGTCAGGCCTTCAGTTCGAACACGTTGGCGAAGCCGCCCCAGATCATGCGCTTGCCGTCGAACGGCATCGGGTTCTTCTCCGGGTCCATGCGCGGGTCGTCCATCATCTTCTTCATGCCGGCGTCGCGGGTGGCCTTGTCCGGCCATTCGATCCACGAGAACACCACGGTCTCGTCGCCGGTGGCCTGCACCGCGCGCTTGAAGTCGGTCTGCTTGCCGTCGGGCACGTCGTCGCCCCAGGCTTCCAGGACGCGCAGCGCGCCGAACTCGATGAACAGCGGGTCGAACATGCGCGCATGCTCGACGAACTTCTCCTTGTTGGCGTTGGGCACGGCGATCACGAAGCCGTCGATGTAGGACATGGCAGGTCTCCTTGGGGTTGGGATCGCATAAGGGCGATCAGGGCGTACTGGGTGGAGACGAACCGGCGCGGGCGGATTCGACACGCACCGCGCAGCGTATTCAGGCGCCGAGGCGGTTGATCTCGCGGTTCTCCACCACCGCCGGCGGATCGGGCATGCGCGCCAGGGCCAGCATCGCGCGGCCCACGCGCCCGGTGCTGGTCAGCAGGCCCGGCAGCAGGCCCAGGCCCAGGCCCAGGCCCATCAGCGGGCCGCCGACCGTGTACAGCGCCGCCATGGCCGCATGCGGCGAGCGTTCGCCCTGCGAGGGCTGCACGCCGCCGGTGCGCAGCATGGTGGCGCGCAGCGGCAGCGCGGCCAGCGCGCGTTCGGCTTCGCCCTTCACCCGCAGCGGCGTGACCCTGCTGTCCGGGTCGGAATGGGCGCCGGAGACGTAGAGCAGGCGCAGGCCCGGATTGAGGCGTGCCAGGGTGGCGGCCACGTGCGTGGTGAGCGTGACGGTGACGTGCCGGTAGACGTCTTCCGAAGACCCCACCGGCAGCGCGCCGGCGCAGTAGAAGCAGGCGTCGAACGGCTGCAGCCGGTCTTCCACCGCGGACAGGTCGGCGAAGTCGTCCACCACGATGTCCTGCAGCTTGGCGTGCTGCAGCGGACTGGCGCGGCGGCCCAGCGCGGCCACGTGGGTCACGCCGGCATCGTCCAGGCACGTGCGCAGCACGCCCTGGCCCACCAGCCCAGTGGCGCCGGTCAACAGGATGCGCATGTCGGGTCTCCTTACGCGGGGTCGCGTTGACGTTAGCGCACCGCATGTAAGGGAAGCATGGCGGCGGATCGGATCACCACGTTCCGCCACCCTGCGGGCCGGGATCAGCGTCCGCCGCCGCCGCCACCGCCCCCGCCGCCGCCGGAAGAGCCGCCACCGCCGCCGCCCGACGAGCTGCCCGGCGGCGTGGAGGCGGAGGCGATCTGCGACGCGAAGCCGCTGCCCAGCGATCGGCTCAGGCTGCCCAGGTCGCCCGCGCCGCCGCCCCGGTACCACGCGATGCCGCTGGCGGTCGCCGCTGCGGCCGCGGCGCCCACGGCCAGCGTGAACTTCCGTGTCCAGGCGTCTTCCACGTCCAGCGCCACGGCGTACGGCAGCAGCCGCTCGTAGCGTTCGGCATCCAGCACGGGCGGCGCGTCCGGACCGGGCAGCCGCGCCAGGTCGTCGCGCTCGGCCACCCCCAGGTACAGACGCAGGCTCGCGATCTGGTCCATCAGCGCGCGACCGGCCGGCGTGGGCGCGCGCACCAGGAAGGCGAACGCGACGAACGTGCCCAGCATCAGCGCGCCCACCGCGAAGACCAGCGGCAGGCCGCTGCCGCCGGACACCGCCAGCGCCAGGAAGAATCCGCCGAACGCCATGGCCGCGGCGATGCCGGTGGCGCCGGCGTTGTTGCGGAACATCGTGCCCTCGTACGCCTGTTTCAGCGCGCCGCGGTGCGCCTGCTGCGCGGCCTGCAGGCGCGTGGCGTTGGCCTGCTTGAGCTCGATGCGCCGCGCGCCGCCCAACGCGGACAGCAGCTGGCGTTGCGACGCCGGCAGCGCTGCGTCCGCATCGCGCAGCCGGTGCAGGGTCCAGCCCTGGCTCAGAAAGCCGTCCTCGCGCTCGATCCGCACGTAGCCTTTCACCGCCAGGTCCAGCAGGTCGGCGGACATACCGCGCGCGTCGTGGCCCATGCGATCCACGAACCGCAGCGCCGCTGGTGCGTGTCCGTCCGGCGGCTCGTAGCGCGCGATCACCGTGCCGGGCCGCGGGTCGCGCCCGATCGCGCGCCAGCGCCGCACGCAGTACGCCAGCAGTGCGGCCAGCGCCAGCAGCGCGGCCAGCACGCCGCGGTTGTCCCGCAGCAGCCAGCCCGCGCGCTGCGCGCGGGTGGGCGCAGTCACGATCCCCTTGGGGAAGCCGAAGACCACGGTCATGCCTTCGCGCGGCGCCAGCGCGCGCGTCAGCACCCAGCGCGCGTGGCCCGGCGCCACGGCCTGCGCACGCACGTCGCGGCCCTGCGCGCCCTGCTCGCCGGTGTAGCCCTCCAGCCGCATGGCGTCGGCGGCGACCGGCGTGGGCAGCCGCACGTCCACGCTGCCGGCCTCGATGGGGAATTCCCAGCCGGTGCCGATCGCGTTCCAGTACAGCTCGTCGTGCGCGTCGAAGAAGCCGAGCTGGCGCGTGGTGCGATAGCGCAGGGTGTAGGTGTACGTGGCCGGCACCGGCAGCAGGTCGTCGTTGCCGGTGTTGATGCGGATCCCGTTGGCCTTGTTCTCGGTGAACCACGGCGTGCTGCGGCCATCGCGCAGGACATCGCGCGTGGCGAAGCCGACCACCACGCGGTTGCCGGCGCGGTCGCGGTAGCGGGTGGGGAAATCGCGGTAGATGCCGCGCCGGATGCTGTTGCCTTCCGCGCGCACGCGGATGCGCTCGGTCACCTCCAGGCTGCCGTCGGCGTTGACCTGCACGTCGCTGTCGTAGGACAGGATGCGTTCCTGCGCGTGCGCCGGCCGCATCCAGGCCGTGGCCAGCAGCAGCACGCACCAGGCCGCCAGGCGGCTCATCGCGGCAGCTCCACTCGCACGGCGGCACGGCTGTCGGCTTCGGCCTGGAAGAACTCCAGCGGGCCGAAGCCGGTGGTCCTGGCCACCAGTACGTCGGGCACGCGCTGGGTGGCGTCGGTGTAGTCGCGCACCGCGCCGTTGTAGAAACGGCGCGCGTACTGCAGCTGCTCCTCCACGTCCACCAGGTCGCGCTGCAGCTGCGCGAAGTTCTGGTTGGCCTTCAGGTCCGGATAGGCCTCCTGCAGCGCCAGCAGCCGCCCCAGCGCCTGCTCCAGGGCGGCTTCGACCTGGCCCAGCGCGCCCGGGCGCTGCAGCTGCAGCGCCTGCGCGCGCAGTTCGGTCACCGCCTGCAGGCTTGCTGCCTCGTGCCCGGCATAGCCCTGCACCGCGGCCACCAGCTGCGGGACCAGGTCATGGCGGCGCTGCAGCTGCACGTCGATGTCGGCCCACGCGGTGCGCGCCTGGTTGCGCAGCCTGACGAGCCGGTTGAAGGCCAGCACGCCCCACGCGAGCGCCGCCACAAGCGGCAGGACCAGCCAGATCGACGCCATGCTCGGTTTCCCCGTGCACCGGAAGGTGCCTGGCGGATGTTAGAACGCAACCGGCGGCGCGCACAGGAGCGGCGCGTGCCGGATGACAGGATCCGCGGGTTCATGGGCGATTCGCCTGCGAGCCGCGCGCAGCGCCTAGACTGTGGCGTGCGACACGGCCACTTCCTCGAGGATCGATGCGCGCCACCTTGCTCCACAGCCTGCTGCTGGCCGCCGCGCTACTTGCCGGCTGCGCCGTGGAAGACGATGCGCCGCGCTTCGCCGCGGCGCCCGCGGGCAAGACCACGGCCGACAGCGGCGCGATCAGCACCCCGCGCGCGGCCGCCGACGTGCGGCCCACGCCGCAGGACGTGCTGCGCGGCACGCATTGGCCGTCTGCCGCGGTAGGCAGCGGCGAGGCGTCGATCAGCTGCGATACCGACTACGCCACCAGCGACGGCCGGCCGCTGGTGAACCTCGAATACTTCAGCGTGCTCGACGCCATGGACCCGTGCCGCGAGCGCGGGCTGGTGCGGCTGCACTACCGCGGCAAGATCGATGCCGGCTTCGCCGACTTGGTGGAACGCGTGGGCGCCATGGCCGCGCGCATGGAGATCGGGCGCCGCATCCTGGACGTGGATTCCGCGGGCGGTCAGGTGGAGGACGCGATCCGTGCCGGCGATGCGATCGGCGCCGCGGGCTGGACGCTGTGGGTGCGCGAAGGCGCGGTCTGCCACAGCGCCTGCGTGCTGATCCTGGCCGCGGGCGACAACCGCCTGATTTCCGGCGACGTGGGCATCCACCGCATGATCCGCATGGGCTCCGACGCCACCACCCGCGCCGAGCTCAACGCCGAACTGCGCGAGGTGCAGGGCCAGCTCAACGACTACCTGGAGCGCAACGGCGCCTCGCCGGCCATCGCCAACCTGATGATGACGGTGCCCAGCCGCGACCTGCGCCTGCTCACTGCCGACGAACAGCGCGAGTTCGGCCTGGCCGGCGCCAACGCCGTGCAGGAGGACCTGGAACGCATCGCGCTGCTGCGCCGCTGCGGCGAGGATTTCGTGCGCAGGCGCGAAGGCTTCCTGCGCCAGTTCGACGACACCTGCGCCCGCCAGGACGCGGACGTGCAGGCCATGAACGCCTGCGGGCTGAAGCTGCGCGAGCGCTTCGGCCTGCCCGATGCCCGGTGCCCGGCCGACACGCCCATGGACGAAGCCGGCCCGTCGCTGCAGTAGCCCCTGGCGCGGCCTCAGCCGCCGCGCACCGCGATCTCGATCCCGCCCACGCGCACCACCTGTCCGGCGCGGATCTTGCACGTCTTGCGCAGTTCCACCGCGCCGTCGACCCGCACCGCACCGCTGGCCACCAGCTGCTTGCCCGCACCGCCGCTGTCGCACACGCCGGCCAGCTTCAGCAGCTGGTTGAGTTCCACGTGCTCGCCGTGCAGTTCGAAGTCGATGGATTCGTGCATGGGATCAGCATAACTCGCGGTCGCGGCGCTCCGATCCTCGCCCGTCATCCCGGCATTCCCTCTCCCGTCATCCCGGCGAAGGCCGGGATCCATCCGATCTTTGCCGCATCGGGTCGAAGTCAAAAAAGGGATCCCAGCTTGCGCCGCGGCGACGGAGGAGAGCGGCGGGTGCGCTGGAGTGGCGAAGCCGGAAGGGCAGCTACTCGCGTTCAAACCTTGCCAGTTCCTCCAGCATGCGCCGGCCGCGGCGGATGCCGTCGGCGCCGTCGCAGCGGTTGGCCCCAAGGTCGCCGGGGCCCGCGCGCTCGCGCCGGAACCAGTCCCACGCCCAGGTGCCGAGCGTGCCGACGATGCCGGCCCAGAAGCTCCACGCGATCCACGCAGGTGCCGGTGCGACCGGTGGCGTGTTGCCGAGCCCCGCGAAGGCCACCACCACCAGCAGCCACATCACCCACCACGGCGCACCGCAGGCGCTGGCGTTGAAGGCGTAGAAGCGCTGCAGGCGCGCGAGCTGGCGCTGGATGGTGGTGACCGGGGCCGCGTAGTCCACCGTGGCCGCAAGGCCCAGGGTCAGGCCGGCGAGCACCGCGGTGAGCACGCCGAAGGCATGCACGGCCAGGCCCGTGGCGAGCAGGCCCGGCACGTCGGTGTTGCGGGTCCAGCAGGCCACGCCCAGCACCACCAGGCCCACGCCCAGCAGCAGTTGCAGCCATTGGCCCACGTACAGGCCGCGCAGGGCGCGGCGGGTGGCGTCGAGCCTGCGTTCGCGCAGCAGTTCCAGCTGCAGCCGGTCCTGGCGCGCCAGGCGCGCATCGAGCGCCTGCCAGGCCGCTTTCAGATCGTCGAGTTCCATGGGAATGTCCTTTGCGCGATGGGCTCACAGTTCGTCTCGGATGCGCTGCTTCAGGCGTCCGATCTTGGTGGATACGTTGGTTTCGCTGATGCCCAGCACCTCGGCGATCTCGCGCTGCGGGCGGTCGTCCAGGTAGAGCAGCAGCAGGGCGCGATCCAGCGGCGGCTGCCGGGCGATGAAGCGCTGCAGCAGGCGGATGTGCTGCTCGGCTTCGTGGTCGGTGGCGTTGGCGTCGGCCAGGTCGTGGGCGGATGCTTCCAGCGGCACCGCGTGCCGCCGCCGGCGGCCGTCGCCGCGCGCATGGCTGATCGCCACGTTCAGCGCGATGCGGTACATCCACGTGGTGGCGCTGCGCGCGGGATCGTACGCAGGCCAGGCGCGCCACAGCTGCGCTGCGATCTCCTGCGCCAGGTCGGCGCGGTCGTCCGGGTCGCGGCAATAGCTGCCGGCCACCTTGAACACGATGCCGCGATGGCGCTGCAGCAGCGTGGCGAAGGCGTCACGGGTCGCGGCATCCGCGGCGGTCGTGGTCATGGCGACGTCCATTGTGCTGTTCCGGTGCGGGCACCGCGCCCGTCGCAGACATGATTCGCCGCCGCGCGCGGTTCCTCACACGTGCGGCGTTGCATAGAATCCGGGCACCCCGTGCCGTGCCCCGCCTTGCGCCTCCTCCCGCCCGCGTCCGCCGCCTTCGCCTGCCTGCTGCCGCTGTGCCTTGCGGCGCCGGCTTCGGCCTGGCAGGGCGCGCCCGTGCGCGGCGCCACCGCGCGCACCGCGCAGGCCGCGGTGCCGAGCCGCGAGCAGCGCGCCCGGCAGGCCGCGCAGGACGCGCAGATCGTCGAGGCCGCACGCCAGGTACTGGCGCTGGTGGACCAGGGACGCACGGCCGAGGTGTGGGAAGGCGCCTCGCCAGCGATGAAGCGCGCGGTGCCCCAGGGCGAGTTCGTGCGCCAGCTGGCGCTGGACCGCCGACGGCTGGGGGCGGTGGTGTCGCGCGCCGAGCCGGTCGTGGGGCGCGAGCGCTACGCGGCCGGCGGGCGCGTGCCGCAGGGCGCCTACCTCAACGTGGCCTTCGCCACGCGATTCGGCGCTAGCCCGGGCGCGATCCGCGAGCTCGTGTCGTTCCGGCTGGACGAAGACCGGGTCTGGCGCGTGTCGGGATACAGCGTGCGCTGAGCCGGGTGGCCGTGGCGCGCGTGCGGCGCACGCCACGCCGTGTGCTCAGCGCGGGCGTGCGCACGCACTCGTAAGCCGCGAGTGGCGTAGAGCGCGACGCTCACCCACGCTCCGAGCCGCTGCCGTCATCCCCGCGAAGGCGGGAATCCGGCGACGCCGATCCTCTGCCATGACAGACGCGGCATGGCTGCCTGGAACGCCCGATCCGCATGTTCGCTGCGACGCCGGACCACGATCGCGGCACGTCGTGCGGCCCTTCCTAGCTGCCCTTCACCCACTGCGGGAACTGCTTCTTCAGCGCTTCCAGCTTGGGCCTGTCGTGGTAGACGATGTAGGGCTGGTTCGGGTTCCGCCGCATGTAGTCCTGGTGATAGGCCTCGGCCGGGTAGAACCTGGTCAGTGGTTCGACCTCGGTGACGATCGGCTTGCGCCACGCCCTGGCCTTGTCCAGCTGCGCGATGTACGCCTTGGCGATGCGCGCCTGCTCCGGGTTTACCGTGTAGATGGCAGAACGGTAGTGGGTGCCCACGTCCGGTCCCTGGCGGTTGAGCTGGGTGGGATCGTGGGCCACCGAGAAGAACACCTTGAGCAACTGCCCGTAGCTGATGCGCGACGAGTCGTATTCCACGCGCACCGATTCGGCGAATCCGGTGCGGCCGGTGCTGACGTCGTCGTAGGTCACCGGCAGGCGCTTCGGGGTGGCGCCAGCGTAACCCGAGGACGCCTGGCGCACGCCCTTGAGGCTCTCGAACACGGCCTCGACGCCCCAGAAGCAGCCGCCGGCGAACACCGCGACCGCAGGTTTGGCGGGCGCTTGCGCGGGACGCGCGGCGTCCACCGCGGGGTCCGGCAGCGGCACGGCAACCGCCGGTGCGCTGGCCTGCCCGGGGCTGCATGCCGCGGCGGCCAGCGCCAGGACCAGGATGGAAATGCGATGCCGGGAAGTCATGGTGGAACCTCGATGCGGGCAGGCGGGAGCGATCAGGCGGGAGCGAAGGCCAGCGAGACGGAATTCATGCAGTAGCGCAGCCCGGTGGGGCGCGGGCCATCGTCGAAGACGTGGCCCAGGTGGGCGTCGCAACGCGCGCAGGCGACCTCGGTGCGGACCATGCCGTAGCTCAGGTCGCGCAGCTCGCGCACGTTCTGGCTGGCGATCGGCTTCCAGAAACTGGGCCAGCCGGTGCCGGACTCGTACTTGGTGTTGGCGTTGAACAGCGCCGTGCCGCAGCACGCGCAGCGGTACACGCCGGGGCGCTTCTCCTTGAGCAGCGCACCGGTGAAGGCGCGCTCGGTGCCGTCCTTGCGGGTCACGTCGAACGCCAGCGGCGACAGCTGCGCGCGCCACTGCGCATCGGTGCGCTTCACCGTGGGCACTTCGGCCACGCGCAGGCGCGCGCCGGTGCTGTCGAACTCGACGATGCTCACCTTTGCCGGCAGCGCCTGGGACGGTTTCGCGGCCGGATCCGGTGCGGCGTTGCCGCGGCCGCAGCCCAGCGCCATGGCGCACAGGCCCAGCGAGGCGCTGCCGAGGAAGCGACGGCGCGAGGAAGCAGCAACAGGGACGGGCGCGGTGCGCTGGGGTGCGGGCATGGGGCCTCCGGGGTGTCCCCTGTGTATAGGGCCGAACCGGCGAAAAAGATGCGCTTCGCGCGGGAAAACGCCCACGGCCGCAGCACGCCGACAGCAGGGATTCAGCCGGGCAGGGCGTGCGCGGTCAGCGGACCGGCAGGTGGATCTGCCGGCCCTGCCATTCCAGCAGCACGCCGTCGCGCTCGATGCGCGCGATGCGCACCGCGCCCATGCTGTCGCCCTCGGCCACGCGCCGGCCGTCGATGATCGCGAAGCGCAGCGCGGGCGCCTCGTTCCACAGATGCATGCTCATGCGCAGCGGCGGCAGCGCGTCGCGCGCGCCGGGATCCAGTTCGGACAGCGACAGCACGCGGCCTTGGGCGGGCAGGGCGGCAGGCGGCGCGGGGACGGCCGTTGGATCGATGGGGTGCGGGGCGGGCCGCGGGTCTGCAGCGGCCGCGGGCGGCGCAGTGGCTGTCGGCGCCGCCAGCGGATCGCTTGATGCCATGTCGCGTGGCGCGGCTGGCACCGATGGCACGGACTGCGGCGCCGGCACGGCGGGGGGCGGTGCGGGGGTCATGGCCGGCAGCGCGGGGGCCTGCGCAGGCGCTGCGGCGCTGGAGGTGGCCTCAGGCGTGCCGCCGGCCGCCGGCGCCTCCGCGGGCAAGTCCGGCGTGCGCAGCATCCACCACGCGCCCAGCGCGAGCGCGACGACCGCCGCCACCGCCCACCACGCCGCAGGCCGGGCGCGCGCGCGTGGCGCCGGCGCGGGCGGCAGTTCGGCATGCACGTCCGGCGGCAGGCCGCGGCGGCGCTCGGCTTCGGACTTGCGCAGGGCTTCCAGGATCAGGGACATGGGAGGGCCGGCATGGCTACTTCAGTTCGCGCAGCAGGCGCGGGCCGCCGTCGTCGGCCAGCGCGATCAGGGTTTCCGGGCCCGCCACGCCGTCCGCGGGCAGGCCCCGCGCCTGCTGGAATCCGCGCACCGCCGTGGTGAGGTCCGCGTCGTAGATCGCCGGCTCCAGCGGAGGCAACGCCAGGCGCGCGCGCAGCCACGCCACCGCTGCGCCGCTGCTGCCCGGGACGGGCGCCGGCGCCAGCCACGCCGGGCCTTGCCACAGGGCGTAGTAGCGGCCGTCCCACGCCGCCTGCAGCGCGGCGCGGTCCACGTCCACCACGGCATCGGCCAGCTGCAGGCGGGCACGGCGTGCGTCCGCGCCCAGCAGCAGCGCCCAGGTCTGCGCGCCGCCTGCGGCCAGCGGCAGCAGCACGGGGCGGTCCAGCGCCAGCAGCCTGTCCAGCGGCGCGCGTCCGGACACGCAATGCACGCCGGCCGCGACGGGGCTGCACGCGCCGCCGGCATCCACGGTGATCGCGTCCGCCGGCTGCCGCCACAGGGCGAGCAATTGCCGCCAGGCAGGCAGCGGCGATGCCGGGCCGCTCGCCAGTCGCTGCTGCGCCTGGGCGGCATTCAGCCGCTCTACCGGCGCTTTCGCCGGCACCGCGGCAACGGGCCGCGCGGCGAGCGGCGTTGCCGCACCGGCCGCAGGCGGCGCCGCGGGTCGCCACGCGAAGGCGACCAGTACCGCGAAGGCAAGCACGGCCGCGGCACCGGCGGCCCACCGCTGCCACCCTTGCGCCCAGGCCGCGCGGCTGCGACGCGGTTGCACCTCGTCCGCGGCCAGGGCGACCAGCGGTTCGTCGATGACCTGCGCATCGCGTGCGTAGCCGGCCAGCAGCGCGCGCTCGGCGATCACGTTGACCAAGCGCGGTACTCCGCCGGAACGCGCATGAATCCGGCGCATGGCGCCCTCGGAAAACGGGAAGCGCACGGCGCCGGCCACGCGGAAGCGGTGGCGCAGGTACTGCGCGGTCTCGCGCGCGTCCAGCGGCATCAGGTGGAATCGCGCGGTGATGCGCTGCGCGAGCTGGCGCAGGTCGTCGCGCGCCAGCATGTCGCGCAGCTCCGGCTGGCCCAGCAGCACGATCTGCAGCAGCTTCTGCGTCTCGGTTTCCAGATTGGTGAGCAGGCGCACCTGTTCCAGCGCCTCCACCGACAGGTTCTGCGCCTCGTCGATCACCACCACCACGCGCAGGCCCTGCGCGTAGGCGTCCAGCAGGTAGGCATTCAGCGCGTCCACCAGCGCCTTGGCGCTGCCGCGGCGGCCGTCCAGGTCGATCCGCAGCTCCTCGCAGATCGTTTCCAGCAGTTCCATCGCCGACAGCCGCGGATTGAGCACCAGCGCCACGCGCGTGTTGTCGGGGATCTGTTCCAGCAGAAGCCGGCTCAGCGTGGTCTTGCCGGTGCCCACTTCACCGGTGAGCTGCACGAAGCCGCCGCCGCCGCCCTGGCCGATGCCGAACAGCAGGTGCGCCAGCGCATCCCGGTGGCGCTCGCTGAGGAACACGAAGCGCGGATCGGGCGTGATCGAGAACGGCGGTTCGCTCAGGCCGTAATGCTCGAGGTACATGCGCGGGCACGGGGGCAGGGCCGGCAAGCGTGCCACGAATCGCCGCCTGCTTCACGGCACGCGGCGCAGACTGCGCCGCATGCAGGCGGAGGCGCCATGAAGAGCAAGCAGCTGCGGTTCGGGATGGGATTCAGGGTCGCCTTCGACGTGGGCCGCGCGCAGGCCGCCGAGATGGTGCTGGCGCCGGGCGGCAGCGAAGGCGGCCCGGACAACCGCCATCGCGGCGCCGAGCAGTGGCTGTACGTGGTGTCCGGTACCGGCATGGCCAAGGTGGAAGGGCGGCGCGTGCCGCTCAAGGCCGGGCGCCTGCTCGTGGTCGAGCGTGGCGAGCGCCACGAGATCCGCAACACCGGCCGCACCCCGCTGCGCACGCTCAATGTCTACTCGCCGCCGGCGTTCGATGCGCAGGGCAATCCGAAAGGGCCCGGCCGCAAGCGGTGAGGCAGGAAGCGTCGCTCGCTGCGCCATCTACTCCTTGGTCATTCCCGCGAAAGCGGGAATCCAGTGTCTTTGCGTCCGGACAGATCGAAGACGCTGGATCCCTCCTTTTGCGGGGATGACGAACCGTCGAGGTCGCTCTGGTCCTGCGGCGTCCTGGACGCGGCTGGTAGCGACGAAGGGAAGTGCTGCGCCGGCGCGCTTTCTCGTCGTTCCCGCGAAAGCGCCGCCCCGCTAATCCACCTGCCGGCCTTCGGCCACGGCCAGGCTCTCGGTGTGCGGGCGGCCACGCGGCCGTTCGAGCAGGGGCTGCGCGAACACCGCCAGCAGGATCACCGCCACGCCGGCGTAGAACGCGGGTGTCAGTTCGTGCTGCTCGCCCAGCAGCAGGATGGCCAGCACGATCGCGTACACCGGCTCCAGGTTGATCGCCATCTGCGCGGAGAACGCGCTCATGTGGCGCAACGCCAGCAGCGACAGCGAGAACGGCAGCAGCGTGCAGCCCAGCGCCAGCAGCAGCAGCCAGGCCAGGTCGCGGGGCGCAGGCAGTTCGAACACCGGCCCGGCGAAGGCCGGCATCCAGGCGGCCGCCACCGGCACCAGCAGGGTCAGCAGCAGCGTGCCGGCGCCCAGTTCTATCCCGGTCACCACCAGCGGCCCCGCGCGCCCGACGTGCCGCTTGTTGAGCGAACCGAACACCGCCACCAGCGCCGCCGACACCACGCCCACCGCGATGCCCGCACGCATGGACGCAGGCACGCCGCCCACCACCAGCGCCACGCCCGGCAGCACCGCCAAGCCCAGTGCGAGCTGCTTCCACGACCAGCGCGTGCGCGTCACCACGGGCTCCACCAGCGCGGTGAACACCGTGGCCAGCGCCATGCAGGTGGCCGCCACCGACGCGTTGGCGAGCTTGATGGCGCCATAGAACGTGAGCCAGTGCAGCGCCACCAGTCCGCCGATCCCCGCATAGATCGCGCACTGCCGCGCACCCACCGCGCGCAGCCCGCGCCAGAACGCCGGCAGCAGCGCCAGCGCGGCCACCACCAGCAGCATCCGCCACCACACCAGCGGCAGCGCCGGCAGGGTGATCAGCTTGCCCAGGATCGCGGTGAATCCCCACAGCAGCACGCACAGGTGGATCTGCAGCTGGGCGCGGCGGGTATCGGTCATGGGCATGGCGGGATTATCCGCGAACGACGCCTCTGGCTTGTCGGTCGCTTCGAGGAACTGGATGTGCAGGCGAGAAGGCTCTACGGCGTGGTGGCCCCCGACCCGCAGTGCCCGGGTGTGGTGCGCCAGATCAAACGCGCTGGCCCTTTGTGGGCAGAGCGGTTTCGCCTTCGGCGAGTTTGTCTGCTGGTGCAAAGAAAAGATCACCAGAAGAAAGCAGCTTCCTCGTGACGTCAATCCCGCTTAACGCGTGCGAAGCGCTGCGTTGAGTCTCGGACTCGCCCTCCATGGCTCGATCCGAAACCGGTGACGGCACACCACGCGCCTTGAGCGAATGGGAACTCCCCGGCTGCTTTCTTTGCTTGGTTTCCTTGCAGCCGCAAAGAAAGCAAGTCGCCGCAGGCGAAACGCTCTACGCCCGCAGGGCGAGAGATCCCGTCTGCCAGACCCTTCAGTCGTCGTAATGGGAGAAGGCAGCTCAAGGCCCCGCGCGGGCGGCTTCGGTCGCGGGAGGGGCTGCGTGGGCGTTTTCTTGCCGCACTTCCAAACGCCGGTGCGCCCGCGCCAACGCGCCCCCCGTCGCCGCCCACGCCAGCGCGATGCCGGCGCCGATCAGCACGGCCACCGCCGGGTTCGACGCGACAATGTCGATGCCGGCCTTCACCCACGCGCTCACCGCATCCGCACCGCGGTACACCACGGTGTCGTTGAAGTTCTTGGCCTTGTACTTGGCTTCCGGCGCGACCGCGGTGTACAGCATTTCGCGGCCCGGACGCACGAACGCGTACTCGCCAGCGCGCCGCGCCACCATCACCACCACGAACACGGCGAACACCGGCGCGACGGCGAGCCACACGAACCCCACCGCCATCACCAGCGGCACGGCCACCAGCAGCACGCCCACGCCGAGGCGTTGCGCGATGCGCCCGGTGATGAACAGCTGCGCCAGCAGCGACAGCGCCTGCACCGCGAAGTCGATCCGCGCGAACACCTGGGTCTGGCGCACGGGGTCCGGATACAGCGCCTCCACCAGTTCGGCCTGGCGCAGGTACAGGAACGTGGTCACCGTGGCCAGCAGCAGCACGAACGCCGCGATGCCCAGCAGGTACGGCGAACGCAGCACCGCGGTGGCACCGGCGAGCGGATTGCCGCCAAGCGGGCGGTTGCGCTGCGCGGCCTCGTCCGGGGCCAGCGGGTGCGCGTCGCGCCAACGCTGCACGCGGTGCGCGGCCAGTGCCGAGCCGAGCAGGAACACGGCGGACAGCGCCAGCAGCCCGGCGTGTCCCAGCGGCGCCACCAGCAGGTCTGCAAGCAGCGGGCCGGCCAGTCCGCCCAGGCTCGCGCCGGAGGCCATCAGGGCGAACAGGCGCTTGGCCTGGGCAATGGCGAACACATCCACCAGCACGCTCCACGCCACGGAGATCGCCAGCATGTTGAACACCGAGTACCACACGTAGAAGGCGCGTGCGGTCCACGCCGCATGGGTGCCCAACGCCATGGCGCCGGCGAAGCCCAGCAGCGTCAGCGCCACGTAGCCGAACACCCAGTACAGGATCCTGCGCCGCGCCACGCGCGCCGCGACCCAGCCGAACAGCGGCAGCACCACCAGCACGCCCACGAACGTGGCGGTGAACATCCAAGGCAGGTTGTCCACGCCGCCGGCGACGCCCATGGTCTCGCGTACCGGCCGCAGCAGGAACAGGCCGGCGAACAGCAGCAGGAACATGCCGAAACCGGCCGCGACCGCACCGGCTTCCTGCCGCTGCAGGTTGAACAGGCGGGCGATCAGCCCCTGCATCGGCCCGGCCCCGTGCGTGGAGCCGCGCCGCGACCGGTGCGGTGCGGGCTCACGCGAACATCGCCACCAGTTCGTCCTGCTGCGCTTGGGTGAGCAGCGCGCCCATGCCGCCCTTGAGGTTGTCGGCCTGGCGTTCCGGCTTGCCGGTGGCGGGGATCACCACGGTAACGGCGGGATGGCTGATCGCGAAGCGCAGGAACAGCTGCGCCCACGAGCCCACCCCTGCCTCCGCGGCCCAGCCCGGCAGCGGCCTGTCGGCGGTCTTCGCGAACAGCTTGCCGTCGTCGAAGGCGCGATTGACGATCACCGCGATTCCGAGTTCCTGCGCGATCGGGAAGATCGTCTTCGCCGCCGCGGGCGCGGCCACCGAATAGTTGATCTGCACGAAGTCGGGCCGGTGCTCGCGCATGTACCGCGCCAGGTCGGCGTGGCCGCTTTCCAGGTAATGGGTCAGTCCGATGTACCGGGTCTCGCCGGCATCCTTCAGCCTGCGCGCGTAGGGCCAAGCCTGCGCCATGTTGCGCAGGTTGTGCACCTGCAGCAGCTCGACCTTTTCGGTACGCAGGCGCCGCTTGGAATCGGCCCACTGGGATTCCAGCGCGGCCTGGTCGTCGGCGGCCAGCTTGGTGGCCAGGAAGCAGCGCTCGCGCCAGCCGCCCTCCGCCAGCAGCGCGCCGACCACGTCCTCGGCGTTGGAGTAGTTGGGCGAGGTATCGATCACCCGCCCGCCGCCCTCGAAGAACGTCTCCAGCACGTCCCGCAGCGCCGCGAACTCGGGCGAACCGGCCGGCACCTCGTAGCTGCCCGAGGTGCCCACGCCGATCGCGGGGAGGGTTTCGCCCGTGGCGGGAATGCGGCGCATCAGCAGCGCACCCGCCGCAGGCGCCGGCGGGTCGCCGGGTCGTGCGGGCGTTGCCGGCTGCAGCGGCGCGGCGGGGAGCGGCCGCTCCTGGCTGCAGGCGGCCACCGGCATCAGCGCCAGCGCTGCGGCGGACCAGGCGGTATCGGACAGGAACTTGCGGCGGGTTGCCATGGGAAGCCTCCGGACGTGTTCGCGAGGGGTCTCGCCGAGCCTGCCCCACGCTCGGCCATGCCGGCGCGAGCCTCCAGTGCCGAAGGCCATGCCGGCTGCGACCGCGCGCACGGCCGCGCGGTGGAGCCGGCCGCGGGGCATCGGCGATAATGGCGGCATGGCCATCACCCTGAAGACCCCCGAGGACATCGAGCGCATGCGCGTGGCCGGCCGCCTGGCCGCCGAAGTGCTGCAGGTGGTGGCGCCGCACGTGAAGCCGGGCGTGACCACTGAAGAGCTGGACCGCATCTGCCACGAGCACATCGTGAACGTGCAGGGCGCGATCCCGGCCAACGTCGGCTACCGCGGCTTTCCCAAGACGGTGTGCACGTCGGTCAACAACGTGATCTGCCACGGCATCCCCAGCGAGGCGAAAGTCCTCAAGGACGGCGACATCGTCAATATCGACGTCACCGTGCTCAAGGACGGCTGGCACGGCGACACCAGCCGCATGTACTTCGTGGGCACGCCGTCGGTGATGGCGAAGCGCCTGGTGGACGTGACCCGCGAGGCGATGTTCCGCGGCATCCGCGCGGTGAAGCCGGGCGCGACGCTGGGCGACGTGGGCCACGCGATCCAGCAGTACGCCGAAAGCCAGCGCTTCTCGGTAGTGCGCGAGTACTGCGGCCACGGCATCGGCCGCGTCTACCACGACGATCCCCAGGTGCTGCACTACGGCCGCGCCAACGAAGGGCTGGTGCTGCAGCCGGGCATGACCTTCACCATCGAGCCGATGATCAACGAAGGCACGCGCCACACGCGCTTGCTGCCCGACGGCTGGACGGTGGTGACCAAGGACCGCAAGCTCTCCGCGCAGTGGGAGCACACCGTGGCGGTCACCGACAGCGGCGTGGAGATCCTCACCCGGTTGCCGGGCGACGACAACGAGCTGTGACCGTTCCCGCCGCGAACGACGCCCCCCCGGCCGGAGCATCCCCGGCGACCCGCCCCGCGACCCCCGCCGACAGCGCGCGCCCCGCCGCGCTGCGCGCACGCCTGCAGCGCGCGGACGAGGCGCTGTCGGCGCGCTTCGACGCGGGCGAGGACATCGATCGCCTGCTGCAGGCGCGCACCGCCACGCTCGACGCGGCGGTGCGCGGCGCGTGGACGCAGTGCATGGGCGACGCGCCGGAACTGGCGCTGTTCGCCGTGGGCGGATACGGGCGCGGCGAGCTGTTCCCGCAGTCGGACATCGACCTGCTGGTCCTGGGCGAAGCCGAGGCGCAGCAGGCGCAGGCCGACGCGCTGGCCGCCTTTTTCGCGCTGCTGTGGGACGCCGGCGTGCCGGTCGGCCACGCGGTGCGCTCGCTGGCGCAGACCACGCAGGCCGCCGGCGCCGACGCGACCGTGATGACCTCGCTGCTGGAAGCGCGCCTGCTGCACGGCGATCCGCACCAGGTCGATGCGTTGGCGCAGGCGGTTTCGCCGCAGCGCGTGTGGCCGCAGCAGGCCTTTTTCGAAGCCAAGCGCGCCGAGCAGCGCCAGCGCCACGCGCGCTTCGGCGATACGTCCGACAACCTGGAGCCCAACCTCAAGGAAGGCCCGGGCGGCCTGCGCGACCTGCACACGCTGCGCTGGCTGGCGATGCGCGTGGCCGGCTCGCGCGACATGGAATCGCTGATCGCGCTGGGCCAGCTGGGCGCGGACGAGTTCGCCACGCTGGACCTGGAGCGCCGCGCGCTGAGCCGCCTGCGCTTCGGCCTGCACCTGGTGGCCGGGCGGCGCGAGGAGCGCCTGCGCTTCGACTACCAGAAGCTGCTGGCGGCGCGGCTGGGCCACGTGGACAACGCCGACGACCTGGCCGTCGAGCAGATGATGCAGGGGTTCTATCGCAGCGCCGCGCGCGTGCAGCGCATCGGCGAGCGGCTGCTGCAGCGCTTCGAGGAACAGCTGGAAGGCGAAGCCGAGCCGGTGCCGGTGGATGCGCGCTTCGAGCTGCGGCGCGGCTACCTGGCCGCGCGCGATGCGGCCTGGCCCGGCGCCGCCGCGGACAGCGGTGCCCGGTCCGCCACCGCCATCGACGAGATCTTCGCGCTGTTCGCCACCTGGGCGGCCGATCCGCAGGTCCGCGGCCTGCATTCGCGCACCGCACGCGCGCTGGCGGAGGCGCTGGGGCACGTGCCGGCGTATCCCGACGCCAGCGGCGCGCAGCGGGCGGCGTTCATGGCGTTGCTGCGCGGTCCGCAGCCGGTGCGCACCCTCGAGCGCATGGCCCGGCTCGGCGTGCTGGGCCGTTGGCTGCCCGCGTTCGCGCGCGTGTCCGGGCGCATGCAGTTCGACCTGTTCCACGTGTACACGGTGGACCAGCACACGCTGGCGGTGCTGCGCAACGTGGCCGGGTTCGCATCCGGGAACGAAGACGCGCGCTTCAGCATCGCCGGCGACGTGTGGCCGCGCCTGCACAAGCCGGAACTGCTGCTGCTGGCCGCGCTCTTCCACGACATCGCCAAGGGCCGCGGCGGCGACCACTCCACGCTGGGCGCGGTGGACGCCCGCGAGTTCTGCGCCGCGCACGGCCTGTCCGACGGCGACACCGCGCTGGTCGCGTGGCTGGTGGAGCAGCACCTGCTGATGTCGGTCACCGCGCAGAAGCAGGACATCGCCGACCCGGAGGTCATCCACCGCTTCGCCGACAAGGTGGGCGACCGCGACCGGCTGGACTATCTGTACCTGCTGACGTGCGCGGACATCGCCGGCACGTCGCCCCGGTTGTGGAACGCGTGGAAGGACCGGCTGCTCGCCGACCTGTACTCGGCGGCGCGCCGTGCGTTCCGCCGCGGCCTGGAGCACCCGCTGGCCTCCGCCGAACGCATGGCCGAAACGGCCGCCGCCGCGGGCGAATTGCTCGTCGCGCAGGGCATCCCGGCCGTCGAGGCGGACGCGCTGCTGCAACGCATGCCGCGCCAGGCGTTGCTGCGCGCGCGCAGCGACCAGGTGGCCTGGCAGGCGGCCACCCTGCGCGGCATGGCGGCGGGCGCGACCCGCGTGCTGGCGCGCCAGCTGGGCACGGGAAGCCAGGGCCATGCGCTGGAGGTGTTCGTGCACTCGCCCGACCGCGACGGCCTGTTCGCGGCGATCGTGGCCACCCTGGATCGCCTGGGGCTGACCGTGGAGCGCGCGCGCATCTTCGACGGCCCGGGCGACACCATTTTCGACACCTTCGAAGTGGTGCCCACCGACCCCGCGCGCCCGGTGGCGCCGCAGGACCTGGAACGCAAGCTGCTCGCGGTGCTGTCCGCGCCTCTGGACAGCGTGCGGCCGGCGCGCCGCGCGCAGCCGCGGCACCTGCGCCACTTCCGGATCGTGCCGCAGGTGTCCTTCGATGCCACCGACGGCGGACGCACCGCGCTGGGGCTGGTGTGCACGGACCGCCCGGGCCTGCTGGCCGACATCGCGCAGGTGCTGCGCGCGCAGCGCCTGCGCGTGCACGACGCGCGCATCGCCACCTTCGGCGAGCGCGCCGAAGACGTCTTCCAGATCACCGACGAGCGCGACCAGCCGCTCGACGGTGCACGCCAACAGGCGCTGCGCGACGCGCTGCGCGCCACCCTAGACGGAGAACACGCCCCATGACGCCTCCCCCCAAGAAGCCGGCGCCCCCCGCCGCGAAGAAGGCCGCCGCAGGAGCCGCGAAGAAGGCGGCGCCCGCCGGCAAGGCCGCGACAGGCAAGGCCGCGGCAGGCAAGACCGCGGCAGGCAAAACCGCGGCAGGCAAGGCTGCCGCAAGCAGGACCAATGCCGGCAAGGCGCCTGCCGGCAAGGCACCGGCCAAGAAAGCCGCGCCCCGCAGGCCGGCCGCGCCTGGGCCGGGACGCGACGAACTGAAGTTCATGATCGACAGCGCGTGGGAGCGCCGCGCCACGCTCACGCCCGACGAAATGGACGGATCCACGCGGCCCACGGTGGAGCGGGTCATGGACGGGCTGGAGTCCGGCGAGTTCCGCGTGGCCGAACCGGACGGGAAGGGCGGCTGGACCGTCAACGAATGGCTGAAGAAGGCGGTGCTACTGTACTTCCGCACCCGCGACATGCAGCTGATCCCGTCGCAGCCCGCGCCATTCTGGGACAAGATCCCGATGCGCTTCGCCGGCTACGACGAAGCCAAGTTCCGCAAGCTCGGCGTGCGCGTGCTGCCGGGCACGGTGGTCAGGCGCGGCACGTACCTGGGGCGCGACGTGGTGCTGACGCCCAGCTTCGTCAACATCGGCGCGCACGTGGGCGAGGGCACCATGGTCGACACCTGGGCCACCGTGGGCAGCTGCGCGCAGGTGGGCAAGCATTGCCACATCTCCGGCGGCGCCGGCATCGGCGGCGTGCTGGAGCCGCTGCAGGCCGCGCCCACCATCATCGAGGACCACTGCTTCATCGGCGCGCGCTCGGAAGTGGTCGAAGGCGTGATCGTGGGCCACCACAGCGTGATCGGCATGGGCGTGTTCATCGGCCAGAGCACCCGCATCTACAACCGCGCCACCGGGGAAGTCAGCTACGGCCGCGTGCCGCCCGGCAGCGTGGTGGTGTCCGGCTCGCTGCCGGCCGCGGACGGATCGCACTCGCTGTACTGCGCAGTGATCGTCAAGCAGGTGGATGCCAGGACGCGGGCCAAGACCAGCATCAACGAACTGCTGCGGGGACACGCCGAGTGAGCGGCACCGTGCTGTACGGCCTGTCCAACTGCGACACCTGCCGGAAGGCCCGCAAGTGGCTGGACCGCTTCGGCATCGCGCATGCGTTCGTGGACTACCGCGACGAGCGCCAGCCGCCGGAAACGCTGGTGGCGTGGAAGGACGCGCTGGGCGGGTGGGATGCGATGGTCAACAAGTCGTCCACCACCTGGCGCAACCTGCCGCCCAACCGCAAGGCGCCCGGCAGCGATGCCGAATGGAAGCTGCTGCTCAAGGAATACCCGCAGGTGATCCGCAGGCCGGTGGTGGTGACCGCCGACGGCGCGGTCACGCAGGGCTTCACCGACAACGGCTTCAAGCAGCGCTTCGGGGTGCAAAAGTGAGCGACGTGCTGGCGCTGGCGCAGGACCTGATCGCGCGGCCGTCGGTGACCCCTGACGATGCCGGCTGCCAGGCGCTGATCGCCGGGCGTTTGCAGCGCGCCGGCTTCGCCTGCGAACGGCTGCGCTACGAAGACGTCGACAACCTGTGGGCCACGCACGGCAGCGGCGACGGCCCGGTGCTGGTGCTGCTGGGGCATACCGATGTGGTGCCGCCCGGTCCGCCGGAGGCCTGGGCCAGCGATCCGTTCGTGCCCGAGGTGCGCGATGGCCTGCTGTACGGGCGCGGCGCGGCGGACATGAAGGGCAGCGTGGCGGCGTTCGTGGTGTCGCTGGAGCGGTTCGTCGCCGCGCATCCCGCGCATCCGGGCACCGTGGCGCTGCTGCTGACCTCGGACGAGGAGGGCGATGCGATCCACGGCGTGCGCCGCGTCGCCCAGACCTTCCGCGAGCGCGGCCAGCGCATCGACTGGTGCATCACCGGCGAACCGTCGTCCAAGGCGATGCTGGGCGACCTGCTGCGCGTCGGCCGCCGCGGCACGCTGTCGGCCACGCTCACCGTGCACGGCGTGCAAGGCCACGTGGCGTATCCGGACAAGGCGCGCAATCCGATCCACGCCGCCCTGCCCGCACTGTCCGAACTCGCCGCGCGGCGCTGGGACGACGGCTACGAGACGTTCCCGCCCACCAGCCTGCAGGTCAGCAACTTCAACGCGGGCACCGGCGCCAACAACGTGATCCCGGGCGAGGCGCGCGTGCTGTTCAACCTGCGCTACAACCCGCACTGGGACGCGGCCAGGCTCGAAGCCGAATGCGAAGCGGCGCTGCGCGCGCATGGCGTCGACTTCAGCGTGCAGTGGCAGCGCGGCGGCGAGCCGTTCTTCACCCCCGAAGGACCGCTGCGCGCGGCCGCACGCGAGGTGCTGGCGACCGCAGCGGGCGCGCCCCCCGAGGAAAGCACCGGCGGCGGCACCTCCGACGCACGCTTCATCGCCCCGCTGGGCGCGCAGTGCATCGAGATCGGCCCGGTCAACGCCAGCATCCACAAGGTGGACGAACACGTGTCGGTGGCCGACCTGGAAGCGCTGCCGGATCTCTACCTTGCGCTGCTCGAGCGCCTGCTGGTGCCTGCGGCTCGCGGTTGATTCGCGCGTCGCGCGCAAGAAAGCAGGCCACGCCCGACGTTTCAGCCGTCGTCCCCGCGCAGGCGGGGACCCATGGACGTCGAGGTCTGCGTCCACCGCGCACTACGAACGCCCAGACCAGGACACGCGCGCGTGCCGCAAGGCAGCGCCCACCGCCCGATGGTTTCCGCCGAAAGGTTTGCATCCGGTGCGCAGGCCGGGTTAGCTTCGGCCCATGCTTCGCGCGTCCATCCATCGCAATCCCAACCATGGGAATTCCAACCGCAACGCCCCCGGGCGGGACGGCGGATAGCGCGCGGCAACCAGCGAGCACCCGACCAGACCCGCGCCCGGCGCGGGTTTTTTGTTGCCGCGCCGGTCCTTGCCTCCTTCCGACCATCAGGACCTACCGCATGTGTTCCATCCTCGGCATCTTCGGCCTGCAACCCGGCGACGACCTCGCCGCCCTGCGTCGCGAGGCGCTGGAATGCTCGCAACGCCAGCGCCACCGCGGCCCGGACTGGAGCGGCGTCCATGCCGACGCCGACACGATCCTGGTCCACGAGCGCCTGGCCATCGTCGATCCGGCCGGCGGCGCGCAGCCGATCCGTTCGGCCGACGGCGCGCTGGTGCTGGCGGTGAACGGCGAGATCTACAACCACGCGGCGCTCGAAGACGGATTGCCGGCGCCCTACGCGTTCCAGACCGGCAGCGACTGCGAGGTGCTCAGCGCGCTGTACGCGCAATCCGGCGGCGATGCGCACGCGGTTTCCGCCTTCCTGGAGCGCGTCAACGGCATCTTCGCCTTCGCGCTGTGGGACGCATCGCGCCGCACCGCGCTCATCGCACGCGATCCCATCGGCGTGTGCCCGCTGTACTGGGGCCACGATCGCGAAGGCCGACTGCGCATCGCTTCGGAGATGAAGGCGCTGGCCGACCATTGCGCCGACGTGGCCCAGTTCCCGCCAGGCCACTGGTACGACACCGCCAGCGGCACGCTGGTGCGCTATTACGAGCGCCCGTGGCGCGACTACGCGCGCGTGCAAGGCAAGCCCGCCGACCTGGCCGCGCTGCGACAGGCGTTCGAAGCCGCCGTGCACCGGCAGCTGATGACCGACGTGCCCTACGGCGTGCTGCTGTCCGGCGGGCTGGATTCTTCGCTGGTGGCGGCGGTGGCGGCGCGCTACGCGCGCCGTCGCGTGGAGGACGGCGACCGCAGCGAGGCGTGGTGGCCGCGGCTGCATTCGTTCGCCATCGGCCTGAAGGGGTCGCCCGACCTGGCCGCCGCCGAAGTGGCGGCGCAGGCGCTGGGTACCGTGCACCACGGCTTCGAGTACACCTTCGAGGAAGGGCTGGACGCGGTGCCCGAAGTCGTGCGCCACATCGAGACCTTCGACGTCACCACCATCCGCGCATCCACGCCGATGTACCTGCTGGCGCGCAGGATCAAGGCGATGGGCGTGAAGATGGTGCTGTCCGGCGAAGGCAGCGACGAGGTCTTCGGCGGCTACCTGTACTTCCACAAGGCGCCCGACGCACGCCAGTTCCACGACGAACTGGTCCGCAAGCTCGACGCGCTGCACCAGTACGATTGCCTGCGCGCCAACAAGTCGATGATGGCCTGGGGCGTGGAGCCGCGCGTGCCGTTCCTGGACCGCGAGTTCCTGGAGGTGGCGATGGCGTTCGACGCGAAGCACAAGATGGTCGATGCGCCCTGGTCGGGTGCGCGCGGCCGCGTGGAGAAGGCCGTGCTGCGCGCGGCGTTCGACGGCGTGCTGCCGGAGCAGATCCTGTGGCGCCAGAAGGAGCAGTTCAGCGACGGCGTGGGCTACGGCTGGATCGACGGCCTGCGCGCGCACGCCGACGCGCTGGTCAGCGACCGCGAACTGTCCGCCGCCGCGCGCCGCTTCCCGCACGATCCGCCGCAGACCAAGGAAGCGTACTGGTACCGCAGCGTGTTCGTACGCCACTTCCCCACGCCGGCGGCGGCGCAGACGGTGCCGGGCGGCAAGTCGATCGCGTGCTCTTCGCCGGTGGCGATCGCGTGGGACGCGGCATTCGCCGCCGCGGCCGATCCTTCGGGACGCGCGGTCGCGGGCGTGCACGCGGCGGCGCGCTGAGGGGCGCTCAAGCGCAGAAGCGAATCCCCCATCGGCCTGCGGCCGATCGCCCCCTGTTTCAAGGGGGGCTGCGGGGCTTCGCCGGTTGGGGGTGTTACGTTGATCGGTGGTCTAGCGGTGTTCGAACGCGGGAAGCGAATCCCCCATCGCCCTGCGGCCGATCGCCCCTTTTTCAAAGGGGCTGTGTGGCTTCGCGAGCAATCGATGCGCAACGGGTGGATCAACACCTCGTAGTCAACGGCGCATGACAACCGCGGCAGTCTGTCTTGCCGGGGGCGCACGCATCGCGTCGGCGTGGATCGCAGCGACACGGATCTTCCCCCTCCTTTGAAAAAGGAGGCCAGGGGAGGATTCGCCCTTGGCTTTTGCTTCCTCCGATTCAGGCAGACGCGCCGGCTGCGGGGCCGGCTGACCTCGCCGCGCAAGGCTTTGCGTTGAACCCGGCAGGACCTCCACAACCCCCGCCGGTGGCCCGATGAAGCGCCTTGCACTGTTCTGCGACGGCACCTGGAACGATCCGGATTCGGACACCAACGTCAGCCGGCTGCACGGCTGGGTGGCGCCGCAGGACGGGCAGGGCATGCGCCAGCTGGCGAAGTACGTGGTGGGCGTGGGCATCAAACCGTTCGAGCGCCTGCTGGGCGGTACGGTGGGCAAGGGCCTGTCGGCCAACGTGCTGGAAGGCTATGGCTGGCTGGTGCAGCACTACGACGAAGACGACGAGATCTACCTGTTCGGCTTCAGCCGCGGCGCGTACACCGCGCGCAGCGTGGCGGGGATGATCGTGAAATGCGGGCTGATGCGCCGCGGCGCCAACACCACGGTGGAGAAGCTGTACGAGCGCTACCGCGCGGGCAAGGACAGGCGCCCGATGTACACCATCGAACGCGACCGGCTCGCCGGGCGGCCGATCACGGAGGAAGAGCGCCAGCTGCTGGACCACAGCCGCCGCGTGCCGGTGCGCATGATCGGCGTGTGGGACACGGTGGGCGCGCTGGGCATCCCGTGGACGCACGCGCCGCTGGTGGGGCGCTCGAAGTTCTACTTCCACAACACCAATCCGAGCGTGCTGTTCGAACACGCCTACCAGGCCATCGCCGTGGACGAGCACCGCGGGCCGTACAAGCCGGCGCTGTGGACGAAGTTCGCGCCCGACACGCCGGACCCGCCCGATCCCGCGCTGCCGGCGGCTCCGGTGCCGCCGAGCACGGTGATCGAGCAACGCTGGTTCGTGGGCGCGCACTGCAACGTGGGCGGCGGCTACGAGGGCGACGTGCTGCGCAACCTGCCGCTGGCGTGGATCCAGCGCAAGGCCGAAGCCCTGGGGCTCGCGTTTCGCCAGCGCGCGGCCACCGACGGCAGGGAACACACCGCCGGCTTCACCGATTCGTACGCGGCGTTCCTCAAGGGCGGCTATCGCTGGGTGTCGAGCCGGTTCCTGCGGCCCATCGGCGCGGACGCGCGCAAGGTCAAGGGCGGACGCTCCACGCCGATCGAGGAATGGGTGGACGGCAGCGTGTTCGAAAAGATGCGTGCCGATGCGAAGTACCGCCCGGCCAACCTGCTGGACTGCGCGCGTCGGCGCGGCGTGGATCCGCTGGCGCAGCGCGGCGACCTGCGCGTGAGTGCGGGCTGAGATGGCGCTGCTGGTTCCCGAGAAGCTGGATGCGCCGGGCACCCACGTGCTGGTGCTCGGGGTCAGCGCGTACCGGCATTTCACCGGCGGCAGCGCGCCCAGCGAGCGCGGCAAGAAGTTCCGCATGCGCCAGCTCAGCGCCGCCGCGCGCTCGGCGTCGGAGTTCGCGGCCTGGATGCTCGCGAAGTACCGCAACCCGGTCGCGCCGCTGGCCAGCCTGCGCGTGCTGCTGTCGCCATCGGACGGCGAGCAGCTCGAACCCGGCATCGCCGCGCTGATGCCCGCCACGCCGGAGGCCGGCGCCGCGACGCTGGCCAACGTCCGGGCCGACCTGCTGGCTTTCCGCAAGGCGTGCGCGACGCACCCCGACAACGTCGCGATCGTGTATGCCGCCGGCCATGGCGTGCAGCTCAGCAAGAACGGCGCCATCGTGCTGCTGCACGACTGCGGCGACGACGCGCACCTGACCGAGCTCGAAGGCGCGATCGACATGGCGGGCGTGCACGCCGGCTTCAACCATCCGGATACGGCGCAGACCCAGTTCTGGTTCATCGACGCCTGCCGCCAGGAACCGGCGATGGCCGAGCGCTACGAGACGATGGACGCCGGGCTCACGCTGGACACGCTGCCCGGCAGCGCGCGCACCAACCCGGTGTTCCTAGCCTCGTCCACGCAGATGGCCGCCTTCGCGCGCGTGGGCGGCCGCACGCTGTTCTGCGAGGCGCTGCTGTCGGGGCTGCAGGGCGGCTTCGCGGCGCCGCCGGACGACAACGTGCCCAGCTGGCACGTGTCGGTGAGCCAGCTCACCACGCGCCTGGACCGCCAGGTGCAGGCGCTTGCCGCGGCCGAGGCGCTGGAGCAGCCGGTGGACATCGGCGGACGGCCCACGCAGGCGCTGTTCCACGCCTTCGACCAGCCGCCCGAAGCCACGGTGGACGTGACCGTGCAGCCCGACGGCCTGGCCGCGCAATGCGTGGGGACGCTGTCGCACCGCAAGCTGGGCAAGGTGCTGGATGCCAACCAGCAATGGCCGATGCATGGCGTGGTGCGCGCCGGCATCTACGAACTGTCGGTGGACGTGGGCGACCCGGCGCGCAACTTCTTCGACTACATCACCGTGGTGCCGCCCGCGTTCACCCGCAAGGTGGCGATGGAATGAACACGCCCGCCGCCACCGACGCCGGCCGCATGGGCGCCCTGCGCGTGGCCGTGGACACGCCTTCGCACCTGTTCAACCGCACGGTGCCGGTGGAGATCCGCGACGAGACCATGGCGCTGGTGCGGCGCACGGAGTCCGGCACCGAGGTGCCGCTGCCGGCCGGGCTGTACCAGGTCAGCGCGGTGCTGCAGGACGGCGTGGAGTACCGATGCATCGTGGAGGTGGAGGCCGGCAAGCCGGCGCAGGCGGTGCGGCTGGCCGCGCGCGAGGCTGCGCGCGCGCCGCGCGCCGGATCACGACCTGCCGCGGCAGGCGCCGCGCCGCCGCCCGCAGCCGCGCGCACGCCGCCGGTAGCCCCGGGCGACGACGCAGCGCTGCCGGAGATCGTGGACATGGAGGCACGCGAGCCGCGCAGCGCAGCGGCGCCCCCGATGCCCGCGCCCTCCAGCGGCGGCTTGCGCATCGGCTCGCGTCCGCGCATCGCCTCATCGCCATTGCCGCCATCGGTCGGTGTCGACAGCGTCACCCTGGGCGCGCCGGACGAGGGCGGGCTGGCACGGCGTGCAGCGGGCCTGTGGTCACGCATGAAATCGATGGTCGGCGGTACCGCCGGGGCCCAGCCGCAACAGCAACCGCAACAGCAACAGCAACAGCAACAGCAACAGCAACAGCAACAGCAACAGCAACAGCA
>CAYRNF010000011.1:0-98951 GCA_964425695.1 uncultured Pseudoxanthomonas sp.
AGTCGCCGGACATCAACCAGGGCGTGGACCGCAAGAAGCCGGAAGAACAGGGCGCCGGCGACCAGGGCCTGATGTTCGGCTACGCCTGCAACGAGGCGCCCGAGTACATGCCCGCGCCGCTGTACTACAGCCACCGCCTGGTCGAACAGCAGGCCAAGGTGCGCAAGAACGGCAAGCTCAAGTGGCTGCGCCCAGACGCCAAAAGCCAGGTCACCCTGCGCTACAGCAGCGACGGCAACGACATCCTGGGCCTGGACGCCGTGGTGCTGTCGACCCAGCACGATCCGGACGTGAAGCAGAAGGACCTGGTGGAAGCCGTGCGCGCCGAGATCCTGGTGCCGGTGCTGCCCAAGAAGTGGCTGGACGCGCTGCCGAAGAACAAGGTGCACATCAACCCGACCGGCAAGTTCGTGATCGGCGGGCCGGTGGGCGACTGCGGCCTGACCGGCCGCAAGATCATCGTGGACAGCTACGGCGGCATGGCCCGCCACGGCGGCGGCGCGTTCTCGGGCAAGGATCCGTCCAAGGTCGACCGCTCGGCCGCCTACGCCGCGCGCTACGTGGCCAAGAACATCGTGGCCGCCGGCCTGGCCGACCGCTGCGAGGTGCAGGTGAGCTACGCGATCGGCGTGGCCGAGCCCACCAGCATCTCGGTCACCACCTTCGGCACCGGCAAGGTGCCGGACGAGACCATCGAGAAGCTGATCCGCAAGCACTTCGACCTGCGTCCGTATGGCATCACCAAGATGCTGGACCTGGAGCACCCGATCTACCAGCCCACCGCGAGCTACGGCCACTTCGGCCGCAAGCCCAAGGACATCTCCTACGTCGACGGCGCCGGCAAGAAGCACAAGGCCACGGCGTTCTCGTGGGAGAAGACCGACAAGGCCGACGAGCTGAAGAAGGCGGCGAAGCTGAAGTAAGGCGCGCCGCCGCCGAACGCACAACGGGCCGCATTGCGGCCCGTTGTCGTTTTCTGGCGCGCGAACGCGCGGGCGACTACTTCGTGGTCACCCTCGCGTCGATCGGCTGCTCGCCGTTGCCGGAGATCGTCCACAGCTGGTCCACCAGGCCGAACGGCTCCGAGAAGCCCAGGTTGCGGGCGATGGCTACGGAGAAGTCCAGCGTGGAGCCTTCCTCGGCCGCAAGGTCGAGCGAGTTGGTGCCGCCGAGGTTGCCGTCCGCGGCCGCCACTTCGCGGGTCTGCGCCTGCAGCGCCTGCATCTGCGATTCGGTGAGCTCGATGGTGACCTTCGAACCCGGCCGCACCAGCCCGGACTCGTGGTTGCCGGTGAAGGCGTCGTTGAGCAGCTGCGCCAGGTTGTTCTCCTCCGTGCTCTCGCTGCGCCCTTCGATGTTGCGCGCCCACCAGCCGTAGCTGGGGCGGTCGGTGTTGATCGTGAACTGGTAGGTGCGCTCGGAGACCACCTCGGCACCGTCGGCGTCGAAGCGCTGCGTGACCTGCAGCGGCGCGTTGCCCGAGTACTGCAGCTGGATCACGCTGGTGTAGGAGCCGTCGGGATAGGTGATGTCCACGCGCGAACCGGTGTTCTGCGCGCCGGCTAGATCGGCCGACAGCGGCCCCAGCTCCAGCTGCGCGCGCGTCTGCGACGAGTAGTCCAGGCGTCCGATCTGGGCCACGTCGCTCACGCCGGGCGTCTCGTGCGCCACTTCGCCGGTCCCGACGAAATGCGCGTACGCCGCCTGGCCATCCGAGTTCGACAGGTCGAAGGTGGCCGTGCTGACGCTGGAGAAGCCTAGGTTGTCCTGCCGGCCGAGCATCGCCGTCGCGATCTCGGTAGTCACGCCGAAACCGTTGAAGGCCTCGACTGCCTCGTTGGGGCCCATGGTGACGCGGATGTTGTTCTCGTCCACGCGCGACACCGAGTAGCTCGCGCCCGCGGCTTCCGTCAGGCCGTGCTTGATGCCGATGTGCCGGAACGAGCCTTCCAGCGCGGTCTGCGTGAACACCTGCCCGTCCATGGTCACCGTGGCGCCCACCGGGATCGTGGTCGGGTCGAAGGGATTGACCTGCGCCGCCGCCTCGGGCGACTGGTTCTCGCCCGGCAGCACCACCTTGTAGCGGGCGCGCGTGCCGGCGCCCGCGCCGACCTCGCCGTCGATCTGGCCACGGCGCGTCTGCTCGCTGGCCGACGCGCTGACGCTGTCGGTGAACTGCACCTCGACCGTGAACTCGGTGTTGCCGTCCTTGTTGGTCTGGCCCAGCGTCACCGCCGTGTCGCGGCGCGCCTCGAACTGCACCGGCGCGGTGTCGGTCTGGCCCGGGGGCGTGGCGATCTGGCTGCCGGTGACCTTGATGCTGCCGTCGCCCGGGTTCCAGGTCACCGCCCCGCCCACGGTCTGGCCATCGGCGCCCACGGTGTATTCGCTGTTCGGCGATGGATAGTTGGGGTTGAAGTCGCTGCCCACCGGATCGGTGCTGACGCTCATCGCCGGGGCCGGCACGTCCAGGGTGGCGCCGGACAGGGCCTGGGACAGCGTCATTCCCGGTTCGTGGTGGCGCAGGTCGTTGCCGACCGTGGCGATCAGCGATGCGTTCGCCTCGCGCACGGCCTGTTCGGACACCTGGTGGCGGGCGGCGAACTGCTGCAGGGTCTCGCCCGGGCGCAGCTGGTCCTGCTCCGGCGGGGGCGGGGGCGACGTGTAGGTAGGCTGGGTGCGTTCGACCGGGGGGCTCATGGGGGCGCTCTCGGTGTTGGGGGATGCGCCGATTAGGCCGTGTCCGCACGTCGCCGGGCAGCTAGGGCCGACCCTAGAACCTTCGGTGCGCGGGCTCCGGGCCGCCCGGACCCCCCCCGGAAGCCTCCAGCCCCTAGCCAGAGCCACCGACGGGCCGCCCGCCCGCTTATCGCTTCATCGCGAACAAGCGATGGCCGGCAGCGATATAATCGCCGCCCTGCCGAGGGGCGCTGCATGCCTCCGCCGTTCGCGGCGTCGAGGGCTCAGGCTCGGCAGGTCTCCCGTACAACGGCGCCCGTTCTGATGTGGATCCCTCGCGATCCGCGCTAACGGAGCAACTCCATGAACGCACAACTGAAGACCTCCCCCCAGGCCCACGACTACAAGGTCGCGGACATCACGCTGGCCGACTGGGGCCGCAAGGAAATCGACATCGCCGAAGCCGAGATGCCGGGCCTGATGTCGATCCGCGGCAAGCATGCCGCTGCCAGGCCGCTCGACGGCGTGCGCGTGACCGGCTCGCTGCACATGACGATCCAGACCGCCGTGCTGATCGAGACGCTCAAGGACATCGGCGCCGACGTGCGCTGGGCCTCGTGCAACATCTTCTCGACCCAGGACCACGCCGCCGCCGCGATCGCCGCGTCGGGCACGCCGGTGTTCGCGTGGAAGGGCGAGACGCTGGAGGAATACTGGGACTGCACGCTCGACGCGCTCTCCTTCCCCGACGGCAAGGGCGGTTTCCTGGGCCCGCAGCTGGTGGTGGACGACGGCGGCGACGTGACCCTGCTGATCCACAAGGGCTACGAGCTGGAGCAGGGCGACGAGTCCTGGGTGAACTCCGCCTCCGGCAGCCACGAGGAACAGGTGATCAAGAACCTGCTCAAGCGCGTGGCCGGCGAACGTCCCGGCTACTGGACCCGCGTCGTGGCCGACTGGAAGGGCGTCTCGGAAGAGACCACCACGGGCGTGCACCGCCTGTACCAGCTGGCCGACGCCGGCAAGCTGCTGATCCCCGCGATCAACGTCAACGACTCGGTCACCAAGAGCAAGTTCGACAACCTCTACGGTTGCCGCGAGTCGCTGGCCGACGGCCTCAAGCGCGCGCTCGACGTCATGCTGGCCGGCAAGGTGGCCGTGGTGTGCGGCTACGGCGACGTGGGCAAGGGCTCGGCGGCGTCGCTGCGCGCCTACGGCGCGCGCGTGATCGTCACCGAGATCGATCCGATCTGCGCCCTGCAGGCGGCGATGGAGGGCTACGAGGTCAAGACCGTCGAGGACACCCTGGGCGAGGCCGACATCTACGTCACCACGACCGGCAACAAGGACATCATCACCCTCGAGCACATGAAGGCGATGAAGGACCAGGCGATCGTCTGCAACATCGGCCACTTCGACAACGAGATCCAGGTCGATGCGCTGTACGCGAGCGGCGCGGTCAAGACCAACATCAAGCCGCAGGTCGACAAGTTCACCTTCGGCGACGGCAAGGCGATCTTCCTGCTGGCCGAAGGCCGGCTGGTGAACCTGGGCTGCGCCACCGGCCACCCCAGCTTCGTCATGTCCAACTCGTTCTCCAACCAGACGCTCGCCCAGATCGACCTGTGGGCCAACAAGGACGCGTACGAGAACAAGGTGTACATCCTGCCGAAGAAGCTGGACGAGGAAGTCGCGCGCCTGCACCTGGAAAAGATCGGCGTGAAGCTGACCAAGCTCACGAAGGATCAGGCCGACTACCTCGGCGTGGCGGTGGAAGGCCCGTACAAGCCGGACCATTACCGCTACTGATCCCGCACGGACGGGAATCGGCAGAACGGGCGCTTCGGCGCCCGTTCTGTTTTGAGTCAGGACCGGTTTGAAGCGCGTCCGGTCTGCAGCGAATCGGGCTCGGGGCGGATCGGCGTCAGTCGGCGCCGGCGCAGGCGGCTTGCGCGCAGACCTGCGGCGCGCTGTCCGCCACGGCGTGCGACCAGCAGATCCGGTTGCGGCCGCCCTGCTTGGCCCGGTACAGGGCCGCATCGGCCTGGCGGTACAGCGCGTCGGCGCCGGCGTGCACGCGCGGATCGAAGATCGCGCCCCCCACGCTCACCGTGATCGCGTGGCGGCTGCCTTCGAACGACAGGGGCGTGCCCACCAGCCCGTCGCGGAACGCTTCGGCGCGCTGCGCCGGATCGCCCGCCGCAGGATCGAACACCACCGCGAACTCCTCGCCGCCCAGCCGCGCGCACAGCTCGCCGGGGCAGCAGAAGTGCGCGCCCAGCCGCTGCGCGAGCGCCGCCAGGCAGGCGTCCCCTGCGGCGTGGCCGAAGGTGTCGTTGACCGCCTTGAAATGGTCCACGTCGAGGATCAGCAGCCCCGTCGCGCCCGGTACGCAGTCGCGCGCGCGCCGCTCGAGCACCTCGACGAACTCGCGCCGGTTGGCCAGCCCGGTCAGGCCGTCGATCCGGCTCTGGCGTTCGAACAGGTTGCGCTGGTGGCGCAGCTCTTCCTCCAGCTCGATGCGCTCGCGGTATTCGCGGTGGCTGCGCGACATCACCAGCAGCATGTACAGCAGGTACACCGTCCATACGGTCGCCAGGCCCGCCTGCCCGCCGGACACCAGCAGCACCAGGCTGGGCGCCGTGACCAGCGCGATGCAGACGGCGGACGGCACGCGCCGCATGCACATGCTGTGCGCCAGGGCCATGCCGAACGCGCCGGAGGCCAGCAGGCACAGCATCGGTGCCGGCTCCGGCAGCACGCGCATGCCCCAGGCACTGAACGCGCCCCACGCGGCCGCTGTGGTGATCACGATGCCCCACAGCCGCGCCAGGTGCCGCTGCGCCTGCGCGGGCGTGGCCGGCGTGGGCGGCGGGACCAGCCGCAGCAGCGCCAGCAGCAAGAACACACCAGGTACCGCCCAGGCCGGCTCGGCCCGTGCACCGACACCCGCCGCCAGCACCGCACCCGCGAGCAGCGGGTAGAAGAACCCGCCCAGCTTGGCGCGCCCGTGCATCTCCAGCATTTCCTGGATCAGCAGGTTGCGGCTGCGGATCGCTTCGCGATCGGACGGGGCGCGCGTGGTGTCCACGGGGATTTCGAAGCAAAGGCCGTGCCACGGAATCGTTTCCGTTCCATCCCGATGAAGAGATAGACTTGCCGGACTCCACGGAAGCGCCCATGACCACCCTCAGTTTCGAGTTCTTCCCGCCCAAGACCGACGAACAGCGTGCGCAGCTGGACAAGGTCGCCGCCCGGCTTGCGGCGCTGTCGCCCGAGTACGTGTCTTGCACCTTCGGCGCCGGCGGCTCCACGCTGGACTACACGCCGGAAACCGTCGAACGCCTGCAGCAGGGCCACGGGCTGTCCGCCGCGCCGCACGTGTCTTGCGTGGGCGGCACGCGCGCCGAGCTCAAGGCGCTGCTGGACCGCTATCGCGCGATGGGGTGCCGGCGCATCGTGGCCCTGCGCGGCGACCTGCCCTCGGGCATGGGCCATCCGGGCGAATTCCGCTACGCCAGCGACCTGGTCGGGTTCATCCGCCGCGAGTACGGCGATGCGTTCCATATCGAAGTCGGCGCGTACCCGGAAACGCACCCCCAGGCCGAACACGCGCAGGCCGACCTGCAGGCCTTCCGGACCAAGGTGGACGCCGGCGCCGATGGTGCGATCACGCAGTACTTCTACAACGCCGATGCGTACTTCCGGTTCGTGGACGACGTACGCCGCATGGGCATCGACATCCCGATCGTGCCGGGGATCATGCCGATCTCCAACTTCACCCAGCTGCGGCGTTTTTCCGATGCCTGCGGCGCCGAGATCCCGCGCTGGGTCGGCAAGCGCATGCTCGGCTACGGCGACGACGTGCAGGCGATCCGCGAGTTCGCCGCGGACTTCGTGGCGGACCTGTGCCGGCGCCTGCTCGCGGGCGGCGCGCCCTCCCTGCACTTCTACACGCTCAACCTGTCGAAACCCACGCTAAACGTGCTCGCCAAGATGGCGTGAAATTTCCTTTCGATTCAGCGATTTACGACAGCGCATCGACAGGCCCGGGCGGAAGCTGCGCGGGTGCCGAGCCGGCACCCCACTTCCCCTCGCCGCCATGCGCAGCCTGCCCTTCCAACTGTCCGCCCTTGCCACCGCCCTGCTGTTCGCCGCGCTCCCGGTCATGCCGCGTAGCGCGGAAGCGGGAACCGGCGTGATCCGGTGCGAGCGCCCGGACGGCACCCGCGTCTATACCAGCCAGGGGTGCGGCCGGTTCGGCGCCGTGTCGGCCCCCATCGACACCGACCTGGCGAACCGCATCGTGTCCGAACGCCGCATCGAGGCGCGCGCGGGCGCGCTGCGCGATGGGCGCGACCCTGCGCAGGCGATCGCATCCCTGGGCGCCGGCTCCACGCTCGGTTCCCCGCTGCCCGGTCCGCGTCGCTCCGCCGCCGCGGGCTGTGCGCGCACGCCCGGGCAACTGGCGGCTGACCTGCAGGCGTCGGTGGCGCTCGGCGACGTGAACCGGATCGCGGAAAGCTTCGACTGGGCGGGGATGGAAAGCCGCCAGGCGCATCGGGTCATGGACCAGCTGGAAGGACTGGCCGGCCGTTCGATCGCCGACGCCGAATACTTCGACATCTCGCTGGATGCGCTGGACGTGCCGCTGGCAAGCGCCGCGGAAGTCGGCGTCATGCAGGTCGCGTTCCAGGGCGACGGCGGCCTGGTGATCGACGATTTCGACGTGCGCCGGCACAGCGGCTGCTACTTCCTGCGATTTGCCTGAATCGCGGCGCCAGCCGCGGCGGTGCGGGCTTCCTCGCGACCGGGGCGCCGCGTAGGCTGCCCCGGTGCCCACCCGCCTCCGCTTCCTGTTCGTCATCGCCCTGCTCCTGTTGCCGCTGGCGGCGCAGGCGCAGGTGCGCCGCTGCGCCGGTGGCAACGGCGAGACGATCTACACCGACCGCACCTGCACCGAGATCGGCGCCACCGACCGCCTGCTGCGTTCGGCCGGGCACGCGCCGTCCGCCTATCGCGGCGGCTGTTCCCGGCGCCTGTCCGAACTCGTGTACGGCGTATCGGGCGCGATCGAGGCGCAGGACGTCAACCGGCTGGCGCTGTACTTCGACTGGGCCGGCCTGTCCACGCGCCAGGGGTATTCGGTGATGGCGCGACTCGACGGCATCGCCCGGCGCCCCCTGATCGACATCCTGCCGGTATACGCGCGCCCACCGCCGATCCTGGCCGACGACGGCTCGGTGTTCGACAGCAACGCCGACGGCTACTACCCCCAGACCACCGTGCGGCGCGTGCCCGTGGGGCTGCGCCTGGAACAGACCTTCGGTAACGGCGTGACCCCCGCCCGCACCGTGCTCGGGCTGCGCAAACGGCTCGGGTGCTGGTGGGTCAGCCTGTAGGCGACGCGGTGCGCATCGCGCAGGTGCGACTACCGCGCGCGCCGAAGCGCACGCCGCCGGGTGGTGCGCCCGGGGCACCGACCGCCATGCGATCGGCCAAGCGCCCTCACAGCAACCCTACCAGCCGATCCAGCATCGCCTGCGTTTCCGGGCGGTCGAGATAGGCCTCCGCCGTGCGACGCAGAGCCGCCAGGTTGGTGCGGTCCACATTGTCGAAGTCGTCGTAGCCGCGCACCAGCGGTGTCTGCATGCGGAAGTAGTGCGCTTCGCCCAGGATCTGCTGCGCGATGTAGTGCACAGAGTCGGCTGAGCCGTCGAACAGCACGTCGATGATGGGGATCGCCCATTCCAGCGCGCCCCACGTGGTGGCTTCGCGTTCCGGGATCGGGCGCGTGGTCTGGCCGGTGCCCACCGACAGCAGCACGATGCCCTGCAGGCTCGCGTCGTCGTTGAGCCGCACCGCCTCGGCGATGGCGCAGGCGGTGGGGTTGTTGGCCACCACGCCGCCGTCGATCAGCGCGCGGCGCCGGCGCTCGACCGTGGCCAGGTGCGCCGGGAAGTACGACGGCGCCGCGGTGGCTGCGCGGCACACCTCCCACAGGGGGATGTCCGCGTGCTCCGGCTTGAAGCTCTTGAAGAACAGCGGATGCCGGGTCACGGTGTCGTATGCGATCGCCATGGTCCGTGGCGACACGCTGCCCAGCGACCTGTCGCCGAACACGCGCTTGAGCACGCGTTCCAGCCCCTTGGGCGAGTACCGCGGCGCGGACAGGCCCTGGCTGAAGCTGCGCGTGACGCGCGACCACAGGCGCTCGGCGGCGCCGGGGAAGACCTCTTCGCCGAACGATTCGTACAGGTCGACGATCCGCCCGGGCGGCATGCCGATGCCCAGGGCCGCTGCGACCAGCGCGCCGGTGCTGGAACCTGCGACCAGGTCGAACCGCTCGTGCAGCGCGCCCTTGCCCGCCGCGTCCAGGCGGCGTTGAAGCGCGTCCAGCCAGATCGCGCTGACCAGGCCGCGGATGCCGCCGCCGTCGATGGTGAGGATCCGTTGCACGCGCATGACAGGCCTCCTGTGCCGGGGGGAATCCACTGTAGGCCGCGGCCGGCGCGGGAACTGAGACTGCGGCTAAAATGTGGCGTTTTTACGCACCGGAGCGCCCCGTGGGTCAGTCCTATCCCGAGAAGATCTGGCACAACGGGCGCATCGTGCCGTGGGCCGAGGCCACCACCCACGTGATGGCGCATGCGCTGCATTACGGCTCCTCCGTGTTCGAAGGCATCCGCTGCTACCAGACCGCCAACGGCCCCGCGATCTTCCGGCTCAGCGACCACAACCGGCGCCTGTTCGCGTCGGCGAAGATCTACGACATGGCGATCCCGTTCTCGGTCGAGCAGATCAACGCCGCCTGCCGCGACGTACTGGCCGCCAACGGCTTCACCACCGACTACCTGCGCCCGGTCGCGTTCCGCGGCCTGGGCGGTTTCGGCCTGTCGGCGGAAACGCCGGTGGATGTGTCCGTGGCCACGTGGAAGATGGGCCAGTACCTGGGCGCGGGCGTGCTGGAGGAAGGCATCGATGCCTGCGTGTCCAGCTGGCAGCGCTTCGCGCCCAACACGATTCCCGCCGGCGCCAAGGCCGGCGGCAACTATCTTTCCGGGCAGCTGGTCGCGCGCGAGGCGCGGCGCCTGGGCTTCGGCGAGGGCATCGCGCTGGCGTCCACCGGCCTGCTCAGCGAAGGCGCGGGCGAGAACCTGTTCCTGGTGTTCGACGGCGCCCTGCACACCACCCCGGTCAGCGCGGCGCTGCTCAACGGCATCACCCGCAACAGCATCATCACCCTGGCCCGCGACAACGGCATCGACGTGATCGAACGCGACCTGCCGCGCGAATACCTGTACCTGTGCGACGAGCTGTTCATGTGCGGCACCGCGGCGGAGATCACCCCGATCCGCTCCGTCGACGGCCGCCAGGTCGGCGCCGGCCGCGCAGGCCCCGTGACCAAGCGGCTCCAGTCCCTGTTCTTCGGGCTGTTCGACGGCAGCACCGCGGACAAGCACGGCTGGCTGGAGCCGGCGGCTTAAGGCGGGGTCGGCCGACTGACGACACGTCTCGCCCCGCGGGCCGGAGCTGTGACGTAGCTGGCGCGTCGAACAGGTACGGAGAACGCGGGGATGCGCCTGTGCAAGGCGACGATGCGCGAACCCACGCCAGGCGCAGCCAGCAGCGCCCGGACGATGGCGGCGAACCCGCCGCCTGCGTGATCAGACTTCGGATGCCGCGCCGGGCGCGAACGACAGCGTCGCGACCACGCCGGCTTCCGCGCCCGGCACGACACGCACGTTCCACCCGTACAACGCGCACAGGCGGCGCACGATGGACAGGCCGATGCCGCCGCCCTGGGTGTGTTCGGCGTAGCTGCCGCGGTAGCCGCGTTCGAACAGCCTGGCGGCGTCTTCCGCGGTCAGGCCAGGGCCGGAGTCGACGACCTCCACCGCGCCTTCGCGCAGGCGCACCACCACTTCGCCCTGCGTGGTGTACTTCACCGCGTTGCCCACCAGGTTCCCCAGGGCCACGTTGACCGCGGCTTCCGGCGCGTCCACCACGACACGTCCGGTCTCGCCTTCCAGGCGCAGCTGCAGCGGCTTGCCGCCGAGCTGGGTGCGGTGCGCGTCGAGCAGCTGTTCGGCCACCTTCGCCACGTCGGTGGCGCCGTGCCCGCGCTCGTTGCGCGACAGCAGCAGCAGCGCGCTGATCAGGTCGGTGCACTGGCGCTCGGCGCGCTGGATCCGCTCCAGGCGCGCGCGTGTCTTGTCGTCCAGGTCGGGCTTGGCCAGCAGCAGTTCCACCGCGCCTTTCACCACCGCGAGCGGCGTGCGCAGTTCGTGGCTGACGTCGGCGTTGAACTCGCGGTCGCGCTTGACGACCTCGGTGAGCCGGGAAGCGTAGTCGTCGAGCGCGCGGGCCAGTTCCCCGACTTCGTCCTGCGCGAAGTGCGGGGCCAGCGCCTCGGGTTCGCTGGTGCCGCCCGAACGGCGCAGGCGCTGCGCCAGTTCCGATACCGGACTCATCACCCGCGATGCGGCCCACCAGCCCACCAGCAGCGAAACCAGCGAGAACACCAGCACCGAGCCGAAGATCGCGCGCTTGAACTGCTGCTCGCCGCGCACCGTCTGCGACATGTCGTACGCGAGGAAGAACCACGCCTGCGGCGTCTTGCGCACGGCCAGTTTGTAGGCCAGCGGCTGTCCGTTCTCGTCGGTGCCAGTGATGCCGTGGATGCCGTCCGGCAGCGGATACCACTCCGGCCGGTTGATCCGCACGCTTTCGAACTTGTCTGGCGTGAACACGAACGCGCGCATCTGCGCGACCGGCGCGGCGATGTCGTTGGGATCGCTCTCGAAACGCCGCGCCGCTTCGGTGATGTTGCGGTTCATCACGTCTTCCACCAACTGGTTTTCCACCCGGTTGCGGGTCCAGTTGGTGGCGAAGGCGAACAGCAGCGTCAGCCCGGTGCCGAGCAGCAGGAACGACAGGATGATGCGGCTGCGCAGCCGCCGCCGGTACTGCGGTTTGCGGCGTGGCCGCCCGTCAGGCATTCGCTTCCGGCGCCGCGATCCGGTAACCGATGCCGTGTCGGGTCTGGATCAGCGGGACCGGGAACGGCTTGTCCACCAGCGCGCGCAGTCCGTGGATGTGCACGCGCAACGAGTCCGAATCCGGCAGCTCCTCGCCCCAGACGCGCGTTTCCAGTTCCTGGCGGGTGACCACGGCGGGCGATGCTTCCATCAACGCCTGCAGGATCTTCAGCGCGGTGGGGTTGAGCTGCAGGAGCTTGCCTTCGCGGCGCACCTCCAGCGTGTCCAGGTTGTACTCCAGGTCGGCCACGTCCAGCACGCGCGTCTGCACGCCCTTGCCGCGGCGCGACAGCGCGTTGAGCCGCACTTCCACTTCCTGCAGCGCGAACGGCTTGATCAGGTAGTCGTCGGCACCCGAGTCGAACCCGGCGAGCTTGTTGTCCAGCGAATCGCGCGCGGTGAGCATCAGCACCGGGGTCTGCTTGCGCGCCTCGTTGCGCAGCTTGCGGCAGACCTCCAGGCCGTCCATGCCCGGCAGGTTGAGGTCCAGCACGATCGCATCGAATTCGTGCACCACCGCCAGGTGCAGGCCGGTCACGCCGTCGGCAGCGAAATCGACGGTATGCCCGCGGTCCTCGAGATAGTCCCCGAGATTGGCGGCGATGTCCTGGTTGTCTTCGATGACGAGAATGCGCATCTGCGATTCCTTGTGAAGTGGGCGCCCGTGCGCGGAGCCGGTGGGACCCGGCGCGGGCGATGGGGGTTCCCGGCGCACGGGTCGCCGGATTCTGGCACAGCGTCCGTGTGCGGCGGCCATCACGGACGCAGCCGCCCGGCGCTGCAAACAAAAGACCCAAGCGAGAGACTCGCTTGGGTCAAGGAACTGCCCCGATTGACCGTAGCCTGCACGCCGTGAGGCGAATCGCCACTTGCTTTGGAGAGAGCGCAGGATGCGGCAGGAACAGCCTAGTCCCCGTGCGATTAAAGGCCGGTTAAAACCGGCGTGAAAAGCGGGTTAAACCTTGCGCCGGCGCCGCTTGCGGGGCGCGGGAGGCTCGTGCCCTGACACCAGGTCGATGATCCGCCCGGCGATGTCCACCCCGGTGGCTTCTTCGATGCCCTCCAGGCCGGGCGATGCGTTGACCTCCAGCACCAGCGGCCCGCGCGCCGAGCGGATCAGGTCCACGCCCGCCACCTGCAGCCCCACCGCGGCCGCGGCGCGCACCGCCATGTCGCATTCCGCGCGCGTGGCCCGCACTGCCTTGGCGATGCCGCCGCGGTGCAGGTTGGAGCGGAACTCCCCGGGCGGCGCCTGGCGGCGCATCGAGGCCACCACCTCATCGCCCACCACGAAACAGCGCAGGTCCGCACCCTTGGCCTCGGCCACGAATTCCTGCACCAGGAACGTGGCGTAGAGGCCGCGCAGCGCCTCGATGACGCTGCGCGAGGCCGACGGCTTCTCGGTCAGCATCACGCCCGCGCCCTGCGTGCCTTCGTTGAGCTTGATGACATGCGGCGGCGGGCCGAGCATCGCCAGCAGGTCGGCGGTGTCGTCCGGGTTGTCGCCGAAGACCGTCGCCGGCAGTCCGATGCCCCTGGCCGCCAGCAGCTGGTGGCAGCGCAGCTTGTCGCGCGCGCGCGCCACCGCGTCGGACGGATTGGGGGTGAAGCTGCCCATCAGCTCGAACTGGTGCAGCACGGCGCAGCCGTAGCGGGTGACCGAGGCGCCGATGCGCGGGATCACCGCCGCGTATCCCGAGATCGCCTGGCCCTTGTAGCGCATCGCGAACCCGTCCGAGGTGATGTGCATGTAGCAGCGCAGCGGATCGAGCACGCGCACGCTGTGTCCGCGCTGGCGCGCGGCTTCCACCAGCCGCCGGGTGGAGTACAGCTTGCTGTTGCGGGACAGGATGGCGAGTTTCATGGCGCGTCGGATCCGGGCGCGTGGCGGTGCGCAGCATACGTGCCGCGTGCTGCAGGCGCGGTGCATGGAAAAAGAAAAGGCGGCGCACCTGGGCCGGTGTGCCGCCTTTCGGATCTGGAGCGGGTGATGGGAATCGAACCCACGCTAGCAGCTTGGGAAGCTGCAGTTCTACCATTGAACTACACCCGCGGGGACTGCGTCCGTGCGGCACCGAGTCTATGCCCGGTTGCCGGTGCTTGGCAACGCGCGGGCGCGTCGCGCCCGCGCGTGCGGTGCGTCAGAAGTCGCCGCGCAGGGTGAGGAAGAAGCTGGTGTCCGACCCGTCGGTCTGGCCCAGCGTCAGCGACGATCCGCTCAGCAGTTCCATGCCCCACAGCTCGGTGCGCGCGCCGTAGGTGACCGTGCCGTAGGTGTCGTCGAACTGCACGCCAGGCACCGCGTAGGGCAGCGAACCGGGCACCGACTGGGCCTGCGCCCGCGCCTGCCCCGCATCGTCCTCGAACTCCTTGTGCCAGGTCAGGCGCGCGAAGGGCTCGAAATGCTCGCTGACCTCGAAGCTCATGCGCCAGCCGGCGCTGCCGTTGAGCGAATCGAACTCCTGGTCGGGATACGCCAGCGAGGTCGACTCGCCCGGCCGGTCTTCCGCGAAGCCGTCGATCTCGATGCGCTGGGCCAGCAGCCCCAGCACCGGCCCGTGCCGGAGACGGCCTTCGCCGAAGTTCCAGCCCGCGTTGAGTCCGGCGCTGAGGTTGGTGCCATCGGTCTGGCTGTCGTAGGCGCGCGTGGCGATGCCCAGCCGCACCTTGCGGTTCAGTTCGTAATCCAGCTGCGTGTAGGTCAGCTGCGCGTTGACCCACGCGCGCTCGTTGCTCCAGCCCAGGTAGCCGCCCAGGGTGCCGTCGTCCTGGCGGAAATCGCCCTTGCGCAGGCCCCAGTCCATGATCTGGTGGCTGTAGCCGCCGAACAGGCCGTAGACCATGCCGCTGCGGGTCCAGTCCACGCCCACGGTGAAGCCGCCGCCGCCGCCGTCGTACAGGTCCGCGGACGAATCCGCCCCGTAACGCTGGTTGTCGTAGCGGCCGTCCACCCACCAGCGGGTGCCATCCGGCTCGCCGGCGGTCATCGTCATCTGGCTGGACACCATGTCCGCGCGCGCGCGCCCCACGGTGGAGGCCACGTGCGGCAGGATCGCCATCTGGCGCGGGGCTTCGATCATCGAAACGGCCAGGTCCGCCACCAGCTCGTGCGCACGCAGGCTGGGGTGCACGCCGTCGGCGAACAGGTACGTGAACTGCGCGTCCGGCCGCGCCAGGTTGGCGGGGCTGCAGGTGAGCGAGGACGAGCCCGGCGGCTGGCAGGCGCGCGCGGTGACGTTCACGAATCCGTACGTGCCCGGGCTCGCCACCACTTCCCTCAGGAAATTGAAGGTGTCCACCGGGATCACGCTCAGCCCGTTCTGGGCCAGCGCGCCGAACAGCGCGGTGTTGTAGCTGCTGGCCAGCGTACTGCCCTGCGCGGACAGCGCCGGGTTGAAGTTGAAGTCGGGCGCCAGGCCCACGTCCGGGATGGTGGGCACCAGCACGTAGCGGGCCCCGGCGGTGCGCAGCGCACCGACCAGGCCGACCTGCGCGGTCACCGCGGCGCCCACGATCTGCGAGGCCTGCGCCGGTGCGGCGGCTGCCGCGAACAGGTCGTTCGCGCCGCCCCACACCGTGTACAGCGCGTCCGCGTCCGCGCGGCCGCCATTGGCGCCCAGGTAAGCGTTCACCTGCGTCGCCAGCGACGGGGTGAAGCCCAGCGCACCGACGGTGTTCTGGCCGACACGCGCGCCACCCACGGCGTAATTGGTGCCCGTGCCGGGGCGCGGAGTGGCGCCGGTCGCGGTCCACGCCATGGCGGCCCCGGTGCCGTAGTAATCGGCCAGGAACTCCGACCACACCAGGCCCGGGTTGGTCGTGAACCGCCCCAGCACCGCGGCCTGCGGATTCTGCTGCACCAGCAGCGGGGTGAAGAAGCCGGCGTCGGTCAGGCTGTCGCCAAAGAACACCGTCTGCGAAAACGTGCCGTCCTGCGCCATGGCCGGCGCCGCCGCAATGGCGAGCGCGGCGGCCAGCAACGAACGGATCGGCCGGAAACTGGTCTGCATGCCCCTCTCCTGGGTGTGTGTGCGTGGATCTGTGGGTGGCTGCTTGTCGCAAGCAGGCCGGGCACGCCGTGCGGCACCGGATGGGCCGCATCGTTTCACGAAACCCTAACCCCCTCAACCAGCGCGCGGCTGCGCGACAATGCGGCCATGGACATCACCCTCAACGGCGAAGCGCGCCGCATCGAAGACGAACCGGCCACGATCGCCCGCCTGCTCCAGGCCGAGGGGCTGGGCCAGCGCCGGGTGGCGGTGGAGGTCAACGGCCAGATCGTGCCCAAGGGCCGCCACGACACGCACCGGCTGCAGTCCGGCGACCGCGTGGAGATCGTGCACGCCCTCGGCGGCGGCTGAGCGCCGCCGCCCGGCGGTGGGCGCGACGCGCGATGCGATAATCCGGCGATGACCGCAACCACCGCACCTGGCGATGCCCTGACCATCGCCGGCAAGCCTTACGCATCGCGCCTGCTGACCGGCACCGGCAAGTTCCGTGACCTGGAGGAAACCCGCCTGGCCACCGAGGCGGCCGGCGCGCAGATCGTCACCGTGGCGATCCGCCGCACGAACATCGGGCAGAACGCTGACGAGCCCAACCTGCTCGACGTGCTGCCGCCGGAGCGCTACACGATCCTGCCCAACACCGCCGGCTGCTACACCGCCGACGACGCGGTGCGCACCTGCCGCCTGGCGCGCGAACTGCTCGATGGCCACGCGCTCACCAAGCTCGAGGTGCTGGGCGATCCGAAGACGCTGTTCCCCGACGTGGTGCAGACGCTCAAGGCCGCCGAGGTGCTGGTGCGCGACGGCTTCGAGGTGATGGTGTACACCAGCGACGACCCGATCCTGTGCAAGCGGCTCGAGGAAATCGGATGCGTGGCGGTGATGCCGCTGGCGGCGCCGATCGGTTCCGGGCTGGGCATCCAGAACCGCTACAACCTGCTCGAGATCGTGGAAAACGCGAAGGTGCCGATCATCGTGGACGCCGGCGTGGGCACCGCGTCGGACGCCGCGATCGCCATGGAACTGGGCTGCGACGGCGTGCTGATGAACACCGCGATCGCCGGCGCGCGCGACCCGGTGCGCATGGCGCGCGCGATGAAGCTGGCCGTGGAAGCCGGGCGCGACGCTTTTTTGGCCGGGCGCATCCCGCGCAAGCGCTACGCGAGCGCGTCCTCGCCGGTCGACGGGCTGGTCGGCTGATGGGCACGCGGGCGCTGCGCTCCCCGGTCCGTCCTGCAGGCCACGGTCGCGACGGGTCGGGGCCCGCCCCGCGTTCGCCATGACCGATCCGTTCTCCAGCAGCGGCGCCAAGGCGCCGCCCAAGCCGTTCACCGCCACGCCGGGCGAGCGCCGGATCCGCAGTTTCGTGCTGCGCCAGGGCCGGTTCACGCCCGCGCAGCAGCGCGCGTTCGACGCGCTGTGGCCGCGGTTCGGCCTGGACTACGCGGGGACCGGGCGCGACTTAGATGCGGTCTTCGGCCGCCAGGCGCCGCGCGTGCTGGAGATCGGCTTCGGCAACGGGGAGGCGCTGCGCTACGCCGCGCTCCACGACGCTTCGCAGGATTACGTCGGCGTGGAGGTACACGCGCCCGGGGTGGGGCGCCTGCTCAATGCCCTGGCCGAAGACGGCAGCGACCACGTGCGGGTGTACCACCACGACGCGGTGGAAGTGCTGCAGCACGAGATCGCCGATGGCTCGCTCGCGCAGATCCGCATCTTCTTCCCGGATCCGTGGCACAAGAAACGCCACAACAAGCGCCGCCTGGTGAATCCCGGCTTCGCCGCGCTGCTGGTGCGCAAGCTCGCCGCCGGCGGCCTGCTGCACCTGGCCACCGACTGGCAGGATTACGCCGAGCAGATGTGGGACGTGCTGGAGGCCACGCCCGGGCTGCGCAACACCGCCGGCCCGCGCGGCCACGTGCCGCGCCCGGCGTGGCGCCCGCAGACGCACTTCGAAAGCCGCGGCCAGCGGCTGGGACACGGCGTGTGGGATCTGGTCTATGTGCGCGACTCGGACGCCGGGATGCCGGATCCGCACGGCCCCGGGCAGCCCACGCCCCCGCCTTCCACGCAATTCGACCCACGCATCCCGACCCGCGAATCCTGATGGACACCCTGCTCCTCACCAACGACATGAAGCTCGTGCTCGGGCTGGTGGGGATGACGATGGTGCTGTTCCTGTTCGAGCGCGTGCGCGCCGACCTGGTGGCGCTGGTGGTGCTGGTGCTGCTGGGCCTGACCGGGCTGGTGGGCGCCGAGGACCTGTTCAACGGCTTTTCCGGCAACGCGGTGATCAGCGTGATCGCCACCATGATCCTGGGCACCGGCCTGGATCGCACCGGCGCGCTCAACCGCCTGGCCGCATGGCTGCTGCGGCGCGCGCACGGCGTGGAGCAGCGCCTGCTGCTGTACACCAGCGCGATCGCCGGGCTCAACTCGTCGATGATGCAGAACCCGTCGGTGATGGCGCTGTACCTGCCGGTGGCATCTCGGCTGTCCTCGCGCACGGGCCTGCCGCTGTCGCGGCTGCTGATGCCCATCGCCGCGGCGATCCTGATGGGCGGCGGCCTGACCATGGTCGGCAACTCGCCGCTGATCCTGCTCAACGACCTGCTGGTGTCGGCCAACGCCAACCTGCCCTCGGGCGTGGCCACGCTCGAGCCGCTGAAGATGTTCGCGCCGCTGCCCATCGGCATCGCGCTGCTGCTGGCGTCGCTGGCCTACTTCCACTTCTTCGGCGAGAAGCAGCTGTCCGACGACAAGGGCGACGGCGGCGTGACCCCGGCGCGCACCCAGAGCTATTTCGCCAAGGCCTACGGCATCGAAGGCGACGTGTTCGAACTCACCGTCACCGCCGACAGCCCGCTGGTGGGCATGTCGGTGGGCGAAGCCGAGGCGCTGCATGGCGCGCCGCTGCTGCTGGCGCTGAAGACCGGCAACGAGTCGCGCCTGGCGCCGCCTGCGGACAGCCGCATCTGGGTGGGCAGCGTGATCGGCGCCATGGGCGAACGCCAGCAGGCGCTGGACTTCGCGCAGAACAACTTCCTCCGGCTCAATTCGCGCCTGCGCGAGTTCGGCGACCTGTTCAATCCCAGCCGCGCGGGCATCTCCGAGGCGGTCATCCCGCCCACCTCCACCTTCATCGGCAAGACCCCGGCCGAGCTGGAACTGCGCAGCAAGCGCGGCATGAACCTGCTGGCGATCAACCGCGACAAGGACGTGCTGCGCGACGACGTGCGCAACACCAGGCTGCGCGCCGGCGACATGCTGGTGCTGCACAGCATCTGGCAGGACCTGGCGCGCAGCGCGGCCGGGCGCGACTTCGTGGTGGTCACCGACTACCCCAAGGGCGAGCAGCGGCCGCACAAGTTCAAGGTGGCCATGACCATCTTCGCGATCACCATGCTGCTGGCGCTGTCGTCGCGCATCCCGGCATCGGTGGCGCTGATGACCGGCGTGGCCGGCATGCTGGTGACCGGCGTGCTGAAGATGGACGAGGCCTACGCCGCGATCAACTGGAAGACCGTGTTCCTGATGGCCTGCCTGATCCCGCTGGGCTGGGCGATGGATTCCAGCGGCGCGGCGGCGTGGATCGCCGGCCACACCATCGAGCGCATGCCCGAGGGCGTGCCGGACTGGATGCTGCAGCTGGCGGTGGGGCTGCTCACCACGGCCTTCTCGCTGGTGATCAGCCACGTGGGCGCGACCATCGTGATGGTGCCGCTGGCGATCAACCTGGCCCTGGCCACCGATGCCAATCCCACCGCGTTCGCGCTGATCGTGGCGCTGTCGGCCTCCAACAACTTCATGACCCAGTCCAACCCGGTCATCTCGATGATCGCCGGCCCGGCCGATTACTCGGCGCGCGAGCTGTGGCGCGTGGGCGGGCCGCTGTCGCTGATCTACACCGCGGTGGTCGTGGTGATGGTCAACATCCTGTTCTCGGGCTGGTGGACGCGGCTGTTCTCCTGAACCCGATGCCCGGCGCCCCGTGCGTCACGGGGGCGCTGCGCCGTCGATCCACACGGCCGCGTCCTGGATGCGCAGCGGCACCGCCCGCAGCGATTCGCCGCGGCACGGGCCGCCCACGCACGCGCCGCCGGCCAGTTCGAACGTGGCCCCATGCGCGGCGCAGACCAGCAGGCCGTCCTTGCTCAGCAGGAACTGCCCGGGTGCCCAGTCCAGGCGCCTGCCGGCGTGCGGGCACACGTTGAGCCACGCGCGCACCTGCCCGCCGCTGCGGTGCACGATCAGCGATTCGGCGCTGCCGTCCACCACGGCTTCCAGCTCGACCAGTGCGCCGTCGCGCAGCGTGTCAAGTGTCGTCAGCAGCTGCGCTTCGACCATGCGTTAACGAACTCCTTACATCCGCGGTCCGGCCGCGCCGGATACTGGATGCTCCGGTCCGCACCACTGACTTGCAAGCATGAATTTCTCCGCACGCCTCCGCCCAGAACACGTCGATGCGATCCGTGGCCTGTTCGCGCCGCGCAAGCCGCGCCACCCGCTGCTGCGGCTGGCGCTGGGCCTGGCGGGCGTGGCCTTGCTGGCGCTCCTGGTGGTGGCTGGCGTGTTCATCGGCACGGCGATGCTGCTGGGCGGCGCGATGTTGCGCCTGTTGCGCCCGGCCGCGGCGCAGCGCACGCGCGCCGCAGCCTCGCCGCGCGTGGTGGAAGGCGAGTACCGCGTGGTGGGCCGCTCCGTGCTGCCCTCCGGCCGCTGACCGCGCGCATGTTTCAGCCTGGAGACGTGGTGCCGGCAGTGCCGGCGACACGCGTCGCAGTGCGCGGTGGCGGCACCTTTCCAGTGCACCGCGTCTATTGCGTGGGCCGCAACTTCGCCGACCACGCGCGCGAGATGGGCGCGCAGGCACCCGCGTCGCGCGCCGAGCGCGGCACGCCGGTGTTCTTCCTGAAACCCGCGGACGCGATCGTGCCCGCGGGCGACGTGCCCTACCCGCCCGGCACCCGCGATCTGCACCACGAAGTGGAGCTGGTGGTGGCGTTGGGCGCCGACGCGCCGCCCGGCGTCCTCGAGCGCGAGCAGGCCGCCGGACTGGTGTTCGGCTATGGCGTGGGGCTGGACCTGACCCGCCGCGACCTGCAGGCCGCGGCCAAGGCGAAGGGCCTGCCGTGGGACACGGGCAAGGCCTTCGACCATGCCGCGCCGATGAGCGAACTGGTGCGGGCGCGGGAAGTCGGCGCCCTGGACGCGCGCACGCTCACCCTGCGGGTGAACGGACAACAGCGCCAGCACGGCGCGTTCGCGGACCTGATCTGGGACGTACAGGACATCCTGGTCGAACTCTCGCGCCTGTACGCGCTGCGCGCGGGCGACCTGGTGTTCATGGGCACGCCAGCGGGCGTGGCCGCGCTGCAGCCGGGCGATGGGTTCGAAGCCGCGCTCGACGACGTGGTGACGCTGCACGGGCGGATCGTCGAGGTGACGTAGCGGCGTTTTCGCAGCGGCAACGGCGCCCAGCCTTGGGTTGCTCGCAAGGTCAAAGGCAAATCCCCCGTGGCCCCCCTTCTTCAAACGGGGCGAACGCAACCGCGCGCGTCGCATGTCGATCGCGCGATGCTTGTCTTCCCCCTTCGGAGAAGCGGGACCGAGGGGGATTTGCTTCTCGCGGCAGCCCCGCATGGGCCTATGGCTGGGTGTACCCTCCGCGCGGGGGCATCCGCTCGGGTGGGCTACGGAGGTGTCGCGATGGGCATGGTCAGCGAGTTCAAGGAATTCATCGCCAAGGGCAACGTGCTGGACCTGGCGGTCGCGGTGGTCATCGGCGCGGCCTTCGGCAAGATCGTCACCGCGCTGGTGGACGGCATCGTCATGCCGCTGATCGGCATGGTCACCGGCGGCGTGAGCGTATCGGACTGGAAGTACGTGGTCGCACCGGCGCAGTTCGATGCCGCCGGCAAGGAAAGCGTGGCCGAAAGCGCGATCCGCTACGGCATGTTCATCCAGACCGTCGTGGATTTCCTGATCATCGCGTTCGTGATCTTCCTGGTGGTCAAGGCCTACAACCGCGTGCGCAAGCCGGCCGAAGCCGCGCCCGCCGCGCCGCCTGAAGACGTGCTGCTGCTGCGCGAGATCCGCGACGAGCTCAAGCGCCGGCCGGTCTGACGCCGCAGCCGCGGGGACCGGGTTCGTGCCGGGCCGCGCAGGCCCGCACCGACCCGTTGCGCATGACGCCCGGCACACGGGCCGCGAAGCCGCGGGCTGCTAGGCTCGCGGCTTCCTCGTCTCCGCGTCCTTGCGGAGACACGCACCCTCGGTCCTCCCGAGCGCAGCGCGGAACCGGCGGCCTGGCGCGTGCATCGACGCACGAACGCAGGCTGCCCGCAGCGCCCCGGAACGACTGGCCTCGCCTCGAATACGGAGTCGCCATGCGCCTGTGCCTGCTGTCGTCCGCCCTCGCCGCCACGCTCTGCGCAGGCCTCTTGTCGCCCGCGTTCGCGCAGGACGCTCCGGGCCGCATCCCGGAGCGCGCGATGCAGGCCGCCGCGCAGCTGCGCGAACAGGCGCTCGCCGACGACACCGCATGGCAGGTCACCCAATCGCTGACCACCGAAATCGGCCCGCGCCTGGCGGGCAGCGACGCGGATGCGCGCGCGGTGGAATGGGCCAAGGCCAAGTTCAAGGCGCTCGGCTACGACAGGGTCTGGACGCAACCGGTCACGTTCCCCAAGTGGGAACGCCGCAGCGAGCGCGGCGAGGTGCTGGGCGCCAACGCGCAACCGCTGGTACTGGCCGCGCTGGGCGGCAGCCCGGGCGGCACGGTGGAAGGCGAGCTCGTGCGCTTCGCATCGCTGGAGGCGCTGCAGCAGGCGCCGGCCGGATCGCTGGCCGGCAAGATCGCCTTCGTGGACGTGCCGATGGAACGCGCACGCGACGGCAGCGGCTACCGCATCGGCAGCGCGGTGCGCGGGCGCGGGCCGTCCGCCGCGGTGCGCGCGGGCGCCAGCGCGTTCCTGATGCGCTCGGCCGGCACCGATTCGCACCGCATGCCGCACACCGGCATCTCCCGGTTCGAGGAAGGCCTGACGCCGATCCCGATGGCCGCGCTCTCGGTACCCGATGCGCTGCAGCTGACCCGCCTGGCCGCGCTGGGCCCCGTGCGCGTGCGGATCGCGCTGGATTGCGGGTGGGACGGCGAATACACCTCGCACAACGTGATCGGCGAGATCACCGGCAAGCGCAAGGACGAAGTGGTGGTGATCGGCGGGCACCTGGATTCGTGGGACCAGGGCACCGGCGCGGTGGACGACGCGGCCGGCATCGGCATCACCATGGCTGCGGGCCACCTGATCGGCGCGCGCCGCGACAAGCCGCTGCGCACGATTCGCGTCATCGCCTTCGCCAACGAGGAACAAGGCTTGCACGGCGGGCGCGTGTACGCGCAGTCGCAGAAGGATGCGATCGCCCGGCAGCAGATCGTCGCCGAGAGCGATTTCGGCGCCGGCCGCGTCTACGCCTTCAGCACCAGCGCCGCCAAGGCCGATCCGTCGCACGCCGCATCGCGGCAGATCGCGCAGGCGCTGGAACCGCTGGGCATCGCGTACACCCCGGCCGAGGGCGGCCCCGGCCCGGACGTGGGACCGCTGGCGCAACTGGGCGCGGCCTGGGCCGCGCTGCGCCAGGACGGCACCGATTACTTCGACCTGCACCACACCCCGGACGACACGCTGGACAAGATCGATCCGGAAGCGCTGGCGCAGAACGCCGCGGCGTACACCGTATTCGCGTTCCTTGCCGCCGAGGCCGAAGGCGGCTTCGGCAGCGCGCCGAAGCCGCAGGACGCTCAGGGGGAGTAATCAGCGCCGGGGGATCGCTGCCACGCTCACAGCCTCACCGTGTGCGCCACGCATCCAGCCTAGCCAGCCACCGGTTTCGGCGTCGCGGATCGCAATGCCTTGCACGACATTGCCTGGATCGAGCAGCAGAAGTCTCGGGGCGTCGGTGTCGGTACGAAAGCGTACCTCGCGCCCCGGCTTGCCGAACAGGTTCGCGACCGGCAATACGCGCAGGTCGCGGACGTTCAATGTCGTGGCAGATCCGGACTCAATGCGATCGCCTTGTAAGCGGGTTTCCGGCCACGCGAATACCGCCGAGCGCGCCTGGCGAATGGCGGGCGTTGCCCGGGCGATTTCGGCAGGAATACCGTCTCCGGTTTCAAGGGCGGGATCCAGGACGCCCACGGCCACGGCCAGCGCTGTGCGATCAGCCACGCCACGGATCGCGTCGCCCTGCCGCCACATCCAGGCCTGGCTCGGCAGCAGTGCGATGGCAGCCATGACCGTGATCCACGTGACTCGTGCAGGGGACCTGGTCCGACCGATGACCGCGAGTCCCAGTCCGGCCCAGAACAGGCTCGACCACACCAGGTACCGCTGCGCCAGCAGCTGCTCGGGATGCACCTGGAAGTAGGCCATCCTGCCGACCCCCACCAGCGTCGCCACGCCAAGTGCGAACCACGCCAGGCCCAGGCCCAACAGGGTGATGCGCGATGCGACGCCACGCGCGCGCCATGTGATCGTGACCAGCGCCGCGATGCCGCCCGCTGCCAACGCCAGGTGTGGCCAGCGCGCCAGCATGACCGGGCCGAACCATGTTTCGTAGCCATTGGCCAGTCCCGTCGCCACTGCGCGTAGTGGTGTCGTGGGTACGGCCGCGGCCAGGACCGGGTCCATCGCCGGCCAGGCGGCGTAGACAAAAGGGGCGGCCAGCCAGCGCATTGCCAGTTCCGCTTGCACCACGGGCGCCCATGCCACCGCGAACGCCTCGGCACCTTCGTTCCCGAGGCGGCGCAGGAGGAACGTTCCCAAAGCACCGATCCCCAACAGCAAATACGTCGCCATCGACGCACGTTTGACGAACGCGACCACGCACAGCCCGGCGAAGACGGCCATGCCGCTCCCGAAGCTGAAGGCGGCGACCGCCGCCAGCAACGTGGCACCAATGGCGCCCGTCGCGCTCGCACGCGCATCGGACGCAACGCCTTGCGCTGCCCTATCTCCCCTTGGCAGCACCGCGATTGCCATCGCCAGACACAGCGTCACCAGGTAAGCGTGCACACTTTCATGCGCGTGCCCCAGGGTGCGCACGCTTCCCAGCCACAAAAACCCCAGCGCCAAGGCGAGCGCGACAGCCGCACGGCGCGGCGCGGGACTCTCACTGCGCAACCAGACCCACGCTGCGCAGAGCGTCGCCGCAATCAGTGCGATGCCTGTGGCGAGCTGAAGCCATTGTTGGGCCTCGAACAGGCGGAACTCCAACAGCCGGATGGCATTGGGCAGGACCTCATGGTGCCCGTTGTCCGGCGCGAGAATGGCGTGCAAAGGAGACAGCGTTGCGAACTTGCCGAGGAACCGCCAGCCATCCGCATACGGCACGCGTGGCGCGCGCCACATGGCGGCCAAGGCGACGATGGCATAAAGCCCCGCCAGCACCCATGCGCACGCGCCCGCGAAACGAGCGCCACGCTCGGAGTCGGTATGAATTGGACTCATCTGGGATACCAGCCGGCGGGAATCGCCATTGTCCGCAACCCAAGGCGGGACGTCACCTTCCGCTCGGCAAACTCAGCTCCGCACCCGCGCGAACAGCCGCAGGTCGTGGACCACCCCGTGCTTGCGCACGGCGCGGCGCATCACGCCTTCTTCCACGAACCCGGTGTTCTGCAGCACGCGCGCGGAGGCGGTGTTGAAGGCCAGCACGCTGGCCTGCAGGCGTTGCAGCGCCAGCGCGTCCATCACCCAGGGCGCGAACACCGCGACTGCGCGGGTCATGCGACCCTCGCCCCAGTAGCGCCGCCCCAGCCAGTAGCCCAGCTCGGCGCCGATCGCGCGCTCGCCCGTGCCCGGGCGCACGCCGATGCCGCCGCAGGCGCGGCCGTCGATCTCGATGGCGAAGACCGGATCGCGCAGGTCCACGATGCGGCCGGACAGGAACGCTTCCGCATCGGCGCGCGTGTACGGATGCGGGAAGCGGTCGCTCAATCCGCGCGGCACTTCCGGATCGTTCGCATGCAGCACCAGGTCGGGCAGGTCATCGGCGCGCCACGCGCGCAGGCGCATGCGGGCGTCGATCTGCAGCGCGGCGCTGTGCGGCTCCATGCCCGCCAGCATACGCAGTGCGCGGGCGCGTGCTCCCGCGTCGCGGGTCAGGCGTGGCCGGACACCTCGGGGGTCTCGCGCTCCAGCTTCTCCAGCCGGTGCGCCAGTTCCTCGGGCGAGCGCGTGTACTTGGCCAGCAGGGCGTAGAACGCCGGCACCACGAATAGCGACAGCAGCGTGGAAAACGCCACGCCGAAGATCACCACGATGCCGATGGTGGCGCGGCTGGCCGAGCCGGGCCCACCGAAGATCACCAGCGGCACCGCGCCCATGATGGTGGCGATGGAGGTCATCAGGATCGGGCGCAGGCGCACGGCGCTGGCTTCGACGATGGCCTCGTGCACGCTGCGGCCCTCGTCGCGCAGCTGGTTGGCGAATTCCACGATCAGGATGCCGTTCTTCGCCGCAAGTCCCACCAGCATCACGATGCCGATCTGCGAGAACAGGTTGAGCGTGCCCCCGGTCACCAGCAGCCCCAGCAGCGCGCCCAGCACGCCCAGCGGCACGGTGAGCATGATCACCAGCGGATGGGCGAAGCTCTCGAACTGCGCGGCCAGCGCCAGGTACACGATCAGCAGCGCCATGGCGAAGGTCAGCAGCACCGCGCCGCCGGACTGCTGCAGCTCCCGGGCCTCGCCCTTCCAGCTGACCTGGGCGTACTCGGGCAGGCTGGTGCGGGCGGCTTCCTGCGCCCACGCCACGGCATCGCCCAGCGGATAGCCTTCGGCCAGGCGCGCGGTGATGGTGATCGAGCGCAGCCGGTTGAAGCGGTTGTAGTTGCCCGGCTCGGCCAGTTCGCGCAACGTCACCAGGTTCGACAGCGGCACCAGGCTGCCGTCGTCGGCGCGCACCTGCAGGGCGTCGAGATCGGCCACCGACGCGCGGCCGTCGCGCTCGGCCTGCATCACCACGTCGTATTCCTCGCCGTTGCTGACGAAGGTGGTGACGCGGCGCCCGCCCATCATCGCCTCGAGCGTCGTGCCGATCGCCTGCGCCGAGACGCCCAGGTCCGCGGCGCGCGCCTTGTCCACCACCACGCGCATCTGCGGACGGGTTTCCTTGTAATCCGAGTCGGGCTGGATGAGGTTCGGGTTCTCCTTCATCTTCTCCAGCATGATGTCGCGCCACTGCGCCAGCTCGGCGTAGTCGGGCCCGCCCAGCACCATCTGGAACGCCTGTCCGCGCGTGCGCACCAGTCCGCCGCCCACCTGCGTGCGCACGCGCACGCCGGTCATGCCGGAAAACTTCTTCTCCAGTTCGGACGCGACTTCCGCAGTACTGACCTCGCGCTGGTCCCACGGCTGCAGGAACACGATCGCGCGACCGGTGTGCATTTCCTCGCTGGCGCCAAAGCTGCCCGGCACGCGCGGGTTGGCGCGCACGATGGCCTTGTCGTCGCCGGTTTCCGCCAGCAGGATCTTTTCGACTTCGCGCATCTGCCTGACGGTGTAGTCGAAGCCCGCGCCTTCCGGGCCCTCCATCACCAGCTGGAACGAGCCGCGGTCTTCCGCCGGCGCCAGTTCGCTGGGCAGCACGCGGAAGATCACCACCATCGCAACCACGGCGGCCACCATCAGGCCCGCGAACAGCCAGATGCGGTGCACGTGGCGGTCCAGCACGCGCTGGTAGCCGGTGGACACGCGATTGAAACGCGCGTTGAGCCATTCGCTGACGCGGTTGTTCTTGACTGCGTGCTCGCCGGTGTGCGGCTTGAGCAGCTTGGAGGCCATCATCGGCGTGAGCGTCAGCGCGACGAACGCGGAGATCGCCACGGCCGCCGCCAGCGCCACCGACAGTTCGCGGAACAGCCGGCCGGTGTTGCCCTGCAGGAAGCCCACCGGCAGGAACACCGCCACCAGCACCGCGGTGGTGGCGATCACCGCGAACGCGACCTGCGCGGTGCCGCGGCGCGCCGCCACCAGCGGCGGTTCGCCCAGGTCCACGCGGCGCTGGATGTTCTCCACCACCACGATCGCGTCGTCCACCACCAGGCCGATGCACAGCACCAGCGCCAGCAGCGTGAGCAGGTTGATCGAGAAGCCGAACGCGTACAGCGCGATGAACGACGCGACCAGGCACACCGGCACCGTCACCGCGGGGATCAGCGCCGCGCGCAGGCTGCCCAGGAACAGCCAGATCACGATCAGCACCAGCACGATCGCCTCGGCCAGCGTCTCGTACACGCGATCCACCGACGCCGAAATGAACGTGGTGGTGTCGAACGCCACGTAGATGTCGCTGCCCTCCGGCAGCGAGGCGGCGATGCGTTCGGCCTCGGCCTTGGCGGCATTGGCCACGTCCAGGCTGTTGGCCGTGGAGGTCTTGACCACGCCGATCCCCAGCGCCGGTTCGCCGTTGCTGTGGTACCAGGCGCGGCGCTCGGTGGATTCCAGCGCCACCCGCGCCACGTCGCCCAGGCGAATCACGTATGCACCGTCCTCGCCTTGGGCGATGGGCATGCGCGCGAAATCGGCGTCGCTGGTGTAGTCGCGGGCCACGCGCAGGATGAAGTCGCGGTCCGCCGACTCGATCCGGCCCGCGCCCAGCTCCACGTTCTCCGCCCGCAGCGCGGTTTCGATGTCGGCCACGGTCAGGCCGCGCGCGGCCATGGCGTCGCCGTCGAGCCAGATGCGCATCGCATAGCGCTGGCCGCCGCCCAGGCGCACCTGGGCCACGCCCGGCAGGCTGGAGAACCGGTCGACGAGATAACGCTCGGCATAGTCGGTGAGCTGCAGCTGGTCCATGTTGGACGAGCGCAGGTTGAGCCAGATGATCGGGTCCGAATCGCTTTCGACCTTGCTGATCTCCGGCGGGTCGGCCTCCTCCGGCATGCGGTCGGCGACGCGGCTGACCGCGTTGCGCACGTCGTTGGCGGCGGCTTCGATGTCGCGCGAGGCCAAGAACTCGATGCTGATCCGCGAGGCGCCGTTCTGGCTGCTCGACTCGATGGTGGCGATGCCCTCGATGCCCGACAGCGCGTCTTCCAGCGTCTGAGTCACGCGGGTTTCCACCACGCCGGCCGACGCGCCCGGGTAGTCCACCTGCACCGAGACGATGGGCGGATCGATGGCGGGCAGCTCGCGCAGGGTCAGGCGCGAAAAGCTCATCGCGCCCAGCACGATCAGCAGCAGGCTCATCACCACGGCCAGCACCGGCCGCTTGATCGAAAGGTCGGAGAGTTTCATCGGCTAGCGGGCCGCGGGAGCGGGAGCGTTGTCGGAAGCGTCGTCGGGCGCGCGCGGCGCGCGGCCCGCAGCGGATGCGGACGCGGCCGGCATGGTGGCGGCGCCCACGTTGGGCGAACGCGGCGCGTCCGGGGTGACCGGCGCGGTGGCCGCCACCTTGCTGCCGGCCTGCACCTTGCCCACGCCCTCGGTGACGATGCGCTCGCCAGCCGCCAGGCCGTCCTGGATCATGACCTTGCCCGGAACGCGGCCGCCTACCTCCACCACCGCCTTCTCCACGGTGTCGTCGGCCTTGACCCGCCACACGAAGGTCTCGTTGCCCACCTGCTGCACCGCGATCTCCGGCACCACCAGCCGCTGCCGGGTGCCGCGCGCGAGCTGCACGTCCACCAGCATGCCCGGCTTGAGCGCCCCGTCGGGATTGGGGAAATCGCCGCGCACCGTGGCTGCGCGGGTGCCGGCATCCAGGCGCGCCGCCACCGTCTGCACGATGCCGTCGAAGACCCGATCGCCATAGGTGCCGCTGCGGCCGGTGATCGCCTGTCCCGGCGCGACCGCGGCCAGTTCGGTTTCGGGCACCGGGAAATCGACGTACACGCGGGACAGGTCGTCGAGCGTGGCGATCTCGGTACCCGGCGTGACCAGCGCACCGGGGCTGACCTGGCGCAGCCCCAGCACGCCGGAGAACGGCGCACGGATGACGCGATCGGACAGGTTGGCGCGGATCTCGGCCACCTGCGCGCGTGCGGAATCGCGCGTGGCGCGCTGCGCGTCCAGCGTGGCGCGCGCGATCAGCTGCTGGCCGGCCAGCTGCTCCTGGCGGCGGTACAGGCGTTCGGCTTCCTCCGCAGCGGCGACCGCGGACGCCAGCGCCGCCTGCTGCTGCTGGCCGCTCAGCGTGACCAGCGGCGCGCCACGCGCGACCTGATCGCCGCTGTCGAAATGCACCCGCTGCACGGTCTCGCTGACCTTGGCGGTCACCGTGACCGACTCGCGCGCCTGCACCGTGCCCAGCGCGCGAAGGGTGTCCGTCCAGGGCTGCTGGCGCACGGTTTCCACCACGACCGGCACGGGCCGGTCGCCCCCGCGCCGCTGGGCCTGCGCGGCCGCATCGCCTTCGCCGTTTCCGCAGGCGGCCAGGAGCAGGGCCACCAGGCCCAACACGGTGCTGGAAAGACACGGGCGGCTGCGCATGGGCATCGAAACGGATCGTGGCGACGGAACCCACGGAGTCTATCGGCGCACCGTAAACACCACGTGTGCCATCGGGCCTGCCGGTGGAACGTCGTGTTGCGGTCAACCGATGGCGGGCGCGCGCGTTACGGGGCACTCTGGCCGCCGCGGGCGGCGCATCGCGTCCGACCTGTCATCCCCTTGCAAGGAAAGCCTGCCATGGCCATCCACGAGAGCATCCTCGACACCATCGGCCGCACCCCCGTGGTGCGCCTGCACCGCATCGCGCCCGCGCACGTCGCGCTGTACGCCAAGGTGGAGTCGTTCAACCCGGGCGGGTCGGTGAAGGACCGCCTGGCCCTGGCCATCATCCTGGATGCCGAAGCCAAGGGCCTGCTCAAGCCCGGCGATACCGTGGTGGAGGCCACCTCGGGCAATACCGGCGTGGCGCTGGCCATGGTCTGCGCGGCGCGCGGCTATCGCTTCGTGGCGGTGATGGTGGAAACCTTCTCCATCGAGCGCCGCAAGCTGATGCGCGCCTACGGCGCCAAGGTGATCCTAACCCCCGCAGCGGAGCGCGGCAGCGGCATGGTGCGGCGTGCGCAGGAACTGGCGCACAGGCACGGCTGGTTCCTGGCGCGGCAGTTCGAGAACGAAGCCAACCCCGCCTACCACCGGCAGACCACCGCGGCGGAGATTCTGCGCGATTTCGCCGGGCGCAGGCTGGACCATTTCGTCACCGGCTGGGGCACCGGCGGCACCCTCACCGGCGTGGGCGAAGTGCTGAAGGTCGCGCGCCCCGAGGTGAAGGTGACCACGTGCGAGCCGGAAGGCGCCGCGCTGCTGCAGGGCAAGGAGTGGTCGCCACACAAGATCCAAGGCTGGACGCCGGATTTCGTGCCCGCCGTCCTCAACCGCGACGCGGCCAGCGACGTGCTGTCGATCAGCGATGCAGACGCCATCGGCACCGCGCGGCGCCTGGCGCAGGAGGAAGGCATCTTCGTGGGCATCTCCGCCGGCGGGACCCTGGCCGCAGCGCTGCGCGTGGCCGAATCCGCGCAGGAAGGCGCCGTGATCCTGGCGATGCTGCCCGACACGGGCGAGCGCTACTTCTCCACGCCGCTGTTCGAAGGCGTCAACGAAGGCTCCGACGACGAGTGGCTGGCAGGCCTGCCCTGAAGCCGCACGGGCTGCACGCCGACGCGAGGCCCGGCTGCGCGCCAGGGTCTCGCGTGGATCCACACCACGGCCGCTCTCACGGCCCTGCGAGCCACCACGCGAGCGCACCGCCCGCCGCCAGGACCGCCAGCAACACCACCGCATAGCCGCCGTGGTCGCCGTCCTGCACCGTCGGCGTGCGTTCGGCGCGGGCGCGCAGCACCAGCGACTCGGCACCCGCACTGCCTGACACCACGCTGGCCTGCGCCTGCAGGCGTTCGACGGCCGCCTTGGCATCGCGCAGGCCCATCCGCGGATGGGCCGCCCGGAACCGTCGGATCGCCTCCAGCGGATCGCCGTTGTCCAGGGCCTCGCGGACCGCCCGATCCAGACCGGCGGGCGCGTCGCCGGCACGTTCGATGCGGTCGCCGTCGCGCTGCGCGCGTGCATCGGCCTGCCGTTGCCGCGCGCGCTCCACGCCCGCATCGCGCAGCAGCCGCAGCGCGGCCTTGGCATCGCCGCGCGAGAGCGCACCGGACAGCGGCGTGGAGGGCGCAGGCGTGGGATCCATCGGCGTTCCCCAGGGGACGACGGCAGCATACGCCGCGTGCCTGCCGGACAGACGCCCTATCATCGGCGCGCCCCCGTCCGGAACATGCCATGCGCAGGCCACGTCCCACCGCTGCCTTGCCGCTGCTGCTGTGCGGCATGGCCGCGGCCCACGCCGCGGAACCGGCGGGCGAAGCCGCGCGCGGCGCCAGCGACGACGCACGGCTGCTGGACAGGATCGTGGTGAGCGCCACGCGCACCGACGCCGGCGCGTTCGAGGTGCCGGCGTCGATCGACGCGGTCAACGTGCAGGACGCGCTGCGTCGTGGCGCCAGCCCCGCGGAAGTGCTGCAGGGCATCCCGGGCGTGGTCGCGCGCGATCGCGGCAACTACGCGCAGGACACGCAGATCGCGATCCGCGGCTTCGGCGCGCGTTCCACGTTCGGCATCCGCGGTGTGCGCCTGTACGTGGACGGCATCCCCGCGACCCAGCCCGACGGCCAGGGCCAGGTGTCGCACTTCAACCTCGACGCCGCCGGCCGCATCGAGGTGCTGCGCGGCCCGTTCTCCGCGCTGTACGGCAACGCCTCGGGTGGCGTGATCCAGCTGTTCACCGCGGACGCCCCGCAGCCGCCGCAGTGGCGCTTCGGCGCGGTGGCGGGCGACTTTGCGACCACGCGCGTGTACGCCGGCCTGCGCGGCGCCAGCGCCGACGGGTTCGAAGCCAACCTGGATTACAGCCGGTTCCGCACCGATGGCTGGCGCGCCCACGCGCGGGCGGAGCGCCATTCTGTCAACGCACGCGTCGCCCTGCCGCTGCGCAACGGCGGCACGCTGGCGCTGGTGGGCAACGCGCTGCACCAGCCGTACACCCACGATCCGCTGGGGCTGACCTGGCAGCAGTTCCGCGACGACCCCGCGCAGACCACGCCGCAGGCGCTGGAGTTCGACACGCGCAAGCGTGTCCAGCAGGCCACCGCGGGCGCCACGCTCGACCTGCCCGTGGGCGATGCCGACAGCGTGCGCGCGATGGCGTACGCGGGCACGCGCGCAATCACCCAGTTCCTGGCCATTCCCGCAGGCGCGCAGGCGGCGCGGACCAACGCCGGCGGCGTGATCGACCTGCAGACCGGCTTCGGGGGCGCCGACCTGCGCTGGACGCGCACGCTCGACCTGGCGGGGTTTCCGCTGCAATTCAGTGCCGGCGTCAGCGCGGATTCGCTGAAACAGCGCCGCCGCGGCTTCGAGAATTTCCAAGCCGGGCGCCTCGGCGTGACCGGTCGCCTGCGACGCGACGAGGCGATCCGCGTGGATGGCCTGGACCAGTACGCGCAGCTCGACTGGCGCCTGTCGCAGCGCTGGAGCGTCCTGGCCGGCGTGCGCCACGCCGCCGTGCGCATGCGGGTGCGCGACCGCTACATCGTGCCCGGCAACCCCGACGACAGCGGCCAGGTCCGCTTCTCCGACACGTTGCCGGTGCTGGGTGCGATGTTCCGCGCCAGCGACGCACTGCACCTGTACGCGAGCCACGGACGCGGGTTCGAGACGCCCACCATCACCGAGGTGGCGTATCGCGCAGACGGCGGTAGCGGACTGGCGCTGGACCTGCAATCGGCGACCAGCCGCAACAGCGAACTGGGCGCCAAGTGGCGGCGCGGCAGCCTGCAGGCGCAGCTGGCCGCCTTCGACATCCGCAGCCGCGACGAACTGACCGTGGCCAGCGCCATTGGCGGCCGCACCACCTACCGCAACGCCGGCCGCACCCGGCGCCAGGGCGCCGAATTGTCGGCGGACTGGGCCTTCGCGCCGGACTGGTCGCTGGCGCTGGCGGCCAGCCGCCTGGACGCGCGGTTCGACGACGCCTTCCTGGGCTGCAGCGCGCGCTGCACCGCGCCTGATACGCCCATCGGCGCGGGCGCGCGCATCCCCGGCATTCCGGACCGGCAGGCGTTTCTTGCCGTGCGCTGGCGCCCCGCGCGCGGCTGGAACGCCGCACTGGACCTGCAGCACGCCGGCAGCGTGGCGGTCAACGACGCCTACACCGAACGCGCCCCCGCGTACACGCTGCTGGGTGCCGAAACCGGCTACCGCTGGCAGCGCGGGCGGCACGCGTTGCGCGCGTTCGTGCGCGTGGACAACATCGCCGACCGCGTGCACGCAGGTTCGGTGATCGTCAACGACGGCAACGGCCGGTACTACGAACCCGGCGCGGGGCGCGCATGGGTACTGGGCGTGGAGCTGACGGCCAGCCAGTAGCGGCAGGCGGCTGCATCCGCAAGCGCCCCTCCTTGACACGAACGCCGGAACGGCTGCGCGTCCACTTTGGCGTCCCGCCCGTGGCGTTCGGAAGCGGCCTCGCACGTAGCCACGCCCGAAAGGCGCAGGGAAGTCGGCGCTGTCGGCGTCGAATGCCCGCTATGCGGGATCGTTATTCAGCGGTTCCAACATCGCGGCCCCCGGCCGACGCGTCCGCGATCGCCGGTTCACGGGTGCCAAGCAGGCAGCGCCCCGCAGACGGCAAGACGCCGGCGCGAGGCTGGCGTCGTGACTGCCTGCAATGCGGACGGATGGGTCAGGCCGCGCCTTCCCACTGGCCCAGGGCCGCCAGGCCGTTCGCGCGGGCGCGTTCGTAGACCGTCTGCTGCGCCTTGGCAAAGTTGCCGGTCATGTCCTGCGCCCACAGCTTGAGCGCGGCCTGTTGCATTGCGCGGCCGTAGCTGAAGCTCAGCGGCCACGGGTTCGGACCCATCCGGTTCATCGCGTCCAGGTGCGCGGTGGCGTCCTCGTCGCTCTGCCCGCCGGACAGGAACACGATGCCCGGCAGGATCGCCGGCACCGCCGACTTCAGGCACATCAGGGTGGACTCGGCCACTTCCTCCACGCTGGCCTGCTCCGGGCAGTCCTTGCCGGGGACGACCATCGACGCCTTCAGGATGGTGCCTTCCAGCATCACGTTCTGGTTGTACAGCGCGTCGAACAGCGAGCGCAGTACCACTTCTGTGACCTCGTAGCAGGTCTCGATGTCGTGGTCGCCGTCCATCAGCACCTCCGGCTCCACCATCGGCACCAGGCCCTGTTCCTGGCACAGCGCCGCGTAGCGCGCCAGCGCGTGGCTGTTGGCCTCGATGCAGGTGCCCGACGGGATGTCCTCGCCGATGTTGATCACCGCGCGCCACTTGGCGAAGCGCGCGCCCAGCCTGTAGTACTCCTTCAGGCGGTCGCGCAGGCCGTCCAGGCCTTCGGTCACGAGCTCGCCGGGGAAGCCGGCCAGCGGATGGGTGCCCTTGTCCACCTTGATGCCGGGGATCATGCCGTTGTCGGCCATGACCTTGGCGAACGGGATGCCGGACCTGGTGGACTGGCGGATGGTCTCGTCGAACAGGATCGCGCCGGACAGGTGCTCGTTGGCCCTGGGTGCGGTGAGCAGCAGCTCGCGGTACGCGCGGCGGTTCTCTTCCGTGCACTCGATGCCGACGCCGTCGAAACGCTTCTGGCAGGTGCTGGAGGATTCGTCGATGGCGATGATGCCCTTGCCCGGCGCGACCATGGCGCGGGCGGTTTCGGCGAGTTGTTCGATGCTCATGGAAGGCGTCCCGGCGGCGGAAAAGAAGCGGAATTATAGCGGCAGGCCCGCCGCACCCGGCGGCGGCGCCCGCCCGCCCGTTGCCGCTTCCCGGACCGCTACAGTTCGCCCAGCCCCTCGGCGCGCCCGTCGTCGCCGACCTGCAGCAGGCGCAGGGTGTTGGTGGCGCCGTGGGTCTCCATGTGCTCGCCGCTGGTGAACACCACGCGCTCGCCCGGCTCGAGCAGCCCGGCCTGGACCAGCATGTGGATGCTGCCGCGCGCGGCTTCGCGCGGGGTCTGGCCGCGGCTGTCGTAGTCCATGGGGAACACGTCGCGGATCATGGCCATGCGCCGGCGCGCGCCGGCGTGGCGCGAGAACGCGTAGATCGGCGCCTTGGAGCGGAAGCGCGACAGGTAGCGCGCGGTGCCGCCGGATTCGGTCATCGCCACGATGGCGCGCACGCCGATGTGTTCGGTGAGGAACATGGTGGCCATGGCGATGGCCTGGTCGGCGCGCTCCAGGTCGCGCGCGGCCTTCTCGAAGTCGGTGTCGTGCTCGAACTGTTTTTCCGCCCCGGCGCAGATGCGGGCCATGGCTTCGACCGCGCGCACCGGGAAATTGCCGGCCGCGGTCTCCTGCGACAGCATCACCGCGTCGGTGCCGTCGATCACGGCGTTGGCCACGTCGAGCACCTCGGCGCGGGTGGGAATGGGCGAATCCACCATCGACTGCAGCATCTGCGTGGCGGTGATGACCACCTTGCTCTGCGCCAGTGACTCGCGAATGATCTTCTTCTGCAGCCCGGGCAGTTCGGCATCGCCGATCTCCACGCCCAGATCGCCGCGCGCCACCATCACCACGTCGCTGGCCTCGACGATCTCCACCAGGTTCTCGATCGCCTCGGCGCGCTCGATCTTGGACACCAGCGCCGCGTCGCTGCCGTGGCCGCGGGCGATGCGGCGCGCGTCGTGCATGTCCTGCGCGTTGCGGCAGAACGACACGGCGATGAAATCCACGCCGATCCCGGCGGCGATGCCGATCAGGGTTTCGTCGTGCGGCGTCAGCGCACCCAGGGACAGCCCGCCGCCCTGCTTGTTCAGCCCCTTGCGGTTGGACAGCACGCAGTCGTTGAGCACGCGGGTGACGATGCGCGGGCCTTCGATGGCCTCGACCTGCAGCTGCACCACGCCGTCGTCGAGCAGCAGTACGTCGCCCGGTGCCACGTCGCCGGGGAGGCCGAGGTAGCTCACGCCCACCTGGCGCTCGTCCCCGGGCGGGGCGTCGGCGCTGGCGAGCAGGTCGAAGCGCTCGCCGGTACGCAGCTGCACGCGGTCGTTGGCGAATTTCTCGATGCGGATCTTCGGGCCCGGCAGATCCGCCAGGATGCCCACCTCGCGACCGGCGCGGGCCGCGGCCTCGCGCACGCGCGCCGCGCGCTCGACCTGCGCCGAGGGGTCGCCATGCGAAAAGTTGAGCCGCACCACGTCCACGCCCGCGGCCAGCAGCGCGTCGAGCACGCCTGGCGCATCGGTGGCAGGGCCGAGCGTGGCAAGGATCTTGGTGCGGCGGCGGTGTTCGGTCATCGGTTCCTCCCTGCGCCGCACGCTAGCACAGGGTCATGGCACCGCCGCGGCGCATTCGTATGCAGGCACGGCGCGCGCGCCGCCCGAAAAGACAGGGGCCGCGCGAGGCGGCCCCTGTCCGGTATCGCGCGTCAGCCGGCGTCAGCCGCCCTGGCTGATGATGAAATTGCGCACCGAGCTGTTGGAAACGCGGGTGTACACGCCGTGGAAGTTGCGGCGCGCACAGCCGTTGCCCCAGCTCACGATGCCGGTGAGCACCGTGCCGCGGGCCAGCGGTCCGCCCGAATCGCCCTGGCAGCTGTCGATGCCGCCGGCGTCGTAGCCCGCGCAGATCATCCGCGAGGTGATCTGGCCGTTGTACGAATTGCTGTCGTTGCAGTTCGTGGTGCTGACCAGCGGCACGGTGGCCTTGCGCAGCGTGGTGGGGAAGCTGCCGCCTTCGGACAGCGCGCCCCAGCCGGTCACCAGCAGGTTGGTGCCCACGGCCGGATCCGCCGAGGCCAGCGACGCCACCGGTGCGCCGGTGGCGGACGAGGACAACACCCACACCGCCACGTCGTAATCGTAGTTGTTGGGATTCCAGCTGGGGTGGATCGCGATGCGGCTGACGTTGCGGCGCGTGCCGGTGCCGTCCAGGTTGCGCGTGCCGGTGAGCACCTGCACCTGGCCTGCGGTGATGAAGTCGCTGCAATGCGCCGCGGTGACCACCACGTTGGCCTTGACCAGCGTGCCGCCGCAGAACTGTGCGTTGTAGTTGTTGGCGATGTTCTTGGTGAGCAGCGCCACCTGGAACGGGTTGTCGGAGGCGCCGGCCACGCTGCCGCCCACGACCATGGGTTCGAGCAGGTCGTCCATCTCCTTGCTGGTCAGCTGCACGCCGGCCGCACGCAGGTTCTGCTCGGCCACGCGCAGTTGCACGTATTCGCGCATCCAGTTGCCGCGGCGCGCATCGGGCGCGGCGGGACGCTTGATCCGCGTGCCGTCCTGCGGCGCGGGCGCGGACAGCGCGGGCGCTGCAACGCCAAGCGCGACAAGGCCTGCCAAGGCGACCGCCGTCAGGCGGCTCGGTACCAGGTTCTGTTTCCGGGTCATCACTTTCTCCATGTGTCGAGGGATTCCAGGCCGCCCCTGCGGCGTCTTGCTGCCCGCGTCCCGCGCGTCCGTGCCGCTCGACTGCGGCGCCGCACGCGAAGGCACCGTTCGGACACGCGCACCGAGTGCCTGTGGCTCCGGTGCGCCGCCGGGGGAATGCAGGGGCAACGTGCGTATAGCATGCGGCCGGATGCGATGCACGCCGCAGGCGGCGCGGCAACGCCGATGCCGCCAGGCGGAAGCCGCGCGCGACTCGCGGCCCACTTCCTAGTGCGACGCCGTGCTCAGTGTGCGCGTGCGCGCAACGCCGCCACCGCGGGCAGCTCCTTGCCTTCCAGGAACTCGAGGAAAGCGCCGCCTCCGGTGGAGATGTACGACACGTCGGCTTCGATCCCGTATTTGTCCACCGCCGCCAGCGTGTCGCCGCCACCGGCGATGGAAAACGCCGGCGATGCGGCGATGGCGTGCGCCAGCGCCTGCGTGCCGTGGCCGAACGCGTCGAACTCGAACACGCCCACGGGGCCATTCCAGACCACGGTGCCGGCCCTGGCGATGAGTGCGGCATAGCGCCGCGCTGTCTCCGGCCCGATGTCCAGGATCATGTCGTCCGCGCCCACGCCGTCCACCGGCTTCACCATTGCGGGCGCATCGGCCTTGAACTCCGGCGCCACCACCACGTCCACCGGCAACGGGATGTCGGCGCCGCGTGCCTTCGCATCGGCCACGATCCGCTTGGCGGTGTCGAGCAGGTCCATTTCCACCAGCGACTTGCCCACGCCGTGGCCCATGGCCGCGATGAAGGTGTTGGCGATGCCGCCGCCCACGATCAGCTGGTCCACCTTGCCCACCAGCGAGGACAGCAGTTCCAGCTTGGTGCTGACCTTGCTGCCGGCCACGATGGCCAGCAGCGGCCGCGCCGGGTTGTCCAGCGCCTTGGCCAGCGCATCGAGCTCGGCCATCAGCAGCGGACCGCCCGCGGCCTGCGCCGCATGCCGGATCACGCCGTGGGTGGACGCCTGCGCGCGATGCGCGGTGCCGAACGCGTCCATGACGAAGACATCGCACAGCGCTGCGTAGCGCCGCGCCAGCGCGTCGTCGTCGGACTTCTCGCCGGGATTCATGCGGCAGTTCTCCAGCAGCACGATCTGGCCCGGCGCGACGGCCACGCCATCGAGGTAGTCCTTCACCAGAGGCACATCGCGCCCCAGCAGCTCCGACAGGCGCGCGGCCACCGGCTTCAGGGAGTCGGCCTCGCTCCACTGTCCTTCCTTGGGCCGCCCCAGGTGCGACAGGACCATGACCGCAGCCCCCGCATTGAGCGCCGCCCTGAGCGTAGGAATCGACGCGGTGATGCGCTGGTCCGAGGTGACCCTGCCGTCGGCGACGGGCACGTTCAGGTCCTGGCGGATCAGGACGCGTTTGCCGGACAGGTCCAGGTCGGTCATGCGGAGGATGGTCATGCGGGTTCCATGAGGTGGTGGGAGCCGGCTGGCAGGCGTGGCCACGCGGGGGTGCCATTGTCCCATCGCGGTCGGAGGCTTCAAACGGTGGGCAGGCGTCAGCCGCTGACCCGGTTGCGGCCGGCATGCTTGGCGCGATACAGCGCCACGTCGGCCTCGGCGATGGCCCGGTCCACGTCGCTGGCGGGACTGGCGCCGGGCGCGGGCGTCGCCAAGGCGGCCCCGATGCTTACCGTGAGCGCCTGTAGCGGCGATTCCTCGTGCGGCATGCCCGCAGCGTGCACCGACTGGCGCACGCGCTCGGCGACATCGAGCACGCGCGCCCAGTCGGCGCCTGGCAGCAGCAGCAGGAATTCCTCGCCACCGCTGCGGACGATCTCGTCGTGCTCGCCGCGCAGCGCGCTGCGCGCGGCGGCGACCACGCGCTTCAGCGCCAGGTCGCCCGCGGGATGCCCGTAGCGGTCGTTGTAGCGCTTGAACCAGTCGATATCCATCACCAGCACGCCCAGCGTGGGCGCGTCGGCATCGCCGTGCGGCAGGCGTGCGAGCCAGTCCTCGAAACCACGCCGGTTCAGCGCGCCGGTCAGCGGATCGGTGCGGCTCATACGGTCCAGTTCCTGCGCCGCGATGCGCAGTTCCGCGGTGCGGCTGGCGATCTCCGCCTCGCGGCTTGCCACCGTTTCGCGCAGCGACTGCGCCAGGTGGCGCTGCTGCTCGAGCGACGCCTGCAGATCGCCGTAGGCACGGTTGAACCGGTCGGACAGGTCGCCGATCGCGCCGGCCACCGGTTCCAGTTCCACCGGCATGCTGCGCAACAGGCGTGCCGGCACTTCGCTACCCAACGCCATGCCCTTGAGCGCATCGAGCAGCGTGCGCGACCCGCGCGCGAACTGGCGCATCTGCCACCACGACGCCAGCAGCACGCCCAGGGTCAGCACCGCCAGCAGACCCAGCAGGGCCCACACCCGGCCCGACGCCGGGACGGCCTGCTCGTCCCGCATCGCCAGCACCAGCGTCCAGCCGCTGCGCATGGTGCTGCGCGCGGTCAGGCCCGCCGCCCCATCCGCGAACACGCGCGGGTGCAGGACCGCCGCACCGTCGGCGCGCGCCGGTCCGAACCGCCGCACCACGTCCACGGGCTCCAGGAACGCAAGGCCGTAGGCGGGTGTGGCGTAGATCACACGCCGGCTGCGGTCCAGCAGCAGCAGTTCGTAGCCGCGCGACAGGAAGGCCTGCCCCAGCTCCCGGGTGAACGCGTCGACGCGGATCGAGCCTTCCACCACGCCGTCGAAGCGGCCGTCGCGCAGCACCGGCGCGGACACGCCCACCAGCGGGTCCTTGCCCAGGCCGCGGCCACGAAAGGCGTTGGAGACATACGGACGCAGGGTCTGCCGCGGTACCACGTAGTAGTCGCGATCGGCCACGCTCGGCAGCTGCCCCCCCGGCAGGCGCGAGGCCGGCACCGCGGCGCGCATGTCGCCTTCGGCATCCACTGCGATCGCGGTGATGAAGGACGGGTAGCGCTCGCGCAGCGCCTCCAGGCGCGCCGGCCAGTCGCGCTGCAGCAGCGGCGCCAGGTCCGCGATCAGCGAGACGGCGGCCAGGTGGTCGCCCACGAACTGGTCGACGCTGGCGGCCGTGGTGCGCGCGGATGTCGCCAGCCGCTGGCTGGCGACGCGGCGTTCGTTGGCGCCCTGGTCCAGCAGCACGAACAGGCTGAAGGCCAGGCCCGGCAGGATCGCCGCAAGCACCAGCAGGCGCCCGAACTCCCGGCGCAGGGACCATGCGCCACGCGCAGGCGCGGTTGCGTCGGTGGGGGCAGCCATGGCCGCTACGCTAGCGACCCGCTACCGGCGGTACAACACGGACGGACCCGGAAGCCAAGCGGGGCCGGCATCGCGTCGCGGCAGCGCCTTCGCGACGCGCCGGCAAGCCAGGCCACGCGCCTCGGGGCCACCGGCTTGGCATCGCCGCCCGGGGCCCTTGCGCGACGAACCCCGCACAGGGCGGGGTTCGTGGCTTCGATCGTCGGCGACAGGTCTATTCGCGATACCCGCTGTCGTTCTTGTTGTGGATGATCCAGATCAGGTTGCCGCCGGTGCCCATGCTCTTGCCGGCGAACACCAGCCGGCCCTGGCCCTTGTAGGCCATCTCGTAGCGGTAGCGGTCGCCGCCGAAGAAGAACGGGATGAACGCCTTGCCGGTGATGTAGGCGCCCTGGTCGGTGGGTTCGCCGATCAGGTCGGTGACCTGCTTCATCGGCATGCCGATCTTGAGCTGGGTGAACTTGCTGCCGGGCGCCGGCTTGCCGGTGATCTCGCCCTCGTACCCGTTGACGCCCTGCACGGTCTCGCCGTAGCCGGCCTCGACCGCAGACGAATTGGTGACCTCGCCTTCGGCGTTCATCCACGCCGGCGTGCCCTTCTGTGCCACCGCCGCGAACGATGCCGTCGCCAGCGCCAGCGCGGCCACTGCTGCCCACTTCCTGTTCATGCACGTACTCCATTTCATGATCAATCCGGAATCCGTTTCGGATTCCCCCTTGCCCACGGGCCGGGCCGCGCGGGCCGGGCGAGTGTTCGTGCTCGCCCGGCGGATTGCAAGCCTCTGGGGCTGCGCCGGGGATCGCGGCGCCTGATGACCTACTTGCCGGAGACGACCTTGACCATTTCCAGGCACTTGTTGGAGTAGCCCCACTCGTTGTCGTACCAGCTGACCAGCTTGACGAAGGTGTCGTCGAGCTGGATGCCGGCTTCGGCATCGAAGATGGAGGTACGGGTGTCGCCGCGGAAATCGGTGGCCACCACCTTGTCCTCGGTGTAGCCCAGCACGCCGGCCATGGCGCCTTCGCTCTGCGCTTTCATCTCCGCGCAGATCTCGGCGTAGGTGGCGGGCTTGTCCAGTTCCACGGTCAGGTCCACCACCGACACGTCGCTGGTGGGCACGCGGAAGGCCATGCCCGTGAGCTTGCCCTTGAGCTCGGGCAGCACCACGCCCACGGCCTTGGCGGCACCGGTGCTTGACGGAATGATGTTCTCCAGGATGCCGCGGCCGCCGCGCCAGTCCTTGTTGCTGGGGCCGTCCACGGTCTTCTGCGTGGCGGTGGCGGCGTGCACGGTGGTCATCAAGCCGCGCTTGATGCCCCATTTGTCGTTGAGCACCTTGGCGATGGGCGCCAGGCAGTTGGTGGTGCACGACGCGTTGGAGACGATGGCCTCGCCGGCGTAGGTGCCGCAGTTGACCTTGTGCACGAACATCGGCGTGTCGTCCTTGGCCGGCGCGGACATGATCACCTTCTTCGCGCCCGCGTCGAGGTGCTTCTGGCAGGTCTCCTTGGTCAGGAACAGGCCGGTGGATTCGATGACGACATCGGCGCCCACTTCGTCCCACTTCAGGTTGGCCGGGTCGCGTTCCTGGGTCAGGCGGATCTTCTTGCCATTCACCACCAGGTCGTTGCCGTCCACCGACACCTCGCCATCGAATCGGCCGTGCACCGAGTCGTACTTGAGCATGTAGGCCAGGTAGTCCGGCTCCAGCAGGTCGTTGATGCCAACGATCTCGATCTCGCCATCGAAGTTCTGCACCGCCGAGCGGAACACGTTGCGGCCGATGCGGCCGAACCCATTGATGCCTACCTTGATCGCCATGCGGACAGCTCCTGAAAGGACGTGGACAGGAAAGACCGCTATTTTAGCCCGCTGACTCCAGGAGCGCCCCGCCATGCATCCGATCCGACCCCGCCGCCTCGCCCTGCCGCTGCTCGCCGGCGCGCTGCTCGCCATCGCCGCACCGGCGGCGGCCTGGAGCAAGCTGGGGCACCAGCTGGTGGGCGAACTGGCGCAGCGGCACCTGCAACCCCGGGCCAAGGCGCAGGTGCAGGCGTTGCTGGCCGGGGAAGCCGAGCCGACCCTGCCCGGCGTGGCCAACTGGGCGGACACGCTGCGCAGCGAAGACCCGGCGCGCTTCAAGGCCACCTCGCGCTGGCATTACGTCAACGCCAAGGGCGGCGGCTGCGGGTTCGACCCGGTCCGCGACTGCAGCGACGGCGGCTGCGTGCTCAGTGCGATCGAGGCCCAGCGCGCGATCCTGGCCGACGACAGCCAGCCGCGCGAAGCGCGCCGCGATGCGCTGAAGTTCCTGGTGCACTTCGTGGGCGACATCCACCAGCCCCTGCATGCCGGCGACCGCGCCGACGCCGGCGGCAACCAGTTCCAGGTCAGCCTGGCCACGCAGCTGGAGCCGGAGGCCTATGCGCGCGACAAGTACGTGCGCGGCGTGATGGGCACCAACCTGCACGCGGTGTGGGATTACTACGTGCTGGGCGAATCGCGCCTGACGCTGCAGCAGTACGCCGACCGGCTGGACGCGCTGCCCTGGCCGCCGGCGGCGCTGACCGCGCGCCTGGATCCCACCGGCTGGGCGCGCGAATCGTGCAGCCTGATCGTGGCCGCCGACCTGTATCCGCGCCAGCACAAGATGGACCAGAGCTACATCACGCAGTGGCGCCCAACCGCCGAAAACCGCGTGCGCCTGGCCGGCTGGCGCTTGGCCAACCTGTTGAACGAGGCGCTGGGCGAAGCCGACTGACGCGCCGCGCGGCTCGCGCGTGCGCTGCGCCCCGGCGGTTGCGCCCGGGCGCCGCCGCCGATGCAGCCGCTCAGTCGCCTGCGGCCGAGGCTTCCAGGCGCTTGCGGACCACCGCCTCGGCGCTGCCGAGTCCTGCGGAACGGCCGTAGGCGATCGCCTCTTCGACCGGCATGCCGGCGCGCGCCGCGCCCAGCGCGAGCAGCGCACCCACGCGGTTGCCGGACGCGCAATGCACCAGCACCGGCCCGTCCGCCTGCCGCAGCGCCTGCATCAGCGCATCGGCATTGGCGGCGCTGATGTCGTCCGCGCCCGCCACCGGCAGGGCCACGTAGCGCATGCCGGCCGCGTCCACTTCGGAACGCTCGTCGCGCCCGGGCTGTTCGCTTTCCGGACGCAGGTTGATCACGGTGGTGACGCCGGACGCGGCGATGCCGCTCCACTGCTCCGCGGCAGGCTGCCCGGCCGCGTACAGCTCGGGCTCCGGATGGCGGATGCCCGCAACGCCGGCCAACCCGGCGGGGAGCGGCGCGGCTGCGGCAGGCGTCGCCTCCTGCGGCGCTGGCGTCTTGCCGTGCGCCGGCGGCGTGCCGGCACGACAGCCCAGCGGCGCCATCAGCGACAGCGCCGCCGCGGCGAAGAGTGGATACGACCTGGCAGGCGTTTTCATGCGGCTCCTTCGAGCGCGTCTTCGCAGTAGACCCGGTGCAAGGTGGCCATCACCGCCATCACCGGGCCTGGCGGCAGTGCATAGAAGATCTGCTGCGCCGCGCGGCGCGTGACCACCACGCCGGCTTCGCGCAGCCGCGCCAGGTGCTGCGACAGCGCGGATTGCGACAGCGCCAGCCGCGCCTGTAGCTGGCCCACGCTGCGCTCGCCCTCCACCAGCGCGCACAGGATCAGCAGCCGGTGCGGATTGGCCAGCACGCGCAGCAACGCCGCGGCCTCGTCCGCGCGCGGCTGGAGATCGGCCAGCTGCATCGGGCGCAGCGGGACAGGGCTGGCATGGGCTTGTGCGGCCATGGCAGGAGCGTATATTAGTTTTTCCTAATTTACAAAGACGCGCCGCCATGGCCGCCAGCGCCCCGGGTCCCCGGGTATTTCCGTTCCACCACGCCGCGACCGGCACGTGGTCCTACGTGGTGGCGGACCCGGCCACCCGGCGCGCGGCGATCGTGGACCCCGTGCTGGATTACGAAGCCGCCTCCGGACGCACGTCTACCGCGGCCGCGCAGGCGCTGGTGGACTGCGTGCGCGAGCACGCGCTCGCCGTGGAGTGGCTGCTGGAAACGCACGCGCACGCCGACCACCTGTCGGCGGCGCACTGGCTGCAGTCGCACCACTTCGCGAAGGCGCGGATCGCGATCGGCGAGGGCATCCGCACGGTGCAGGAGACCTTCCGCCCGATCTTCAACCTGGGCGAACACTTCCCCGCGGACGGTTCGCAGTTCGACCGCCTGTTGTCGGACGGCGAGACGTTCGCCATCGGCGCGTTGCAGGTGCAAGTGATCGCCGTGCCCGGCCACACGAGCGACTCCAGCGCATATCTCGTTGGCGATGCGCTGTTCACCGGCGATTCGCTGTTCATGCCCGATGGCGGCACCGCGCGCTGCGATTTCCCCGGCGGCAGCGCGCGGGTGCTGTACCGCTCGATCCAGCGGCTGTTCCAGCTGCCGCCGCAGACGCGCGTGTTCGTCTGCCACGACTACGGCCCGGGCGGGCGCGAGCCGGCGTGCCAGACCAGCATCGGCGAGCAGATGCGCAGCAACATCCATGTGCGCGCCGGCACCAGCGAAGACCAGTTCGTGCAGATGCGCGAGCAGCGCGATGCGGCGCTGGCGATGCCTGCGCTGATCCTGCCGGCCGTGCAGGTCAACATCCGCGCCGGCGCACTGCCAACGGCCGAGGACAACGGCGTGCGCTACCTGAAGATTCCGCTGGACGTGCTGTAAGGGTGCCCGGCATGCGCATCCAGTCTGATCGCGTTGCCTCCGCGCGGCTGCGCGACTTGCGCAGCGCAGCCGACGAAGGCTGTCGCCGCGACCGGCTTCGTTCTGCCTGGTTTCCTCCTTCCGGACACGGGGAGCCGGGCGACCTCGCGCGGTTCGCCTGTACGCCACCGCGCGCGCATGATCCCCGGCATCGCGCGCGCGCCACCTACCCCTTGCCGCGCGACTCGACCAGAGACCACGCATGAGCGCGTTCACGCCTGTCTCCGCCCTGCTCGGCGGCGCCCTCATCGGCCTGTCGGCCACGCTGCTGCTGTGGTCGCTGGGCCGCATCGCCGGGGTCAGCGGCATGCTGGCCGCCCTGCTGGAACAGCGCGAAGGCCGCAGCTGGCGGGCCGCCTTCCTGGCCGGTCTTGTGCTGGCCGCAGGCGCGTGGTTCGCGCTGGCGGGCGCAGCGCCGCGCAGCGGATTTCCACTGCCCTGGCTGCTGGCCGCCGGCGGGCTGGTCGGTTTCGGCACGCGCCTGGGCGGCGGCTGCACCAGCGGACACGGCATCTGCGGCCTGGCGCGCCTGTCGAAGCGTTCGCTTGCGGCCACCGCGGTGTTCATGGCGGCCGGCGTCGCCACCGTGTACGTGCTGCGCCATGTCGCCCGAGTGCTGCCGTGAAGCGCGTCGCGTTCGCCTTCGCGGCGGGCCTGCTGTTCGGGCTGGGTCTTGCGGTGTCCGGCATGACCGACCCGGACAAGGTGCTGGCCTTCCTGGACGTGTCCGGGCGCTGGGATCCGTCGCTGGCGCTGGTGATGCTGGGCGCATTGGGCGTGGCTTTGCCCGGATTCGCGTGGATCCGGCGGCGTGGCTCTGCCTCGGCGTGCGGCGACCCGCTGCAGCTGCCCGCGGCCACGCGCATCGACGCGCGCCTGCTGGGCGGAAGCGCGCTGTTCGGCATCGGCTGGGGCATCGCGGGCTACTGCCCGGGACCTGCGCTGGCCAACCTGGCGCACAGCACGCTGGAGCCATTCGCGTTCGTCGCCGCACTGGTGGCAGGCTCGCAGCTCGCGCGCCTGGCCGGCGATCGCCGCGGCTGACACGCGCCGCGCGCGCACGGCTAGCATTGGCGCATGGAAACCGACACGTTGTGGCTGGCCGCGCTGTTCTTCGCGGTCGCCACGCTGTACTCGTCCGTTGGGCACGCCGGTGCCAGCGGCTACATCGCGGCGATGGCGCTGCTCGGTTTCGCGCCGGAGCAGATGCGCCCCACCGCGCTGGCGTTGAACCTGCTGGTGGGCGGCATCGGGCTGGTGCGCTGGTGGCGCGGCGGGCACGTGCGCTGGCGCAACGTGCTGCCGTTCGTGCTCGCGTCGGCGCCCGCGGCGTATCTGGCGGCGCGGGTAACGCTGCCGCAGGACAGCTACGCGCTGCTGCTGGGCCTGGTGCTGCTGGCCGCTGCCGGTGGCGTGTTCCGCCATGCGGCCAGCGCCGAGCGCGAGGACATCGAAGCGACGGGACGGCGCGTGCCGTGGCTCGCGGGACTCGCGTCCGGCGCCGCCATCGGGGTGCTCTCCGGGCTTACCGGCACCGGGGGCGCGATCTTCCTGACCCCCTTGCTGCTGTTCGCGCGGTGGATGCCCACGCGCGACGCCAGCGGCACCTCGGTGGCGTTCGTGTGGATCAACTCGCTCACCGCCATGGCGGGGCTGCTGCATTCGGGCCAGTCGCTGCCGACGGTACTGCCGCTCTGGCTCGGCGCGGTGGCGGCCGGTGCGCTGCTGGGCACGCAGTTCGGCCTGAAGTGGCTGCCGGTGAAGGGGCTGCGCCTTGCGCTGGGCGTGGTGCTGCTGATCGCGGCGGGCAAGCTGCTGTTCGCCTGACCGCGAAGTCTTGGCCCACGGGCCGACAGGCGCGTGATGCGCAGTCGCACGCGCCCCGCCGCATCTTGACAGCACAAGGCACGCGCCCTAGAACGAGCACCATGACAGGCCAAGGACGCCGCCTGATGCCCGTGTCGCCCCCCGCTTTCGGCAACGCACCCGCGCCCCGCACTCGCGGCGCGGCGCTGGTGTGCGCCCTACTCCTCGCAGGATGCCAGCCCAGCATGTCCGCGCCCACGCTTCCCGACCGCGATGGCCCGCAAGGCATCGACGAGACCTACACCGACCGCGCGTCCGAGTGGCCGCTGCGGTTTCGCGCGCACAAGTTCCGAGCCACGTGCTACAGCACGTACGGATGCCGCGTCCACTACGGTCGGTACTATCCGGGAGACGATCCCGAAGACGTGCTGCAGATGTCTTCCGACGAGGTTCCAGGCTATCCGGAGAACCTGAGGGCAAGCTGGGGGCCCATCGAGAACTTTCCATCTCCGGCCAAGGTGACGTGGCGCTCGCGCGACGGCCAATCTCATCAAGCGGAAGTCGATATCGCTGACATCTTCAAGGACCAGCTGATTCGCCACAACCTCAGCCGCGGAGAGATCTCCACAGAGGGGAGCTTGCCGCTTCCCGAGATCATCCTGGAAGTGAACGACCGCACCATCAACGTTTACATGCGCGCTACCATTTTCACGAAGCAAGTGCAGATCCCGGGCAATCGACTTAGCAACCAGCGCCGCGACCTGATCAAGGTGTACAGCCGTACTTATTGAGCAAGGAGGCTCGATGAAATCCTTATCGGACAGGGATGGTCGCGAACGCAACCGTGATGGGGACATTGATGTCCATGTTGCCAACGCCCAGGATCTTCAGAGCTTCACGCAAGCCGAAGAGCAGCTTGATTGGCTGCGCGTACCCGTCCTGCTGACCAACGACAACCCGCATGAGCGCCTTTACATTGCCAGCCTCGATGGGACCGGCAACAGCATGCTCAACGACAATCCCGAGAACTGGAGCATTGTCGCCAAGATAGCGAAGCAGGTAGAGAAGCTTGAAGACTCAGGGGAGAAGCGCATCGCAGGCGGATACGTGGAAGGCACCTTCACCCAGGAGGGCCTGCTGCGCACGCCGAAACGACTGATGGACGGCGCATCTGGCCACTCCTTCGACGAACGCGTCGAGACGGCCTACTACGATTTCTGCGTACAAGCGCGAACCTGGTTGATCGAGGACCCCAAGGCGCAGATCCGCATTGCGGGTGTCGGCTTCAGCCGAGGTGCCGAGGAAGTCGCCGCGCTGTTGCGCATGATCGACGAGCGCGGGATCCGCGATCCCGATGGCGCCAAGGTGGTCCGTGACCGCGACAACGTCATCCAGGAAATCCGCTACGCGGAGAAACCGCTCCTGGTCGCTCCCGGCAAGACCCCGCAAGCCGCACTGCTGGTTGACCCCGTCTCCACGGGCGTGATGGATGAGGACCGGCGCCTTCCGGGCGCCACGTTGTCCACGTTCGAGATTTCCGCCGAACACGAGCCGCGCGACCAGTACAGGGACAACGACCACATCCCGCCCGGCTTCAGCGAGGGCATGCGCAACCTCAACGTGCGCACGGCGGGCGTGCACAGCGACGCAGGCGACACCTACACGCGCAATGGCCTGGGCACGCTGAACTTCAACCTGTGCGTTTCGTTCCTGAATCGGATCAGCGACCGCGCGTTCCTGCAGGAACGTCCGCTGCCTCGCGATCCGGACGCCTTCGCGATCCACCGTTCCGACCAGCACCTGCTCGGGCTCTACACCACGCGCGGCTACGACCGCGATGGCCAGCGCGACCGGCTCGATGACCAGCATCCCGCACCGGGCATCCAGCGCAAGGATCCGATCCGCCCGGAACTGGACGCGCAGGTGGAGCGGCGCACCGCGCCGCGCACGCCACAGGCAGCGTCGAAGGACAATACGATCGGCACCCTGTTCGAGCGCCTGTCGACCGGCGCGCTCCACGGCGACGACCGGGCCATGGCTGCGGCCGTTGGCGATTACCTGCGTTCGGCGCCCGGGCTGGAGTTCCAGCGGGACGCATCGCACCTGCGGCAGGCGATGGACGCGCAGGCCCGACAGACCGCGCTGGAAGCGCAGCTGTGGTCGCAGCAGCAGGACGCGACCCGCGCACCGCACGCCATGCGGATGTAGGACAGGACTTCCACGCGCATGGATGCCGACGACCTGAAAACCCTCGCCCTGCGCCTGGCGGCGCTGTCCGAATGCCTGGACCAGCGCAGCGAACTGGCCTGCCAGCGCATCGAGCAATGCGCGACCATGCTCGAGCGCGGTGCGCAGCAGTTCTCGTCCAGTACCGGCGGTTTCACGCGCGAGGTCGCGCACAGCCTGCGCCAGCAGGCCGGCGAGATCGTGGGCAGCGGCATCGCGGCGGCCGCGGAAGGGTTCGACCACCAGGTCCGGGCGGCGGCGAAGACCGCTTCCGCATCGGCGCGCAGTCTCGAAGCCGAAGTCCATGCCCTGCGGCGGGAGCGGCGCACGTGGGCGTGGATGGGAGGCAGCGCGTTGCTGGTGGGCGGACTGCTGGCGGTGGGCGCGGCGCTGTTCGCGGTGGTCGAAAGCCGCAGGCTGCTTGCGCATCACCGCATCCAGGCCACGCTGCTGCAGGCCTACGATCGCGCGGACGTGACGCTGTGCGACGGCGTGCTGTGCGCCAACGTGGACGACACGGGCCCTCGCCGAGGCGACCGCAAGCAGTACCGCCCGGTGAAACCGCGCGTCGGCACGCAATAAGGCAGGGACGGGCTCCGAGGGATCGCGGACACGCGCGCCGCGCCTGAAGGCGCGTCGCAAGCACCCGTATCGTCGGTAAAGCGGGCCTCGCGCCGCTCGCCACGCGCCCGCGCACCCGGTGCGATACTCGGCCCATGCCTTCCCCCGCACTGTTCAATTCGCTGGACGACGCCGTCGCCACCCTGCTCGCCAGCATCGACGGGCCGCTGCGCGTGGGTGCGCCGCTGGGCATCGGCAAGCCGCACCGGTTCCTCAATGCCCTGTATGCGCAGGCCGAAGCCGATCCTTCGCGCGCGCTGCACCTGTACACGGCCCTGTCGCTGGACCCGCCTGCGGGCAGCAGCGCGCTGGAGAAGCGGTTCCTCGGTCCGTTCGTGGCGCGGCTGTACGGCGACGACGCGTCGGGCAATCCGTTCCCGCGCCTGGCGTACGTGCACGCGCAGAAGCGCGACGCGCTGCCGGCGCATGTCGAGGTGGAAGAGTTCTACGTGCAGTCCGGCGCGTTGCTGGGCTCCACGCAGGCGCAGCGCCGCTACGCCAGCCTGAACTACACGCACGTGGCGCGCGCGCTGGCCGACCGCGGGGTCAACTGCATCGTGCAGAAGGTCGCGGCGCATCCGGACGACGGGCGGCTGTCGCTGTCGTCCAACACCGACCTCACCTTCGATGCGCTCGACGCCATCGTGGCGCGCGGCCTGCCGCGGCCCCTGCTGGTGGCGGAGATCGACCCCGAGCTGCCCTGGCTCGATGGCCTGGCCGCGGTGGAAGCCGGCTTCTTCGACCTGGTGGTGCTGCCGCCGCCGCCCTACCCGTCGCTGTTCGCGCTGCCGCGCCAGCCGGTGGGCGATGCCGAGTACGCCATCGGCCTGTACGCCAGCGCGCTGGTGCGCGATGGCGGCACGCTGCAGATCGGGATCGGCGCGCTGTCCGACGCGCTGTGCCACGCGCTGGTGCTGCGACACACGGACAACGCCGCCTACCGTCGCGCGCTGCAGGCGCTGGATCCGAAGATCGCGGCGCACCCCGCGGTGATGGCCAGCGGCGGACTGGACCGGTTCGAGACCGGCCTGTACGGCTGCAGCGAAATGATCAACGAAGGCTTCCGGCGGCTGGTCGAAACCGGCGTGATCCGGCGCAAGGTGGTGGACAACGAAGCGCTGATGCGGCGCCTGGCCGACGGCGAGGCGGACCTGTCCGATACCAAGCTGGTCGAGCGCGACGGCCAGTTCCTGCACGGCGCGTTCTACCTGGGATCGCCCGACTTCTACCGCTGGCTGCGCGAACTTGATCCGGCCACGCGGCGCGGCATCGGCATGCGCCGGGTCAGCGAGGTGAACGAGCTGTACGGCGGCAACGAGACGCTGGAGCGCCTGCAGCGCCGCGACGCGCGCTTCTTCAACACCTGCATGATGGCCACCGCGCTGGGCGCCGCCGTATCCGATGGCCTCGAAGACGGCCGCGTGGTGTCGGGCGTGGGGGGCCAGTACAACTTCGTGGCCATGGCGCATGCGCTGCCGGAGGCGCGCAGCGTACTGATGCTGCGGGCGACGCGCGACGACAGGGGCAAGCCCACCAGCAACATCCGCTGGAACTACGGGCACTGCACCATTCCCCGGCATCTGCGCGACGTGGTGGTGACCGAGTACGGCATCGCGGACCTGCGCGGCAGGACGGACGAGGACTGCGTGCTCGCGATGACCGCCATCAGCGATGCCAGCGCGCAGCAATCGCTGCTCCGCCAGGCCGGCGAGCACCGCAAGCTGGCGCGCCGATTCGAGGCGCCGGGCGCATGGCGCAACAACACCGCCCAACGGCTGCGCGGCGCACTGGCACCGCTGCGCGGTGAGGGCACCCTGCCCGACTATCCGCTGGGCAGCGATTTCACCGACGTGGAACAGCGCCTGGTGAAGGCGCTGGGCTGGTTGAAGGCCAGGACAGCGACGCCTGGCGCGAAGGCGGCGACGGTGCTGGCCTCGCTGCGCGACGGCCGCACTGGCGATCGCGAGGCGCTGGCCCGCATGCAGCTGGACAGCCCGCGCGGGCTGGGCGAGACACTGCTGGCGCGACTGCTGGCGCTCGCGCTGAACCGCACCGGGTAGCCGCGGCGGTGCGCAGGGAGGCGGCTACAGGGCACCCGCCCACGGCACGTGCCACCACACGTCCGCCTGCGGCATCCTGTTGCCTTCCGGCGCCGTGCGCGCGACACCCTGGAGATCGCACATGGAAACCATGCACCTGCACCGCGGCCGGCTGATCGACCACATCCAGCTGGTGGTGCGCGACCTGGCCGCGAGCCGGCGCTTCTACGAAGCCGCGTTCGACGTCATCGGCATTCCCCTGGCGGGCGAAGGCGACGACCATTTCTGGGCCGACGAGCTGTTCGTGTCCACGGCGAAGAGCGATGCCGCGCAGGGCGAGCTCACCGGGCGCCACCACATCGCCTTCCAGGCGAAGGACCGCGCGACGGTGGACGCGTTCCACGCCGCCGCGATCGCCGCCGGCGGCCGCGACAACGGCGCGCCCGGCCTGCGCGGCTACCACCCGGACTATTACGGCGCGTTCGTGCTGGATCCGGACGGCAACAACATCGAAGCCGTGTACCACGGACCGGCCAAGCGCAGCGCGACGTCCGTGGAAGTCACGTTCTAGCAAGCGGCGCGTCGCAGCGGCTTCAGCCGCGACCTTCCCGCTCGATATCTGCGAAGCAGGAGCGGTCGCGCCTGACGCCGCTCCTGCGGATCGCGGCGCTAGAGCCCGCGCGCGGCCTCGACGACCTTGTCCACCGTGAAGCCGAAGTGCGCGAACAGCACGTCCGCCGGCGCGCTGGCGCCAAAGCCGTCGATGCCCACCACCGCGCCGTCCAGGCCCACGTACTTGCGCCAGAAGTCCGAGACCCCGGCTTCCACCGCCACGCGCTTGCGCACGGCCTTGGGCAGCACGGATTCGCGATATGCGGCGTCCTGTCGGTCGAACACGTCGGTCGAGGGCATCGACACCACGCGCACCGCATCGCCCAGCTGCGCGGCGGCTTCCATCGCGAGCCCCACTTCCGATCCGGTGGCGATCAGGATCAGTTCGGGCGTGCCCACGCTGTCCTTCAGCACGTAGCCGCCACGGGCGATGTCCGCCACCTGCGCGTCGCTGCGAGGCTGGTGCGGCAGGTTCTGGCGGCTGAAGACCACGCAGCTGGGCCCGGCGGTGCGTTCGATGGCCGCCTTCCAGCACACCGCCGACTCCACCGCGTCGCACGGGCGCCACAGGTCGTTGTTGGGGATGTAGCGCAGCGACGCCATGTGTTCGATCGGCTGGTGGGTCGGGCCGTCCTCGCCCAGGCCGATGGAGTCGTGCGTGTACACGTGGATCGCGTGCGCATGCATCAGCGCGCTCATGCGCACCGCGTTGCGCGCGTAGTCGCTGAACACCAGGAAGGTGGCGTCGTACGGCACGAAGCCGCCGTGCAGCGACAGGCCGTTGGAGATCGCGGTCATGGCGAACTCGCGCACGCCGAAATAGATGTAGTTGGCGTCGCGATCGGTGCCGGCGACGGACTTGCTGCCCTTCCACAGGGTCAGGTTGGAATGGGCGAGGTCCGCCGAACCGCCCACCAGCTCCGGCAGCAGCGGCGCGTAGGCCTCGATGGCCATCTGCGACGCCTTGCGGCTGGCCACCACCGGGCCTTCGGCCTGGAGCTTGGCGATGTAGGCATCGGCCTGCGCGCCGAACCCTTCCGGCAGTTCGCCGCGCATGCGGCGCTGGAACTCCGCCGCCGCTTCCGGATGCTGCGCGGCGTAGCGTTCGAACAGCGCATTCCATTCGGCTTCGCGCTTGGCGCCTTCGTTCCTGCGCCAGCCGGCGTAGATGTCGTCCGGGATCTCGAACGCGGCATGCGGCCAGCCGAGCGCGTCGCGCGTGGCGATGAGTTCATCCTTGCCCAGCGGCGCGCCGTGGCTGGATTCCTTGCCCGCCTTGGCCGGCGAGCCGAAACCGATCGTGGTGCGGCAGCACACCAGCACCGGCTTGTCGGACGATGTCAGCGCAGTCTGGATCGCGGCGCGGATCGAGTCGGCATCGTGGCCGTCCACGTCGCGCACCACCGTCCAGCCATAGGCCTCGAAGCGCGCGGGCGTGTCGTCGGTGAACCAGCCGTCGGTGTTGCCGTCGATGGAGATGTTGTTGTCGTCCCAGAACGCGACCAGCTTGTGCAGGCCCCACGTGCCCGCCAGCGAGGCGGCTTCGTGGCTGATGCCTTCCATCAAGCAGCCGTCGCCCAGGAACACCCAGGTGCGGTGGTCCACCAGGTCGAAGCCGTCGCGGTTGAAGCGCTGCGCCAGCAGCTTTTCCGCCAGCGCGAAGCCGACCGCATTGGCGAGCCCCTGGCCCAGCGGACCGGTGGTGGTTTCCACGCCCGGAGTCATGAAGTTCTCGGGGTGGCCCGGGGTCTTGGAATCGAACTGGCGGAAGTTGCGCAGGTCGTCCAGCGACACGTCGTAGCCGGACAGGTGCAGCAGCGCGTACTGCAGCATCGAGCCGTGGCCGTTGGAGAGCACGAAGCGGTCGCGGTCCAGCCACCTGGGATTGCGCGGGTTGTGCTTCAGGAAATCGTTCCAGAGCACCTCTGCGATATCGGCCATGCCCATCGGCATGCCGGGGTGGCCGGAGTTGGCCTGCTGGACCGCGTCGGCGGCGAGAAATCGGATGGCGTTGGCGAGGTCGCGGCGGCTGGGCGTCGTCATGGAGGGGCTTGGCGGCGTGGGACGGCCCGGCGCGGGCCTGGACGCCTATTGTCCCATGCCCCGCACACCACCCGGCGGGACGTGCCGCCAGCGGAAACGGTCGCGTGGGTCACGCCGCTGCGATCCGGTCGCGCCGTGCAGACGAATGTTGCGCGCCGTTCCGCTCAGGCGATGCGGTCGCCCTGGTCGGCCAGGCTCGGGCCGTCGGCTTCGCCTTCGGACACCATCGCCGCTATCGCCAGGTCTCCGGTCACGTTCACCGTGGTGCGGCACATGTCCAGGAAATGGTTCACGCCCAGCACCAGGCCGATGCCTTGCGCGGGCACGCCCACCATGGCGCAGATCAGCGCCACCACCGGCAGCGAGCCCGAAGGGACGCCGGCGGTGCCGATGCCGCCCAGGATGCACACCAGCATCACCAGGAACTGCTGGCCCAGCCCCAGCTCCACGCCGAAGAACTGGGCCAGGAAGATCACGGTGACGCCTTCGAACAGCGCGGTGCCGTTCTGGTTGGCCGTGGCGCCGATGGTGAGCACGAAGCGCGAGATGCGCCGCGGCAGGCCCAGCTTGGTGTCGGCCACGCGCAGCGACACCGGCAGCGTGGCGTTGGACGACGCGGTGGAGAACGCCACCAGCATCGCTTCCTGCACGCCCTTGAAGAACCGCGCCGGCGAGTAGCCGCCCACCAGCTTCAACGCCAGCGAGTAGGTCACCAGCAGGTGGATCGCCAGCGCGGCCACCACCACCAGCACATAGGCACCCAGCCGCGCCAGCAGGTCCCAGCCGAACAGCACGGCCAGGTTGAACATGAAGCAGAACACCGCGTAAGGGGCCAGCCGGATCACCAGGCCGATCAGCGTCATGGAGACTTCGAACAGGCCCTCGATGCCGCGTTTCAGCGCGGCCAGCGCAGGCGTCTCCTTGCTCAGCACGATGCCCACGCCGAACATCAGCGCGAAGAACATCAGCGCCAGGATGCTGGAATTGCTCGATGCCGCGCCGATCACGTTCTGCGGCACGATGCCCAGCAGCATGTCCAGGCCGCTGGGCTGCTCCACGCTGTCCTTCACGATGGACTGCGCGCGCTCCGCACCGGCCGCCAGCATTTCCTGCGCGTCGGCCGGGTCCACGCCCACGCCGGGCTTGAACGCGTTCACCATCACCAGCCCCAGCAGCACCGCGATGCCGGACAGCAGCACCGTGTACGCCAGCGTGCGCCAGCCCACCCGGCCCAGCGCGCGCACGTCGCCCATCTCCGACACGCCCACCACCAGCGCGGAGAACAGCAGCGGCACGATCAGCATGAAGATCAGGCTGAGGAACAGCGTGCCGAACGGCTGGGTCACGTACTTGGTGAGCGACTGCACCCACGGCGCGTCCGCGCCGATGCCGTAATGCACCAGCAGGCCCAGCAGCAGGCCGGCGCCGAAACCGATGGCGATCTTCCAGTGCAGCGGCATGCGCGGCTTGTCGGTGGATGCGGTCATGGCAGGCTCCGGCGTGCGTAGCGCCGCAGCTTAACCGACCCTACGGACCCCGGGCGGCCACCAGGAGGAGCCACCGCGGCACGGATGCACGGTTCGCCACGGCAAGACGCGCAGCGCGCGCGGTGCGCGGCATGGAGGCGGTTCGCACCCGAGCGGCGTGCGACGTGCGCACGCCGCCTGTTCCGGACTACGGATACAGCGGCGGTAGAAGCGACTGGCCTGCGCGTGCGGGCTTGCGCCAGCGCGCCCCGCGTGGGAACGCGTCGCGCAGCGCCTGCCGGGCTGCGTCCGCATCGCCCTGCCCCCAGCGCGCCTGCTGCAGCGCGCGCACCGCAGCGACCTGCTCCGTGTCGTCCAGCGCCGCGCACACGGCATCCAGGTCGGCAAGAGGCGGGGACCGTGCGGCACGCAGTGCATCCGCGATCGCGGACAGATCGCCCTGGCGCAAGGCGGCTTTCAGGTCAGCGGTGCGGTTGGCCGACGCGTCGCGTGCGGCCGCCTCGGGCGCGAGCGGCGCGGCAGCGGGCCGCCGGTGCAGCGCCCACCACAGCGTGCCGAGCCACAGCAGGGCGAACAGCACCGTCGCCAGCGCCCAGGCATGCACCGCGCCCTGCACGAACGGCACGCGGATCCAGCGCTGCAATGGCTCGGCCGCCGCATCGCGCGCGGCGGTTGCCGGCGCCGGGCTGGCGTCGGCGGCACCCGCGGACACCTCCACGGCAAGATCCGGCAGCGAAGCGGTGCGCGCCGCGCCTGCCTGCACGTCCCACCACGGCATCCGTGGGCCGGGAATGCGCAGTGTCCCGCTGCGTGCGGGCACGATCGAGAACTTGCGCACCAGCCGCACCTGCGGCCTGCCCTGCGCGAACGATTCCTCGACCTGGGGCGGGTCGGCGAACACCTGTGCGCCGTCCACCGCCGGCAGCTGCAGCTCGGGCAGCTGGGTGGCACTGGCGCCGTCGATGCGCGCCTCCACGGTGACGCTGGCGGCCTCGCCCGCGCGCACCGCCTGCGGCGTGGCGAGGTACTGCAGCGACAGGCCGCGCAGCGGCAGCCACGGCTGCGGCGCGTTGTCCGGCACGGCGCGCACCTGCAGCGTGCGCGGCGTGCCGCGCGCGGCCAGGTCGCGGCGACCGTCGCCGAACAGGTCGTCGAAGAACCCGCCCACGCCCTGCCCGCGGAAGCGCGCGCCGGGAATGGTCAGCGGCCCGCTGCGTTCCGGGATCAGCAGGTAGCGGCGCTCGACCACGGTGTAGTTGCGCCCCGCGATGTCGCGCTGGTACTGCAGGTCTTCGCCCACGCGCTGCAAGGTGGCGCCCTGCGGCGGATCCTGGTCGAGCTGGCCCGAGATCAGCGCCGTGGCGTAGTACAGCCGCACCGTGTAGCCCACCGCCTGCTGCACGTAGGGCGAAGCCGAATCCGCTTCGCCTTCGACGAACACCATGCCGCCCGCCTGGCGCGGCGTGGCGGCCGCCGGTCCCACGGTCAACGTCAGCGGCGGCGTGCGCGTAGCGCCCACGCGCAGCGCGGGGATCTGGAAGCGCCCCGCGCGCCGCGGCTCCAGCGCCACGGCGAACAGCATCTGCGTGCGCGCGTTGCCGCCCACGAGTTCCACGCGCCGGCTGCTGGTGTGGCCGCTGAGGCGGAAGTCGCCGAGCAGCGGCGAGTAGTCGGGTTCGTCGGCAACGGAGCCGGTGGTCTCGATGTTGAGCGTGGCCGTTTCGCCCAGCGCGATCGCGTCGCGATCCAGCCACGCCCGCACCTGCGCAAAGCCGGGCGTGCCGAGCGTCAACAGCAGCGGCACCAGCAGCCAGGACAGGCAGCGCAGGCGCTGCACGCGCGATGCGTTCGCAAGAGATGTCATCGGTCTCCCCGCGCCTGGCGGCGTTCGTACTCGAGCTGGAACCGGGCGCGCAGCAGCGCACCGGGGTCATCCGGGACGCGCCGCAGCAGCGCTTCGGTGGCGATGCTGCGTTCGCGCTGCGCGGCCCGTTCGGCGCGATCCGGCCGGCCTTCCACGTCCTGGCCCCTGTCCGTCTGGCGCTGCGCCTGCAGTTCGCGCTGCATGCGCTGGCGTTGCGCGGCATCGGCGGCGCGCTGGTCGGCCGGCGTGGGCGGGCGCTGCGCGTCCTGTTCGCCGCGCGCGTCCTGGCCCTGCTGCTGGCCCGGCTGCCGCGGCGGGTGCTTCTGCGCCTGGCGCGGATCCGCGTCGCCCTTGCCGGGCTGGCCTTGCCCGTCGCGCGACTGCGATTGCCCCTGGCGCCGGTCCTGCGGGTTGGGCTGGTTGCGGTTGGCGCCCGGCGGCGGCTTGCGCTGCATCGCGCGGCGCACGGCCTCGCGATTGGCGATGGCGTCGGCCATGCCGGGCTGCCCTGCCAGCGCGCGCTCGTAGGCGTCGATGGCCTCCTCGTAACGTCCCTGCTTCGCCAGCGCATTGCCCAGGTTGTAGGCGCCATCCGCGCTGTCCACGCGGCCGTAGGCCTGCGCCGCGGCGGCGAAATCGCCCCTGCGATACGCGCGCTGGCCCTGCTGCATGCGCGCATGCGCCTGCTGGTCGGCGCGGCGCCACAGCGTGCCGTCCTGGGCCTGCGCGGGCGCAGGCGCCAGCGGTAGCCACAGGCACAGCGCCAGCACCGCCAGCGCGCCACCGCGGCGGAACGCGAACGCCGCCAGCAACAGCAGCGGCGGCAGCAGCCAGAAGCCCTCGTCCTGCCACGCGGCGCGCTTCTCGCCCTGGCTGGCACGCGCACCGGCCTGCAGTGGATCCAGCACGCCCAGCGCCTGCAGATCGCGCGCGTCGGGCTGCACGGTTTCGAACCGGCCATCGCCGGCGCCGGCCACGCCGCGCAGCAGCGGAGCCTCCAGCCTGGCCTGGCCGATGCTGCCGTCCGGCCTGCGATAGGCCGCGCCCGCGGCGGTCCCCAGGCCGAGCACCGACACGCGATAACCCGCCGCAGCGGAATCCGCCGCGGCGCTGCGCGCATCGGCATCCGCCTCGCCGGTAAGCAGCAGGATGTCGCCGCTGCCGAAGCCGGCCTGGCGCAGCAGCCCTTGCGACCACGCGATGGCCGCGCTTGCACGGCTGCCGTCCTCGGGCCAGCTGTCGGTGGGCATCACGTCGGGGTCCAGCGCGTCCAGGAACAGTGCGATGTTGGCCACGTCGTCGGTGAGCGGCGCCACGGTGTAGGCCTGTTCCGCGTACGCCACCAGGGCCACCTGCCCGCCCTTGCGCTGCTGCAGCAGCTGCGCGATCTGGGCCCGCGCCTGCGCGAGCCGGGAGGGCGGCAGGTCGCCTGCCAGCGTCGCGCTCGACAGGTCCAGCGCAACGACCAACGGCGCGCGCGTCTGCCACAGGGGCTGCTCGACCTGGCGCCACGCCGGCCCGGCCAGTGCCAGCAGCGCCAGGCCCAGCCCCAGCAGCACGCCACGCATCCCCCAGCGCGCGCGCCCTTCGGCACCGGCTTCCAGCAGGTGCGGCAGCAGGTGCGCATCCACGTGTTCGCGCCAGGCCTCCGCGCGCGCCGCACGGCGGCGCCACAGCCACGCCAGCAGCGGTAGCGCGGGCAGGCCCAGCAGCCACAGCGGGCGCACGAACTGCACCCCGCCGATGGACAGGCCTTCGATGCCGGTCATGCCCGCCTCCCGCGCGGCCACGCAAGGGCGCAGCCACCCAGCGCCAGCGCGGCCGCCAGCGGCCAGGCATAGCGCTCGATGCGCGGTCGCACGCTTTCGCCCGGGCGCTCCACCGGCTCCAGCCGATCGATCTCCGCATAGATGCCGGCCAGTTCGCGTGTGTCGCGCGCGCGGAACGCGCGGCCTCCGGTGGAATCGGCGATGCGCTTCAAGCTGGCTTCGTCCGTCATCTCGGCGCCGCCGGGCAGCTGCAGCGGCATGCCGAAGACGCTGAGTCCCGCGGCTTCGCCACCGAAGGCGATGGTGTGGATGCGCACGCCCTCGTCGCGCGCCAGTTCGGCGGCCTTCGAAGGATCCAGCGCACCGGCCGTGTTGACACCATCGGTCAGCAGGATCAGCACGCGCTGGCCCGCCGGCTGCGTGCGCAGGCGCTTCACCGCCAGCGCAATGGCATCGCCGATCGCGGTTTCACGCCCGGCCAGGCCCACCACGGTGTCGGCCAGCTGCTTGCGCACGGTGTCGCGATCCAGGGTGAGCGGCGCCAGCACGAACGCACGCTGCCCGAACACGACCAGTCCGACGCGGTCGCCTGCGCGGCGATCCAGGAAATCCGCGAGCACCGCCTTGGCGGCGGTCAGCCGGTCCACGATCCGGCCGCCGACGTCCATGTCCTCCTCGCCCATGCTCCCCGACAGGTCCACGGCGAGCATCAGGTCGCGGCCCTGCTGGGGCGGCTGGATCACATCGCCGAGCATCTGCGGGCGCGCGGCCGCCGTGCACAGCAGCGCCCAGGCGATCCACGCCAGCGCGCCGGCACCGCGCGGACGCGCGACGCCGGCCTTGCCCGCGATGCCGTCGAGCCGGGCGCCGAACGGCACCCGCAGCGCGGAGGCAGCCGCATCGCGGCGCGGTGGCAGCAGCGCGCGCACGAGCCACGGCGCCGGCAGCGCGAGCAGCAGCCATGGCCAGGCGAAGCCGCCGAAGTCGTGGGGCAGCCACGCGGCGAGCCAGGCCGGTAGCGACAGGCCGCTCATGCGCGCACGTCCATCCAGTTCATGAAGCGCGCGCGCGCCGCGATGCGCAGCGCTTCCACCTGGTCGGCGGGCACGTCGGGCCGGAACGCGCCCTCGAGCAGCAACGGCCCATGGCCGGCGAGCGTTGGCTGCGCCCGTCCCTGGTCCAGGAAACGCAGCCAGTCCTCGCCCTGCAGCCTGTCCGCATGCGGATCGATGCGCCGCGCGGCGCGACGCAGCAGCCCCGAGATCGCCGCGACGCGCTCGCCGGGCGTGGCGGCCTGCGCCAGGGCGTCGTCGAACAACCGTGCCACCGCGCGTGCGCGGCGCCGGCGTCGTGCGAGCCACCAGGCCAGGCCGCCCGCCGCGACCAGCAGCGCAACGAGCGCGATCCACCAGCCCGGCGCGGGTGGCCACCAGGCAGGCGCCGGCGGCATGTGGATGTCGCGCAGCACCAGGCCGTCGCCCACCTGCATCAAGCGGCTCCCGCGGTCTTCGCCCGCACCCGGTCCAACAGCGGCAGCCACGCATCCGCCGACGCATCGGCGCGCAAGGCCTGCGCGCGCACACCGCGCGCCGGAAGCTGCGCCAGGGCGGCTTCCAGCGGCGCCACGAACGCGTGCCGCCAGCGCTGGCGCTGCGCCGCAGCGGCCAGGTCCAGCTGCACGCGGTGCGCCGCCACGCCCGGCGCGGACGATGCGAACGCCAGCTGCGCCTGCGGTGGCGCGGTTTCCAGCGGATCGGTCAGCAGCAGCACCACGACTTCGCTGTGCATGGACAGCGCCGGCCAGCGCTCGGCGGGCAGCGCCGCGATGCTGGCGGGATCGGCCAGCACCACCAGCCGCGAACCGGGGCGCAGCAGCCGCTGCGCGTGGTCCAGCGCCACCGGCAGCCCGGCATCGTCCGCAGGCGGCCCGGCATACCAGCGCACCAGCGCATCGAGCACGCGCAGCGCACCGCGCGGCCCGGCCGCGGGCGGCACCGGCGCCTCCCTGGCCGAACCCCGCAGCGCCGCGATGCGGTCGCCGTCGCGCACCGCGATCCACGCGGCCACCGCGCCTGCACGCGCGGCCTGCACCGACTTGAAGCGAACCCGGGTGCCGAAGTACAGCGCCGGCGCGGTGTCGGCCACGATGAGCGTCAGCCGCTCGCGTTCGGCCTGGAACAGCTTGGTGTGCGGCTTGCCGCTGCGCGCGGTGAGCCGCCAGTCGATATGGCGCGCGTCGTCGCCCTGGGCGTACTCGCGCGATTCCGCGTACTCCATGCCGCGACCGCGCAGGGGCGACGGCGCGTGGCCGCTGGTGCCGTGCCGCCCGCGCGCGGCCGCGCGACGGCCCTGGGCCAAGGCGCGCAACCCGACAAGCTCGGCAAGGGTGGGGGCGATGCCGGGACCCGGGGCGCGCAGCGCCAGGACCGGAACAGAAGCAGCGCCACCCGCATCGCGTCCGCTGATCCGCCCTTTGCCGAAAGCATGCCCAAAGGGATTGCCTGCGGCACGGGGACGCCCGTCCCGCTCCGCTTCTCCAACAGCGGCGTTGCCGCCGTCCCGGGTCCCGGGCCCCGGGTCGCTGCTTCCGAGCCCGCGCTTCACGGCAACGGCACCCGATCCAGCAGCGCCTGGACCAGGCGTTCGCCATCCCAGCCTTCCGCGGTGGCTTCGTAGCTGGGCAGCACGCGGTGCCGCAGCACGTCTGGTGCGATCGCGCGCACATCGTCGGGCGTCACGAAATCGCGCCCCGCCAGCCATGCGCGGGCACGCGCGCAGCGCTCCAGCGCGATGGAGCCGCGCGGGCTGGCCCCCCAGGCGATCCGGCGGGCCAGCGCTTCGTCGTAACGCGCGGCGTCGCGCGACGCCAGCACCAGCTCCACCAGGTAGCGCTCGAGCGCCGGCGCCACGTGCAGGTCCAACACCGCGGCGCGCGCGGCGAACACGTCGTCCAGCGGCATCCGCTCCGGTGGCGCGGCCTGCGCCTGCATCGCGCTGCGCGCACGCTCGCGCGCAAGGCGCAGGATCTCGGTTTCGGCCTGCGCTTCCGGGTAACCGATGCGCACGTACATCAGGAAGCGGTCGAGCTGGGCCTCGGGCAGCGGGAACGTGCCCTCCTGCTCAATCGGGTTCTGCGTGGCCATCACCAGGAACAGCTGCGGCAGCGCATACGTGTGGCGGCCGACCGTGACCTGGCGTTCGCCCATGGCTTCCAGCAGCGCGGACTGCACCTTGGCCGGCGCGCGGTTGATCTCGTCGGCCAGCAGCACCGGGTGGAAAATCGGGCCGGGCTGAAACTCGAACCGCCCGTCCTGCGGCCGCCACACTTCCGTCCCGGTCAGGTCGGCCGGCAGCAGGTCGGGCGTGAACTGCACGCGGGCGAAGTCGGCTTCCAGGCGCGCGGACAGCGCGCGGATCGCGCTGGTCTTGGCCAGTCCCGGCGCGCCCTCGACCAGCAGGTGACCGTCCGCCAGCAGGGCGATCAGCAGGCGCTCGATCAGCGCCCCCTGCCCCACGATCTCCGCCGACAGGTCGTCGCGCAGGCGGCCGAACGCGGCATGGAGGCGGGCGGTGTCGCGCGCGGCGTCGTTGCGTTCGGGCGAATCAGGCGCGTCGCTGCGGCTGTCCATGGATCTTGCGGCTCCGGTCGACGGCGATCCCGTCACGGGTCATTTTGACCCCCGTCCCCGTGAAGGGTTCCAGTGCCGTGGGTCCTGCCCCGCGACCATGTGGACGTGGGGCACAACCGGAAAACGCGAACGGGCCGTTGCCGGCCCGTTGCGTACAGCGTCGCGAGACGTGCGAAGCGATCAGGTGCGCTGCGCGACCTTCAGCACCTTCGGCGTCACGAAGATCAGCAGCTCGGCCTTGTTCTTGGTGCGGCCGCGTTTCTTGAACAGGTTGCCGATGATCGGAATGTCGCCCAGGAATGGCACCTTGGACAGGTCGGACTGGCTCTGGAATTCGTACACGCCGCCCACGACCACCGTCTGACCATCTTCCACCAGGATCGCGGTGTTCACTTCGCGCTTGGCGATGGTCGGCACGTTGCCGAAGCCGGTATCGACGAAGCCATTCACCTCGTCCTTCTTGACATTCATGTTCAGGAACACGCGGCCATCGTTGGTGATGGTCGGTGTCACCCGCAGTTCCAGCAGGGCTTCCTTGAACTGCACCTGCGGCACCTGCGCCGCGCCGCCGGCGCTGCCGGTGATGGTGAGGTAGCCCACTTCCTCACCCTGCCGGATCACCGCTTCCTTCTGGTTGCTGGTGACGATGCGGGGGTTGGAGATGACCTCACCGCGACCCTCGACTTGCAGCGCCGACAATTCGATATCAAGCAAGTAGCCCGCGTTGAGGACCGACAAAGCCAACGAACCTGCACCTGCCAAAGTCGACGGCAGATCAACGTTCAAACCGCGCGTGATCTGATAACCCTGCAGCGGATTGGGCGGCGGGACGGCGCTGTTTGCTCTTTCGGCTTCGGTTAGCGAGTTCCGCGTTGCGGAGTTGGCAGCCAGATTCCCGCTGAAGGCGAGGTTGTCTTTAGTACCGCTAAGTCCAAACTTGGCACCAAGCTCGCGCGCGAACGACTCGTTGGCGATCACGATCCGGCCCTCGATCACCACCTGGTCGACCGGCTTGTCCAGCACTTGTACGATCTTCTTGATGTCAGCGACGCGCTGCGGAATGTCGATGACCAGCAGCGTGTTGGTACGGCGGTCGAAGCTCAGGCTGCCGCGGGGGGACAGGAAACCGCGCTGCCCCTGTCCGGCCCCAGCCGCGCCACCACCGCCACCGCCACCGGAGCTGTTCTTGCTGTCGTCGGTCAGCAGTTTGGCCACGTCCTCGGCACTGGAGTAGCTCAGCGGGATGTACTCGGTAATCAGCTCAGCGCCATTCTCGAGCTTCATCCGCGCGTCCTGGATGCTCTGCTCGTAGGCGGCGATCTCGGCCTGCGGCGCCACCCAGATCACGTTGCCGCTGCGGCGCTTATCCAGGCCTTTGGCCTGCAGCACGATGTCCAGCGCCTGGTCCCACGGCACCTCCTCCAGGCGCAGGGTCACGTTGCCCTGCACGGTATCGGCGGCCACGATGTTCAGGTCGGCTTCGTCGGCGATGATCTGCAGCACGGAGCGCACCGACACGTCCTGGAAATTCAGTGTCAGGCGACGGCCGGAATAGGCCTGCGGGACCACACCGACCTGCGCCGTACTTGCCACGGTGGCCGCCGTGCCGCCGACCGCCCGGGTCGACGCGGCGGCGCGCGGCACGATCTCGACCACGTAGTCGCGGCCGGTCTGGTAGGCCATGGACTCGAACGCACCGGTGGTGTTGAGCACGACTTGCGCACCGGACGCGGTGCGGTTGGCGTCGATGCGCTGCACCGGCGTGGCGAAGTCGGACACGTTCAGCGGCTTCTGCAGGTTGGCCGGGAGGCTGGCGCCGCCCATGTCGATGACCACCTGCGAACCCTGGTTGCGCAGGTCCGGCATGGCGCCGTCGCCGTCGAAGCGCAGGATCAGGCGGCCCGCGCCGCCATCGCCGCGCTTGAAGTCGATGCTCGAAACCGAGACCGTGGCGGGGCGCTGCTTTGCCGGGTCGATCGCGCCGGCCGCCGCCTGGGACGCGCCCAGGATGGCAGGGGCCTGGGCCGCATGCAGCGAGCTGCTGGCGGCCACCAGGCCAACGGCCACGCCGAACAGGCTTGCGTGCAGGTTGTTCTTGATGTTCTTCATGCCTGTCCCCTAATCATTGGTCTTCGAGCGAGATCGACGCCGGCCGCTCGAGCCAGCCACCCGCCCCATCCGTTACCAGTTCGACCAGATCGATCCGGTCTTCGCTGACCGATGTCACGCGGCCATCGTTCTGCCCCAGGTATGCGCCCGGGCGGACCTTGTAGGTCATCTTGTCGGGCCCCTGCACGAGCGCGGTCAGCCCGCGACCGCTGCCGATCGTGCCCACCATGTCCAGGCTGTCCAGCGGGAAGTTTTCCAGCGCCTGCTTGGGCCGGTTGGCATCCGGACGCGGACCGCTGCCACCGGTATCGCGGAAGGCCCGGCTGAAGGGATCGCGCAGGCCCTGCGCGGCGTATTCGAAGGATTCGAACTGCTGCATCACCGGCAACGGATCGAGCGGCGGGGGCGGCCGGTTGTCCACTTCCGCAACCCAGGCTTCGAGGTTGCTTTCGTTGTCAGCCACGTCCGGCGAGCGGACCACGCTGCGGCCGCAGCCAGCCAGGGCGAGCGCCGCAAGCACCGCCAGGCCGCGCACGGCCAAGGGATGAACCCGGCTCATGGCGCACCTCCGGTCGCCGGTGCGGCCGGCGGTGTCGCGGCCGGCGTCCCGGCGGGCGCGGCGTTGGCGGCGGCCTGCGCGGCGGCTTCCTCTTCGTCGAGATAGCGGTAGGTCTTTACCGTACCCGCCAGCTCGAGCGCCTGGCTGTCGACGGTGATGCCCGTTTCCGGGGCCTTCGGGCGCAATGCGATGTCGTGCATGGTCAGGATCACCACGCGCGGCAGCGAGGCCACGCCGCTGACGAACGCGCCGAACTGGTGGTACGTGCCCACCATGCGCAGCGCGATGGGCTGCTCGGCGTAGAACTCCTTTGGCGTTTCGGTGCCGGGCTGGAACAGCTCGTTGGCCAAGCCTGTCGCCAGCGCGGTCTGCGAGATGTCCACAATCAGGTCGGGCATCTCGGTGCGGCTCGGCAGCTGCCGCAGCATCTGCTGCAGCTGCTGCTCCATCTGGGCCAATTGCAGCTTCAGCGGTTCGAGGTTGGCGGCACGGCCGCGCAGCGTCTCGTATTCGCCGCGCAGCTCGGTTTCGCGATTGACCAGGTTCTCCAGTTCGCTGCGCTTGTCGCGCACGAACAGCCACCAGGTCAGGCCGACGATCAGCAGGCCCAGCAGCACGCAGAAGCCGATCTTGTATTCGCGCGGCCACGCGCCGGTGTTGCTGAAATCCAGTTCCTTCAGTGACATGCGGCGCTGGCTCATGGCGCGGCTCCTACAGTGGCCGGTGCGGCGGGCGCAGCGGGCGCCGGCGTGGCGCCAGGCGCGCCCGCCTCCGCGTCGGGCACACCGTCGCCGTCGGCGTCGGCCGGTGCGTTGGGATTGGCGAGGGTGACGCTCAGGATGAAGGTGAACGGCAGGCCCGGATCGCCTTCCTTCGCCTCGATGATCGACAACTGCGGCTTGGTCATCCAGCCCGAGCTTTCCAGGCTGCGCATGTAGGTGCTGACCCGCGCGTTGGACTGCGCGCGACCTTCGAGGGTGAGCTTCTCGGCTTCCTGCTTGATCGACGTCAGCGCCACGCCGTCCGGAATGGTGCGCACCAGCGAATCGAACAGATGCACCATCTGCGAACGGTCGGCCTGCAGGTCCTCGATGATCTCCTTGCGCTTGAGCAGGCTGGCCTTCTTCTCGTCCAGCGCCTTGATCTCGTCGATCTTTTTCTGCACCTCGGCGATCTTGCCTTCGAGGAACTGGTTGCGCTGGTTCTGCCCGTCGATCTGGCGGCCGTAGTAATTGACGATCAGGAACGCCACCAGCGCCGCGCCCAGGGCGGATGCCCCGAGCATGGCCATGAATTCCTTCTGGCGCTGCTTGCGCCGTTCCGCGCGCCACGGAAGCAGGTTGATGCGTGCCATCAGTCGAAGCTCCTCAGCGCCAGGCCGCAGGCGATCATCAGCGCGGGGGCATCCTGCGCCAGCGCATGCGCCTGCACGCGCGGCCCAAGGGTCATGTGCGCCAGCGGGTTGGCCACGGTCGTGGGCACGCCGAGCTGTTCTTCGACCATCGCGGCCATGCCGGGGATGGACGCGCAGCCGCCGGCGAGCACGACCTGGTCGACCCGGTTGAACTCGCTGCCGGCGTAGAAGAACTGCAGCAGGCGGCTGATCTGCTGGACCAGCGCTTCCTTGAACGGCTCCAGCACCTCGACCTCGTAGCTCTCCGGCAGCCCGCCCTGGCGCTTGGCCAGGCCGGCTTCCTCGTAGCTCAGGCCGTAGCGGCGCATGACCTCGTCGGTGAGCTGCTTGCCGCCGAACACCTGTTCGCGGCTGTACAGGCTGCGGCCGTTACGCAGGATGTTCAGCGTGGTCATGGTGGCGCCCACGTCCACCAGCGCGGCCAGCCCGTCGCGGCGCAGGTTCAGCCCATCGGCGAGCAGCGCGAACGCGTTTTCGACCGCGAAGGCCTCCACGTCCATCACGCGCGGGGTCAGCCCGCCCAGCTCCAGCGCGGAGGCGCGCGTTTCCACGTTCTCGGCGCGGGATGCCGCCAGCAGGACCTGGACCATCTCCGGGTTCCCGGGCATCGGGCCGAGCACCTCGAAATCGAGGTTCACTTCCTCGATCGGGTACGGCACGTAGTTGGCCGCTTCCAGTTCGATCTGGGATTCGAGGTCGTCCTCGTCCAGGTCGGCGGCCATCGGGATCACCCGGGTAATGACGGCCGATCCCGCGACCGCTGCCGCGGCATGCTTGGCGCGGCTGCCCGAGCGGGACATGGCGCGGCGGATGGCATCGCCCACCGCCTCCACCTCGACGATGTTCTTCTCCACCACCGCAGTGGGCGGCAGCGGTTCGACGGCGTAGTGCTCGACGCGGTAGCCGGCGCCGCTGCCCGAGCGGGACAGCTGCAGGAGCTTGACCGCGGTCGAGCTGATATCGACCCCCACCAAGGGCGCCTGGCTTTTAGTGATCAGTCCCACGATTCTCCCCTTGTGACGGGCGCTGCAATTTCAGTGACTTCTGCGCACCTCGTTCCCCGTTGCATTAAATAACGGACTTTTCACGGCGTGGCAACTGGATCGCGCGAAACGCTGGAGAGCGTCACATCCTGACGCTCCGGGACAGGGGAGGCCGGGCGTCGTGGAGGGACGCCTGACGCGGGCGACCGGGACGCTGGCCCGTATACTCCGCCGACCTGAGGCCACTGCCACCATCCGATGTCGCGCTTTCGCCGCCTGCTGCGCTGGGCCCTGATCTGCTCCCTGGGCGCCCTGCTGCTCGGCGCGCTGGGCCTGGGGATTCTCTACTGGGCGGTGTCCTCCAAGCTGCCGGACGTGGCCAGCCTGCGCGACATCGAGCTGCAGGAACCGCTTTACGTCTACGCGAGCGATGGCCGGCTGATGGCCATGTTCGGCGAGACCCGGCGCTATCCGGTGGACATCGAGAACGTCCCCGAGCGGCTCAAGCAGGCCTTCATGGCCATCGAGGACGCGCGCTTCTACCAGCACCATGGCGTGGACTACAAGGGCGTGGGCCGCGCGGTGTGGCTGCTGCTCACCACCGACGCCAAGCGCGTGCCCGGCGGCTCCACGATCACCCAGCAGGTGGCGCGGCAGTTCTTCCTGAGCTCCGAATACAGCTATACCCGCAAGCTGTCGGAAATGCTGCTGGCCATGCGCATGGAGCGCGAGCTGAGCAAGGACGAGATCTTCGAGCTCTACCTCAACAAGAGCTTTTTCGGCAATCGTGCCTACGGCGTGGCCGCGGCCGCGGAGTTCTACTACGGCAAGTCGCTGGACCAGCTGGCGCTGGACGAGATGGCGTCGCTGGCCGCGATTCCCAAATTCCCCTCCAGCGGCAATCCGCTCAGCAACCCGGAGCGCGCGCGCGAACGGCGCGACTACGTGCTGACGCGCATGCGCGAGCTGGGCTTCATCGACGCCGCGGCCGAACGCGCCGCGCAGGCGGTGGAGATGCACGCCAGCCCGCACGAACGGCCGGTCGAGGTCTATGCGCCGTACGTGGCCGAAATGGTCCGCCAGGAAATGCTGGCGCGCTTCGGCGGCGACGTGCTGACCCGCGGTTACCACGTCACCACCACCATCGATGCGCAGCTGCAGGTCGCGGCCGACGCGGCGGTGCGTTCGGGCCTGGCGACGTACGACCACCGGCATGGCTTCCGCGCGGTCGAGCAGCGCTTCGAACTGGCCGAGGACGAAGATGCGGCCACGGCGGCGGCGCGCCTTCGCGGCATTCCCGCCCAGGCCGGGTTGATACCGGCCGTGGTGCTGCGCACCGGATCGGGTACTGCGGACGTGGTGCTGGCCGACGGCACCGAAGTCACGCTCGATGCCGCTTCGACACGCCCCTGGCCCGGCCGAAGCCCCGCGGCGCTCTACAAGCGCGGCGATCTGGCGCGCATCAGGCGCGTGGACCCGCCCAAGGACAAGGACGGCAACGACGACGCCGAGGCCAAACCGGCGTGGCGGGTCGACCAGCTGCCCCGCGCCCAGGCGACGCTGATCTCGCTGGACTCGGACACCGGCGCGCTGCGCGCCCTGGTGGGAGGCTTCAGTTTTGCCGGCAACAAGTTCAATCGCGCCACCCAGGCCCGGCGCCAGCCTGGCTCGTCGTTCAAGCCCTTCATCTATGCGGCGGCCTTCGAGAAGGGCTTCAACCCGGCATCGATCGTGCTGGACGCGCCGGTGGTGTTCAACATGCGCAACGGCAAGGTCTGGCGACCGCAGAACGACAGCGGCAACTTCGCAGGTCCCATGCGGATCCGCGAGGCGCTGGTGCAGTCGCGCAACCTGGTGTCGGTACGGCTGCTCGACGCGATCGGCGTGGAATACGCGCGCCGCTACATCAGCCACTTCGGCCTCGACGAGGCGCTGCTGCCGCCCAACCTGTCGATGTCGCTGGGCACCGCATCGCTGCCGCCCATCATGGTCGCCGGCGGCTACGCGACGTTCCCGAACGGCGGCTTCCGGGTGACGCCGTGGTTCATCGACGAAGTCCGCGACCGCAATGGCAAGGTGATCTTCAAGGAGAAGCCGCCGACTGCCTGCCGCGGTTGCGGGGTGGGCAACACCGGCCGGCGCGTGCAGCAGGCCTCGACGGTAGTGGACGGCTTCGACCTGGGACCAGCCGGTGGCGCGGCGCCGCGCAAGACCGCCGACGCGAAGGACGACAAGGCAACCAGGCGCCCCCCGGCGAGGAAGCCGGTCACCCTGCCGGCGGACACGCCGGTCGCCCCGCGCGCCATCGATGCGCGCGTGGCCTACCAGCTGGTGTCGATGATGCGCGACGTGGTGCAGCGGGGAACGGGCACCGCGGCGAAGGTGCTCAAGCGCGAGGACGTGGGCGGCAAGACCGGCTCCACCAACGACCACCGCGATGCGTGGTTTGCCGGCTTCGGCGGGCCTTACACCACCGTGGTCTGGGTCGGCCGCGACGACTTCAAGTCGCTGGGTTACCGCGAGTACGGCGGCAAGGCCGCACTGCCGATCTGGATCGATTTCATGCGCGTTGCGCTGGAAGACCAGCCGCTGGCCGACCACGAGCCGCCGGAAGGCATGGTCAAGGTCAGCGTCGGCGCCGGCGGCCAGCTGATCGAAGGCGGCGGTGGCCTGACCGAATGGGTCATGGCGGAAGACCTGGAACGCATGGAGACCTACGTGGACTACGGACCAGAGCAGTCCGCGCCGGCCGAGGAAGCGTTCGACATCTTCTAGCGCACCGGCGGCAGCGATCCGCTGCTGTCCGGCGAGGCCCCGAGGGCTGGCTTGCGTCGGGCCGCCCTGCCCGGCCGTGCGGGGCAGCCGGCCGCATTCGGGTTACCCTGCCTGCGGGTCCGCACCGGAGTCGCAGCATGCCCCAGGTCCGCCACGCGCAGCAGCATGCGCAGACCCGCACCCGCGAACGCCGGCACCGCCTGGCCCACGAAGCCGCAAGGCTGATGGCCGAAGGCGGCATCCGCGACTACCACCAGGCCAAGCTGAAGGCCGCCGCGCGCCTGGGTATCCACGACGACGCCTCGCTGCCGCGCAACCGGGAGATCGAGGACGCGCTGCGCGAATACCAGCGCCTGTTCCAGGGCAACACCCAGGCCACCGACCTGCGCGAACGGCGCGAGGCGGCGCTGCGTGCGCTGGAGTTCTTCGCGCCTTTCACGCCCCGGCTGGTCGGCCCCGTGCTGGACGGTACCGCCGACGCGAATACGCCGGTCGCGCTGCACCTGTACACCGACGACGCCAAACAGGTGCCTCGCTTCCTGGACGACCGTGGCATCCCCGCCGAATCCCGCAGCCGCCGATTGCGCCTGGACCGGCACCGCGATGGCCAGTTCGACGTGTGGATCTTCAGCGCGGACGGGCTGACCTTCGATCTGACCGTGCTGCCCGGCGACGCGCTGCGCCAGGCGCCGCTGTCGAGCGTGGACGAAAAGCCGATGAAACGCGCGTCGTTTGCGCAGCTGCAGGACATGCTCGCGCGGCAGGAGATCGCGGCCTACGAAGACGCCAAGCCGTGAGGCTCGGCGGAGCCGCCCGCTTCGGAATGAGGATCCTGCGCCCAACCTGGCAGGTGCGCCGCCCGGATCGCCGCACTGCGAAAAACGCCCCGCATGCGGGGCGTTCAATCGATCAACGGTCCTGCACGATCAGCGCAGGCTGAAACTGCTGACCACGCCATTGGCGAACTGGATCTGCAACGTGGAGGGTCCTGCGGCAGCCGTGGCGCCAGCCGCTTCCCCGCCGGAGCCGCCCAGCGCAGCCGCGGCGTTCGCGGTGCGTTCCGCCCGGTCCGCACCCGCGTAGAGACGGCTTGCCGATCCGCCCACCTTCTCCGGAGCCAGTTCATAGGCGGTGGCGGCCACGCCCTTCACCAGCCCCATGAACCCACCCAGCCCGCCGCCTTTCTTCTGCTGCCGCGCCGCGGCGGTGCGCTGGTACACCCAGGTCTCGCTGCTGTCGTTCATGGTCTGCGAGGTGGGTTCGCCGAACCGTGCGAGCACCTCGTCGGTGGTCGTCTTTCCCTTGACGATGTTGGCCCGGATGTAGGTGGCCTTGAAGTTGTCGTCGCCCTGCGGACCGGCATACGCCGGTGCAAGGTGTGTCGTTGCGATAAGCAATGCGGCAGCTGCCGCCAGCGTCTTGAAGCGGTCCATTCGATGCAATTCCGTTTGTGGTGTCGTCCGTGAGCCACGGCCGTCCAGCCGCGCTCCCCCTTGCCGATGCGCTGCGTGCGCCCGGTGCGACAGTGATACCGGACCGCCCCCGGCAGCGGCGATAGGAAACGTCTGAAAATCGCTGAACGGCCGGTCCCGTCGTTCAGAACGACCGAGGGCCGGTGAAGACCGGCCCTCGGATCGCGACGATCGCGCTGGCGACACCCGTCAGCGCTTGCCCACTTCCACGTAGTCGCGTTGCGCCGCGCCGGTGTAGATCTGCCGCGGGCGGCCGATCTTGTTTTCCGGATCGTTCTGCTGTTCCAGCCAGTGCGCCACCCAGCCGGCGGTGCGGGCGATCGCGAACATCACCGTGAACATCTCCGTCGGGATCTTCAGCGCCTTGTAGATGATGCCGCTGTAGAAATCGACGTTCGGATACAGTTTGCGCTGCACGAAGTAGTCGTCCTTCAGCGCGGCCTCTTCCAGGCGCATGGCCACGTCCAGCATCGGATCGTCGATGCCCAGTTCGTCCAGCACCTTGTGCGTCATCTCGCGGATGATCTTGGCGCGCGGATCGAAGTTCTTGTACACGCGGTGGCCGAAGCCCATCAGGCGGAAGCCCGACTCCTTGTCCTTGGCCTTGTCCACGGCGGACTGCACGTTCTTCACGTCGCCGATCTCGGCCAGCATCCTCAACACCGCCTCGTTGGCGCCGCCATGCGCGGGACCCCACAGCGCGGCCACGCCGGCGGCGACGCACGCGTAAGGGTTCGCGCCCGTGGAGCCGACCAGGCGCACGGTAGAAGTCGAAGCGTTCTGCTCGTGGTCGGCGTGCAGGATGAACAGCAGGTCCAGCGCCCTTGCGGCGATCGGCGGCAGTTCCAGCGGCTCGCTGGGCACCTCGAACATCATGCGCAGGAAGCGCTCGACGTACTCCACGTTGTTGCGCGGGTAACGCGACGGCCAGCCGATGGAGTAGCGGTAGCACGCGGCCGCGATGGTGGGCACCTTGGCGATCAGGCGGATCGCCGCGAGGTGGCGCTCGGCCGGGTCTTCGTAGTCCAGGTCGTTGTGGTAGAAGCTCGCCATCGACCCGATCATTCCGACCAGCATGGCCATGGGGTGCGCGTCGTGGCGGAAGCCGCCGAGGAAGTTCTTGAAGGCCTCGTGCATCATCGTGTGATGCGTGACTTCGCCTTCGAACCGGGCGAACTGCGCCTGGTCGGGCAGTTCGCCCTGGGTCAGCAGGTACGCCACTTCGAGGAAGCTGGACTGCTTGGCCAGCTGCTCGATCGGGTAGCCGCGGTACAGCAGCACGCCGGCATCGCCGTCGATGTAGGTGATCGCCGACTTGCACGACGCGGTGGCGGTGAAGCCGTTGTCGTAGGTGAAGCAGCCGGTTTCCTTCGGCAGCTTGCCGATGTCGATGCAGGGATTGCCCAGCGTGCCGGTCAGTACCGGCAGCGTGACCGACTTGTCGCCGGCGGCGAGGGTGACTTGGTTCGGGGTGGAGGCGTTGGTCACAGCTTGCTCCTCGTTGGTGCCGGAGCTGCCGGGACCGGCCCGCATCCCCCGCTTTTGCCTGGTGCGTTCTGACGAAACCGGCCTGCCCTGGTGTTGCGTCGGGCGGATCGGGCGCCGCGTGCGGCGACGCAGCAAATTATCTCACAGCGCGCCTAGTGCCCCGGCTCGGCCACACCGCCGCCGCGGCCGAAGGCGCAAACGCGAGCGGCCGCCCTGGGGCGGCCGCTGGGTGGCACCTTGCGATGCCGGCACCACGCGTTACTTCGCGTAGCGCTTCTTGAACTTGTCGATGCGGCCGCTGGTGTCCATCACCTTGTTCTGGCCGGTGTAGAACGGATGCGACGCCGACGAGATTTCGATCTTGATCAGCGGATACTCGTTGCCGTCGTCCCACTTCACCGTCTCCTTGCTGGAGAGGGTGGAACGGGTCAGGAACTTGAAGTCCGAGGTGACGTCCTGGAAGACGACTTCGCGGTACTGGGGATGGATGTCGGCCTTCATGTCGGCACCGGTAGGACTGGGAGCCGGGCATTCTAGCCCGAGCCTGCCGGGCGGCGCAACGTGAGGCGGGGATGATCGGGGAAACGCGGGCGCGGCGTCGCGCGGGGTCAGGCGGCGAGCGCCGACCGGACCCGAGCCTCGAAGCGGGCCTGGTCGTAGTCCAGCAGGATCCGGGCGTTGTCCGGACGCCCGGCCTGGCGGTTCCAGTCCACGAGCGTGGCCCCGCGCGCCAGGGCGCCCGCCAGCTCCACGTCCACCGGCGCCTCGACCAGCCGGACCGCCCCCTCCGGCTCCAGCGCGAACGCCATGGCCAGACCGTCCGCGGAGTGCCAGCGCTCGCCGCGCCGCTCGGCCGACCAGCGCCGGGTCTGCCGCGAGATGCCCTCGTAGAACCCGCCGCGGGCGGACCCAGCCTGCAGCCACTGCTCCACGTCCGCATGCGCCAGCCCATGGCGCACGGTGGCTTCCCAGTCGCACAGGTCGAAGCGCGGGAAGGCGTCGAACACGATGCGCGCCGCCTCCGGATCGAAGTAGACGTTGAACTCGGCGGCCGCGGTGATGTTGCCGTGCCCGGTCACGGCGCCCCCCATCACCACCAGGCGGCCCACCCGCTCCGGCAGGCTCGGGTCGAGCTTCAGGGCCAGCGCCAGGTTGGTCAGCGGCCCCAGCGCCACAAGCAGCAGGCGCCCGGCGTGCGCATGGGACAGGCGCAGGATCGCCAGTGCGGCGTGCTCGTGCTCCGCGGCGCGCGCTGGGGCGGGATAGCCGATATCACCGAAGCCGTCCTGTCCATGCACATAGGCCGCATCGGGGGCGGCGTGCAGCAGCGGCGCGGCGCATCCGGGGAACACCGGCACGTTATCGCGGCCGGCTACTTCGCAGAGCTTCAGCGCATTGCGCAGGGTGTGCGCCAGGCCCACGTTGCCCGCGGCGATCGTGAGCCCCACCACGTCGTGCGCGGTGTCGTCGAAGGCCATCAGGATCGCGAGCGCGTCGTCCACGCCCGGGTCGGTATCGATGAGCAGCGGGATGCGTTCGGTCATGCGCCAGCATACCGCGCGGCTCCGCCGACCCAGCGCGCGATGATCCGGTCGGCGAGGTCGGGCGAATCGGCCATCAGCTGCGCGGCGAGCTCGCGCACCTGCGGCAGCAAGGCGGCGTCGCGGGACAGGTCTGCGAGGCGGAAGGTCGCCAGCCCGGTCTGGCGCGTGCCGAGCAGTTCCCCGGGACCGCGCAGTTCCAGATCCTTCTCCGCAATGACGAAGCCGTCGCTGGTCTGGCGCATGGTTTCCAGGCGCTGCCGGGCCATGGCGGACAAGGGCGGCTGGTACAGCAGCACGCAGCTGGAAGCCGCGCTGCCGCGCCCTACCCGCCCGCGCAGCTGGTGCAGCTGCGCCAGCCCCAGGCGTTCGGCGTTCTCCACAATCATCAGGGACGCGTTCGGCACGTCCACGCCCACTTCAATGACCGTGGTGGCCACCAGCAGGCCAAGGTCGCCCGCCTTGAACTCGTGCATCGCGGCCTGCTTCTCGGCAGGCTTCATCCGTCCGTGGACCAGCCCGACGCGCACGCCGGGCAGCGCAGCGGACAGCGACTCGAACGCCGTCTGCGCGGCCTGCGCCACCACCTCGTCGCTTTCGTCGATGAGCGTGCAGACCCAGTACGCCTGCCGGCCTTCGGCGCAGGCAGCGCGGATGCGCTCGATCAGCTCCGGACGCCGCTCGGCACTGAGCACCACGGTCTGCACGGGGGTGCGCCCCGGCGGAAGTTCGTCGATGGCGGATACGTCAAGGTCGGCGTACGCGGTCATCGCCAGGGTGCGCGGGATGGGCGTCGCCGTCATCACCAGCTGGTGCGGGACCACGGGCGGCCGCGCCGCACCGCCCTCGCGCTGCCGCAGCGCGCCCTTGTCGCGCAGCGCCAAGCGCTGGTGCACGCCGAAGCGGTGCTGCTCGTCCACGATCGCCAGCGCCAGGTCGTGGAAAGCCACGCCTTCCTGCATCAACGCGTGGGTGCCTACTACGACCTGTGCCTGGCCGGACGCCACGGCTTCGAGCACGCGCTGCCGCGCCTTGCCGCCTACCTTGCCCGCCAGCCAAGCCACGTGCAGACCCATCGGTTCCAGCCAGGCGCGGAGGTTGGCCAGGTGCTGCTCTGCCAGCAGCTCGGTGGGCGCCATCAGCGCGGCCTGCCTGCCCTGCTCCACGGCCAGCATCGCGGCCAGCGCGGCCACCACCGTCTTGCCGCTGCCCACGTCGCCCTGGACCAGGCGCAGCATCGGACGCGGTTGCGCCAGGTCGGCGCGGATCTGTGCGAACACGCGCTGCTGGGCGCCGGTGAGCGCGAACGGCAGCGCCGCCTGCAGCCGCGCCACCAGCGCGCCCGCGCCGGCGAGCACCGGCGCGGCGTACCGCTGCAGCGCGATGCGCTGCCGGCGCAGGCTCAGCTGGTGCGCGAGCAGTTCCTCGATCGCCAGCCGCCGCTGCGCCGGATGCGTGCTGGCCAGCAGCGCGGCCACGTCCGCATCGCGCGGCGGGCGGTGCACGGTCAACAGCGCCTCGCGTAGCGACGGCAGCTGCAGGTCGCGGCTCACGCCGTCCGGCAGCAGCTCCAGCGACGCGTCATCCGGCAGCCGCTCCAGCGCCTGCGCGATCAGGCGCCGCAGCGACGCCGGGCCGATGCCTTCGACCAGCGGGTACACGGGATCGAGCGACTCCCCCAGCGCCTCGTCGGCATCGTCCTCGAGCACGCGGTAGCTGGGGTGCACGATCTCCAGCCCGTGCTGCCCGGCGCGCGGGGTGCCGTAGGCGCGCACCCGCGCGCCGACCCGGAACTGGTTGACCTGCTGCGACCGGAAATGGAAGAAGCGCAGCACCAGCGTGGCCTGCGAGTCGTCGCCGATGGCGACCTTGAGCATCGGCCGGTAACGGAAGCCGCGTTCCACCGCCTCCACACGCCCCTCGACCTGCACCGCGGTGCCGCCTTGCAGGCCGCGGATCGGCGACACCGCGGTGCGGTCCTCGTACTGGCGCGGCAGGTGCAGCCACAGGTCCTGCAGCGTCAGCAGGCCGCGCGCCGCGAGCTTTTCCGCCACGCTCGCGCCCACGCCCTTGAGCGTGGTCAGCGGTTGCTGGTTGAGGTCGACGGCATGGCCGCCGGGCTTTTTCGGCATGCGCGAAGCATGACCGGATCGGCGCGGGATCGGAACCCGCAATGCGCGCGGCAGGGAGTCGGAAAACGCCGCGCCGCGGCGCGTCAGCGCACCATGATCGCGTCGACTTCGAAGATCGCGCCCTTGGGTAGCGCCGATACCTCGATGGTGGAGCGGGCCGGGTACGGCTGCGCGAAGTATTCGGCCATCACCGCGTTGACCGCGGCGAACTGCCCCAGGTCGGTCAGGTACAGGCCCACGCGGACGATGTCGTCCAGGCTGCCTCCAGCGGCCTCGCACACGGCCTTGAGGTTGTCGAACGCGCGTCGCGCCTGCGCCTCGATCCCGCCCTCGACGATCTCGCCGGTGGCCGGATCCAGCGCGATCTGTCCGGAGAAGAACACCATGCCGCCGGCCTGCGTGGCCTGCGCGTACGGGCCGATGGCGGCGGGGGCGTGGGGCGTGCTGATCGGTTGGCGGGGCATGGCTTGGGGCTTGTAGGAGCGGCTTCAGCCGCGATGTTTTGGATCTTAGCGCGAGGTGCGCAAAGAGCTCGCGGCTGAAGCCGCTCCTACAGGCGAATCACAGGCGCTGCACGCCGTGGACCACGCCGAGGCGGCGCGTGCGGCGGATCACTTCCGCCAGGTGCTTGCGGTCGGCCACTTCGATGCCGAAGCGGATCGCGGCGACGTTGTTGTCGCGTTCCAGGTATTCCACCGCGTCGATGTTGCCCTCGGCCTGGGCGATGGCGGCCGCCACCTGCGCCAGCACGCCGGGGCGGTTGTCCACCTCGATGCGCAGCGCGGCGTGGAAGTCGCCGGACACGTCGCGGTCCCAGCCGATCGCCACCCAGCGTTCGGGCGACTTGCGGTAATCGGCCACGTTGGGGCATTCCAGCCGGTGCACCACGATGCCCTTTCCGGCGGTGTGGAAGCCCATGATCTCGTCGCCCGGGATCGGCATGCAGCACTGGGCGAAGGTGATGACGCCGCGCTCGTTGCCGGTGATCAGGATCTTCTCGTCGGGCCCCTGCAGCGGATCCAGCAGGTCAGGCGTGTCGTCCGCGTCGCGTACCAGCATGCGCGCGACCTGGCGCGGCATGCGCGTGCCCAGGGCGATGTCCGCGAGCAGCGCCTCCAGGCGCGGGTAGCGGTGCTCATGCAGGAAGGTCTCCAGCTGCTTGGCGTGCACGCGATCCAGCGAGGTGCCCAGCGCCTCCAGCGCACGATCCAGCATGCGGTGGCCCAGCTGCACGGCGTCCTCGTGCTCGAGCTGCTTGAGCTGGTGGCGGATGGCGGTACGCGCTTTGCCCGACACCACCCATTCCAGCCACTGCGGCTGCGGCGATGCGGCTTTCGCGGTGATCACCGAGATCTGCTGGCCGCTGGCCAGCTTGGTGCGCAGCGGCACAAGCTTGCCGTCCACGCGTGCGGCGACGGCGTGGTTGCCCACGTCGGTGTGCACGGCATAGGCGAAGTCGATGGCCGTGGCGTTGCGCGGCAGCGCCAGGATGTCGCCCTTGGGCGTGAACAGGTAGACCTCGTCGGGGAACAGGTCGACCTTGACGTTCTCCAGGAATTCCAGGGATGAGCCGGTGCCGCGCTGGTCCTCCAGCAGGCTGGCGATCCACGACTGCGCGCGGTTCTGCGCGCTGTTGGCGCGCGCACCGCCGTGCTTGTAGCTCCAGTGCGCGGCGATGCCGCGCTCGGCCACCAGGTCCATCTCCTCGGTGCGGATCTGCACCTCGATGGGCGAGCCGTACGGCCCGAACAGCACCGTATGCAGCGACTGGTAGCCGTTGGCCTTGGGGATGGCGATGAAATCGCGGAAACGCCCGTCCAGCGGTTTGAACGCGGCGTGCACCACGCCCAGCGCGTGGTAGCAGTCGGCCACCGTGGGCACCACCACGCGGAACCCGAACACGTCCATGACCTGGTTAAAGCTTTTGCCCTCCGAACGCATCTTGGTGTAGATGCTCCAGGGCGACTTGACCCGGCTCATCAGCCGGTAGTGCAGGCCTTCCTTGGTCAGGCGCTGCGCGAGCTGCGCCTCGATCTTGGCCAGCGATTCGCGCCGCACCAGCGGCTGGTTGCGGATGCGCTTTTCCAGCACCTGGTGGCGCACCGGATTGAGCGCCCGGAACCCCAGGTCCTGCAGCTCGGCCTTGACCAGGTTCATGCCCAGGCGCTGGGCGATGGGCGCATAGACTTCGAGCGTCTCGCGTGCGATGCGTTCGCGCGCCTCAGACGACTGCGCGCCGAGCGTGCGCATGTTGTGCAGCCGGTCGGCCAGCTTGATCATGATCACGCGCAGGTCGCGCGCCATGGCCAGCAGCATCTTGCGGAAGCTTTCGGCCGCCGCTTCCTGGCGGCTGGCGAAATGCAGCTTGTCCAGCTTGGTGACGCCGTCCACCAGCTCCGCCACCGTTTCGCCGAACTCGCTGGCCAGCGCGGCGCGGGTCAGCGGCGTGTCCTCGATGGTGTCGTGCAGGATCGCCGCGATCAGGGTTTCGACATCCACCTTCTGCTCGGCCAGCAGCGACGCCACCGCGACCGGGTGGGTGATGTACGGCTCGCCGGACTTGCGGCTCTGCCCGGCATGCGCCGCCGCGCCCACCGCCCATGCGCGGCGCAGCAGCTGCAGCTGCTCGGCAGGCAGGTAGTTGGCGGCGGTCTCCAGCGACTGCACGTAGTCCGGAACCGCATCGTCGGACGGCGCAGGGGGCAGGGCGACGGCGTGGGCGGGATCGCCGGGAGACATGGATCGCAGACTAAGCCAAAAGGCGGCGGATGGGCACGCAGGTCGGCCAGCGCGCAAAGCAAAAGCCCCGCCTGGGGCGGGGCTGGCGCACTTGCAATGAACCCGAGCCGCGGCGGCAGCGGACCTCACCTGCCTTCCGGATCGGCAAACGCGCGTCTAGGCGATCAGTCGTCGCCCTTCATGTCGTCCTCGTTGGCGACCACTTCGGCGGCGGCCCATTCCATCGCCTCGCGCTCCTTGCGCTCGCGCTCGGCCTTCTCAACGGCGTCGATGTAGGGCTGGTCGATGCGGCGCGCCGCGATCTCGCGCAGGGCCAGCACGGTGGGCTTGTCGTTGGCTTCGCTGTTGTCCAGCTGCGGCTCGACGCCGTTGGCCAGCTGGCGCGCGCGCTTGGCGGCCATCATCACGAGTTCGAAGCGGTTGTCGACCACTTCCAGGCAGTCTTGAACGGTAATCCGGGCCATGGCGATGCGGCGGCCGGCGGGCCGCCCCTGTAGTGCGGGAGGGGTGCGGATTCTAGGGGTGCCCGGGGGCGAGGCGCAAGCCCGGTCCTTTCGAATCAACGAGTTAGATCAACCAGCTTGAGCGCGGGACGGTGGGTATCGCGCTTCAGTCGACCAGCAGCGCCGAGATCAGCCGGGCGTGGCGTGCCACCTGGCGATCCTTGCGCATGCGGCTGGCGGTGAAGATGGCGCACATCTCGTCCACGGCCGTGTCGAAGTGCTCGTTGACGATCAGGTAGTCGAACTCGCCGTAGTGGCTCATTTCCTCGCGCGCGGCGGCCAAGCGCCGCTGGATGGTCTCTTCGCTGTCCTGGCCGCGGCTGCGCATGCGCTGCTCCAGTGCCTGCCGGGACGGCGGCAGGATGAACACGCTCACCGCATCGGGCACCTTGGCCCGCACTTGGCGGGCGCCCTGCCAGTCGATTTCCAGCAGCACGTCCTTGCCGGCGGCCAGCTGCGGTTCCACCGACTGCCGCGCCGTGCCCTTCCAGTCGCCGTGGACCAGCGCGTGCTCGAAGAAGTCGCCGGCCGCGACCATGCGTTCGAACTCGTCCGCGCCGATGAAGTGGTAATGCTCGGCGTGGCGCTCGCCCGGGCGCGGCTGGCGCGACGTGAACGAGATCGACAGGCAGATGTCGGGATCGCGCGCCAGGCAGGCGTTGACGATGCTGGATTTTCCGGCGCCCGACGGGGCGGCGACGATGTAGAGGGTTCCGCGCATCTAGAAACCGGGGCTCGGGGCTGGGGACTCGGGACTCGGCACGGCCGATATCTCGCTGCCGCCGACATGCTGGCACGGGGCGCGCGCGCGCCGGATCCAACTGATCTGGATTGCGGTGCACCGGAGACCCGAATCCCCAGCGCCTTCCCCAGCGCCCAGCACCGGATCCCGGCTATTCAATGTTCTGCACCTGCTCGCGGATCTGGTCCACCAGCACCTTCAGCTCCACGGCGGCGTTGGTGCTGCGCACGTCCACCGACTTGGACCCCAGGGTGTTCGATTCGCGATTGAATTCCTGCAGCAGGAAATCCAGGCGCCGGCCGACCGGATCCTTCTGCTTCAGCACGCGGCGCGCTTCGGCCACGTGGCTGTCCAAGCGGTCGAGCTCCTCGTCCACGTCGAGCTTCTGCAGCCACAGCACCAGCTCCTGCTCCACCCGGCCCGGTTCGAACTGGATGCCGTTGGCGCCGCCCAGGTCGGCCAGGCGTGCCTCCAGCTTCTGGCGCTGGCCGGTGCGGATCGCCGGCATCAGGGTGCGCACTTCGCGGGCGATGCCTTCGATGGCGTCCACGCGCGCCGCGATGCCTTCGGCGAGCTTGGCGCCCTCGCGTTCGCGCGCGGCGATGAACTGGTCGAGCACGTCGTCCAGCAGCGACAGGGCTGCGGCGTTGAAGGCATCGGCGTCCACCGCCGCGCTGCGCAGCACGCCGGGCAGCTGCAGCAGGTCCGTGAACTGCACCTGCAGGCCGGGGAAGCGCGTGTCCAGCTGCGCGGCCAGCGCCGCAAGCCGATCCACGCCCGGTTCGTCGAGTTCCAGCGCGTCGGCGGCCTCGCCGCTGCGCAGGCGCAGGACCAGGTCCAGCTTGCCGCGCGACACGCGCGCGGCGATTCGCTCGCGCAGCAGCGGTTCGAGCGCGCGCAGCTCGTCCGGCGCGCGTACGCCGATCTCCAGGAAGCGGTGGTTGACCGCGCGCAACTCGCAGCCCAGCGTCCCGCGCGGGGTGCTGCGTTCGCCGGCGGCGAAGGCGGTCATGCTGCGGATCATGCGGGTCCAGGGGATCTGCGGGGCGGCAGTATGCCACCGCATCGCGGCCCGGACCGGCGGCGCGAAGGGCGCTGCTAGACTCGCGCCCCCGTTTTCAGGACGCGCGCCGATGACCGAATTCAGACGCCCCAGCGGCCGCGCCCCGCACGCGCTGCGTCCGGTGACGTTCGAACGCGGCTTCACCCGCCATGCCGAAGGCTCGGTACTGGTGCGCTTCGGCGAGACGCGCGTGCTGTGCACCGCCAGCGTGGAGAACCGGGTGCCCGGTTTCCTGCGCGGCAAGGGCGAAGGCTGGGTGACCGCGGAATATGGCATGCTGCCGCGCGCCACCCACACCCGTAACGACCGCGAGGCGTCGCGCGGCAAGCAGGGCGGACGCACGCTGGAGATCCAGCGGCTGATCGGGCGCAGCCTGCGCGCCTGCGTGGACCGCGCGGCGCTGGGCGAACGCACGATCACCCTGGACTGCGACGTGCTGCAGGCCGACGGCGGCACCCGCACGGCCGCCATCACCGGGGCGTACGTGGCCCTGGTGGACGCGGTGCGCACGCTGCAGGCGCGCGGCGAGCTGGGTGGCACGAAGGGGCGCGACCCGATCCATGGCGCCATCGCCGCGGTGTCGGTGGGCGTGTACCGCGGCGTGCCGGTGCTGGACCTGGATTACGCCGAAGACAGCGACTGCGACACCGACATGAACGTGGTGATGAACGACGGCGGCGGCTTCATCGAACTGCAGGGCACGGCTGAAGGCCATGCGTTCCGCCGCAACGAGCTCGATGCGCTGCTGGGCCTGGCCGAAGCCGGCTGCGCGCAGCTGTTCGCCGCGCAGCGCGCGGCGCTGGCCGGATGAGCGCGGCCATCGCGTCCATCGCGCTGCTTGTGCGCGATTACGACGAGGCGATCGCCTGGTTCCGCGATGCGCTCGGCTTCGCGCTGCTGCAGGACGACGATCACGGCAACGGCAAACGCTGGGTGCGCATTGCGCCTGCCGGCAACGCCGCCTTCAGCCTGCTGCTGGCGCGCGCGGCCACGCCGGCGCAAGCCGCGGCGGTAGGCAACCAGCATGGCGGCCGCGTCGGGTTCTTCCTGCACACCGACGATTTCGCCCGCGACCACGCACGCCTGCAGGCGGCCGGTGCCGCGTGCGAGGAAGCGCCGCGCCACGAGCCGTACGGCACGGTGATGGTGTTCCGTGACCTGTACGGAAACCGCTGGGACCTGATCGAACCGCGCCGCGAGCGCGCGCCGTGAGCGCACCGATCCGCAAGCTGGTCCTGGCCAGCGGCAACGCCGGCAAGCTCGTGGAACTGCGCGACCTGCTGGGCGATGCAGGGCTTGCGCTGCACGCGCAGTCGGAGTTCGGCGTGGACGACGCCGAGGAGACCGGCCTGACGTTCGTGGAGAACGCGATCCTGAAGGCGCGCCATGCCGCGCTCGCCACCGGGCTGCCGGCCCTGGGCGACGATTCGGGCCTGTGCGTCGATGCGCTGGACGGCGCGCCCGGGCTGTACTCGGCGCGCTACGCGGGCGGGCACGGCAACGCGGACGCGAACATCGACAAACTGCTGGCGGCGCTGGCGGGCGTGGACGACGCACGCCGCACCGCGCGTTTCTACTGCGTGCTGGCGCTGGTGCGCCACGCCACCGATCCGCAGCCGCTGATCGCAGAAGGCACGTGGGAAGGACGCATCCTGCATGCGCGCCGCGGCACCGGCGGCTTCGGGTACGACCCGGTGTTCTTCGACACGCGGCGCGGCGCCGGCGCGGCGGAACTGGAGCCTGCGCTCAAGAACCGGATCAGCCATCGCGGGCAGGCGTTGTCGGCCCTGCGCACGCGCCTTGCGTCCCTGTAGGAACGGCTTCAGCCGCGAGGCCTGCTCGTGGAACCGCTGCAGAGGGTCGGGCACTCGATCCACCTGCACAGCGAAGGCCGCCGCCGCGCGGTTCATGCCGCTCCTACAATGGGTCCGATGCTGACCACGCCGCCGCTGTCGCTGTACGTGCACCTGCCGTGGTGCGTGCGCAAGTGCCCGTACTGCGACTTCAACTCGCACGAGTTCCGCGGCGGCGGCGCGCTGCCCTTCGCGGCGTACGTGGAGGCGCTGGTCGCCGACCTGGAACACGACCTGCCGCTGGCCTGGGGCCGCACCGTGCACACGGTGTTCTTCGGCGGCGGCACGCCCAGCCTGTTCCCGGCCGATGCGATCGACGCCTTCCTGCAGCAGGCCAGCGCGCGCCTGCGTTTCGCGCCGGACGCGGAGATCACCCTGGAAACCAACCCCGGCACCGCCGAGTACGGACGCTTCGGGGACTACCGGCGCGCCGGCGTGAACCGGATCAGTTTCGGGATCCAGAGCTTCGACGACGGTTGCCTGCAGCGACTGGGGCGCATCCACGACAGCGCGCAGGCCGAGGCCGCGGTGAAGCTGGCCCAGGACGCGGGCCTGGACAACCTCAACCTGGACCTGATGTACGCGCTGCCCGGACAGGACCTGGCGATGGCGCTGCACGATGTCGAACGCGCCATCGCGCTGCAGCCCGCACACCTGTCGCACTACCAGCTCACGCTGGAGCCGAACACGGTGTTCGCCGCGCGTCCGCCGCAGGGCCTCCCCGACGACGACGGCGCGTGGGACATGCAGGAGGCCTGCCAGGCGCGCATGGCCGAAGCCGGCTTCGCCCAGTACGAAGTCAGCGCCTATGCGCAGCCGGGCAGGCAGTGCGCGCACAACCTCAACTACTGGCGCTTCGGCGATTACCTGGGCGTGGGCGCCGGCGCGCACGGCAAGCTCACCCTGGGCGCGGACCAGCGCATCGTGCGGCGCTGGAAGGTGAAGCACCCGACCGCCTACCTGGCCCACGCCGGCACCGCCGCGGCGATCGGGGGCGACGAGGACATCGACGCTGCACGGCGTCCGTTCGACTTCATGCTCAACGCGCTGCGGCTCAACGCCGGCTTCGACCTGGCGCTGTTCGAGGCGCGCACCGGGCTGCCGCGCGACGCAATTGCCGGCGAACTGGCTCAGGCGCAGGACCGCGGCTGGCTGCAAAGCCGCGACGGCCACGTGCTTCCGACCGAGCTGGGGCGGCGCTTCACCAACGATGTGATCGGGCTGTTCCTGCCCGGCTGAACCGACCATCGGCAACCCGGGCGCCGGGCGCGGTGCGCGCCGTTTCCGCCTGGTCCCGGCGTGTCATGGACATGAACCGTGCCGCGCGGCCGGTGTGCATAATGCAGTGGTCTTCGCGGCCATACCGTACCGATGCCCGCTCCGGGGAACCCGCAAACCTCCCGCGATATCCGCACGCTGGCCGATGCCCAGCTGCCGCCGCGCGTTCGCGGCATCCTGGAAGGCCTGTTGCGGGCCGTGTCCAGTGAGTTCGAGTTGCGCCTGCAGGCGATGCTGGTCGAGTTCGAGCAGCAGCTGTTCCGGCTTGCCGACCACGCGCGCAATCCCGCGGTCGAATCCGGGTATCTGCAGACCCTGCGCAACATGCGGCTCAACCGCGCCGACCTGGTGCCGCGGTTCCTGCTGAACGTGGAGGCCGCGCTTGCCGCCATGGAGCGGCGCGGCGCGCATGCCGCCGCGCCCGCACAGGCCGAACCGCTGGATTTCACGCGCCTGTCGCTTGTCGAACAGACCGACATGGACGCCGACCTGACGCTGCGCGACATCGCCCTGCGCGCGGCGGCGGGCGCCAGCCTGCCGTTGCACCTGCTGGGCCAGCGTTTCGGGGTGCTCACCGCCAGTCCCGCCTTCGACGCGGAGCAGCTGCCGCTGGGGCCGCAGTCGCTATGCGCCTGCATGCAGGACGCCAGCGCCGTGCTGCAGCTGCCGCAGGACTCGCAGCTGCTGCTGTTGCGCACGTTCGAGCGCAAGGTCATGGCCGACTACGCGGGGCTGGCCGACCTGTGCAATACCGAACTGGCCATGGCGGGCGTGCTGCCGGCCCTGACCTACGTGCCCCTGCGATCGCGCCCGGTGTCGCCCCCCGAGCCCGCGGAGCGGGCAGAGCCGCCCGGCGATGCGCAGCGCGCCCAGCCTTCGTCGCGGTCGACGCAATCCCAGGGCGCGCGCGATGTGCACCCGCCCCTGCCGGCCGGCGGCGCCAGCCCGCACGCCGACTGGCTGGTACGCGACCCGCGCGGCACGCAGGGAGCGGGTGAGGGCGACGTCAGTTTCTCCCTGTTGCAGGACCTGCTGGCGCACCAGCGCGGCGACTACGCGCACCCCGGGCGCGGCGGCGCCGGTGCCGTGGGTTCCCAGGCGACGACGCACGACACGGGCCGCGCGCACCCGCAGTCCGCGCCCCCAGGCGCGGTGCGCACCGCGCTGTCGCAGGTGCGTTCGGCGCTGGCGCTGTCCAACGGTGGCCAGGCGCCCGGCTTCGCCACGTTGCGCAACGAGGTGGTGCAGCGGCTGCGTGATGCCCATGGCCCGCAGGCCGATCTGTCGCGTGCCGACAGCGATACCTTCGAGCTGCTGGGGCTGCTGTACGACCGCATCGAGCGCGAAGTGCGCGCCGACACGCTGTCGTCCACGCTGCTCGGGCAGCTGCAGGTGCCCGTGCTGCACACCGCGCTGTCCGACCGCGCCTTCTTCACCCAGCCGGCGCATCCGGCGCGGGAGCTGCTGGGCACGGTGGCCGACTCCGGAGCGCGCTGGCTGGGCGAAAGCGACGTCGATCCCGGGCTGATGCAGGCCATGCAGCGCGCGGTGGACCACGTGGTCCGCCACGCGCACGAGGACACCACGGCCTTCGAGACCAGCAACCGCGTGCTGCAGGCGGAACTGCACCTGCAGGCGCGCCGCTCCGAAATGGCCGAGCGCCGGCACGTGGAATCGGCGCGCGGCAAGGAAAAGCTGCAGGTCGCCAAGGCGCAGGCGGCGGACACAATTTCCGGGCTGATCGGCAAGGCCAAGCCGGCCAGGTTCGTGCGTGCACTGGTCGAACAGGCCTGGGCCGACGTGCTGACCCTGACCCTGCTGCGCCACGAGCAGGAGTCCGACGAGTGGCGGGCGATCGTGGACACCACGCGGCGCATCGTCGCGGCCAGCTGCGGCGCACGGCCCAAGCCGGATCCGGACCTGGCCGGCGAGGTCGAGACCCACCTGTCCCGCGTCGGTTACCACGCCGACGAAGCCAAGGCGATCGCGCAGCGCCTGACCAGCGTGCACGGCGAAGAGGAAACCGCGTCGCGCACCGAACTGGCGGCTGCGCTCAAGGCGCGCGTGCGCTTGGGCGAACGCCAGGGCCACGAGCAGCGCGAGCAGGCCACGCCGCGCACGCCCGAGGAAGAAGCGCAGTACGACCGGGTGCGCGTTCTGCCGTTCGGCACCTGGATCGAGTTCACCGTCAACCAGCAGGGCGACGTGGTGCGCAAGCGCCTGTCCTGGTACAGCAACATCACCGGCAACGCGCTCTTCGTGAACCTGCGCGGCCAGCGCGTGGGCGAGCAGACGCTGGACAGCCTGGCGCGCATGCTCGCGCGCGGGCAGGCGCGCGTGGTCACCGTGGAGCGCGCGCGCGTGGTGGACCGCGCGTGGCAGGCCACGCTGGCGGCGCTGCGTAACCTGGCCGGGCGCGGCGGGGCCAGGCGCAAGGTGCAGGCCGCGACATGAGCAGCGAATTCCGCAAGCGCCGGCGGCGCGACATCCGCCATGAACTGCCGGTCACCGACACCATGACCGGCGACGTCGTGGGCCGGATCGGCAACCTGTCCGAGTCGGGGATGCTGCTGCTGTCCAGCGCGCGCCTCGTGGAAGACGCGCTGTACCAGTTCCAGTTCCAGCACCCCGGCGACGGCGACCCCATCGAACTGGGCGCGCACCTGCTGTGGGAAGACCGCAAGGACGCGCCCGGCACGGCCTGGGCCGGCTTCCGGTTCATCGGCGTTTCCGAGGACGCGGCACGCCGCCTCCGGGCCTGGATCGAGTCGGACGACGCCTGATCCGGGACCCATGGCCCTTCGTCGGCGGGCCACGCTGGGGCAGAATCGGGCTTCCCCCGCCCGGATCTCCAGGCATGAACGCAGACACCCTTCCGTCGCTGTATGCCGCGCACCTGCAGGTGCTGCGCGAGCGCGCCGACACGGCGCTGGCGCGCGGCGGCTTCGACCATCTCGTGGTCCCCAGCGGCACGCTGCACTACCAGGTCTTCGACGACCGCGATTACCCGTATGCCGCCAACCCGCAGTTCAAGGCTTGGCTGCCGCTGACCCGCAACCCGGGCAGCTGGGTGGTGTACACGCCCGGGAGCCGCCCGAAGCTGGTCTACCTGCAGCCGCGCGACTACTGGCATGTGGTGCCGCAGGCACCGGCGGGCTACTGGACCGACCTCTTCGAGATCGTGGTGATCCGCAAGCCCGAGGACGCGCTGCAGCACCTGCCCAAGAACGCCGAACGCTGCGCCATTCTGGGCGAGGCGAACAGCGCGCTGGGCAAGTACCAGGCGTTCACGCCCAACAACCCGCGTGCGGTCCTGGATTACCTGGAATACCACCGCGCGTTCAAGACCCCGTACGAGATCGAGTTGATGCGCCGCGCCACGCGCAAGGGCGTGCGCGCGCATCGCGCCGCCGAACGCGCGTTCCGTGCCGGCGCATCCGAGCTGGGCATCCACCTGGCCTATTGCCAGGCCGCCGGGCAGGACCCCACCGAACTGCCCTACGCCAACATCGTGGCGCTGAACGAGCACGCCGCGGTGCTGCACTACACCGAATTCGACAAGCTCGCCCCGCGCCCGCCGCGCAGCTTCCTGATCGACGCCGGCGCCTCCGAATCCGGTTACGCCTGCGACATCACCCGCACCTACGCGGCCGCCGGCAACGACGAATTCCAGGCCATGATCGGTGCGGTGGATGCCGCGCAGCAGGCGCTGTGCGACCAGGTCCGACCCGGCGTGGACTACCGGCAGGTGCACCTGGATGCGCATCTGGCCCTGGCCGGCGTGCTGCGCGACTTCGGATTGATCCGCATCGGCGCGGACGAAGCGGTGGAAAGCGGCGTGAGTTCGGCATTCTTCCCGCACGGGATCGGCCACGGCATCGGCCTGCAGGTGCACGACGTGGCCGGTTTTGCTGCGTCCGACGCCGGCGGCACCCTGCCCAAGCCCGAAGGCCACCCCTACCTGCGCCTCACCCGCGTGCTGCAACCGGGGATGGTGGTCACCATCGAACCGGGCCTGTACTTCATCGACATGCTGCTCGACGAACTCAGGGAAAAGAGCCTGGGCGACCGCGTCGACTGGGATCGCGTGGAACGCTTCAAGCCCTACGGCGGCATCCGCATCGAGGACGACGTAGCGTGTACCGAAGACGCGCCCCTCAACCTCACGCGCGAAGGGTTCGCCGAAGCGGCTTGACGCCCCGCAAGCCCGCGTTGGCCGCGGACTACCGCTGCGCCATCAGCGCCTCGATCTCGTCGGCGCTGCGCGCCAGCGCGTCGGTCAGCACGGCGTGCCCGTCGCGGGTGACGAGTACGTCGTCCTCGGTGCGGATGCCGATGCCGCGCCACTTCGGATCCACGGACGCGTCGTCAGGGGAGATGTACAGCCCGGGCTCGATCGTGAACACCATGCCCGGCTCGAGCAGGCGCGATTCGCCATCGATCCTGTAGTCGCCCACGTCGTGGACGTCCAGGCCCAGCCAGTGGCCGGTCTTGTGGCGGTAGAAGCGCTTGTAGGTGCCCTCGGCGATGTTCTTTTCCAGCCTGCCCTTCAGCAGGCCGAGGCGCAGCAGCCCTTCGGTCAGCGTGTTCACCGCTGCGACATGGCCGGCTTCGTACGGCACGCCCGGCTTTGCCTGCGCCAGCGCGGCCGCCTGCGCCGCGCCTACCAGGTCGTGCAATGCGCGTTGCGCTGGCGAGAACCGGCCGTTCACCGGGAACGTGCGGGTGATGTCCGCCGCATAGCCGCGGTATTCCGCGCCCGCGTCGATCAGCACCAGTTCGCCGTCCTTGGCCTGGGCGTTGTTGGCGCGGTAGTGCAGCACGCAGGCGTTGGCGCCGGCGCCGACGATGCTGCCGTACGCCGGCTCGGCCTCGTGCATGCGGAACACGCGCTCCAGTTCGGCCTGCAGCGCGTACTCGCGGATGCCGGGCCGCGCGGCGCGCATCGCCGCTTCGTGCGCGGCCACGCTGATGTCGGCGGCGCGCTGCATCAGGCGGATCTCTTCCTTCGACTTGAACAGCCGCAGTTCGTCGAGCAGGTGCCCGAGTTCCAGGAACTCGTGCGGCGGCTGCGCGCCCAGCCGCACCTGCGCGCGCACCTGGTTGAGCCAGCCGATCAGCTTGAGGTCGAACTCGGTGTCGCGCCCCAGGTGGTAGTACACCCGCGAACGGCCTTCGATCAGGCCCGGCAGGATGTCGTCGATATCGTCGATGGGATAGGCATCGTCCATGCCCAGCGCGTCCACCGCGCCTTCCGGCCCCACCCGCGGCCCGTCCCAGGCTTCGCGCTCCGGGTCGCGCTCGCGGCAGAACAGCAGCGCCTCGCCGTGCCTGCGCCCCGGCACCAGGACCAGGACGGCATCGGGCTCGGCGAAGCCGGTGAGATACCAGAAGTCGGAGTCCTGCCGGTACGGGTAATGCGTGTCGCGGCTGCGGATACGCTCGGGCGCCGCGGGCACCACCAGGATCGCATCGTCGCCGGCCATGCGCATGAGCTGCCTGCGACGCCGGGCATGCACGGTCTGCGCCAGGGTGATGGGTTTGAGCATCTCGGCGGGCGATCGTTTCGCGGACGGATGCCGCGGTTCAGTGGAACTGCTGGCGGTGGCGCGGCGCGAGCACGCAGTCGCCGTGCAGCAGCAGCACCGCGACGCGCACGAACTCCTCCAGCTCGGCCATCGCGTCCTCGTCTTCCTCGTCGCCGTCCTCCTGCGCGGTGGCCGCGGCGAAGCGGGCCAGGTCGCCCAGCGCCTCGCGGCTCTCCTCCGACAGCGGCGGATTCTGGCCTGCGGCCAGCCCGAACCCGCCCAGGAATCCGCGGCACCAGGCAAACAGCGCCCCGCTGCGCACTACCAGGGTTTCGCCTTCATCGGGCAGCAGCAGTTCCAGCTCGAAGTCGCGGCCGGCCAGCTGCGCGGCCGTGGCCGCGCGCAGGCGCGCCAAGGCGCTGTCCGGGGCTTCATCGGCCAGGCTGTCGTCGGCCATGACCGCCGCGATCCAGCGCGCATCGTCGCGCCCGCCCCCGGCCAGCCAGCCGGCCAGCGCACCGTGCAGTTCCGTCGCATCGACGCCCAGCCCTGCCGCGCGGGCCTCGCGTTCGATGTCCTCTCGCGGCGGCAGTCGCTGGGCCATGGCGGTTTCTGTGGCGAATCCGGGCGCAGTTTATCCAAGCCGCGACAGGCGCGCGATGCGCATTTGTTCACTACACTGCGGGCAAAAGCGGATCGGCAAGGAAGGGGGCTGGTGCGTTTGTCCGGGGAAGCGTCCACCGCCGCGGTGCTTGCGGCGCTGCTGGCGGCCGCGCTGTGCGTGGTCGTAGCATGGCTGTGGTTCCACGGCCGGCGCCAGCGCCTGCGCCACGCCGTGCAGGCGCGCACGTCCGCGCAGCGGCTGGAGGTCGCGCTCGCGGCCAGCGGCGAGCAGTTCTGGGAGATGGACCTGGCCCGTGGACTGCTGCGCAGGCTGTCGCCGCGCGGCGGCCGCACGCCTTGGGGTCCCCCGGCGACCGTGCAGGAGGAAAGCCTGCAGGACCTGGTGCACCCCGACGACGCGCCCATGGTGCGCGAGCGCCTCATCGCCCACCTGAAGGGAAGGCGCGAATGGTTCGCCTCCGAGCATCGCGTGCGTACCGCCGGCGGCTGGCAGGCGCTGCGGGTGCGCGGCCTGGCCACGGCGTTCGGTGCCAACGGCCGCGTGTTGCAGCTTGCGGGCCTCGCCCGGCCTGTCGAAAGCGCTTCGCCGGCGCGCAGTGACCAGGTCGCGGCGGCCGTGCAGCAGCATATGAGCGAAGCGGTGTGCGTGCTCACGCCCGACTTCGTGATCTGCCAGACCAACCCCGCATTCCAGCGGATCACCGGCTACGCGCCGTCCGATGTCGTGGGCCGCACGCTGGACATGCTCGACAGCCCGCAACACGACCCGGCGTTCTACGAGGCGATCCGCCGGGAAGTGCTGGCGCAGGGACGCTGGTCCGGCGAAGCCTGGGCGCGGCGCAAGGACGGCGAGGAATTCCTGTCGGCGATCTCGCTGTTCACGCTCTCCGACAGCGGCGAAGCCGCGCATACGGTGGTCGCCGTGTTCAGCGACATCACCCACAACAAGCGCGCCGAGCAGGAGCTGCGCTACCTCGCCAACTTCGACGCGCTCACCAACCTGCCCAACCGCGCCCTGCTGTCCGAACGCCTGGCGGGCGCCATCGTCCGTGCGCGCCGCGAGCACGGCAGGCTCGCGGTGCTGTTCATCGACCTGGACCACTTCAAGGACGTGAACGATTCGCTGGGCCACGCGGCAGGCGACCGCATCCTGCGCGCAGTGGCCACGCGGCTGCAGGACACGGTGGGGGCCGAGCGTACCGTTGCGCGCATCGGCGGCGACGAGTTCACCGTGGTCCAGGAGGGCATCGCCTCGCCCGAGGACGCGGACCGGCTGGCGCGCGAGATCAGCATGGCCTTCGACGCCCCGCTGCTGCTGGACGACCGGGTGGAAGTATCGCTGTCCCCGTCGATCGGCATCAGCCTGTATCCCGAACACGGCCTGGTGCCCACCGAGCTGCTCAAGCGCGCCGATACCGCGATGTACCAGGCCAAGGAAGCCGGTCGCCGCACCTTCTGCCGCTACGACGACGCCATGGAAGTCGCCCTGCGGCGGCGCGCCACCGTTTCCAGCGCGCTGCGCAAGGTGCTCGACCGCGGCGAGATGCGGTTGGTGTACCAGCCGCGCCTGTCCCTGCCGCAGCAGCGCATCGTGGGCGTCGAAGCGCTGCTGCGCTGGCACAGCGCGGAACACGGCGAGGTCGCTCCGGCGCAGTTCATACCGCTGGCCGAAGAAAGCGGGCTGATCCTGGAACTGGGCGAGTGGGCGCTGCGCGAAGCCTGCCTGACGCTGCGGCGCTGGCAGCAATACGGGCTCGACGGGCTGTCGATGTCGGTGAACGTGTCCGCGCTGCAGCTGCTGCGCGGCGACTTCCCGCTGGTGGTCGAGCGCGTACTGGCCGAAACCGGGGTGCCGCCGGGCCTGCTTGAACTGGAGCTCACCGAAAGCGTGGTCATGGCCAACGCCGCCAATACCGCGGACAAGCTGCAATCGTTCCGGCGCAGCGGCGTGTCGCTGGCGATCGACGACTTCGGCACCGGCTATTCGTCGCTGGCCTACCTGCGCCGGCTGCCGATCACCACACTGAAGATCGACAAGGAGTTCATCGGCGACCTCAGCAACGACCCGGACGACGCCTCGATCACCACCACGGTGATCACCATGGCCCATTCGCTGGGCCTGAACGTGGTGGCCGAGGGCGTGGAGACCGCCGAGCAGCTCGCCTTCTTGCGCCTGCACGGCTGCGACGAGATCCAGGGGTATTGGCTTTCGCCGCCCCTGGACCCGGAAGCCTGCCTCGCATTCCTGCGCGACTGGCGGCCAGGCCGGACGGACCCGGCTCCGACTTGACCACCCCGCGCCGCCTGCCTAAGGTGCCGCCATGGACAACCCCGACCCCGTCGCCCAGCTGCAGGCCATGACAGCCCGCATCGAGGCGCTGGTCGACCGCTGCCACCGGCTCGCCGACGAGAACCGTCGCCTGCGTTCGCAGCAGGAACACCTCAGCGGCGAACGCTCGCAGCTGCTGGCCAAGAACGAACAGGCTCGCACGCGCGTCGAGGCGATGATCGCGCGCCTGAAGTCGCTGGAGCAGCACACGTGAGCACGAGCGAGGCGGTCAACGTCCGCATCCTCGATCGCGAGTACACCGTGGGCGTGGAACCCACCGAACGCGACAGCCTGCTAGCCGCGGCGCGCCTGCTGGAACAACGCATGCGCGACGTGCGTGGCACCAATCGCATGGCTGCGATCGATCGCGTCGCGGTGCTGGCCGCACTCAACCTTGCGCACGAACTGCAGCAGCTGAAGGACGAAACGTCGCGACGCGACCGCGACCTTGCGCGCACCGTCGGGACGCTGCAGCGAACCCTCGACCAGATCGCCGACGACGCCTGAGCCTGCGTTCCGCCGCGTACTTCCAAGTTGTGCGCACCGCTTGCTGAATGCTCCGACGAGTGGAACTTGCGCGTCTGCGGCGCGCGCCTATACTGGCTTTGCGTCCTCTGCCGTGATCGACGGCCCGCGCAAACATTCGCCTTGTCCCTTAAGAACGACAACGGGGGCGCAGCGATCGCCTGGCGTGCAAGCCCGCCTCGTAGCGGAAAGCCCAAGGGCCATCAAGCGTCCCCACTTGAACCCCGGGTTCAAGGTCGTTTCGCAGGCATCGCCATGGCGGAGGATGCAGTTCTTCCAAGGCCCGCGCACCGCGCGGGCCTTTCTGTTTCGCGCTTGGGATGCATCGCAAGCGATGCCTCGCGCCGCGGCGCCTACAATGTGCGCCATGTCGTCGCAGGCTCCCCCCGCTTCAACGGACGCGCGCGCACGCCTGCGCAGGCGGTTGCGTGCCGCCCGCCGTGCTATCCCGGCAGCCGCGCGCATTGCCGCTGCGCAATCGCTCGCTGCGCGCCTGCTCGCACTGCCTTGCGCCCCGACCACCGGACCGGTCGCCGGTTACTGGGCGATGGATGGCGAGATCGCGCTGCACGCTTGGCAGCTTGCGTTGCCGGACGCCGTCACGTACTGCCTGCCCGTCCTCCATGCAGAAGGCCGCCTGCGCTTCGCGCCCTGGCGCCCCGGCTGCCCGCTCAAAGCCAATGCCCATGGCATCCCCGAGCCGGATGTGCCCGCAGGGGAGCTGCTGCTGCCGGCGCAGATGCGGATGGTGGTGACGCCCCTGGTCGGTTTCGACGCACTCGGCCATCGGCTGGGGATGGGCGCCGCTTGGTACGATCGCAGCTTCGCGTTCCGGCAGCAGTCGTGCGCGCCGCCGTGGCTGGTCGGCGCAGCCTTCGCGCAGCAGCAGGTCGAATCGCTGGACATCGAGGCGTGGGACGTGGCGCTGGACGCGATCTGCACGGAACAGGCGACCCATCTCGTGAACGGAGCGGCCTTCGCATGAACGCGCGCAGGAAATACTGGCTGATGAAGAGCGAGCCGGAAGATTTCTCCATCGACGACCTTGCGCGGGTCGGCACCGAACCGTGGACGGGCGTGCGCAACTACCAGGCCCGCAACTTCATGCGGCAGATGAAGCCTGGCGACGGCGTGCTGTTCTATCACTCGAGCACCGAGATCCCTGGCATCTACGGCGAAGCCGAGGTGGCGAGCGCGCCATATCCGGACCCGACCCAGTTCCAGAAAAAGTCGAAATACTTCGACGAGAAAGCCACCCAGGCGCAGCCCCGCTGGGATCTGGTGGACGTCAGGTTCGTGCGCAAGCTCGAGCAGGGAATTCCCTTGGAGCGTATCCGTGAACATGCCGATGCGCTCGGGGAAGACTTCGCGCTGATCCGTCGCGGCACCCGCCTGTCGGTGCTGCCGGTCACGGCGGCGCAATGGAAGCTGCTGCTCTCGCTGGAATAACCCGCGTTCCGCTCATGCCCGCAGCCGGGTGACGCTGCTCCCCCTATCGCGATCGAACCCATGACCGAAGCAAAACGCATCGCCGCCGAGAAGGCATTGGATTACCTGGAAGACGGCATGGTCGTCGGCGTCGGCACGGGATCCACCGTGGCCTATTTCATCGACGCGCTCGCGCGCTGGAAGGACAGGATTGCCGGGGCGGTGTCGAGTTCAGACCAGAGCACGGCGCGCCTGCAGTCGCACGGGATCGAGGTCATGGACCTGAACACAGCTGGGCCGCTCGCGCTCTACGTGGACGGCGCCGACGAGTGCGATCCGCACAAGCGTCTGATCAAGGGCGGCGGTGCCGCACTCACCCGCGAAAAAATCATCGCCGAAGCCAGCCGGCGCTTTGTCTGCATCATCGACCCGAGCAAGCAGGTCGAGATCCTCGGTCGCTTCCCGCTTCCGGTGGAGGTCATCCCGATGGCCCGCAGCCTGGTCGCGCGCGAGATCCTGCGCGCCACCGGCGGCCAGCCGGTCTGGCGCGAAGGCGTCGTCACCGATAACGGCAACGTGGTGCTGGACATCCACGGCCTGTCAATCGCGGATCCGGTCGCCATGGAGCGCGAGCTCAACCAGATTCCGGGCCTGGTGAGCGTCGGGCTGTTCGCCCGGCGGCCGGCCGACGTGGTGATCGTGGGCAGCGAGGCGCCCGTCGTATTCTGAAGTTCCGCTGGCTGAGCATCCGGGGAAAGGGTGGCGATCATTTCGCGGCCGCGACGCCGCGCTGCCACTTTTCCCGTATCGGCTGCCGATCACTGCTGCCGATCACTGCCGAAGAATCGATCCGCTGGATCCGCGCGTACATGCAGGCGCGTCCGTGACTGGTCAGGGTCGATTACGCCGTACTGGGGGACGGTTGAAGGAATACTGCCGGGCAGGAGATCTGCAGGCAGGCCGCATTTCGCGGCGCCGATATCTCGGCTAACCCTCCGCGCCCGAGATTTTCGATGGGCTCGCTGCCGAGAATCGCACCGGTACAAAATTTCGCTAAGCGAGCAGAACAGCGCTCCCTGGTAGCCCAGGTTGTTGTCTCTGGCAAATGCGTGCCGATGCGATGCCACGGAAACTGCGTCACGCGCACAAAGAAAAACCCCCAGCGTTAGCTGGGGGTTTTAGGGTAAAGACCCTGGCGATGACCTACTCTCGCATGCTAGGTGCACACTACCATCGGCGCGTACGCGTTTCACTTCCGAGTTCGGAATGGGATCGGGTGGTTCCACGCAGCTATTATCACCAGGGAGAGGGTGGAGGGTCGCCGGCTTTGCAAAACGCAAAGCAGCGCTCACGCTCTCATTGGGACTTGGGACGTAGTGAGGTTTGCTTCGAACGTCGACGCGTCGGTCGAGTCCAAGGCCACTTGAGGTTATATGGTCAAGCCACACGGATCATTAGTACTGGTTAGCTCAACGCATTGCTGCGCTTACACACCCAGCCTATCAACCACCTGGTCTTGATGGTTCCTTTAGGGGGCTTGTGCCCCGGGAGATCTCATCTTGAGGCGCGCTTCCCGCTTAGATGC
>CAYRNF010000012.1:0-98520 GCA_964425695.1 uncultured Pseudoxanthomonas sp.
CCGAACTGCTGGCCGACCCCAAGGAGCGCGCCGAGCACCTGATGCTGATCGACCTGGGGCGCAACGACGCCGGCCGCGTCAGCGAACCGGGCACCGTGCAGGTGGGCGAGCGCTTCGTGATCGAACGCTACAGCCACGTGATGCATATCGTCAGCGAAGTCACCGGCACGCTGAAGGCGGGCATGAGCTACGCCGACGTGCTGCGCGCCACGTTCCCGGCAGGCACCGTCAGCGGCGCGCCGAAGGTGCGCGCGCTGGAGGTGATCCGCGAGCTCGAACCGGTCAAGCGCAACGTGTACTCCGGCGCGGTGGGCTACATCGGCTGGCACGGCGATGCCGACACCGCCATCGCCATCCGCACCGCGGTGATCCAGGACGGCCGCCTGCACGTGCAGGCCGGCGCCGGCATCGTCTACGACTCCGACCCGCAGAAGGAGTGGGAGGAGACCATGAACAAGGGGCGCGCGCTGTTCCGCGCGGTGGCCGAGGCGGCGAGGGGCTTGTAAAGTCGCCGCGCAACCGCCGGCGGGCCGGCGAGAGGGGAAATACATGACTGGTTTGCGGACACTGATGCGCGCGTTGCTGGCGCTTGCCCTGCTGAGCGGCATGCCGCAGGCGCGCGCCACGGACCTCACCGGCTGGCTGGAGCTGCGCTGGGGCGACGCGGCGCCCGGCGCACTGCGCCGCGGTGAGCGGTTCACCGCAACGCTGGTCACCGACGGCGGCCAGCGGTTGCCCCTGGATCCGGCGCAGGCGCGCAAGGCGGCCGGCGACCTGTACGCATTGGCGAACAAGCGGGTCTCGGCCTCGTTGTCGGCCGGCACGGGCACCGACCTGTACCGGATCGACACGCTGCAGCCGGACCTGCGCGCCAAGGATGCGGGACTGGATGCGGTGCTCGGTACCACGGTGTGGGCCACCATCGCGTGCAAGTTCGCCGACGACGCCACCGAGCAGAAGCCGGTGTCGTTCTTCCAGTCGCAGTACGCCAATATGCCCGGCCTTCTCGACCACTACTGGCGCGAGGTGTCGTACGACAAGATCGACCTGACAGGAAGCGCGGCCTACGGCTGGTTCACGCTGCCGCATCCGCGCAGCCGTTACGTCACCACGGTCAACGGTACGCAGCGCGCCGATCTCAACGCGCTGTTCGACGACTGCACCACGGCCGCCAATCCCCAGGTCAACTTCGCCGCCAACGGCGGGTTGCAGGGCATCAACATGATGTTCAACGGCGACCTGGACGGGTTCGCCTGGGGCGGCGGCCGCTGCGCCACGCTCGACGGCGTCAACAAGTGCTGGAGCACCACCTGGAACCCGCCGTGGGCGTTCAACAACCTGGCGCCGCTGGCGCACGAGATGGGGCATGGCTACGGGTTGCCACACGCCAACAACTCCGATGGCGACGCTGATCCGTACGACAATCCCTGGGACGTCATGAGCGATGCCTGGCGCAACGCCACCAGCAGCCAGACCTACGGCACCCTTCCCAAGCACATCACCGCCTACCACCGCGACCGCATGGGGTGGATCGACGCCGCGCGCAAACTGACCCTGGCGCCGGACCGCGGCGCGTACGACGTGCGGCTGGATCGGGCCAGCATGCGCGGCTCCGGCAACGTTCAGATGATCGTGGTGCAGGTGCCGGGTACCGCGACACGCTACTACACGATCGAGGCGCGCCGCCGCATCGGCAACTACGATGCCAACCTGGCGGGCGACGCGGTGATCATCCACCAGGTCGACAGTCGCTCGACGCCGGCCTGGAGCATGGACTCCGACACGCCGCCGGCCGACCGCGCCAACAACGAGGGGTCCATGTTCAAGCCGGGCGAGACCTGGACCGCGCCAGGCGGCGCGTTCCGTGTCCTGGTGCGCGCCGCGACCGCCGATGGGTTCGTGGTCTCCGTCTGCCGTTCCGGCAAGGCCGCGCTCGCCCTGTGCGCGGCACCCGTCGCGCCGGGCAATCCGTTCAAGATCCGGCGACATGCATTGCCGACGGCGTTGCAGGGTACGACTTCCTTGCGTGGCGACCGGCGCCGGATGCCAGTCGCCGCACCGGTGCAGCGATGATTCGCCAGCCCTGCCGCGGAGCGCAGCGTCGATGCTGTTGATGATCGACAACTACGACAGCTTCACCTTCAACCTCGTGCAGTACCTGCAGGCACTGGGGGCGGAGGTGCAGGTGGTGCGCAACGACGCGCTTTCGGTCGACGCGATCGAGGCGCTGGCGCCGGAGCGCATCGTGATCTCGCCCGGGCCGTGCACGCCGAACGAGGCGGGCGTTTCGGTGGAGGTGATCGAGCGGCTGGGCGCGCGCGTGCCGATCCTGGGGGTGTGCCTGGGGCACCAGAGCATCGGCCAGGCCTACGGCGGAGACGTGGTGCGCGCCGGGCGGATCATGCATGGCAAGACCTCGCGGATCCGGCACCGCGGGCAGGGCGTCTTCGCGGGCCTGCCGGACGGCTACGAGGCCACCCGCTACCACTCGCTGGTGGTGGACCGCGGCACGCTGCCCGAATGCCTCGACGTGACCGCGTGGACCGAGCACGCGGACGGAAGCATCGAGGAGATCATGGGGCTGCGGCACCGCGAGCACCCCGTGCAGGGCGTGCAGTTCCATCCGGAGTCGATCCTGACCGAGCACGGGCATGCCCTGCTGAAGAATTTCCTGGACGGGCCGGCGTGACCTGCCTGTCCTCCCCCTTCGCAGAAGGGGGAGGAAGGGGATTTGCGTTTGATCCTGGCGGCAAGCGCAAAGTCAACGGCGAATCTCCTTCATCCCACTTTTTCAAAGGGGGGAGGCAAGAGCGGTCTTTCACGAGTCACGAATAACGAGTCCCGAGCCCAAGTCAACAGCAGTAGGCTGGCCACCCCGAATTCCGAGCCCTTCGCACATGGCTTTCACCCCGCAACAAGCCCTGCAACGCACCATCGAGCATCGCGAGATCTTCCGCGACGAGATGGTGGAGCTGATGCGCCAGGTCATGCGCGGCGAGGTGTCGCCGGCGATGACCGCGGCGATCCTGGCGGGGCTGCGGGTCAAGAAGGAGACGGTGGACGAGATCGCCGGTGCGGCGCAGGTGCTGCGCGAGTTCGCGCTGCCGGTGGAGGTGGCCGACCGTGAGCACCTGGTGGACATCGTGGGCACCGGCGGCGACGGTGCGCACACCTTCAACATCTCCACCTGTTCGATGTTCGTCGCCGCAGCGGCGGGCGCCAAGGTGGCCAAGCACGGCAACCGCAGCGTCTCGTCGAAGTCCGGCAGCGCCGACGTGCTGGAGGCGCTGGGCGCGGACATCGAGCTGTCGCCGGAGCGCGTGGCGCGCTGTCTCGCCGCGTGCGGAATCGGCTTCATGTTCGCCCCCATGCACCACCCTGCGATGAAGGTGGTGGCCCCGGTGCGCCGCGAAATGGGCGTGCGCACCATGTTCAACATCCTGGGGCCGCTGACCAATCCCGCAGGCGCGCCCAACATCCTGATGGGCGTGTTCCACCCCGATCTGGTCGGCATCCAGGTGCGCGTGCTGCAGGAACTCGGCGCGCAGCGCGCGCTGGTGGTGTGGGGCCGCGACGGCATGGACGAGATCTCGCTGGGCGCCGCCACGCTGGTGGGCGAACTGCGCAACGGGCGCGTCACCGAGTACGAGATCCATCCCGAGGACTTCGGCATCGCCATGGCCGCCAGCCGCAACCTGCAGGTGGCGGACGCGGCGCAATCCAAGGCGATGCTGCTGGAGGTGCTCGATGGGCGCCCCGGTCTTGCACGCGACATCGTGGCGCTCAACGCCGGCGCGGCGCTTTATGTGGCGGGCGTCGCGGAATCGATCGACACCGGGGTGGACCTTGCCCGCGAAACCATCGCAAGCGGCGCTGCGCGTGCCAAGCTGGAGGCCTTCGTCACTGCCACGCGCGCCTAGGGGGACGCGCATGTCATGAGAGAACGCTTTGCACGGACGCCCAGGCCGCCGTATTACGCCGCCATCTTCACTTCGCAACGCAGGAACACCGACGAGGAAGGCTATCGCCTGGCCACCCGGCGGATGATGGAACTCGCCGGAGAGGTGCCCGGCTACCTGGGCGCCGAAACGGTGCGCGAAGCCGACGGCTTCGGCCTGACCATCAGCTACTGGGACAGCGAGCAGGCGATCCTGGAGTGGAAATCCCAGGCCGAGCACGCCGAGATCCGCGAGCGCGGACGCTGGCTGTGGTACGAGCACTTCGAGGTCCGCATCGCGCGCGTGGAGCGCGCCTACGGCGGGCGCTGAGCGTCCGCCGCGGCGCGGCGCCGTGCTAACGTCCCCGCCTTCGATTCGAGGGCGTGGGAGACGTACGCAGCATGTGTCCGAGCAGGGTCGCCGAAGGCGGGGAGCGGGGCTGGATCGTTCCGATCGGGGGCGCGGAGGACAAGGAGAGCCGGCGGCGGATCCTGAAGCGTTTCGTGCAGCTGTGCGGCGGCCGCGCGGCGCGCATCGTCATCGTTCCCACGGCGAGCCGGCTGGCGGATACCGGCGCGCGCTACGAGGAGCTGTTCGACAGGCTGGAAGCCGGGCACGCGGTGTCCATCGACTTCCAGACCCGCGAAGACGGCGAGCGCGAGGACTACCTGCGCGAGATCAAACAGGCCAGCGGCGTGTTCTTCACCGGTGGCAACCAGCTGCGCATCTCCACGATCGTGGGCGGCACCTCGGCGGCCAAGCTGATCCGTGCCCGCAACGCCAATGGCATGCACGTGGCCGGCACCAGCGCCGGCGCCAGCATCCTGAGCGAGCACATGATCGCCTTCGGCAAGGAAGGCAGTTCGCCGCGCGCAGGCAGCGTGCGCCTGGCGCCGGGGCTGGGCCTCACCAACCGCTTCATCATCGACCAGCACTTCCGCCAGCGCGACCGCCTGGGCCGCCTGACCGCGGCGCTGGCGTTCAATCCGTTCGCCATCGGCATCGGGCTGGACGAGGACACCGCCGCCTTCATCGGGCCGGACAACACCATGGAAGTGGAGGGCAGCGGTGCCATCACCGTGGTCGATGCCAGCGGGTTGCAGTTCTCCTCCATGGCCGAAGTACGCCAGACCGAGGCGATCTGCCTGATCGGGCTGACCGTTCACGTGCTCACCGCGGGCGCCACCTTCAACCTGCACACCCGCCAGGCGTCGCCCGGCACGCTGCTGGCCCACAAATCCTGAGCGCGGAGACCCGATGCGCATCCTCAACCGCAACGTCTACGTCGGGCCGTCGCAGTACGCGCACTTCCCCGTCATCCGCCTGGAACTCGACCTGGGCGAGCTGGAGCAGTGGCCCACGGCGCGCCTGGGCAAGGACTTCATCGACGGCCTGGTCGCCGCGTTGCCGGGCCTGGCGGAGCACGGCTGCTCGTATCGCGAGCCGGGCGGCTTCATCCGGCGCATGCGCGAAGGCGAGGGCACGTGGCTGGGGCACGTGATGGAGCACCTGGCGATCGAGCTGCAGAACGTCGCCGGCGAGGATGTCACCTTCGGCAAGACCCGCAGCATCTCGCGCGACCGGCCGGGCGTGTATTCGGTGGTGTACGAGTATGTCAACAAGGAAGAAGGCATCGCCGCGGGCGAACTGGCGATCAAGCTGATCCAGTCGCTGCTGCCGCCGGAACTGCGCGACGGCGGACCCGGCTCGGACTGGAACTGGGAAGAGGCGCGCGACGACTTCATCCGCTATGCGCAAAAGCGCGCGCTGGGGCCTTCGACCGCGTCGCTGGTGCGCGCGGCAGAGGAGCGCGGGATCCCGTGGTTCCGGCTCAACCAGCGGTCGCTGGTGCAGTTCGGCCACGGCAAGTACCAGCAGCGGATCCAGGCCACGGTCACCGGGCGCACATCGCACATCGCGGTGGAACTGGCCAGCGACAAGGAGGAAACCAACAAGATCCTCGCCTCGCTGGGCCTGCCCGTTCCCCGCCAGCAGCTGGTCACCTCGCAGACCGACGCGCTCAAGGCCGCGCAGAAGCTCGGCGGGCCGGTGGTGCTCAAGCCGTACAACGGCAACCACGGGCGCGGCATCACCATCAACATCCGCGGCGACGACGAGATCCGCGAGGCGTTCCAGGCGGCGCAGGCGCACTCCAACTCGGTCATCGTCGAAACCTTCCAGGAAGGCGACGACCACCGGCTGCTGGTGGTCAACGGCGAACTGGTCGCCGCGACCCGGCGCACGCCGGGCCACGTGGTCGGCGACGGGAAGTCCACCATCGCCGAGCTGGTGGATGCCGTGAACGCGGATCCGCGCCGCGGCGTGGGCCACGAGAAAGTGCTGACGCGGCTGGAGCTCAACCGCGAGGCGGCGCTGATGATGGAACGCGCCGGCTTCAGCGAAGCCAGCGTGCCGGCCGAAGGCGAGCGCGTGTACCTGCGCTCCACCGCCAACCTGTCCACCGGCGGCACCGCCACCGACGTCACCGACATCATCCACCCGGACAACCGCGACATGGCGGTGCGCGCGGTGCGCGCGATCGGGCTGGACGTGGGCGGCGTGGACTTCATCACGCCGAACATCGCCGAGAGCTACAAGGACATCGGCGGCGCGATCTGCGAGGTCAACGCCGCGCCCGGCTTCCGCATGCACGTGGCGCCCAGCGAAGGCACGCCGCGCGACGCCGCCGGCCCGGTGATCGACATGCTGTTCCCCACCGGCAGCCCGTCGCGGGTGCCGATCGCCGCGGTCACCGGCACCAACGGCAAGACCACCACCGCGCGCATGCTGGCGCACATCGCCAAGATGGCCGGCTACACGCCGGGGCTTACCACCACCGACGGCGTCTACATCGACGGCCAGCGCACCGTGGCCGGCGACATGACCGGCCCGGTGTCGGCGCGCATGGTGCTCAGCGATCCGCACATCGACATGGCCGTGCTGGAAACCGCGCGCGGCGGGCTGGTGCGCGCCGGCATGGGCGTGCCGGAAGTGGACGTGGGCGCGGTGATCAACGTGCAGTCCGACCACCTGGGCCTGAAGGGCGTGGACACGCTGGAGCAGCTGGCCGAGATCAAGCGGATTGTGGTGGAGATCGCGCGCGAGTGCGCGGTGCTCAACGCCGACGACGAGAACGTGCTGAAGATGTCCGGCTACACCGACGCCAAGGTGCTCTGCTACGTCACCACCAACCCGTCGCATGCGCTGGTGCGCGAACACATCCGCGCCGGCGGCCGCGCCTGCGCGCTGGAAGCCGGCGTCAACGGGCAGATGATCACGCTGTACGACAAGGGCAGCCATATCCCGCTGCTGTGGACGCACCTGATCCCGGCGACGATGGAAGGCCGGGCGACCCACAACGTGCAGAACGCCATGGTCGCCGCCGCAATGGCATTCTCGCTGGGCATCAAGCTCGACGCGATCCGCCAGGGGCTGCGCACGTTCGACACGAGCTTCTTCCAGGCGCCGGGCCGGATGAACGTGTTCAACGAACTGCCGTTCAAGGTGATCATGGACTACGGCCACAACGCGCACGCCGTGGGCATGGTGGCCGAGGTCGCGCAGCGGCTGGAGGCGGTGCGGCGCATCGTGGTGCTGTCCGGCCCCGGCGACCGCCGCGACGAGGACCTGCGCGCGATCGCCGACGCCGTGGCGGGACGGTTCGACCACTACATCGTGCGCCGCGACGACGGCCTGCGCGGCCGCGACGGCGACGAGGTGCCGCGGATCCTGGCGCACGCCCTGCGCGACAAGGGCATCGGCGAAGCCGCGATCAGCATCATTCCGGACGAGCAGCAGGCCACCGATGCGGCCCTGCGCATGGCGCAGCCCGGCGACCTGGTGCTGGTGTTCGCCGATGCGCTGACCCGCACCTGGAAACAGATCACCAAGTTCCGGCCCGACGGCAGCACCCCCGTGCCCGCCCCCGCACCCGTGCAGGCGCCGGCCGAGCCGGCACAGACCGCCGACGAGGCCGCGGTGGCCGCGATGCGCGGCGTGGTGCGCGACGAGCGCGGACTGCGTTTCGAACGCGAGAGCGACGACTGACCCGCCCATGTCCCAACCCGCTTCGACCGAACCCTTCCGGGATTCGCGCCGGCTGACCGGCTGCAACCTCTATTTCGACGGCACCGGCGCGGCGCTGGAAAGCGTGCCGGACGCGGCCTTCGATGACGCCGCGGTCGCGCGCTGGCGCGACAATATCGCCGAGGCGCGCGCTGCGCTGGGCTGGCCTGCGGGCGAGGTGTACGTGCGCCGCCATGCCAGCGGCGTGTCGCTGGCCTTCGAGGCGCCCATGGACCAGCTCTACACCGCCACCGAAGCGGGCGAGTGGGCGTTCTACGACGCGCTCGGTCTGCGCGCCGCAACCAGCGTGGAGGGCGAGGGCGGTGCGCCGCCGCGCGCCCATGCCGGCGCACTGCCGCGCGCCGAGGCGCTGGCGCTGCTGGCCGCGCTGGCGCGCCGCGAGGCCAAGCCTGCCCTGCGCGCCCTGCAGGCCGCGGCCGCGGAGCGCGACCTGACGTTTCTGCCCGACGACGACGCGGTCTCCATCGGCGCCGGCGCGCATGCGCAGCTGTGGACCATGGACGCTCTGCCGGCGGTGGACGCCGTGGACTGGGCCCGCCTGCGCCGCATCCCCACCGCGCTGGTCACCGGGTCCAACGGCAAGACCACCGTGGTGCGGCTGCTGGCGGCGATGCTGCGCGCGCAGGGCCTGCACACCTCGCACAGCTGCACCGAAGGCGTGTACTTCGACAACGCCCTGGTCGAAGGCGGCGACTATTCCGGGCCTGGCGGCGCGCGCACCGCGTTGCGCCATCCGCACGCCCAGGCCGCGGTGCTGGAGACCGCGCGCGGCGGGATCCTGCGCCGCGGCCTGGCGCTGTGCGGCGTGGATGCGGCGGTGGTGACCAACATCAGCGCCGACCACTACGGGGAGTACGGCGTGCACGGGCTCGAGGACCTGGCCGCCGCCAAGCTGGTCGTGGCGCGCGCAGTACGCGCGGACGGCTTGCTGGTGCTGAACGCCGACGATGCGGTACTGCGCAAACTGGCGCCAAGCCTGGGATGCCCCGTGGGCTGGTTCGGCGCGGATTTCGACGACGCGTTCCTGGCCGCGATCCGGGGCGCGGGCGGCGCCACCTGCGGCGTTCGCGCCGGGCGGCTGGTGGCTTCGTATCGCGGCAGCGAGGTCGCCCTGGGCGAGATCGCCGCGATGCCGGTCACGCTGGGCGGCCACGCGCTCTACAACGTGGCCAATGCCGCAGCCGCGACGCTGGCGGCGCTGGCCCTGCGGGTGCCGGAAGACGCCATCCGCGCCACGCTGTCGGTCTTCGGCACGGCCATGGCCGACAACCCCGGGCGCCTGCAGGCCTGGCGGTTCGCCGATGCGCAGGTGGTAGTGGACTACGCGCACAACCCCGAAGGCCTGCACGGCCTGCTGCGGGCCGTGGGCGCGCACCAGCGCAGCGGCCGCATGTCGATCCTGCTGGGTCATGCGGGCAATCGCGAGGATTCCGACCTGCGCGCGGTGGCCGCCACGGTGGCGCAGTACCGGCCCGAGCACGTGGTGCTCAAGGACATCCACGGCTACGAACGCGGCCGCGCACCGGGCGAGGTGGCGGCGATCATGCGCCAGTCTCTGCTCGATGGCGGAATCGACGCGGGTGCCATCGACACCCAGCTGGACGAAGCCGAGGCCGCCCACGGCCTGCTGCGCGACCTGCGCCCGGGCGAGCTGCTGGTGCTGCCGCTGCACGACACCGCGGCGCGCGACGCGGTGGTCGAGACGCTCGAGGCCATGCGTGCGGGACAATGGCGGCCTGGCGATGCGCTCCCCGAGCGCGCGGATCGCGCCCAAGACCAGAGCGAGACGGCATGACCGAAGACATCCTGCAGCGGATCCTGCAGCGCAAGCGGGAAGAAGTGGACCAGCGCCGCGCGGCCACTCCGCTGGCGGAACTGCAGGCGCGCGTGCGCGACGCGGACCCGGTGCGCGGCTTCGCGCGGGCGGTGCGCGCGCGCATCCAGGCCGGCGATGCGGCGGTGATCGCCGAGGTCAAGAAGGCGAGCCCGTCCAAGGGCCTGATCCGTCCAGACTTCGACCCGGCCGCGATCGCGCGCAGTTATGCGGCCGGCGGCGCGGCCTGCCTGTCGGTGCTGACCGACGTGGATTTCTTCCAGGGCGCGGATGCGTACTTGCAGCAGGCCCGTGGCGCGTGCGCCCTGCCGGTGCTGCGCAAGGACTTCACCATCGATCCGTACCAGGTGCTGGAATCGCGCGTGCTGGGCGCGGACTGCATCCTGCTGATCGTGGCGGCGCTGGACGACGACACCATGGCGCGGCTCTCCGAGCAGGCGCTGATGCTGGGCATGGACGTGCTGGTGGAAGTGCACGACCTGGCCGAACTGGAGCGCGCGCTGCAGCTGCCGGCGCCGCTGCTGGGCATCAACAACCGCAACCTGCGCACGTTCGACGTGTCGCTGGAGACCACGCTGGCGCTGCGGGATGCGGTGCCCACCGACCGCATCCTGGTCACCGAAAGCGGCATCGCCACGCGCGACGACGTGCGGCGCATGCGCGATGCGGGCGTGCACGCCTTCCTGGTGGGCGAACGCTTCATGCGCGAAGCCGAGCCGGGCGAGGCGCTGCAGCGGCTGTTCGCCGCCGACCCTGCCGTGGCCACGGCGCCGGCACCTGAGGCGGCGAAGGAGTCTGCGGCGCCCACCGACGGCCCGGCCGCCCCGGCCGATTCGACAGGCCTGCCGCCGCCCGGTCCCAGCGTGGCGCTGCCGGACGCCGATGCCCAGGCCGCGGCACCAAGGCCGGCGGCCGATGCGCCGACCGTGGTGTTCGACTTCGACCACACGCTCTACGACGGCGATTCCGGCGCCCACCTGTTCCGCTGGCTGATCGTGCGCGCGTGGTGGCGCGTGCTGCTGGCGCTGCTGATCGCGCCGCTGGCCGGGCCGATGGTGGCGTTCCTGCCCACGCGGCGCCGTGGCATTTCCGCGTTCGTCTGGGTGGGCACCATCGGCCTGCATCGACGGCGCGACCTGGACGAACTGATCGACCGCTACGTGGATCGCCACGTGGCGCAGCTCAAGGCGCGCCTGCTGCCCGTGGCGCTGGACGTGCTGCACCACCACCGCGAACGCGGCGACCGCGTGGTGATCGCCACCGGCGCCCCGCCGGAGCTGGCGCGGGCCATCCTGGCCTTCGTCGCGCACGAGGACGTGCCGGTGATCGGCACGCAGGTCGGCCCGCGGCTGGGTGCGGTGATCGCCAAGCGCCACTGCCACCATCGCGAGAAGGTGCGGATGCTGCGCGAGCAGGGCTACACCGACATCGAAACGGCTTACTCCGATTCCAGCGCCGACATGCCGCTGCTGCAGGCGGCGCGCAGCCCGGTGGTGGTCAATCCCAAGCACGACGCGGTGGACGACTTCCGCCGCACGCTGCCGCCGGGCACGCCGATTCTCAACTGGGGCTGCAAGGACCGCGGCGGCGACCCGGTGGGCAACGCCGCCCTCCGCAATCCGTAGCGCGCGCCCAGGCCCGCGATCGCACGACACCCGCTGCGAAGAACCTTTCGCAGTAACGCTCGTTTGGATCGCGAGCCACCGCGGCGCTTGTGCCCGCCGTTCTCCGTGGCCTCCTTGATCCGATGGCGGGTCGAGAGCCGCCCTGTGGTCGGTGGGCTCTCCAACGGGGGCCTGGGCCCGCCCTACGGTCGCTGGGTCATCCGACGGCGGGCTTGGGCCCGCCCAACCGCGCGTTACGGGGGGGCCGGCTGCGGGCCGGGATCGACCCCGAGCCGTCAGGCGTCGCCGAGCCGCTTGATGAAGCGCACCGTGCCGTCGCTGTAGCCGCAGGCCTTGTAGAAGGCGTGCGCGTCGGTGCGTTGCGATCCGCTGGCCAGTTCGATGCGCGCGGCACCGCCGGCGCGCGCCCTGCGCTCGGCTTCGCGCAGCAGCTGCCGCCCCAGGCCGCGGCCCTGCGCGTCCGGCGTCACCACCAGCGCGGTGACGCGGCAGGTGTGGGTGCCGAGCGGCAGGTAGTACATAAAATCCAGCGCCATCAGGCCGCAGACCGCACCGCCCAGACGCGCCACCACCAGGACCTGGCGGTCGTTGTCGATGATCGCGGAGATTCGTTCCAGGGCTTCGGCGCGTTCGCACGGGTAGCCCAGCTCGGTCAGCAGGGCCGCAACGTCGTCCGCATCCATCAGCGAAGCGCTGCGCAGGTCGGCATCGGGCAGCGCATCGTGCGCTTCCGGACCCGGGCGGCGCGGCGCGGACACTCAGCGCGTCCCGTACAGCACGACGGTCTTGCCGCGCGCGTGCAGCTTGCCGTCGGCCTGCAGCTTCTTCAGCACGCGCCCGGCCATCTCGCGCGAGCAGCCCACCAGGCGCGCCAGCTCCTGGCGCGACACCCGCAGCTGGGTGCCCTGCGGATGGCTCATGGACTCAGGCTCGCGGGCCAGGTCGTGCAGGGTGCGGGTGATCCGGTCGGTCACGTCCAGGAACGCCAGGCGCCCGGCCTTGCGGCTGGTGTCCAGCAGCCGCCGCGACAGCTGCGCGCCGATCGCATACAGCAGCTTGGGCGCGTCCGCGGCCAGCGGGCCGTCCACCAGCTGGTAGATGCGCTCGTAGCTGATCTCGGCCAGTTCGCACGGCACGCGCGTGCGCAGGATCACCTCGCGCGCCTCGGACTCCACGAACAACCCCATCTCGCCCACGAACTGCCCCGGCCCGAAGTAGCCCAGGATCAGTTCCCGGTCGCTGTCTTCCTCGGTCAGGATCGCCACCGAGCCGCTGATCACGTAGTACAGCGTGCCGGCCGGGTCCCCCGGGCGGAACACGTCCGTCCGCGCCGGGTAGCGCCGCCGGTGGCACTGCGCCAGGAAGCGGTCGATGGTCTGCGCATCCGGGGCGAGCGGGCTGGGCGGCCTGCGCGAGGCGATGGAAAGGGTCAGGGGCGTCGGGTTCATCGGGGGGCCGAACCGAGGGGACTCTCAAGGTTAGGCGCTTGTGGCGCCCGCAGCAACGCGACGCCTGCCTTGCGCTGCAATGCCGCATAATCCGCCACTTCGCCGAATGGATGGACTCGCCGCCGTGGTCAAACCGCTGCCGCGCCTGAAGCTGCAGGGCTTCAACAACCTCACCAAGTCGCTGTCGTTCAACATCTACGACGTGTGCTACGCCGCGTCCGAAGACGAGCGCCAGCGCTACATCGAGTACATCGACGAGGAATACAACGCGGACCGCCTGACCCAGATCCTCACCGACGTGGCGGAGATCATCGGCGCGAACATCCTCAACATCGCCCGCCAGGACTACGATCCGCAGGGCGCCTCGGTGACGATCCTGATCTCCGAGCAGCCGGTGATCGACAAGGCCGACGCCAAGGGCGTGATCTCCGATGCGGTGGTCGCGCACCTGGACAAGTCGCACATCACGGTGCACACCTATCCGGAGACCCACCCGGACAACGGCATCGCCACGTTCCGCGCCGACATCGACGTGTCCACCTGCGGCGTGATCTCGCCGCTGAAGGCGCTGAACTACCTGATCGAGTCGCTGGAAAGCGACATCGTGGTCATGGATTACCGGGTGCGCGGCTTCACCCGCGACATCAAGGGCAAGAAGCACTACATCGACCACAAGATCAACTCGATCCAGGACTACCTGGCCAAGAACGTCCGCGCGCGGTACGAGATGCTCGACGTGAACGTGTACCAGGAGAACCTGTTCCACACCAAGATGCACCTGAAGGATTTCGACCTCGACACCTACCTGTTCGAGGAAAAGGCCAAGAACCTGTCCTTCAAGGAGCGCATGAAGATCGAGGCGCGCCTGCGCCGCGAGATCGAGGAGCTGTATCAGGGCCGCAACCTGGTCGAGTAGCCGCGCTCCGCAGGCGACTCGAGCATCCGGCCCGGCCGAGGGCAGGCCTGCCTGCGCAGCCCGGCGCGACCCGGTCACACCCGGTAGGCCACCGCCTTCATCAGCCTCGAAGCCGCGGCCATCAGCGCCGGCACCGGCTGCGGCAGCACCCGCGCACCGGCCTGCTCGGCATGCTCGGCGTGGCGCGCCTCGTCGGCCTTCATCTGGCGCAGGATCGCGCGGCTGCGCAGGTCGCCCTCGGGCAGGGTGCGCAGGTGCTCTTCCAGGTGGGCCTCGACCTGGCGCTCGGTTTCCACCACGAAGCCCAGGTTCCAGCCGTCGCCGCGCAGCCCGGCGAGCATGCCGATGGCGTAGCTGCCCGCGTACCAGACCGGGTTGAGCAGGCTCGGACGGCTGCCCAGCTCGTCCAGCCGGTCGGCGCACCAGGCCAGGTGGTCGGTTTCCTCGGCGGCGGCCGCCAGCAGCTCGCTGCGCGTCGCTTCGTCCCGCGCCACCGCCGCCTGGCCGCTGTACAGGGCCTGGGCGCAGATCTCGCCGACGTGGTTGATCCGCATCAGGCCGGCCGCGTGGCGGCGTTCGGCCTCCTCCAGCACCAGCTCGCCTTCGGCGGCGGCGGGGCTGGGGCGCTCGGCGGCAGGCCTGCCCAGCAGGCTGTGCACCGCCCGCTGGGCCTCGATCAGGACACGGTCGGCGGGGCTGAGGTCGCGTCTGGACATGCGCGCATTGTGCGGCAGCGCGCTCATCCCGGGGGGCGGGTTGCGGCCAGGGCGCATGGCGGGCTATCATCCCGCTCCTTTGTCGCCCGGCCCAGGCCGTGCGGCAGACAACGCGCGGTGAAGTTCCACGGCCTGCCCGGCGGAACCAGCCCGACCAAGTAACCCGCCATCCGAGCCCTCTCGATGAAGACCTTCACTGCCAAGAACGAGACCGTCCAGCGCGACTGGTACCTCGTGGACGCCTCGGGCAAGACCCTGGGCCGCCTCGCCGCCGAACTGGCGCGCCGCCTCCGCGGCAAGCACAAGCCCGTCTACACCCCGCACGTCGACACCGGCGATTACCTCGTCGTGATCAACGCCGAGAAAGTGGCCGTCACCGGCAACAAGCTTGCGGACAAGCAGTACCACCGCTTCACCGGCTACGTCGGCAACCTCAAGACCGAGTCCCTGGCGCAGGCGCTGGAGCGTCATCCCGAGCGCGTGATCGAGATCGCCGTGAAGGGCATGCTGCCGAAGAACACCCTCGGCCGCGCCATGTACCGCAAGCTCAAGGTGTACGCCGGTGCCGAGCACCCGCACGCCGCCCAGCAGCCCCAGCCCCTGGAAATCTGACGATGGCTCTCAACCAGAACTACGGCACCGGCCGTCGAAAGTCCTCCACCGCCCGCGTGTTCCTGCGCAAGGGCGAGGGCAAGATCACCATCAACGGCCGCGGCATCGACGAGTTCTTCGGCCGCGAGACCGCGCGCATGATCGTGCGCCAGCCGCTGGAACTCACCAAGACCACCGACAAGTTCGACGTGGTGGTCACCGCGTCGGGTGGCGGCACCACCGGCCAGGCCGGTGCGATCCGTCTGGGCATCGCCCGCGCGCTGGTGGAGTACGACGAGTCGCTGAAGCCGGAACTGCGCAAGGCCGGCCTCATGACCCGCGACGCCCGCGAGGTCGAGCGCAAGAAGGTCGGCCTGCACAAAGCACGCCGCGCCACCCAGTTCTCCAAGCGCTGATCGGCGCAGCTGCGCCACCCCGCGCCACCGGCCTGCCGGTGGCGCTACAATCGCTCCCATAGCCCCGTCGCCAAGCGGTAAGGCACCTGACTCTGACTCAGGCATTCGGTGGTTCGAATCCATCCGGGGCTGCCATCTCCAAGAAAAGCCCGCCACTGGCGGGCTTTTCGCTTTTCCGGGCCGCGGGCATGCGCGGCGAAGGACAGTGCCGCCATGGTCGCCAGCTTCCCCGCACCCTACAGCCGGCTCGAGCGTCTCCACGACGATCTGCGCGACCGCGGCTGCGTGGTCCTGGCGCCGGGCGATGTCGCCGCGCTCGCAGGCGAAACGCCGGCCGGGTTGGCCGCGCTGGTCCCCGCCTGGGACGACCTGCGCCCCGACACGTACCTCAAGGACGGCGGCAGCTATCGCAAGCGCCGGCATTCCTGCTTCGTGGTCCAGGGCGACGCGGTGCAGCAGGTCGCGCACCGCGCGCACTGGCAGCCGGTGGACTACAACGCGCTGCATGGCGGCATGCGCCGCTGGTTCGAACCGGTGCTGCCCGGCACCATCGCGCAGCGCGCATGGACCCGCCTGCTGGTGGGCATCGGTGCGGCCTGTACACGCCGCATGCCGGCACCGCGCTGGCACGTGGAAGCGCACCAGTTCCGCATCGACACCGGCGACGGCATCGGCCGACCCACGCCCGAGGGCGCGCATCGCGACGGCGTGGACTTCGTCGCGGTGCTGCTGGTCGGGCGCACCGCGATCAAGGGCGGCGAGACCCGCGTGTTCGAAGCCGACGGTCCGGCCGGCCAGCGCTTCACCCTGTCCGAGGCGTGGTCGCTGCTGCTGCTGGACGACGCGCGCATGATCCACGAGACCACCCCGATCCAGCCGCTGGCCGAGGGCGCCTCAGGGCATCGCGACACGCTGGTGCTCACCTATCGTGCGCAGGGCTTCCAGGGCGATTGAACACGGCCGGTTGGCCCCGTGCCCGGAGGTGCGCGCGCATGCGCGCGTCTCAGGGCACGCAAGCGACAGCGCGGTCCGGCCGGAGCGCGCTGCCCGGTAGAATCGCGGCCTCGATCCATTCCGGGCCCCCTCATGAAACTCGGTTCCCTCAAGGAAGGCGGACGCGACGGCACGCTCGTCGTGGTCTCGCGCGACCTCACGCGCGCCGTGCGCGCCACCGGCATCGCGCCCACGCTGCAGCGCGCGCTGGAGGACTGGTCCACCGCCGCGCCGCGCCTCAACGCGCTGTCCGACGCGCTCAACGATGGCACCGCCGACGGCGTGTTCGACCTGGACCATGCGCAGCTGGCCGCGCCGCTGCCGCGCGCCTACGAGTTCGTGGACGGCAGCGCCTACCTGCCGCACGTGGAGCGCGTGCGCCGTGCGCGCGGCGCGGAAGTGCCGGAGAGCTTCTACACCGATCCGCTGATGTACCAGGCGGTCAGCGCCGGGTTCCACGGTCCGCGCGATCCGGTGAAGGTGGTCAGCGAGGACTACGGCATCGACCTGGAAGCCGAGATCGTGGTGGTGACCGACGACGTGCCGATGGCGGTGACGCCGGAGCAGGCGGCTGCGCACATCCAGCTGATCGGCCTGGTCAACGACGTGAGCCTGCGCAACCTGATTCCGGGGGAGCTGACAAAGGGCTTCGGTTTCCTGCAGAGCAAGCCGCGCTCCGCGCTGAGCCCGGTGTTCGTGACGCCCGACGAACTCGGCGACGCCTGGCGCGACAACAAGCTGCACCTGCCCCTGCTGACCCACATCAACGGCCAGTGGTTCGGCGCACCGGATGCCGGCGTGGACATGCAGTTCGATTTCTCGCAGCTGGTGGCGCACGCCGCGAAGACCCGGCCGCTGTCGGCCGGCACGATCGTGGGCTCGGGCACCATCGCCAACCAGGACACGGCCAAGGGTGCGTCGTGCTTTGCCGAGAAGCGAACGGTGGAAACCCTGGAAACCGGCAAGCCGGTGACGCCCTTCATGAGCTTCGGCGACCTGGTGCGCATCGAGATGCTGGATGCCGAAGGCGCCAGCATCTTCGGCGCCATCGAGCAGAGGATCGAGCGCCAGGCCGTGCCGTGACCGGCGCGCACCGGCAAGCGACGGGCGGCAGCCAAGGCGAGGCGCATGGCGGATAACGTGGCGGGCTTCGTCGAGCCGTTGGGGAGCGGACCCGTGCACGACCATCTGGTCCTGTATTCGTACTGGCGTTCCAGCGCCGCCTACCGCGTGCGCATTGGGCTCAACCTCAAGCGGCTGGCCTACGACCTGCTTCCCGTGCACCTGCTGCGCGACGGCGGCGAGCAGCGCGCCGCGGCGTACCGCGAAATCAATCCCCAGCAGCTGGTGCCGGTGCTGCAGCACGGCCAGCGCCGGCTGAGCCAGTCGCTGGCGATCCTGGAATACCTGGACGAGATCTGGCCCGAGCATGCGCTGCTGCCGGCGACCGCGCGCGGGCGCCAGCGGGTGCGGGCTCTGGCGCAACTGGTGGCCTGCGACATCCACCCGCTCAACAACCTTCGGGTCCTGCAGTACCTGGACAACGAATGGAGCGTGCCGCAGGCCGAGCGCGACGCGTGGGCGCGGCACTGGATGGCCGAGGGCTTCGCCGCGTTCGAGCGGTTGCTGGCCGACAACCCGGCCACCAGCGAGTTCTGCGACGGGCAGAAGCCGACCATCGCCGACTGCTGCCTGGTGCCGCAGCTGTACAACGCGCGGCGCTTTGGGCTGGACCTGGCGCCCTATCCCACGCTGGTGCGGATCGAGGCGGCGTGCCTGGCGCTGCCGGCCTTCGACGCCGCACGCCCGGAGCGCCAGCCGGACGCGCCCGCGGCGGGGTGAACGGCGCGCGGCGATGGACCCGCCGCTAGATGGTCGAAGTCGGGGAAGCGAACACGTCGGCGTACGGATCGTGCTCCGCACCGGCGCCTTCCGAGAACCGGAACTTCAGCGCCAGCCCGTCGCGCGAATCGGCCGCGTTGAGTGCTTCCTCGCGGCCGATCCTGCCGGTCTTGTAGAGCCGGAACAGGCACTGGTCGAAACTCTCCATGCCTTCCTGCAGCGAGCCTTCCATCGCCTGCTTGATCTCGTGCACCTGGCCGCGGCGCAGCAGGTCGCGGATCAGCGGCGTGTTCACCAGCACCTCGGTGGCCGGCATGCGCCGGCCGTCGGTGCCCACCACCAGGCGCTGCGACACCACGGCCTTCAGGTTGAGCGCCAGGTTCATCAGCACGTTCTTGTGCGCGCTTTCCGGGAAGAAGTTGAGGATGCGCTCGATGGTCTGGTCGGCATTGTTCGAGTGCAGCGTGGCCAGGCAGATATGCCCGGTCTCGGCGAAGGCAATGGCCGCCTCCATGGTGGTGGCGTCGAGGATCTCGCCGATCAGGATCACGTCCGGCGCCTCGCGCATCGCGTTCTTCAGCGCGTTGTGGAACGCGTGCGTGTCCAGGCCCACCTCGCGCTGGTTGACCAGCGATTTCTTGTGGCGGTGCAGGTATTCGATCGGATCCTCGATGGTGAGGATGTGGCCGGCGCTGGTGGTGTTGCGGTAGTCGATCATCGACGCAAGCGTGGTGGACTTGCCCGAACCGGTCGAGCCCACGATCAGCACCAGCCCGCGCTGGGCCATGATGATTTCCTTCAGCACCTGCGGCAGCTGCAGCTCCTCGATGCTGGGGATCACGCTGCGGATCGCGCGGATCACCATGCCCACTTCCCCGCGCTGCTTGAACACGTTGACGCGGAAGCGCCCGGCCTGGCTCGCTGAGTGCGCCATGTTCATCTCGAAGTCGCGCTCAAACTGCGCGATCTGGGCCTCGTCCATCAGCGAGTAGGCGATCTTGCGCACCATGCCCGGCGGCAGCGGCGATTCGCCCAGGGGGTAGAGCTTGCCTTCGACCTTGATATGCACCGGCGCGCCCGTGGTCAGGAACATGTCCGACGCGTTCTTGTCGTTCATCAGCTGCAGGAAGTAGCCGATATCCATTCATCGATCCTCTTGGAAAACCCGGCTACCGTTGCGGGCCATGCGCCGGCTGATGACAATGGCCGCGCGCCCCCACACACGGCCAGCCGAGATATGTCCAGAAGCTTCGCACAATTCCCCAGGGCGCTGAACGCCTGCCTGGTCGCGCTGGCACTGGCCGGCTGCGCCACGCTGCCGCCCCCTACGGCGGAGCTGTCCACGGCGCAGCAGGCCCTGAACCGCGCCCAGAACGCCGACGCCAGCCAGCACGCGCCCACGCCCCTGCAGCAGGGCCAGGAAGCCCTGACCCGTGCGCAGGCCGCGATGTCCGCCGGCCGCGAGGACGACGCGCGCGCGCTGGCACTGGCCGCGGCCGCGGATGCCGACTTGGCCTACGCCATGAGCCGGGCCGCCACCACGGCGCAGGAATACGCCCAGCGCCGCGGTGAAGTCGCCGAGTTGCGCCAGCGCCTGCAGGTCGACGACGGCCCCCTGCCGCCGGCGCTGCCGACACCCGAATCGGCCCAGATCGCACCCGGCGCGGAGGCGCTGCGCCTGCAGCAGCTGGATGCCGACGCCAGCCTGTCCGGCTTGGCCGCCTACGAGCGGCTGCAGGCACGCCAGGCGCTGGCGACCCTGCTGGAAGCCAGCAAGCGCCAGCGCGCCGGCGCCCAGTACGTGGCCAGCCGGCGTATCGCCGTGGCCGAGCTGGCCGCCCGCACCGAAGCCCTGCGCCGCGAGACCGACCGCATGGACCGCGACCGCAGCGACCTGCTGGTGGAAGCCAGCCGCCAGGAAGCCGAACGTGCGCGCCAGGAAGCCGAACGCCTGCGCGTGGAAGCGCAGATCCAGGCCGAGGAGGCGCAGCGTCTTCGCGCCGAAGCCGAGGCAGCGGCGCTCGCCCGCCAGCAGGCCGAAGACCTGATCATCGACGTGGGCGGGGCCGAGGCCGAACGCCTCAAGGCCGCCCGCGCCCGCGAGGCAGAGCTGGCCCGGCAGGAAGCCGAACTGATGTCCGAGCAGGCCGAGTCGGACGACCCGTAAGCGGCGGCGCATCGCCCGCCCGCGCCGCGCCGCGCGGCGGCTTCACGCTATTAATGTTTCGTAAAATCAAAGGCTTGGATCTGGACGGCGCTGCCTGGGCCCGCGCCATGGGCGGTTGCCGGACGCGCCTTGCGGTCGTCCGGGGGGAGGAGTAGGGTCGGATACCCAGGCGGGTTCTTTCCCCCACCGCCTGGGCCAGCGAGAGGCCCGGATGATCCCAAGCCCACAACTCCAGGAATCCGCCGCCGCAAGCAAGGCTTGCGGGGACGCTTCGAAGGAGGCCTCCCCGCTGGTTCACGAGCAAGTCGCAAGTCCACCCGCAACGCCCTGTGCCGACAACGGCCGGGGCGTTCGCATTTGAAGCCGAAGGAGGCATCCATGTTCGAAGGGCGACCGCAGGCCGAACTCGATGAAATCATGAAGGCCAACAGCGAGTTCCGGCAGCTGTACTACCGGCACAAGGAACTCGACAAGCAGGTCCTCGACGCCGAACTGGGCGTGCTGCCCATAGACGACAGCACCCTGTCGCAGATGAAGCGCGAGAAACTCGCCGCGAAGGACCGCCTCACCCGGATGTACGACACCATCCAGCACTAGCGCTCGCCACCACCTGCCGGTCGGCCGCCATGGCCGACCCGCCAGGTCCGACAGCGCGGGCTGCGGCGGCCATCCTCGTCGGCCGTCGCCGCCCGCGGTTGTCGCCACCGTACCGCGGCTCGCGCTTCCGTAGCCCCTGCGATAATGCCGGCCTTCGCCGCGCCGGCGCAGCCACGTGATCGCATGCCCATCCATCAATCCGTCCTCGAACTCGTCGGGGAGACCCCGGTCGTCCAGGCCCGCCGCCTCGACGCCGGCCCGTGCACGCTGTTCCTGAAGCTCGAAAGCCAGAATCCGGGCGGCTCCATCAAGGACCGCATCGGGCTGAGCATGATCGAGGCGGCCGAGAAGCGCGGCGACATCAAGCCGGGGGACACGCTGGTGGAGGGCACCGCCGGCAACACCGGCATCGGCCTGGCCCTGGTGGCCCAGCAGAAGGGCTACAAGCTGCTGCTGGTGGTGCCGGACAAGATGAGCCGGGAGAAGATCTTCAACCTCAAGGCGATGGGCGCGCAGGTGGTGCTGACCCGCAGCGACGTCGCCAAGGGCCATCCGGACTACTACCAGGACCTGGCCGAGCGGATCGCCCGCGAAACGCCGGGCGCGTACTTCATCAACCAGTTCGGCAACCCGGACAACCCGGCGGCGCACGAGTTCGGCACCGGTCCGGAAATCCTGCGGCAGATGGACGGCGACCTGGATGCCATCGTGTTCGGCTGCGGGAGCTCCGGCACCATGACCGGCCTGTCGCGCTGCTTCGCCGCGCATTCGCCCAAGACCGAGCTGGTGCTGGCCGATCCGGTGGGTTCGATCCTGGCGGAGTACATCAACGAAGGCACGCTCAGCGACAAGTCGGCGAGCTGGATGGTGGAGGGCATCGGCGAGGACTTCCTGCCGACGATCTCGGACTTCAGCCGGGTGAAGAAGGCCTACGCCATCAGCGACCGGGAGAGCTTCCTGACCGCGCGCGAGCTGCTGGAGAAGGAAGGGATTTTGGGCGGTTCGTCCACCGGCACGCTGCTGGCGGCGGCGCTGAAGTACTGCCGCGAGCAGACCGAGCCCAAGCGCGTGCTGGTGTTCGTATGCGACACCGGCAACAAGTACCTGTCGAAGATGTACAACGACTACTGGATGCTGGACAACGGCTTCCTGGAGCGCGAACCCACCGGCGACCTGCGCGACCTCATCCTGCGGCCGTACTCGCAGCGCGACACGGTGGTGGTCGGGCCCAACGACCTGCTGGTGACCGCCTACCAGCGCATGAAGCTGTACGAGATCTCGCAGCTGCCGGTCATGGACGGCGACGAACTGGTCGGCATCGTGGACGAATCCGACGTGCTGCTGCACGTGTACGGCGACGAACAGCGCTTCCGCGACCCCGTGTCCACGGCCATGGTCACCAAGCTCGACGCCCTGGACGTGAAGTCGCCGATCGAATCGCTGCTGCCGCTGTTCGACCGCGGCCACGTGGCCATCGTCAAGGACGGCGCCCGGTTCCTGGGGCTGATCACCCGGATCGACCTGTTGAACTACCTGAGGCGGCGCGTGCAGTAGCGCATCGCGCGCTGCAGGCCGGGTGCTAAAATCCCGCGGTTGCGCCAGGACGAAAAACATGAACGAAAACAACGGCGACGCCGCGAGCGACGCGTCGCGATGGGGCATCGGCACGGTGGCCATCCACGGCGGGCAGTCGCCCGATCCGAGCACCGGCGCGGTCATGCCGCCCATCTACGCCACGTCCACCTATGCGCAGTCCAGCCCCGGCGTCCACCAGGGCTTCGAGTACTCGCGCACCCATAATCCCACCCGATTCGCCTACGAGCGCTGCGTGGCCGCGCTGGAAGGCGGGACGCGGGGCTTCGCATTCGCTTCCGGCCTGGCGGCGACCGCGACGGTGCTGGATCTCCTGGACACCGGCAGCCACGTGATCGCCATGGACGATCTGTATGGCGGCAGCTACCGGCTGTTCGAACGCGTCCGCCGCCGCTCGGCGGGCCTGGATTTCAGCTTCGTCGACTTGACCGACCCGGCGGCGTTCGAGGCCGCGATCCGGCCCGAGACGCGGATGGTGTGGATCGAGACCCCGACCAATCCACTGCTCAAGATCGTCGACCTGGACGCGATCTGCGGGAGCGCCCGCAAGCGCGGACTGCTGTCGGTGGTCGACAACACCTTCGCTTCGCCGATCCTGCAGCGTCCGCTGCGGTTCGGCGCCGACCTGGTCATGCACTCGGCGACGAAGTTCCTCAACGGGCATTCCGACATGGTCGGCGGCATGGTGGTGGCGGGCGACAACGCGGAACTGGCCGAACAGATGACGTTCCTGCAGAACTCCGTCGGCGCCGTGCAGGGGCCGTTCGACAGCTTCCTTGCGCTGCGCGGCCTGAAGACGCTGCCGCTGCGGATGAAGGCCCATTGCGAGAACGCCACGCGGATCGCCGAACACCTGTCCGGCCACGCGGCCGTCGCCGACGTGATCTACCCCGGCCTGGCATCGCACCCCCACCATGCCTTGGCGGCGCGACAGATGGACGGCTTCGGCGGGATCGTGACCGTGCGCCTCAAGGGCGGCTTCGACGCCGCACGCCGGTTCTGCGAGCGCGTCGAGCTGTTCACTCTGGCCGAATCCCTCGGCGGCGTGGAGAGCCTGGTGAACCATCCCGCGGTCATGACCCACGCCTCCATCCCACCGGAGCGGCGTGCGGAACTGGGTATCGGCGACGACCTGGTGCGGTTGAGCGTGGGGGTCGAGGACGGCGGCGACCTGATCGCAGCCTTGGATGCGGCGCTGTGAGCTGCGCTCGTCCGCGTTCCGCGTCACGCACGCGCCGTCTTGCACCGTCGCTCGCCCCGGGCGTAGACACGGAGCGCAAAAGGGCGTGGGCGCAACGTTGAGCGAGATCGATGCGATCGTGGGACTGCTGCTGACAGGCGTGGCTCCGGGAGGGCATGCCCCGACGGCACGGTGGCGACGGCAAGGCGAGGCCTACGACGAACAGCGTATCGGGGCGGCCCGGGTGGACATGCACGGGACCGCGGCTGAACTCACCTTTCAGGTGCCTGCGGAACAACGCCCAGACTTCGTCTCGCTGACTGCCAGCTCCGTGCCGGGCCAGTATCGCGTTTCAAGTGTGCGCGCGAACGGATCCGAGATCAGCGACTTCGCAGCACGCATCATGGGAATGGACGGAAGCCGCGTGGAGGCTGGTGCGGCCAGCGTTCTGGTCGCTCACGTCCGGCAAGCGCCCCGGATCGAGCTGGACATGCGCGGACTGGATTGCGAAACGCTGCAGATGCGCACTGAGCGCGAGGACGGCCACATCGAGCGCGACGCGATCGTCGGCGCTATCGCGGAGGTGGCACGCAATCAGGCGCGCGCCGAAACGCGTGCGATCGAGGCGCAGCTGTCGCTCGGCCTGCAGCTGGACGCGCTGCAGCAACAGCTGCGAGCGACGCACGTCGCGCTGATCGATGCGATTTCACTGGAGGCGCAGCGCACGAATGCCGGTATCGATCGGCTCGAAACGTCCACCGCGCGCGACGCAGTGCGCGCGGGTGAGCTCGAGCAAGGGATCCGGAACCTGGCGGAGTCCCTGCGCCAGGTCGAACAGGCCCAGCGCCAGCAGTTTGCCCAGATCGAAGCGCACGGAGCGGTACTCGCGCGCGTTGCGAACGGAATCGAGAACGTCTTCTGGCGTCGCTGGATCGCGCGTCTGCGGAGGCTTCCCAGATGACGGCAGGCTCGCATCGCGCAGCGAACCGGTATGTCCTCGAACACACGCCGCTGCATCAACTCGAGCGATCTGGGGAAGGGGAGTGGACGGCAACGGGCGACGACCCGCAGTTCCTGCTGTCGTGTCCGCTGCCTCTGCCGGGCGCTGGCATCTATCGCTTCACTGCGCATATCGAGGGACCCCACGTTTCGCGCCCTTGCCTGTATCTGGATTTCGGCGAGGGCTGGGCCGAGGAGACGCGTGTGGATCTTGTCGCCTCGGCAGAGGGGCGTTGGGAGGCGCTCGTCGAACTGTCTGTCTTGGCAGAGACACATCGTCTCGATCCCACCGATTGCGCGGGGCGTTTCGCGTTCCGGGGGGTCGTGCTCCAGCGACTGGAAGAAGCCGAAGCGCTGCTGGTCGCGCTGGGTGAGGGTATCCGCCGTTCGCCACAGTCTGCGCGGGCGATGGTCGAAAGCCTGGTAGAGACCAGTGTCTCGTCGGGGGTGGTCGCCGCTTGCGGCCGCCTGCTTCGCGGGGAAATCCCCAAGCGATCGCAGGAGGACGCCTATGCTGGTTGGATCGCACGTCACGATACGTTGTCGCAGGCGCAGCGCGCGCGTTTGCCGGGAGTGGTCGACCGGTTGCGGGCGAGACCGCTGATCTCCCTGTTCCTCCCGGTCGAGGGCGTGTCTTTGTCGCGGCTCAGGACCTGCGTGCAGGCTGTGCAGGCCCAGGCGTACCCGGACTGGGAGCTGCTGCTGGCGTGCGAGCCGGCTGCGCGATCCACCGTGCTCGAGTTCACAAAGACGAGCAGTCGGATCCGGGTGGTCGATCTGCCTGCGGGTGCGGGCGAAGTGGGTGCCTTGCGCCATCTCGCAAGCGCCGCCCGCGGCGACCTGGTCGCGTGGCTTGGTGGGGCGCCGGTCATGCCGGAGCACGCGTTGCTGGTGTTCGCGCGCGCGGCATGCGCCAACCCTGCGGCGAAGATCTTCTACTCGGACGGAGACCGTCTCGACCTGGGCGGCCGGCGGACTGATCCGTGGTTCCGTCCCGATTGGAACCCCGACCTGTTCCTATCGACGGACTTCCTGGCCGGTGTCGCGATGCTCGACTCGACACTGCTGCGAAGCGCGCTGCGTGCCGTGCAAACCGACGCGGGGCTGGAGGCGGTCATGCTCAGGTGTGCGATGGACGCCGGCACCACGCCCCAGCACATCCCGCTGGTGCTGTGGCATCTGCCGACCGAGGCACGGCCAGCGTCATCCGCAATGGTGCGAGCGCAGGCCGTCGAGGCGTACCTGAGTGAACGCGGCACGCCGATACGCTGCGAGGCGACTGATGCGGGAGTCCGTGTCCGGTGGCCGCTACCGGAGCAGTTGCCGAAAGTCAGCATCCTCGTGCCTACGCGCGATCGCGTGGCTCTGCTCAGCAAGTGCGTGCACAGCGTTCTCTCGCTGACGACCTATCCCCACTTCGAGCTGGTGGTCATCGACAACCAGTCGGTGGAAGCCTCCACCCGGGAGTATCTGGCCGAGATCGCGAAAGATCCCCGCGTGCGCATCCTGCAGCACGACGCGCCTTTCAACTATTCGGCGATCAACAACCGCGCGGTCGAACAGGTCGACGGCGATCTCGTCGTGCTGCTCAACAACGACATCGAGGTGATCACGCCAGACTGGCTCGAGGAGATGGTGTCGCAGGTGATGCGGGACCGTATCGGCGCCGTGGGTGCAATGCTCTACTACCCGGACAACACCATTCAGCATGCTGGCATCGTGCTCGGGCTCGGTGGCGTGGCGGGCCACGTCTATTCGCGGGAGCCCCGCGGCACAGCAGGCTCCCACGGACGGGCGGCGCTCGTACAGCAGATGTCCGCCGCGACTGCTGCGTGTCTCCTCGTGAGGCGGTCCGCCTTCCTCGAGGTGGGCGGACTCGACGAAACGCTGCGCGTCGCCTTCAACGATGTCGATCTGTGCCTGCGGCTCGGCGCGTCCGGGTATTCGATCCTCTGGACGCCATTCGCCGAGTTCTACCATCACGAGTCGGCTTCCCGCGGGCTGGAAGACACGCCCGAAAAGCGCGCCCGCTTCGCCGCGGAAGTCGCGCGCATGCACGAGGTCTGGGGCGATCGCATCGCGGACGACCCTGCCTACAGCCCTAATCTCTCCCTGCGCCACGGCTCGGCCAATGTTCTGGCGGAACCGCCCCGTGCCAGCTTGGCGCAGTGGCTCGAGCGGGCCGCAGGTGAACCCGCCCTAGGAACCTATCCTGCATGCACTTGACCCTGTCGCCCGTCAACCACCTCCGGCACGTGAAGGACGACGTGTGGGAAGCTGTGGGCAACGATCCGGTGTTCGACTGCCGGCTGCCTTCCGGGCGGATCGAGGCCGGCTGGTACGAAGTCGAAGTCGACCTCGAGCAGCTTGCCGGCCCGGCGATGTGGCCCTATTTCTACCCCGACTACGGCGTCCTGCACCCGGAAGCGCACAAGATCTTTCTTCCCTTCGTCGACGGTGGACCCGGGCCCCATCGGGGCGTGGCGCTGTTCACCAATCCCGTTGGTGCGCTCCGGTTCGATCCTGCCGTGACGGCGTGCCAGTTCCGAATGGGCGGCATACGACTGCGTCGGATCGGCAAGCTCGAAGCAGCCCGGCGCATGATGGATACCGTCTTCGGAGAGGCTCCAACCGCGCGGGAACGGCTACGACTTGCGGGAAGACTGGCGGGCGCCTTGCTTGGCCGTGGGCCGCGCGGGTTGGCAGTCACCCTTTACGGCCTGTATGCGCTGGAGCCCAGGGACCGCGTGCAGCTTGGATACGCCGACTGGCTTTCGATCTACGACCGGCCCGAGCAGCGCCGGGATCTGCTCGAGCCACTCGTGGCCCAAGGCAAGCGGCCACTGTTCTCGGTCGTGGTGCCCGTTTACAACACCCCCGAGCAGTGGTTGCGCAAGTGCATCGACAGCGTCGTCGCGCAGGCCTACGACAACTGGGAGCTGTGCATCGCGGACGATGCCTCGCCATCGCCGACGGTGCGTCGCGTCCTTGAGCACTATGCTGCGAGCGATCCAAGGATTCGCGTGGTTTTCCGGGAGGAGAACGGACATATCGCCGCTTCGTCGAACAGCGCCATCGAGATGGCGCAAGGCGAGTGGATCGTGTTGCTGGACCACGATGACGAGCTGCATCCGCTGGCACTGATGGAAGTGGCGCATGCCGTGGAGAGGCACCCCCGGTGGCGGATGCTGTTCAGCGACGAGGACAAGATCGACGAAAAGGGTGTCAGGTTCGACCCCTACATGAAGGCCGACTGGAACTACGACCTGTTCCTCTCCCACAACTGCATCAGCCACCTGGGCGTCTATCACGCCGACCTTGTCCGCGAAGTAGGGGGGTTTCGCCGTGGGTTGGAAGGCAGCCAGGACTGGGACCTGGCGTTGCGCTGCATCGAGCGGCTCGAGCCAGACCAGATCGGCCACGTGCCGTTCGTTCTCTACCACTGGAGAGCGATCAGCGGTTCCACGGCGCTTGCCCCGCAGGAAAAGGACTATGCGCACGATGCCGGACGCAGGGCCATCGCAGAGCATCTGCTTCGCACGGGATCCGCAGGGCAGGTCGAGGACATTCCGGGCCTGCGCGGGAATTATCGGGTGAGGTATCGCCTGCCCGACCCGGCCCCGTTGGTGAGCATCATCGTGCCCACCCGGGATCGTGTCGACCTGCTCAGGTCGTGCATCGAGTCGGTGCTCGGCGAAACCTCGTACGCGCCGTTCGAACTGATCGTGGTGGACAACCAGTCGCGGGAGCGTGCGACGCTCGATTACCTCCAGTCCCTTGCGGAGGAGCCGCGCGTTCGCGTGGTCAGCTACGACCAGCCGTTCAACTACTCGCGCATCAACAACTTCGCCGCGACGCAGGCGCGCGGAAGCGTCCTGTGCCTCCTCAACAACGACATCACGGTCATCACGCCGGACTGGCTCGGGGAGATGGCAAGCCACGCCTGTCGACCCGGCGTGGGGGCTGTCGGGGCGATGCTTTACTATCCCAACGACTCGATCCAGCATGCGGGCGTGATCATCGGGGCCCATGGGGTGGCGGCACACGCCTACGCCGGCCATATGCGCGGCTACCCCGGCCACATGGGGCGTGCCCGGTTGGCGCAGGAAGTCTCGGCGGTCACGGCCGCCTGCCTCGTGGTGAGACGCGAAGCGTTCGACGCGGTCGGCGGGCTCGATCCCGGCCTCGCGGTCGCATTCAACGACATCGACTTCTGCCTGAGATTGCGCGCCGCTGGCTACCGCAACATCTGGACGCCGTTCGCGGAGATGTATCACCACGAATCGGCGACCCGAGGCCATGAGAACACGCAAGAGAAGCTGGCTCGCTTCAACCAGGAAGTGATGTTCATGCGCCAGCGCTGGGGCCATGTGCACGATCCCGCGTACAGCCGCAATCACAGCTTGGACGAACAGTTGTTCCAGCTGGCCTTCCCGCCCCGTACGGGGACCTACGCCGACAGCCTCGCGGGTGCGCCCGCTGTGGGGACGGCACTCATCGATACGACGACAACCACGAGGAAACACGGATGAACAACCGCTATTTGTTTACGAGCGCCCTGCTGGCGGTGAGTCTGATCGCCTGTTCCAGGCAGTCCGAGACGGCAACCGCAACCGGCAGTCCTGCCGATCCCGCCCCGGCTTCCGCGCAGACGGAAGCGCCGCCCGCCGACCCAGGCGCACTGCCGCCGGTGGCAGCCGACGGAGCGGTGACGCTGGAGCTTGTTCCGATGCCCATGGACGTGCCGTCCGAAGGTCAGTGCTCCCTGGATGCGATCAACGGCATCGCACGCCAGCCCCAGATGCACATGGCCGCTGGCGGCGCCGTGTTGGTGGGTGGTTGGATCGCCGGCGGCGACGGCACGGTCCCCTCGCAGCCGGCCTTCGTCATGCGCAACGAAAGCGGTGGCCACATCGCTCCGTTCACCGCTGGTGGGGAGCGCCCCGACGTCGCTGAGGCGCTCGGAACGCCCGCGCTTGCCAAATCCGGATTCAATCTTCTGGTCACCACGCAAGGCGTCCCGGCCGGAACGTACCGTCTGGGGATCCGCATCGACCCTGAGCGCGCAGGCGTGTGCGATCTCGGCGTCGAGCTGGTCGTCCGTTGATCCAGTGCCGAACCCTGAGACGGCGTTAGCGGCATCGTGACGAAGGACGCATGGTCCGGCTCCCCCCCGCTGTTGATCTCATCGGTCAACGGCGGAGGCGTCTTCCATCTCGGCGGCGATGGCCGGCTGGAGGCGTGGTCCCGCGTCGACACTACCGGCATCGCGACCCAGCCCAACGGCGCGCTGTTGCTCGCGAGGCAGGCAGAGGGTCGGGCGGAACTGCGTCGGCTCCATGCGGGCGACGTTCACCGCATTGAACTGGTGGATCGCTCGCTCGACCTGCACGACCTGTACGCCGAGGGCGAGAGGCTGCTGGTGGTGGCCACGCAGATCAATACCGTGTTCGAGTTCGATCTGGAGTTTCGCGAAACGCGCCACTGGTCCTTCCCGGGCGAGGAAGATTCCCAGCACCTCAATTCGGTATGCGTCCATGACGGCCGGATCATCGCATCGCGTTTCGGGCAGTTCGCTCGTACACGTGGCTATTCCGGCGCATCACGCGGAACTGGCGAAGTGTTCGATGTTGAAAGCGGCGACGTGCTGCTGGCAGGGCTTTCGCAGCCACACTCGCTGACGCCTTGCGATGATGGCCTTTGGCTGTGCGATTCGGAAACGCGGCGGATACTGCTTGTGCGAGACGGCGTGATCGTGAGCGAGCACGAGCTCGACGGATACACGCGCGGCATGGCAGTGGTCGGCGACGATCTCTTCGTGGGTATCAGCGCCAGCCGCAATGCCGACAGCGGCGGCAGGCAGCATGCGGAGATCGTCAGGCTCGATCGCCGCACCTTCGAGGAGCGGGGCCGCGTACAGATCCCGGCGAAAGAGGTGTACGACATCGTCGCACTCGCAGTGGATCGCGTCGGCCCGCTGCGCGAGGCGGCCTTCAAGGATGCGATTGCCGAGTACGACACCCAGGTTCACGAGTGCAACACGCGGGTCGCCGCTGTGCAGGCCGACGCGCGCGCTGCCCTGCGTGCGCGGGACGAAGTCGTCACCTTGCGGGAACGAGCCGCGGTCAGCGAAGCGGAGCGTGTACGGATGGCATCCGCGTTGCGGCAGCAGGTGCGGCTGGCCGACTCGCTGAGCGCGCGCCTGCAGGAGGAGGTCGAATGGGCGACCGCGCTCGAGGCCTGCGTGGGGGACATCTCGGAGCGGCTGTCGACGCTGCAGGGCATGCATGCCGAAGCGCTGGTTGCGCTTGCCGAGAGGGACCGTTTAATCGCGCACCTGGAGGCTTGGCAGCGCCAGGGAGCTCAAGCGATCCAGGAGAGGGACGCCAGGATTGCCGACGCAGACGCGCGGCTGGCTGCCATCGAGGCCAGTCGCTCGTGGCGATGGACCAGGCCGTTCCGACCGAGGGAGGAGGCTTACGCGCCGGCCATGCCCATGCCAGCGCCTTCACTCGGCGGGTTCGAGCCACCGGCCGCGTTCACGCGCGAACACGACCCGGCCGCGAATCCGGTTGTGCCGTTGCGGTCTTCGACGGCGATCCGCGGAATCGCCTTCGTGGACGAGCCTGCGCCGGTTGTGTCGGTCATCGTGTCGGCTTTCGGTGGTTTCGACATGACGCGGCGGTGTCTCGAGGCGCTCCAGGCCGACACGCTCGCACCTCCAATGGAGGTGATTTTGGTCGAAGACGCATCGGGTGAGCCGGAGATGGATCGGTTCGCGACGATCCCCGGACTGCGTTACGTGCGCCACGAAGCCAATCTCGGTTACCTGCGGTCGATGAACGGCGCGTTGGGGCATGTCAGAGGGAAGTACACCTGCTTCTTGAACAACGATTGCATCGTCCGGGAAGGCAGCCTGCAGGCGCTGTTGCGCCCCTTCGACTTGTTTCACGACTGCGGAATCGCAGGCGCCCGCCTCGAATTCCCGGGCGGCAGTCTGCAGGAGGCGGGTGGCATCGTCTGGAACGACGGTAGCGCCTGCAATTATGGGCATGGCCGGAAGGGCATCAGCGTGAGTGATGCGACGATGCGCGAGGTCGATTACGTGTCGGCGGCTGCGGCTGTCGTACCGACCCACCTGCTCAATCAGCTGGGCGGTTTCGACGACCGCTACGCACCGGCCTACTACGAGGACACCGACCTTGCATTCCGGCTTCGCCAGCTCGGGTACCGGGCCTATTACGCCCCAGGGGCGGTCATAGAGCACCAGGGTGGCGCAACTCACGGCGTGGATGAAGGCGAAGGCCTGAAGCGCCATCAGGCGCTCAACCGGGTGGTTTTCAGGGAGCGCTGGCAGGACGTTCTGCAGCGCGAACAGCTGCCGCCGGGTCAGCATCCGTTCCTGGCGCGCAGCCGTGCCCAGACGCGGGTATCGGTGCTGGTGCTGGATGCCGCGCCTCCGCGTCCCGACAGGGATGCAGGCTCGCGCGCCGTCTGGCATGCGATGCAGACCCTGCGAAGGCTCGATGCCGACGTTCGCTTCTGGAGCCACGCAATCGTGGAGGACGCGTTGGCGAGCGAACTGCTGGCGATACACGGTTACGAGCTGTTCGACGAGGCGCGCGCCGGGTGCGTGTTCGCTGCCTGGTGGCGCGACCATGCCCCCTATTTCGACATAGTCGTGGTCAACCGCCCCGCCATCGCCTCCGCGCATCTGCCGACGCTGCGTCGGCATGGCGATCCGGTCATCGTCTACTACGGTCACGACATCCACCAGTTGCGATTGCAGCGCGAAGCGCAACTCTCACGAGACCCGGCGACCCACGCCGCGGCCGAACGCGTCGGGACGGTGGAACGAGCGGCGTGGCTGCGTTCCGACGTCATCCTGTATCCGACGGACGAGGAGACCGCCATCGTGACGTCTTTCCTGCGGGATCAGGGCCACCCCGGGCCTTGCGCGATGACGGCGCCGCTTCTCGTGATGGACGGCGATCCACGTCCGCCCGACCGCGTTGGCGCCACCAGTCTGTCGGAGCGTCGCGACCTGCTGTTCGTGGGCGGGTTCTCGCATGCTCCCAACCGGGACGGCGTCGAGTGGTTTCTTGCGGAATGCTGGCCGGCGCTGCGCGCCAGCGAGCGTGGCATGCGTCTGGTGGTCGTCGGCGACGGTGCGCCGGAGCACCTGCTCGCCCGGGCGGCACCGGACGTCGTCTTCGCGAGCAACCTCAGCGAGCACGAGTTGGCGGCCCGCTACGCCGACGCCCGCGTGGCGATCGCCCCATTACGCTACGGCGCGGGCCTCAAGGGCAAGGTGATCGAAGCCATGCACCACGGGGTTCCCTGCGTGACAACCAGCGTCGGGGCCGAGGGGCTTTCCGGCGCACCTGCGCTGAGAGTTGCGGATGCGCCTGCAGCGTTCGCAGCCCAGGTGCTGGCGCTCTGGGACGATCCGGCGGCTTGGCGCGAAGCGTCAGAGGACGGCAGGCGGTTCGTCGCCGCGACATTCTCAAGCGAGGTGTCGCAACGGTTCTGGGGGCAGCTGCTGCACCCGTTGCGGCGAGCTTCCGTTGCCGAGCGCCTGGAATCGATCAAGCAGCGAAGTGAGTTGGATGCGCAGCGTCCGGAGATTGGCGAACGATGACGACGCAGCAGACGGTTGGCGCTAGGGGCATGAGCGGATTCGCTGGCCCTTTCAGCGCGTTGGGGAGGCATGCGCATCTCGTAGCCGAGCTGACGCGGCGTGACGTGCTTGGCCGCTACCGAGGTGCAAGCTTCGGCCTGCTGTGGTCCTTGGTAGGCCCACTGATGATGCTGCTGATCTACACGATTGCGTTCGGCGAAATACTCGGGAGCCGCTGGCAGCAGCCGGGGGGCGAGATGGCGCAGTTCGGGATCGTGCTGTTTCTTGGGATCATGGTGCACGGCTTCTTCGCCGAGTGCCTGGTGAGGTCGCCCCGCCTCATCGCAGAGAACGGCAACTACGTGAAGCGGATCGTGTTTCCGCTGGAGGCACTTTCCTGGGTCATCGTCCTCTCGGCGCTGTTCCACTTCGCGATGAGCACGCTCGTGTTCATCGTGCTGAGCGCGCTCATCGCAGGGGTCATCAGCCCCTTCCTCGTGCTGATGCCCGTGGTCATTGCGCCCTTGGTGCTGATGACGGTAGCCGTGAGTTGGGTGGTGTCGGCGCTTGGTCTCTACCTGCGCGACCTCAACCAGGCCATGCCGGTCGTCGTGACCGCCCTGCTGTTCCTGTCCTCTGCGATCATCCCGGTGCAGAGCCTGCCTGAGAGGTACCAGGTCATCTTCCGGATGAATCCGCTTACCTTCTTCATCGACCAGATACGCGCGGTGGCGCTGTGGCAGGAGGCGCCCGACTGGACTGGTCTGGCGATCCGCTACGCCGTCTCGCTCGCAGTGCTGTATGCGGCGTTCTACCTGTTCCGGACCGCAAAGCGTGGTTTCGCCGATGTCCTCTGAAGTCGTCATCCGACTGCGCGGGGTCGGCAAGACATATCCAGTGGTGGATACCTTCGCGCAGCGGATGCGCCACCTGTTTCGCCCGAATGCCCATGCGGCGAGCGGCTTCCGCGCCCTGCAGGGGATCGACCTCGACGTGCGCCGGGGTGAGGCCATCGGCGTGATCGGCACCAACGGAGCCGGCAAGTCCACGCTCCTGCAGATCATCACCGGCATCATCGCCCCGTCGGAAGGGACCGTAGAAGTCAACGCCCGGATCGCCGCGCTTCTTGAGCTCGGGGCTGGATTCAACCCGGAGTTCACGGGCTTGGAGAATATTCGCCTCAACGCGAGCCTTCTCGGCCTGGGTGCGGCGGAGATCGATGCGCGCATGCAGGACATCGTGGCTTTCGCGGAGATTGGCGACCACGTGCACCAACAGGTCAAGACCTATTCGAGCGGCATGTTCATGCGCCTCGCGTTTGCCGTTGCCGCGCACACCGACCCGGACGTGCTGATCGTGGACGAAGCGCTGTCGGTGGGCGACGTGTATTTCCAGCGAAAGTGCTTCAAGCGCATCGAGGAACTCCGCCAGCGCGGATGCACGCTGCTCTTCGTGACCCACGCGATCGACAGCGTCCTGCAGCTGTGCGACAGGGGCGTCGTCCTAGACCGGGGGCGGATCGCATTCGACGGTGCCGCGCAGAGTGCGGTGAAGGAGTACCTGCGCCGCGTATTCGGGAACAACGTCGCGAGCCCGCCGGTGGATCAGAAGCCCGTCGATCGCGTCGCCTCCACGGAGCGCGACGAGATCGACACCTTCGTGCATGGCGGTCCGGCCGACGCTTTCGCGTCCCGCGCCGGATACAACCGTGACGAGACACGGCTGGGGGACGGTCGCGCGGTGACCTGCGATTTCCTGATCACCAGCCCGCACGGCACGGGTCCCTTGGTGGCGGCACGCGAGCCCTTCCGGATCTCGGTGAGGTACTACTTTCCCGAGGCGATAGACCGATTGATCTTTGGCGTCCGTGTCTGCCAGGTGACAGGGCAGGTTGTCTACAGTGCCAATACGCTGGTCGCCGACGGTCATCTGTTCGCGTGCGAAGGGGGCACCGTTGTGCGCATGGACTTCGACATGCGCTGCGCCCTGCTGCGTGGTCACTACTTCGTCACCGTCGGCGTCTCGCGGCTTGACGAGGACGGATCGGAGGTGCACGCGCTCGACCGGCGCTCTGACGCGATCATCCTCGGGGTGACTGGGCACGTGCGACACGCGGAGGGTACCGCCGAACTTGAAGCCACCTTCACGCCCACGACGATCAGCGGCGCGCTGCGCAGCGGCTAGCGGGGCTGGCCGCGCGCCGCCGGCCGCGCGAGCGGGGCAGCTTCTCGCTGTATGCTTCCCGTCACCGGCGAAACGCCGCGGCGGCTGCAATCTCGCCCCGCTCAAACAGACGATCCGCGATGAACAGCGAAGACCGCCAGTATGACCAGCACTACACCGACTACCAGACGGATCGGAGTGCTGCACGCCGCTGGATACGTGGATTCTATCTCCGCTCGGCCGCTCGGACACTCGCGGGGCCCACAGTCGACTTCGGATGCGGGATCGGCGAGCTTCTAGAGCGACTGCCTCAGGGCTCGACGGGTCTGGAAATCAACGAGTCGACCGTGCGTTACTGCCGCGCGCGTGGCCTCGATGTCGAACATTACGATGCCGACTCGGACGGATGGTCGCTGTCTCCGCTGGTGGCATCGGGCAAGCGCTACGAGTCGATGGTCATCAGCCACGTACTGGAGCACCTGCACGATCCGATGAGCAAGTTCAACGCACTACTGCACGCCGCGCGCGCCCTCGGCGTGCGGCGTGTTCTGGTCATCGTGCCAGGCAAGGCCGGCTATGCGAGCGACAGCACACACAGGACATTCATCGACTCCGCCATGCTTGCATCGGACGAGCCGGTTCAGGGCACAGGCTTCGCGCTCGCGAGGCAACGCTACTTCCCTGGCGACATGCGAGCGATCGGTGATTGGTTCCCGCACCACGAGCTGCAGGCCACGTACCTACGCGGGCCCTAGGGCGTGCACGCGCATGCGGCGCAGGCGGTGAGCCGGGGCATGCATGCGGCGCCCCACTGACTCAGTCCCCTGCGGACGTTAAGTCGGTGTCTTGGCGCCCCAGGCGCCAGCGCGAGGGCCGTTGCAGCGCGCGGCGAGGCACCGAGCCGATGTCGTACCCAAGGAAGGCCAGCAGGAACTGCAGTCCAAGGATGATCGGCAGCGCCGACAGCATGACCGTGCCCGCGGATGTCGCCGTGCCGCTCCCCATCGACTCCAGCCAAGCCGCCGCGCCGAAGGCCGCGCCGCCGGCCATCAGCCCGATGCCCGCCACAAGCTCGATCGACGCCAGCGACATGTCCCGCAGGAAATAGTTGTAGAAAACCCGCTTGCAGAAGTTGCGCATGTGTTTGAACAGGAACTCGCCCAGGATGCGCGAGATGCGCAAGTTGCTCACTTCGCTTCCGTAGTGCGCGTCCATCGGCACGTCGACCACCACGGCGCGCAGGGTGTTCAGGCGGAACAGCATGTCGGTTTCGAAGAAATAGCGCTTGCTGATCTTGCCGAACGGAAGGCGCCGGGCAACGCCGGCGTGGATGGCGGTGTAGCCATTGGTGGGATCGAACAAGTCCCAGTAGCCGGTCGAGAACTTGGCCATGAACGACAGTACCGCGTTCCCGAAGATACGCATGCGCGGCATGCGCGCGATGTTGGTGAGGTCGAAGAAGCGGTTGCCCTTGGTGTAGTCGGCTTCTCCGGCCAGGATGGGGGCGATGAAGTCGGTGAGCAACGCGGGGTCCATCTGGCCGTCGCCATCGATCTTCACGATGACGTCCGCACCGGCGTCAATAGCCACCTTGTAGCCGTTCAGAACGGCTCCGCCCACGCCTTCGTTGTACTTGTTGTAATGAACTCGCACACGCGGATCGGCGCATGACGCCTCCACGAACCGGCCAGACTCGTCCGGACACGCATCGTCTACCACCAAGATCGTATCCACGATCGCCGGCATCCGTGCGAGGACGTCAAGGATGTGGTCCCTGACACGGTAGCAGGGCAGCACCGCGGCGACATGCGGGCGCCGCGTCATCGAAGCTTCATGGGGCGCCGGCAACCGATTCATTCGCATAGCGTACCCAACACGGGGTGGCTATGGCAGCCTGCCCGGTTCGCGCACCGAGGCGCGAGATGATCGTCCCATCGCAGCGCGCATGCCTGCCTGTCGGAAGGGGACATCAACCAGAGCGGCGTCTCGCTCGGCTGGCACCGTGAACGCGAGGGAACGCGCTTGAGTTCCACAGCGCCAGCGCCTCAGCCTTGGTTGCTGCGGTATGCGATGCCATAGGTTGCGGCAATGGCATCGGCGACCGGTCGTGGCCACAGCATGCGCAGGAGCGCCCGGTCCTCGGTCGCGCGCTGCCCGCCGACGATGCCGGCCGTGGTCTCGCTGCCTGCGTGCACTCTGTGCTCCATGAGGACTTCCCTCACGTAGGCGAAGGCACCAGGTCGTCGCGCGAGCATGATCCAAGCCGCCCAGTCGAGGTTCAGCTTGAGGTCCTCGCGGAACAGCAACGGCCCGCTCGCCACGTTGATGGTGACGGCCGGGCAGGGAATCGCGCACCCGAAGCGCAGTGAATTGGTCTTGAAGAACCGCGACGCCGCCCGCTCCCCTCCGAGGAAGCCCAGCTCCAGCAGGGCGTGCTTGATGCGTAGCAACGTGGTCGTGCGGCGCACCGTGTCGCCCACGCGTTCCGCGTAGCGCGTGAAGACGAGGCTTGCGTCGGGATGGCGCTGCGTCGCTTCGACGCTGGCAGCGGCGAAACGCGGCAAATACACGTCGTCCTGGTGGGCAATCGTCACCCAGCGCGACGTGGCGCAGGAGAGCGCGAAGTTCCAGTCGATTCCGATGCCGCCACCCTGGGAATTCACATGCAAAGGCGCGCCGAACCGCTGGGCAAGCCTGGCGATGTGCGCATTGGGTGTCGAGGTGGCGACAAGAAACGGCGAGGGAAGCTCCTGGTCCGCCAGCGAGCGCAGGCACTCCGCAAGATGCGGGGATTCACCGTACGCAGGCACGACGAAGGAGTGCGGGGTCATCGCAACAACTCACCGTGCAACGTGTTCAGGCACGCGCATGGAGTCACCGGGATAGCCCAGGCAGTGTTCGCGCGTAGAGCGACACTCCGTCGATCGGCGCTCCGATCGGGCGGAGGCAAGCCAGGTCGGCGGCAGGCGCGCTGCCCGCGTAAGCCACCCGCTCGATGCGTAGCGCGTCGAGCTGTGCCGAGCACACATCCACCTGCAGACGGTACAGATCCGCCTGCACCAGCGTGAAGGCGGGGCTCGGAATTCCCTTGGCCGATTCGACCTGCACGTGCGCATACCTGTTCCACACCTCGGCATGCCTGTGACCAGGATCAAGGATCTCCATGCTCGGGATGTCGGGCGTGAAGCGGGTGCCGCCCAGCACGTCAAGCCCGACCGCCTTGAACGCCTGGGGGATGACGAAGTTCCCGATCACGACCCACTTCTTTGCCTGCTCGCCGTCGGCAGCGACGGCTGCCGCAAGTGCCGGTTTTTCCAGGAGTGGGGCCAGGCCCCGCGACAGCGGATTGACCAGCAGGCCAGGGATCGCGATGAGCAGGACGGCAACGGCGAAAGCGCGCCGGCTCCCGTGGGCGAGGGCCCATGCCATGAATCCAGTCACGACGCAGCCGATAATGACCCGCGTTCCAACGAAAAACGTTGCATCCAGATCCTGCAGCAGTGCCCCGTACTGGTACGCGGCCAGCGATGCGAGGATGACGAACAGTGTCGTGCCGAAGCGCCGCGGTCGCGTCCCCAAGGCACGCATGCGCGCCACCACCACGGACACCAGAAAAATCGAGCCCAGGCCGAGCGCCACCGTGGCGCGAGGAGGAGGCACATAGGAAAGCAGCGTCAGCCGCGAAACGAGTTGGGCGAGTTCCGCTGGAAGCGGAACGACCATCCACGCGGACAACAACACGCAGAACAAGGAGAGCGACACAACCAGCGGGTCCCTCAGGAGCCGCCGGTCAATGAAAACGGACGCGGCCACCGCCAGTGGAAACAGCACCACGAAGTCGCTGGACTCCGAAGCGTTCGAATTGGTCCAGGGAAAGGTGGTCTCGCCAACTCGCCACGCCTCGAAGACGCCATCCAGCGCCATCCACCACGGAACCGAGCCGCCTACCGAGAAGCGACGCCCCGGGTAGATGGTGGCGACCACCGTCGAGATCGTCTCTCGAGCATCGACCACGAAGAGAAAGACGGCGCCGGCGAGCAGCGCCGCGCATGCCGCCATGAGGAGCGTCCTCTCGATCGCCGCTGTGCGGATCTGCAGACGCGATGTGCGCGACGCCAGCACGCCCGCGAGAATTGCAGCCCCGGCGTAGGCGAGCGGCACCTGAAACGGCGGGTAAAGCTGGAAAACGTACGTCGCTGTGCCCAGGACAGTCGCCAAGGCTCCCGCGAGACGCATCGCGCGTCGCTCCGCCTTGCAGATGTAGAGCACCCCCACCAGTGCCAGGCACAGGCCGATCAGCATCTCCGGCAGGTTGGTCGAGAACCACCACTGGGTGTAGGACGACAGGCACAGCCAGACGGCGCCCATGGCCGACACCAGGCCGTCGCCGCGTGTCAGCAGGAGCAGCAACAGCAAGGAGGAGCCGAACAGCCCGAACAATTTGTACATCCAGTACCAGGAGACCGCCCGCTCTACATCGAAGAAGGCGAATCCCCAGAACTCGGGTTGCAGGACAGTCACGGCGTGCCGGACCGGCATCGAGGTCAGCAGTGTGGAGCGGAGGCCGCCGACCGCCGGATTCTCCACGGGATAGCCATTGGCGGCCTGACTCAGCATCCACGGCGTGGAGACCAGCCACTCGTCTGCCCGGATGGCGCGGGCTGATCCGAGGAGGGTTGGATCCTCGACACCTGCCGACGGAAGGTAGTGGTTCCACATGCCCACGGAGGAGAAATTAAGGCGGCCCACCACCCCGGCTGCTGCCGCGCACACTGCCAGCACGATTACCCCCATGACGGCAGGTGAGAACGTGATCGTGCCTGCATCAGACCCCGCCCGGGCCAAGGCCACAAGGAAGCGGAGCCTCGTGGACGCCCCCAGCAGGCGTCGTCCCTGAACGACCGCGCTGCGGAACGGCACGAATGCAAGCGCTGTGGCGATCAGACCGCAGGCCAACGCAACCAACATCCGCAGCAACGCGATCTGCGTCTCCAAGGCGGCCCGCGTGGTCTCGGGCAAGTCCAGCACCACCCAAGGATCGTTGCCGACCGATACCAGCTGCAGCCCGTCCTCTCGGGGAGCGATCCCTGCGGCGTGGTGGGATGCAGACGGAACCACTGCGACGGAATGGCTTCCCGTCTCCAGTCCCAGAAACCTGCGCCGGATGTCCAGCTTGCCCACGAAGATCGTGCCGGGCGCGGTGCCGGGGTCAATGCGCAGCCGCGTTACTGGACGACCTGCGGCGATGTCCACCTGGTACCGGTGCGGTTTGCCGTCGCTGCTGACCGGGAATGACGCGCTTTGGCCCGCGCTGAAATCTTCGCCGTCGCCGGCGTGGAAGATTTCAGCCGGCCCAGCCCCGGTCGTGCTTTGAATGAGGCTGAGGCGCAGATCATGGCGCTGCGGCAGCACCAGCCAGGCGACGATGCTCGTCGCCGCCAGCAACGCCAGGGCCCACGGCAGTCGGCCGCGTCGTTCCTCGCGCTGCCCGGGGATCACGCGCCTGGGCCCGGTTGGTTGGTCACCGTGACGAGCACGACTCCCACCGAGATCAACGCCAAGCCCAACCACTGCGCCGTCCCGAGCCGTTCATGAAAAAAGTACCAGCTCGCCAGCGCCATCAACAGGTAGAACGTGGAGCCGGAGAGCGCGAACGCCACCGAAAGTTTTTCGCGCGAAATGACGAACATCCACGCCACGTAGCCCAGGATCTGCAGCACCAGCGCCGCCCAGACCAGTGGAGAAACCGCCGCACCGATAAGGAACTCGATGATCCCCTGTGACTGGAGGGGGCGCAGTGTGACCATCGCGCGCTTGAGGATCAGCTGGCCGCCAATTGTGCACAGCGTTGTGACAAGGACCAGGAGATAGACGGTCATGGGATCTCCGAAGAGGCGGCTGGGCTCAGCCCAGCGCCGCTTCCAGCTCCGGCAGCACCTTGAACAGGTCGCCCGCCAGGCCGATGTCGGCGATCTCGAAGATCGGGGCCTCCGGGTCCTTGTTGATCGCCACGATGGTGCCGGCGTCCTTGATGCCGGTCAGATGCTGGATGGCGCCGGAGATACCGATGGCCACATACAGTTCCGGGGCGATGATCTTGCCGGTCTGGCCGACCTGCAGCTCGTTGGGCACGTAGCCGGCGTCCACAGCGGCGCGCGAGGCGCCGACCGCGGCGCCCAGCCGGTCGGCCAGGTCGTAGACGATCTTGAAGTTCTCGGCGGAGCCGACGCCGCGCCCGCCCGACACGACCCGGCGCGCGCTCTGCAGGTCCGGGCGGTCGGACTTGCCGGCCGCCAGGCCCGCGTAGCGCGTATGGGTGGGCAGGGCGGCCTCGACGCTGGCGGCTTCCACCGGGGCGCTGCCGCCGGCGGCCGCTTCGGGCCACGACGCCGTGCGCACCGTCGCCACCACGGCATGGTCGGCCGGCGCTTCGACGGTGACGATGGCGTTGCCGGCGTAGATCGGGCGCTTGAAGACGTGGCTGCCTTCCACGGCCATCACGTCCGACACCTGGGCCACGCCCAGCAGCGCGGCCACGCAGGGCATGAGGTCCTTGCCGAAGGTGGTGGAGGGGCCGAAGACGTGGCTGTAGCCGTGGGCCAGCTGCGCCACCTGCGGTGCGAGCACCTGGGCGATGGCATCGGCGTTGGCCGGGTTCGCCACGGTGAGCACCCTGGCCACACCGGCGATCTGGGCGGCTTCCGCGGCGACCGCGGCCGGGTCGGCACCCAGCACCACGACATCGATGGCCTCCGGCGACAGCGCCTGCGCCGCGGACACGCAGCGGGCGGTGGATGCATTGAGCTTGCCGTGCAGGTGTTCGGCAACGATCAGGACCTTGGACATCACAGCAACCCCTTCTGCTTGAGCGCGGCGACCAGTTCGGCCGCGTCCTTCACCATCACGCCGCGGCTGCGCTTGGGCGGCGGCGCGTAGTGGGTGGTCTTGAGCGTGTCGCCGGTGTCCACGCCCAGGTCGGCGAAAGGAATGCTTTCCAGCGGCTTGGACTTGGCTTTCATGATGTCCGGCAGCTTGATGAAGCGCGGTTCGTTCAGGCGCAGGTCGGTGGTGACCACCGCGGGCAGGTCGACCTCGAGGGTCTCGAGGCCGGCGTCGACCTCGCGCACGACCGTGGCCTTGCCATCGGCCACGTCCAGCTTGCTGGCGAAGGTCGCCTGCGGGCGGCCCCAGAGCGTGGCCAGCATCTGGCCGGTCTGGTTGGCGTCGTCATCGATGGCCTGCTTGCCCAGGATCACCAGGTCCGGTTGTTCCTTTTCCACCAGCTTGAGCAGCGTGCGCGCTGCCGTGAGCGGCTGGACGGGCTGGTCGCTCACCACGTGGACGGCACGGTTCGCGCCCATGGCCAGGCCGTTGCGCAGGTGCGCCTGGGCATCGGCGGGCCCGATCGTGGCGACCACCACTTCCGTGGCGACGCCCTTGTCGCGCAGGCGCAGGGCCTCTTCCAGCGCGATCTCGTCGAAAGGGTTGGCCGACAGCTTCACGCCGTCGGTGACCACGCCGGAACCGTCCGGCTTGACCTGGATGCGGACGTTGTAGTCCACCACGCGCTTGTAGCCGACAAGGATCTTCATCGCATTCCCATGAGCGTGCGGCGCCGGAGGACTCCGGCAGCCGCTGAAAACGGACATCGATTCTACCGGACGCCGCCGGCGCCCCGTGCACCGCTCCCGCCACCTTGACCGCTTCGCGTCCCGACCAGCGTTCCCCTTGATGCCGCGCAGTGCCGGCATGCGAGAACACTGGGGTCACGTCATGAAACGACTTGCTTTGGGCATGATGATCGGGTTGGTAGGCGCGGCCGGGGCGGCTCCGTCCGTCCAGGCGGAAGGCGGGCGCTACGTGCCGCGGACCGAGCGCGGCAAGGCAGCCGGGCAGATCATCCGGCAGTGGTCCGGCTATGTGCAGAAGGTGTACGGCGTCAGCCCGCAGCGCTGGGCAGCGGCCATGCGCGATACGTTCGCCGAGGCCAGCCTGGCCAACATGCGGGCCGCCACGACCCGCAAGACCTACGCGGGCATGATGGGCACTCTGCTGGGGCAGGGGACCTCGGACGCCAAGGTCATCACCGCCATGGCCAAGTCGGGCGACGACCCGGAAGTGATCATGGCCTTGGGCAGCGCGGCAGAAGACCTGGTGTACACCATGGTGGCCCCGTGCCGCATCGTCGATACCCGTGTGGCAGGGGGGCGGTTGACGGGTGGGGTGGCGCGGACGATCGCCGTGCACGGTGCCAGCTTCACGGGACAAGGCGGCTCGGCCACGAACTGCAACATTCCGGCGGATCCGTCGGCCGTGGCGATCAACGTGGTAGCGGTGACGCCCGACGCGAGCGGTTTCCTGACCATCTATCCGGCCGGCACCACGCGTCCTACTGCATCGAGCATGAACTACGAAGGCGGCGGCATCGTGGCGAACGAGGTAATTGCAAAAACGACGCTTGGGCAGCCTGCCGACCTTGCGCTCTATTCGCAGCACGGCGCCGATTTCGTGGTGGACATCGTGGGCTACTTCATGGCGCCTAATGCAACCGCGCTGCAATGCCAGAACACGGCGCTCGAGACGACGTCTGTCGCGGCAGGCGCGACCGCCAACGTGGTGGCGCCCACGTGTGCAGCCGGCTTCACCCAGACGGCTACCAACTGCGAGTCGAGTTCCTGGCAGATGCCGTTCGTCTTCTCCAACGGCGGGACTTGCTCGGCGCAAAACAACGGCGCTTCGGCTGCCACCCTGCGGGCTTCGCGAACCTGTTGCCGTGTGCCCGGCCGCTGATCCCCCTGTCACCAGCTGTTCCACGGAAGCCGGCCCAGTGCCGGCTTCCTTTTCTTCGGCGACGCCTGCGCTCGCCCTTGGACGATCGGACGAGGGCGCTCCCCGGGCGAGCGGTTAGAATCGCGGCGGCACGAACAAGGGCGGACGTCTGTCATGGCGCAACTGGCGCACACGAGCAACGAAGGTAAGATCTGGCCTGACGCGCATTGCGCGCTCGGGGGCCTCGTGACCGACGGTCAGACCCTCGCTGTAGGCGGATTCGGCCTGTGCGGCATCCCAGAGGCACTGATCGCGGCGCTGCGCGATTCGGGGGTCAAGGACCTCACGGTGATCTCGAACAATGCCGGCGTGGACGGTTTCGGCCTGGGCCAGCTGCTGGCCACCCGGCAGATCCGCAAGATGATTTCGTCCTACGTGGGCGAGAACAAGGAGTTCGAGCGCCAGTACCTGGGCGGCGAGCTGGAGCTGGAGTTCAACCCGCAGGGCACCCTGGCCGAGCGCCTGCGCGCCGGCGGAGCCGGGATCCCGGCCTTCTTCACCGCCACCGGCTACGGCACGGTGGTGGCCGAGGGCAAGGAGACCCGCGAATTCGGCGGCAAGCATTACGTGCTGGAGACCGCGCTGGTGGCGGACGTGTCGCTGGTCAAGGCGTGGAAGGCCGACAAGGCCGGCAACCTGGTGTTCCGCAAGACCGCACGCAACTTCAATCCGGCCTGCGCCATGGCCGGCAAGGTCTGCGTGGCCGAAGTCGAGGAACTGGTCGAGGTGGGCCAGATCGACCCCGACCACGTGCACCTGCCGGGCATCTACGTGGACCGGATCGTGGTCAACGCCACGCCCGAGAAGCGCATCGAACAGCGCACCACGAGGAGCAAGTAATGGCCTGGACCCGCGAACAGATGGCGCAGCGCGCCGCGCGCGAGCTGACCGACGGCGCCTACGTCAACCTGGGCATCGGCCTGCCCACGCTGGTGGCCAACTACATCCCCGACGGCATGGACGTCTGGCTGCAGAGCGAGAACGGGCTGCTCGGCATCGGTCCGTTCCCCACCGAGGACGAGGTCGACGCGGACCTGATCAACGCCGGCAAGCAGACCGTGACCGCACGCAGCGGCGCCAGCTATTTCGGCAGCCACGACAGCTTCGCCATGATCCGCGGCGGCCACATCGACCTGGCGATCCTGGGTGCGATGCAGGTGACGGACAAGGGCGACCTGGCCAACTGGATGGTGCCGGGCAAGATGGTCAAGGGCATGGGCGGCGCCATGGACCTGGTGGCCGGCGTCAAGCGCGTGGTCGTGCTGATGGAGCACGTGGCGAAGGACGGCACCCACAAGATCCTGCCCGAATGCACGCTGCCGCTCACCGGCGTGGGCGTGGTGCACCGGATCATCACCGACCTGGCGGTGCTCGACGTGACGCCGGACGGGTTGAAGCTGGTGGAGTTGGCCGAAGGCGTGGACCTGGACGAGCTGCGCGGCAAGACGGGCAGCTCCATCGCGTGACCCGGGTTGCGGCCGCGTCGCGTCCGGGCATGACGCGGTAACCGCCGATTCTTTGCCCAGCCGGCGGCGTTGCGCCGATACTGCGCGCGACGACCGCTGCCCGTTCGCGCGCATGCCCGCTTCCGTTCCGCACATGCTTTCGCATCTGGACCGCCTCGAGGCGGAGAGCATCCACATCCTGCGCGAGGTCGCCGCGGGGTTCCGCAACCCGGTGATGCTGTACTCGGTGGGCAAGGACAGTTCGGTGCTGCTGCACCTGCTGCTGAAGGCGTTCCATCCCGCGCGTCCGCCGATTCCCCTGCTGCACGTGGACACCGGCTGGAAATTCCGGGAGATGATCGCGTTCCGCGACCGGCGCGCGGCCGAGACCGGCGTGGAGCTGCGCACGTGGACGAATCCCGAGGGCCTCGCGCAGGGCGTCGGGCCGGTCAGCCACGGCGCCACCGTGCACACCGATGTCATGAAGACCCAGGCGCTGAAGCAGGCGCTGGACAAGTGGGGCTTCGATGCGGCCATCGGCGGCGCCCGGCGCGACGAGGAGAAATCGCGCGCCAAGGAGCGCATCTTCAGCTTCCGCAACGCACAGCACCGCTGGGATCCCAAGAACCAGCGGCCGGAGCTGTGGGACCTGTACAACACGCGTATCCAGCCAGGCGAGTCGGTGCGCGTGTTCCCGATCTCCAACTGGACCGAGCTGGACGTGTGGCTGTACATCTACCGCGAGCGCATCCCGGTGCCGTCGCTGTACTTCGCCCGGGAACGCCCGGTGGTGGAGCGCGACGGCGCGCTGATCATGCGCGACGATGCGCGCCTCCCGCTGCGCCCGGGCGAAACCGCCACGCTGCGCAAGGTGCGCTTCCGTACGCTCGGCTGCTATCCGCTCACGGGCGCGATCGAGTCCGACGCAGACACCCTGGAAGAGGTGATCGCGGAGATGCTGGTGGCCACCACGTCCGAGCGACAGGGGCGGGTCATCGACCACGATCCTTCGGCTTCGATGGAAAAGAAGAAGCAGGAGGGCTACTTCTGATGGCCGCGGGTGAAGCGTCGCCGGCACGGGCCCAGGTCGCCGATTACCTGGCGCGCCACGAGCGCAAGGAACTGTTGCGCTTCATCACCTGCGGCAGCGTGGATGACGGCAAGAGCACCCTGATCGGACGCCTGCTGCACGACACGCAGCGGCTGCTTGAGGACCAGGTGGCGGCGCTGGAAGCCGACAGCCGGCGGCACGGCACGCAGGACGGGAACATCGACTTCGCGCTGCTCGTGGACGGCCTGGCGGCGGAGCGCGAGCAGGGCATCACCATCGACGTGGCCTACCGCTACTTCGACACCGACCGGCGCAAGTTCATCGTCGCCGATTGCCCGGGGCACGAGCAGTACACGCGCAACATGGCCACCGGCGCCTCCACCGCGGACGTGGCGGTGGTGCTGGTTGACGCGCGCAAGGGGCTGCTCACGCAGACCCGCCGCCACAGCTACATCGTGTCGCTGCTCGGCATCCGCCACGTGCTGCTCGCGGTGAACAAGATGGACCTGGTGGGCTACGACCAGGCCGTCTTCGACGCAATCGTTGAAGGGTACGCGGCGCTTGCCGCCACCCTGGGCATCCCGCACGTGGCCGCCGTGCCGCTGTCGGCGTTGCGCGGTGACAACGTGGCGGCGCGTTCGCCCGCGATGCCGTGGTACGGCGGCGCGACGTTGCTCGAGCATCTGGAGACGATGCCGCTGCAGCCGCCGGCGCACGCGGCCGCCTTCCGCATGCCCGTGCAGTGGGTGTGCCGGCCCGATCAGGATTTCCGCGGCTTCGCAGGCAGCGTGGTGTCCGGCGTGGTGACGCCGGGCGACGCCGTGGTGGTGCTGCCATCGGGCCAGCGCTCGCGCGTGGCCCGCATCGTCACCGCCGATGGCGACCGGGCGCAGGCGTCGCGCGGGCAGGCAGTGATGCTGACCCTGCAGGACGAACTGGACGCCAGCCGCGGCGACGTGATCGCCAGCGCAGGCGACGCGCCGGAGAGCGCGGACCAGTTCGCCGCGCACCTGCTGTGGATGGACGCGCAGCCCCTGCTGCCCGGGCGCCCGTACTGGTTGAAGATCGGCGCGCGCACCGTGGGTGCGCAGGTGACCGAGATCAAACACAAGGTCGACGTGAACACCCAGGAGCAGCTTGCGGCCAAGCACCTGGACCTCAACGCGGTCGCGTTCTGCAATCTCTACCTGGACCAGGCGATCGCGTTCGAGCCGTATGCGGACAACCGCGCGCTGGGCGCGTTCATCCTGATCGACCGCCAGACCAATGCCACCGTCGGTGCGGGTACGCTGGAATTCGCGCTGCGCAGGGCCGGCAACATCCACTGGCAGCACGTCGACGTGGACAAGCAGGCGCGCGCCCGCATCAAGCACCAGCAGCCGCGCTGCATCTGGTTCACTGGCTTGTCGGGATCCGGCAAGTCGACGATCGCCAACCTGGTGGAAAAACAGCTGCTCGCGCAGGGGCGCCACACCTACATCCTGGACGGCGACAACGTGCGCCACGGTCTCAACAAGGATCTGGGCTTCACCGACGAGGACCGGGTGGAGAACATCCGCCGCGTCGCCGAAGTGGCCCGGCTGATGGTGGATGCCGGCCTGATCGTGCTGGTGAGTTTCATCTCCCCGTTCCGCGCCGAGCGCCGGATGGCCCGCGAGATGTTCGCCGAAGGCGAGTTTCTCGAAGTCCACGTGGACACTCCCCTCGAAGTGGCCGAGGCGCGGGACGTGAAGGGGCTGTACGCCAAGGCCCGTGCCGGGCTGCTGAGGAACTTCACCGGCCTGGATTCGCCCTACGAGCCGCCCGAACGGCCGGAATTGCGCCTGGATACCGTGGGAGAGGACGCAGAAGCGCTGGCGGACCGGGTGCGGCGGGCGATCCTGGGCTGAAATCCTCAGGTCGCCTCGCACAGGTCTGGTTTAACAAATTGTTTACGCCGTGACGGCTCTTGCATCCCCGGCCTGCGGTTTGCCGTATCGTTAGCGCACAGGGGCCACACTCTCGCATTCGAGGCGATGATGCTGCGCCAACCGTTCTTCCTCACCTTCGCCTTGATCGCCGGCCTTTCGGCGTGTGCTCCGAGCCAACCAGATGCGGGCTCGCGTGCCGGATCCCAGGCGGCTTCGCAGGCCTCCGGCGACCACGCGGACCCGTCCAAGACCGGTGCGATGTCGGCGCCGATCGCATCCCTGCCGGACCGCGGCGAGCTGTTGCGGTATCCGGCGCAAGCGTTGCGCCCAAGCGCTGCAGTCTCTGCCCCGGTGCCCGTTTCGATCAGCGAAGAGCACGCGCTGGCCGCGATCCAGCGCAAGGAGCTGGTGCTCGAGGCGCCCGACGGGGTTCGCAGTCGCGTTGCCTACGCGCGGCACGAAGACCACGGCGACGGCAACTGGACCTGGGTGGGGCGCAGCGGTGATGGCGGATCCGCGCTGCTGACCTTCGGCCAGAACGCGGTGTTCGGCTCGATCCAACGCGCCGACGGTAGCGAGATGCGCATCGTCACCCAGAACCGCCGGACGTATGCGGTCCTGGTCAGACCCGATCAGCTCAGGGGCGTCGAGACCTCTACTGGTTCGGACGCACTGGTGGTTCCCGACAGCGTGTCGCAGGCTTCGGCTCGCACTTCCGACAGTGGCCAGTCCGAACAAATCGCCGCGGGTGCCACGGCGACCGCCACCGCGGCGGCCGCCAACGAGATCGACGTCCTGTTGGGCTACAGCACGGGTCTTGCGCAGCGCATCGGCAGCGCATCCGGCGCGGAAACGCGCATGCAGAACCTGGTGGCGATTTCCAACCAGGCTTACGAGAACAGCGGCGTTGTCTATCGCATCAGGCTGGTAGGAACGGTGCAGGTCGCCTACGGCGACAGCACCCGCAACGACTCCACGCTGCACGCGCTGACAGGTTCCACAGGCATCGGCTCGGCGCCCATCGATCCGGCGTTCAATGCACTGCGCGCTGCACGCGAGCAGACCGGCGCCGACCTGGTGTCCTTCGTGCGCCAGTTCCGCGAGCCCGAGCAGGACGGCTGCGGCATCGCCTGGTTGCTCGGCGGTGGCCAGACGGTCATCGACCAGTCCGACGCACCTTTCGCCTACTCGGTGGTCAGCGATGGCTCCGACGTGCGGGAGAGCGACAACCGTACCTACTTCTGTCGGGAAGAGACCCTGGCCCACGAGCTCGGGCACAGCATGGGTCAGGCGCACAACCAGGAAGACTCCACCAGCGCAGGCCGCCACGCGTACTCGTATGGCTATCGCGAGGCGAGCACGTCTGGCTTCTACACGATCATGGCGTACAGGATCGCCGACTCGAACCAGGTCGCGATCCGGTACTTCGCCAACCCGAACGTTTTGTTCGACGGGCGTGCCACGGGTGTCGCGAACCAGAGCGACAACGCGCGTAGCATGAACGAGACGCTGCCGATCATCGCGCAGTTCCGGGCCAGCGTCCTGGCTTCCTCACCGCCCAATCTGTATGTCGTGAACCGCATCTCCGCGGGCGCTACCGACATGGGGTACCTCGGGGGCGCGGCGAACTACAGCCAGCTCACTGCGGTGTGGCGTAGCGGCCTCCACGAAACAGGCTCGGGATATGCGTGGGTGTTTCGCGTGGGAGACCGCACGGGCGATGGCGTCCCCGACATGTACGTGCTGAAGAAGCAGGGATCGCTCGGCCGTCTGGAGGTCCACATCCTGTCCGGCGTCGGCGGGTTCTCGCAGTACGTACTGCACGCGCTGACGCCGCTCGTTACCGGGTTGGGCAACCGGTGGATGCTGGATCTTGGCGACTACAACCGCGATGGCGTGCTTGATCTTTACGCCATCGACAGGATGGGCGCTTCGAATACGACCGAAGTCCATGTGCTGAATGGCGCGGATGGATTCCAGACGTTTCTGCTTCATGCGGCCACGGCGCTGCATCCGACAGGAACGGACTTGTCCTGGGCGTTCGAGGTGGGCGATTTGAATGGCGATCGTTCCCCGGACGTGTTTGCCATCAAGCGCAACGGTGCGCGGGGGCTGGAAGTTCACGTGCTTTCCGGAGGCAGCAATTTCTCCAGTTGGCTGTTGCACGCCGCCACTCCGCTTGGCCCGACAGGAACCTCGAATGACTGGGACTTCAAGCTCGGCGACTACAACCGCGACGGGGTGCCAGACCTGTATGTGATTTCGAAGATGGGAGCCAGCGGAACGGAGGCCCACGTCATCGGGAGTGCGGGTGGGTATGCCGGCTGGATCGCACATTTGCCCACTGGACTGGGCCGGACGGGAACGGACGCACGCTGGGTGTTCGACATACCCAACTGAGCCGGATGCGGAGCCTCGCCCGGAAATCGACCCCGGGCGAGTCCTACAGATTCTGGTAGTTGGGTCCCGCGCCGCCCTCCGGCGTCACCCAAGTGATGATCTCGTACGGATCCTTGATGTCGCAGGTCTTGCAGTGCACGCAGTTGGCGGCGTTGATCTGCAGGCGCTTGCCGTGCGGGGCGGCGGTGTCGGGGACCATTTCGTAGACCGCGGCGGGGCAGAAGCGGGTACAGGGGTTGTCGTATTCCTCGACGCAGCGCGTGGCGCAGATGTCGGTGTCGGCCACCTTCAGGTGCACCGGCTGGTCCTCGTCGTGCTCGGTGGCGGCGAAGTACACGCCTGCCAGGCGGTCGCGCGGGGGCAGGGGGCGCTGCACGTAATCGCGCTTGGGCGCCTCGTGTTCGCCCAGCTTGTGCAGGGAGGACCAGTCGGCCCTGTTCTTCAGCGTCCACGGCGACAGGCCGCCAGTGACCGTCTCCCAGGCGGCGTTCAACATGCCGAACCACAGGCCGCGCTTGAACCCGGGCTTGATGTTGCGGACCTTCCTCAGCTCCGCCATCGCGTCCGAAGCGCGCAGCTTCGCGTCGAATCCCTGCGGCGCCAGCCGGGTCGCCGCCAGGTGTTCGGCGGCGAGCATGCCGCTGCGGATCGCCTGGTGGGTGCCCTTGATCTTGGGGACGTTGAGCAGGCCGGCCGTGTCGCCGATCAGCAGCGCGCCGGGCATCTCCACCTTCGGCAGCGACTGCCAGCCGCCGGTGACGATGGCGCGCGCGCCCGCCGACAGGATGCTGCCGCCTTCCAGCAGCGGCGCGATCATCGGGTGGTTCTTCCACTGCTGGAAAGCCTCCCAGGGCTTGTACTCCGGGTCGCTGTAATCCAGGCCGCTGACGTAGCCCAGGGCGATGCGGTCGCCGTCCAAGTGGTACAGGAAGCTGCCGCCGTAGGTGCGGGTGTCGGCGGGCCAGCCGAAGCTGTGCACGATCTTGCCCGGCGAGACCCGGCCTGGCGGCACCTGCCAAAGTTCCTTGATGCCGATCGAATAGCCCTGCGGATCGCTGTCGGCGTCGAGCTGGAAGCGCTTCACCAGGCGCTTGGTCAGGTGGCCGCGGGCGCCTTCGGCCAGCACCGTGACCTTCGCGCGGATGTCGATGCCGGGGGTGTAGCCGGGCTTGTGCGAACCGTCCTTGGCCACGCCCATGTCGCCGATGCGCACCCCGGCCACGGCGCCGTCCGCGTCGTGCAGGGTCTCGGCCGCGGCGAAGCCGGGGTAGATCTCGACGCCCAGCGCCTCGGCCTGCGGCGCCAGCCACGCGCACATGGCACCCAGGCTGACGATGACGTTGCCCTTGTTGTGCATGCCCGGCGGCACCGGAAGGCGGCGTCCGACGTCCTTCGACAGGAGCCAGAACTCGTCGTCCGTTGCGGGCACGCAGACCGGCGGCGGATTCTCGCGCCAGCCCGGCAGCAGGGCGTCGAGCGGCCCGGTTTCGATCACGGCGCCGGACAGGATGTGCGCGCCGATGGTGGAGGACTTCTCGATCACGCACACCGACAGCTCAGGGTTCAGCTGCTTGAGGCGGATCGCGAACGACAGCCCCGCCGGGCCTGCGCCCACGGCGACCACGTCGTATTCCATGACGTCGCGTTCGACGGCTTCGGGGGCGGCGCTGGTGTCGTGTTCGCTCATGCGGGCGGCCTGGCTGGCAGTGCCGCGATTGTCCCGTGTTTGCGCGGCGTGGGGCAAACCACTGCGCGCAGCGCCCGGAGGCCGGGTGGTGCGCTAGGGTGCGCGCGATGACGTTGCAGCCCATCCCCTTGGCCGGTGCCGACCTGGCGTTCGATCCGCAGTGGCTGCCGCGGGCGGAAGCCGATGCGCTGCTGCCGCGGCTGCTGGCGGAGGTGCCGTGGGAAACGCACCGCATCCGCATGTTCGGGCGCATGGTCGATTCGCCGCGCCTGAGCTGCTGGATCGGCGACGCGGGCGCGCGCTACCGCTACTCCGGCACGCTGTTCGAACCGCATCCCTGGCCGCGGCCGCTGCAGGCGCTGCGCGAGCGGCTGCGCGACGCGCTCGGCACCGACTTCGACAGCGTGCTGGCCAACCGTTACCGCGACGGGCGCGACGCGATGGGCTGGCACCGCGACGACGAACCCGAGCTGGGCCCGCAGCCGGTGATCGCCTCGCTCAGCCTGGGCGCCACGCGGCGCTTCCGGCTGAAGGCCGACGACCCGGCGATTCCGCCACTGGCCCTGGACCTGCCGCACGGCAGCCTGCTGGTGATGCGCGGGGCCACGCAGTCGCGTTTCCGGCACGCCCTGCCGCGCACGGCCAGGCCGGTGAGCGAGCGCATCAACCTGACCTTCCGCCAGATCGTGAGGCCGGCCTAGGCGCCCGAGCCTAGGGCATCTGGCGAGGCCGTCTGCGAAGCCGGCACGCGGCGATTCCCAACGCTTGCGCAGCGGTGCTTGCCGGCGCCTGCGCCGCGCAGCGCCGCAGCGGCCGAATCCTGGATTACTTCGCGCCGGCGCGCCGGTGCGTGCCGGTGCGCTCGTGCGCGTCGCCCTGGCTGAGCGTCCAGCCGGCGATCTCGCCGCCGAGGCGGCCCAGCGCCTGCGAGAACGCCGCGGTAACGCTGGCGACATCGGTGGCGGAAGCCGGCACTGCCTGCAGGAACGTGCGCGACGCCACCACGTCCTGGTCCGGCGCGTGCAGCAGTTTCACGTTGGCTTCGATGGTGGCGCTGGGCACGGCATTGCCGGCGTAGTCGGCCTCGAACCTGCGCAGGTCCATGACCAGCTTGTAGTCGGCGGTGATGCCGCTGCCCTGGCGCGCAACGCCCGGGATCTTCCCGGAATCCTCCAACGCGCGCAGCACCGTGTCCTCGAGCTGCTCGGTGGGCGTCTTGGCCCAGTTCGCGCCCTTGTAGACCTGCAGTTCGCCCGGGGTGGGCCGCACCGCGATACGCAGGCTGTCGACCATGCGCGCGGCTTCGGGGTGGCTGAGCGATAGCTGCCAGCGCACCGTGGGCCAAGCCGGGTCGGGCTGCACGCGCGGGTCCGGGGCATAGATGGTCGCGGAATCCTTGGTGCCGCCCAGCATGCCGCAGCCTGCCACGGCGGCGCACAGCGCGACGGCGGCCAGGGCACGCGCGCCGCGGCGCAACGCGGCCGGCACGCCGCGATGGATCCGGTGCGGGAGCGTGTTCATTCGGGTTCGAACTCCTTGGGCGCGTCGCGGCCCAGCAGGTAACGCGCCGGACTGCCCTCGAGCCGGTCGGTGACCCGGCGCAGGTCGCGGATCAGGGCGCGCAGTTCGCCCAGCGTGGGGCCAAGCTGGGCCAGGCCGTCGTTGGCGAAGCTCTGGATCGCGGCGCGGTTCTCGTTGAGGATCGCGTCGGCGCCGCCGGCGGCGGAATCGAGCCGGGTGAGGGTGCCGTCGAGCTTGCGCAGCAGCGCGGGCAGTTCGTTGTCCACCTGCGCCACGGCGCTGTTGGCGCTCTTGAGCGTCGCGTTGAGCTGTTCGCTGGCCTCGCGCGCATTGCGCACCAGGGCGCGCAGTTCTTCCTTCTGCGCGGCATCGCCCAGCGCACCGGTCATGTTGTCCAGGTTGGTCAGCGTGTTCTCGATGTGGCGGATGTTTTCCTCGCTCATCAGCTTGTCCACGCGCTCGACCAGCTTGGACGCGGTGTCGGCGATGTTCTGCAGAGCGGACGGCTCGGTCTGGATCACCGGGATGTCGTCGCGGCTGCTGGCGACCAGCCGCTGCGCGTTGGGGCTGCCGCCGGTGAGCTGGATGAAGGGGCTGCCGGTCAGGCCCGCCTGCGACAGCTTCGCCTTGGTGTCCACCTTCACCGGCGCGCTGGCTTCCAGCTTCAGGCGCGCGCGCACCTGCCGCGGGTCGCGCGGGTCCAGGCTGAGCTCCTCGATGGTGCCCACCGAGATCCCGTTGTACTGCACCGAGCCGCCCTCGGTCAGGCCGGTGACCGGCTCGTTGAACACCACGTAGTACTGCTGGAAGCTCTTGTCGGCCGAATACTTGGCGGCCCACAGCGCGAACAGCAGCCCGAACACCGCGATCACGATGGTGAAGGCGCCGATCAGGACGTAATTGGCCTTGGTTTCCATGCGCTGTCAGCCTGCCTCAGATGCCGGTGCGTCCGGCGTGATGCCGCGTTCCGCGCCACCGCGGCGCGCACGCGCGCTGGTCGCCTGCGCGGCGCGCGCGCGCGGGCCGTGGAAGTATTCCTGGACCCACGGGTGGTCGAAGCGTTCGACTTCCTCGATCGGCGCGTTGACCAGCAGCTTGCGGTCGGCCAGCACGGCGATCCGGTCGCAGATCGCGTACAGCGTATCCAGATCGTGGGTGATCAGGAACACGGTCAGGCCCAGCGCTTTCTGAAGGGTCAGGATCAGTTCGTCGAACGCGGCCGCGCCGATGGGATCCAGCCCGGCGGTAGGTTCGTCCAGGAACAGCAGCGGCGGGTCCAGCGCCAGTGCGCGCGCGATGCCGGCGCGCTTGCGCATGCCACCGGACAGCTGCGAAGGCAGCTTGTCGATGGTGTCCGCGGGCAGCCCGGCCAGCTTGACCTTGAGCAGCGCCAGTTCGTAGCGCAGCGAGTCGGGCATGTCCGGGTAGTACTCCTTCAGCGGCACCTGCACGTTCTCGCCCACGGTCAGCGACGAGAACAGCGCGCCGTCCTGGAACAGCACGCCGGTGTTGCGCTCGATGTGGCGCCGGTCCGCGGAATCCTGCGACATCGCGTCCACGCCCAGGACCTCGATGCGGCCGGCATCGGGCTGGCGCAGCGCCAGGATCGAGCGCATCAGCACCGACTTGCCTGTACCCGAGCCGCCCACCACGCCCAGGATCTCGCCGCGGCGCACGTCCAGGTCCAGGCCGTCGTGCACGATCTGCGTGCCGAACTGGTTGCGCAGGCCACGGACGGAGACGATCGCTTCGGCCTCGCGCGCCGGGGCGCGATCAGCGGGATTCGCGGACCGGGATTCGGGATGCGTCACGGCACGCGCTCCGCCAGCCGCCGGCGTTGCGCCGCGGCCTGTGCGAGTGGCAAACCCTGCATCGCGCATCGCCCGTCCATCACCATCCCATGTACATGAACCAGATCGCCGCCATGGCGTCGATCACGATCACCAGCGAGATCGTCTGCACCACGCTGGAGGTGGTGCGCTCGCCCACCGACTGCGCCGTGCCCTTCACCTGCAGGCCTTCCAGGCAGCCGATCAGCGCGATCAGCAGCGCGAACACCGGCGCCTTCGACAGGCCCACCAGCATGTGCCGCAGTTCGAACGTGTCCTGCATCCGCGCCAGGTACGCCTGCGGCGGAATGTCCAGGCTGTAGGCGCCCACGGTCAGGCCGCCGGCCAGGCCCGCCATCATCGCGATGAAGGTCAGCAGCGGCAGCATCACCAGCATCGCGATCACCCGCGGCAGCACCAGCAGGTCCACCGGGTCCAGGCCCAGCGTGCGGATCGCATCGACTTCCTCGCGGCTGACCATCGCGCCGATCTGCGCGGTGAACGCGCTGGCGGTGCGTCCGGCCAGGATGATCGCGGTGAGCAGCACGCCGAACTCGCGCAGGAACGCGATGCTCACCAGTTCCACCACGAAGATGGTGGCGCCGAAGTCCGCCAGGATGTTGGCGCCCAGGAACGCCACCACCGCGCCCACCAGGTAGTTGAGCAGGATCACCAGCGGTACCGCGTCCAGCCCGGCCTGTTCCATCTGCGCCACGATCGACGTCACCCGCAGCCGCCGCGGTTGCCGGGCCAGGCGCGCCAGCTTGGTGAGGTTCTCACCCAGGAAGCTGACCAGGGCGACGATCTCGTTCCAGTTGTCCACCATCGCGAAACCCAGCCGCGCCAGCGCCGCCTTGAACCCCAGGTCGCGCTTGCGCTTGGGTCGTTCGTCGGCCACGTCCTCGATCGCGGCCACCAGCTGGCGGTGCTGGTCGTCGAAGGCGAATTCCTCGAACGCCAGTTCGCGGCGGCGCGCGTAGCGCAGCAGCTGCAGCACGCCCAGCGTGTCCAGACGGTCCACGCCGCTCGCGTCCACGCTGGAAATCCCGTCGGGCGCGGCGCGCAGCACTTCGCCGATGTCGTTGGCGTAGCGCAGCGTCCAGCGTCCGGTCAGCCGCAGGCGCGAGGCGTCGTTGGCATCGACGTCGGCCCGGGGCGGTTGGGAAGAAGGCGGACTCAAATGCGATCCAGGCAGGCGGGGCGCGCAAAGCTTACCGAGCCGCAGTGAGGGCGTGTGAACAGTGCGGGACGGCATGCGATCCTGTCGCGATGACCCCACCGTATTCGCCCAGCGCCGCCAGCTATTCCGCACGCATCGGTTTCGTGGTGGAGCTTGCCGAGCGGCTGCACGGCTATGGCACCACCGCCCAGCGCCTGGAGGGCGCGCTGGTGGCGGTGTCGCAACGGCTCGGGCTGGAATGCGAGCCCTGGTCGAACCCCACCGGCATCATCCTGTCCTTCAGCGACCCGCTGCGCCCGCCGGGCGAATCCGACACCACCCGGGTGATCCGCCTGGGGCCGGGCGACACCGACCTGTCCAAGCTGTGCGAGGCCGACCGCATCGCCGAGGACGTGATGTCCGGGCAGCTGGACCTGGCCGACGGGCATGCCGCGCTGGTGGCGCTGGACCGCAAGCCGTCGCTGCGCTTCGACGCCTGGCAGGTGGTCGCCTTCGGCTTGGCGTCGGCGTCGGTGGCCGGGCTGCTGCGCCTGCCGTGGCTGGACATGGCCACGGCAGGCGTCACCGGCGTGCTGCTGGGGCTGCTGGAAGTGCTCACCCGGCGCGATACCCGCCTGAAGGAAGCCGGCGATGCGATCGCCGGCATGCTGGCCGGCGGCACCGCGATCCTGGTGGCGGCCTTCGTGGCCCCGGTCAACCTCAACACGGTGATCATCGCGTCGCTGATCGTGCTGCTGCCCGGCATGGCGCTGACCAACGCGGTGAACGAACTCACCAGCCAGCACCTGGTGTCCGGCACGGCCCGATTCGCCGGTGCGGTGACCACGCTGTTCAAGCTCACCGTGGGCACCATGATCGCGCTGGCCGTGGCTTCCCTGCTGGGCATCGAACCGCAGGTGCGCGCGCTGCGCCCGCAACCGATGTGGGTGGAAGGCGTGGCGCTGCTGCTGGCGGCGTTCGCCTTCGCGGTGCTGTTCCGCGCGCGCCGGCGCGACGTGCCGCTGGTGATGCTGGCGGCGATGGCGGGCTACCTGATCTCGCGCCTGGCCGGCGATGCCTGGGGCAGCCCGGTGGGCGTGTTCCTGGCCGCGCTGGCGATGACCGCCGGCGGCAATGCCTACGCGCGCTGGTGGAACCGTCCGGGTGCGCTGGTGCGCATGCCGGGCATCATCATGCTGGTGCCGGGCAGCGCCAGCCTGCGCGGCGTCATCAGCCTGTTCCAGCAGCAGGACCTGGCGGCGGGGCAGGACGCGCTGATCGGCGTGCTCAACATCCTGCTGGCGCTGCTGGCGGGCCTGCTGTTCGGCAACCTGCTGGTGCCGACGCGGCGCAACCTGTAGCCGACCTGCCGCGGCGCGGTGGGCGGACCACGCACGAACGGCGCCAACGGCGCCGTTCGTGTTGCCTTTCGCGCCGGACATCGGAGGGCCGGCGATGCGCGGAGGAAACGACGGCGCCGATGGCGCCGCGGTTTCACTTGATCAGGAAATCCTCGCGCTTCTTACCCTTCTTGATCAGCTCCGCCATCCAGCGCGGCGGCAGGCCACGGCCGCTCCAGGTTTCCTTGGCGTTGGACGGATTGCGGTACTTGGGGGCCACCTTGCCGCCCTTGCTAGTCTTGCGCGCCGCCGTCTTGCGCGCGCCTTTCGCGGCACCGCCCGCACCGAACAGTTCGGCGATCGTGTAACCCTCGGCCTTGGCCAGCGCGGTGAGCTTGCGGCGCACCTCGCCGACCGGCTTGCGCTTGGTGAGCGCCTGCTTGCGCTTGTTGGCCTGCGTGATCAGCGAATCCAGGTCTTTCGCCGAGAAATTGTCCAGGTCGAATGCCATGCGTACTCCAGTGGAAACACGTGTGGGGGAGAACATCTGTGTGAGACCGGCCGGATCCTTGGCCCGGGGATGGTAAGTGCGCGGGTTGACCCGGGCAAATCGTGCGCAAAGTGCCGGTATGGCGTATCCGCCGCAACATGGGGCGGTCGCTGCGTGCGGCGGACTCGGGAATACCCCGCGTCGAACGGCAGGGTCGCGCCGCATTGTGCGCCTGTTCGAGCAACAGGGCGCGAAGGCGGGAGCCTTCGCCTTGTGCCGGCATCACGCCTTGCCGCGTCCGCCCAAGCGCGGTAGCGCAGCGGGTCTCAGCGGGCGATGCCGAGCCTTGCGTCCAGCGCGGCGCGATCCAGCTGCTCGGCTTCGGACGCGCTGCGCGCGCGGTATTCGAACGTGCCCGCCGCCAGGCCGCGCTCGGAAACCACCACGCGGTGCGGGATGCCGATCAGCTCGATGTCGGCGAACATCGCGCCGGGGCGCAGGCCGCGGTCGTCCAGCGCGGCGTCGATGCCGGCGGCGTTGAGCTCGTCGTACAGCGCCTGCGCGGCGCCGGCAACGCCCGCGTCATTCTTCGGGTTGATCACGCACACCGCAACGCGCCACGGCGCCATGGCCTCGGGCCAGGCGATGCCCGCGGCATCGTGGTTCTGCTCGATGGCCGCCGCGACGATCCGCGACACGCCGATGCCGTAGCAGCCCATCGCCGGATGCACCGGCTTGCCGCCCGCGTCCAGCACGGTGCAGCCCATCGCCTCGGAATACTTGCGGCCCAGGGCGAACACGTGGCCCACCTCGATCCCGCGCGCGATCCCCAGCGCGCCCTGGCCGTCCGGCGACGGGTCGCCGGCCACCACGTTGCGGAGGTCGGCCACCTCGGGCTCCGGCAGGTCGCGGCCCCAGTTCACACCGGCCAGGTGGAAGCCGCGTTCGTTCGCGCCCACCACGAAGTCGTGCATCGTCGCCACGCTGCGATCGGCGACCACGCGTACCGGCTTGCGCGGCGCGACCGGGCCGAGGAAGCCGGGCTCGCTGCCCAGGTGCTCCTGGATCTCCGCTTCGGTGGCCAGGCGGTACTCGGCCATGCCGGCCAGCTTGGAGAGCTTGATCTCGTTGACCACGTGGTCGCCGCGCACCAGCGCCAGCACGAACTGCGGCTGCCCGTCGCCGTCGGCGCCCATGGCCGCCACCGACTTCACCGTGCGCTGCAGCGGCAGGCCCAGCAGCGCGGCCACGGCCTCGCAGGTCTTCTGCGTGGGCGTTTCGACCTTTCGCATCGCCTCTGAGGGCGCCGCGCGTTCGCCCGGCGCCACCGCCTCGGCCAGCTCCACGTTGGCCGCGTAGTCGGACGCATCGGAATAGGCCAGCGCGTCCTCCCCCGAATCGGCCAGCACGTGGAACTCGTGCGAGGCGCTGCCGCCGATGGCGCCGGTGTCGGCGGCCACGGCGCGGAACTTCAAGCCCAGGCGCGTGAAGATGCGCGCGTAGGTGTCGTACATGTTCCGGTATTCGCGCTGCAGCGATTCATCGTCCACGTGGAAGGAATAGGCGTCCTTCATCAGGAACTCGCGCGCGCGCATCACGCCGAAGCGCGGGCGGATCTCGTCGCGGAACTTGGTGGTGACCTGGTAGAAGTTCACCGGCAGCTGCTTGTAGCTGGAGAACTCCTGGCGGAAGAAGTCGGTGACGGCTTCCTCGGCGGTGGGCGTGAAGCAGAACGCCTGCTCCTTGCGGTCGCGGATCTTCAGAAGCTGCGGGCCGAACTTCTCCCAGCGGCCGGTTTCCTCCCACAGTTCCTTCGGCTGCACCGACGGCATGGCCATCTCGATGGCGCCGGCGCGGTTCATTTCCTCGCGCACCACGCCTTCCACCTTGCGCAGCACGCGCAGGCCCAGCGGCGACCAGGTGTACAGCCCTGCGGCCAGGCGGCGGATCATGCCGGCACGCAGCATCAGCTGGTGGCTGGCGATCTCGGCGTCGGCCGGCGTTTCCTTGGTGGTGTGCAGGTGGAAGTGCGACAGGCGCATCGTGCGTGGCTTGCAGGTGGCGAAAGGATCGCCATTCTGCCACGCGTCTCCGCGTGTTCCCGGCGTCGCGCGCGCTACGGGCGGTCGCCGCGTACCTCGATGCCCGCACGCGGCTCGCGATCCACGCGACGGTAGGCGCGCCCGCGCGGCGGCGTGTCGCTGTAGTGCACGGTGCCGTTCGCGTCCTGCCAGCGGTACAGCACGGGGCGCGCGTCCTGCGCCGTGGCGGCGGCCGCGCGTTGCGCGCGTTCCGCCTTGGCCTGGCGCTGTTCGGGCGATTCGCGCTGCGCCCACCAGCCCGCCAGGCCGCCGGCGAGCAAGCCGATCAGCACCGCGCAGCGCCAGGTCAGCGGCATTGCATGGCGGCGGTCAGGCGGCGGGCGCCGTCTCGGTGCAGTTGTAGGCCTTCAGCGTGGAGCGGGCGAGGTCCGCCTGGTTGGCGCGCTCGGCGTCGGTCAGGGTGCGGTCCGGCTTGCCGTCGCCGTCGCTGTCCATCTGCACCGGGGCCTTGCCCTGCAGGGTGGCCAGGTTGCCGCGCGCGGTGTTGCAGCGCGGATCCGGCTTCGCGGCCTGGTCCGCCTTGGCGGCGGGCTTGGCGGCGACCGGGTCGCGCTTGCCGTCCTGCTGCGTGTAGCGGCCGGCAACCGGCGGGCGTTCGGAATAATGGGTGACGCCGCGCGCATCCTTCCACTTGTAGACGGTCTGGGCCGCGACTGAAGCCGGCGCAAGGGCGGCGGCCAGGCAGGTCGCGGCGAGCAGGCTGGCGGGGGCGTTGCGCATGGCGGGCGGTCCGTTCGCGCGGGCGACGCTGCCCGCGGCCGGGATTGCAGCATCGGGTGCGGGGCGATGCAAGCGCACCGCCACGGCGTGCCGACCGTCGTTCAGGCTGCGCGACGAGCGGCTAAACTGCGGCGATGGATGCCACGCCACCCCCGGAAACCGCACGCGAACCGGCGCGCGGGCGCGGGATCTACCTGCTGCCCAACCTGTTCACCACCGGCGGACTGTTCGGCGGGTTCTTCGCGATCATCGCCGCCTCGCAGGGGCGGTTCGAAGCCGCCTGCATCGCGATCTTCGTGGCCGCCATCCTGGACGGGGTGGACGGGCGCGTGGCGCGGCTGACCAACACCCAGAGCGAGTTCGGCCTGCAGTACGACTCGCTGGCGGACCTGATCAGCTTCGGCATGGCGCCGGCGCTGGTGATGTACCACTGGGCGCTGGTGTCGCTGAAGCTCGACGGCGCCACGCCCGGCAAGATCGGCTGGCTGGTGGCGTTCCTGTACGCGGCGTGCGCTGCGCTGCGGCTGGCCCGGTTCAACAGCCAGGTGGGGCAGGTGGACAAGCGCTGGTTCGTCGGCCTGGCCAGCCCTGCCGCGGCGGGGCTGATGGCGAGCTTCGTGTGGACCATGCACGACTTCGGGCTGTCGGGCGCGGACTACCGCTACGCCGCGGTCGCGGTCACCGTGTGCGCCGCGCTGCTGATGGTGAGCCGGATCCGATACACCAGCTTCAAGGGCGGCAGCGGGCCGAAGTCGGACCGGGTGCCGTTCTTCGCGCTGCTGATCGCGGTGGCGGCGCTGGTGGCGCTGGTGATCGATCCGCCGCGCGTGCTGCTGGCCGCGGCGGTGCTGTACGCCCTGTCCGGCCCGGTGATGGGGATGCGCAGGCGCCGCGCGCCGGTGGAGCGCGGATGAGCTGGGACGGGTTCCAGCGCGAGGTGCTGGCGGAGCTGGGGCTGCGCGCCTATGCGCTGGCCGGCACCGAGCCACGCGCTGGGCTGCCGTCTTCCGCCGGGCAGGGCGCGCCGTCCGCGCCGCCGGGGAGCTTGTCGCCCACGCTGCTGGCGGCGCTGGCGCGCGCGGCCGGCTGCGCGCCGGACCAGGTCGCGGGGCTGGCCGGCATCGAAACCGCGCCGGTCTGCGTCGCCGCACGGCGCGCGCTGTGGCCGCGCCTGCGGCGGTTGCGCAGCCCGCGCCGATGAGCGCCGTGGTGGCACAGGACGCCGAGCCGGCCACGCGCCTGCGGGTGATGCGCGAGGAAGACCTCGACGCGGTGATGGAAATCGAACTGCGCGCGTACCCGTTTCCGTGGAGCCGCGGGATCTTCCGCGACTGCCTGCGTGCCGGCTATCCGGCCTGGGTGCTGGAGCAGGCGGACACGGAAGTGATCGGCTACGGCGTGCTCAGCGTGGCGGCGGACGAAGCGCACATCCTCAACGTGTGCGCCGCGCCGCACGTGCAGGGCCGCGGCCACGGCAGGCGCCTGCTGCGCGCGCTGGTGCAGCAGGCGCGCCTGCGCGGCGCGCAGCGGCTGTTCCTGGAAGTGCGGCCTTCCAACCCGGCCGCGCTGGCGCTGTACGCGGCCGAGGGCTTCAGCGAGATCGGCCGGCGCGCGCGCTACTACCCGGCGCATGCCGGGCGCGAGGACGCGATCGTGATGGCGATGGAGCTGCGGGCCAGCTAGCGGCCGCGCGCTGCCGCGCATGGCCAAGGCCTGCAGGAGCGGCTTCAGCCGCGACCCGGCACGGAGGTGCCACCCACCCGGGCACGGCGTTCGCCGCGGAAGCCGCCAAACCAGCGCGTCGCCGCGTTATCCCAGGCGCGCGCGCTGGTCGGCCAGTGCGTCGCGCTGCGCGGTCCAGTCGGCCAGGCGCTGGCGCTCCTGTTCCACCACCGGGCCGGGCGCGTTGGCCACGAAGGTGTCGCTGGCGAGCTTGTTGGTCGACTTGGCCAGTTCGCCCTCGACGCGCTTGAGCTCCTTGTCCAGGCGCGCGCGTTCGGCGTCCAGGTCGACCAGGCCTTCCAGTGGCACGAACAGCCGCAGCGCGGGTTTCGCACCGCCGCCGCCGATGAGGCCCGCAGCCGAAGCTGGCGCCTCCGTGCCGTCGTCCAGCCAGCTGATCGCTTCGAGCCGCAGCAGGAACCGCAGCTGCGCGTCGTAGCGCGTGGCGCGTGCGCGGTCGTCGGCATCGCCGTTCTGCAGCAGCAGGCGCACCTGCTTGGCCGGCGAGACGCCCAGCTCGCTGCGGATGCGGCGCAGCGTGGAGATCACCGTCTTCAACCACTCCACGTCGGCTTCCGCGCGCAGGTAATCGTGCGCGTCCACGTCCAGCGCGGTGGGGTAGGGACGCAGCGAAACCGTGTCGCCAGTGATGCCCAGGCGCGGCGCGACCTGGCGCCACAACTCTTCGGTGACGAACGGCACCAGCGGATGCAGCAGCCGCAGCAGCGTTTCCAGCACGTACAGCAGGGTGTGGCGGGTACTGCGCGCCGCACCTTCGTCCGTGCCCTGCAGCGCGGGCTTGGCCAGCTCCACGAACCAGTCGCAGAACTCGTTCCAGGCGAATTCGTACAGCACCTGCGCGAGCAGGTCGAAACGGTAGGCGGCGAAGTGCGCTTCGGCCTGCGCGGCGGTTTTCGCCAGCCGCGCCAGGATCCATTTCTCCGCGTCGGTCACCGGCTCGGGCTTGCCTTGCGCGGTGAAGCCCTCGGTGTTCATCAGCGCGAAACGCGTGGCGTTCCAAAGCTTGTTGCAGAAGTTCTTGTAGCCCTCGGCGCGGCCCAGGTCGAACTTGATGTCGCGCCCCGGCCCCGCCAGCGCGGCCATGGTGAAGCGCAGCGGGTCGGCGCCGTGCGCGGCGATGCCGTCGGGGAATTCCTTGCGCGTGGCCTTGGCGATTTTCTCGGCCATCTTCGGCTGCATCAGGCCGGTGGTGCGCTTGGCGATCAGGTCGTCGAGCGAGATGCCGTCGATGATGTCCAGCGGATCCAGGATGTTGCCCTTGGACTTGGACATCTTCTGGCCGTCCTTGTCGCGCACCAGGCCGGTGATGTAGACGTCCTTGAACGGCACTTTCCCGGTCAGCGCGTCGGTCATCATGATCATCCGCGCCACCCAGAAGAAGATGATGTCGAAGCCGGTGACCAGCACGCTGGTGGGCAGGAAGTGGGCGAAGCCGCGTTCGGCCATGGCCGCTTCGTCCGGCCAGCCCATGGTCGAGAACGGGAACATGGCCGACGAGAACCAGGTTTCCAGCACGTCCTCGTCCTGGCGCAGCGCCACGTCCGCGGCCAGCCCCGAGCGCGCGCGCGCATCGGCTTCGTCGCGCCCGACGTAGGCGTTGCCGTCCGCGTCGAACCACGCCGGGATGCGGTGCCCCCACCACAGCTGGCGGCTGATGGTCCAGTCCTGGATGTTCTCCAGCCAGTGCCTGTACGTGCTGAGCCAGTTGCCCGGCACGAACCGCACCTGGCCTTCGATGCCGTCCACGCCCTGCACAAGCTCGAGCCCGCGCTGCGCCAGCCCGTCCATCTTCACGAACCACTGGTCGGTCAGGTACGGCTCGATGATCTGCCCGCTGCGGTCGCCGCGCGGCACCTGCAGCTTGTGGGGCCTGGCTTCGACCAGGAGGCCCGCGGCTTCCAGGTCTTCGAGCACGCGCTTGCGCGCGTCGAAGCGGTCCAGCCCGCGGTAGACCTCCGGCGCCTCGTCGTTGATGGCGGCGCTGTCGGTGAGCACGTTGATGACCGGCAGCGAATGCCGCTGCCCCACCGCGTAGTCGTTGAAGTCGTGCGCAGGCGTGACCTTGACAACGCCGGTGCCGAACGGGCGATCCACGTAATCGTCGGCGATCACCGGGATCACCCGGCCGGTCAGCGGCAGGGTGACGGTTTTCCCGATGAGCGATGCATAGCGCGGATCGTCGGGGTGCACCATCACCGCGGTGTCGCCGAGCATGGTTTCCGGGCGCGTGGTCGCGACCACCAGGTAATCGCGGGTCTCGCGCAGGGTCTGTCCACCTTCGGCATCGCGCTCGATGTGCTCGTACGTCGCCCCGCCCGAGAGCGGGTAGCGGATCGACCACAGGAAGCCGTCTTCCTCCTCGCTCACCACCTCCAGGTCCGAGATCGCGGTCTTCAGCACGGGGTCCCAGTTGACCAGGCGCTGGCCGCGGTAGATCAGGCCCTGCTCGTGCAGGCGCACGAACGCCTCGGTGACCGCCGCCGACGCCTGCGGATCCATGGTGAACACGCTGCGCGACCAGTCGCCGCTGGCGCCCAGGCGGCGCATCTGGCGCTCGATGGTGTCGCCGGAGTGCTGCTTCCACTCCCACACCTTCTCGATGAACTTCTCGCGCCCCAGCGTGCCGCGGTCTTCGCCCTTGCCCTCCAGCTTCAGGTTGCGCGTCACCACCATCTCGGTGGCGATGCCGGCATGGTCGGTGCCCATCTGCCACAGCGTGCGGTCGCCGCGCATGCGGTGGTAGCGGATCAGCGCGTCCTGCAGCGTGTGCTGGAACGCATGGCCCATGTGCAGCGTGCCGGTCACGTTGGGCGGCGGCAGCAGGATGGTGTAGGTGGGCCCGTCGCCGCGCGGCGCGAACACGCCGGCGCTTTCCCACTGCGCGTACAGGCGCGATTCGAAGGAGCTGGGGTCGTAGCTGGGGGCGAGGGAGGACATCGGCTTGGCTCTTGGCGCGTCGTTCCCGCGGAGGCGGGAACCCGTGGACGTTGTGTTGCGGGATCTTCCGCGTGGTCTGGCCGTCGCGTCGAACGCGAGCGCTCGTGGATCCCCGCCTGCGCGGGGACGACGGCCACTACGCGATGGTCACTACATGTCGTGCTTGTTCACTTCGAGCCCGCGCGCCTTGTACTGCGTCCAGCGCTCGCGCAGCGGGCCGCGCGCGGATTCGTCGGCGGGCACCACCTCGAGCACACGCTCGAAGCTGCCTTCCACCGCGGCATCGCGCAGGTTGATCACCAGCGGGCGCAGCGGCGCGTCGACGTCCGGCGTGGCGATCACCACCGGCGTCAGCTCGTCTTCCTCGTCGCCGGCGATCTGGTGCGGGATGTACACCTCGTCGCCCATGTCCCACAGCAGGTCGTCCAGCGCCTCGGCCTGGGCGGCGTCGCGCGCCAGCACCAGCGTCCACAGGTTGGCCTCGTACGCTTTCTTCGCCAGCTCGCACACCAGCCGCAGCGGCTCGTCTCGGAAGCGCGGCTTGGCGATCAGGTAGAAGTCGGCGCGGGGCATCAGAGGCCGGGACTCGCGACCCGGGGCTCGGGACTCGGGAGGACGCAACCCTGGCTCCTTCGCGACAGGTGCCCGCCTGGGCACGGGACGAAGTGGATGATGCGGACGGGCATGGTTTATCGAGTCCCGGCGCGGTCCATCAGCCACTGCGACAGCAGGCCCACCGGGCGGCCGGTGGCCATGCCCATCTTGCCGTCGCCATTGGCGACGCCGGCGATGTCCAGGTGCGCCCAGCGCTGGCCTTCGGTGAAGCGCGACAGGAAACAGCCGGCGGTGATGGCCCCGGCCCAGCGGCCGCCGATGTTGTACACGTCGGCGAAGTTGGAATTGAGCATGCTCTGGTATTCGTCCCACAGCGGCATCTGCCAGGCGCGGTCGAAGGTGGTTTCGCCCGCGGCGATCAGTTCGGCGGCCAGGTCGCCGTCCTTGTCGCGGGCCATCACGCCGGTGGCGAACTTGCCCAGCGCCACCACCATGGCGCCGGTGAGGGTGGCCACGTCGAGCAGCGCCTGCGGTTCGAAGCGCTGCGCGTAGGTCAGCGCATCGCACAGGATCAGGCGGCCCTCGGCGTCGGTGTTGCCCACCTCGATGGTCTTGCCGGACATGCTGGTGAGCACGTCGCTGGGGCGGTAGCTGTTGCCGTCGGGCATGTTCTCCACCGCCGCGGCGATCACCACCAGGTTGATCGGCAACCGCATGCCCACGGCGGCCACGAACGCGCCCATGACGTTGGCGGCGCCGCACATGTCGTACTTCATCTCCTCGATCCCGCCCTGGGTCTTGAGGTTGATGCCGCCGGTGTCGAAGGTGATGCCCTTGCCCACCAGCACGTACGGCCTGTCGCCGGGCGCGCCGCCGTTCCACTTCAGCACCACCAGCTTGGGCGGATTGGCCGAACCCTGGGCCACGGCCAGCAGCGAGCCCATGCCCAGCTTGGCCATGTCCTCGCGCTCGAGCACCTCGCATTCGGCCTGCTCGAAGCGGCCGGCGAATTCGCGGGCCTGCTGCGCCAGGTAGGCGGGGTTGCAGATGTTCGGCGGCAGGTTGCCCAGCTCGCGCGCGAACTTCACGCCCGCGGCGATGGCCTTGCCCTGCGCCAGGCCGTCGGCGTCGCCGCCCGCGATCTCGAACCGGGACAGCCCGGTCTCGCCGCGCTTCTTGTTCTTCTCGCCCAGCGTGGCCACGTAGCGGTAGCAGGCGTGGTCTGCGGCGATCGCCGCGCTGCGGATGTTCCAGCCCGCGTCGCGGCCGGCAACCTCCAGTTCGCTGAGGGTGAACAGGGCGGACGCCACCGGGCCGGTCCGCAGTGCGCGCGCGGCGTCGCCGGCGGCCTTGAGGTACTGCGGCACGCCGAACTTGCCGGCTTCGCCCAGGCCCATCACCAGCACGCGCGGCGCGGCCACGCCGGGCAGGTCGTGCAGCAGCGCGGTGGCGCCGGTCTTGCCGGACACGTCGCCGCGCGCGACCAGCGCGGCCAGCTTGCCGCCGCTGGCGGCATCGATGGCCTGGGCGGCGGGGGTCAGGGACTTGTCGGCGTACGCGCCTACCACGACGCAGTCGACCTGCGCCTGTGGGGCGCTGGCCTGGTTCAGGGCGAATTCGAGGGACATCAACCAGATTCCGTACACTGTGGGATCGCACCGGGAACGCATGTCCGCGTCCCCGATCGGGCCTGCAAGTCTAGAACACCCGCCAGCCCGCCCCTGGCCCGCCCTTCCACCGGACCTTCCGCCCGCATGACAGCCGAGCCCCATGCCGCTGCTTGACCGCTATCTGTTCCGCGAATTCGCCCAGGCGACGTTCGCGACGCTGGTGGTGCTGCTCATGGTCAGCCTGGGCGGCGTGTTCGCCGACGTGCTCAGCGACATCGCGCGCGGCCGGGTGCCGGCGGGCATGATGCTGTCGCAGCTGGGCCTGCAGCTGCTGCGGTTCCTGCCGCTGATCCTGCCGCTGGGGATGATGCTGGGCCTGCTGCTGGCGGTGGGGCGCCTGTACCGCGATTCGGAGATGCCGGTGCTGGCCTCGGTGGGCATGGGCCCGCGCCGCATGCTCAAGCCGCTGCTGCTGCTGGTGGTGCCGGTGGTGGCGGCCATCGCGGCCTGTTCGCTGTGGCTGGGCCCGTGGGCGCAGCGCACCTCCGACGCGATGATCGTGGCCGCCAACCGCACGCTGATGGTGGCCGGGCTGGAGCCCGGTCGCTTCACCGAGCTGCCCGGGGGCGACGGCGTGGTGTACGTGGGCTCGATGTCCAACGACGGGACCCAGCTCAGCCGCATCTTCGTGTACCGCCAGGACGGCGACCGCCTGGACGTCACCACCGCGCGCAAGGGCCGGATGAGCTTCGAGAGCAGCCAGGAGCGCTATCTCACACTGGACAACGGCTTCCGCGTGGAAGGCCCGCTGGGCGAGGGCCGCGACTTCCGCATGATGCGCTACGCCAGCAACGAACTGCGCCTGCCCGAAGGCCAGCAGGAAGCCGATGCCGACGATCCCGAGGCGCTGCCCACGCTGTCGCTGTTCGGCGATCCGCGCGCCGAGGCCGGCGCGCAGGTGCACCGGCGCATCGCGCCGCCGCTGCTGGCCCTGGCCTTCGCGCTGCTGGCGGTTCCGCTGGCGCGCAGTTCGCCGCGGCAGGCGCGCTACGGCAGCGTGATCCTGGGCCTGCTGGCCTACCTGGTGGGCGTGATGCTGATGCTGCTGGGCACCGACTGGCTGGCCGCCGGCAAGCTGCCCCTGGCGCTGGGCCTGTGGTGGCTGGTGCTGCCGATGCTGGCCATGGCGCTGTGGCTGTACCTGGGCGACGGGCGCCTGCCGCGCCGGCATCGCGCAGCGGCGGCCGCGCGGCGGGCATCGTGAGCAGGAGCGCGCGTTGATTCCCTTTCCCAAGATCCACGACGTCTATGTCGGCAAGACCATCCTCGGCGCGGTGCTGCTGGTGTGGGCGGTGCTGGTGGGCCTGGACTGCCTGATCGGCGGCGACGGCCTGCTCAGCGAGATCTCCGACCTCGGCCAAGGCAATTACGGCTTCGGCGATGCCGTGATCCGGGTGCTGCTGACCACGCCGAGGCGCCTGTACGACCTGTTTCCCACGGCGGCGGTCATCGGCTCGCTGCTGGGCCTGGGCCAGCTGGCCGCCAGCTCCGAACTCACCGCGCTGCGCGCGCTGGGCCTGTCGCGGCGGCGGCTGAGCATTGCCGTGGCGTCGTCGCTGGTGCTCATCACCGGCCTGATGGTCGTCGGCGGCGAGACCGTGGCGCCGTGGGCGACGCGCCGCGCCGATGCGCTCAAGACCGCGGCCAAGTCCAACGACATGATCGTGGCCCAGTACTCCGGCTTGTGGGCGCGCGAGGGCGACACCTTCCTCAACGCGCAGAGCGGTCAGGAGAAGGACGACGGCGGCGAACGCTGGCTGGAGCTGCGCGACGTGCGCCTGTACGAGTTCGACGACGAAGGCCGCCTGGAATCCATCGCCCTGGCCGGCATCGCCGAACACCGGCAAGGCGCCTGGACGCTGCGCAACGTCAGGCGCACGTTCTTCGAGGCGCGCTCGGTCAACCAGGTCGACGTGCTGGAAGAGCGCTGGGAATCGCAGCTGGATCCGGCGGCGCTGGCCGCCAGCGTGGCGCGCCCGCGCTACCTGACGTCCGCCGAACTCCGGAGCAGCATCAACTACCGCAAGCGCAACGGGCTGGAAGCGGCCGAGTACGAGGAGTTCTACTGGGGCCGCTGGTTCTACCCGCTCAACGTGCTGGCGCTGTGCCTGGCCGCGATTCCCTTCGCCTTCGGCACCCTGCGCAGCGGGGGCCTGGGCAAGCGCCTGTTCATCGGCATCGTGTTTTCGCTGGGCTTCTGGCTGCTGCAGACCCAGTTCGTGAAACTGGCGGCGGTGTACAAGTTCGACTTCCGCCTGGCCTACCTGATTCCGCCGGTGGTCATGCTCGGCGTGTCGGCCGCGCTGTTCCGAAGGCGCAGCGGCTAGCGCGTGCGGTGCAGGCGCGTGGCGCTGCGGCGGTCGTGCCAGGCGAGCCGGTCGCGATCCACCCACGCCCACCAGAAACCCGCACCCCCCAGCAGCAGCGAGACCGTCCCCCACGCATAGCGCCGCGCCAGCGCCGGGATCGCGGCCGGCTGGCCCGCCGTGTCGGTGACCCGCAGCCGCCACGGCCGCATGCCCAGCGTCTGCCCGCCACGGCGCCAGCTGAGCACCGCGTAGGCGCCGGTGACCAGCCAGCAGCACAGCCACTCGATCCACTGCAGTGCGCTGAAGGGCTTGATGTTCTCGCGGACCGGATGGCCCGCCAGCGTGTAGCCGACGGTGAACACGGCCGCGACCAGCAGCCACAGGGCCAGCACCGGCAGCGCGTCGTAGAGCAGGGCGAGCAGGCGCCAGCCGATGAGCGCGCGGGGCCTGGCGGTGCCGGATCGGGGCGAAGGCGAGGGCGGCGGGGTGGGCTGCATGCGGGAAGGATACGGGTCGGCGCGAAGGCGCTGCCGAAGGAAACCCGTCATCCCTGCGCAGGCAGGGATCCAGTGGCTTCGCTGTTGAAAGGCTCAACGGCGCAGGGTTCTTGGCTGCGCAGGGGCGACGGGTCGACGCCTGGAACGACGCGCAAACGTCGCGGCTGCGCAGAGGGAAGCGAAGGGCTTCGCCCTTGCCCTAAGCTGCCCGCGATGCCCACGCCCGCCGACCGCCGCCAGCAGGCCATGCAGCTGCCGCCACTGCGCGATGCCGATGCGCGCGCGATCGAAGCCTTCCTGGACACCTGGTGGGCGGAGAGCGGTGCGGCCAAGCAGTCGCTGGCCAGCTACCGGCGCGACCTGGAAGGCTTCGCGCGCTGGCGCGACGGGGCCGGCGGCGGCATTGCCGGGGCCGACCGCGCGGGCCTGTTCGATTACCTGGCCTGGCGCACCCGCCACGGCTACACGCCGCGCAGCAATGCGCGCCTGCTGTCCGCGCTGCGCGCCTTCTACGGGTTGCGGGTGCGCCGCGGCGAGCGCAGGGACGATCCCACCGCGCTGCTCGACCCGCCGCGGCTGCCGCGGTCGCTGCCCAAGGCGCTGTCGGAGCGCGAGATCGACGCGCTGCTGGCGGCCCCGGATATCGCCCAGGCCGAAGGCCTGCGCGATCGCGCGATGCTGGAGCTCATGTACGCCGCCGGGCTGCGGGTCAGCGAGCTGGTGGACGCGCCGGCCACGGCGCTGAACCTGCGCCAAGGCGTGCTGCGCGTGCTCGGCAAGGGTGGCAAGGAGCGCCTGGTGCCGCTGGGCGAGGAAGCCCAGCACTGGCTGCAGCGCTACCTTGCCGAGTCGCGGCCCGGCCTTGCCGGCAGGCACGCGGTGGCCGCCCTGTTCGTCACCCGCAAGGCCGAAGCGCTGACCCGCCAGCAGTTCTGGGCGCTGGTCAAGCGCCACGCCGCGGCGGCCGGGATCGACCCGGCGAAGGTCAGTCCGCACGGACTGCGCCACAGCTTCGCCACCCACCTGCTCAACCACGGCGCCGACCTGCGCGCGCTGCAGATGCTGTTGGGGCACAGTTCGCTGTCCACCACGCAGATCTACACGCTGGTGGCGCGCGAGCAGCTCAAGCAGTTGCACGCCCGCCACCATCCGCGGGGCTAGGCGCCGGCGCGGCGCATCGCGCGATGCGCAACGCGCCCAGCGGCCCCCGGCGCCCGACGCCCGGATGAGCGCGTGCGAGAATCCCGGGGAACCGCGCCACGCCGGCCGGGTCGAACCCCGGGCCGCGCACGCGCCACACCCACACACGGAATCCGCATGTCCCTTCGCCTCGTCGCCACCTTGCTGCTCGCCAGCACCAGCCTGGGCGCCTGCGCCCAATCCACGCTGCCGGCCGGCGGCCAGGCGCAGCAGGCGGCGGGGCCGTCCGCGGCCAAGCCCGCCGAGCCGAAGGTCGTGCCCGGCACGCCGGCCGCCCGGGCGACGGCCGCGCTGAAGTCGATCAATCCGGACATCGCCCCCGAGCGCCTGCGCGACGCGCCCATCGCCGGCTTCCAGCAGGCGATCGTCGGCGGCCAGGTGGTGTACGTCAGCAACGACGGCCGCTACCTGCTGCAGGGCAGCCTGTACGACATCCAGGCGCAGAAGAACCTGGGCGAGGAAGCCATGGCCGAAGTGCGGCGCGACCTGCTCGGCACGATCCCGGCCAAGGACCGCATCGTCTTCGCGCCGGCCAACCCCAAGTACACCGTGGTGGTGTTCACCGACGTGGAGTGCGGCTACTGCCGCAAGATGCACAGCGAGATCGCCGACTACAACCGCCAGGGCATCGCCGTGGAATACGTGGCGTTTCCGCGCATGGGGCCGGCCAGCGAGGACTTCCGCAAGATGGAAGCGGTGTGGTGCAGCGCCGACCGGCGCAAGGCGCTCACCGATGCCAAGAGCGACCGCAGGGTGGCCGCGTCGCGCTGCACCAGCCCGGTCGCCGCGCAGTACGCCACCGGCCAGCGCGCCGGCCTCACCGGCACGCCCATGATCCTGGCCCCGGACGGCACCCAGTTCGGCGGCTATGTCCCGGCCGATGCCCTGCGCGCCGCGCTGGACAAGCACGCCGCGCAGGCGACCCGGGGCCAGCCGCCGGGCACCCGCGGCTGAGTCCGCCGGTGTGGAGGTCCGAAGCCGCCTTGCAGGGCGGCTTCGCTACAATTGGCGCCCCGTTTCGCGTGGTTCCCCTCCGGAAATGATCGTCCTCGAGGGCCAGCCGGCCCTGTCGCCGTTCCGCCGCGAACGGCTCGAAGCGCGCCTGCGCCAGCGGCATCCCGCGCTGCGCGTGACGTCCACCCACCACGTGTACTGGATCGAACCCGAGCCGGGCGGCGCGCCCGACCTGGACGCGCTGGCGCGGATCCTGCAGGCCGGGGCCGGACCGGCGGCCCCTGCCGAAGGCGCGGCATCGCGCTTCGTGGCGCCCCGGCTGGGCACGATCTCGCCGTGGGCCAGCAAGGCCACCGAGCTGCTGCGCGGCGCGGGCCTGGCGGTGAAGCGCGTGGAGCGCGGCATGCGCATCGACCTGCATGGCGCGTCCAACGCGCAGCTCGCCGGCGTGGCCGACCTGCTGCACGACCCCATGACCCAGTCGCTGCTGCCCACGCGCGACGCCGCCGCGGCGCTGTTCGCCGCGCCCGCGCGCGGCGCGCTGGAGACCGTGCCGCTGGCGCAGCTCGAGCAGGCCAACGCGCGCCTGGGCCTGGCCCTGGCCGACGACGAGATCGAGTACCTGCGCGCGCGCTACGCCGAGCTCGGTCGCGATCCGCACGACGTCGAACTGATGATGTTCGCGCAGGCCAATTCGGAGCACTGCCGGCACAAGATCTTCAACGCCAGCTGGACCGTCGACGGCCAGGACATGCAGCTCAATGGCGGGCCGCTGTCGCTGTTCAAGATGATCAAGAACACGCACGCGCGCACGCCGCAGCACACGCTGAGCGCGTACAGCGACAACGCGGCGGTGGTCGAAGGCCTGCCCGCGCGGCGCTTCCGCCCGGATCCGGCCACGCTGCGCTACCGCGCCGAGGGCGAGACGCCGTCGGCGTTCTGCATCAAGGTGGAAACCCACAACCATCCCACCGCCATCTCGCCGTTCCCGGGCGCGTCCACCGGTGCCGGCGGCGAGATCCGCGACGAAGGCGCCACCGGCCGCGGCGGCAAGCCCAAGGCGGGTCTGGCCGGCTTCAGCGTGTCGCACCTGCGCATTCCCACGTTGCCGCAGCCCTGGGAGGCGCCGCGCGCGCTGAATCCGCGCATGGCTCCGGCGCTGGAGATCATGCTCGACGGCCCGATCGGCGCGGCCGCGTTCAACAACGAGTTCGGCCGCCCCAACCTCACCGGCTACTTCCGCAGCTTCGAGGTGGACGAAGCCGGGCTGGCCCGCGCCTACGACAAGCCGATCATGCTGGCCGGCGGGCTGGGCGCCATCGACCGCGTGCAGGTGGACAAGCGCAGGCTGTCGCCGGGCGATGCGGTGATCGTGCTCGGCGGCCCGGCGATGCTGATCGGCCTGGGCGGCGGTGCGGCCAGTTCGGTCGCGTCCGGCGAAAGCAGCGAGGACCTCGACTTCGCCAGCGTGCAGCGCGACAACCCGGAAATGGAGCGCCGCTGCCAGGAAGTGATCGACCGCTGCGTGGCGCTGGGCGCCGACAACCCGATCCTGTGCGTCCACGACGTGGGCGCCGGCGGCTTGTCCAACGCCATCCCGGAACTGCTGCACGACTCCGGCGTGGGCGGCACGATCGACCTGTCCCGCGTGCCCAGCGACGATCCGTCGCTGTCGCCGATGCAGCTGTGGTGCAACGAATCGCAGGAGCGCTACGTGCTGGGCGTGGCGCAGGCGCGGCTGGCCGAGTTCGCCGCGCTGTGCGAGCGCGAGCGGTGCCCGTACGCGGTGGTGGGCACGGCGACCGCGGCCGAACACCTGGTCGCCGGCTATCCAGACCAGGCGCCGGCGATCGACCTGCCCATGGACGTGCTGTTCGGCAAGGCGCCGAAGATGCACCGCGACGCGCGGCGCGTGCCGGCCACGCGGTTCCCGCCGCTGGAGACCGCCGCCCTGTCGCTGCACGAGGCCGGGCTGCGCGTGCTGGCGCATCCCACCGTGGCCGCGAAATCCTTCCTGGTCACCATCGGCGACCGCAGCGTGGGCGGGCTGACCGCGCGCGACCAGATGGTCGGGCCGTGGCAGCTGCCGGTGGCCGACTGCGCGATCACCCTGGCCGGGTTCGACGGCTTCGCCGGTGAGGCCATGGCCATCGGCGAGCGCACGCCGCTGGCCTTGCTGGACGCCGCCGCCTCGGCGCGCATGGCCGTGGGCGAGGCGATCACCAACCTGTGCGCCGCGCCGGTGGCGGCGCTGGACACGATCAAGCTGTCCGCCAACTGGATGGCCGCCGCGTCGCACCCGGGCGAGGACGCGCGCCTGTTCGACGCGGTCCGGGCGGTGGGCATGCAGCTGTGCCCCGAGCTGGAGCTGAGCATCCCGGTGGGCAAGGACTCGCTGTCGATGCAGGCGCAGTGGGAAGCCGGTGGCCAGGTCGCCAAGTCGGTGTCGCCGGTGTCGCTGATCGTCACCGCCTTCGCCCCCGTCGCCGACGTGCGTGCGCAGCTCACGCCGCTGCTGTCGGACGCTGCCGACAGCGAGCTGTGGCTGATCGGCCTGGGTGCGGGCCAGCGCCGTCTGGGCGGTTCGATCCTGGCGCAGTGCTACGACGCCTTCGGCGGCGCGGCGCCCGACCTGGACGACCCCGAGCGGCTGCGCTGCTTCTTCGAGCTGATCCGCGACGCGCGCGATGCCGGCCTGCTGCGCGCGTACCACGACCGCTCCGACGGCGGCGCCTTCGCGGCGCTGTGCGAGATGGCGTTCGCGTCGCGCACCGGGCTGGACATCCTCCTGGACGGGTGGGGCGGCGGCGGCGCCGACGACGCGTTCGGCGCGCTGTTCAACGAGGAGCTGGGCGCGGTGGTGCAGATCGCCAGCGAGGACCGCGTGGAGTTCGCGGACCTGGTGGCCCGCCATGGCCTGGTGGAATGCGCGCAGCGCATCGCCCGGCCCACGGCGACCGCGGCGGTGCGCGTGCTGGAAGAAGGCGACGTGCGCGCCGAGTGGCGCTGGGAGGAACTGTTCGACGCGTGGTGGGCGGTGACCCATGCCATGCAGCGCCTGCGCGACAACCCGGCAAGCGCGGATGCCGAACGCGACGCGGCGCGCCGCTTCGACGCGCCGGGCCTGGCGCCGCTGCTCACGTTCGATCCGGCCGAGGACGTGGCCGCGCCGCTGGTCCACAAGAGCATGATCGCCACCGGCGCGCGGCCGCGGATGGCGATCCTGCGCGAGCAGGGCGTCAACGGCCAGGTCGAGATGGCGCAGGCGTTCACTGCCGCCGGGTTCGACGCGTTCGACGTGCACATGAGCGACCTGATCGCCGGGCGCCTGTCGCTGGAGGACTTCACCGGCCTGGTCGCCTGCGGCGGCTTCAGCTACGGCGACGTGCTCGGCGCCGGCCGCGGCTGGGCCACGTCGATCCTGGAGCGGCCCGCGCTGCGCGACGCCTTCGCCGCGTTCTTCGCGCGCGGCGACAGCTTCGCGCTGGGCGTGTGCAACGGCTGCCAGATGCTGTCGCAGCTCAAGGACATCATCCCCGGCGCCGCGCGCTTCCCCGCGTTCCTGCGCAACGCCAGCGAACAGTTCGAGGCGCGCTTCGGCATGCTCGAGGTGGCGCAGTCGCCGTCGCTGTTCCTGCAGGGCATGGCCGGCTCGCGCATCCCGGTGGCGATCGCGCACGGCGAGGGCCGTGCGCAGTTCGCCTCCGCGGAGGACCGCGACGCCGCGCAGGTCGCGTTGCGCTACGTGCGCGGCGACGGTTCGCCGGCGCAGGGGTACCCGGCCAATCCCAACGGTTCCGACGGCGCCATCGCCGGCGTGTGCAGCGACGACGGCCGCGTGACGATCCTGATGCCGCATCCGGAGCGCACGCTGCGCAGCGCCAACATGAGCTGGCATCCGGCGGACTGGCCGGAGGCCTCGCCGTGGCTGCGCATGTTCCGCAACGCGCGGGTGGCGGTGGGCTGAACCCGCGGCGCAGGGGCACGCGCCCCTTCGCCGCATCCCGATGCCGAGAACGGTCAGCCGAACGGAAACGCCGGCGGCACCGGGAACAGCGCGTCCACGCGGCCCTGGTTGGCTTCGCCGATCACCGCCAGTGCGTTGAAGCCGCGATCCACGAAGCTGCCGGGTTTCGGGAAGTTCGCCGGGTCGCTGACTTCGACACCGGTCCACTGCGTGAACGACAGCGACGAACCGGGGCTGAGCAGGTCGATCTCCGGGGCGGTGGTGTGGCCGCCGGTGAGGCCGGGCGCATTGGCGAGCAGCAGGTGGTGGATCTCGTGCGCCATCACCATGCCGGTCACGCGGCCTACGATCTCGGTCCACAGATCCACCAGGTCGGAGAGCTGCTGCGCCAGCGCCGCATCGCCCGGGTTGGCGGCCACGTCGCCTTCGAGCCGCACCAGTTCCGCCTGGAGCCTGTCGATTTCCGGGAACACGCCGCTGTCCAGGGCGCCGGGATAGATCTCGATCTCGCCTTCCGTGGGCAGGATGTCGCCCGCGCGCGTGGTGTGCGTCGTCCCCAGCGTGCCGACCGCCTTCGCCTCGCCGAAGCGGGTGGTGGGCGCGAAGCCGGCGATGTGCAGCTGGCTGAGGTGGGCATGCGCGGCGCTCCCCGGCCGGTACTGCTCGGGCAGCACGTCGGCGAAGCTGCCGATCTTCCAGATCGTGCGCACGTTCGCCGCGCGCAGCAGGAAGTCGCACACCAGCTTCGCCGTGATCAGCAGCTGGTCCTTGCTGGCGATGAGATGGAAGTCGCTCAGCACGGAGTCGAGCAGGTGCGGGTCGGCGACGCCGGCGCGATGGCTGGGGTATGCCGCCCCCGAGTACTCCATCACCAGGATGAACTTGGGCACGCCCACGAACACGTGCGCGGTACGCAGCAGGTTGTGGCTGCTGTCGAAGACCTCGAACGTGGCGGTGGTCACGCCGCTCTCGCCCGCCAGCACCTCCGTGGTGCCTGCGGCCGGTTGCAGGAACGTCAGCCGGTCCGCGCTGCTCGCGCTCCAGCGGAACGTGGCGCCCGGCGGCGCGTTGGAGATGTTGGCCTGCAGCCGGGTGCGTCCGCTCTTGTCCTGGCGCTCGGGTGCGAAGGTGCGCTGCGACGGCGTGTTGCCTTGCAGCTGGACTTCGGTGGCGACCTTGGGGTCGAACCGGCTGTCCAGCGTGCGCGCTTCCACGGTTTCGCCGTTGGGGCGCTTCACCGACACGTCGGCCTTGTTGGCGCCGGCGGTGTTGGTGATCTTGGCCACCTCCTCGGCGGTGGTGATCGACTTCGGCTTTTCGTCGGTGCCGCCGCCGATCATGCCGCTGATCGCCTTGCCGGTGAGTTCCTGCGCCTGCGCCTGGGTGATCAGGCCGCTCTGCTTGGCCTGGTCGATGGTCTTCACGGCCTTGTCGATGTCGCGCGACATCTTGGCCTGCAGGGCCAGGTCCGCGGCCTTGCCGCCGAAGAACTGCGCGGTCTGCATCGCGCCTTGCAGCGCGGCCGCGGCGTTCTTCTGGTTGCCTTCCAGGCCGGTGATGTCCTTGAACAGCCCCGGTGTGCCGAGCAGCTGCATGGCCGCCGCCAGGCCGGTGGGATCCGGCGCGGCCGGCGCGTTCTGCAGGTTGATGATCGGCATCGGGAAGTCGCTCGGGGTGACGTTGGCCGGGTCGGCGCGGCGGGAGTCGGTGGACACCGGCAGGATCTGCGGCGGCGCGTCGGGCAGCGGCGATTCCTCCCAGCGCCAGAAGCGCTCCTCTTCCTTGCGCTCGCACGAATTGCAGGCGCCCATCACCGCCTCGGCGTACACGCCGCGCGTGGGCACCGCGATCCGCGACGGCTCGATCGGCGTGTTCGGCTGGTAGTGCTCCAGCAGGTCGACCGGGTTCTCCACGTCCTGGCGGAAGGTCGGGTCGAGGTGGAAGCCGCGCGCGACCGGCATCACCAGGCAGTTGCCGACGATGCCGATCAGTTCGTTCTCCACCACCGACGCCACGCTGCGGCCGTCGCCGTTGGGCGCCAGGAAACCGTCCAGCAGCATGTAGCGCTTGGCGTCGCTGAAGGACTGCCACAGGTGGTGGTGGAAGCGCTCGATGTGCTCGTTGAGGTGGTCGAGCAGGCGCCGCATCAGCTCCTTGTCCTCCTCGCGCGGGTTGCGCAGTTCCTCGCGGTCCAGCGGGGTGTGGATGCGGACCACGTCGCCGCCCATCAGGTCGTTCATGATCCGCGCGTCGCGGAACAGGTGGCCGCTGGAATGGCGGGTGCGGTAGCGCAGGCTGCCGCGGTGCACCAGCACCTTCGAGCCGGACGGCAGGATCTGCAGGAACGGCAGGTTGAGCACGCCGCTGATGTCGCTGATCTCCACGTAGCTCACGCCCTTGCGCGCGAGCGCGGGCAGCGCGCCGGACAGCCGCAGCGACACGTACAGCGGGCGGTCGTTGACGAAATCGGTCACCAGCGTGGTGTCCACCGGCAGCCGGGTGCGCGCGTTGCCGGCGTCCACGGCGAAGAACTGCAGGTGCTGCACGAAGCGTTCGGCGATCTTCGGCGCCATCTGCTCCTGGAAGACGCGGTCCTTCAGCGCCTGGCCCTTGAGGTGCTGGCGGTAGAAGTCGCTGGCCGAGATCAACGGGAACAGCCGGTTGAGGAACAGCCAGGCGTTGGGGTCGAAGTCGTCGTTGTCGTCGCGCGGGCGCGCGATCTCGAAGCTCAGGTACAGCTCGCCTTCGAGGTCGTCCAGCAGCTGGTCGGCATAGCTGCCCACCGGGAAGTCGCTGCCGGCGTAGTTGGCTTTGATCCGCTCGATCGCGTCGAAGCCGGCGCGCAGGGCGCGGTCGGCGACCGCGCCGCGCAGGGTGTTGCGCCAGCGCAGCGCCTTGCCGGAGTCGAAGCGGCTCATCAGCAGCGGCACGAACAGGCATTCCTGCACGTCGGTCAGGCGCTGCCGCACCAGCAGGTGGCGCAGCACCTCGAAGTACTGGATGGTGATCGCGTGGCAATGGTTGTAGTTGGCCACGGTCTCGGTGGTGGCCACCATGCGCTCGCCCTGGCGCACGGTGTGCACCACGGTGGAGCGCTGGCTGCGCAGCGACGACGCGCTCTGGATGGTGCGGTCGCGCAGCTGGTTGAGCGCGTTGGCCGCGGTGCTGCGCGCCGACTGCTGCCAGGCGCTGCTGTTGGCGCTGGCGGTGCCGCCGCCCACCCCCAGCAGCCCGCCCACCGGGCCCAGGATCGCGCCCACGCCCAGCCCGCCCGCGAAGCTGCTGTTGGAGGCGCGCGAACCGCCACGCACGCTTTCGTTGACGGTGGCGCCGACGATCTCGTTGATGTCGCGGTCGCGGCTGATCGCCGCTTCCAGCGATTCGCGGACCTCGCGCTCCTCGCTGCGCGCGGTGGTCTCGCGCCGCTCCCAGTCCACCACCGCGATCTGCTTCTTCTGCCCCGGCGCCAGCGGCAGGCTGTAGAGCAGGTTGCCCATCGAATAGCCGTCGGCCACCCACTCCTGCTTGAAGCGCAGCACGTGGCCATGGGCCACCGTGCACGCCTGGTAGAGCGTGGCGGTGTGGTCCCAGTCGATGGGCGTGCGGCAAGTCAGCGCCTGGCGACCCGGTTCCAGCGCCAGGTGCTGGCCGATCAGGCGCACAAGGTCGCCGTGCACGGTCAGTTCGGCGGCGGTGGCGAGTTTGGTGAGCGAGAACCCGTCCGGGTCGCGCGCCAGGGTCTGGAGGATGTCGGCGTCCACCCGCTGCGTGGCGAACTGCGGAAGCTCCGCTGCTTCCGCGCGGTCGGCGACCGCTGCGGCGGTCGCCATGCGCGCGACGGGCGCCGCCGCATCGCGCGTCAGCACCGCGTTGGACAGCGTGTTCTGCGACAGCACCGCGGTGAGCTTGGACAGGTCGATCTTGCTCGGTTCCTGCAGGGTCAGGCCGCGGATCGTCGGTTCGGTGGTGCGCACCACGTAGCTGAAGCTGTATTCCTCCAGCGTGCGGTCGGGCCGGGTGAAATCCACGCAGCGGCCGGCGCCCGGATCGCTGCTGTAGGTACCGTCGGCACGCGCCAGGTCGCGCGCGTCCGGATCGCGCGGCACGTCGCTCGCGCCATGGCAGTCGCAGTCGTCCTGCGGGGCAGGCAGCGCCGCCTCGTCCAGGTCGATGACCAGGATCACCGACTCCGGAAACGTGTCGTCTTCCTGAAGATGGATCGGCACCAGCACCGGCTCGCCGGCTCCCACCGCCACGGTGCCATGCGCGGCGGCGAATGCGCCCAGCGGGTAGACGCCGGAGAAGTAGCCGTTGCCGTCGGTCTGGGCCACGAACAGCGCGCGGAAATCGGCCGGGTCCGGATCGTCGGCTTCGGCGCCCCACACCACGACCTGCACGTTCGCGACCTGGCGCCTGCCGGCCTCGTCGATGACGCGGCCCTTGAGCCGCGACGGCTTGCCGGCCGCGGGATCGTCGTTGGGCGCGGTCTGCGGGTATTGGCGCGGGGTCACCGCCAGCTCGACTTTCTCGGTGAGCTTTTCGGCGGGCATCGCCTGTTCCAGCAGCAGTTCGCCGTCGGGCGCGCGCACGTTGAAGGTGGCGTTGCCCTCCAGGTCGGCGCGGTTCGGGAACCGCAGCGTGGCCGTGCCGGAAGCGGGCAGCGTCAGGCCCACAGAGCCCGGTACCGCGATGGTGGCCAAGGTGCCGTCGGCGTTGCGCAGCGACTCGCGCCGGACGAACGCGGCGCCGAGCAGGTGGCCCGCGTACGACCCGCCGGCTGCGCTCTTGAGCTGCACCTGCACCAGCAGCGGCGGCGACGGCACGGGTTCGCCGCCTGCCGGGGCGCCCTCGACGGTGCCGCGCGGCGCCAGGCGCGCCAGGATGCGCTCGTTGATGCCCGCGACCGCGGTGAGCTCCTCCAGCGTGCGGAACGGGCCGACGCGCTGGCGGTATTCGACGATGCGCTGAGCGAGGCCGGGCCCGATGCCGGGCAGCGTGGCCAGTTCGGCGGCGGTCGCGCGATTGAGGTCGGTCTTCGCGGGCATGGGGGCTCCTGGTGGTCCAGCCGTGCGCCCCTGCATCGCAACCAACGCCGCCATGCCGGGTGCCCGGCCAACCGGCGCTGCGGAGGCTTCGGCAGGCGTCCGGGCGCCGCCGCGGCAGCTGTTAAAGTCGGCGTTCCGCAGGAGGCCCCGCTTGAACGCAGTCGTCCAGCCCCTTGAATCCGCCCCCGACGTCGATGCCGGCGTGGACGCGCGCATCGTCGCCGCGCTGCTGGCCAAGGGGCGGCTGAAGGACGCGGACCTGCAACGCGCGCGGCGCCTGCAGGAAGAGACCGGCGGCAGCCTGCTTACCCTGCTGGGCCGGCTGGGCCTGGTGTCCGAGCGCGACCACGCCGACGCCAGCGCCGACGTGCTGGGCCTGCCGCTGGTCAGCGCCAAGGACGCGCCCGACCTGCCGCCGGAAGGCGCGACGCTGTCCACCCGGTTCCTCAAGCAGTTCCACCTGTGTCCGGTCGAGTGGAGCGAACGCGAGGTCGGCGTGCTCATGGCCGACCCGCACGATGCCTACGCCATCGACGCCGTGCGGCTCGCCACGCAGCGCGAGGTGCGTCCGATGGTGGCGCTGCGCAGCGAGATCGACGACCTCATCGAGCGCTGGTACGGCCAGGGCCGCAGCGCGATGGGCGCCATCGTGGAAACCGCGGACGGCGAGGGCAGCGGCGACCTGGACGACGTGGAACACCTGCGCGACCTGGCGTCGGAAGCGCCGGTGATCCGGCTGGTGAACCTGGTGATCCAGCGCGCCGTGGAACTGCGCGCGTCGGACATCCACATCGAGCCGTTCGAGAACCGGCTGAAAGTGCGCTACCGCATCGATGGCGTGCTGGAAGAAGGCGAAAGCCCGCCGCAGAACCTCACCGCCGCCGTGATCAGCCGCATCAAGATCATGGCCAAGCTCAACATCGCCGAGCGCCGCCTGCCGCAGGACGGCCGGATCATGCTGCGCGTGCAGGGCAAGGAGCTCGACCTGCGCGTGAGCACCGTGCCCACCGCGCACGGCGAGAGCGTGGTGATGCGCCTGCTGGACCGCGAGACGGTGGTGTTCGACTTCCAGCGCCTGGGCTTCACCGAGGAATTCCTGCCGCGCTTCCGCCAGGTGCTGGACCAGCCGCACGGCATCCTGCTGGTCACCGGCCCCACCGGCTCGGGCAAGACCACCACGCTGTACACGGCGCTCAGCGGGCTCAACACCGCCGACGTCAAGATCATCACCGTGGAAGACCCGGTCGAGTACCAGATCGAGGGCATCAACCAGATCCAGGCCAAGCCGCAGATCGGCCTGGACTTCGCCCACGCCCTGCGCAGCATCGTGCGCCAGGACCCGGACATCATCATGATCGGCGAAATGCGCGACCTGGAAACCGCGAAGATCGCGATCCAGTCCGCGCTCACCGGCCACCTGGTGCTCAGCACCCTGCACACCAACAATGCCGCCGGCGGGATCACCCGCATGCTGGACATGGGCGTGGAGGACTACCTGCTCACCTCCACCGTGAACGGCATCCTGGCCCAGCGCCTGGTGCGCAGGCTGGAGCCGACCCACGCGGAGAAATACCCGGCTTCGCCCGAGGAGATCGAGAAGTTCGCGCTGCGCAAGTACCAGCCGGAAGGCGAGATCTTCCTGTACCGGCCGAAGGGTTCGGCGATCGCGCCCACCGGCTATCTCGGGCGCACCACCATCGTCGAGTTCCTGGTGATGGACGACGAACTGCGCCGCGCGGTGATGCGCCACGCCGGCATGGGCGAGATCGAACAGCTCGCCCGCAATGGCGGCATGCGCACCATGTACGAGGACGGCATCGCCAAGGCGCTGCGCGGCGAGACGACGATCGAGGAAGTCCTGCGCGTCACCGAGGACGCCTGAGCCCATGCCGCTGTACCGCTACAAGGCGCTGAACGCGCGCGGCGAGCTGCTCGACGGGCAGATGGAAGCCGCCAGCGATGGCGAGGTGGTGCTGCGGCTGCAGGAGCAGGGGCACCTGCCGGTGGAGGCGCGGCTGGCGAGCGAGGGCGGCGGTGGCGCGTCGTGGCGGTCGCTGTTCAAGCCCAAGGCGTTCGCGGGGCAGCGGCTGGTGCAGTTCACGCAGCAGCTGGCCACGCTGCTTGGGGCCGGGCAGCCGCTGGATCGCGCGCTGACCATCCTGCTGGAACTGCCGGAGGACGAGGCCGCCAAGCGCACCATCGCCGACGTGCGCGACGCCGTGCGCGGCGGCGCGGCGCTGTCCACCGCGCTGGAACGCCAGCACGGCACGTTCGGCAAGCTGTACATCAACATGGTGCGCGCGGGCGAAGCCGGCGGCAGCCTGCACGACACGCTGGCGCGCCTGGCCGATTACCTGGAGCGCAGCCGCGCGCTGCAGGGCCGCGTGGTCAACGCACTGATCTATCCGGCGATCCTGCTGCTCATGGTCGGGCTGAGCCTGCTGTTCCTGCTCGGCTTCGTGGTGCCGCAGTTCGCGGCCATGTACGACAGCCTGGACGCGGAGTTGCCGTGGTTCTCGCAACTGGTGGTCTGGGCCGGGGTGGGCGTGCGCGACTGGTGGTTCGTGATCGTGGCCATCCCCGCGCTGGCGCTGTGGTGGTTCGACCGCAAGCGCCGCGACCCGGCGTTCCGCGCGTGGCTGGACGACTGGCTGCTGCGCCGCAAGTTCGCCGGCACGCTGGTGGCCAAGGTGGAGACCGCGCGCCTGGCCCGCACCCTGGGCACCCTGCTGCGCAACGGGGTGCCGCTGATGACGGCCCTGGGCATCGGCCGCAACGTCTTGGGGAACCGCGTGCTGGCCGACGATGTCGAACGTGCCGCGGAGGAGGTCAAGAACGGCGTCGCCCTGTCCACGGCGCTTTCCCGAGGCAAGCGTTTCCCGCGGCTGGCGCTGCAGATGATCCAGGTGGGCGAGGAATCCGGCGCGCTGGACACCATGCTGCTCAAGACCGCGGATACGTTCGAATCCGAAACCGGCCTGGCGCTGGATCGCATGCTGGCCGCGCTGGTGCCGGCGGTGACGCTGCTGCTGGCCGGCGTGGTGGGGATCGTGATCCTGGCGGTGCTGACCCCGATCTATGATCTGACCAACGTCATCGGATGAACCGGGGCGGTGGACCGGGAAGAAGGCGCCACTTTTTTGCTACAGAAGAACCAGGCAGTTCTAACGCTCACTGCTCACCGCTCACCGCTCAACGTCTACGGAACTCACATGCACAAGCGCACATCCGCCCGGTTGCCCCAGTCCCTTGCGTCCCAGGTCAATACCGTTCGCGGGCGCGGTCCTGTCCGCCGCGGCGGCGGCACATTCAGCATGGCGGCCGCGCGTCAGTCGCAGCGCGGTTTCAGCCTCATCGAGATCATCCTGGTGGTGGTGCTGATCGGCGGCATCGTCGCCTTCGCCGCCACGCGCATCCTCGGCGGCGGCGACCGCGCCAAGGTCAACCTGGCCAAGGCGCAGGTGCAGACGCTCGGCGAAAAGGTGCAGCAGTACGAGATGGACACCGGCGCGCTGCCGCAGTCGCTGGAGGAGCTGGTGGCATCGTCCGCGTCCGGCTGGCTCGGCCCGTACGCCAAGGAAGCCGAACTGAAGGATCCGTGGGGCACCCAGCTGCAGTACAGGACGCCAGGCGAAGCCGGTCCGTTCGACATCGTGAGCCTGGGTGCGGACCGCGCCGCCGGCGGCGACAGCACCGCCGCCGACATCCGCCTGGAGTAGTGCGCGCCCAAGCCGCGCATGCATGTACAGCGTCGCCTTCATCTGGGAGCCGGGCCAGTACGACGCCGAGTTCCAGCGCCTCAATGCGCACATCGATGCCGTGGCGCGCGCGCTGCCCGGCTTCCTGGGCGTGGAGTCATGGACGGCGCTCGCAGGCACGCGCCGCAACGCGACCTACTACTGGGACAGCCTTGAGACCTTGAAGGCGTTCTCGACCCACGCCGTGCACCAGGAAGCCAAGCGCCAGTACGCGCGCTGGTACGCCGGCTACCACGTGGTGGTGGCGCAGGTGCTGCATTCGTACGGCGACGACGCGTTCGGGCACGTCACCCCGAACCAGCGTCGCAGCCGGTGAACCCGCCGTCCGCCATGCGCACCACGCACCGGGGCGCGCGGGCAGGTGCCGCGGTCCGCGGCTTCTCCCTGCTGGAAATGCTGCTGGTGGTGGCGCTGATCGCCGCGGTGGGCGTGCTCACCGCCACGTCGCTGACCGGCGGCATGGAGGGCGTACGCCTGCGCAGCGCCGCCAAGCAGGTCGCCGCGCAGCTGCGCTTCACGCGCGCGCAGGCCATCGCCACCGGTCGCCCGCAGCGGTTCACCATCGACCCGTCCGCGCACACCTGGACGGCGCCGAAGGAGCGCAGCGGGGAGATCCCGGAGCAGCTGGGCATCGTGTTCACCGGTGCCCGCGAAGTGCAGCCCACGCGCGGGGTGGGCGCGATCGTGTTCTTCGCCGACGGGGCTTCCACCGGCGGCCGCATCCAGCTCACCGCCAAGCGCGCGGCGTGGAACGTGGACGTGAAGTGGCTCACCGGCGAAGTGCGCGTGGGCCGGGGCGAGGCGCGGCCGTGAAGCGGGCATCGACAACCGGGAACGGGGAAGGGCAGCCCGCCCGCGCCGGTGACGCCGCGCGTGGCGGCCGCCGCCCCGGTCACGTGGCGGCCTTCCTGCCCCGTGCTGCGTTGCCGGCACCCCGCACGCAGTCGGGCTACACCCTCATCGAAGTGATCGTCGCTTTCGGCGTGCTCGCGCTGGGGCTGACGCTGCTGCTGGGCACGCTGTCCGGTGCGACCCGCCAGGTGCGCCACGCCGATCTGGCCGGGCGCGCGGCGCTGCATGCGCAGTCCCTGCTCGACCAGGCCGGCATCGGCGAGTCGCTGCAGCCGGGCCAGACCGAGGGCGAACTGGAAGACGGCACCTACCGCTGGCGCCTGGACGTGGAGCCGTACCGCGACCCGGGCGCGCCGCCGCCCGGGCCCGAAGCGCTGGCCGCGCCGCAGCTGATGCAGCTGGTGTTGACCGTGCGCTGGGGCGAGTCGCCGCGCGAGCGCCTGCAGCTTCAGACCCTGCGCCTGGTCGCGCCGGATCCGCTGGCCGGGACGGGGGCGCGGTGAAGAACGGGCAACCCGGACCCGGCAAGAGGGTATGGCCGGGAGGCCGCGCCTTCGGACGCCCCGGGCGCGTGGAAGCCACGCGTGAGCGACACGCCTTGCGACCTCCAACGCCCGGTAGGCCCCGCGACGTGGTTCGCGTCTCCCGCGCCCAGGCCGGCTTCACCCTCATCGAAGTCCTGCTCGCCACCGTGCTGCTGGCGGCCGGGCTGGCGCTGGCGTTCGCCAGCCTGCGCGCCGCCACCGGCACCACGCAGCGCGGCGAGGCCCTGGCCGAGCGCAGCGAGCGCATGCGCGCGGTGCAGGGATTCCTGCGCCGGCGCATCTCCGGCGCGCGCCCGATCATCTTCTCCGTGGACGCGGCCAGCGGGGTGCAGAGCCGCTTCAGCGGCGACGCGGGCAGCATGCGCTTCGTCGCGGACCTGCCCGACTACCTGGGGCGCGGCGGCCCGTACCTGCACGAGCTGGCCGTCGAGCGCGCGGGCGAGGGCGTCGCCCTGACCGTCGCGCTGACCCTGGTGCAGGCCGGCGAGGTGCGCCCTGAAACGCCGCCGCGCCCGCCGGAAGCGTTGGCCGAAGACATGGCGGGCGTGCGCTTCCGTTACCGCGGCCTGACCCCGGAGAACACCGTGGGCGGGTGGCAGGACCAGTGGGACGACGTGGAGCGCCTGCCGCTGCAGGTCGAAGTGCTGCTGCGCGACGCGCAGGGCCGCGACTGGCCGCGCATGGTCGTGGCGCTGCCGCTGTCGGCCAGCGGCGGCGCCGCGCAGCCGGTGGGGTTGCTGCCATGAGTCCGGCGCCACCCGCAGCGCGCCAGCGCGGTGCCGCGCTGCTGCTGGTGATGTGGCTGATCGCGCTGCTGGCCGCGCTGGTGGGCGGCTTCGCCATGGCCGCCCGCATCGAATCCATGCAGGGGCGGGTCGCATCGCAGGGCGTCGTGGCCGAGCAGGCCGCGCGTGCCGGGATCGAGTACGCCCTGACCCGGCTGGAGGAGCAGGACCAGCGCCGCCGCTGGGTGCCGGACGGGCGCCCCTACGCGTGGCGCTTCGGCGGCGCGCGGGTGACGGTGCGCATCGTGGACGAACAGGGCAAGGTGGACCTCAACGGCGCGCAGGCGCCGCTGCTGGCGGGACTGCTGCGCACGGTCGGCGTGGATGCGGAGCAGGCGCAGCGGATCGCCTCGGCGGTGATCGACTGGCGCGACCCGGACTTCCTCACCCAGCCCGCCGGCGGCGGCGAGGACGCGGACTATGAGGCGGCGGGGCTGCCGTACGGCGCCAAGGACGCGCCCTTCGAGACATCGGCCGAACTGCAGCAGGTGCTGGGCATGACGCCGCGCATCTACGCGCAGCTGGCGCCGCACATCACCATGTTCAGCGGCCGCGACCAGCCCGAAACGTCCTTCGCGCAGGCCGAGGTGCTCGACGCGATGGGCCTGGATGGCGCGAGCCTCGTCGCGCAGCGCACGCGCTGGAACCCCGCGGACGGCCTGCCGCCGCCGGGTGGAGAGGGCGCGCAGTTCATGGGCGCGCAGAGCGGTACGTATAGTATTTGGAGCAGGGCCCGGCTTCGCGACGGACGCGAGTCGCTGCTGCGCGTGGTGGTGCGCTCCGGCGGCACCGGTTTGCCAGGCATGGCGTATCTGCCGCTGCAATGGGAGGAAGGCACATCGCTGCGATGACCACGCCCCTGGCGCCAAGAACGCTGCGCGATCGCCTGCGCCTGGGCGCCGGCGTGCCCGCGATGGGCGGCATGCGCGGCTTCGCGGCGTGGTGGTCGCGCGGCCTGATGGCTTGGCTGCCGCGGCGCTGGCGCGCGGCGCTGGGCCTGGATCGCGGCCGCCTGCTCCTGCAGCCCGATCCGGCCGGCCTGCAGCTGCGCCTGGAAGACGGCGACGGCCTGCGCGACCTGGCGCGCCTGCCGGCGCTGGACGAGACCGGCCCCTCCGCGACCGCCTCGCTACTGTCGCTGCTCACGCCGGCCAGCCACGACCTGCCGCGCTGGCTGCTGCTGCCCGCGTCGGTGGCGCTGCGGCGGCGCCTGACGCTGCCGGCCGCGGCGGCGGAGCGGCTGCGCGACGTGGTCGGATTCGAGATCGACCGCCAGACGCCTTTCGCCGCGGCCGAAGTCGCCTACGACGCGCGCGTGCTGGGCCGGCGCGAGGGCGACGCGCAGCTCGACGCGGAACTGGTGGCGGTGCCGCGCACCGCGCTGTCCGCCGCGGACGCCGCGCTGGGCGACCTGGCCGCCAGCCTGGCCGGCATCGACGTGCTCGGTGCGGACGGCGTGCCGCTGGGCGTCAACCTGCTCGACCCGGCCCAGCGCCGCCAGCAGGCCGATCCGATGCGCACCTGGAACGTGGTGCTGGCGGTGCTGGCGCTGGTCGCCTGCGCGGCGATGCTGTGGCAGGTGCTGCAGAACCGCCGCGCCGCGGCCGACGCCTTCGAGCAGGTCGCCACCGAGCGCGCGCGCCAGGCGCGGGTGGTTTCCGAACAGCGCGCGCAGATCGTGGCGATCGTGGAAGGGCAGGCGTTCCTGGACCGCAAGCGCGCCGCCCAGGCGACGTCGATCGAGGTGCTCGACGAACTGTCGCGGCGCCTGCCGGACAACACCTACCTGGAGAAGCTCGGCATCGAAGGCGGGCGCATCACCCTGATCGGCCGCAGCACCGAGGCTTCGGCGCTGATCGGCCGCCTGGAGGGCTCGCCCGCGTGGCGGGCGCCTGCGCTGGCCGGTGCGCTGCAGCCCGATCCGCGCACCGGGCGCGACATCTTCACCCTGACCGCGGAACTGGCCGCGGCGCCGCAGGACACCATGCCGGGGAGCAGGCCGCGTGCAGCCGGTCGCTGATCGAGACCGCTGGCTTGCGCTGGGCCTGCTGGCCGCGGCGCTCGCCCTGGCCTACCTGGTGCTGGTGCATCCGTGGTGGACGGTGCCCATGCTGGCCGAAAGCGAGCGCATCGACACCCTGCAGCAGCGCGAGCTGCGCGCGCGCATGCAGCTGCAGCAGGCGCCGCAGGTGCAGGCGGCGCTGGCGCGCGCGCGCGCGCAGCAGCAGCGCAGCGCCGGGTTCCTGCCGGAGAGCACCGCGGAGCTGGCCACGGCGGGGCTGATCAAGCGGCTCGAGACGGTGGTGGCCGAAGCCAGCCCGGGCAACCGCGCCTGCGCCATCGCCAACCGCTCGCCGCTGACCGAGCCCGGTAGCGAACGTTACGTGCGCGTGGCCGTGCAGGTGCGCCTGCGCTGCGGCGTGCCGGAGACCGCCGCGGTGCTGCATGCGCTGGAAAGCGGCGCCCCCCGGCTGTTCGTGGACAACCTGAACATGCTCGCCCAGCGCTACTTCGCCATGGCCGACCAGGCCGGGCAGCAGGGCAGCGGCGGGCTGGATGTCAGCTTCGACCTCTACGGCTACCTGCAGCCGCGCGCCGACGCCGCGCGTTCGCCCGCAACGCCCCGGGCGGGAGGCGCCGGTGCGCGCTGAGGACATCGCCCCGCGCACCTGGCTGCTGGCCGCGCTGGCCGGCTGGGCGCTGCTGGCCTGGATCCTGGCGCTGGCCGGCATGGGGGGGCGGGTCGCACCGCTGGCGGACGACCCCACCCTGCTGCAGCCGCTGCCGGCCGTGCGCGCCTCGTCGCCGCAGCGACTCGGGCCGCTGGCGCAGTATGGGGAAATCGCCGCGCGGCCGCTGTTCACCGACGACCGCAGGCCCAAGCCGTTCTCGCTGCGTACGGACGAGGGCGACCAGGCCAACACCTTCGACTACATCCTGACCAGCGTGCTGATCACCCCGGCGCTGAAGCTAGCGATCCTGCAGCCGACCGCCGAGGCGCAGGCCGGCGCCGCCGCCCAGGGCGAAGCCGGCGGCGGTCCGATCCGGGTCAAGCTGGGCGAGTCGGCCGAGCAGGCCAGCAGCTGGCGGCTGGTCGCCCTGGAGCCGCGCAGCGCGGTGTTCGCAGGCCCCGAGGGCGAGCGCACCCTGGAGCTGCGCGCCTTCGACGGCACCGGCGGCACATCGGCGACGCCCGCGTCCGTGCCGCGTGCCGGGGGCACAGGCGCCCCGCCCGGCGTGGCCGGGCCGGTGCCCGGCGCCATCGCCAATCCGTCGGCGCAGCGCCCCCCACGCCCGGTCGCCGGGCCCGTCGCCGCGCCGGTTCCGCAGCCTTCGGTGCCGCCTCCGCCGCAGGATGCGGCCGGCAACGCGGTCACCACACCGGATGCGCAGATCGAAGCCATCCGCCAGCGCATCCAGGCCCGGCGCGAGCAGTTGCGCCGCGAGGCGCAAGCCCCGCAGCCGGTCAGCGAATAACGATTAAAGTGGCGAAATGAGACTTGCCCCCCCGCGTTCCCTGTCCGTCACCCTGCTCGCCACGCTGCTGGCGGCCTGCGTGTCCACCCCCGCGCCGGTCATGCGCCGTTCCTCCGTGCCCGGCCAGGCGCCGGCGCCGGGGACCGCCGCCGACGAGGCAGGCGTCAGCCGGCAGGCGCTGGAAAGTCCGGACGACGATCCGCGCCCGGTGATCCGCCGCGGTACCGGCCAGGTCATCAACCGCGCCGCAGCCAGCGCGCCGCCGCCGAACCTGGGTGGCAGCAGCGGCCAGGCCACGTTCAATTTCGAAGGCGAGTCGCTGCACGCCGTGGTCAAGGCGATCCTGGGCGACATGCTCGGCCAGAACTACGTGATCGCCCCGGGCGTGCAGGGCACGGTGACCTACGTCACCGCGCGCCCGGTGAGTTCCGCCGAGGCGCTGAGCCTGCTGGAAATGATCCTGGGCTGGAACAACGCCCGCATGGTCTACAGCGACGGGCGCTACAGCATCGTGGCCGCCGACGCGCCGCTGGCCGGCAGCGTCGCGCCGCGGATCGGCGCGCCCGGCGATGCGCGCGGGTTCGAATCGCGTGTGGTGCCGCTGCGCTACATCTCCGCCACGGAGATGAAGAAGCTGCTGGAGCCGTACGCGCGGCCCAACGCCATCGTCAATGCCGATCCCGGGCGCAACGTGATCACCCTGGCCGGCTCGCGAACCGAGCTGGAAAACTACATGCGCACCATCGAGATCTTCGATGTCGACTGGATGAGCAGCATGTCGGTGGGCGTGTTCCCGCTGCAGTCGGGCAAGGCCGCGCGCGTGGTGCAGGACCTGGAGAAGGTGTTCGGCGAAGCCGGCAAGTCGCCGGTCGCCGGCATGTTCCGCTTCATGCCGCTGGAAGGCGCCAACGCGGTGCTGGTCATCACGCCGCAGCCGGATTACCTGGACGACATCGCCGAGTGGCTCGAGCGCATCGACAGCGTCGGCGACGGCGTGCGCCTGTTCTCGTACGAACTGAAGTACATCACCGCCAAGGACCTGGCCGAGCGCCTGGCCGAGGTCTACGGTTCCGGTCGGCGTTCCAGCGGCGGTTCCAGCGGTGCGTCGCTGATGCCGGGCCTGGAGTCCACCACGATCCAGGACGGCGGCGTGGACGGCATGGGCGACAGCAGCGCCAAGATCGGCGGTGGCGAGGACATGCTCGGCGGCGGCAGCGCGGGCGGCAGCGGCCTGGGCAACCTGGGTGGCGGCTCCGGCGCGTCCGGCGGCAGCCTGTCGCTGGGCCAGCGCGAAGGCGGCAACGCCGCGGTGGCGTTCGAGGTCGACGGCAGCCAGGTCGGCGTCTCCGCGGTGGAGGAAACCAACTCGATCCTGGTGCGCAGCACCCCGCAGGCGTGGAAGTCGATCAAGGAAGTGATCCAGAAGCTCGACGTCATGCCCATGCAGGTGCACATCGAGGCCCAGGTGGCCGAGGTCGAACTGGGCGGCGAACTGCGCTATGGCGTGAACTGGTTCCTGGAGAAGGCTGCCACCGACAACGGCCTGCCGGACCTGACCGGCCCCGAGATCCCGCCCAACTGGAGCACGCTGGGCGCCAGCATCATCGGCTCGGGCAACGCCGCCGGGCTGGCGTGGACCCTGATCCGCAACGACGCCGCGGCGATCATCAGCGCACTGGATTCGGTCACCGACGTGCGCATGCTGCAGACGCCCTCGGTGACGGTGCGCAACAACGAGGAAGCCACCCTCAACGTCGGCAGCCGCATTCCGATCGCGTCGGTCACGGTCAATCCGATCGTCGGCGACAACACCTTCAGCCAGGTGCAGTACCTGGATACGGGCACGATCCTGAAGGTGCGCCCGCGCGCCACCAAGGACGGCACCGTGTTCCTGGACATCGTGCAGGAGGTCAGCTCTCCCGGCGCCGACCGCGACCAGAACGGCAACGTCACCATCAACAGCCGCAAGGTGAAGACGGCGGCGATCGCGCAGAGCGGAGACACCGTGATGCTGGCGGGGCTGATCCAGGACGGCGCCGAGCAGGGCTCACGCGGGCTGCCGGGGCTGGCGCGGCTGCCGGTGGTGGGCGGCCTGTTCGGCCAGCAGACGACCCGCCAGACCCGCAGCGAAGTGGTGGTGCTGCTCACCGCCACGGTCGTGCGCAATGCGCAGGAGTCGCGCGACCTCACCGACGAATACACCCGCCGCTTCCGCGCCATGGAGCCGCTGCGCCGCCAGCCCGGCAAGGACTGATCGCGGTGGGCGGCGCCGGGGTATCGGGCGCGGCGCGACCGCCTGCGGAACCGCCGGCGCGGCTGCCGGTCATCGTGCTGCCGGTGGGCGTGGACGACGACGCCCTGGACGCCACGCTGGCCGCACTGGACGCCGGAACGCCGGCCGGCGCGCGCGTCTGGCTGGCGGACGACGCGCAGGCCGGTCCACGCGGGCTGGCGATCATCGAACGCTGGCTGCAGCGCACGCCGCTGCAGGCCGACTACACGCGCCGCCAGCGCATGGTGGGCGAGGTGGCGCACCTGGACCAGGTGCTGCAGGCCTGCGCCGGCAGCGACGTGATCGTGCTGGCCGCCGATGCCGTGCCCGCGCCGGGTTGGGCGGCGCAGCTGGGCGCGTGCCTGGCACGCGACGCCTCAATCGCCACCGCCACCCCGTGGTGCAACGCCGGCGAAACCGCGGCGTGGCCGCGGGTGGGCGAGATCAACCCGGCGCCGCACGATCCCGAACGCCTCGCGCGGGCCGCGGCCGCCATGCCGCCGCTGCATCCCGAACTTCCCGCCGCCGTGGACCATGCCTTCGCCCTGCGCGGCAGCGCGCGCCAGCGCGCAGGCGGCCTGGACACCGCCAGTTACGCATCGGCGTACGCGGCGATGATCGACTACTCGCTGCGCCTGTCCGGCCTGGGCTGGCGCAACGCGCTGTGCGAAACCGCGTTCGTCGCGCGCCGTGGCGAGGGTGGCCCGGCCGACGGCGACATGGATGCCCTGGCGGTGCGCTGGCCGGCGTGGCACGCGCGCCTGGCGCACTTCCTCATGGACGATCCGCTGCGCGAGGCCCGCGCGCGGCTGGGCGAGTGCCTGGAACACGCGGATCAGCCGCGTCCGCAGCGGGACCTGTTCGCGTGACCGGGGACGCCGGCATCGCCGCGGTGGTGGTCACCTACCGCAGCGCCGAGACCATCGAAGCCTGCCTGCGCCGGCTGTGCGATGCCGATGGCATGGCCCAGGTGCGGGTGGTCGACAACGGCTCCGACGACGACACCGTGGCCATCGTGCAGCGCATGGCCGCGCGCGATGCGCGTCTGCACTTCATCGCCAATCCCGACAACCCCGGCTTCGGCGTCGCCTGCAACCAGGGCGCGGCCGACAGCGACGCGGCGTGGCTGGCGTTCGTGAACCCGGACTGCTTCGTGGCGCCGGACAGCCTGCTGCGCCTGCAGGCGCACGCGCTGGCGCTGGGCGGCAACGCCGTGCTGGGCGCCGACCTGGTGGACGAGACCGGCGCGCGCGATGCCGCCGCGCGCCGCCACGACCCGGATTTCCAGCACATGCTGCGCACCGCCTCGACCTCGCAGCTGGACGTGGCGTACGACCCGGCGCAGGCGCTGCAGCGGGTAGACGCGATCTCCGGCGCGCTGATGGTGATGCCGCGCGCGCTGTTCGCGCGCATCGGCGGCTTCGACCCGGCCTATCGCCTGCACGCCGAGGACCTGGACCTGTGCCGCCGCGCACGCGATGCCGGCGCGGCGATCGCGGTGGCCAACGACGTGCGCGTGGTCCACCTGCGCGGCGTGTCCAGCCGCAGCAAGCCGTGGTTCGTGGAATGGCACAAGCACCGCGGTCTGATGCGCTACTTCGACCGCTACGAGGCGCCGCGCCGCGGCGTGCTCACGCGCTGGGCCGTGCGCGCGATGATCTGGCTGCGCTTTCCGCTGGCGGTCCTGCGCGCGCGCCTGCGCGCATAGCCGTTGTCGGAGCGGCTTCAGCCGCGAGTCCCCGGTCTGCCGCAAACGGCGCGAAAAGCTCGCGGCCCAAGCCGCTTCTCAAAGAGCGCAGAGCGGACGGACCACCAGGGTGCGCGCCGCCGGCGCGCTACGGACGGTGGCGGTTGATCTCGTCGCGTAGCGTGCGCGCCGCGTCGGCCGCCGCCTGGGCGTAATCGTCGCCGCGCGACGCGTACAGGATCCCGCGCGAGGAATTGATCATCAGCCCGGTGCCGTCGGCGGTGATGCCGCTGCGGACCACCGCCGCCACGTCGCCGCCCTGCGCGCCCACGCCGGGGATCAGCAGCGGCATGTCGCCCACGATGCCGCGGATCACCTTCAGCTCTTCGGGGAACGTCGCGCCCACCACCAGCGCGCAGTTGCCGTTCGCGTTCCAGTCGTTCGCGATCGTACGGGCGACGTGCTGGTATAGCGGGGCGCCTTCGGCTTCCAGCTCCTGGAAATCGCGCGCACCCGGGTTCGACGTATGGCACAGGAACACGCAGCCACGGCCGCTGCGCGACAGGAACGGCTGCGCCGAATCGAGCCCCATGTAGGGATTCAGCGTCACCGCATCGGCGCCGAAGCGGTCGAACGCTTCCGCGGCGTACTGCTGCGCCGTGCTGCCGATGTCGCCGCGCTTGGCGTCCAGGATCACCGGCAGGTCCGGATGCGCGCGCTTGAGGTGCGCGATGAGCCGCTGCAGCTGCGCCTCGCCGCCGTCGTGCGCGGCGAAGTAGGCGATCTGCGGCTTGAACGCGCAGGCGAATTGCGCGGTGGCGTCGGCGATGTCGCGGCAGAACGCGAACAGTGCGTCCTCATGGCTGGCGAAGGCATGCGGGAACTTCGCCGGGTCCGGATCCAGCCCGACGCACAGCAGGGAGTCGGCGTGTTGCCAGCGTGCGCGCAGCGCGTCGACGAACGCCATGTCAGGTCAGCACGATCGGTTCGCCGGCGGTGACCACCACCGTGTGTTCGAACTGCGCCGCGAATCCCTTCCTGCAGACCAGCGACCAGCCATCGCCGGCGTCCTCGACCTGGTTGCAGTGGGTCGCCAGGAACGGCTCGACGGTGATGACCATGCCCTCGTGCAAGCGGCGGGTGTCGCCGGGGACGTAGTGGCCCGGGATGTGCCCCGGTGCTTCGTGCAACGCGCGGCCGACGCCGTGGCTGCCGAGGTTGCGGATGACCCGGAAGCCGCGCCGTGCGGCCACCGCTTCCACCGTCTTCCCGATGCCGTTGAGCCGCCCCCCCGCGCGGAGCTGGGCGATCGCGGTGTCGCGCGCCTCGCGCGCCGCATCGAGCAGGCGTTGCTGGCCGTTCGACGCCGTGCCGACCACGAAGCTGGCGCCGGTGTCGCCGAAGAACCCGTCCAGTTCCGCCGAGACATCGATGTTCACCAGGTCGCCGTCGCGCAGCACGGTGTCGTCCGGGATGCCGTGTGCGGCCACCCGGTTCACGCTGATGCAGGTCGCACCGGGAAAGCCGTAGGTCAGTTGCGGCGCGGAGCGCGCGCCTGCCTCACGCAGGAGGTTCGCGCCGATCGCGTCGAGCTCGCGCGTGCGCATCCCCGCTTGCGCCTGGTCGCGCATCGTGGCGAGGATCGATGCCACCAGCGCGCCCGCGCGCCGCAGGCCGTCGAGTTCGCATGCGTGCTGGATCGTCATCGCGTTTGCTCCAGTCGGCGGGGCCGGTGGCCTGGCCTCACTTCAGCGCCTTGAAGCGCAGCCGGTGCGGCTGCGCGCCTTCGGCACCGAGGCGCCGCTTCTTGTCTTCCTCGTACTCGCGGTAGTTGCCCTGGAAGAACTCCACGTGGCTGTCGCCCTCGAACGCCAGGATGTGCGTCGCGATGCGGTCCAGGAACCAGCGGTCGTGCGAGATCACGAACGTGTTGCCGGGGAACTCCAGCAGCGCGTCTTCCAGCGCACGCAGGGTCTCGATGTCCAGGTCGTTGGACGGTTCGTCCAGCAGCAGCACGTTGCCGCCCTGCAGCAGGGTCTTGGCCATGTGCAGGCGGCCGC
>CAYRNF010000013.1:0-93029 GCA_964425695.1 uncultured Pseudoxanthomonas sp.
CGATCGTGCCCACGTTCACGTGGGGCTTGGTGCGCTCGAACTTGCCCTTTGCCATGACTGTCTATCTCGCTTAGGTGTGTGGTGCTTGCCGGGGATGCTGTGCTTGAAGCCGTCTTGCCGAAGATGGTGCTCACGAATGGAATCGAACCATCGACCTCCTCCTTACCAAGGAGGTGCTCTACCGACTGAGCTACGTGAGCGATGTAACCGGTGTGCCGCGAAAACGTTCTGGTGCCGCTACGGAAACTTCAATGGAGCGGGAGACGGGAATCGAACCCGCGCTAGTAGCTTGGAAGGCTACAGTTCTACCATTGAACTACTCCCGCACCGTGACCGCGGTGGAGCTTGCGGAACGGATGGTGGAGGGAGGTGGATTCGAACCACCGAAGGCGTAAGCCAGCAGATTTACAGTCTGCCCCCGTTGGCCGCTTGGGTATCCCTCCGCAATGTCCGGGTCGCAAACCCCGTCAATCACTGAAAGCAGCCCGCGATTTTGAAGGGCGGCCGGTTCCATGTCAACGCCGGATCAAGCCGGGGACGCAATCAGACGTTGAAACGGAAGTGCAGGACATCGCCTTCCTGCACCCGGTACTCCTTGCCTTCCAGGCGCAGGCGGCCGGCGTCGCGGGCGCCGGACTCGCCGCGGTACTTCACGTAATCGTCGAAGGCGATGGTTTCGGCGCGGATGAAGCCCTTCTCGAAATCGGTGTGGATCACCCCAGCCGCCTGGGGGGCCGTGGAGCCGGCCCTGACCGTCCAGGCGCGCACCTCCTTTTCGCCGGCGGTGAAGTAGGTCTGCAGGCCCAGGAGCCTGTAGGCGGCCCGGATGACCCGGTTCAGGCCCGGCTCGTCCAGGCCCAGGTCCTTCAGGAACTCGTCGCGGTCGGCATCGTCGAGCTGGCTGAGCTCTTCCTCGATGGCGGCCGAGACCGGCACCACCTCGGCGCCCTCACCGGCCGCACGGGCGCGCACCGCATCCAGGTGCGGATTGCCGGTAAAGCCGTCTTCCAACACGTTGGCGACGTACATGACGGGCTTGAGGGTGAGCAGGAACAGGTCGCGGATGGCGGCCCTGTCCTCGTCGGACAGCCCCAGCGCGCGGGCCGGCTTGCCGGCATCCAGGCCGGCGCGGACGCGCTGCAGGACCTCGATCTTCGCCTTGGCCTCCTTGTCGCCGCTCTTGGCGACGCGCTCGAAGCGGGCGATGGCCTTGTCCACCGACTCCAGGTCGGCCAGGGCCAGCTCGGTATCGATGGTGTCGATGTCGGCCAGCGGATCGACCTTGTTGTTCACGTGGATCACGTCGGCGTGCTCGAAGCAGCGCACCACATGGGTGATCGCGTCCACCTCGCGGATGTGGGCCAGGAACTTGTTGCCCAGGCCCTCGCCGCTGGCGGCGCCAGCCACCAGGCCGGCGATGTCCACGAACTCGACCGCGGTGGGAATCACCTTCTGCGGCTTGGCGATGGACGCCAGCTGCCCCAGGCGGGGATCCGGCACCGGCACCACGCCCACGTTGGGTTCGATGGTGCAGAACGGGAAGTTGGCCGCGGCGATGCCCGCCTTGGTCAGCGCGTTGAAAAGCGTGGACTTGCCGACGTTCGGCAGGCCGACGATGCCGCATTGGATGCCCATGTCGTTCTAGATCCGGGATTCGTGATTCGGGACTCGGGATTCGCAGGTGCGGCCGCCAGCCGCCGCGCGAATCCCGAGTCCCCAATCCCCAATCCCTAGCCCCTAGTCCCTTGGCGTATGCAAACGTGTCATCGCATCGGCGAAGCGGCCCTGCACCGCAAGCGGCAGCGCCTCCAGCGCATCGTCGACGGCACGCCCGATCAGCGCATCGTCGGTGACCGAGGGCCGGCCCAGGACCCAGGGCGTGACCTTGTCTTTGTGCCCGGGATGGCCAATGCCGATGCGCAGCCGGTGGAACCTTCCATGCCCGAGCAGGCGCATGGTGTCGCGTAAACCGTTCTGGCCGCCGTGGCCGCCGTCGAACTTGAGCCGCGCCACGCCGGGCGGCAGGTCGAGCTCGTCGTGGACAAGCAGCGCCTGCTCAGGCTCGACCTTCCAGTAGCGCAATGCCGCCGCCACCGACTTGCCGGACAGGTTCATGAAGGTGGCCGGCTTCAGCAACCACAGGTCGCGGCCGGCGAAGTGGGCCTTGGTGGTTTCGCCGAACAGCTTGCCGTCCAGGCCGAAACGCCCGCCTGCCTGCTCCGCGAGCGCATCCACAAAACGGAACCCGGCGTTGTGCCGGGTCCGGGCGTGCTCGGGGCCGGGATTGCCCAGCCCCACGATGAGTCGCAAACCTTCCATCGAAGACGGTCGTGCCGGCGCACCCCTGGGGGGGGCGCCGGCACGCGGCGATCACTCCTTGCCTTCGCCTTCGGCCGGGGTCTCGCCGGCTTCGCCTTCGGCCTGCTCGCCCTCGGCAGCCTCGGTGGCGCCCTCTTCGCCCTCGGCCGGGATTTCCTCCTCGACCTCTTCCTTCACGAAGCGCGCCACGGCCACGGCCGGGTCGTTGTCTTCGTCGATCTTCTGCACCAGCTCCACGCCCTTGGGCAGCTTGACCTGCGACAGGTGCACCGTGTCGCCGACCTCGATGCTGCCCAGGTCGACTTCGATGAACTCCGGCAGGTCGCGCGGCAGGCAGGTGATTTCCACGTCGTTCATCTCGCTGGTGACCGACACCTCGGCGGTCTTGCCTGCCGGCGATTCCTCGATGTTGAGGAAGTGCAGCGGCACGCGGGTGCGGATCGCCTCGTTCGCCTTCACCCGCTGGAAGTCCAGGTGCATGATCAGCTGGCGGTACGGGTGACGCTGCATGTCGCGCAGCAGGACCTGCTGCGGCTTGCCGTCCACGTCCAAGGTGATGATCGACGAATAGAACCAGTCGTTCTGGCTGGCCAGCCAGGTCTTCTCGTGCTCGAGCTGGATGCTCTGCGGCTTGGCGTCGCCGCCGTAGACGATGGCCGGGATCTGGGCCGCATGACGCAGGCGGCGGCTCGCACCCTTCCCCTCGTCCTTGCGGCTCGTGGCCGACAGTTTGTGTTCGGTTGCCATGGTTTGTTTACTCGCTCTTCTAACGTTGGATCGCCTTGCGGCGACTTGGTGACTCCTTCGCGACCAAAGGAGCCTAGGACCGGGACCCGGACCCCGGGCCCCGCATTTTCAATCCAGGTACAGCGAACTGACCGACTCGCCGAACGCGATGCGCCGGATCGTCTCGGCCAGCAGCTCGGCGACGCTGAGCTGGCGGATCCGGCCGCAGGCGCGGGCGGCAGCGCTCAGCGGGATGGTGTCGGTTACCACCAGTTCGTCGAGCTGCGACTTGCTCACGTTGTCGATGGCGGCGCCCGACAGCACCGGATGGGTGCAGTACGCGACCACCTTGGTCGCGCCCTGCGCCTTCAGCGCGGCGGCCGCGGCGCACAGCGTGCCGGCGGTGTCGACGATGTCGTCCACCAGCACGCAGACCTTGCCCTGCACGTCGCCGATGATGTTCATCACCGTGGCCACGTTGGCCTTGGGCCGGCGCTTGTCGATGATCGCCAGGTCCGCGTCGTCCAGGCGCTTGGCGATGGCGCGGGCGCGGACCACGCCGCCCACGTCCGGCGAGACCACGATCAGGTTGTCGGTGCCGTGCGCGCGCCAGATGTCGGCCAGCAGCAGCGGCGAGGCGTACACGTTGTCCACCGGGATGTCGAAGAACCCCTGGATCTGGTCCGCGTGCAGATCCACGGTGAGCACCCGGTCCACATGCACGACGGAGAACATGCTCGCCGCCACCTTGGCGGTGATCGGCATACGCGCCGAGCGCGGGCGCCGATCCTGGCGCGCGTAGCCGAAGTACGGCACCACCGCGGTCACCTTGCCGGCCGAGGCGCGCTTGAGCGCGTCCACCAGCGCCAGCAGTTCCATCAGGTGTTCGGCCGCCGGCGCGCAGGTGGGCTGCACCACGTACACGTCCTGGCCGCGCACGTTCTCCTCGATCTCCACCTGCACTTCGCCGTCGGAGAACTTGCCGACCAGCGCCTTGCCCAGGCCGATGCCCAGCTCCCCGCACACCGCCTTCGCCAGCGCGCGGTTGGCGTTGCCGGAAAACACCAGCAATTCGCGATCGTCCTGCATGTGTGGGTCTCCGCGTCGCTCTGACCGTTGCGGCTGTGGGGTGAACGGCGAAGCCGGCGACTACGCCGCCTGCGCAAGGCGAAATGGGGTGGCCCCGTGGCGCCTTGCAGCCCGCGCAGCGGGCGACCTCGTCGTTGACGTTGTGACTGTGTGGCAGGGGCGGAAGGATTCGAACCTACGAATGCCGGGATCAAAACCCGGTGCCTTAACCACTTGGCGACGCCCCTGTTGTCCAGGCCTCCGCCTCGAGCGCATCCAGCAGCGGCGAGCGATCCGCACCGCGCACCACCCAGGCCCGGAGGCCCTGCGGTAGCGCGGCGCGGAGCGCTTCGGCGGGTTCGCGGGCAGCGAACTCGACGAAGACACCGCTTCCGGAACCGGTCAGGCGTGGCACGCCCCCATGCGACGCGGCGAACCCGGCCAGCGCGGCAAACACGGCCTCCACGGCCGGTTCCCGCTGGCGCAGCACGGGTTCGAACGCGTTGCCGAGCGCGGCACCCTGTCCGAATGCATCCGAAACGAAGCCCGATATTGTCGCGGGCGGGGAATCGCGCGTCAATTCAGCAGCTTGGAACAGCTGCGCGGTGGCGGCATGCACGCCCGGGTCGACGAGCAGGTACCACGCGGCGGGCAGGTGCAGCGGCGTGAGCCGTTCGCCCACCCCTTCGGCCCAGGCATTGTGCCCGTGGACGAAGACCGGGACGTCCGCCCCCAGCTGCAATCCCACGGCTGCCAGGCGATCGACGGGAAGCCGGCAGCCCCACAACAGGTTCAGGGCCGCCAGCACCGTTGCCGCGTCGGACGATCCACCACCCAGCCCGGCACCCGTCGGCACCTGCTTTTCGACGACGATATCCGCACCTTGCCCGACGTTTGCTTCACGCTGCAGCAGAATCGCCGCACGGACGGCAAGGTCCGAGGCCTCGTCTACGCCGGCGGCGCCGGGTCCGATGCGGACGATCCGGGCATCGTCGCGGACCCGGAGGCGCAGCGTATCGCCCCAGTCGAGCAGGCGGAACACGGTCTGCAGCTGGTGGTAACCGTCCGCGCGGCGGCCGGTGATGCGCAGGAACAGGTTGAGCTTGGCCGGGGCCGGCCAGTCGCTCCAGCCCCCACCTTGGGTGCCCGCCAGGCTCACTGCCAGCTGTCGACGATCAGGCGCACCTTGGCTTCGCCCTGGACGGCGTTGAGCCGGTGTGGAAGCTCGACCGGCGTATCGGCGACCGGCCGCCAGTCGCCGTAGTCGACGGTCCAGCCTCCCTGCGTGAGGCGCGAAAGGCGGCCATCGTCGCCGAAAACCATGGTTGCGGGGCCGAACACGGCTTCATCGGCTCTTGCACCCCGGATCCAGCCGGACAGGGCCTGCACCGGGATCTGCCAGCGGGTCGCTTCCAGCAGCAGCGCACTGGCGTCGGTGCCCTGTCGCGTTCCGCCTTCCAGCCCCTCCAGCTGCGCGCGCCCGGGCTCCCCGCTCAGCCGCCAGCTCTGGCGGGTCACCGGCGCGCTCAGCGAGACCGTGTAGGCGGGGCCCTGCTGCGACCAGTCGATGCGGCCGCTGCCGCCGTCGCGTCCGTTGGACAGGGCCACCCGGCCGGCGAGCGACCAGTCCGGCGCGGCGCCCAGGGCCGCTTCGCGCTGGCGCTGGTGCTGCTGCGGATCGCCGGCCACCGGCGCCAGGGCATTGCGCGGGGCCTGGGTCGCGCAGGCGGTCAACAGCAGGACCAGCGCGGCGGCGGCCAGCGCGCGCGACTGCGCGAAACGGGGGGACGGCTGCGGCTTCATGCGCCGGTCTTCTCCAATGCACGCTTGAGGGAGCGGTTCTCGTTGTCCGGATCGAGCTTGCGCGCCTCGTCGAAGAAGCGGCGGGCCTCGTCCTTGCGCCCCTGGAACCACAGCACTTCGCCGATGTGCGCGGCGATCTCCGGATCCTTCTGCAGCGTGAAGGCGCGGCGCAGCTGCACCAGCGCCTCTTCGTTGCGGCCGAGGCGGTAGAGCACCCAGCCGTAGCTGTCGACGATCGCGGCGTTGTCCGGTTCGGCCACGCGCGCGCGGTCGATCAGCTCCAGCGCCTCGCCATAGCGGTCGGTCCGGTCGGCCAGGGTGTAGCCCAGCGCGTTCAGCGCGGCCACGTTTTCCGGTTCGGCCACCAGAATCTTGCGCAGGTCGGCCTCGGCGCGGGCGATGTCGTCGCGGCGCTCCCAGCTGAGCGCGCGCGAATACAGCAGGCCGCCGTCGTCGGGAAACGCGGACAGGCCGCGGGCGAAGGCGTCGAGTTCGGCGGGCGAACGCGGATCGTCCTTGGCATGGAGCTCGGCTTCCAGCAGGTACGCGTCGCGACGGGTGCCGTCTTCGGCCGAGGCGTCGGACTGGATCGCGCGCAGTTCGGCGAAGGCCTCGGTACCGCGCCCGAGTTCGTGAAGGACGTGGGTGGCGCGCAGCTTCGCCAGCCAGCGCGCGGGGCCACCGGGCACGCTGCGATACCAGTCCAGCGCTTCCTCGCGGCGATCCAGGAATTCGGCGATCTGCCCCAGCAGCAGGCGCCGCGACGGGTCGGGTTCGGCCGATTTCTGCTTGAGCTCGTCGTAAAGCGCGACCAGCGCGGCCTTGTCCTCGGCCTTGGCCAGCAGGGCCGCGCGCAGGCCGAAACTTTCGTCGGTCTGCGGACCGCGCGCCAGGATGCCGGCCGCGGCGGCGGTGTCGCCCAGGGCGTCGTATTCGCCGGCGATGGCGGTGCGCAGCTCGGGCACCAGCAGCGCCGCGTCGCCCGCCTGCGCCAGCGCGCGCCGGGCCTCGTCGACCTTGCCCGCCTCGCGCAGCTGGCTGGCGCGCAGCAGCGCCACGCGCGGTTCGGTGGGGAAGCGCTGCACGGCCTCGGCGACCATGCGTTCGGCCAGTTGCGGCTGCTGCAGGCGCAGCGCCAGCCCGCCGAAAGCGAGCCAGGCCTGCAGCTGCCGGGGGATGGCATCGGCGTCCACCAGCTCGCCCAGCAGGCGCGCCGCGAGCTTGGGATCCTTGCCGCCGTTGGCCAGCGCGTTGAGCGCATGCCGCCAGCCCAGCGGGCTGGCGTCGCCCATCAGCGACTGGAGCTGGCGGCGCGCGCCGCGCGCGTCGTTGCGGCGCAGGGCCAGGGTGGCATCGGCGCCGCGCATCGCCAGCGAACCGGGCGCGCGCTTGCGCCACAGCGCCAGCGCCTCGGCGGCTTCGCCGTCCTGGTTCGCGAGCAGGGCGATGCGGGTGGCGCGTTCGGCCAGACCCGGGTCGCCCTCGGCGGCGCGCGCCGCCTTCAGGTACCAGTCGCTGGCTTCGTCCAGGCGGCCGGCCTGCAGGGCGTACTCGCCAGCGATGGTGGCCGTGAGCGTGCCGTCCGCAGCGGATTCGCGCGCTTGCGCCGCGTGCACGGCCGGCAGCGGCAGGGCCAGGACCAGCGCCAGCAGCGGGGCGGACAGGGACGACGTCGGGCGTTTTGCGGGCATGGACGGGATCGGGGCCGTAAAATGACGGCAACGTGCGGCAGCTTAGCGCACGCCCCTTGAATGCCTGCATGGCTTCGCGAAGGCGCGCACGCGCCTCGCGTCGCCCCGGCAACCCCGGATCATCCGCCGCCAGCCATCCGCCAGCGTGAGCCAGCTCCTCGTCCTCGGCATCAACCACCAGACCGCACCCGTCGCGGTGCGCGAGCGCGTGGCCTTCGCCCAGGACGCGCTGCCGGCCGCGCTGGCCGCGCTCAAGGCGCTGCCGCAGGTGCATGAGGTGGCGCTGCTGTCCACCTGCAACCGGACCGAGCTGTACGCCGCGGCGGACGAAGGCGGCGAGGCGGTGCTGGCCCACTGGCTGGCGACGCATCCGGGCGACGCCGACGGCCTGCATGCGTATCTGTACCGCCACGCCGACCGCGACGCCGCCCGCCATCTGTTCCGGGTCGCCAGCGGGCTGGATTCGCTGGTGCTGGGCGAGCCGCAGATCCTGGGCCAGGTGAAGCAGGCCTGGGCCACCGCGCGCTCCGCCGGCACGCTTGGCACGCGGCTGGACCGCCTGTTCCAGCATGCCTTCACCACCGCCAAGCGCACCCGCACCGAAACGCGCATCGGCGCCAGCCCGGTGTCGGTGGCGTCCACCGCCGTGCGGCTGCTGCAGGATTCGTTCGCGCGGCCCAGCGAGGCGACCGTGCTGCTGATCGGCGCGGGCGAGACCATCGAGCTGGCCGCGCGGCACCTGGTGCAGGCGAAGGTCGCGCGGCTGCTGGTGGCCAACCGCACCCTGGGGCACGCGCAGGAGCTGGCCAGCCGCCACGGCGGCTACGCGCTGCCGCTGGCGGAACTGGACCGGCACCTGTCCGAGGCCGACGTGGTGATCAGCGCCACGGCGAGCCGCGATCCGGTGATCGGCCGGGCGCAGGTGGAAGCCGCGCTGAAGCGGCGCCGGCACCGGCCGATGCTGCTGGTGGACCTGGCCGTGCCCCGCGACATCGAGCCCGGCGTGGCCGAGCTGCAGGACGCGTACCTCTACACCGTGGACGATCTGCAGCGCTCGGTCGAGGACAACCGCCGCACGCGCCGCAACGCCGCGGACGAAGCCGAGGCGATCATCGAACTGCAGGTGGCACGCTATGCCGGGCACGCGGCGGCGAGCGCCCGCAGCGGCGCGCTGCGGCGGCTGCGCGAACATGGCGAAGCCGCACGCGCCCACGCGCTGGGCAAGGCCCGCGCGCAACTCGCGGCCGGCGCAACGCCGGAACAGGCGCTGGAGCTGCTGGCGCACGCGCTGACCAACCGGCTGCTGCACGCACCCACGGTGGCGCTGCGCGATGCGGCGATCGCCGGCGACGCGGAACTGGCGCGCGCGGCGGAGCGGATGTTCCCGGCGGACGAAGCCGGTTCGGGCAACGGTGAGTCGGGCAGCGGACGCGCGGCGGCGTCGGAGAGCGAACGGGAGCGTTAGCGAGGCTGCTTGCCCGCTGTGCCCGCTTCGCCGCTCCCGCTTCCCCTCTCTGGCTCCCGACCCATGCTCCCTTCCCTGCGCCGCAAGCTCCAGGTCCTGTCCGAACGCCGCGAGGAACTCGAACGGCTGCTGGCCGATCCGGGCGTCATTTCCGACAACGACCGGTTCCGCGCGCTGTCGCGCGAGTTCGCGCAGCTCGAACCGGTCGCCACCGCGTTGGCCGCCGAGGCGCGGGCCGAGGCGGATCGCGCCGCCGCCGAAGCGATGCGGACCGATCCGGAGCTGGCCGAACTGGCCGAAGAGGAGATCGCATCGGCCAACGCGCGCCTTGCGGAGCTGGAAGGCGAGCTGATGGCGCAGCTCGTGCCCAGGGACGCGCGCGACGAAGGCGGGCTGTACCTGGAAGTGCGTGCGGGCACCGGCGGCGACGAGGCCGCGATCTTCGCCGGCGACCTGCTGCGCATGTACACGCGCTACGCCGAGCGCCAGGGCTGGCGCGTGGAGCTGGAATCGGCCAGCCCCGGCGAACACGGCGGCTACAAGGAAGCGGTGGCGCGGATCGACGGGCGCGGCGCGTACTCGCAGCTCAAGTTCGAATCCGGCACGCACCGCGTGCAGCGCGTGCCGGCCACCGAGTCGCAGGGCCGCATCCACACCTCGGCGGCCACGGTGGCGATCATCCCGGAGCAAACCGGAGACATCGACATCGAGATCAATCCGGCCGACCTGAAGGTGGACACCTTCCGCAGCTCCGGCGCGGGCGGCCAGCACGTCAACAAGACCGAGTCCGCGATCCGCATCACCCACGTGCCCAGCGGCGTGGTGGTGGAATCGCAGACCGAGCGCAGCCAGCACGCCAACCGCGACAAGGCCATGAAGCGGCTCAAGGCCATGCTGGTGGAAGCCGAGACCGAACGCCGCCACGCCGAGCAGGCCGCGGTGCGCAAGCTGCAGGTCGGCAGCGGCGACCGCAGCCAGCGCATCCGCACCTACAACTTCCCGCAGGGCCGGATCACCGACCACCGGGTGGAAGGCCTGACCCTGTACGATCTGCCGAACGTCATGGAAGGCGCGCTGGACGCGCTGGTCGAGCGCCTGGCGCGCGAACACCGCGCCGACGAACTGGCGCGACTGGGCGCCAGCGACTGACGGACGCAACGCGCGCGCGTCCGCAGGCGCGGCTCGCGCCGCGAGCGGTTCAGCTGACGTGCCCCTGTTGCCTGGGCGTGCGTGAGAACGCCAAAGTCCGTCGCGGCTGATGCTACGCCTGCACGACGCGCCGCGGCTGGACTTGCAAGGATGCGCGCGCGACGATGCGCGCGACGTCATCGCCGTCTCCGCCATGCCCGCCACGCAGACCCGCCGCGCCACGCTGCACGACCTGGAAGCGCTCGCGCCCCTGTTCGACGCGTACCGCGGCTTCTACGGGCAAGACAGCGACCTGGAACGCGCGCGCACGTGGTTGCGCGATCGCATGCAGCGCGACGAATCGGTGGTGCTGGTCGCCGAACGCGACGGCGAGATCGTCGGCTTCGCGCAGCTGTATCCCATGTACTCGTCGGTCCGCACCGCGCGCACCTGGATCCTCAACGACCTGTACGTGCACGCCGCCGCGCGCCGCGGGGGCGCGGCACGTGCGCTGCTGGACGCGGCGGCGGGCTACGCGCGCGAAGGCGGCGCGGGGGCGATCTCCCTGGAAACCACGCGCGACAACGCGCCCGCACGCGCCTTGTACCGCTCGGCCGGCTGGCTTGAAGACGACACGCAGTGGTATTCGCTGCCGCTGCGCGACTGAGCCTGCCGGTGGCCGCGAACGATCCCCTCTTGCAGGCACGCGAACGCGCCCGGCAGCAGCCGGACGATGCCATCGCCTGGGTGGTGCTGTCCGATGCCGAGCTCGACGCCGGCGACGCCGCGGCGGGCGAAACCGCGGCGCGGCGGGCGCTGCGCCTGGAGCCCAACCACCCCGAGGCGCTGGCGCGGCTGGGGCGCGCGCAGTGGATGCAGGCGCGATTGCAGGATGCCGTGTCCACGCTGCGCGACGCGGCGCGGCGCGCGCCCGGCCATCCGGGCATCGCGGTGTGGCTGGGGCACGTGCTGGAGGACGCCGGCGAAGGCGAGGCCGCCGCCGCGGAGTACGCGCGCGCCTACGCGATGGCGCCCCAGCATCCGCAGATCGCCGCCTACCTGCTGGCATGGCGGCGGCGCCTGTGCGACTGGCGCGATCTCGAGCGGCTCTCCGCGGATGTCCGCGCCGCGGTGCGCGACGCGCGCGCGCCGGTGGAGCCGTTCGCCTTCCTCAGCGAGGACGCCAGCGCCGCCGAGCAGCGCCGCTGCGCGGAGCTGCGCGCGTCCCTGTTCGGCCGGCCGCGTCCGCGCCCGCCGGCGCGCACGCGCGCACCGGGCGAGCCGATCCGGGTGGGCATGCTGTCCAACGGCTTCGGGGCGCATCCCACCGGCCTGCTGGTGGTGGCCATGCTGGAAGCGCTGGCGACGGATCCTTCGCTGGAAACGCACCTGTTCGCGCTCAATCCAGGCGACGGTAGCGACATCCGCGCCCGCCTGGTGGCGTGCACGCGCCTGCATGCCGTGCACGGGCGCCGACACGGCGAGGTGGCGCAGCGCATTCACGATGCCGGCATCGACGTGCTGTTCGACCTGCGCGGCTGGGGCGGCGGCGGCGCGCCGGAGGTCCTCGCGATGCGCCCCGCGGCGGTGCAGGTGAACTGGCTGGCCTACCCCGGTACGTCGGGCGCGCCCTGGATCGACTACGTGCTGGGCGATGCCTTCGCCCTGCCCGCATCCATGGAAGCGCATTACAGCGAGCGCGTGGTCCGGCTGCCGCGCTGCTTCCAGCCTTCGGACACCGCGCGGCAGCTGCCGCCCGCGCCGCCGCGCGAGGCGCTGGGCCTGCCGGCCGAGGGCGTGGTGCTGTGCTGCTTCAACAACAGCTACAAGCTCAACCCGCGCAGCGTCGCGCGCCTGCTGCAGGTGCTGCAGGGGGTTCCCGGCAGCGTGCTGTGGCTGCTGTCCGGCCCCGGCCGCGCCGACGAACGGCTGCGCGGGGCCGCGGCCAGCGTGGGCGTGGCTCCGGCGCGGCTGGTGTTCATGCCCAAGCAGCCGCATGCGGAGTACATGGCGCGGCTGCAGCGCGCCGACCTGTTCCTGGACACCAACCCCTACAACGCGCACACCACTGCGTCCGATGCGCTGTGGGCCGGCTGCCCGCTGCTCACCGTACCTGGCGACACCTTCGCCGCGCGCGTGGCCGGCAGCCTGAACCACCACCTGGGCATGCCGGCCATGAACATGGCGGACGATGCCGCATTCGTGGCCCACGCGATCGCCCTGGGCAACGATCCCGCCGCCCTGCGCGCCGTGCGCGCCGAGCTGGCACTGCGCAGGCGCACCTCCTCGCTGTTCGACATGCCCGGTTTCGCACGCGACTTCGCCGAGGCCGTGCGGCGCATGGCGGCGGGCGCGGCTGCCTGAAGCCGCCATCGGACCGCAACCCTGCGGGTGACATGGCCTTGCGTGCCTGCGCGGCCTGCCGGTGTTCCGCGCCCACGGCGCCTGCGCGCCTGCCCCTGCCGCGGTGAACGGGTACCCTTGCGCGCATGACCGCAGATGCCGAGTTCATTCCCCTTGCCCTGTGCGTGCTGACCGTCTCGGACACGCGCGATGCGGCCAGCGACACCTCCGGCGACTACCTGGTGGAGGCCCTGCAGTCCGCAGGCCACCGCCTGGCGCAACGGGCGCTGCTGCCGGACGACAAGTACCGCATGCGTGCGCTCGTGGCCGGCTGGATCGCGGACGCGCAGGTCGATGGCGTGCTGGTCACCGGCGGCACCGGCTTCACCGGCCGCGACTCCACGCCCGAAGCGCTGCTGCCGCTGCTGGACAAGACCATGCCGGGGTTCGGCGAACTGTTCCGCGCGCTCAGCGTGGAGGAGATCGGCACGTCGTCGCTGCAGTCGCGCGCGTTCGCGGGGCTCGCCAACGGCACGTTCGTCTTCGCCCTGCCCGGCTCCACCTCGGCCTGCCGCACGGCATGGGAGAAGATCCTCCGTGCGCAGCTGGATGCGCGCACGCGGCCGTGCAACCTGGCCACGCTGCGGCCGCGCCTGCGGGAGACCTGAGATGCCCATCGACCAGACGTTGCGATTGCTCGCCCGGGCGCGCGGACTGAGCGTGACCGATATCGCCACCGCCATCCCGCGCGCGGGCGTGGCCACGGTGAGCGCATGGATGCGCGGCGAGAAACTGCCGGCGCGGGAACAGATCGACGCGCTGGCGCGCACCTTCGGCGTGCCCGTGGGCGCGCTGCTTTCGGAACTGGCAAGCACGCTGGATCCTGCACGCACCAAGGGCGAGCACGACCTGCTGGCCGCGTACCGCGCGCTCAACACCCGCCAGCAGGGCGCCCTGCTCGAAGTCGCCCGCAGCATGGCGAAACCCAAGCCGTAGGCGGCTCCGGCTTCGCGCGGATTCCAGCAGCCTCCCGGGCGCAACGGGCGAACTGCCTGATACAGGACCGCGCGGTCTACCGCTGCGCACGCCACGACCACCGCATCTCAACGGACGGCCCATGACCAAGCTCAAGCGCAAGGACTACGACGCCCAGCTCGAACCGATGCAGCACGAACTGGCCGCGGCGGCGCGCTGGCTGCACCACACGGGCAAGCGCCTGCTGGTGCTGTTCGAAGGCCGCGACACCGCCGGCAAGGGCGGCGCCATCGATGCGATCCGCGCGCACCTGAATCCGCGCCAGTGCCGCGTGGTGGCGCTGCCCAGGCCCGGCGAGCGTGAAGCCACGCAGTGGTATTTCCAGCGCTACGTGCCGCACCTGCCGGCGGCCGGGGAGATCACGCTATTCGACCGCAGCTGGTACAACCGCGCCGGCGTGGAGAAGGTGATGGGCTTCGCCAGCGCGGCGCAGGTCAGGACATTCCTCAAGGATGCGCCGCTGTTCGAACGCATGCTGGTGGACGACGGCATCCTGCTGTTCAAGTACTGGCTGTGCTGCGACCAGGCGCAGCAGGAAAAGCGCTTCGCCGAGCGCCTGGAAGATCCGCTCAAGCGCTGGAAGCTGTCGCCGATCGACATCGATGCGCGCGCCCGCTACGGCGACTACACCCGTGCGCGAGAAGCCATGCTCAAGGCCACCCACACCGCCCACGCGCCGTGGACGCTGGTGGACTTCAACGACCAGAAGCGCGGCCGCCTGACCCTGCTGCGCGATCTGCTGGACCGCCTGCCCGACACGCACGTGCCGCCGGCCGCACTGGAGTTCCCGCCGCTGCAGGGCAAGGCCGCCAGGGAGCGCTATGGCGTACTGAAGCCGATCCCCACCTGGTCGGCGCGGGATTGAGCGTGCGTGCGTGCGCGGCGCTGCTGCTGCTCGCGGCAGCGCACACGGCGCTGGCGCAGCAGTCGCCCAAGGACGCATCCGCCACCACGCTGGAGCCGGTCCGCGTGACCGCGCCGCGGCAGCGCATGGACGACATCTACCGGTCCAAGCCGCCCGTGCGCACCCCGCCCACCGTGTTCGACAAGGCGTGGCGCGAACCGGTGAACCTGAAGAAGATCGGCGATGAGGGCGGCGTGGTCCCTATCATCGTCCGTTATGCCGCCGCGCAGGTGACCCGCGCGGCGCGCAGCCTCCCCGGCTGGAAAATGCCCGAGCAGCCGGCGCAGGCGCGCGCCGCGCCGCTGGACGCGGCGCAGATCCGGCGCGCACAGCGCTTGCAGGCGTGGCCTGCAGCGCCGACGGAGTAACGGCCCCGGCGCAACTGGGGATGCTCGCGACACCGCGATACATTCCGCGCCGCGTCGGGTCGTCAGCAGGGCTTGCGCAACGGCACGCGATGATCCGCGTGAGGTGCTAACGGCCCGAACGGCGCGATTGAAGTGCGGTACTCAGCGGATTCCGAATCCGTCTGCCATCGCAGCGTCGGACGCAGCGCTGCGCTCCACCGTGTCCACGCGCGCCAAGGGCGGACCCTGCCGCAGCCAGTCTGCCAGGGCATCAATGGCCTCGGGATCGCCCGCCGCCACCACTTCCACGCTGCCATCGTCCAGGTTCTTGGCGTGGCCGGACAGGCCCAGCCGCTGTGCCTGCTCGCGCGTGCTGGCGCGGAAGAACACGCCCTGCACGCGGCCGCTCACGATGAAGCGCGCGGCGCTCACGCCGCGGCCTTGGGCCCGCCCGCGGCAGCGATGGCGGCTTCCACGTCCGCCGCCGTCACCGGCCCCAGGAACTGCTTGGCCACCGTGCCGTCGGGGGCGATCAGGTAGGTCATCGGCAGGCCGCGCGGCGTGGCGAAATCCGCAGGCGGCTCGTACACGTCCACGATCGCCACCGGATACACCACCGGGTGCTTCTGCAGGAAGGCCCGCAGGTCGGCAGGTTCGATCTCCTCGTAGGCCAGGCCGATCACCTCGATGTGTTCGCGCATGGCATCCAGCGCCGACAGTTCCGGCATCTCCTTCAGGCACGGCGAGCACCAGGTGGCCCAGAAGTTCACCACCACCCATTTGCCGCGCTGCGCGGCCAGGTCGTAGGCCGCGCCGTCTAGCGTCTGCACCTTGAGCGTGGGCACATCCGGATTCGCCGACTGCGCCGCGGGCGTCTCGTCAACGGCAGGCGCCGCGGGTGAGGCGGGTTCGGCAGGCACCGGCGCGGCTTCGCTCGGGGCTTTCGCCGCTTCTTCGGGCGCTGCGGCCGGCTTGCAGGCCGCCAGCAGCGCAGCGCAGGCCAGCAACGCACCGGTACGCAGGACGTATCGCTTCATGGGGATTCTCGCGTGAGCTCTTGGAACAGATCGGACACGCGCCGCTTGAGCAGGTCGCGCAGCGGCAGGCGCAGGTGGTCGATGGCGTCGGCGGCCACGTGGCCCAGCGCGTCGTCGCGGCAGGGCAGGTGCGCTTCCTTGATCGGCACGCGCAGGTGGCAGGCTTCGTACAGCTCGGCCAGGGTCACGTCGTCCAGGTCGCGCGCCAGCAGCCATTCGCCGCCCTCGGCACGGCTGACCACGCCGATCTCGTCCAGGCGGCACAGCATCTCCTGCACCAGCGAGTCGGTGAGCATCGGCTCCTGGTGCTGGATGTCGTCGGTGTGCAGGCCCCTGCCCTGCTGGCGCGCCAGGTGGAAGCGGCCCAGCAGGCGCAGCAGCCCATACATCTCGAACCCCAGCGGCAGGCGCATGGCCGCCGGCTGGTAGCGGAACGCCGACATCGACGACGCGAACGACGCCCCCAGCAGCACCGCCACCCAACCCAGCCAGGTCCACAGCATCATGATCGGCACCACCGCCAGCGGCCCGTAGATCGCCTGGTAGTTGCCGAACCGTCCGAAGTAGAAGCCGATGCCTTGCTTGACCAGTTCGAACAGCAGCACCGACAGCACGCCGCCGGCGATGGCGTGGCGCCACTTCACCGTGCGGTGCGGCACCACCTTGAAGATGGTGGCGAAGCACAGCAGCTCGATGGCCATCGGCGCCAGGCGCAGCATCACTGCTTCCAACAGCCGCCCCGGCGCGGTTTCGAAGATCGCCAGCGCGAAGAACTGCGTGGACAGCGCCAGGCTGCTGGCGGCGACCAGCGCGCCCAGCGTCAGCACCGTCCAGTACACGAGGAACCGGCCGAAGCGCGGCCGCGCGGTGGGCACGCGCCAGATCCGGTTGAACGTGGTCTCCACGCTGGTCAGCGTGACCAGCACCGACACCACCAGCGCGATCGCGCCGGCCGCGGTGAGCTTGCCGGCGTTGGTGGACAGGTCGGTGAGATAGCCCTGCACCGCGCTGGCCGAGGACGGCACGAAGTTCGCGAAGATGTATTCGCGTAGCTGCTTGCTCCAGTCCTCGAACACCGGGAAGGCCGACAGGGCACCGAAGGCCACCATGGACAGCGGCACCAGCGCGAACAGCGTGGTGAACGCCAGCGCGCCCGCGGCTTCGAACAGGCGGTCGTCCACGAAGCGGCGGCCGAGGAAACGGAAGAAGCTCGACGCGCGCGCGCGGTCGCGCATGCGGTCGCCCCAGCGGTTCCATGAGTCCAGTGGCTCCATCGCACGAAGGGTAACTGATGCCGCCGCGCCCGTATGGCGGCGCCCGGGCGCCACCGCCGGGTGCGGCGGATCGACACCGGCCCTACACTGCCGGCATGGTCGAAGTCCTGGTTCTCTACTACAGCCGCGGCGGTTCGGTGGCGGCGCTGGCACGGCAGATCGCGCGCGGCGTGGGTGAAGTGCAAGGCGCCGCCGCGCGCGTGCGTTCCGTGCCTCCCGTGGCGCCCGTCACCCAGACCGCCGCGCCGCCCGAGCCGGACGAAGGTGCGCCCTACGTGCAGGCGAGCGACCTGGAACAGTGCGCGGCGCTCGCCATCGGCAGCCCCACGCGCTTCGGCAACATGGCCGCGCCGATGAAGCACTTCATCGATGGGCTGGGCGCGCAGTGGGCCAGCGGCACCCTGGCCGGCAAGCCGGCCGCGGTGTTCACTTCCACCGCCACCCTGCACGGCGGCCAGGAAGCCACGCTGCTGTCGATGATGGTGCCGCTGCTGCATCACGGCTGCGTGCTGGTGGGCATCCCCTACACGGAGCCATTGCTCAGCAGCACACGCAGCGGCGGCACGCCCTACGGCGCCAGCCACGTGTCCGGCGCGCAGGACGATCCCAGGCCCAGCGACGAGGAAGCGCAGCTCGCACGCGCGCTGGGGCGGCGGCTGGCCGCCTTTGCGCTGAAGCTGTCGGCATGAACGCGCGGCACGTGCTCATGGCGGCGTTGGTCGCACTGGCTGCGCTGTACGCCGCCTGGTTCGCGCCGTCCGGCGACTGGACCGCGGTCGCCGTGTTTGCCGCGCCGCCGCTGCTGCTGGCTGCGCTCGCCGCGATCCGCCCGCGCGCAGCGGGATTCTGGGCCGGCGTGCTGGCGCTGCTGTGGTTCTCGCACGGGGTGATGCTGGCCTGGAGCGATCCGGCGCACCGCTGGCTCGCGCTGGCCGAGGTTGCGCTGGCGCTGCTGGTGATCGGCGCGGCCAACTTCCAGGCACTGCGCGCACGCAGGCGACGCTGAGGCGTGTCGCAGCCGTCGCCACCGGGCGGCTTCGTATAATCGCGGCTTCCCGCACCGGCAGAGCGCGCAGATGGAAGAACTCCTGGTCGTCACCACCGGCGGCACCATCGACAAGGTGTATTTCGACGACAAGTCCGACTACCAGGTGGGCGAGCCGCAGATCGGCCGGATCCTGGAAGAGCTGGGCGTTGCGTTCCGCTTCACCGTCATTCCCATCATCCGCAAGGATTCGCTGCATATCAGCGCTGCCGATCGCGAGCTGCTGCGCGACACCATCGCCGCGCAACCGCAGCGCTGCGTGCTGGTCACCCACGGCACCGACACCATGGTGGAAACCGCGCGGGTGCTCAGCGAGGTCGCGGGCAAGACCATCGTGCTGACCGGCGCGCTGAACCCGGCGCGTTTCCGCGGTTCGGACGCGGAGTTCAACATCGGCACCGCCGTGGGCGCGGTGCAGTCGCTACCGCCGGGCGTGTACATCGCCATGAACGGCCGGATCTGGGATCCGCTCAAGGTGCGCAAGAACGTGGCGGCCAACCGGTTCGAAGCGACGGGCGGCTGAAGCCAGGCCTCCGTCCCGCATGGCGAAAGACCCCGGCCTGGGCCGGGGTCCTGCGTTGCAAGACGGCGGGCGTGCGCGGTTACGGCGTACGCGTCGCCTTCAGGTTGACCCCGGAGAAGGTGCTGTAGGCGCGCACGTGGAAGAAGTACGTGCTGCCGGCCGCCGGGTTGTTGATGGTGCAGGTCTCGTTGTTGCCGCTCAGGTACGGACGGCAGGTGTAGCTGGTGGTGGTGGGCGTGGCGCCGACGCGCACGTACAGGTCGCCGTCGCCGGTTCCGCCGCTGCTCTGCACGACCAGCTTGGTGGTGCCCGCCGGGATCGCCACCGAATACGTGGTCGACACGCCACCGGTGGAAACCGTCGGCAGGTTGACGTCGACCACCACGGTGCCGGTGCCGCCACCACCACCGCCGGCCGCATCCACCGCCGCGCGTGCCTGCACGATGCCGCTGCCGATGGGCTGCGACGGCGTGGCCGGGAACGCGCGTGCGGTCGACTTCAGTGTGGATTCCACCTGGGCGGGGGTCAGCGGCGTGGTCGCGCGCGCCTGCATCAACGCCACCACGCCGGCCACGTGCGGCGCCGCCATCGAGGTGCCGTTGTAGGACGCGTAGCTTTCCGCGCCCGGCGAGGTGGTGCCCGAGTTGAGCGTGGACAGGATCGAGGAACCCGGTGCCGCCACGTCGATGCCCGCACCGTAGTTCGAGAAGCTCGAACGCGCGCCGGTGCTGGTGATCGACGCCACCGCCACCACGTTGCTGCAGTTCGCCGGCACCGAGCCGGACACGTTGGCGTTGCTGTTGCCGGCCGCCACCACGATCGTGGAGCCGCGGCCCACCGCGCCGTTGATCGCGTTCTGGTAGGTGGCCGAACAGGTGCCGCCGCCGCCCAGGCTCATGTTGATCACTTCGGCCGGGTTGGCGTTGGCGGGCACGCCGCTGACGGTGCCGCCCGAGGCCCACACGATCGCATCGGCGATATCGGACGTCAGGCCGCCGCAGCGGCCCAACACGCGTACCGGCACCACTTTGGCGCCGTACGCCATGCCGGCCACGCCCTTGGCGTTGTTGGTGACGGCTGCGACGGTGCCCGCGACATGGGTGCCGTGCCAGCTGCTGTTGGTGACCGGGGAACCGGCGTAGCACTCGCCCGCCACCGGGCTCCAGTCGCCAGGATCGGACGCGTCCGCATCGCGGCCGTTGCCGTCGCGCGAGACGAACGTGTCGCTGATGAAGTCGTAGCCGGCCAGCACGTTGGCGTTGAGGTCGCTATGGCTGACGATGCCGGTATCCAGCACGGCGACCACGGTGCCGGTGCCGTTGGTGACATCCCATGCCTGCGTGGCATAGGTGCCGCCGGCGCCGGTTCCGAAGCCGTACTGCTGGCTGAAACTGGTGTCGTTGGGGGTCAGCACGGGCCGCATCCACTGGTCGATCTCGACGTATTCCACGTTCGGATCGGCCGCGATCTGGCGCATCAGCTGTTCGGCTTCGGCCGGGCCGAGCTTGCGGCTGGAACGCACGGCGTCGGCGCCCACCGCGAGGCGGCGCACGTGACCCACCGCCAGCGCGCCCTGGGCCTGCGTGGATGCGACGCCCTTGCCGGCGCCCTGCAGCTTCTGTGCGACAGCCTTGACGCTGGCACGCTCGGGCGTGCCTTCGCGGTACTTGACGATGAAGCGGTCGTACTTGTGTTCCGCGGACAGCGCGGACACGTTGATGCGTTCCGCGGCGTGCGCCGAGAACGAGGTGGCGATCACGAGCGCGGTCGCGGCAGCCAGGACATTCCTGCGCGAACCAATTGCCTTTTCCGTCGACATCCCTTGATGACTCCCGAATCGTTGATGAGCCGCAAGACGCGGCAACGGCCAGACACGACCCCAGCCGCCACGTAGCGGCGGGAGCGGCCAGACCGGGATGCGGACGCCGGTTCCCCCCCCTGTGCGTCCGTGGTACCGACGCTAAACGACGGCCGAAGCCCGACACAAGCTGCAGGCGCAGCAAAATCCTGCCGTCCGTCGCGGTTTCGGCAACGTTGCGCGGACCGCACGCGCTGCCGTGCGAACGCGCGTGACGGAACTGCATCGCAGCGCCGGGCTGGCACCCTGCGTTGCCTGCGCCCCAGACGAAAAGACCCCGGCCGAAGCCGGGGTCCGAAGGGATCGTGCAGGGCCGCGTTGCGGCCCGGGCCGATCAGAACGTCACGCTCCAGCTGTCGATGCGGCCGGTGTCGCCGCCGGCGTTGTCGTTCACCCGCAGCCGCCACGTGCCGTTCAGCGCCTCGCCCGACAGGTTCACCGTATAGGTGCTGTTGATGTTGTCCGCACTGCCGCCGCTGCGGTTGTGCAGCACGTACACCGAACCGTCCGGCGCAACCAGGTCCACCTTCAGGTCGCCGATGTAGGTGTGCACGATCGCGACCGCCACCTGCGTGCTCGCCGAACCGTTGCCGGTGCGGCCGGACACCGAGATCGGGCTCTCCACCGTGGTGTTGTCGCCGATCGCCACGTCGCTGCCGTTGGTGTAGGTCTGCGTGCCGCCGCCACCGCCGCCGGTGCTGTAGCTGCCGGTCAGGCTCAGGCCCGAGAACGCCGAATAGCCGCGCACCATCACGTGATAGGTGCCCGCCTGCGGCGCCGCGAACGTGCACGTCTCGGCGTTGCCGCTCAGGTACGGGCGGCAGTTGTACGTGGTGGTGGTCGGCGCCGAGCCGAAGCGCACGTACAGGTCCGCATCGCCCGTGCCGCCGGAGGTGCCGATCACCAGGTTGCTGGCTCCGGCCGGCACGTTGATCGTCCAGAACTGCTGGCTGCCCGCCGCACCGGAAATGCCGGTCACCGGTACGCCGTTGCCGAGCTCGGTGGTGGGCGGCGGAGGCGGCGGCGGCGGCGGGGTGGTGCCGAAGAACGAGTACAGCAGGCGGTTCGGCGAGCCGGTGCCCGGGCTGGTGACCTTGTTCGGCGTGGAGGCGTTGATGATCGCGGTGGTCACCTGGCTCGGCGTCGCGGTGGGGTTGACGGCCAAGTAGAGCGCGGCCACGCCGGCCACGTGCGGCGACGCCATCGAGGTGCCGCTGATCGTGTTGGTGGCGGTATTGCTGGTGTACCACGCGGACGTGATCGACGAGCCCGGCCCGAAGATGTCCACGCACGAACCGAAGTTGGAGAACGACGAACGCGCGTCGGTGTTGGTGGTGGAACCCACGGTGATCGCCGACGCGGCGCGCGCCGGGGAGTAGTTGCAGGCATTGCCGTTGTCGTTGCCTGCCGCCACCACCACGGTGACCCCGGCATTGGTCATGCGCGCGACGGCGTCGTCGGTCGCGGTCGATGCGCCGCCGCCCAGGCTCATGTTGGCGACCGCCGGCTTGACGTGGTTGGCGGCGACCCAGTCCATGCCCGCGATCACGCCGGAGTTGGTGCCCGAGCCGGTGCAACCCAGCACGCGCACCGGGTACAGGCGCACGCCCTTGGCGATGCCCCAGGTGGTGCCGCCCACGGTGCCCGCGACATGCGTGCCGTGGCCGTTGCAGTCGGTGGTGCCGCGGCCATCGTTGATGGCGGTGTAGCCGGCGCCGACGCGGCCGCCGAAATCGCCGTGGGTGGCCAGGATGCCGGTGTCCACGATGTAGGCGTTCACCGTGGACGCGGTGGTGTCGTACACGTAGGTCGAATTCAGCGGCAGGTCGCGCTGGTCGGTGCGGTCCAGGCCCCAGGTGGCGTTGCTCTGGGTGGCGCTGGCCTGCACGATCCCGTCTTCCTCGACATAGGCCACCGCCGGATCGGCCAACAGGCGCGCCAGTGCCTTGTCGCTGGCCTTCACCGCGAAGCCGCGCAGCGCATTGCGATAGCTGCGCACCAGCGACGCGCCGTGGCGCTGCGACATCGCTGCCGCCACCTGCGCCACCTGCGGCCGCTGCGGCCCCTGGGCCTGTGTCGCCGCCTCGCTCTCGAGCGCGGCCACGTCTTCCTTCAGGACCACGATGTACTGCCCCGCGACCGGACGGTCGACCGTGAGCAACTCAGCAGACATCGCTGGAAGCGCGGTGCAGGCCAGGCTGGCACCGATGGCTGCGGACAGCAGCGAAACCCGACGATTCATGACAACTCCCTTGCTTGGTGGATGAGCCGCATCGCGCGGCGCTGGATCCCCTGACCCGATGGCGTTGCAGCCCGGAAAAGGACGGACCGGTCGCGTGGAGTCGGGCTGACGCACCGCGTCCACAAACTGACGCTAAACGACCAACCAAGCTGAACACAAGCTGCAGATGCAGCAAAACTGTGACCCCGGCCGGTACTTTTGGCACGGGACCGCATGAATACGGCATGTAACCGGTTGCAGGTGAAATCGATCAGCCGGCGCCTGCCGCCCACCGGCCACCCGGAAACGCCGGTTTGCGCGATCAGCCCTGCGGCTGCGCCGGCGATGGCCCGCCGGTGACCATGGTGCGGACCTTGGCCGTCTCCGCCAGGAAGGCGAGCGCGAACTGCGCGAACTTGACGCTGTGCTGGGCCGAATCGCCCATGGTGGCCAGCGTGTCCGACGTGGTGTGGATGTACGGGAAGCTGCCTGCCGGATCGCCCCCCTCGAACATGAAGGCCGCGGGATACCCGGCGGCCGTCCACGATGCGTGGTCGGAGCATGCATATCCGCACGCCACCGAGCCGCGCGTGTAACCGCGCGGGGCCAGGTAGGCATCGAACAGTTGCCGGAAGAACGCCTGCAGATCGGGGTTCGAGTAGTCGGAGATCAGCTTCATGTCGGTGGTGTTGCCCGACTTGTAGTTGGTCATGTCCACCTGCAGCGCCGCTATGACCTGCACGCCCGCGGCGCGAAATCCCTGGGCGATGCTGTTGGACCCGCGCAGGCCCACTTCTTCGGCGGCGTAGCCCATGAACTTGACCGTCCGCTTCGGCCGCCAGCCATCGGCCAGCGCGATGCGCAGCGTCTCGGTCAGCACCGCGATGCCAGACGCATCGTCGTCGGCGCCCGGGGCCAGCTGCGATGGGTTGTAGCGATCCGCGCCGTTGATCGAATCCAGGTGCGCACCCAGCACCACGACCTCGTCCGGCCAATGGCTGCCGCGGACGGTCAGCACCACCGAAGGCTGCGTCGAGCACGTGGTGCAGGCGGTGTGGAGTTCCGTGGACACATCCGCCCTGCCCGCGCCCAGGCTCTGCCAGGTGTCGCGGATCCACTCCGCCGACTGGCGGCCGGTGGGGCTGGCGTAGAAGCGGTTCTGGTAGCTGGACAGGTACGCCATGGTCGCGCGCAGCCGTGGCTCCTCCACGCGCGGCAGCCAGCGTTCCACCACCGCAGGCTGATCGAGCGTGTAGGCCATCGCCGTCGCCACGGCCTGTTCGCTGCGATCCGCCTTCGCGAAGGCTTCGGCTTCGGCCTGGGTTTCGAAGGCGAAGAATCCGCCGCAGCGCTTCTCGTGACGATGCACGTAGGCGGCAACCTGCGGCAGCGCGTCCGAATCGGCTTCGGACACCACCAGCTCGGTGCCGGCGCGATCGCGGTGCCGCGACAGCAGGCGCGCCTGCGGGCGGATGCCTTCGAACGTGGCCCGCGAACTGACCAGGAAGGTGCGCGGCGCGGCGCGCGGCGCCACGGCGGCATCCCGTGCCTGGCCGGCGGCAGGCGCGGTGGCGTTGGCGCCCGCTGTCGGCTCGCGCTGCGCGCTGTCCGCGGCGGTGCGGCCGGTCTGCATGGGAGAAGGCGCCACGCTGCAGGCGGCGAGCACAAGCGCGAGCGACAGGCCGGGGGCAAGGTTCCAGAGCGCGCGCATCGACCGGTGGCGATTCATGCGTGGCGTCATGCGTGAACTCCTGCCCGGCGACACGCCCAATCTTGCACGGAAGCGCGGCGCCGTCCAACGCGCGCGTTTTCCAGACGAAAAGACCCCGGCCGAAGCCGGGGTCCGAAGGGATCGTGCAGGGCCGCGTTGCGGCCCGGGCCGATCAGAACGTCACGCTCCAGCTGTCGATGCGGCCGGTGTCGCCGCCGGCGTTGTCGTTCACCCGCAGCCGCCACGTGCCGTTCAGCGCCTCGCCCGACAGGTTCACCGTATAGGTGCTGTTGATGTTGTCCGCACTGCCGCCGCTGCGGTTGTGCAGCACGTACACCGAACCGTCCGGCGCAACCAGGTCCACCTTCAGGTCGCCGATGTAGGTGTGCACGATCGCGACCGCCACCTGCGTGCTCGCCGAACCGTTGCCGGTGCGGCCGGACACCGAGATCGGGCTCTCCACCGTGGTGTTGTCGCCGATCGCCACGTCGCTGCCGTTGGTGTAGGTCTGCGTGCCGCCGCCACCGCCGCCGGTGCTGTAGCTGCCGGTCAGGCTCAGGCCCGAGAACGCCGAATAGCCGCGCACCATCACGTGATAGGTGCCCGCCTGCGGCGCCGCGAACGTGCACGTCTCGGCGTTGCCGCTCAGGTACGGGCGGCAGTTGTACGTGGTGGTGGTCGGCGCCGAGCCGAAGCGCACGTACAGGTCCGCATCGCCCGTGCCGCCGGAGGTGCCGATCACCAGGTTGCTGGCTCCGGCCGGCACGTTGATCGTCCAGAACTGCTGGCTGCCCGCCGCGCCGGAAATGCCGGTCACCGGTACGCCGTTCTGCAGAACCGTGCCGCCGCCTCCGCCGCTGGACACGGTCACCGACGCGGTGCGGGTGTTGGTCGCACCGTCGTCGTCGGTCACCGTCAGCGTGACGGTGTACGTGCCGGCCGCCGCGTACGTCTTGCTGGGGCTGGCCGCGGTGGAGGTGGTGCCGTCCCCGAAGTTCCAGCTGCGCGATGCGATGGTGCCGTCGGCGTCGGTGGACGTATCGGTGAACTGCACGGTCAGGCCGCTGGCCGACGAGCTGAAGTTGGCCGTGGGCGGAGAATTGGCGCTGCCGCCGCCGCAGTTGGTGCCCGATGCCGTCACGCCGACCTGCGAGAACGCGTCGACCACGTTCTGCACGTTCATGCCCATGTCCGCCGCGGCGCGCTGCACGCCGCACGCGCCCTGGTTGAAGTTGGTGCTGGACGTCCAGTAGTCGCGGTTGGCGCGCGCGAACGCCTGGAACGCGGTGCGCGTGTTCCAGCCTGCCGTGTTGGCCAGCAGGTAGAACGCCTTGTTGTAGACGCCCGACGAGTAGTGCACGTTCATGCCGGCGACGTAGTTGGAGGCGTGGCCGATGGAGTTGCCGTCCTGCGGCGGGTTGGCCATGTAGCGCAGCGCACCGGAGGCCTTGAAGATCTGCGCGCCCACCAGGAAGTCGTTGCTGCCGCGCATGAAGTACTCGGCGGCCTCGCCGGCCATGTCCGAGTAGGCCTCGTTGATGCCGCCGGACTGGTTGGAGTAGATCAGGCCGGAGTTCTGCTCCGTGTAGCCGTGCGACACCTCGTGGCTCGACACGTCCAGGCTGACCAGCGGATAGAAACGCGTGGCGCCGTCGCCGAAGGTCATCGCCGAGCCGTTCCAGGTCGCGTTCTCGTAGCTGTTGCCGTAGTGCACGCGCATGGTCAGCTGGAAGCTCAGCGGCGCGGCGCCCATGTACGCCTGGTACATGTCGAAGACCACGCCGCCGAAGTAGTGCGCGTCGTTGAGCGGCGAGTACGCGCCGTTGATGCTCTTCACCGTGTTGCGCGGGCAGCTGTACGAATACGCCGTGGAACCGCTGGTGCCGTGGTTGAGGTTGACCGTCTTCACCTTGGCGTTGTTCATGGTGCAGGTCGAACCGCTCTGCGCCACGTCGTTGAAGCCGAAGTCGGTGCCGTACTCGTACAGGCCCGTCTTCTGGTTGCCGCCGGGGCCGGTGCCGATGGCGACGTGCTGCAGGTTCTCCCAGCGCTTGAGGATGGCCCCGGTGTCGGCGTCCACGATCACCATCGGCCGGGTCATGGCGCCGCCCCCGGGCACGTCGGCCAGCAGGTCCACCACGTAGGCGATGCGCGCCACGCCGGCGTCGTCCACGTAGATCTGCTGCGTCACGTCCTGGCGCTCGATGCGCATGGCGTTGAGGCGGGTGCCGAGCGCGCCGCGCTTGGCCAGCGCCACCGCCTGCGCGCCTGCGATCCTGGGCGCGCGGTCCGGGATCTCGTTCTCCAGACCGCTTACCATGCGTCCGAACAGCGCCTCGACTTCGCCGGTGGCCGCGTCCTCGCTGACGATCACGCCTTCGCCGAACACCGGGACGCCGCGGAAGGTCTGCACGTAGCGGGTGTTGCGCTTGCCGAAACCGGTATGGCGCTTCTTCAGCAGCAGGTGCGACTGCGCACCGAGCCCGAGCAGCCGCGCGTGGCGCGCGTGCGCCATGGCCGGTTCCTCTCCCTGCGCCGCCACGGCGCCATCGTACTGGCGCTTGAGCTGCGGCAGGTCGCGCAGCGACAGGTCGTGCCGCTGCGCCGCGTGCGCGGAGAAGGCACTGAGGGCCAGCGCCAGCGGCGTGCAGGCGAGCACTGGCAAAGCGTGCAGCCGCAGGCTGCGCTTGCTTGGAGTCTTCACGAGTCTTGATCCCCTTACTTGGTTGAGTCGGCACCGCCGCAAGGCGGGCATCCGTGCGCCATGCAAAGCAACCATCGGCCCGGGGGAGCGCTGGGGATCGCCGTATGGCCGGGGGCCGCGGGCGGCTGGACCGCGCGGGGGTGCGGTCCGGCTCGTTCCGTCGAGCAAAGGACGGACGAGGTGACGCCTGCGTCCGCGCCGCGACCGTAGGCGGACCGCGCCCCCGCAGGCAAGCTGCAGGTGCAGCAATCGCCCCGCACGCAGCGGGGAACCGTGAGCGGAATCGCTTACACGCCCGCGCGCGCGGGCGTGCCCGCGGCGCCGCCGGCCGGCCGGTCAGAACATCCCGGTTTCGAGCCGCGCCGCTTCGGACATCATCGCCCGCGTCCACGGCGGGTCGAAGACCAGCTCCACGTCGGCTTCGGCCACGGTGGGAATCAGTTCCAGCTTGCTGCGCACGTCGTCCACCAGCACGTCGCCCATGCCGCAACCGGGTGCGGTCAGGGTCATGCGCACGTCCACGCGGCGCTGGCCCGGCTGCTGCGGGTGCGGCACCACGTCGGCTTCGTACACCAGGCCCAGGTCCACCACGTTGATCGGGATCTCCGGGTCGAAGCAGGTGCGCAGCTGCTTCCAGACCAGGGTTTCGACATCGGCGTCGCTGGCGCCCTGCGGCAGTTCGATCTGCGGCGGCGGCTCCTTGCCGATGGCATCGGCGTCGCGGCCGGCCACGCGGAACAGGTTCCCTTCGACGAACACGGTGTAGCTGCCGCCCAGGGCCTGCGTGATGTAGCCGATGCTGCCGGCCGGCAGGGTCACCACCTCGCCCTGCGGCACCATCACGGCACTGCAGTCGCGTTCGAAGCGGACCGGTTCGCTGCTGCGGGAGTACATGGCGGGAAAATGGCGCCGGAGGCGCGCGAGGCAAGGCCGTTGCGTGGGGCGGCCTATTGTACGGATGGCGCGGGGCGGCCCCGGGCGCGATCGCGGCCCGCAGGTCGGCCGGCTATCCTGTGCGGCCTGTCATGTCCGCGATCCCGATGCCCCGATCCCCTTCTGCGCGCCTGCACCCTGCGGCGCAGTGCGGCGTGCTGCTGCTGGCCAGCGCCGGCGCCGCGGCCGCCTGGACGCTGCTGGCGCTGGCGCTGGACCGGCAGATCGGCTGGATGGCGGTGCTGGCGGCGCTGGATGCCGCGCTGGTGCTGCGCTTCGTGCGCATGCCCGCAGGGCCGGCGCGCATGGCGCTGGCGGTGGCGGGCACCGTGCTGGCGATCGTGCTGGCCAACTGGTGGATCGCCGGCGGGCAGATGGGCGCCCTGGTCGGCCTGCCGCCGTGGGACGCGATCCCCCGGTTGGGACCTGCGCATGCGTGGACGCTGCTGGGCCTGGCGAACGGGGCGGCCGAGCTTGCCTGGTATGCGGGGGCGCTAGCCCTGGCGGCGGTGATCGCGCGCTGAGCCGAAGGCGGGCGTCAGTGTCCGCCGTCGAGCGCCTTGAGCTCGCTCACCAGCGCGCTGGCCATCTCCGCGCCGTCGCCGTAGAGCATGCGCGTGTTGTCGGCGTAGAACAGCGCGTTCTCGATGCCGGCAAAGCCCGTGCCCTTGCCGCGCTTGATGACGATGGTGTTCTTGGACTCCACCACGTCCAGGATCGGCATCCCGTAGATCGGGCTGGCCGGATCGGTCTTGGCGACGGGATTGACCACGTCGTTGGCGCCGATCACCAGCGATACGTCGGTGTTCGGGAACTCGGGGTTGATGTCGTCCATGTCCACGATCAGGTCGTAGGGCACGCCGGCCTCGGCCAGCAGCACGTTCATGTGCCCCGGCATGCGCCCGGCCACCGGGTGGATGGCGAATTTCACCTTCACCCCGCGCTCGATCAGGCGCTGGGTCAGCTCCCAGATCTTGTGCTGCGCCTGCGCCACGGCCATGCCGTAGCCGGGCACGATCACCACGCGCTCGGCGAACGCCATCATCGCCGCCACGTCGCTGGCGTCGATGGGCTTCTGCGAGCCGCTGATCTCCGCCGCCTCCGCGCCGCTGCCGCCGAAATTGGAGAACAGCACCGACTGGATGCTGCGGTTCATCGCCTTGGCCATGAGCCGCGTCAGCAGGATGCCGGCCGCGCCGACCATCATGCCGGCGATGATCAGCGCCTCGTTGCCCAGCACGTAGCCTTCGAACGCCACCGCCAGGCCGGTGAACGCGTTGTACAGCGAGATCACCACCGGCATGTCGGCGCCGCCGATGGGCAGGGTCATCAACACGCCCAGGACCAGCGACAGCACGAAGAAGGCGACGATCCACGGCATGGCCAGGGTCTGGATCGCCAGTACGCCGCAGGCCACGGCGGCGATCGCCACCAGCGCGTTGAACCATTGCTGGCCGGCAAACGTGTAGCGCTTGTCCATGCGCCCGTCGAGCTTGGCCCAGGCGATCACCGAACCGGTCAGCGACACCGCGCCGATCAGCGAACCCAGCACCGCCAGCACCAGCACGACCGGCGCCGGCCGCGCGGCCTCGCCCGCCGAGAAGCGCAGCAGTTCCACCGCGCCGATCGCCGCCGCCGAGCCGCCGCCCATGCCGTTGAACAGGGCGACCATCTGCGGCATGTCGGTGATCGCCACCCGCTTGCCCCAGACCCAGTTCAGGCCCACGCCCAGCACGATCGCCAGCAGCATCAGCCCGATGTTGTGCAGCCCCGGCAGGAAGAACGTGGCCACCGTGGCGATGAGCATCCCCACGCCGGCCCACTGGATGCCGCTGCGCGCGGTGCGCGGGCTGGCCATGCGCTGCAGGCCCAGCAGGAACAGCGTCGCGGCCACCAGGTAGCTGGTCTTCACCGCCAGCAGCAGGAGTTCGGCGCTGGTCACTTGCCCGCCTCCGGCTTCCTGCTGCTCTTGAACATCTCCAGCATCCGCTCGGTCACCACGTAGCCGCCGGCGGCGTTGCCGGCGCCCAGCAGCACGGCGACGAAGCCGATCGCCTTCTCCAGCGTGGTGTCGGCGTGGCCCAGCACCACCATCGCGCCGATCAGCACGATGCCGTGGATGAAGTTGGAACCCGACATCAGCGGGGTATGCAGGATCACCGGGACCCGGGAGATGATCACGTGGCCGGCGATGGCCGCCAGCATGAAGATGTACAGCGCCACGAATCCGTCGATCATCGCCGCCCTCCTCCAGGTCGCCCGCATCATAACCGCCCATGAACCGGCCGCCAGACGGGCCCGCGGCGGCGCGTCAACCCCGCCCCGGCAGACGCGTTCCCGCTACCGACACCCGCACCGCGACGATGGGATGGATGGACGCAGGCTGGACAGGACCGGGCGCGACGGCACGCGCGGCTATGCTCGCCGGCATGGATGAGCAGGCCGGCGCGGCGGCCGGTGCCGACGAGGTCCCGGCCACGATCGAAGCGTTCTTCGCCGGCGTCGGCGCGCGCGCGTTCCGTTTCGCCGAAGCCGGGCTGCGCCAGCGCGACGACGCGCTGGACGCGGTGCAGGACGCGATGCTGAAGATGCTCGGCTACCGCGAGCGCCCGGCCCAGGAATGGCCGCCGCTGTTCTGGAGCATCCTGCGCAGCCGGATCGTGGACGCGCAGCGGCGCCGCAGCTTCCGCCTGCGCTGGCTGCTGCCGCAATCGGACCGCGACGAGGATGGCGCGATCGACTGGGCGGACGCGGCGCCCGGCCCGTCGCGCGCCCACGACAGCCGGGAGGGCTACGGCCGGCTGGTGGAAGGCCTGCGCGCCCTGCCCCCGCGACAGCGCGAGGCGTTCACGCTGCGGGTGCTGGAAGAGTTCGACGTGGCCGATACCGCGCGCATCATGGGATGCAGCGAGGGCTCGGTGAAAACCCACCTGCATCGCGCCCGCGAGGCCCTGCAGCGGCAACTGGAAGACTGGCAATGAGCACGCAACGCGACACCCCGCAAGACCACGATGCCCGCTTCGACGCCGCCATGCGCGCGCTGCACCGCGAGGCGCTGGACCAGCTCACGCCCGCCGTGCGCTGGCGGCTCAAGCCTGCACGGCCGGCCCTGCCGCGATCCGCAGCCGAACCGCGGGGTGCGCGCATGGCCCCGCTGTGGGCGGGCGGCGTGGCGGCGGTGTGTGCGCTGGCTGTCGGCGTGGGGTTGTGGCGCAGCGCCGATCCGGTCGCGCCCGCCGCCCCGGCCGCGCAGCTGGTCATGGAGGAACTCGACGAAGACGCGGCCACCGTGCTCGGCGAGGACCCCGATTTCTATGCCTGGCTGGCGTCCGACGACGCCGACCTGGTGGCGATGGAGTAGACGACGATGGCGAGCAAGAACCTGCTGGCGGGCCTGTTGCTGTGTTCGGCCCTGGCGCCTGCGTTCGCGCAGCGGCCGGCCGACGCGCCGCTGCCGCCCTGGGAGCAGCTGACCCAGGCGCAGCGCGACGAACTGGTAGCGCCCATGCGCGAGCGCTGGAACGCGAACCCCGGCGAGCGTGCGCGCATGCTGGAGCGTGCGCGGCGCTGGCATGCCATGCCACCGCAGCTGCGCAACCGCGCGCACCGCGGCATGAAGCGCTGGGAGCGCATGGACCCGGCCAGGCGCGCGGAGATGCAGGCCCTGTTCGAACGCACCCGCGCCATGCCCAGGCAGCAGAAGCGCGAGACGTTCGCGCTGTACCACGCCATGCGCGACATGACCCCGGCGCAACGCGAGGCGCTCAAGCAGCGATGGACCGCCATGACCGCGGACGAACGCGCGCAGTGGATGCGCGACAACGCCCCACCGCGGTGGCGCAAGCGCGGGCAGCCGGGACACCGCACCGAATAGGCGACGCCGCGCGCACGACGCGTCCGGGTGGCCCGGGCTGGAATGCGGTTGCGAGCTTGCGTGCGCGCGGCAGCGCCAGCCGCGGCGGGGTGCGTTACCCGCACGCTCCTGCGTCGCGCGCCGCCGGCGCGGATGCGTCCGCTTCGCCGCCGGCCGCCGCTTCCCACCGTGCCAGCAGGTCCTCCACCGCGCCGTGTGCGCCGTGCAGGCGAATCCCGTGCCGGGTCTGGAGCTCGCCCAGGTCGGCCAGTTCGGTATCGGTGGCTCGCTGGCCGGCACGGGTGAGCAGCAGGCAGCAGTCCGAGTCGCCACGGCGCCAGGCGATCTGCAGGCGCCGTGCCTGCGGGCCGCGCCCCACGGTCAGCCAGTCGCCGACCTCACCATGCACCTGCCGCCCCGGCTCGGACTCGCCATCGCGCAGCCCGTCGTCTGCGGCCGGTGGCGCGACGCGCGCGGCGTCCGGCTGGGCGAGTGCATGCACGAGCAGCGCAAGCGCTTCGTCGGCGCCGGCGCCATCCAGGCCGCTTTCGAGCAGGACCTCGCGCAGCGTCGCCTCTAGCCGCAGCACGGCCTGCGCGACTTCCGCGCCCTGGGCCAGGGCAGCCCTTCCGTCGAGCGCGACGAGGGCCCGGGCCGCGTCGAGCAGCCGCGCGCGGGCGGGCGAGTCCTCGCCATGGCGCAGCGAGACCTGGGTCAGCGCGTGCCGCCACTGCGTGGACAGGAAGGCGTGCACCTGCGGCAGCACGCGCTGCCCGGCCAGCAGCTGGGCGAGCACCTGGTCCGACGCGGTGCGCGCGGCCAGCAGTCGTTCGCGTCCCTCGACTGCCTGCACCTGCCGGCGGCGCACCAGCGCGGCACGCGCGCGCATCGGCGCCAGATGCGCCTGCAGGGCGGCCAACGCTTCGCCGAAGGCCCGCTCCGGCTCGTGCATGTCCGACAGCACGCCGGACGCGGCCTGCACGGCCGCGGCGCGCAACGGGGCGTCCTCCGCGGCGGCCCCGGCATTGGCGTCCAGCGACCAGGCCAGTTCGTCCAGCAGCTGCCGTGCCGGGTGTTCGGTATCGTCCAGCAGGCCCGGGTCGGTCATCAGCTGGCGGCACAGCGGGTAGGCCAGTGCCGCCAGCAGCTGCGAGGCTTCGGCATCGAAAGCGTGCGACTCGATCAGCCCGCCGACCAGCGCGCCCGCCAGCAGCGTCGCGAAGGCCTGGTCGCTGTCCAGCGACGCGGTGGCCGAATCGATGCCCAGGCTGGCCGCACCGCGCAGGACGCGCGCGCGCAGCTGCCCGGCGATGTCGGGCGCGTCGGGGTCGGGCCGCGCGTCGGGATCCACCTGCAGCAGCGACAGCACCGCCAGGAATTCGCCATCCTGCAGCAGGCGCCCGTCGCAATGCGCTGCGCAGGCTCCCGGCGTGCCGGCGGCCCAGCGCTGCAGCGCGCGCGCGCGCGGCGTGGTCTGCAGCCCGAGACTGGCGCGTTCGCGCGCCCGCGTGCGCCAGCCCGGTGCGGCGACCGACTGCTCCACCTCGAGCGCGCCCTGCGCGCTGGCCGGCGCGAAGACGGCCTCGCCACCGGCCTGCAGCGCGTACCCGGATTCGGCCAGCTGCACGTTGATCCGCGCGTAGAAATCGGCCAGGGACGCGGTGCACACGCGCTCGAAGTGCGCCAGCACCGCGACCCGCAGCTGCGGGGAGCATTCGGTTTCCGGCAGGGTGCGCAGCAGGGCGTTCACCAGCTGCCGCGGGGCCACCGGGTTGGACGGCCGCGCCGATTCGCCCAGCGCCGCGGACAAGGTGTGCAGCCGGCTGGACACGTGGTCGAGCGCGTCTTCGAAACGGCGCTCGAGGGCTTCGGTGGCGGGCTCGCCGATCAGCTGCGAACTGAGTTCGTCGTGGCTGAGCAGGCTCAGCCCGGCCGCCTGCGGCGCCGCCGCGCGCGGCCAGTCGCGGAAGCCCTCGTCGAGCTCACGCTGCCAGCGCGTTTCGTACCCGATCAGGTCCGCGCGCAGCACCGACAGGTCGGTCGCCAGTTCCGCGGTCCGCTCGTCCCTGGCCAGCGCCTTCGCCGCGCGTTGCAGGGTCTGGCCGAGCAGCGGAGTCAGCATGTTCAGGGCTTGCAGCCGGAACGACTCCACCCAGCGACCGCCATCGACGGTGCTGGAAACGGCGGCTGTGGAACGCGAAGGCGGCATCGACGGCAACGATAGCGACACGGATGTGACGGAACGCGCATGCGAGGCGTGCGCGCGCGCAGCAAAACATCCCGGCGTTGCGGGCGCAAGTTGCGGCGGTCGGCAGCGCGTTCAGGTAGCCCGTTCGGGCCATACCGTCTTCGCCAGCAGTTCGTCGCTCCAGTCGTGCGCAAGCGCGCCGTCTTTCAGGAACAGGCTGGTGAAGTTGTAGAGGTTGCGCGCGTACATCTCGCTGGCATGCAGCGCGCCCATGGACGCGAGGTTCAGCGGGCCGGACACGGTCACGCCGTCCGCGTCGCAGGTTTCGCCGGGGCGGGTGAGCTCGCAGTTGCCGCCGGTTTCGGCGGCCAGGTCCACGATCACGCTGCCCGGCTTCATGCCGGCCACCATGGCGGCGCTGATGATCTTCGGCGCGGGACGCCCGGGCACGGCTGCAGTGCACACGATCACGTCGATGTTCTTCAGGTGTTCGGCCAGGCGGCGCTGCTGCTCGGCGCGTTCCTCGTCGCTGAGCTGGCGGGCATAACCGCCCTCGCCCGCGGCGCTGACGCCCAGGTCCAGGAACTTGCCGCCCAGCGATTCGATCTGCTCGCGGGTTTCGGGGCGCACGTCGAAACCTTCGACCTGCGCGCCCAGGCGTTTCGCGGTGGCGATGGCCTGCAGGCCGGCCACGCCCGCGCCGACGACCAGGACCTTCGACGGACGGATCGTGCCGGCCGCGGTGGTGAGCATGGGGAAGAAGCGCGGCGTGAGCGTTGCTGCGATCAGCACCGCCTTGTAGCCGGCCATGCCGGCCTGCGAGCTGAGGATGTCCATCGCCTGCGCGCGGGTGGTGCGCGGCAGCCGTTCCAGCGGGAAGGCCACGATGCCGCGCGACTGCAGCGCCTCGGCCCGCGCCGGATCGGCCTGGGGCTGCAGCGCGCCCACCAGCGTGGCACCGGGCTTCATCGCCGCGATGCGCTGCGGCGCGGGCGGCTGCACGCACAGCACCACGTCGGCGTCGGACAGCGCGGCGCTCGCGTCGTCCACGATCTGCGCGCCGGCCTCGGCGTAGGCCGCGTCGGGAAGACCGGCCGCGGCGCCGGCCCCGCGCTCGAGCAGCACCCGTGCGCCGGCGGCGACGAACTTGCGGCAGGTTTCCGGAGTCAGCGCGACGCGCCGTTCGCCGGGCGCTTCCTCGCGCGCCACGCCAAGGTTGATCGCCATCCACCCCTCCTCGCCGGTCGGAAGGCCCATCGTAGCGAACGGCGGCTGGCGCTGCTGCGCCACGCGCAGGTCAGCCTGCGAGCGCGACGCCCTCGCCGCTGGCCGCGTTGAGCTGCTGCCACAGGCGCTTCATGGCGCGATCGAACGGCGCCTCGGACGCGGCCAGCGCGATCCGCCCGGCTTCCAGCAGCGCCGCCAGTTCCTCCGGCGATGCCACCAGCAGGCGCTGGCCGCGCTTGTTGACCACCAGCAGGCGCGCAGTCAGCGGGCTGATCCAGGCCACGCGGGCCGGGGATTCGTGGCCGTTCTCGTCGATGACCCGCAGCCCCTGCCCGGGACGCAGCCGGCGCATGCGCGCGGCCAGCGCGGGGTCGTGGCGGATCGCGTCGGTCCCGCCGGCCAGGCGCAGCCCGGGTTGCGCATCGGCGTCCGGATCGTTGCTGGCGTCCGCATCGGGCGCCAGCGGATGCACGCGGCGCCCGGTCTCCGGATGCGCCAGCGCGAAGACCAGCCCGGCGACAAGATCCAGGCGCGCGGCTTCGCCCATGCCGGCGCGCTGGCAGCACGTGTCCACCGCATCGGCCATGTCCAGCCAGGCGCGCGCCACCGCCGGCCCGTCCACGCGGCGCGCGTCCGCATCCAGGCGCAGCAGCGATTCGCCCAGCTGCACCAGCTGCTCGGCGCGCGCCGGATCGTCCGCATGGCGCAGGCAGGCCTGCTCGTGCGCATGCCGCCACGGTCCGCGCAGGAATCCGGCGACGGCCTCGGTGGTGTCCAGGTGGCGGCGCGACCAGGCCATCAGCTGCGCGCGCGTCCACGCCCGCGCATGCACCAGCCGCTCGCGACCGTACAGCGCCTCGGCCGCGCGCCGCTCGGCGAGCTCGGAGCGATGGCGCTGCTGCTGCTGGAACTGGCGCAACTCGTCCACGGCCAGTTCGAAGATCGACAGGTCCTCGCGGTAGCCGGCCACGATCCGGTCCACCACGCCTTCAACCAGGGCCACGCCTTCGCGTTCGGGCGCGTCGTCGCAGACTTCGGTGATCGCATCCAGCAGCTGGCGCGCGGGGTGGGTGCGGCGGTTGAACAGGCTGTCGTCCAGCAGGGCGATCTTCAGGTAGGGCATCACCAGCTGCGCGTACAGGCGCGGCACCGCGTCGTCGCTGGCAGCGGCGCTACCGCGGGTATGCATCAGGGCTTCGAAGAGCATGGCCACCAGGTCGATGGCGTCTTCCTGGTCGGGCGCGAACTGCAGCGCGCCGTTGGCCAGCCCAAGCTGGCGCGCGCCGGAAGCGACCGCGTCGCGGATCGCCGCCGACAGCGGACGCCCGCCCTCGCGCGCCATGACCTGCGCGAAGCGGCTGGCATCGTCGCCCTGCAGCAGCGAGGCCACGGTGTGCAGCGCCTGCGAACCCAGCGACGAGGGCGCGCCCGCCGCGTCGTTGGCCGCCGACTGCACGCTGCTCTGGCGCCAGTGGCGCAGGTGGTCGTGGACGATGTCGCGGTAGCGCATCGGCACGCCGTCGGTCGGCGCGATGCTGCCCGCCGATGGCTGCGCCGGGCCACGCTGGGCCAGGTCCTGTGTCGGCACGCCGGAGCCGGCCGCAGGCATTGCGCGGCCGCCCTCGCCGGCGGAGATCGGGGCGTTGTCCAGGCGCGCGGCACCGGCCGGCGCCATGGCGTGACCGGCCGGGTGCGTGCCTGCGGCCCCGGCCTGCCCGGACAGCGGGGCCGCCGGCACCCGCCGCTCGACCATGCCGCCATCGGGGACCCATCCGGCATCGGCGGCCGGGGCGGCCGGGGCGGCGGTGGCCCGCGGTGCCGCGGGTGCGGGCGCGGGCGTGGTGCGCGGATCGCCGACCCGCTGCGCGGCATAGCCGGCCTGGGTGAGCTGCCTATCCAGTTCCGCGTACAGGCTCGACAGCACCGGCAGCAGCCGGGCTTCGAACTCGCGCATGAGCAAGGTACGCAGGCCTTCGCTGATGTCTTCGCCCTGGAAGCCGGCGATGAAGCTCTGGCCCACGCACAGCGGCCGGATCGGCGCCGCGCCGCGCCGCCCGCCGCTGGCCGCCAGCGCCAGTTGCGAGAAGCGCGCGTCCAGCGGTTCGAGCACCCGTTCCAGCGTGGCGTCGGCGGTGTTCGCCATGGCCTGCACCGACAGCTGCAGCTGCAGCTGGCTTTCGGAGACCAGGCTCAGCGCCGGGCGCACGTCGGCCGGCACCGGCGATGCCAGCAGCCAGTCGTCGAAGCCGGTTTCCAGGCGCGCCCGCCAGTCCTGCAGGAACCGCGCGCTGCGCTGCGCCAGCGCCGTCGCCGCTTCGCGATCGAGCTGCGCGCCGGTGGCGTGGGGGCTGACCAGCCAGGCGTCGTGGGCCTGCAGGCGGATCGCCTCGAAGAATCCGCCGCCGATTCCGACCAGCGCCGAGGCGAACTGGCGCTTGAGCGCGGTGCACAGCAGGCGCGCTTCGCCACCCGGGGCGGAGCCGGGTGGTGCCGCGCGTCGGATTTCGTCGGTTGCGCCCATGCGCGACAATCGCCCGCGTTCCCCCCAGCGCCGCAGGATCACAGAACGCGCGGCGCGGCGTCTGTGACAGGCATCCCAAAGGAAGACGCGATGACTCCCCTGGACCTCATGGAACGGCGCTCGGTGCCGGCCAAGCAACTGCAGGCGCCCGGCCCCGACGACGACGCCCTGGCGCGCATGCTCGCCTGCGCGGTGCGCGTGCCGGACCATGGCAAGCGCGTGCCGTTCCGGTTCGTGCGCATCGCCGGCGCCGCGCGCGCGGCGCTGGGCGAGCGCCTGGCCGCGCTGACGCTGCAGGACGCACCGGACGCGCCCGACAGCGCCGTGGAGAAGGACCGCAACCGTTTCAACCACGCGCCGCTGGTGATCGCCGTGGTGGCGGCGCAGGGGCCGGATGAGAAAATCCCCGCATCGGAGCGGTTCTCCACCGCGTCGTGCGTGTGCTTCAGCCTGCTGCAGGCCGCGCAGGCCGAGGGCTTCGGCGCGCAGTGGCTGACCGGATGGCCGGCCTACGACGCGCGCGTGCACCGTCTGCTCGGTCTGGCCGCGGACGAAGCGGTGGCCGGCTTCATCCACATCGGGACGCCCAGGATGGAAGCGCCCGAACGCGAGCGCCCCGATCCGCGCGACCTGCTGAGCGACCTGGCCCTGTAGGCGCGGCTCCAGCCGCGAGCGCCCGGTCCCAATCTCGCGGGACACCGGCCGGGTTCCGCGGCTGGAGCCGCTCCTACAATGACGCGATGACCCGCCCCACCCTGCATCTGGTCGACGCGTCGCTGTACGTGTTCCGCGCCTGGCACTCGATGCCGGACGAATGGCACGACGCCGATGGCTGGCCAGTCAACGCGGTGCACGGGTTCGCGCGGTTCCTGCTCGACCTGCTGGAGCGCGAGCGGCCCGCGCATATCGCCATCGCCTTCGACGAGGCGCTGGACTCCTGCTTCCGCAACGCCCTGTATCCCCAGTACAAGGCCAACCGCCCGCCCGCGCCGGACGAGTTGCGGCGCCAGTTCGGCTACGTCAAGGCGTTGTGCCAGGCGCTGGGCCTGCACACGCTGGCACACGGGCAATACGAAGCCGACGACCTGATCGGCAGCGCGGTGCACGCGGTGCGGCCGCAGGGCTTCCGCGCGGTGATCGTGTCCGCCGACAAGGACCTGTCGCAGCTGCTGGGCGAAGGCGACGAGCAGTACGACGCGGGCCGCGGCCAGCGCTGGGGCGCCGACGGGGTGAAGGCGCGGCACGGCGTGCATGCCCACCAGATCGCCGACTACCTGGCGCTGGCGGGCGACGCCATCGACAACATCCCGGGCGTCGGCGGCATCGGCGCGAAGTCGGCGGCGATCCTGCTGGCCCACTTCGGCGACCTGGACACGCTGCTGGCCCGCGTGGACGAGGTGGCGTTCCTGCGCCTGCGCGGCTCGGCGCAGATGGCGGTGCGCCTGCGCGAACAGCGCGAGCACGCGCTGCTGTGGCGCCAGCTCACGCGCATCGCGCTGGATGCCCCGCTGCCGGAAGGCGCGGCACCGTTCCCGCGACAGGCCGCGGACGCGGCGATGCTGGCCACGCTCAGCGACGGCATCGGCTTCGGCCCGCTCACCCGGCGCCGGTTGCAGGCGGCCGCGGGACTCGGCGACTGACGCGGTGCGTGCGCCGGCCCGCGTCCGCCCGGCACGCACGCATGCAATGCGCAGCGGTTAGCATCGCGCCATGGGCGAACCGACCGAAACGCTGTACGAGGGCCAGTGGCTGCGGCTGGTGAAGCGCGGCAAGTGGGAGTCGTGCGAGCGCACCCACGGCGACGGCATGGCGGTGATCGTGATCGCGGTGACGCCGGACGACGAGGTGCTGTTCGTGGAGCAGTACCGGGTGCCGCTGGGTGCGCGCACCATCGAGATGCCGGCCGGTCTGGTGGGCGACGACCATGCGCACGACACGCTCGAAGCCGCCGCGCGCCGCGAGCTGATCGAGGAAACCGGTTGGGATCCGGCGCAGGTCGACGTACTGCTGGTGGGCCCCACGTCGTCGGGGATGAGCAACGAGCGCATCGCCTTCGTCCGCGCGCGGGGCCTGCGCCGGGTGGGCGCGGGCGGCGGCGTGGACAGCGAGGACATCACCGTGCACGCGGTGCCGCGCACCGAGGCCCCGGCCTGGCTGATGCGCAAGCATGCCGAAGGCTACGAGCTGGACCTGAAGCTCTGGGCCGGGCTGTGGATGATCGAGCACAACCCGGACGGCAGCCGCGTGGACGGTCAGGCCGGCGCATAGCCGGGCCCGCCGCCTTCGGTTCAATCGATGGGCGACCCGGACGACCTGGGCTGAAGCCGCGCCTTCGGCGGCGCGTGCGGGCCGGCGGTCAGGCGAAGCGGTCGGTGGCGCGGACCAGTGCGTCCACGTTCTCCGCCTCGAACGCGGAATGGCCGGAAGCCGGGGTGATCGCCAGTTCGGCCTTCGGCCACGCCTTGTGCAGTTCCCACGCGCTCTGCGCGGGGCAGACCACGTCGTAGCGGCCCTGCACGATCACGCCGGGGATGTCGGCGATGCGGTGCACGTCGCGTAGCAGCTGGTCTTCGGCCTCGAAGAAACCGCCGTTGACGAAGTAGTGGTTCTCGATGCGGGCGAAGGCCAGTGCGAACGCCGGATCGCCGTGGCTGGTGGCGTAGTCCGGGTCGATGTGCAGGTAGCTGGTGCCGCCTTCCCAGATGCTCCAGGCCTTCGCCGCTTCGAGGCGCGTGGCCTCGTCGTCGCTGGTCAGGCGCCGGTGGTAGGCGGCGATGAGGTCGCCGCGCTCGTGTTCGGGGATCGGCGCCAGGTAGTGTTCCCACGCATCCGGGAACATGCGCGACGCGCCTTCCTGGTAGAACCACGCCAGCTCCCAGCGGCGCAGCATGAAGATGCCGCGCAGCACCAGCTCGGTGACGCGCTGGGGATGCGTCTGCGCATACGCCAGCGCGAGCGTGGAACCCCAGCTACCGCCGAAGACCTGCCAGCGTTCGATGCCCAGCCGCTCGCGTAGCTGTTCGATGTCCGCCACCAAGTGCCAGGTGGTGTTGTCCACAAGATCCGCGTGCGGCGTGGAGCGACCGGCGCCGCGCTGGTCGAACAGCACGATGCGGTACTTCGCCGGGTCGTGGAAACGCCGCATCTTGGCGTTGCAGCCGCCGCCCGGGCCGCCGTGCAGCATCACTACCGGCTTGCCGTCCGGGTTGCCGCACTGTTCGTAGTACAGCGTGTGGCGGTCGTCGACCCGGAGCGTGCCGCTGTCGTAAGGCTCGATGTCGGGATACAGCTCGCGCATGGGAAGGCTCCGGTGTTCGAGACCCCAGTTTAGGGGAAGCGCGGACGTACCCGCCGCCCTCGCCAGCGCGGCGCGCGACACGCGTGGTGCCAGGCGAACGCCTCGTGCGAGGCGCGGCGCCAGAGGCGTGGCGTGCGCCCCCGCTTACCGCCGCCGGCTCAGGCGGGCATGCGCCCCACGCACGCACGGTCGCGACCTTCCAGGTCGCGATACGTCTCCACCTGCGCCAGGCCCGCGCCGTGCAGCAGCGCGCGTACCGCGCCGCCCTGGTCCCAGCCGTGCTCCAGCAGCAGCCAGCCGCCTGGCGCCAGGAAGCCGGGCGCGTCGCGCGCGATGCGGCGGATCGCGTCCAGGCCGTCGTCCCCGGAGGCCAGCGCCGCGGCAGGTTCGAAGCGCAGGTCGCCTTCGCGCAGGTGCGGATCGTGCCGCGCGATGTAGGGCGGATTGCTGGCGACCAGGTCGTAGCGCATGCCTGCCAGCGGCGCGAACCAGTCGCCGTGGTGCAGCGCCACGTTGCGCAGGCCCAGCCTGGCCGCATTGCGCCGCGCTACGGCAAGCGCATCGGCGCTGGCGTCCACGGCATCCACGCGCGCCTGCGGGCGTTCGCACGCCAGCGCCAGCGCGATCGCGCCGCTGCCCGTGCCCAGGTCCGCGATGTGCAGCGGTGCGTCCGCAGGCAGGCGCTGCAGGGCGAGTTCCACCAGCAACTCGGTCTCCGGCCGCGGGATGAGCACCGCGCCATCCACCTCGAGATCCAGCGACCAGAAGCCGCGCCGCCCGGTGAGGTAGGCCACCGGCTCGCCGGCTTCGCGCCGCACCACCAGCGCTTCGAACGCGGCCTGCACATGCGGCTGGGCACGATCGCGGCCATGCGCCACCAGCCAGGTGGCGTCGCGCCCCAGCGCGTGGCACAGCAGCCACTGCGCGTCGGTGCGCCCCACGCGATGCGAGGCCTGCCGCAACAGTGCATCCAGCGCAGGCGCTTCGCTCGTATCCATGGGTTCGACCGTCATGGGCAGATGCTAGCCCGTCCTAGAGGAAACCGGATGCAACGCAGCGCCCCCGCCACCCTGCTCGCCGCCGCCATCGCCCTGTTCTCCACCGGCTGCGAGCGCGCACTGTTCGCCTACGTCAACCGCAGCACGCCGCCGCCGGCGGCCACCGCGCAGTACGCGCCGGATCGCGATCTTGCGCTGGACATCTACCGCCCCCGCGACGCCAGCGGCCCCACCCCCACCGTGGTGTTCTTCTACGGCGGCGCGTGGAAGCGCGGCGAGCGCGCGCAGTACGCCTTCGTCGGGCAGCGCCTGGCCGAAGCCGGAATGCTGGCGCTGGTGGCCGACTACCGCACGTTTCCGCGCGCCACGTTTCCGGGATTCGTGGACGACGCCGCCCAGGCCGTCGCGTGGGCCCGCGGCCATGCGCAGCGCCACGGCGGCGACCCGGAACGCATCTTCGTGATGGGACACTCCGCCGGTGCGCAGATCGCCGCGCTGCTGGGCACCGACGCGCGTTACCTGCAGCGCGTGGGGCTGGCCCCGCGCGACCTGTCGGGCGTGATCGGGCTGGCCGGGCCTTACGACTTCGTGGTGGGTCAGACATACGCGCCGATTTTCGGCCCGCCTGCGCGCTGGCCCGACGCACAGGCGGTGAACTTCGTGGACGGCAACGAACCACCGTTCCTGCTCATCCACGGCACGGCCGATCGCGTGGTGGAGTCGGTGGACAGCGCGCAGCTGGACGCCAGGCTGCGCGCCGCGGGCGTGTCTTCCACCCTGTTGTGGCTCGAGGGCGCGGGGCACAGCGCGCCGCTCGCCGGCTTCTACCAGGACAAGCGCGCGCCGCAGGTGCTGCCGGCCGTGCAACGCTTCGTCCAGGCCAACTGAGGCCGCCGATCCCGCGCCGCGGGCACGCGACGCGGGATCTGGGGCGCGGGCCGCGATCAGCCCGCCGCCTGCTCCGCTGTCACGGCAACGGCGTGGATGACCGCGGCGATCTTCAGCGCGCTCTGCACGCCCTGCGCGGTGATGTCGTGCTTGCGCAGCACCTTCTCGTGCGAGGCCATGCAGGCGCCGCAGCCGTTGATGGCCGACACCGCCAGCGACGCCAGTTCGAAGGCCATCTTGTCGATGCCCGGGCTGGCCATCACGTTCATGCGCAGCCCCGCGCGCAGGGTGGCGTATTCCTCGTTCTCGATCAGGTGGGTGGCGCGGTAGTAGATGTTGTTCATGGCCATCACCGCCGCCGCGGCGCGCGCGCCGTCGAGCTCTTCGGGCGTCAGCTGTTCGGCGGCGAACGCTTCCACCGCCTGCACCAGCGGCGCATGGCGCGAGGCGATGGCCGACGCCAGCGCGACCGCGCGCAGCTGCTTGCCGTCGATGCCGGGCGCCCCGGCTTCGCTCAGCACCGAATCGAGGTTGAGCTTCAGGTCCTTGGCATAGGCGGGAAGCGAATTGCGGATCTGTTCGAGCGACATGGGATCTCCTTGTGGATCGGGCGGTACGCGCACGGCCGCAGGCGCGGTGCGCGGGCATCGACATCGCATGGGGGCGCCGCAGCCCCGGCCGCGCCAGGCTTCGGCCATACCTGCGAAGCGCACGCGGCGCGCGGACGTCGCCGTCCGCGTGGGATCGCGTTGCGGCAACGCGGGTCGCGCGTGCGCGGGCGATAAATCGCGGCGAACCCCCGGATAAAACGAAGGCGGCACAAGGCCGCCTCCGTGGCGAGGCTGCGGGCCGTGCGTCATGCGGTCGAGGGAGGGAGCCGCGACGCGGGGAGAACGGACCCGCAGCGTTTCGCCGAACTCCGGTTCCCACCCGCGGGCGGGAACCGTCGAAGGCGTCTTACGCCGCCTTCAGCACCTCTTCGCCCTGCTTCCAGTTGCAGGGGCACAGTTCGTCGGTCTGCAGCGCGTCCAGGACGCGCAGCACTTCGTCCGGGCTACGGCCCACCGACAGGTCGGTGACGTACACGAAGCGGATGATGCCGTCGGGGTCCACGATGAACGTGGCGCGCTGGGCGACGCCTTCGTTCTTGTCCAGGATGCCCAGCGCGGCGGTGAACTCGCGCTTGATGTCGGCCAGCATCGGGAACGGCAGGTCCTTCAGGTCCTTGTGGTGGGTGCGCCAGGCGTGGTGCACGAACTCGCTGTCGGTGGAGCCGGTCAGCAGCTGCGCGTCGCGATCCACGAAGGCCTGGTTCTTGGCTGCGAAACCGGCCAGCTCGGTGGGGCACACGAAGGTGAAATCCTTCGGATAGAAGAACAGCACCAGCCACTTGCCCTTGTAGGTGTCGTTGTCGATATCGACGAAGGCGTTGTTCAGGTCGGTGGACACGGTGGCCTTGAGCTTGAACTCGGGCAGCTTGTCGCCTACGGAAAGCATGGGGACGCTCCTTGAGGGGTTGGGTCTGGGTGAAGCGGGCACGTGGCCCGGGCTTCGATGGCGCACATTATTGCGACGCAGCATCGATACGGCAACTCGATTGCGTTTATCAGTTTCATAGCCTTAGTCTATGGCTATGAATCTCCGCGACCTGCGCTACCTCGTGGCCCTGGCGGACCACCGCCACTTCGGCAGGGCCGCGGCGGCCTGCTTCGTCAGCCAGCCCACGCTGTCCACCCAGATCCGCAAGCTGGAGGAGGAACTGGGCGTGGCGGTCGTGGAACGCGCGCCGCGCAAGGTGATGCTGACCCCGGTGGGCCGCGAGATGGCCGAACGCGCGCGCCGCATTGTGGCCGAGGTGGAGCAGATGAAGGAAACGGCGCGCCGCAGCCAGGATCCGGAGGCCGGCACGGTGCGCCTGGGCATGTTCCCGACGCTCGGCCCCTACCTGCTGCCGCACGTGGTGCCGCGCATCCGCGCGCGCTTCCCCCGGCTGGAACTGCGCCTGGTCGAGGAAAAGAGCGACGTGCTGCTGGCGCGCCTCAAGGACGGCCGCCTGGATGCGGGGCTGCTCGCGCTGCCGGTGCACGACGAGCAGCTGCATGCGGAATTCCTGTTCGAGGAGCCGTTCCTGCTGGCCGTGCCCGAATCGCACCCGCTGGCCCGGCGCGGCGCGCTGTCGCTCGAGGACCTGGCCAGCGAAAAGCTGCTGCTGCTGGAGGACGGCCACTGCCTGCGCGACCAGGCGCTGGACGTGTGTGCGCTCGCCGGCAGCGGCGAGCGCGGCGAGTTCCGCGCCACCAGCCTGGAAACGCTGCGCCAGATGGTGGCCGCCGATGTCGGGGTCACGCTGCTGCCCACGCTCGCGGTGAAGCCGCCGGTGGCGCGCTCGGAGAACATCCATCTGCTTCCGTTCCGCGACGCCAGCCCCAGCCGCCGCATCGCCATGGTCTGGCGCCGCAGTTCGGCCATGCACGCATTCCTGACCAGCCTGGCGCAGGTGTTCCGCGACTTGCCCGACGAGTTGTTTGAGGTGCAACCAGCAAGTGTGGGTAGCTCACAACAGCAAACGGCACGTTAGATTGCGTCACGTAACGCGTTTTCTGGCTGGCAATGCTCGCTTGTTAGAAACGTTATCGGCTGCCGCGGAATCGCATTAACTACTCTCCGTTGGATGACCCGCTTCGTATACGGAGTAACCATCATGAAAAGTACGTGCATTGTCTTGCTCACACTGCGATACATCATACCGATTGCGCCCACCGTGCATCATTTCCGCAAGCATTAATCGCGCAGCGCATCTAGCCTTGTAAAGCTGATCTGAAAGACCTGCCCTTGCGAAGCCTGCCACCGCTGAGCATGGGGGTACTTCTCGATCAACAGCGGTTCAATCTCATTTCGTAGTTGAGACGCCCGAGCACCAAAGTAGACCGCTATCAGCTCGCGCGGATGAAAATGCACATCTTCAAAGTCAGCATCGGGATTCCGGCCTTGCCCGCTGATAAGCCGAACTTCCTGTTCGTAACGCCAGTGCTCCGATTTCAGAACCATCAAGGGATCTACGAGATCCGCGGTCAGATTTATGTTGCCGGCTAGAAAGCTGGCCAATCTCTCATCGTCCAGCAAAGGCGGAGCACGATCACTGTAAGTAACCGGCTTAGCGAGCCGATACGGACTGTCGATCTCATCAACGTTCGAGAACTCTAGAACAACGCCCTGATGATTGTTCGCGTATATCCCCCACATCGTGTTGTCGTCATGCACTCGGCTAAGGCATAGAACTTTTGTCGTTCTCAAATGAGCGACTATCTCTTTGCCGAATCCGTCCATTTCATCGGTGTATTTCGCTAACGCTTCTTCGACAGCAGGGCGCATTTCTTCGTCGAACTGATCGCGACCAAGTTGGAGAAAGATCGGTCGGCCGACTTCAAGCATCGCCCCCATCCGAGTGAAAGACGTTTGTTGCCCGGGCTTCTGGATGCGCGCCCACATTAGATCGAGCGCGCGTTGCGTTACGTACTGCGCATCGAATGTAGTGGAGTACGGGACAGACATGTCGAACAAGTCGTTAAACATGCCTGGGCGAGACCAGCGCAGAGTACGATTGACCAACGTCGGCCGGGCACCGGCTGGACTGAGGTACTTGAAATAGCGATCCATCTTCGGTTCGTGCCTATCTAGAAAGGGCTGCCGGATTAAGCGCACCTCAGTTGACGCGACATGAGTGTATGGGGGTGGGGCGAGCGCGATCCATGCTAGTAACGTACACATAGGCCGTCACGCGCCCTCCGAAAATCAACAATGACCCACTGACCTACCGAAGCATCGTTCACCAGCTGAAACACTGAGGCCGACCCAAGGCGCTACCGCACCGCCCACCCACCCCCACCTCCCCCGCATCACAGTTCCGGGTGCGCCCGGCCAGAGGGAGACGCAGATGAAGCAGGTCATCGCCACGCACGACGCGCCCGCGCGGCATTGGGTGGGCGACGGGTTCCCGGTCCACGGGATGTTCGGTTACAGCGGGCCCGGGGTGGCACAGCGCAGCCCGTTCCTGATGCTGGATTACGCGGCGCCGTTCCGCTTCGAACCCACCACGCAGCGGCGTGGCGTGGGCCAGCATCCGCATCGCGGGTTCGAGACGGTGACCATCGTGTACGACGGCGAGGTGGAGCATCGCGACTCCACCGGCCAGGGCGGCACGATCGGCCCGGGCGACGTGCAGTGGATGACCGCAGGCCGCGGGATCCTGCACGAGGAATTCCACTCCGCCGGCTTCGCCGCGCGCGGCGGCGAGTTCGAGATGGTGCAGCTGTGGGTGAACCTGCCGAAGACGCACAAGATGGCCGAACCCGGCTACCAGGGCATCACCGATGCGCAGATTCCTTCGGTGCCGCTGCCGGGCGATGCCGGCCGCGTGCGGGTGATCGCCGGTGCGTACGGCGACACCCGGGGTCCGGCGCGCACGTTCTCGCCGATGAACGTGCTGGACGTGCGCCTGGACGCGGGCAGGTCCGCGCAGCTGCCGCAGCCGGAAGGCTGGACGGTGCAGGTGGTGGTGCTGGCCGGCACGGTGCTGGTGAACGGCACGGTGCTGCGCGCCCGCCAGGCGGCGACGCTCGCGACCGCAGGCAGCGCCGTCTCGATCGAAGCCAACGGCGACGCCAAGCTGCTGCTGCTGGCCGGCGAGCCGATCGACGAGCCGGTGGTGGGCTACGGCCCGTTCGTGATGAACAGCCAGCAGGAGATCGCGCAGGCGGTGGCGGACTTCAACGGCGGCAGGTTCGGGCGCATGCCGGGCTGAAGGCGGCCGGATGGGCTCGGCGCAACCGGCGCGAGCCCTGCGCATGGATTACGGGATGGCTCCCTGCGTTGCAGGGAGCAACGCCGGGCCGATCCGTAGAGAGCGTTGTCCGCTTGCAGGCGGGATCCGGATCCGTGAGCGGCCCGAAGCGCAGATGCCGGTTCCCCACGGGCACGGCGCACGCCCACGCGGCGACGGTGCGATCCCCAGGCATCGACAGATGGCATCGCGACGCGCGTAGCATCCGCCGCGTGCAACCGACCGCCGCCAGACCACTGCCGCTCCCTCGTCGCCCCATGGCCACGGGCCACGCACGCGTGGCGCCGCGTCCTGCCTGCACCGGGCGGCTGCGCGCATGAGTCCGCGCGCCTGGATGGTGGCTGGCCTTCTGCTCGGCGCGGCGGGCTGGTGGTTCTCGCCGCTGTCGCCGCGCGTGCCGGATCCGCCGCGCATTGCGTCGGTCGAACCGGGAACCGCCAACGCCGCGTATTCCACGGCCGATCCGCGATGCCCGCCTCCGCCGCGCGTCGGGATCGGCGCGCCACCGCTGCAATCGCCGGTGCCGGGCGGGTTCCCAGCCCTGCAGCTCGAAGGCGCCCGCCTGACCGCGCTGGCCGGCTTCAGCATCGAGGCGCGCGTGCTGTCGCGACGCGATTACGCGTTCGGCCGCGAAGCCGACTACTCGCCCACCGACCTGGCGCTGGGCTGGGGCCGGATGCGCGAGGACGCGGTGGTGGATGCGCTGTCCGTGGACCAGGACGGACGCTGGTACTTCTACCGCTGGGGCGCGGGCAGCCCGCCGATCCCCTCGCGCGAGATCGCCATGAGCAGCGCCAACATGCACCTGATTCCCGCCGATGCCGCCGTGGCCGCGGCGCTGAAACGCGTGCGCAAGGGCCAACGCGTGCGCATCGACGGCTGGCTGGTGGAACTGCAGGGCGACGACGGCTGGCGCTGGCGCAGTTCGCTGACCCGCGACGACCAGGGCGCGGGCGCCTGCGAACTGGTCTACGCGTGCGGCATCACGGTGCTGTAGCCGCGGCTTCGGCCGCGAGATGTCGCGGACCAGACGGTGCGGCAAACCCTCGCGCCCGAAGCCGCCCTGCACGCCTCGGCACGCTGCTACCGGGGCGCTGACACCGGTGCTTGCAGCCCGACCGGGCAACTCACGCCCGTGCCGCCCAGGCCGCAATACCCCATCGGGTTCTTGGACAGATACTGCTGGTGCTCGTCCTCGGCGTAGTAGAACGCCGGCGCGGGGAAGACGATCTCGGTGGTGATGTCGCCATAGCCGGCTTCGCGCAGCTTCTGCTGGAAGGCGTCGCGACTGGCCATGGCCGCATCGAACTGCGCCTGCGTGGTGCAGTAGATCGCCGAACGGTACTGGGTGCCGGTGTCGTTGCCCTGGCGCATGCCCTGGGTGGGGTCGTGGCTTTCCCAGAAGATCTTCAGCAGGGCGTCGAAGGACGCCTGCGCTGGGTCGTAAGCCACCAGCACCACTTCGGCATGCCCGGTCTCGCCGCTGCACACTTCGCGGTAGTTGGCGTGCGGCGTGTACCCGCCTGCATAGCCCACCGCCGTGGTGAACACGCCCGGCACCGACCAGAACTTGCGTTCGGCACCCCAGAAGCAACCCATGCCGAACTGCACCTGCTCCATTCCGGCGAACTCGCCGGCGATAGGGCGGCCGTGCACGTGGTGCGCGTTGCGCACCGGCATGGGCGTATCGCGCCCGGGCAGCGCCTTGTCGGCGGCGACCATGCGCTGTTTGAAGGCACCGATGCCGAACATGGAACGTCTCCCGCAAGATCCTGCACCCAAGATGCGGGCACGGGCGTGCCGATCAAGCGCCGCGTCCGACGCGGCAGCAAGCCCTGCGGCGCGTGGCGCGGATCACGTGGGCAGCCGCTCGCGCCCCCTCAGGCCCGCAACGAAGATGCCGGCCAGGCTGGCGGCCACGCCCAGCCACTCGCGCGGCGTGGTGGCGCGCCCCAGCAGGGCGACGTCCAGCAGGAAGGCGACGATCGGCTGCAACAGCAGCAACAGGCCCACCAGCGCCACCGGCAGGCGCTGCATCGCCTTGGAGATCAGCACCCAGCTCAGGCAGTGGCCCACGATGGCCAGGGCCAGCAGCACCGCCAACGCCCGCTGCGACGGGATGGCGAACGGCACGCCTTCGGCCAGCCCGGCCAGGCCCAGCAGGGCCGCGCAGCCCAGCGAGGCCAGGCCCAGCACCTGCGCGACCGGTACCGGCGTAGCGCCCGCGTCCGCGCGGCGCTGCGCGGTGCGCAGGCCCAGGTTGTAGGCCGCGTAGCACAGGCCCGTTCCCAGGCCGAGCCAGACGCCCCAGCGGTATTCCGGCGCCAGCGCGGACCAGCCGCCGCCGAGCAGCAACCACAGGCCCGCGAACGCGAGCGCGATGCCGGCCACGAAGCGCGGACCGGGCCTTTCGCGGAACAGCAGCGCGCCGGCCAGCGCCATGAAGAACACCTGCGTGTTGGCCAGCAGCGTGGCCAGCCCGGGCCCCACCAGCAGGATGCTGCGATGCCACAGCCACAGGTCCGCGGCGAACGCCGCCGCCGGCACCGCGCACCACGCCCAGGCCGCGCGTGGCATCGGTTTCCAGCCGCCTTGCGCGGCGACCAGCGCGCACAGGAACAGCCCTGCGAAGGCCATGCGCCAGAACGCGGAGACGGTGGGCGGCACGGCCGCGTAGCGCACCATCAGGCCGTTGGTGCCGATCAGCGCGGCGCCGGCCAGCATCGCCAGCGCGGCGCGCGGGTCGATGCGGGGAAGCGCGCTGGCGGATGCGGTCATCCGCACAGCTTACGTGCGCTCAGCGCGGGAACACCGCCGGGCTCACGGACACGCGGTTGCGGCCCTCGCGCTTGGCCGCGTACAGCGCGCGGTCGGCGCGGTCGAGCAGGGCCGCGGCGGTTTCCTGCGGCAGGCAGGTGGCCACGCCGATGCTGACCGACAGGCGCAGGTGCGCGCCCTGCCACTCGACCTCGCAATCCTCCACCGCGATGCGCAGCCGCTCGGCCATGCCGCGCGCGGTGGCCACGTCGGTGGCGGGCAGCAATGCGATGAACTCCTCGCCGCCGTAGCGCCCCAGCACGTCCTGCTGGCGCAGCATGCTGCGCAGCGCGATCGCCACCTGGCGCAGGCAGTGGTCGCCGCAGGCGTGGCCGTGCAAGTCGTTGATGCGCTTGAAGTGGTCGATGTCCACGAACAGCAGCGACAGCGAACGGTCACGGGTACGCGGCGAGAAGTGCCGCGCCAGCCACTGGTCGATGCTGCGGCGGTTGGGCGCACCGGTGAGCGCGTCGACTTCCGCCGTGCGGCGCAGCGCATGGGTGGCGACGGCTTCGTCCGCATGCAGCGTGGTCAGGCGCGCGAACTCCAGCGCCGCGGACAGTTCCTCGTCGGTGAACGGCTTGCCGCCGTCGCGCTGCAGCAGCAGTGCGGCCCAGGCCTGGGACCCCAACGCCACCGGCACCATCGCCTCGGTCACCGGCTGGCCGTCCACGGTCAGCGCGGACTGCTGCGGCTGCCCCGCCATTGCCTGCCGGCGCAGCACCAGCAGGCGCGGGCCGTGCAGTTCGTCCACCATCGTGCGGTCCTCCAGGGGTTCGGCCACGACCACGTCGCGGCCGTGGTAGCCGTGCGCGATCACCACCGCACGCCGCGCCGGCACGTGCGGCAGCAGGTGTTCCAGCAGCATCCGGAAGGCGGCCCACTCCACGTCCTCGGGCGGCAGCTCGCGCAGGCGCGCCTGCAGCGCGCGGGTCAGCGCGGTACGGCCGGCTTCGCGCTGCATGCGGCGTTCCGAGTCCAGCCGCGCATCGTGTTCGCGGTCGCGCTGTTCGCGGTACATGCCGATGCGCGCGATCAGCCCCAGCCCCAGCACCACCAGCAGCATCAGCAGCGCCACCTGGAAGCCGTAGCGCGTCCAGACCGTGTCGGGCGCCCAGCCATGTCCGACCGCGGCGCGCAGCGCGCCGGCGACCACCGCGATCAGCGCCGCCAGCAATCCCGGCAGCGCCATGGGCACGCGTCGGCGCGTGGCCTGGGCCAGCAACACCAGCGTGGCGATGCCGGCCGCCGCGCTGCCCAGTTCGGCGACGTCCTGGGCCGCGGCCTGCATCGGCGCCCAGGGCAGCAGCAGCAAGGCGGCGGCGCCGCCCAGGCCCCATTGCAGCGCAGGCAGCAGCTCGCTGCCGCCCGTGCGCGGACGCCCCGCGATCTGCCCGGCGAGCACGCACACCGCCACGGCGCAGCACAGCGCCAGCACCAGCATGCCGCCGTGCGGCAGGGCCGAAAGGCTGCGCAGGCCGGCGACCGCGTACAGGTGGCCGTTCACCGCGGCGAACAGCAGGCCGGCCAGCGACGACGCAGCGAACAGGGTCAGGAAATGACGTTCGCGCACCGTCCAGAACAGGCCGATCGCCACCAGCGCCAGCAGGAAGGCGCCGGTGTAGGCCACCAGGTTCAGGGCCAGGATGTTCTGCGACCAGCGCGCGGCTTCGTCCTCGCCCACGACCCGCGGGGTCAGGGTCACCGCAAGCGGCCCGCGCGCATGCAGGTCCAGGCGGTCCAGGGCGTGGTCCGGCAACGGAAACAGGTAGGCGGGCGGCAACAGCCCCTCGGCTTCGGCCGGCTGTAGGAAATGCAGCGGATCGCCTTGCCATGCGTCATGCGCCAGCCAGACGTCGTCGACCGCGTCGCGCGCCAGCCACAGCATGCGCCGCGGCTCGCCGTTTTGGCGCGCCGGCAGGTCCAGTTCCAGCGGCAGTGCGCGCTGCGCGTCGCCGCGGCCGGGCAGCTCCAGGACCGCGGCCGACTGCCCGGACAGCGCATCGTCCGAAGCCGCCACGCCACGCTCGCCCCAGCGGCTGCCGGCCATCAGCACCATCAGCAGCGCGAACATGGCCAGCAAACCGGCCACGCCCAACGCGGGCACCAGCGTCTCCAGCGCCCTGCCGCGCAGGCCGCCATTGCGCATTCCGCGATCAGTCACGGCGGACACGTCCCTGCCCCACGCAGCGCACCGCCGCGCCTTCCGGACCCGTCGCCGATTTCCGCCTGCGCATGCCCCCCCCTTGGATGGCGCTTGCCCGGTATCTCGGGCGGACACACGTTCCGTGCCAGCACGTCGCGCCATTGCGTGACGAATCTCACAAATACGGCGTGATGGCGGCGCCATCGCTTGCGTCCGAGGGCATCGCCGGGGCTCCGCTACACTGGCGTTTTGCCCACGCACGCCATGTCGCAGCCCGAAATGCCAGACGCCTCCGAGCCCGCCGCCCCGGCCGCCCGGCAGGACTTCATCCGCCAGATCGTTCGCGACGACTTGGCCAGCGGCAAGCACCGCGCGATCCGCACCCGGTTCCCGCCCGAACCCAACGGCTACCTGCACATCGGCCACGCCAAGGCGATCTGCCTGGACTTCGGCATCGCGGCCGAATTCGGCGGCGACTGCAACCTGCGCTTCGACGACACCAACCCGGCCAAGGAAGACCCGGAGTACGTGCGCGCGATCCAGGACGACGTGCGCTGGCTGGGTTTCGAGTGGCACGAGTTGCGCCACGCCTCCGACTACTTCGAGGTGCTGTACTTGGCCGCCGAGAAGCTGATCCGGCAGGGCGACGCGTTCGTCTGCGACCTCACTGCCGAGCAGGTGCGGGAGTACCGCGGCACGCTGACAGAGCCCGGCCGCAATTCGCCGTACCGGGACCGTTCGCCGGAAGAAAACCTGGACCTGTTCCGCCGCATGCGCGCGGGCGAGTTCCCGGATGGCGCGCGCACCCTGCGCGCCAAGATCGACATGGCCAGCGGCAACATCAACCTGCGCGACCCGGCGCTGTACCGGATCAAGCACGTCGAACACCAGAACACCGGCAACGCCTGGCCGATCTACCCGATGTACGACTTTGCGCACTCGCTGAGCGACGCGGTGGAAGGCATCACCCATTCGCTGTGCACGCTGGAGTTCGAGGACCACCGTCCGCTGTACGACTGGTGCGTGGACAAGGTCGACCTGGCCCACTCGCCCGAGTTGGTGAAGCCGCTCACCGACAGGGGGTATCCGTTCGAGGCCGCCAAGCCGCGCCAGATCGAGTTCTCCCGGCTCAACTTCAACTGGCTGGTGATGAGCAAGCGCAAGCTGCTGCAGCTGGTGGAATCCGGCCGCGTGGACGGCTGGGACGATCCGCGCATGCCCACCCTGCAGGGCATCCGCCGCCGCGGCTACACGCCCGGCGCGCTGCGCCTGATGGTGGACCGCGTCGGCATCAGCAAGCAGAACTCGCTGCTGGACATCTCCATCCTGGAGGGTGCGCTGCGCGACGACCTGGACGCGGCGGCGCCGCGGCGCATGGCGGTGGTCGATCCGCTGAAGCTGGTCATCACCAACCTGCCGGAGGCGCACGAGGAACGCCTCGCGTTCCAGAACCACCCCAAGGACGAGTCCTTCGGCTCCCGCCACGTGCCGTTCTCCAGCCAGCTGTGGATCGAGCGCGAGGACTTCGCCGAGGTCCCGCCGAAAGGCTTCAAGCGCCTGGTGCCCGGCGGCGAGGTCAGGCTGCGCGGCGCCGGCATCTTCCGCTGCACCGACGTGGTGAAGGACGGGCAGACCGTCGTGGAAGTGCACGGGGAACTGGACCCGGAATCGCGCCCCGGCATGGAAGGCGCCAACCGCAAGGTCAAGGGCACGATCCACTGGGTCAGCGCGCGCCACGCGGTGCAGGCGGAGATCCGCCTGTACGACCGGCTGTTCACCGTGCCGGATCCTGACGGGAATGGCCCGGACAGCGACGCCGCCGGCAAGAGCTATGTGGATTACCTGAACCCGGACTCGCGCAGCATCGTGACCGGGTATGTCGAACCGGCGGCTGCCGAGGCGGCACCCGAACAATCGTTCCAGTTCGAGCGGGTGGGCTACTTCGTGGCCGACCGCTACGACCACGCGCCTTCACGACCCGTTTTCAACCGTAGCGTGACCCTGCGCGACACCTGGACCAAGGGAGCCTGAGCATGACCCATGTCCGCACCCGGTCGCCGTGGCTCCGGATCGGCGCGCTCGCGCTCGCCGGGCTGCTGGCGGCCTGCACCGCACCGTCGCCGCAGCAGGCACGGCAGCCGGCGGTCGAGCCGGCCGCGTCTTCGCAACCGGTGCCTGCCGCGCCGCCCTCGGGCGCTCCGTCGCTGGGCTCGCCGGCGGCGAAGCCCGGCAAGGGCGGCGCCCCGGTCGCGCTCGACCGCAGCTGCCGGACCGACGCGGACTGCGCGGTGAAGGATGTCGGCAACTGCTGCGGCTACTTCCCCGCCTGCGTCAACCAGAACAGCCCGACCGATCCTGCCGGAGTCAAGGCGCAGTGCGAGGCCAGCGGAATGGCGTCGGTGTGCGGCTTCCAGGAAATCTCCGCGTGCACCTGCACGGCGGGCAAGTGCGAAGCCGCCGATGGCGGCGCGCCCGTCGCGCAGTAGCCGGGTATGTTGCTTGCACAGGTCCACCTGACCCTGCCGGTCTGGGTGCATGACGCGGTGGACGCCGCGCGCACCTACCCCGACGACGCGGACAAGGTCGCCTTGGCGATCGAACTGTCCGCGCGCAACGTCGATGCCGGCAGCGGCGGCCCGTTCGGCGCGGCGGTCTTCGACGCGGCGCACCGCGTGGTGGCGGTGGGCGTGAACCGCGTGCTGCCGCAATCGTGCAGCGTGGCCCACGCCGAGAACATGGCCTACATGCTGGCCCAGCAGCGCCTGCAGCGCGCTCGCCTGAACATGGACGAGGCCGGCAACCGGCTCGGCCATTACACCCTGGCGACCTCCGCCCAGCCGTGCTGCCAGTGCTACGGCGCCACGGTCTGGGCCGGCGTGGACCGCCTGCTGATCGGCGCGCGCGCGCAGGACGTGGAGGCGCTGACGGCGTTCGACGAAGGCCCGCTGCCGGCGGACTGGGTGGGCGAACTGGAACGCCGCGGCATCGCTGTGGTGCGCGACATCCACCGCCAAGCGGCCTGCGACGTGCTGCGCCGCTACGGCCAGGCCGAGGACGGCCGTTACTGAGCGCAGGGCGCTCGCCAGCCTGAACGGACGCCGGCGCGCAGCCTGCGTATTGACGTGGGGTTTATGGAACCGGGGCTAGGTTGCGCCCCTTCCCACGCAACGAGGATCGCCGCATGACCGCTCGTCACCCGTTCCACACGCTCACGCTGGCCCTGGTGGCTTCCCTGGGTCTGGCAGGCACCGCCTTCGCGCAGCAGGCCCAGGGCCAGGCCGCGGCGAAGGCCACCGTCGATGCCAATGCCGAAGCCGCAGTCGACAACGCACAGGACGCGCGCGCCGAGGCGCAGGACGCGCAGCAGGCCGCGCAGCAGGCTGCCGCGGTCGAAGATGCGGGCGCCGCCACCGTCGAGGGCCAGGCGAATGCGCAGGTCAACGCAACGGCAGCGCACCAGGCGTCCGTCGATGCGCAGGCCAACGCGAATGCAGCGGTGAATGCCGCCAACGAGGCGAACGCCGCCATGTCGGCGGTGGAGGGCGGAACCGCCCAGCCTGAAGCCGCGGCTGCCGAGGCCGCCGCTGCCGCCAGCGAGGCCAGCGCCGCCGCCTCCGCCACCAGCAGCGCGGCCAGTGCCGCCGAACAGGCCGCCGACGCGACCGTGGACGCGGCGACCGCGCCCGCCACGCCGGCTCCTGCGGCTACCGCCACCGTTGCGACCACCGCACCGGCGCCGACCACCGTCACCATCCGTTCGGTGCCCAGCGGCAAGACCGTGACGCTCACCACCACCACCACGCCGCCGGCCACCACGCCGTAACGCGCCGTCCCGCGCTTGAAACAGGACGCCCCGCAAATGCGGGGCGTTTTTTCATGTGCCGCGCGGCTAGCGCGGCAGCGGCCTGCGCTGTACGGATACGCGGCCTTGCGCGCGGCTACAGGCCCGACGCCCGGCCCCACAGCGCGTGCGCCAGCGGTGGCAGCCTGCCGGCGATGCCCAGCACGCGGCCCCGCAGCAACGCGGGCACCAGCGCGTCGCTGGCGAAGGCGCGATGGATCGCCTCGAAGGCATGGGCCGCCAGCGCGTTCTCGCTTCGCCGCACCCGTGCCCAGCGCTGCAGGCGCTGCGGCGAGGCCGGGTCGAGGCCACGCTGCATCGCCTGGCCCAGGGTGTCGGCCAGCGCCGCCACGTCGCGCAGCCCCAGGTTCACGCCCTGCCCGGCCAGCGGATGCACCACGTGCGCCGCATCGCCGGCCACCACCACGCGGCCGGCCACGTAGCGCCGCGCGAGTTGCCGGCGCAGCGGAAAACCCGCGCGTGCAGAGGTGGGACGCAACGCCCCCAGGCAACCGCCGGACGCCCGCGTCAGCGCGTCCGCGAACGCCCCGTCGTCCAGGGCCAGTACCCGGGTCGCGTCCGCGTCGGGCAGCGACCATACGATCGAGCTTTCATGCCCGGCTGGCCGCGCGTCGCTTGCGTGGTCGGCCGCAACCGCATCGTCCACACGCGCCAACGCCACATCGTCCGCAAACGGCAGCAGCGCCAGCGGGCCGCCTGGCATAAAGCGCTGCCAGGCCGTGTCTTCGTGCGGGCGCTCGCTGGAGACGAAGCACACCACGCCATGCTGCGCGTAGTCGCGCGCGTCCACCTCGATCCCCGCCAGCCGTCGCAGCGTCGAGTCCGCGCCATCGGCGGCCACGGCCAGGCGCGCGTCGAGGCGCGTTGCGTCGTCCAGGCCCAGCCGGATCGCATCGGCGCGCTCGTCCAGCGACACCACCTGCGCCGGGCACAGCACCCGCACGCCCGCCCGCTGCAGCGCCTGCCACAGCCGGTCGGCCAGCAGGCCGTGCTCCACGATCCATCCCAGCTGCGCGCGCGCATAGGCGTCCGCCTCGAAGCGCAGCTCGCCGCCTCCGGCCGCGTCCCACACGCGCATGCGCCGGTAGGGCTGCACGCGCGCATCGCGGACGCACGCCCACACGCCCAGCGTCTCCAGCAGGTCGGCGTTGTCTGGCGAGAACGCGTACACGCGCAGGTCGCGCACGGCCGGCGTCCAGCGCGCGGGTTCGCGCGCTTCCACCAGCGCCACATCCAGCCCGCGCGCGGCCAGGGCCAGCGCGCAGGCGCTGCCGACCACGCCGCCTCCCACCACCGCCACGTCGCACCGCGCGCCGCGGCTCATCGCGCCTGGCTCCTGCACAGCGCCGGCACATCGCCCCGGTATCCCATCGCACCGCCCACCAGCCGGGCCTGCAGCGTGGGCAGGCGATCCACCGCCGCGTAGCCCAGCGCGCGCAGCGTGGCGGCCGCGCCCGACCCGTTCGCCGTCATCCGCGCCAGGCCATCGGAGAACGCCAGCGTGCGCTGCCGATCCTCGTGGCGGCGCTGCGCGTACCGCGCCGGCAGGTCTGCGCCGGCCGCAGCGATGCCCTCCGCCTCGATCATCTCGGCCAGGGTCAGCGCATCGCGCAGGCCAAGGTTGAAGCCCTGCGCGCCGATCGGGTGCAGGGTCTGCGCCGCGTTGCCCACCAGCACCGCGCGCGGCGCGACGAGGCGTTCGGCCACCACCCGCAGCGCGGCATGCGTGCTGCGCGGACCGCAGGACAGGAACCGCCCGACCCGCCAGCCGAAGGCGTCCTGCAGACGTTCCAGGAATGCCGCATCGTCCAGCGCAGCCACCTGCGCGGCCTCGTGCGCGGCCACCGCATGGATCGCACCGAAATGCCGGTCGCCGCGCGGCAGCAGCGCGGTGGGTCCATCGGATCCGAAGCGCTCGTAGGCCGTGCCGTCCGGCGCGCGCTCGGCGCGCACGCGGGCCACCACCAGCGTCTGCGCGTAGTCGTGTTCCGCCACCCCGATGCCCAGGGCCGCGCGTACGGCGCTGCGCGTGCCGTCCGCCGCCACCAGCAGCCGCGCCGCAACCCGGCGTTCGCCAGCGGCGTCGGCGATGCGCAGCACGCGCGCGCCTTCGCTGCCGTCCGCATCGTCCAGCCCCGCGAACCGCGCCGGGCGATAGCGCACCACGCGACGGCACTGGTCGAGCCGCGCTTCCAGCGCCTCGCCCAGGTCCCGCGCCACGACCACCTGCCCGAACGCCTCGCGCCCGTAGTCCGCAGCGGACAGGCGCACGCGGCCGAAGTCGCCCCTGCGGCTGACGTGGATCGCGCGGATCGGCCCGGGCGGCGCGCGCAGCAGGCGCATCACGCCCAGGGCGGACAGCGCATTGACGGTGGCGTCGGCGAAGCTGAGGTTGCGCTGGTCGAAGACCTCGGGCAACGCACCGGCTGGCGTCGGCTCCACCAGCGCCACGTCCACGCCGACGCGATCCAGCGCGATCGCCAGGCTCGCGCCGACCAGTCCACCGCCCACCACCACCACGTCGTGCAAGGTCGGCGTTGCCGGGGCGTCCGTCGTCATTGCGTTATCCTAGCGTTTCCGCCCGAACACCTTGCCCGGACCGATGAACGCAGACGCGTCGAACACCCGCTTCGCCCCCGGTCCCTGGGTGCTGGCCGCCATGATCGTGGCCGCCGCGCTGAGCCGCCTGCTGCCGCATCCGCCGAATTTCTCGCCGGTCGAGGCGATGGCGCTGTTCGGCGGTGCGTATTTCGCGGCGCGTGCGGTGGCGGTGGTCGTCCCGCTGCTGGCGATGCTCGCGTCCGATCTGGCGCTGGCTGCGATCCACGGCGGCGCGTACTTCGAATACATGGCCGGCGCCGGTTTCTGGCTGGTCTATGCGTGCATCGCGCTGTCGGCGGTGCTCGGCTTCGGCCTGCGCGGCCGGGTCAGCGGCGCGCGCGTGCTGGGCTACGGCCTGGCCGGTTCGGTGCTGTTCTTCCTGGTCACCAATTTCGGGGCGTGGCTGGGCTCGGCGCTGTACCCGCAGACCCTGGGCGGGCTGGGTGCCGCCTACGTGGCCGGCGTTCCGTTTTTCCAGTGGACGGTGCTGGGCACGCTGGCCTACTCGGCGCTGCTGTTCGGCGGCTTTGCGCTGCTGCGCCAGCAGGTGCCGGCGCTGCAGGCGCGCACGGTCTGACCGCACGCCGCAGTGGCGCATGGGCAACCGCCTCTCCAAGATCTACACCCGCACCGGGGACGACGGCAGCACCGGCCTGGGCGACGGCACGCGCGTGGCCAAGGATTCGGCACGCGTCACCGCGTACGGCACGGTGGACGAAGCCAATTCCGCCATCGGCCTGCTGCTCGCCTGCCCGCTTCTGCACGGGGAATCCGCGCACCAGCAGATCCGCGACCTGCTGGTTTCGGTGCAGCACCAGCTGTTCGACCTGGGAGGCGAGCTGTGTATCCCCGGCCACGCCGCCATCGACGACGCCGACGTGGAACGCCTGGAGCAGCAGCTCGACGCCTTCAACGCGGACCTGCCCGCGCTCAAGGATTTCATCCTGCCCGGCGGCGGGGAAGCCGCCGCGCGCTGCCACGTGGCGCGGACCATCGTGCGCCGCGCCGAGCGCGAGACGGTGACGCTGTCGCACCACGACGCGGTGCGCCCGCAGGCGATCCGCTACCTCAACCGGCTTTCGGACCTGCTGTTCGTGCTGGCGCGGGTGCTCGCCCGCGCCGCCGGCCAGGGCGAAGTGCTGTGGAAGCACGAACGCCGGCGCGGATGACGCCCTGGCCGCCTCGCCCATGAGCCTGCGCATCTATACCCACCCGGCCTGCCTGGGACACGACACCGGCCCGGGCCACGTCGAGCGGCCGCAGCGCCTGGAGGCGGTCGTGGCCGCGTTGCGCGGCGCGTTCCCGGACCTGGAATGGCACGAAGCGCCGCGGGCGGGCAGGCGCGAGCTGCTGCGCGTGCACGCGCCCGAGCTGGTGGACCTGGTGCTGGAGACGCGGCCTTCCGGCATCGTGCCGCTGGACCCGGACACCATGCTGTCGCCCGGCTCGGCCGAAGCGGCGCTGCGCGCGGCGGGTGCGGGCGTGGCGGCGGTCGACGCGGTCTGCGCCGGGACCGCGCGGCGCGTGTTCTGCGCGGTGCGCCCGCCGGGCCACCACGCCACCAGCGATGTCGCGATGGGCTTCTGCCTGTTCAACGGCATTGCCGCGGCCGCTGCGCATGCCTGCGAGGCGCACGGCCTGCAGCGCGTGGCGATCGTGGATTTCGACGTGCACCATGGCAACGGCACCCAGGCGATCTGCGAGCGGGACCCACGCGTGCTGTACGTCAGTTCGCACCAGTCGCCGCTGTATCCGGGCACCGGAGAGGCTGACGAGCTGGGCCTGGGCAACGTGCGCAACGCCCCGCTACCGCCCGGCACCGGCAGCCAGCGTTTCCGGGAGGCGTGGCGCACCGCCCTGCTGCCGCTGATCGACGATTTCCGCCCGCAGCTGGTGCTGGTTTCGGCCGGGTTCGACGGGCACTGGCGCGACCCCCTGGCCCAGTTCCAACTGGAAGACCAGGACATGGGTTGGCTGACCCGGGAACTGATCGCCATCGCCGAGCGCCACGCGGGCGGACGGCTGGTGTCGGTGCTGGAGGGCGGCTACGACCTGCAGGCCCTGGCCGAATGCAGCGTGTCGCACGTGGCCGCCCTGCGCGCGGCCTGACCTGACCTGCGGCGCGTTCAGGCGCCGTTGCCTGCGCGACGGGCCGGCCATGGCAGTGCGGCCGGAACGACCTGTATCGCGCGGGCGGGCGCCCTCCGCGTCGCATTGCCCCTGCGAGGGCGATCCGGCAAGCTAGCGGCCGTTTTTCTCCACGGAATTCCGCCGCGTGCGCAGATCCCTCGCGTTGCTGCCCCTGCCGCTGTGCATCGCGCTTTCGCTCCAGGCCCAGGCGGCCGAACGTCGCGACGAGTGGGGCCTGTGCCCGGTGGACGATGCGGTGCCGGTGTTCGCCGACGCGGCCACCACGCCGGGCACTTCCGACATGCGCGCGCAGCTGCCCACCGACATCCTGGGCGACGCCGTCACCGCCACCGAGGGCCAGTCCACCACCTTCAGCGGCAACGTGGCCCTGACCCGCGGCGACCAGTTCCTGGGCACGGACAACCTCGTCTTCGACAGCCAGACCAACCGCTACCGCGCCGAAGGCAGCGTGCGCTACCAGGACTCGGCGATGCGCCTGGTCGCCGAGAGCGCGGAAGGCGACCAGGACGCCGACAGCCACGATGTGCGCAACGTGCGCTACCAGCTGGTGCAGCGCCGCGGCAACGGCGGCGCCGAGCAGATCCAGCTGCAGGGGTCGCAGGGATCGCTGTACGACTCGACCTATTCCACCTGCCCGCCCAGCCAGCGCGTGTGGGAGCTGCAGGCGGACCGCATCGACGTGGACACCGACGAAGGCCGCGGCGTGGCACGCAATGCGGTGCTGCGTGTCGGCAAGGTGCCGGTGCTCTACGTGCCGTTCTTCCCCTTCCCGCTGGACAACCGCCGCCGCACCGGCCTGCTGTATCCCAGCATCAGCGTGGGCGACCGCAACGGCTTCGACTGGCGCCAGCCGATCTACTTCAACATCGCGCCGAACATCGACGACACGCTGACCCCGCGGCTGATGACCAACCGCGGCCTGATGCTCAGCAACGAGTTCCGCTACCTCACCCCGACCGGCCGCGGCACGCTGGACCTGTCCTACCTGCCGTCGGACGGGCTGGTGGACGACAAGCGTGCAGCGGAAGACGCCGAGTTCGCGCTCAACGGCTACGACCCGGCCAACAAGCGCAAGGACGACCGTGGCCGTTTCGCCTTTTCCGGTTACCAGAACCTCGCACCGGCCTGGCAGGCGCGCGCCAACCTCAACTGGATCAGCGACACGCGCTACACCGAGGATTTCAGCAACCGCCTCGACGGCATGACGTCGTTCGCCATCAACAGCGACCTGGGCGTGTACGGCCAGGGGCGCTACTGGAACGCCGGGCTGATGGGCAGCCACTGGCAGCTGGCCGACTACACGCTGCGCGACTCCAACCTGCCCTACGACCGCCTTCCGCGCGCCTACGCCAACTGGGAACGCCCCTTCGCGCGCTGGCTCGCCGCCGGCGTCAACGCCGAAGCCGTCCGCTTCCAGCACGTGGACGAGGACGTCCGTCCCGGTGGCAGCCGCCTGGACGTCAAGCCCTACGTGACCCTGCCGCTGGAAGGCAACGGCTGGTACGTCAAGCCGACGCTGTCGTGGCGCTTTACCGGTTACCAGCTCGACGACGAACTCGCCGACGCCATCGCCTTCGGCCGTGCAGCGGATGCGTTCGGCGTTCCCAACCCGACGGCCGACCAGGTCGCCGGCTTCCGCGACGACGCACCGAGCCGCAACCTGCCGATTGCGTCCATCGACGCCGGCCTGTTCTTCGACCGCGACACGTCCATCGGCGGCACCGGTTTCCTGCACACGCTCGAGCCGCGCCTGTTCTACCTCAACGCGCCGTACCGCGACCAGGATGCGCTGCCCCTGTTCGACACCACCGAGACCTCGTTCGGCTGGGGCCAGCTGTTCCGCGAGAACCGCTTCACCAGCGCCGACCGCCAGGCCGATGCCAACCAGCTCACCATCGCGCTCACCAGCCGGCTCATCCGCCAGTCCGACGGCCGCGAAAAGCTGTCCGCCAGCATCGGCCAGATCCGCTATTTCGAGGATTCGCGCGTTTCCACCGGCTTCGTGGATCCGGCGATCGAACAGGGCAAGTCGGCGTGGGTCGCCGATGCCAGCTACGCGATCAACGATCGGTGGAACATCGGCGCGTCCTACCAGTGGGATCCGCAGTTCAGCCGCAGCAACCTGACCAGCATCCGCACCCGCTACCTGGTCGGCGACGACGGCATCGTCAACTTGGCGTACCGCTACCGCCGCAACCCCTCCGACGGACGCGACCTGATCAAGCAGGTCGACTTCTCGTTCCTGTATCCGCTGACGCCGGCCTGGAGCCTGGTGGGACGCTATTACTACTCGCTGCTGGACGATCCCGCGCAGCAGCTGGAGCCGACCTTGCTGGAAGGCATCTTCGGCGTGCAGTGGGACAGCTGCTGCCTGGCGGCGCGGCTGGTGGCGAGGCGCTACCTGCGCAACCGCACCGGCGAGCTGAACGACGCGATCCAGCTCGAGATCGAACTGAAGGGCCTGGGTTCCGCCGGCCCCGACACCCAGCGGCGGCTGCGCCGTTCCATCCTCGGCTATGATCGGGAAGACTTGTATCTGGTCCCGCCCGAAAGCCGCTCCCCCGACGACGGCGACAGCCTGGTAGACCCCACGACCCCATGAAGAAGATCCTGACCCACGCGCTGCTTGCCGGCGTGCTTGCCTGCGGTGCCGTGCACGCGCAACCCATCGACCGCATCGCGGCGGTGGTCAACGAAGACGTGATCCTGCAGAGCGAGCTGGACCGCGCCACGCGCAACATCCTGGCCCAGTACGCCAACCGGCAGGACCAGCTCCCGCCGCGCGAGATTCTGGAAAAGCAGGTGCTCGAACGCCTGGTCATGGTGCGCCTGCAGGTCGCCCGCGCGACCGAGAGCGGCATCCGGGTGAGCGACGAGGAAGTGGACGCGGCCATCGGCAACGTGGCGCAGCAGAACGGCCTGACACCGGACCAGCTGCGCCAGCAGCTGGCGCGCGACGGCATCGCCTTCGAGGATTTCCGCAACTCGCTGCGCGACGAACTGGTCATCCAGCGCCTGCGCCAGGGGTTCGCCCAGAGCCGGGTCAGCGTCAGCGACGCGGAAGTGGACGCGGCCATGTCGAGCCAGGCGCAGGGCGGCGGTACCCAGTACCGGCTGGCGCACATCCTGGTGGCGCTCCCGGAAAACCCCACCCCGGAGCAGATCGCCACCGGCCAGCAGAAGATCGACGGGGTCAAGAGCCTCATCGACCGCGGCGAAATGGACTTCTCGGCGGCCGCCGTACGCTATTCGGATAGCCAGAACGCGCTGGAAGGCGGCGACCTGGGCTGGCGCAGCCTCAACGAGATCCCCACCGCGTTCGCTTCCGCCATCACCACCCTGCAGCCGGGCCAGGTGATCGGCCCGATCCGCGGCCCGAGCGGCTTCCAGCTGCTGCGCCTGGTGGAAACCCGCGACGCCTCGCAGGCCGCAGCGGCCACGGTGACCCAGTACCAGGCGCGCCACATCCTGGTGCGCACCGGTGAAGGCGTGGACGACGCCGCTGCCAAGGCGAAGATCGACACCTTGCGCGCGCGTATCGAGGGCGGCGCGGACTTCGCGGCGATCGCGAAGGAGTCCGAAGACACCGCCACCGCGTCGCGCGGCGGCGACCTGGGCTGGTTCACCCAGGACCAGTTCGGGCCGGAGTTCGGCGCGCAGGTCGCGGCGCTGCAGGACGGCCAGGTCTCGGCGCCGTTCAAGACGCAGGCCGGCTGGCACATCGTGCAGCGCCAGGCCCAGCGCCAGACCCAGGCCGGCGACGAGAACCGCCGCGCCCAGATCCGCGAAACCATCGGCCAGCGCAAGCTGGAAGAAGAATGGAGCCGCTTCCTGCGTGAGATGCGCGGCGAGGCGTTCGTGGACGTGCGCGTCGGCGCGGCCGCCCAGCCGGACGCACAGGCACCGGCCACGGCGCCCAACGGCGGCTGACGTGGCACGTCCGCGGCTGGCGCTGGTCCCGGGCGAACCGGCCGGCGTCGGCCCGGAGCTGTGCGTCAGGGCGGCGCATCGTCCGTCCCACGCGGACCTGGTGGTGTTCGGCGATCGCAGCGTCCTGCTGCGCGCCGCGGAGGCCCTCGCGTTGCCGCTGCGCTTCGCCGCCGCAGACGCCGCGTATACCGCTCCGGGCGAGCTGCGGCTGGTCGACGTGCCGAATCCCGTGCCCTGCCTGCCGGGCCATCCCGCTGCCGGCAATGCCGCCGCCGTGATCGGCGCCCTGAGCCGCGCGGCCGATGCCTGCCTGGCGGGCACCTTGCAGGGGCTGGTCACCGGGCCGGTGCACAAGGCCACGATCAACGCAGGCGGCATCGCCTACACCGGCACCACCGAGCTGCTGGCCGCGCATGCCGGCGCGGACGTGGTGATGATGCTGGCCAACGACGTCGTGCGGGTGGCGCTGGCCACGACCCACCTGCCCCTGCGCGCGGTGGCCGACGCGATACGCCCCAAGGGTCTGCTTCGCGCGCTGCGCATCGTCCACGCCGCGTTGCAACGCGACTTCGGCGTGCCGGCGCCGCGCATCGCGGTGCTGGGCCTGAATCCGCATGCGGGCGAGGCCGGCCACTTGGGACGCGAGGAGATCGACGTCATCGAACCGGTGATCGCCACGCTGCGCAGCCAAGGCTTGGACCTGGCCGGACCTCTGCCGGCCGACACCGCCTTCCTGCCCGCGAAGCTGCGCGGCTTCGACGCGGTGCTGGCGATGTACCACGACCAGGGCCTGCCGGTGCTGAAATACAGCGGGTTCGAGCAGGCGGTGAACATCACCCTGGGCCTGCCCTACCCGCGCGTGGCGGTGGACCATGGCACGGCCCTGGATCTGGCCGGCACCGGGGAGGCCAATCCTTCCAGCCTGTTCGCCGCCATCGAGACCTGCGCCCGCATGGCGCTGGCGCGCGGGGCGGCGCGCGCATGAGCGGGCAGACGCCGCTGGCGCCCCCAATCGGCTGGGACGACTTCATGAAGGTCGAACTGCGCGTCGGCCGCGTGCTGTCGGCGCAAGCCTTTGCCGAGGGGCGCAAACCCGCCTACATCCTGCACGTGGACTTCGGCCCGGACATCGGCGTGCGTAAGTCCAGTGCGCAGCTGACCGAGCTGTATTCGGCCCAGGACCTGGTCGGCCGGCTGGTGGTGGCGGTGGTCAACTTCCCGGACAAGCAGATCGGGCCGGTGCGCTCGCAGTGCCTGGTCACCGGGTTCCACGACGCGGCCGGCCGCGTCACCCTGTGCATGCCCGAACACGACGTGCCACTGGGAACGCGCCTGCTGTGAGCGCGCCTGTCGGGAACCGGTCTGCCATTACCATCCCTGCCTTGCGCGCGCTGGCCGTGGGCCCGCCGGCCGCGCACCGGCAGCGCCACGCTACGAGTACCGCACAGTGAACGACGCCGCCCTGTTCCGCGACCCGGCCAAGAAATCGCTGGGCCAGCATTTCCTGCACGAACGCGGCATCGTCGACAAGATCGTGCGTGCGGTGGACCCGCGCCCGGGCGACGTGCTGGTGGAGATCGGGCCGGGCCAGGGGGCGATCACCTTCCCGCTGCTGCAGCGTCATGGGCGGATGACGGCGATCGAGTTCGACCGCGACCTGATCGCGCCGCTGGGCGAAGCCGCGCGCGCGCATGGCGAACTGCGGATCGTGCCGGGGGACGTGCTGGGCGTGGACCTCACCGCGCTGGCGCGCGAGCTGGCGCCGGAACACGGCCGCATTCGCCTGGTCGGCAACCTGCCCTACAACCTGTCCTCCCCGATCCTGTTCCATGCCCTGGACCATGCCGGCGCGATCCGCGACATGCACTTCATGCTGCAGAAGGAAGTCGTGGACCGCATGGCCGCGGCACCGGGCAGCAAGGTCTACGGGCGGCTCAGCGTGATGCTGCAGGCGTACTGCACCGTCACCGCGCTGTTCGACGTGGCGCCGGGCGCGTTCCGGCCGCCGCCGAAGGTCGACTCGGCGGTGGTGCGTCTGGTGCCGAAGGATCCGCAGGACATCGGCATCGCCCGGCCCCGGCGCTTCGCGGACGTGGTGCGCGCGGCGTTCGGCCAGCGCCGCAAGACGCTGCGCAACGCGCTCAAGGGCGTGGTCGAAGCCGACGAGATCGCGGCGTGCGGTATCGATCCGGGGACGCGCGCCGAACAGCTCGCGGTCGCCGACTTCGTGCGCCTGGCGGCCGCTTCGCCCGATCCGGCCTGATGCCGGTGCCGGACGCGTCGTGTTCACGCGCCGCGCATACACTGTGCGCATGAGCGAGCAGTCCGACTACATGCTGGAAATCAGCATCGCCACGCAGTTCCTGGACGAGCAGTCCGATCCGGACGCGGAGCGCTACGCCTTCGCCTACACCATCCGCATCCGCAACCTCGGGCGCCTGCCCGCGCAGCTGCTGGACCGGCACTGGATCATCACCGACGCCGACGGCAAGGTGGAGGAAGTGCGCGGCGACGGCGTGGTCGGCGAACAGCCGCGCATCGAACCCGGCGACCAGTTCACCTACACCTCCGGCGCCGTGCTGCGGACCGCCGTGGGCACCATGGAAGGCAGCTACGGGATGGCAGGCGACGACGGCACCCGGTTCGACGCGCCCATCCCGCCGTTCACCCTGTCCGTCCCACGGACGCTCCACTAGGCGCAGGGGTCTGTCGACGCCCATGCAGTCCGCCGCGTTGCTTCCCCGCGCCCGCCAGGTGGTGTCGCGTCCCGCAGGGTCGGGACCCAAGCGGCACGCAGGAGCGCCATCGCCAAGTCGTACAGCGGCGCGCGCGCGCCGGCGCGGCGCCGTGCGGTTCACCGGCGTCGCCGGCCTCTCATGACGACCTGGGCCATCGGCGACCTGCAGGGCTGCTACGACGCCACGCGTCGTCTGCTCGACCGGCTCGCGTTCGATCCGGCGCGCGACCGGCTGTGGTTCTGCGGCGACCTGGTCAATCGCGGCGGGGAGTCCCTCGAGACGCTGCGGCTGGTGCATTCGCTGCGCGCGCACAGCGCGGTGGTGCTGGGGAACCACGACCTTTCGCTGCTGGCCATCGGCGAACGCAGGCCCGAGGAGCAGCGCCGGGTGAATCCCGACCTGCAGCGCGTGCTGTTCGCGGACGACGCGCGAGAACTGCTGGACTGGTTGCGGATGCAGCCGCTGGTGCACGCGGACCGCGCGCTGGGCTGGATGATGGTGCACGCCGGGCTGGCGCCCAAGTGGACCACGCAGCTTGCCCTCAAGCATGCGCGCGAGATCGAAACGCGGCTGCAGGGCGAAGGCTACCGCCGGCTGCTGAAGAACATGTACGGCGACCGCCCCGCGTGGTCGCCACAGCTCAGCGGCATCGACCGCGAGCGCGCGATCATCAACGTCTTCACCCGGCTGCGCTACTGCTCGCCGCGCGGCCGCATCGCCTTCGAGGAAAAAGGCGCGCCCGGCACCCAGCAGCCCGGCCTGTATCCCTGGTACGAAGTACCCGGCAAGGCCGAACGCGACCTCAAGATCGTCTGCGGCCACTGGAGCACGCTGGGCCTGTTCATCGGCCACGGCGTGCATGCCATCGACACCGGCGCCGTCTGGGGCGGCAAGCTCACCGCCCTGCAGCTCGACACCGACGACCTGCGCATCGTGCAGGTCCCGGGGCGGCAGATCTGACCGGCTGCGCGCCGGGTGTGCACGTGGCCGCACCTCGATCGCACGAGCGCGTACCCGGAAGGACGAGTTGACCAGGCAACCCGCACGCACGACTGGGCGGATTCGACCGCTCAGTCCGCCGGCCGCCCCGCGCGCACGTAATCCACGAATTCGAACGCGAGCGCGTGTGCGGGGTCGATTTCGTGCCACCCGCGCCGGATCGCGCGCCAGCGGCCGGCATCGAACTGCGGAAAGAACGCATCCGCACCTTCCACCACGGTGTCCACGTGGGTCAGGTGCATCCGCTGCGCCAGGGGCAGCGCCAGCGCGAACACGTCGCCGCCGCCGATCACGCACAGTTGGTCGCTGTCCTGCCCGGCGAGGCGCAAGGCGTCCTCGAGCGAGCCCACCGCTTCCATGCCGGCGAACGGCACGCGGCCGCTGCGGGTCAGCACCAGGTTGCGGCGTCTAGGTAGCGCGCGACCGAGGGATTCGGCGGTCCTGCGGCCCATCAGCACGGGCTTGCCCAGGGTGAGCGCCTTGAAGCGCTTGAGGTCGTCGGGCAGGTGCCAAGGGAGCTGGTTGCCGCAGCCGATCGCGTGGGCGCGGTCCAGCGCGGCGATCAGCGAGATCTCCATCAGACCGCCACCGGCGCCTTGATCGCCGGCCAGGGGTCGTAGCCTTCCACCGCGATGTCGTCGATGCCGAAGGCGAAGAGGTCCCGCACCTCGGGGTTCAGCCGCAGCACGGGCAGCGGACGCGGGGTACGGGCCAGCTGTTCGCGGGCCTGTTCGAAATGGTTGGCATACAGGTGCGCATCGCCCAGCGTGTGCACGAAGTCGCCCACGGCCAGCCCGCACGCCTGCGCCACCATGTGGGTGAGCAGCGCGTAGCTTGCGATGTTGAACGGCACGCCCAGGAAGATGTCGCCGCTGCGCTGGTAGAGCTGGCAGCTGAGCCTGCCGTCGGCCACGTAGAACTGAAACAGGGTATGGCACGGCATCAGCGCCATGCGCGGCAGGTCGGCCACGTTCCAGGCGCTGACGATGAGCCGCCGCGAGTCCGGGTTGCGCCGGATCTCATCCACCACCCAGGCGATCTGGTCGATGGTGGCGCCGTCGGCGCCTTCCCAGCTGCGCCACTGCTTGCCGTACACGGGCCCCAGTTCGCCGGCCTCGTCCGCCCACTCGTCCCAGATCGAGACCTTGTTGGCCTTCAGGTATGCGATGTTGGTGTCGCCCTTCAGGAACCACAGCAGCTCGTGGAAGATCGAGCGCGTGTGCAGCTTCTTGGTGGTGACCAGCGGGAACCCTTCGCGCAGGTCGAACCGCATCTGCCAGCCGAACACGCTGCGCGTGCCCGTGCCGGTACGGTCGGCCTTGTCGGTGCCGTGCTCCAGCACGTGGCGCAGCAGTTCAAGGTATTGCCTCACGACATCCTCGCGTGGCGTGCGCCTTGCGCACGGCCGGTCCGAACAGGCTTACCAACAAACGCGCGCATGGCGCGCGCTACGACAAGGTCGGCGCGCTGCGCGACTTCCACAACCAGTACAGCCCCAGCACGATCAGCGGCACGCTCAGCACCTGGCCCATGGTCAGCCAGCCGAAGGCAAGGTAGCCGTCGGTGCCCAGCTGCGCGTCGGGAACGCGCACGAACTCCACCGCGAACCGGAAGACCCCGTACAGCAGCGCGAACAGCCCGGACACCGCGTACCGCGGGCGCGGACGCGACGAGTACCACCACACCGCGCAGAACAGCACCAGCCCTTCCAGCGCGGCCTGGTACAGCTGCGAGGGATGCCGCGCCAGCAGGTCCAGCGCGCCGCTTGCGTACTGCGCCTGCACCTGCGCCGGCGACAGGCCCGACAGCGTGGCCTCCGCGCGCGGGAAGATCACGCCCCAGCCGGCTTGCGTGTACTTGCCCCACAACTCGCCGCCGATGTAGTTGCCCAGGCGTCCGAAGCCGAGGCCCGGCGCCACCAGCGGGGCGACGAAATCGATGGTGTCGAACACATGCAGCCCGTGCCGGCGCGACCACCACCACATGGCGGCCACCACGCCGAGCAGGCCACCGTGGAAGCTCATCCCGCCTTCCCACACCTTGAACAGCATCAGCGGATTGGCCAGGAAATCGCCGAACGCGTAGAACAACACGTAGCCGATGCGACCGCCCAGCACCACGCCGAGCATCCCGTAGAAGAGCAGATCGCCGAAGCCCTGTTCGTCCACGCCCGGCAGGCGGCCGGCGCGGATGCGGCGGCGGCCGAGCCACCACGCCACGCCGAATCCCAGCAGGTACATGATCCCGTACCAGTGGACCTGCAGCGGCCCGATTCCCAGGGCAATCGGGTCGATCTGGTGCAGGTAGGTCATGCGGGACGGCATCCGGAATCCACGGAGCGCCTATTGTGCCGCGCACCGAGCGGGAGCGGCCAGCGCCGTGGCGGAAAGCCGCCCGGCCTCCCTCCGTCGCGCGAACCGCACTCGAAGCGAAACGTGGAGGGGGCCCACGCCCGCCATCGCAGGAAGGGTGGCGCGAAGAACCCTTGGCGAACGCGAAACTGCGGCTTGCCGGGTGTTCTCCGCAGCACGACGCGTGTGATCGCGGGCCTGGGCCCGCCCTACAGCACGTGCGGCGCGTCGGACAGCTCGTTGTGGTCGGTCTCGCCGGCCACGCGCGGGAAGTGCTGGGCCAGCAGATCGGACACCGCGGCCACGCCGGCCACCGCCGCGCCGACCGCTTCGCCGGCACGCATGCGCTCTTCCATCAGCTGGCACACGCCGCGCCACTGCTCGTCGCTGACAAGCGCGTGCAGGCCGCGATCGGCCACGATCTCGATGCGGTGGTCGGCCAGCAGCAGGTAGAGCAGCACGCCGTTGTTGGCTTGCGTGTCCCAGACGCGCAGCTGCGCGAACACCTGGTGGGCGCGCGTACGCGCATCGCACCTCGCCCACAGCGCGGGCAGTTCCAGCGCGGCCTCCACGGCGAAGCAGACCTCGCCGCGATGCCGCAGCTCGCCCTCGGCCACGGCGGCGGAAATGCGCTGCAGCGCGGACGCGGGGAACGTGGCGCGGGTCGGACGCGCGAAGAGATGGCTGAGCAAGCGCATCATCACCAGCCCCCCGAGGCGCCGCCGCCTCCGCTCATGCCACCACCACCGGACCAGCCGCCACCGCTCCCACCGCCGAAGCCGCCGCCGCCCCAGCCGCCACTCCCAGTGCCGATCCACGGACCGTTGCCGAAGCCGCCCCAGCCGCGATCACGCGCATAGCGCCCGCCGCCGCCACCGGACACCAGGCCGATGACGAAGCCGATCACCGCGCCGACCCCGCCCACCAGCAGCAGCGACGAAAGCACCCACGCGATCGCGCCACTGGCCGCGCCGCCCAGCAGGCCGCGGATCCCGGCCGGCATGCGCGACAGGAACATTCGCGCCACCTGCGCCACCACGAACGCGGCGAACAGCGCAAACAGCCAGTCGCCGCCGCCTTCGCCTTCGCCCTGCCGTGTCAACGGCTCCGGCAGCGGTTCGCCATCGATCAGCTTCACCAGCTGCGCGGTGGCGTCCAGCAGGCCGCCTTCGTAATCGCCCTGGCGGAACTTCGGCGCCATGTACTCGCGGATCACGCGGCCTGCGGTGATGTCGGGGATGGCGCCTTCCAGCCCATAGCCCGGCTGGATACGCACCTTGCGGTCGTCCTTGGCCACCACCACCAGCACCGCATCGTCCACGCCCTGGCGGCCGAGCTTCCACTGGTCGAAGACCCGCTGCGTGTACTGCTCGATGGTCTCCGGCTGCGTGCTGGCCACCATCAGCACCTGCAGCTGGCTGCCCTTGCGCTGCTGCAGCGCCAGCGCCTGTCGTTGCAGCTGCTCGCGCGCGGCGCTTGTGAGCGTGCCGGTGGTGTCCACCACCGGCGAATCCAGCGGCGGGATCGCCGCGGGCGCCTGCGCATGCGCAAGCGTGCTGGCCAGCAGCAGCCAGAGCAGCGCGAGCGTGCGCAGGGAGCTCAGTCCGCGCATCGGCGCAGGCTGCGGGGCCGGCAATCGCGGCGCGCGGTCAACCGCCCGGCGCAGGCTGCGGGGCGGGCGCGGCGACCGGCGCCGTGCCGAAGTCCACCGTCGGCGCGTCCTGGATCTGGGCCTCGTTCTCCACGGTGAAGTTCGGCTTTTGCTTGTGGCCGAACACCATGGCGGTAAGGTTGACCGGGAACTGGCGGATGGTGGTGTTGTAGTCCTGCACCAGCTGGATGTAGCGACCGCGGGCCACGGTGATGCGGTTCTCGGTGCCTTCCAGCTGGGTCTGCAGGTTGAGGAAGGCCTGGTCGGACTTGAGGTTGGGGTAGTTCTCCACCACCACCATCAGCCTCGACAGCGCGCTGGACAGCTCGCCCTGCGCCGCCTGGAACTGCTGCAGCGAAGCGGCATCGTCCGGGTTCACCTGGATCTGCCCCACCTTCGCCCGCGCCTGGGTGACGCCGATCAGCACCTGCTGCTCCTGCGCGGCGTACCCCTTCACCGTGTTGACCAGGTTCGGAATCAAGTCGGCGCGCCGCTTGTACTGGTTCAGCACTTCCGACCAGCCGGCCTTCACCGCCTCGTCCTTGGCCTGGATCTGGTTGTAGCCGCAGCCGCTGAGCAGCATCGCCAGCAGTGCGAGCAGCACAGCCCTGACGACGGCACCGCGGGCCGGTTCACGCGTGGTGGATCGCGGATACGTGCGCATGGCGATGACTCCTGTGGAAAAGGACGGTCCGGACGGCCGCCGCGCCGATTGTGACCGGCAGCCGCCGTTAAGCGAGTGTGTACGGACCTAGAACTCGCCCGCGCCCCGCACGTGATGCTCGCGCGCCCTGCGACGCATCAGCAGGTTCAACCACTCGACCATCACCGAGAAGCCCATGGCGAAGTAGATGTACGGCTTCGGCACGTGCATCTCCAGGCCATCCAGGACCAGCACCGCTCCGATCAGCAGGATGAAGGCCAGCGCCAGCATCTTGATGGTGGGGTTGTTGTCGATGAACCGGCCCAGCGGATTGGCCGCCAGCAGCATGATCGCCACGGCCAGCAGGATCGCGAAGACCATGATCGGAATGTGCTCGGCGATTCCCACCGCCGTGATCACCGAGTCGAGCGAGAACACGATGTCGATCACCGCGATCTGCGCGATCACCACCCAGAACACGGACGACGCCTTGGTGGTGCGCGGATCCTCGTCGTGACCGCCGGAAATCAGTTCGCGGATCTCCTGCAATCCCTTCACCAGCAGGAAGATGCCGCCCAGGATCAGCACCAGGTCGCGGATCGAGAAGCCCATGCCCGCCACGGAGAACAGGTCCTGCTCCATCCGTGCCAGGAACGCCAGCATGACCAGCAGCAGCACCCGCGTGATGCAGGCCACCGCGATGCCGATCTTGCGCGCCAGGGGCCGCTGGTGCTCGGGCAGGCGGCCCACGGCGATCGAGATGAACACCAGGTTGTCGATGCCGAGCACGATCTCGAGCGCACTCAGCGTGACCAGGGTCAGCCACGCATCGGGGGAAGCCAGAAAACTCAGGTCCATTCGATCCTCTACTCGTTATAGGTAACGCGGTACGAGGATCAGACCCCACACCAGCAACACGTTCATCATCACTACGAACACCGCCGCCGAGCCCATGTCCTTGGCGCGTCCGGCGAGTTCATGGAACTCCGGGCCATAGCGTTCGATCACCGCCTCGATCGCCGAATTCAGCAGCTCCACCGCCAGCACCAGCAGGCAGCTGCCCAGCAGCAGGGCGCGCTCCACGCCGCTGTCGCCCAGCCACAGCGCCAACGGACCCATCACCAGCAGCAGGTAGACCTCCAGCCGGAAAGAGGACTCGTGCAACCAGGCTGCGCGCAGGCCCTGCATCGACCACACCGCGGCCTTGAGGATCCGCCCAGGGCGCCGCGGCAGGTGTCCGAATTCGTCGGCCATGTCAGCGCGCACGCGCCGGAAGCGGAACTCCCGTGCGTCGCGGGAGGCGACGCATCCGGGCTGGCACGGGCAGGCGCATGGAACCCCAGGGCGGCGGAAGCCGAAAACCCGGCGATTTTGCCACACCCGTCGTGAGCGCCTGCGGGTGCCTTTCGCGCACCGGCTTGCGCGGCCCCGCCCGTACGGCCGTCACGCGTTCGGGCCAGGCAGCGCTCTCGCCGCAGCGCCGTTTCGAGGCCGCGCAGGCGCACGCGCGCCCCGCCCCTCGCATGGCGTCCTGGACGCCCTTCAGGTGGTGCCCCCGCGCGCGCCTGTTCCCGCCGGAAGCTGCGCCGGCCCGCGTCGCCTGGCTGGCCCCGGTGCGGCCGCGCCTGTCGCCGTGATCCCCTGTCCGCTCGAGGTGGCAAAGCGCATTCCCAGCGGCGCGCATCCCCTGTTCGAACTGGCTGTTGGACGCGGCCGGCGCCATCACCGTGCCAGCCCGGCTTCGCACGCGACGCGCTGGCGCGCAGCGTATCCGGGGGCGGTCCTGCGCCATGCGTCCAGGCGGGGGATCAACGACGCCGGCAGCGGTCGCGTCCCCGAGGAAACGCCCGCAGCGCCGTGGGTGGATAGCTCAGTCTTCCTGGAAGATCGCCACGCCGCGCGAGCCATCCGGCTTCACCCAGCCGCGGTACATGCCGCTGGTGTTGAAGGGCATGGCGATGTTGCCCTGCGCGTCCAGCGCGATCGCCCCGCCATCGCCGCCCAGCTCCGGCACCACCTTCAGGAGCACCTCGTCGGCGGCCTGTTGCAGCGACGCGCCGCCGTAGGCCATGCGCGCGCAGATGTCGTGCGCGACGGACGCCCGGATGAAGAACTCGCCCCAGCCGGTGCCCGACACGCCGCACCGCGCGTCCGCGTACGTCCCTGCGCCGATGATCGGCGAATCGCCCACGCGTCCCCACTTCTTGTTGGTCATGCCGCCGGTGGACGTGGCCGCGGCGATGTGACCCTGCCGGTCCAGCGCCACCGCGCCGACGGTGCCGAAGTACGCGCCCTCCACGGTGGGCAGGTCCTCCAGCGCCTGGGCGTTCTCCTTCTGCTGCGCCAGTTCGAGCTGGCGGCGCCGCGCGTCGGTGTCGAAGTAGGTGTTGGGCACGCGCGCGATGTCCTTGTGCTCGTCGGCGAATGCCTCGGCGCCTTCGCCCATCAGCATCACGTGCGGCGAAGCCAGCATCACCCGGTGCGCAAGCTCGATCGGATTGCGGATCGTCCGCACGCCTGCAATGGCCCCCGCGCGGCGGGTGTGGCCTTCCATCACCGACGCGTCCAGTTCGTGTTCGCCCTGGGCGTTGAACACCGCGCCATGGCCCGCGTTGAAGCGCGGCGAATCCTCCAGGACGCGCACCGAGGCGATCGCCGCTTCCAGCGCGGTACCGCCCGCCGCCAGCACGCCGTGCCCGGCATCGAGCGCGCGCTCCAGGTCGGCGCGGATCAGCGCCTCGTCGGCGGCGCCCAGCTTGTCGCGCTCGATCACCCCGGCCCCCCCATGGATCACAAGGGCGACGGGACGGTCTGGCGTGTGTTGCGCATCGGCGGTCATGGGCATCGGCAGCAGGCAGGCGAGGAGTGCGAGGACGGACGGCAGGCGCATGGCAGGGCGTTCCGCGGCAAAGCACGCAGGATAACCGAGCGCGTCTCGCCGCCCTCGCCCGCCTGCAAGGCCGCTCGCTGCGGAAAGACTGTGTGCACCGCAGCATGGGCGGTGTACCAGCGTGTTAGCGCATTCATGGATGTGCACGCGTTGTGGTTTCCAAAACCGGTTCCAAGCATCGCGAGATTGCTGCACCTGCGGCAAAACGCGCCCGACCGGGTGACGCGCGGCTTGCGAACCGGGCCGCTTGCTTGACAGCAACCCGGCGGCCCCGAATCGTCGCCCGGTCCCGGCGCGCGTCTTGGCACCGCGGACCTGCAACAGCCGCCGGCGCAGTCCGGCGCATGACCGTCACCACAACGCGTTCCAACGCTCCAAGGGGAGATTCATGATCAGGAAGTGCATGCTCGCTGTCGCTGTATCGCTCTCGCTGTCCGCCGCCGCCCACGCTGCCGACCTACGCAAGGTCGCAAACCCGATCCCGGGCCAGTACATCGTGGTGTTCAAGCCAGATGCCGTGCGCAGCGAATTCGCCAAGGCGCCCGTCGCCCAGGCCCAGGCCTTCGAATCGCCGGAGGCGCAACTTGCGGCCGCCAGCGAACACGCGGCCGTGGACCTGGCCGCGCGCCACAACCTCAACGTGGGGCGCACCTTCGGCCACGCCGTCCAGGGAATGATGTTCCGCACCAAGAACGCGTTGTCGCTGAAGCGCCTGCTCGCCGACCCGCGCGTCGCGTTCGTGGAAGAAGACGGCTACGTGCAGCTCGATGCCACCCAGAGCGGCGCCACCTGGGGCCTGGACCGTTCCGACCAGCGCGCGCTGCCCCTCAACGGCACGTACGTGTACAACTCGACCGGCAGCGGGGTTCGCGCCTATGTGATCGACAGCGGCATCCTGTCCAGCCATTCCGAGTTCAGCGGGCGCATGCTGTCCGGCTACAGCGCGATCGCCGATGGCCGCGGCACCACCGATTGCAACGGCCACGGCACCCACGTGGCCGGCACCATCGGCGGCACCACCTGGGGCATCGCCAAGGGCGTGCGCCTGGTGCCGGTGCGCGTCTTCGGCTGCAGCGGCGGCAGCGCCAACTCCACGATCATCGCCGGCATCGACTGGGTGCGCCAGAACCGCGTGTTGCCGGCGGTGGCCAACATGAGCCTGGGTGGGGGCGCGTCCTCGGCGACCGATACCGCCACCAACAACCTGATCAACAGCGGCGTGGTGGTGGTGGTGGCGGCGGGCAACTCCAACGCCAACGCCTGCAACTACTCGCCCGCGCGGACCGCCGCCGCGATCACCGTGGGCTCCACCGCGTCGAACGACTCGCGTTCGTCGTTCTCCAACTACGGTTCGTGCCTGGACATCTTCGCGCCCGGCAGCTCGATCCGTTCGGCCTGGTACACCAGCACCACGGCGTCGAACACCATCAGCGGCACGTCCATGGCGTCGCCGCACGTGGCCGGCGCCGCGGCCAAGTACCTGTCCACCAGCCCCTCCGCGTCGCCGGCAACGGTACGCAACGCGCTGGTCAACGGGGCAACGACCAACGTCGTGAGCGGTGCGGGCACCGGTTCACCCAATCGCCTGCTCTACACGCGCTGAGTTCCGCCAAGCCAGCAACACGGAGGCGGCCTTCGGGCCGCCTCTTTTTTTGCACGCAACGCGCCGTCCGCGACCGTATCCAGCGCGGCCCACGATGCGCGAACCCGCGTTTGATGCGTTTGCCGTGCTCTGGAAAATCCGGGCGCCGCTTCCCTTGCATGGAGTCGTGCTGGCGCCACCGCGACACCTGCCTGCGAGCGCGCAGGCCGGCCTATTGCTGCCGCAGCGCCTCGATCGGATCCAGCAGCGACGCCTTGCGCGCCGGGTAATAGCCGAAGAACAGGCCCGTGCCGATGGAGAACGCGGCCGCCAGCAGGACGACCCGGAGGTTGAGCTCGGCGGGCAGTTCGCTGAACCTCTCGACCGCCAGCGCGCCGAGCACGCCGATGGCGATGCCGATCACGCCGCCGATCATCGAGATCAGCATCGCTTCGGCCAGGAACTGCCGGCGCACGTCGGTAGGGCCCGCGCCGACCGCCATGCGCAGGCCGATCTCGCGGATCCGCTCGGTCACCGACACCAGCATGATGTTCATGATCCCGATGCCGCCGATGACCAGGCAGATCGTCGCCACCGCGCCCAGCAGCTTCGACATCAGGTTGGTGGTGGCGGTGCGCGTGGCCACGATTTCGCTGATGTTGCGCACACGGAAGTCGTCCTCGTCGCCCGGCTTGATCCGGTGGCGCTGGCGCAGCAGCGCCTCGACTTCGCCCTGCACGTAGCCCAGGTCGCCGGCATCGCCCACCGTCAGAGAGATCTGCATCACCGCGCCTGGCGGCAGCCCCATCGCACCGAGCAGCCGGCGCCGCGCGGTTTCCATCGGCACCACCACCACATCGTCCTGGTCCTGCCCGAATCCCCCCTGCCCCTTGGGCGCCAGCGTGCCGACCACCAGGAACGGTACCCGCCCAATGCGGATGGTCTGGCCCACCCCGGAGTCGTCGCCGAACAGCGTTCGCCGCACCGTATCGCCCAGGATCACTTCCTTGGCAGCTCCGCCGTAGTCCTGCGCATCGAAGCCGTCGCCTTCGTCCAGTTCCCAGCCATTGATGGCGAAGAAGTCCGGCTGCACGCCCTGCCAGTCCGTCGCCGCGTTGTTCTCCGCGTACACCACCTGCGTATTGCCGCGCAGCGCACCGGCGACGTACTGCACCTCCGGGATCTCGGCGCGGATCGCGTCCGCATCTTCCTCGGTCAGGGTGAAGAAGCTTCCCGGGCCCATGCGCGCCCCACCCGGCCCGCGACCGCCGCCGGGCGAAATATCCAGTCGCTGGGAGCCCAGGCCCGATACCAGCCTATCGATCTCCGCCTGCGTCCCCTGCCCCACGGACACCATCACGATCACCGCGGCGATGCCGATGATCACGCCCAGCGACGTCAGCACACTGCGCATCCAGTTGCCGCGCAGGGCGAGCACGGCGGTACGGAGGATGTCGAGGACGGTCATGGGCTGCTGGGGCTGGGCGCTGGGGCGTGGGGGCTGGAAAATCGGAACTGGCACAGCGGATCAAGCGGCGCGTACTCGTCGCTCCCATGCAGGCGGGAGGCGGCTTTCAGCAGTCGCAGGCTGTTCATCCAGTGTCCTTTGTTTTCAACGGATCGCAGTCGCTGGATACCTGCATTCGCGGAAACGACGGCGGTCTTCCAGCGCGTTCCCGGCGTCTCGCCTCGTCATCCTGCCCCTCCTGTCTGTCGTCCCAAGCCGGGCAAAGGACGCGCGATCGTCATGCCGCGGTTTCCTGCTCGTGCAGTTCGCCGTCGCGCATCACGAACGTGCGGTCGGCGTGCGCCGCCACGTCGGCATCGTGCGTGATCAGCACCACCGTGTGCTCCGCATCGCGCAGCCGCTTGAACAGCGCCAGGATTTCCTCGCCGGTCTTCGAGTCCAGCGCGCCGGTCGGTTCGTCGGCCAGCAGGATCGGCGGGTTGTTGATCAGCGCACGTGCGATGGCCACGCGCTGCTGCTGGCCGCCGGACAGCTCGCTGGGCCGGTGGTGCGCGCGTTCGGCCAGGCCCACTAATGCGAGCGCCGCCTGCGCGCGCGCGCGGCGCTCATCGGGCGGCACCCGCGCGTAGCCCAGCGGCATCGCCACGTTGTCCAGCGCGTGCATCCGCGGCAGCAGGTTGAACCCCTGGAACACGAAGCCGATCTTGTCGCGCCGCAGCTCCGCCAACGCCTCGGCATCCAGGCGCGAGACGTCGATGCCGTCGCAGGCGTACGTGCCGGAGGTGGGCGTGTCCAGGCAGCCGATGAGGTTCATCAGCGTCGACTTGCCCGACCCCGATGGCCCCATGATCGCCACGAAATCGCCACGCCGGATGGTGAGATCCACGCCGCGCAGGGCCACCACTTCCGCCTGGGTACCCGCCGCATAGACTTTGCCGAGGCCATGCGTGTGGATCACCGGCAGGCGCGGAAGGCTCATGGGGCAGCCGGCGGCGCCGAGGCGGCGGCGCGTTCACCGGTGACCAGTTCGTCGCCCTCGCGCACGGCGCCGGAAATCTCCGTCTCGGTGCCGTCGCTCGCGCCGATCCGCACCATCGCCATCTGCGGCTCGCCCTCCACCAGCTTGTAGACGGGTGCGCGGCGTGCGTTGAGCAGCGCGGACAGCGCGGCATCCCACTGCCGGCGCTGTGCGTCTTCCAGGCTGGCGCGGAACGCCGCGAAGTCCTGCTGGAAACGCTGCGACATGCGCTGGCGCATCTGCGCCGCCATGTCGCCACCCGCCGATCCGCCACGCGGACCGCCTCCGAATCCGCGACCACCGCCGAACAGCGCACTGCCCTGCGGCTGCGGCTGCGCCTCACGCGCCGCCTGCCGCTGCCGGATCGCGTCCACCGCCGCATCGAAGGCGGCCTGCTGCCGCGCGTTCAGACCCAGCTGTCCTGCGCTGCGGGCCAGCTCCTCGGTGATCCCTGCGCCGCGCCCGCCTCCCGCCCGCTGGCCCTGGGGCGGTGCTGCCGTGTCCTGCTCGGCAGGCTTGTAGCGCAGCGCCGCGTTGGCCACCTTCAGCACGCCGCTGCGCTTGCTAACCTCGATCTCGGCGTTGACCGTGAGCCCCGGCAACAAGGTGCCATCGCTGTTGTCCACGGTGACCACCACCGGATAGGTGACCACGTTGTTGGTGGTGGTCGCCGACAGGCGAACCTGCTCCACCACGCCGCGGAACTCGCGTTCGGGAAACGCATCGGCGGTGAAGCTGACCGACTGCCCGGGCTTCACCTGGCCGATGTCCGATTCGTCCACGGCCAGCTCGATTTTCATCTTCGCCAGGTCCTCGGCGATGGTGAACAGCTCGGGTGCCTGCAGGCTGGCGGCCACGGTCTGGCCCGGCTCGATGGTGCGGGTCAGCACCACGCCGTCCACGGGCGAGCGGATCACGGTGCGATCCAGGTTGAGTCGCGTGGTCTGGGTCGAAGCCGTCTGCTGGCGGATCTGCGCCTGCGACGAGGCCACCTGCGCTTGTGCCTGGTCGCGCGCCGCGCGCGCCAGGTCCACGTCGGCGCGCGAGACCAGCTGCTGGTCGGCGAGATCGGCCTTGCGCCGGTAATCCAGCTCCGCGTTGCGCAACGCGGCCTGCGCCTGCCGCAGCGCGGCCTGCGCGGACGCGATCTGTGCCGCGCCCTGCTGGATCTGCGCTTCGTAGGTGCTCGGGTCGATGCGCGCGAGCACGTCGCCCTGCTTCACCGGACTGTTGAAGTCCACCAGCACCTCGGTGACCTGTCCGGAGATCTGGCTGCCGACGGTCACGGTGGAAATGGCGCTCAGCGTGCCGGTGGACGAGATGGCCACGCGGATGTCGCCGCGCTCCACGCGCGCGGTGCGGTACTGGCTTTCCGCGGCCGCCGCATCGCGCTGCGACCACCACCACGCCGCCGCCGCGAGCAGTGCGGCCACGGCGGTCAGGATGCCGATATGCGGAATGCGGCGACGCGTCGCCCGGTAGCGCGGCTGGTTCATGCGTGGCGTGCGGACCTGCAGGCGGGGATGGAAGGCAGGCTAACGTACCCGTGCCGCGTACGTTGACAACACTCCATCGCCCGGATTCAGCCGCCGAAGCGGATCACGGCGCTCGTGCCGCGACCCGGCTCGCTCTCGATGCTCACCGGCCAGTCGAAGCGCTCGCCCAGACGCCGCACGATCGACAGCCCCATGCCCTTGCCCGACGGGTTTTCCAGGTCGGCGCGGTAGAACGGATCGTAGGCGCGGCGCAGGGTTTCCTCGGACATGCCGATGCCGGTGTCGCGCACCGTCACCCGGTCCGCGTCGATGCGCACTTCGATACGCCCCTGCTCGGTGAACGTGCATGCGTTGCGCAGCAGGTTGTCCAGCATCACCGCTAGGACGCGGGGCGATGCATGCAGGCGCGGCGATGCGGCTTCCAGCACCATGATCTCCACCGCCTTGCCGGCCAGCAGCGGGCGGACCTGCTCCACCTGCTCGTAGACCACGTCGCGTACGTCGAAATCCTCGCGTTGCGGCTCCACGTCGGATTCGCGGGCCAGGATCAGGAACGCGTCCACCACCTGCTCCATGTCGCGCCCGGCGCGGCGGATCCGCTGCAGCGAGCGCATGGCGCGGGGCGGCAGGTCGGGATCGTCGGCGAGCATGTCGCTGGCGACCCGGATCACGGTCAACGGGGTGCGAAGTTCGTGGCTGGCGTCGCGGGTGAAGTCGCGCTCCCGGCGGACGAAATCGCGGGTGCGTTCGGCCATGCGCTGCAGCGCCCCGGCGAGCTGGCGCGTTTCCAGCCCGGCGTCCGGCGGCAACCGCTCCGGGGCAAGCATGCGCGTGTCCGGTTCACGCGGATCCCACGCCGCCACCTCGCGCGCCAGCCAGTCCACCGGGGCCACCACGCGCCGCGCGATCCGGTACGTCAGCCACGTCACGACCAGCACCGTCAACAGCGCGAGCACCAGCGGCCCGATCGTCAGCCACACCGCATTGCGCAGCAGGCGATCCTGGCGGTAGCTGATGTACAGCCGGCCTGCGGGCCTTTCCTGCACGAGCACCATGCCCCTCTGGCCCTGCAACGTGTACAGGCCCGGGCGCATCGATCCCAGGGGCGCCGGCACGCCCGAAGGCGGGGCCGCCCTGGGTACGAAGTAACCCCGCATGACCCGGCTCAGCGGCGTGCGTGCGTTCGGATCATCGCGGTAGGCCGTCCAGAAGCGGTCGGCCTCTTCCAGCAGCGTCATCTTGGTGAGCTGGCGGATGGCGAAGTCCCCGGCGATGTACGTGCCGGCCACCATGGCGAAGGTGGCCAGCAACGCCTGCACGATGAAGGCGGACTTCAGCCGACGGGAAAGACCTCCGGGCATGGCGGGTGACCAGCCCGCCTCAGGCCGGCGGCTGCTCGATGTCCGCGATGCGGTACCCGGCGCTCTGCACCGTGTGCAGCAGCGGCTTGCCGTAGGGCTTGTCGATGGTCTTGCGCAGATTGTACAGGTGGCTACGCAGCGTGTCCGAGTCCGGCAGGCTGTTGCCCCAGATCTCGCGCTCGATCTCCTGCCGGCTGACCACGCGCGGCGACTCACGCATCAGGATGGTGAGCAGCTTCAGGCCGATCGGCGACAGCTGCAGTTCGGTGCCCCCGCGCGTGGCGCGCAGGGACGCCGGATCGAGCACCAGGTCGGCGACCTTCAGCACTTCCGAACCCACCTGGCGGCGTTCGCGGCGGATCAGCGCGCGCAGCCGCGCTTCCAGTTCCTGGATCGCGAACGGCTTGGTCAGGTAGTCGTCCGCACCGGCGGACAGGCCGGTCAACTTCTCGTCGAGCGTGTCGCGGGCGGTCAGCATCAGCACGGGCGTGGACTTGCGCGCTTCCTCGCGCAGGCGCTTGCACACCTCGATGCCGTCCAGGCGCGGCAGCATCAGGTCGAGCACCACCACGTCGTAGGTGTTCTCGGAGGCGAGGCGGTAGCCATCCAGGCCGTCGGAGGCGTAGTCCACCTCGAAGCCGCGGCTTTCGAGGTATTCGCCGATCATTTCGGAGATGTTGCGGTTGTCCTCGACGATCAGGACGAGCCCCGCCGGTTCTTGCGGATTGCGCATGGGTGGTTTCCACGATCTTCAGCTTTGTGAAAGGTGCCTTGGAAACCGTGGATAGCGCGTGAAGGGGGCTATTCTTCGCGCCCGGCTTTGTCGAGGATTTCCCGTGGCTTACGAGCGCTTCCTCCCGATCGTTCTGCTGTTGGGTTCCAACATCTTCATGACCTTCGCCTGGTACGGGCACCTGAAGTACAAGAGCGCCCCGCTGGCGCTTGCGATCGCCGCCAGCTGGGGCATCGCGTTCTTCGAGTACCTGCTGATGGTGCCCGCCAACCGCTGGGGCAGCGCCGTCTACAGCGCGCCGCAGCTCAAGGGCATGCAGGAGGTGATCACGCTGCTTGTCTTCGCCGGCTTCTCCACGTGGTACCTGGACCAGCCGCTCAAATGGAACCACTGGGCCGGCTTTGCGCTGATCGCGGTGGCGGCGTGGCTGATCTTCATGGAATGACCGCCAGGCGGCTTCGGCCGCCAGCTGTTTCGCCGCGCAGGGCGCCGAAAATGTCGCGGCAGATACCGCCCCGGCAGGCGCAGCGCCAGGGCAGCGGCAACTACAGCTTCACCCTGCCGACCAGGATGTCCTTGAACATCACCCAGTCGCCGGCAAACGAATAGAACGGGTGCTTGAACGTGGCCGGGCGGTTTTTCTCGAAGAAGAAATGCCCCACCCAGGCGAACCCGTATCCGCACAGCAGCGCCGCCACCAGCCACCAGGGATTGCCGCGCGCGATCGCCACGACGAGCAGCACGATGACCCCGCAGCTGCCGATGAAATGCAGGCGGCGCGACGTGCGGTTGGCGTGCTCGCTCAGGTAGAACGGATAGAACTCGCGGAAGCTTGCGAAGCGGCGCATGGGATCCTCCACCAGGCGGGCCGCGGCCCGCCGCTCGTGCTGCGTCTGGGCCCCGCCGCTGCACCGTGGCGCGGCAGCGGGGCTGGCCCGGATGGGCGTTAGCCGACCTGCGCCTTGGCGCGGAGCCAGTAACGATCCTGCGCTTCCAGGGGCTGGGCCGACAAGTCGACGCCATCGCCCGCGGCGAGCGCCTCCATCGCGCGGAATCGGCGCTCGAACTTGTGGTTGGCGCGACGCAACGCCGCGCCCGGATCCACCCTGGCGTGGCGCGCAAGGTTGGCGGCGACGAACAGCAGGTCGCCCAGTTCCTCCTCCAGCCGGCCGTGCACGGCCGCGTCGGACGGGTCGTCGTCGCGCGCCGCGAACTCCGCCGCGACTTCCGCGATCTCCTCCTGCAGCTTGTCCACCACCTGCCGGTGCGAGGGCCAGTCGAAACCGACCGCGGCCGCCTTCTTCTGCAGCTTCACGGCGCGCTGCCACTCCGGCAGGCCGCGCGCAACGCCGGCCAGTGCGGACGTGTCGGCCTGCGCTCCCTGGCGTGCCAGGCGCTCCTGCTTCTTGGCGGCGTCCCACAGCGCGTTGAGCGCATCGCTGTCGGCGATCGACAGGCCCGCGAACACGTGCGGATGGCGCCGCGTCATCTTGTCGCTGATCGCCTCGACGACATCGCCGAAGTCGAACGCGCCCAGTTCCTCCGCCATCCGCGCGTGGAACACCACCTGCAGCAGCAGGTCGCCGAGCTCGTCCTTCAGGTCGTCGAGGTCCCCGCGATCGATCGCGTCGGCGACTTCGTACGCCTCCTCGATCGTGTACGGCGCGATGGTGGCGAAATCCTGCCGCAGGTCCCAGGGACAGCCGTACTGCGGATCGCGCAGGCGCGCCATGATCTCGAGGAGCCCGGCGATGTCGTGCTTCGGCATGCAGGCAGGTTACCGCGGCCGACGCGTGCAACGGACGCGACGGCGTGCAGGCGGGACGGCGTTGCCGAGCGCTACAGCCACTGCCGCCACGGCAGCGTGGGGTCGCCCAGGGCGATGAAATCGCCGTTGAGCACGGTGTCGCGCCGGTTGTAGCGCAGCGGGCGACCGCGGGGGTCGGTGACCTGTCCGCCCGCGGCTTCCAGGATGGCCTGGCCTGCGGCGGTGTCCCACTCGCTGGTCGGCCCGAAGCGCGGATAGACGTCCAGGCCGCCTTCGGCGATGCGGCAGAACTTGAGCGACGAACCCTGCGGCAGCGGTTCGGTCTCGCCCATGCGCTGCAGGAACGCCTCGGTGCGCGCGTCGCGATGCGAGCGGCTGGCCGCGACGCGCAGCGGCGATGGCGCCGGCTGCAGGCAGCGGATCGCCACGTCGCTGCCGCCATGGCGGCGGAACGCCCCCAGGCCTTCGCCTCCATGCCACAGCGCCCCGGTGGCCGGCTGCTGGATCACGCCGAACACCGCCACGCCTCCGTGCACCAGCGCGATGTTCACCGTGAACTCGCCATTGCGCTTGACGAACTCGCGGGTGCCGTCCAGCGGGTCCACCACCCACAGCGTGTCCCACTGCCGGCGCTGAGCGGTGGCCACCCCATCGGCGGATTCCTCGGACAGCACCGGGATGTCGGGCGTGAGTGCGTGCAGGCCGTCGACGATGCAGTGGTGCGAAGCCATGTCGGCCGCGGTCAGCGGGCTGGCATCGGCCTTGTGTTCGACGTCGAAGGCCGTGTCGTAGATCGCGAGGATGCGCTGCGCCGCGTCGCGGGCGATGCCGATGACGGCCTCGCGCAGCGCAGGGTCGGCGATGCGTCCGTAGCTCACGCCTCCAGGGGTCATGCGTTGTCCCTGAGCCATTCGCGGGCGATGAACAGTGCCGCGATGGAGCGGCCTTCCGAGAAGTCCTCGCGCAGGATCAGCTCGTGCAGGCGGTCCAGGCGCCAGGGCACCACCTCGAGTTCTTCCGGTTCGTCGCCCGGCAGGCGCTGTGCGTACAGGTCGCGCGCCAGCACCAGGTGGGTCTGGTGCGACATGTAGGTGGGCGCCAGCGACAGGGTGCGCAGCACGTCGATGCGGCGCGCGCCGTAGCCGGCTTCCTCCATCAGTTCCCGGTTGGCGGCCTGGGCGGGCGTCTCGCCTGCATCGATGCGACCCTTCACCAGCCCCAGTTCGTAGCGGTGCACGCCTGCGGCGTACTCGCGCACCAGCAGCGCGGTCTCCGCGTCGAGCATGGGCACCACCGCGACCGCGCCATGGCCGTCGGCATGGACGCGGCGGAAGCGCCGGCGCTCGCCGTTGCCGAACTCCAGGTCCAGTTCCTCCACCACGCGCGAGCCTTCGCGGTGTTCGGACACGCCGTGGATCGTGGGCAGTCGCCGGGTCACGGCACGGCCATTGCGCCGGTGCGGCGCTGCCGGCGGCGGGCGATAATCGCAGGATGAAGGACGTTGCTCACTCTTCCGGGATTCTAAACGACGCCGGCGCCGCATCCGCCGCACGCTGGCGGCAACGCGACCTGTCGGTGCTGTGGCACCCGTGCACGCAGATGCGCGAACACCACCTGGGCGACGACGCGCTGCCGCTGGTGCCGGTCGCGCGCGGCGAAGGGGCGTGGCTGGTCGGCCACGACGGGCGCCGCTACCTGGATGCGGTGTCCAGCTGGTGGACCAACCTGTTCGGCCATGCGGAGCCGCGCATCGCCGCGGCGATCGCCGGGCAGGCGCGCACGCTGGAACACGTGATGCTGGCCGGCTTCGGCCACCCGCCGGCGATCGAGCTGGCCGAGGCCCTGCTGCGCATCGCGCCGACGCAGGCCGGGCGCGCACCGCTGGCCAAGGTGTTCTACGCGGACAACGGATCGGCGGGCATCGAGGTGGCGCTGAAGATGGCGTTCCACTGGTTCCGCAACCAGGGAGAGGAGCGCCGCACGAAGTTCGTGGCGCTGGAAAACGGCTACCACGGCGAGACCATCGGCGCCCTGTCGCTGGGGGACATCCCGCTGTACCGCCGCACCTACGCGCCGCTGCTGCTGGAAGCGATGTTCGCGCCGTCGCCGGATGCCTGGCACGCGCGGCCCGGGCAGAGCGCCGCCGGCCATGCGCAGGACGCGGCCGATGCGCTGGCGCGGATGCTGGACGAGCACCCCGGCGAGGTGTGCGCGGTGGTGCTGGAGCCGCTGGTGCAGTGCGCAGGCGGCATGCGCATGCACGATCCGGTGTACCTGCGCCGCGTGCGCGAGCTGTGCGACGTGCACGGCGTGCTGCTCGTCGCCGACGAGATCGCGACCGGCTTCGGCCGCACCGGCACGATGTTCGCGTGCGAGCAGGCGGGCATCCAGCCGGACCTGCTGTGCCTGTCGAAGGGCCTGACCGGCGGCTTCCTGCCGCTGTCGGCGGTGCTGGCCACGCAGGCGCTGTACGACGGCTTCCTGGACGACTCGCGCGAGCGTGCGTTCCTGCATTCGCACAGCTATACCGGCAACCCGCTGGCCTGCGCCGCGGCGCTGGCGAGCCTGCGCATCTTCGAGACCGATGCGGTGCTGCAACGCAACCGCACCACTGCCGCGTCCATGCGCGCGCTCGCCACGCCCATCGCCGCGCACCGGCACGTGGCGGACCTGCGCCAGACCGGCATGGTGCTGGCGTTCGAACTGACCGAAGGCGGCGACAAGCGCACGCCGTTCGACCCGGCGCGGCGCGTGGGCCTGCGTGCGTACCGCGCGGCGCTGGCGCGCGGGGTGGTGCTGCGCCCGCTGGGCGACGTGCTGTACTGGATGCCGCCGTACTGCATCGACGACGCGCAGCTGCAGCTGCTCGCCGAGGTCACTGCCGCGGCCATCGAGGAGGCGACGCAGTGACCACGGCCGGCCCGCGCGGAGACACAGCTTCGGTCGCGAACGCTCCCCGGGACTGTCCGGGTACGCCAGCAGCGGGTGCGGCAGGCGCCGCGCATTTACAGGCATGGGGGACCGCATGCGCGTGACCCGCGTCCATGTGGATGCGCCGCTGGCGGCGGGCGCGACCGTGGCCCTGCCAGAGGCTGCCGCCGGGCACCTGCTGCGGGTGCTGCGCCTGGACGTGGGCGACGCGTGCGTGCTGTTCAACGGCGACGGCTTCGATTACCCCGCGCGCATCGTGACCGCGGGCAAGCGCGATGCGAGCGTGGAGCTGGGCGCGCCGCGCGCGCCTGGCAACGAGTCCGCGCTGCGCGTGCTGCTGCTGCAGGCGGTGGCCCGCGGCGAGAAGATGGACTGGATCGTGCAGAAGGCCACGGAACTGGGCGTGCACGGCATCTTCCCGGTTACCAGCGAGCGCACCGAGGTGAAGCTGGATGCCCAGCGTGCGGAAAAGCGCCTGGTCCACTGGCGCGCCATCGCCGCGGCGGCGTGCGAACAGAGCGGGCGCGCGCGCGTGCCGGCCATCGCGCCGCCGCAGGCGCTGGCCCAGGCGCTGGCGGCGCTGCCGCACGACGCCTGCCGGCTTATCCTGGACCCACAGGCCGATGCGATCGCGCTGGGCGGGCTGGCCCTGGCCGGCGATGCCGTGGTGGCGGTCGCCATCGGCCCGGAAGGCGGCTGGTCCACGCGCGACCTGTCCCAGCTGGCAGACGCGGGTTTCCGCGGGCTGCGGCTGGGACCGCGGGTGCTGCGGACCGAAACGGCGGGGCTGGCGGCGATTGCCGCGCTGCAGGCGCGCTACGGTGACATGGGGTGATGCGCGGCCGCTTGGCCGCGCAGGACTTCAGGCCGCGGCCTTCAGCGCATCGCCGATGGACGACTCCACGTAGCCCAGGTCCGGGATCCACGCTTCGTCATCGTTGAGCGCGACCAGGGCCGAAACCGCCTCGGGCAGGCCGGATTGCGCCTCCGGATCGCTCACCAGGCGCTCGCGCGACACGGTGACCAGGCGCGGGAAGCCCTGGGTCAGCAGCGCGAAATACGGCGCGCGCTGGTCGCCCCCAAGCGCCTTGAGCACGATCACCTTGTTTCCCAGCCCGCCCTGTTCGTCGGCCACGCCGGACAGGCGGGCGAACGACACCAGCGGCAGCTGCCAGCCGCGCCAGCGGATGCGGCCCAGCAGCCAGTCGGGCGCGCCGGGCACCGCGTCCGGCGGCGCGAACGAGAGCACTTCGGAAATCGCGGCGTTGGGCAGCAGCAGGCGCGCGCCTTCCACCTGGATCAGGACGCCTCGGATCTCTTGCGTGGATTCGGGATTCATCGCTCGGCTTCCTCAGTCCACGTTCGAGGCCACCGGCCCGGTGCCCAGCAGTTCGAACACGTTGCGCATCAGCTCCGGCTCCTGGTACGGCTTGCCCAGGTACCGCTGCACGCCGATCTCCATGGCGCGCTGGCGGTGCTTCTCGCCGGTACGCGAGGTGATCATGATGATCGGCACGTCGCGGAAACGCGGTTCGGAACGCATCTGCGTGGCCAGCTCGTAGCCGTCCATGCGCGGCATCTCGATGTCCAGCAGCATCAGGTCCGGCACGCGTTCTTCCAGGCGTTCCAGCGCGTCGATGCCGTCCTTCGCGGTCACCACCTCGTAGTTGTGGCGTTCCAGCACGCGGCCGGTGACCTTGCGCATGGTGATCGAGTCGTCCACCACCATCACCAGCGGGACGCGGCGGGTCTCCACCTGCACCACCGGCGCGGCCTCGCGCGGCAGCGCGGCGCTGCGGCGCACCAGCGGCGCGACGTCCAGGATCACCACGACGCTGCCGTCGCCCATGATCGTGGCGCCGAAGATGCCCGGCACCGAGGCCACCTGCGGCCCCACCGGCTTCACCACGATCTCGCGGTTGCCGAGCACCTGGTCCACGCTGACGGCGGCGCGCAGCTCGCCCGAGCGGACCAGCAGCAGCGGCATCTGCACCTGACCCTCGGCTCGCGCCGGCGGCTGGCCCAACAACCTGCCCAGGTCGTGCAATGCGTACTCTTCGCCGCCGTAGCTGTACACGCCGTCCTGCGCGGCGAGCTCCTCGCGCGAGATCCGGCCCACGCCGCGCACCGAGGCGATCGGCACCGCGAAGCTGGTTTCGCCGATGCGCACGAACACCGCCTGCGTCACCGCCAGCGTCTGCGGCAGGCGCAGCGTGAAGCGCGTGCCCTGTCCGGCCGTGGAAGCGATGTCCAGCGTGCCGCCGAGCTGGCGTACTTCGCTGGCCACCACGTCCATGCCCACGCCGCGGCCGGCCACGCGGCTCACGGCCTCGGCGGTGGAGAAGCCCGGCTCCATGATCAGCTGGTCCAGGTCGGCATCGGCCAGCACCGCGTCTTCGCGGATCAGGCCGCGGTCCACGGCGCGCCGCCGGATCGCCGCGCGGTCCAGGCCCGCGCCGTCGTCGCCGACTTCCAGCACCACTTCCGAGCCTTCGCGGCGCACCGCGATGCGCACCTGGCCTTCTTCGGCCTTGCCGGCCTTGCGACGGCCCTCGGGCGATTCCAGGCCATGCGCCACCGCGTTGCGGAGCATGTGCTCCAGCGGTGCGGTCATGCGGTCCAGCACGTTGCGGTCCAGTTCGCCCTGCGCGCCGTCCAGCCGGAGCTGGACCTGCTTGCCGGTGTCGCCGGCGGCCTGGCGCACCACGCGGCGCAAGCGTGGCACCAGCGCGTCGAACGGCACCATGCGCGTGCGCATGAGGCCTTCCTGCAGTTCCGAGCTCACGCGCGACTGCTGGGTCAGCAGGGTTTCGTACTGGCGGGTCAGGTCGTCCAGCGTGCCCTGCAGGCTCGACATGTCGGCCGCGGACTCGCCCAGCGCGCGCGAAAGCTGCTGCAGGGTGGAGAAGCGGTCGAGTTCCAGCGGGTCGAACGTGGGGTCGACGACCTCGTGCTCGCGCTGGTAGCGCGCGATGATCTGCGCTTCGGTTTCGGCGTCGAGGCGGCGCAGCTGGTCGCGCAGGCGCGCGTTGGTCTGCTCCATTTCGAACATGGCGCCGCGGAACGCGCCGAGCTGCTGCTCGAGCCGCGCGCGGTAGATCGCCACCTCACCGGCGTAGTTCACCAGGCGGTCGAGCAGGTCGGCGCGGATGCGCACCTGCTCCTGCGGCGCGCGGACGGTGATGTCGTCGTCGTCCTCGCCCATGCCGGAGCCGATCGGCGCCGACAGCGGCTTGAGTTCGACCTGCTCCTTCGTGGCGCCTTCGCCGCGCGCGCGCGCGTCGAACTCGGCGATCAGCGCCTCGGGCAGGCCGATGGCGCGGCGTGCGCCGACGCGGGTGACCATGCCGTGCAGGCGGTCGAAGCCGCGCTCGAGCAGCGGGATGTCGCGACGGCCCAGTTCGAGGTGCTGGCCGGCGGCTGCCTCCAGCAGCGATTCCATGGCGTGGCCCAACTCGCCGACCGCCATGATGCCGGCCATGCGCGCGCCGCCCTTCAGGGTATGCAGGTCGCGCTGCAGTCCGCCGATGGTGTCGCGCGAGTCCGGGGCCTCGCGCAGCTTGGCCAGCAGGCTGTCGGAGTGGTCCAGCAGGTCGCTGGCTTCCTCCACGAAGATGTCGACCAGCTCGGCATCCAGGCCGGTCAGGTCCAGGTCGGCATCCGGATCCTCCGCGGCCGCGGCGGATGCCGCGGACGCGAGCAGCGCCGCGACGCGGGCCGCTTCGGCCTCGCGCTTGCGGGCCTGGCGCTCGGCCTCGGCCTGCTCCTCCGCCAGGCGCCGCGCTTCGGCCTGCTCGGCGGCGATGCGTTCGGCCTCGACGCGACGCGCTTCGGCCTCCGCGGCAAGGCGTTCGGCTTCGAGGCGTTCGGCTTCGAGACGCTCGGCTTCCAGGCGTTCGGCTTCGAGACGCTCGGCTTCCAGGCGTTCGGCTTCGAGACGCTCGG
>CAYRNF010000014.1:0-92615 GCA_964425695.1 uncultured Pseudoxanthomonas sp.
CCTCCCCCCCCCCCCGCCCCCGGGGGGGGGGGGGGGGCCCGCCCCCCCCCACACCCCCCACACCTCGGGGGGGGGGGGGTCCGCCCCCCCCCCCCCCCCGCCCCTCCCCAATGCTCAGGTGCGGATCAGAAGCGCAGATCCGCGCGCACGTAGTAGTAGCCGCCACCTGGGATGTCGTAGGTGGAACCGTCGAAGCTGTTGAGGTTGCACGACAGGCATACCGGCGGATCCTCGCCGAACACGTTGATCGCGCCCAGTGACAGCTGCAGACCCTTGAGCACGTCGAACTTGTAGCCGACCTGTACATCGTGGAAGGTAGTGGCATCCAGTGTGTTTTGACCGGCATTTGGATCATCGCTGCAAATCGGTAGGCCGGCGGCGTCGCCGCACTCCTCCACCAGTTCGCTGATGTACCTCGCGGTCCATGACGCATTCCAATTGCCCAGGCTCCAGTCGAGCGTAGTGGATGAGGTCCACTCCGGGATCGACCGCGTCACCGGATCGCTGACGAGCCGGCCCGGGCGCAACGGCTGCTCTGTGCCGTCGCCGCCGATGGCCGTGTAGTCGGTCACCCAGGTGTTCATCCAACTCAGCTTGAAGTCGCCAAAGCTGGTTTCCGGCAGCGTCCAGTACACGTCAAAGTCCCAGCCGCTGGTCTTGATCGACGCGAAGTTGCCCAGGAAGTTCGCGAAGCTTTCGATGTTGTCGGTGGTGCTGTTGCGGGTGATGCCGCCGCAGAACGCCGGATCCAGCGTGGCCACGCACAAGTTGAGCTGGGTCTGCGGGTCGATGGCCTGGATCGCGCCTTCGATGGTGTGGCGGTAGTACGTGGTCTCGAAATCGACGCGGCGCGCGATGGCGCTGTCTTCCAGGATCGACGGCGACCAAACCAGGCCGGCGGAGAAGCTGCGCGAGCGCTCCGGTTCCAGGTTGGGGTTGCCGCCGGTCTCCACGCCGATCTGCGGGTCGAACTGGCGCGTGCCCGGCGCGACGCCCAGCGTGGCGCAGTTGGCGGCGTTGCCGGTGGCCGGCGCGCCGTTCGGGCTGATCAGGCAGGGATCGACGATGTTGGCATCGAAGCGGCTCGGCTGGCCGAACAGCTCGCCGATCGACGGCGCGCGGAAGCCTTCGGCGTAGGTGCTGCGCACCAGCAGTTCGTCCGCGATCTGCCAGCGGAAGCCGTACTTGGGCGTGAACTCGCCGCCGAAGGTGGAGTAGTCCGAATAGCGTCCCGCCAAGCTCAGGTCGAACGACTTGCCGAACCATCCGTCCTTGAACACCGGCACGCTGAATTCGACGTACACCTCGTTCACGTCGTACTCGCCGCGCGTCGGCAGCGACGGCACGCCGTTGTACTCGCCGCGGCTGGTGGCCGGATCGGGCGTGTACTCGCCCTCGTAGTTGCGGTACTCGTAGCCGGTGGCGAACGCCAGCGGTCCGGCCGGCAGCTCGAACAGGTCGCCGCTGAAGTTGGCGGTGGCCTGGGTCAGGGTCTGCTCGCTGCGGTCGCGGAACAGCGGGCTGATCCAGCCGATCATCTCGGGCGTCATGGTGTTGAAGCCGAAGATGTCCAGCAGCACGCAGCCGGAGGTCGCCGAGCACACGGCCGGATTCAGCGCCTGCTGGATGCGCAGGCTGTTGTAGCTGCCGCGGTTCTCCTGCTCTGCCTCGTTCCTGCTGTAGGCGAAGTTGACGTCCCAGAACCAGCGCTGGTCGGCGCCCAGCGTGCCTTCCAGGCCACCGCCCACGTACTGCGTATCCACCTGCTGGTCGAACAGGCGCGGACCGCCCTCGATCGGACGGCGGCGGATGGTGTTGATGTTGCCTTCGTTCGCCGCCGTCGCTGGATCATCTGTGCGCAGGTCGATGCCGAACGGGTTGAACGGGTTGCTTGCGGGAATGAACACGTTGGCGGCGAACACCGTACCGGCCCCAGGCCCGAGGTCGATAGGCTCGGGCGCCGCCTGGTTACGCGACTCGCGGCGGTTGAACAACGCGCGGCCATAGGCGCGTACGTTGTCGGTGATGTCGAAGCGCATCTGGCCGAAGATGCCTGCGCGTTCCGACGGGCTCAGCACTTGGTTGAACGGCGCGTAGTTGAACGCGTCGGCTGGACCAAAGCAGTGGAAACCGTCGGGACGCTCTGCCCCAGGGGTGCAGTTTGGCAACCCGGGCGTGTAGGTTGGATTGTTGAGGCCCGCGTCCGTGGTGAGGTCGTAGCGGCCGCCGTTACGCGGATCGACGAAAGAGAAACGCCCGCCCGGCACGCGCGAGCTGCCCAGCAGGTTGCCGGTGCCGAAGACCGGCTCGCGGGTGCGGGCGCGGTCCTTCGAGAACACCGCGTCCTGCTTGAAGTAGCTGCCCCCGATGAACCAGTTACCGCGCTCGCCGATGCTGCCGCCGTAGGCCAAGTCGAGGCCTTTGCCCTCGCCATCGCCGGGTTCGTACTGGCCGTAGTTGAGCGTCGCCTGCCCGCCTTCGAAGTTGCGACGCGTGATCACGTTGACCACACCGGCAATGGCGTCGGAGCCGTACAGCGACGACGCGCCGTCTTCGAGTACCTCGATGCGCTCCACGATTGCCAGGGGAATGGTGTTCAGGTCCACCGCGGCGCCCACGCCGGAGGCCGACGACTCGTTGACCCAGCGCATGCCGTCCACCAGCACCAGCACGCGCTTGGAGCCCAGGCCGCGCAGGTCGACCGTGGTCGCCCCTGCGCCCACGCCGCCGCCGTCGGACGGGAAGCCGTCGTTGCCCGAAGCGTTGCGCTTGCCGTTGAACGACGAGGCCGAGCCCGTCATCTGCTGCACGACGTCGCCGATCGAGTTCAGGCCGGTGCGCTCGATGTCCTCGCGGGTCAGGACCTGCACCGGAACCTGGGTTTCGAGCTCGGCCTTCTTGATGCGCGTACCCGTCACCTCGACGGTGTCGAGCGTGCGTGCCTCTTCGGCGGGTTCGCTCTGGACCTGCGCAGCTGCCAGCGACGGCAGTGCGAGCAGCAACGAAATCTGGACGGCAGTGGCCAGCCGGTGGCGACGCGGCGTACGCATGCGGACTCTCTCCTGGAAAGGTGGACGAACGAAAGCAAGTTCCGTCGCCGACGTCCCCTGTCACGTGGCGCGTGGCCTCGTTGTAAACGTTTCGTAAAGAAGCGGCAAGGCCCCTGAACGGCTGTAAACGGTTACCGGGATGCGCTCAGTAGAACCAGAAGCTGCAGCCCACCGCGAACAGGAACCCCGCGAACACCCGCTTCAGGCTGGCCCCGCTCAGGCGATGCGCCAGCCGCGTGCCGGCCGGTGCGGCCAGCACCGATGCCAGCGCCACGCCTGCCGCGGCCGGCAGGTAGACGTACCCGGCCGCGCCCGGCAGGTCCAGTGCACCGGCGGGCGCCTGCAGTGCATAGCCCAGCGCACTGCCGATGCCGATGAACACCCCGCACGCCGAAGACGTGCCCACCGCGCGCACCGGCGCCACCCCGCGCCAGACCAGCAGCGGCACGGTCATGCTGCCGCCGCCGATGCCGACCACCGCCGACACCGCCCCGATCCCCGCGCCCGCCGCGGCGTAGCCGGGGCCGCGCGGTGCGGCCGCACCCGCAGGGCGCGTGCGTTCGCGGCCGAAGGCCAGCTGCGCGGCGGCCAGGAAGCAGTAAGCCGCAACGCACCAGCGCAGCACCTCCCCATCCAGGCCGATCGCGAAGCGGCTGCCCAGCCACCCGCCCAGCAGCACGCCCGGCGCCATCCACGCCACCGTCGGCCACAGCACGCTGCCGCGGCGGTGGTGCGCCCAGGCCGAAGACGCCGCCGTGAAGACGATGCTGGCCAGGGAACTGGCCAGGGCGGCGTGCATCGCGGCCTCGTGCGGTACGCCCATGCGCGGCAACAGCCAGGCCAGCGCCGCCACCAGCACCAGCCCGCCGCCGATGCCCAGCAGTCCGGCGAGGGTGCCGGCCACGGCGCCCAGGGCGAGGTAGGCGAAGATTTCCAAGCGGCACTCGCGTTCGGGCGGACAGACGCGCCAGTGTGCCGTGGCCGCGCGCCGGCGCGAACGCTTCGCACGGCACCGGCCCGCACACACGGTGCCTTCAGGACCGGCGGCTATAGTCGGGCGATGCGCTTCCAACGCCCCTTCCGCCGCTACGCAGGGCTCTTCGCCGCCTGCGTCCTCGTTGCCACGGCCGCCGTTCCGCAGGCCCGCGCGCAGACCGGCGACGCCGCCCTCAAGGCCGCGCTGGACGCCGCCGAAGCCGGCACCTTCGACGCCGCCCGCTTTCCCGGCATCGCCTCGCATCCGGCCTACGGCTGGGTCGAGTACGCCGCCGCGCGCCGCAGCATGGACCTCATGCGGCCCGCGCAGGCGCAAGCCTTCCTATCCCGGCACCAGGGGCAGGCGGTGGCGGAGGCGTTCCGCGCCGACTGGCTCGCGTCGCGGTCGCGGCTCAAGGACTGGACCGGCTTCCGCGCCGCGTGGACGCCTTCGGTCCAGTCCACGGCGCTGCGCTGCGCGGAACTCGAAGCGCGCCTGGCCACCGGCGCCGCCGACGCGCAGTGGGTGGCTGATGCCCAGAAGCTCTGGCGCAGCACCGGCAAGGCGCTGCCGTCCGCGTGCGATGCGCCGCTGCAGGCGCTGGCCGCGCGCGGCGGCCTGCCGCCGGCGCTGCGCTGGGAACGGCTGGAACGGGCCGCCGCCGAGTGGGAGGCCGGGGTGATGCGTACCGCCGCCAGTGGTCTGCCGCCGGACGAAGCCGCGCTGGCCAACGACTATGCAGCCTTCATGCAGGCGGTCCATCCCCGTGCGCTGGCGTGGCCGAAAACGCCACGCAGCCGGCTGGTGGCGTCGCATGGCCTGGCCCGGCTGGGCAAGTCGGTGCCGGCCAGCGCCGAGGCGCTGCTGCCGCAGTACGCGCAGGCCCTGGGCTTCACCGAGGAAGACCGCGGCCGCGTGCTGTACCAGATCGCGCTGTGGACGGTCGCGTCGTACGAACCGGACTCCGCCCGCCGCCTGGCCGCCGTACCGGCGGCCGCCTACGACGACCGGCTGCACGAATGGCGCGTGCGCGAGGCGCTGGCGCGCAGCGACTGGGCCGGCGCGCTGGCCGCGATCCGGCGCATGGGCGACAAGCAGCGCAGCGACTCGCGCTGGACCTGGTTCGAAGCGCGCACCGCCGAGCTCACCGGCGACCGCTCCGGCGCCCAGGCGCTATACCGCAAGGCCGCCTTGAAGCCGGACTTCCACGGCTTCCTGGCCGCGGATCGCCTGGACCAGCCGTATGCGCTGTGTCCGTGGCTGCCCGACGACGGCGCGCAGGCCAAGGCGGCCGTGGCGCGCGACGCCGCGATCGTGCGGGCGATGGCGCTGTATCGCGCGGGTCGCAAATCCTGGGCGCAGCGCGAGTGGGACCACGCGCTGGCGCGCTTCGACGACCGCCAGCGCCGCCTGGCGGTAGCGGTGGCGCAGGACAACGGCTGGTTCGACCGCGGCGTGTTCGGGCTGGTCAACGTGGGCGGCAAGCACCATCCGGAGGAAACGCGCCTGTACCACCTGCGCTTTCCGCTGCACCACGCCGACACCATCCGCCGCGAAGCCGCGCGCAACCGCATCGACCCGGCCTGGGTCGCGGCCGAAATCCGTGCCGAGAGCGTGTTCGACCCCAACGCGCGCTCGTCCGCCAATGCCATGGGCCTGATGCAGGTGCTCCCGGCCACCGGCGCCGACGTCGCGCGCAAGGCCGGCCTGCCCTGGGGCGGCGCGCAGAGCCTGTACGACCCGGACACCAACATCGCCCTGGGCACCGCCTACCTGCGCCAGCTCATGGACCGCTACGGCGGCAAGCCGTACGAGGTGATCGCCGGCTACAACGCGGGGCCTGCGCCGCTGAACCGGTGGAAGACCCAGCGGCCGGGCATGGATCCCGACTTCTGGATCGAGACCATCAGCTACAAGGAAACCCGCGACTACGTGGCGCGGGTGCTGTCCTTCAGCACGGTGTACGACTGGCGCATGAGCAACGCGGCCGGCGGCACCGGCGATGCGCTGCGCGTCACCGACCGCATGCATGGCCGCAGCGGCCCGCGCAAGCGCTTCACCTGCCCATTGGGGAACCCATGATCGTGTAGGAGCGGCTTCAGCCGCGAGCTTTTCTACCTTCAGGCGGCCTGCGGCGAGGACTCGCGGCTGGGGCCGCTCCTACAATCCCTGCAAGTTCCCCGCACCGGAGCGCACACCATGGGCCTGCTCGACACCCTGCTCGGCCACGCCGGCGAGAAATCGCTGGACGACATCCACCCCGAATTCGCCCCGCTGCTGGCACCGGGCGAAACGCTGCAGCGCGCGTTCGGCATGGTCCGCGACCTGATCGTGTTCACCGACCGGCGCGTGATCCTGGTCAACAAGCAGGGCGTGACCGCCAAGCGCACCGAGTACCGCAGCATCCCGTACCGCGCGATCACCATGTATTCGCTGGAGACCGCCGGCCATTTCGACCTGGAAGCCGACCTACACATCTGGGTCTCCGGGCAGGCCGCGCCGATCGACCTGGCGCTGGGCCGCAATTCCGGCGCGACCGATATCGTGGCGGTGCTGGCGCAGAACACCGCGCGCTAGCGCCGTCGCGGGAGCGGCTGCAGCCGCGCGCTGTTCGCTCACGCGTTCGGATCACGACAAGAGCCCGCGGCTGATGCCGCTCCTGCAATCGCTGCACCGCATCGCGCACCGCCATGAATGCCCACATGAACACCTACCTCGTCGGCGGCGCCGTGCGCGATGCGCTGCTGGGCATCGAAGGCGGCGACCGCGACCACGTGGTGGTGGGTGAGACCGTCGAGGCGATGCTGGCCGCCGGCTTCCGGCAGGTGGGCCGCGATTTCCCGGTCTTCCTGCATCCGCATACCGCCGAGGAATACGCGCTGGCGCGCACCGAGCGCAAATCCGCGCGCGGGCACACCGGCTTCGTGGTGCACGCCGATCCTTCGGTGACGCTGGAAGAGGACCTGGCGCGGCGCGACTTCACCATCAATGCGATCGCACAGGCCGCAGACGGCACGCGCGTGGATCCGTTCGGCGGTGCGCAGGACATCGAGCGCCGCGTGCTGCGCCACGTGGGCCCGGCCTTTGTCGAAGACCCGTTGCGCGTGCTGCGCGCGGCGCGGTTCATGGCGCGCTTCGCCCCGCTGGGTTTTCGCGTGGCCGACGAGACCATGACGCTGATGCGCGCCATGGCGGAAAGCGGCGAGCTGGCCGAACTCACCCCGGAGCGCGTGTGGCAGGAGCTGTCGCGCGCGCTGGTCGCGCCAGCACCTTCCGCCTTCCTGCGCACCCTGCGCGAGGCCGGCGCGCTGTCGGTGGTGCTGCCCGAAGTCGATGCGCTGTACGGCGTGCCGCAGCGCGCCGAGCACCATCCGGAAGTGGACACCGGCGTGCACGTGGAGCTGGTCTGCGACATGGCCGCGGCACTGGCGCCGGGCGACGCGGTGATCGCCTTCGCCGCGCTCACCCACGACCTGGGCAAGGCGCTGACCCCCGCCGACCAGCTGCCGGCGCACGTCAGGCACGAGCAGCGCGGCCTTGAGCCGCTGCGCGCGCTGGCGCAGCGGCTCAAGGTGCCTTCCGAACACCGGCAGCTGGCGGAAATCGCCTGCCGCGAACACCTCAACGTGCACCGCCTGCTGGAACTCAAGGCCGCAACGGTGCACGACCTGCTGCAGCGCTGCGACGCGTTCCGCAAGCCGGCGCGCATCGCCCAGCTGGCGACGGTGTGCGAAGCCGACAAGCGCGGCCGCACCGGGCTGCAAGACCGGCCCTACCCGCAGGCGGCCGAACTGCGGCGCCTGCACGCCGCCGCCTGCGCGGTGCGCAGCGACACCATCGCCGCCGCCGGCGTGCAGGGCCCCGCCTTCGGCGAGGCGCTGCGCAAGGCGCGCATCGCCGCGATCCACGCCGCGCGCATTACCCCGCCCCTGTAGGAGCGGCTTCAGCCGCGAGCTGCTTGCGTTTTGTCGCAAACCGCAGAAGCACCGGTCACGGCAAAAGTATCCTGGCCGGCAGTCGCGATACGCACGAGCCGCCATGGCAGGTCCCTTCGCACCGGCTTGCAGCTCGCGACGCATGCGGTCGTGAGGCATCGCACAGCTGCGCCGTTGTCGCCCGCCGCCCGGGGCGATACGGCACGAGGCGCGAACGGCTCGCGGCTGAAGCCGCTCCTACAGCGCGCTTTTGCCGCGCGTATCCAGCCGCAGCAACGCATCGCGCAGCGGCGTGAACAGCGTCGACAGCCCCGCCAGCACGCCGAGCGTATTGGCCAGCGCGTCGTGCACGTCCATCGCCCGCCCCAGCCCCATGCGGCCCTGCGCGATTTCCAGCCCGATGCCCAGCAGCGCCAGCACCGTGCACGCCGACAGCAGCGACAGGCGCCTGGCGAACAGCTGCACGGCCCCCGCCGCCAGCAGCGCGTACGCGACGAAGTGCTCCACCTTGTCGGTGCCTTCCGGTACCGGCGGCAGCCCGCTGACCGGGACCAGCGACAGCACCACCACGCCTGCGACGGCCACGCTCCACAGCCCCGACCACAGCCACGGCCTGCGGAACGGCTTGAGCGAGCGGCCGAAGCGCCGCGCGTGCGGTGCGCTCACAGCCGCCAGCTCAGGTCGCCGGCCAGGAACGCCGGCTCGAACGCGACTTCGCGCGCGAAACCCATGGCCTGGAAGCGCTCGCCCATGGCATCGGGCAGGGTCAGCGTGCGTGCCTGCTGGCGCAGGCGCTGCAAGACTACCGCGTCGCGCGCGCGCGCCTCGGCTTCGGCCATGCGCTGTTCCAGGCCGTTGCCGATCAGGAAGCTCGCCTGCGTGCAGTAGCCGGCCAGATCGAAGCCGCCCTGCGTCCCGGCTTCGGCCAGTGCGGTGAAGTCCACCGACGCGGTGATGTCCTGCAGCCCCGGATGCGCCAGCACGTCGCCCACCACGTGATGGCCGCGGAACGCGCGCAGCGTGCCGTCGCTGCGCTGCGGCTGGTAGTACTCGCGGCGCGGGTGGCCGTAGTCGATGAACAGCATGGCGCCGCGCTGCAGCCCGCCGGCCACCGCCTGGATCCAGTACGGCAGCTGCGGCAGCAGTTCGGAGCGGTAGCCGTCGGCGAACGGCGCGCCGATCGCGCGTTCGACGTGGCGCACCGCCGCGGCCAGCAGCGCGTCGGCCGGCCGGTCTTCGCGCACGAAGTCGCCGGATGCATGCAGCGCCACGTACTCCTCGAACACCTCGCCTTCGCGCAGCACGAAGCGCGGCGTGGGCAGGGCGTCGATCACCTCGTTGGCGAACAGCACGCCGTCCCACGCCGCGTCCATCGGTGCGTCCACCCATTCCACCAGCTCGAACAGCAGCGGGCTCAGGTGCGCCTGCAGGTGTTCGCGCTGGCGCTGGCGCAGGTCCGCACTGGGTTCCAGGATCGCGTAGCGGTCCGGCAGCGCGTCCAGCGCCATCAGCCGCTTCAACGCGGTCAGCGAGAAGGCGCCGCTGCCGCCGCCCAGTTCCAGGAACTGCGCCGACGGGCCGATCTCGCGCAGCACCGGCGCCAGCGCATCGGCGACGCAGGCGGCGAACAGCGGACCCAGTTCCGGCGCGGTCACGAAGTCGCCGCCCGCACCGAACTTGTGCGCACCGGCGCTGTAGTAGCCCAGGCCCGGCGCGTACAGGCACAGTTCCATGAAGCGCGAAAACGGAATCGCACGCTCCGGCGCGGCGGCGATCTGGTGACGGATCAGCGCGGCCAGCTGCGCGCTGTGCTGCAGCGCATCGGCATCGGGCGGGGGCAGCGTGGGGGGCATCGGCACAGGATACGGGAGGCGTGAACCGCGTCGGCCGCTGGATCCGTGTCACCCGCGCGCAGCGCAGACCTGATCTTCCAGGGCCCATGCACTCCCGGGGACGGCAGGTCCCTCGCTGCGCTCGGGATGACGGGTGCCTGCTGTGCCACCATCTCCACATGTCTGATGTTTCCTGCACCGCGCCACCCGTCGCACTCGTTACCGGCGCCGCCAAGCGCATCGGCGCGCAGATCGCGCGGCAGTTGCACGCGGCGGGCTACGACCTGGCGCTGCACTACCGCGGGTCGCGCGCCGAGATGGAAGCACTGGCCGCCGAGCTGGAAGCCGTGCGCGCCGGCAGCACGCTGATGCTGCAGGCGGACCTGGCGCACTTCGATCGCCTGCCGGAACTGGTCGCGCAGACCATCGGCCGATTCGGCCGGCTCGATGCGCTGGTCAACAACGCATCGGCCTACTACGCCACGCCCTTTGGCACGGTCACGCCGGCGCAGTGGGACGACCTCTTCGCCAGCAATGCGCGCGCGCCATTCTTCCTGGCACAAGCCGCGGCACCCCACCTGAAGGCCAGCGGTGGCGCCATCGTCAACATCGCCGACATCTACGCCGACCGACCGCTGCCGGGGCACAGCGTGTACTGCATGGCCAAGGCCGCGCTGGTGATGGCGACCAAGGCGCTGGCGCAGGAGCTGGGGCCCGAGGTACGGGTCAATGCCATCGCGCCGGGCAACATCCTGTGGTCCGAGAACCCGGAGAAGGCGGAGACGCCCGACATGGTGCGCGAGCGCACCGCGCTGCAGCGCCAGGGCGCGCCGGAGGACATCGCCGGCGCCGTGTACTGGCTGCTGGCCGGCAACCGCTACGTCACCGGACAGGTCCTGGCGGTGGATGGCGGGCGTACGTTGTTCGTCTGAGCGGGTTCGACCGGGCGGGGTGGGTCGAAGCGAGCGCGGCGGCGCGAACGTTGGCTGGAGTCAGCCGAATCCGACCTGCGCCAGCAGCCGCCGTACGAAATCGCGCTGCAGGTCCGCCGGCTTGTGCACCTGCACCGCGCCATCGGCACCGCGGCTGGCCACCAGGTCGATATCCAGCGCCACGCGGGCCATGCCGCGCACGCGGCCGGCCTCGGACTCGATCCCGTGCAGCACCTCGCGCAGCACCGCGGGCGGCAGCGCCGAACGCACGCACAGCGCCGCGTTGAGATAGCGCGCGCCGCCGGGGTCGCGGGTGCGCAGCGCCGGCGCGCAGGTGATCACCTCGAAGCGCTCCGACAGCCGCCGCACCGCCAGGCGCAGCGCGCGCGCCCGCCGGTGGTTGGAGCCGAGCAGCAGCGCGTGTTCCCGGACCGGCAGGTCCGCGGGCGCCGCTGCCCCGTCAACCGCCGGCATGCCGCACGATCTCGATGCCGACCGAGGCCGCGCCCAGCGCCTGCGCCGCCATCGGCTTGCGGATCCGGATCCGCACCCGCGGCGTGGCGAAGTCAAGCAGCAGCTGCGCCGCCAGGGCTTCGGCCAGCGTTTCCAGCAGCTGCGGCTGGTGGCGCGCCATGAAAGCGCGCGCGGCTTCGCACACGGCGGCGTAGTCGAGGGTGTCGGCGACGCTGTCGCTGGCCGCGGGGAGCACGTTGTCGTAGGCCAGCTCGATATCCAGCAGCAGCGGCTGCGCGGCATGGCGCTCGTGCGCATACACGCCCACCAGCGCGTCGATCTGCAGGCCTTCGATCAGGATCGTGTCGGCCGGGCGCGTCCCGGCACCGGTCGGGTGCGCCGGCCTCATGCCACCGCCGGCAAGGTGGCCATGTCCCAGCGCGGGGTGACGTGCACCGCCGCGTCGTCGTGCTGGCCGGCCTGCAGGCGCAGCGCACCGGCGAAGGCGATCATGGCGCCGTTGTCGGTGCACAGCGCCGGGCGCGGGAAGCAGGCGCGGCCACCGCGCTTGGCCGCCATCTCCTGCAGCCGCGCGCGCAGGCGCTTGTTGGCGCCCACGCCGCCGGCAATGACGATCACGTCGCTACCCGCCGCATCCAGCGCGCGCGCGCACTTGATCGCCAGCGTCTCCACCACGGCATCCTCGAAACCGCGGGCGATGTCGGCGCGGGTCTGATCGGACTGGTCCGAATCCCGCCACGCCAGCAGCACTTGGGTCTTGAGTCCGCTGAAGCTGAAGTCCAGGCCGGGCCGGTCGGTCATGGGGCGCGAGAACCTGTAGGCGCCGGGCGTTCCGGTTTCGGCCAGCCGTGCCAGCTGCGGGCCGCCCGGATACGGCAGCCCCATCAGCTTTGCGGTCTTGTCGAAGGCCTCGCCGGCGGCATCGTCCAGGGTCTCGCCGAGAAGGCGGTAACGGCCGATGGCATCCACCGCCACCAGCTGGGTATGCCCGCCGGACACCAGCAGAGCCACGAACGGCGCCTCTGGCGGATCGTCTTCCATCAGCGGCGCCAGCAGGTGGCCTTCCATGTGGTGCACGCCCACCGCGGGCACCCCGAGTGCCCAGGCCAGCGACCGGGCCACCCCCGCACCCACCAGCAGGGCCCCCACCAGGCCCGGACCGGCGGTATAGGCCACGCCGTCCAGGTCGGAAACCGACAGCCCGGCCTCACCCAGGGTCTGGCGCACCAGGGGTAGCAGCTTGCGCACGTGGTCGCGGCTGGCCAGTTCGGGCACCACCCCGCCGTACTCGGCGTGCAGGGCGATCTGGCTGTAGACCGCCTGCGCGCGCAGGCCCGCGGCCCCGGCCAGTACCGTGTCGTAGACGGCCACGCCGGTCTCGTCGCAGCTGGTTTCGATGCCCAGGACCTTCATCGCACGCAACGCTCCGCTCAGGAGGGAAGCGGGGCGCGGTTGCGCCGCCGCGAGGGGGACGGCTATCATACGCGGCTCCCCGGGACCAGCCCGGGCCGTTTCTTCCACGAGATTCCTATGCCCAGCGTCAAAGTCCGCGAGAACGAGCCTTTCGAGTTTGCCCTGCGCCGCTTCAAGCGCACCTGCGAAAAGGCCGGTGTGCTGGCCGAAACCCGCAAGCGCGAGTTCTACGAAAAGCCGACGCAGGAGCGCAAGCGCAAGGCCGCCGCCGCGGTGAAGCGCCAGGCGCGCCGCAGCTCGCGCGACGTCACCAAGCGCCAGCGCCTGTATTGATGGCCGCACGCGGGCACCGCCCGCGGCGTCGATCGATCCTCAAGGCCGGCACGCGCAAGCGTCGCCGGCCTTTCGTTTTTGCCCAACGCAGCACCGACCCCTCGTAGGAGCGGCCTGAGCCGCGAGCCCAGCCGCCTTCCGGGCCGCGCCCAGGAAAGGCTCGCCGCTCCAGCCGCCCCTATGCCCGAACGCTTTCCCGGAGCACCTGCCATGACCCTGAAGCAGCGCCTCACCGACGACATGAAGACGGCCATGAAGGCCGGCGACAAGGACACCCTGGGCGTGATCCGGCTGGTGAACGCCGCGATCAAGCAGCGCGAGGTGGACGAGCGCATCGAGCTGGACGACACCCAGGTGGTCGCCGTGCTGGACAAGATGGTCAAGCAGCGCCGCGATTCGGTGGACCAGTACGAGAAGGCCGCGCGCGAGGACCTGGCCGCCATCGAGCGCGCCGAGATCGCGGTGATCGAGCGCTACCTGCCGGCCAAGCTCGGCGAAGCGGAGATCGACGCCGCCATCGACGCCGCGATCGCCCAGACCGGCGCCGCGGGCCCGGCCGACATGGGCAAGCTGATGGGCGTGCTGAAGCCGAAGCTGGCCGGCCAGGCCGACATGGGCCTGGTGTCCGCGCGGGTGAAGGCGAAGCTCGCCGGCTGAGCCGCACGGCCGCGCACGCCGCTTACGGGCGTGCGCCGCTCCGTGCGGGGTCCGCATCGGCGAACGGGGCGCCGCTGATCACCGCTGACGCCTTGCTAACGCCGCGCTCCTATGCTCGGGGCATGCACGCCGCGACCACGAACCAACGCCAGCGCGATGCGCGCCGCCTGCGCCGCATGGCGCGCCTCAAGGGCGCGCTGCCGGTGGCGCTGGCCAACCGCTTCATCGAACTGGACGTGCTGACGCACGCCGCGTCGCTCGCCTTCTATGCGCTGCTGTCGCTGGCGCCGCTGCTGGTGCTGCTGTTGTGGATCACCGCGTCGTTCGACGGCGCGGCGCAGCAGACGCTGGTCGCACGCATCGGCGAGCTGGCCGGCGGCGATGCGGCCACCGTCGCCGGCACGGTGATCGCCAATGCCGACCGGCGCCCGTCCATCGGTTCCATCGCCGGGCTGTGGAGCACCGCGCTGCTGCTGTTCGGCGCCACCGCGGTGTTCGCGCGGCTGCAGGACGCCTTGAACCTGATCTTCCGCACCGATGCCGCCCGCATCGCCGGGATCGGCGCCTGGATCCGCAAGCGCGTGCTGTCGTTCGGCGTGGTGCTGTCGCTGGGCTTCCTGCTGCTGCTGGCCACCACTGTGAGCACCCTGCTGCAGGTGGTGTTCGCCGGCCTGCCGTCGCTGCTGCCGGTGCTGAGCACGGCAGCGTCGCTGGCCCTGTACGTGTTTTCGTTCGCCCTGCTCTACCACTTCCTGCCCGACCGGCGGGTGCGCTGGCGCCAGGCGCTGTTGGGCGGCGCGATCACCGCCGCGCTGTTCGTGCTGGGGCGCTGGGGCATCGGCGTGTACCTGGCCACGGCCGCCCCCGGCAGCGCGTACGGCTCGATGGGCGCGATGGTGCTGCTGCTGGTGTGGATCTATTACGCCGCCACGGTGTTCTTCGGCGGCGCGCTGATCACCGCGGTGATCGACGAGCGCGCGCGCGCACGGCGCATCGCGCAGGCCAACGCCGCCCCCGCCGCGGCGGCTCCGGGCTGGGCGTCGAAGGGACGACGGCGCGCGCCGGCGGAAGCCGGCCGCTTGAGGCAGGACGCGGCGCCTGGCACCGACTCGAAACCAGGCGCTCGACGCTAGCTGCTCATGACGATCCGCCGGAAACCGGCCGCCTCGGACCAGCCCATCAGAACCAGTTGCGTGGATCGAGGTCTTCGCGATCCGGCACGTCGAGGTCCGGCACCTCGATATCGGGCAGGTCCAGGTCACGCGGATCCAGGTTGGGCAGATCCGGCAGGTCGGGGAGATCCGGCAGGTTCGGCAGGTCCGGTACCGGCCCGTTGTAATCCGGCAGCAGGTCGCGCAGGCGGTCGGTGAGCGACGGCGGCGGTGGCGGCGATTCCAGGTCGCTCAGCGGCTCGCGCTCGGTCGCATCCCCCACCGCACCCTTGCCCGGTGACGGGCCGGTGGGTCCGCTGGTCACGCCGTTCAGCGCGCCTGCGCCCGGCAGCCCATCCGGGATCTCGCTGGACGTGCCGCGCTCGCCCCACTGCACGTATCCGCCGTACCACGGCTGCGTGGTCACGTCGGTGGCCGGTCGGGTGGACAGGTCGAAGCGGATGCCGTCGTCGGAGGTGTAGTCGTGCACGCCCGGCCCGTCGGTATGCCACTGTCCCGGCTCGGGATAGCTCGCGTGCGACCCCTTGCCCACATAGACCACCGGGCGGCCGTCCTCCATCGGGATCTCGCTGCCGGTGCGCAGGGTGTTGTCGCCTTCGTGCGCCGAATAGCGCACCTCCAGCGGCTGGTTGGTCTCCGGGTCCAGCTGGATGGTCACCCGCTCCCAGTCGCCTTCGTGGTTCTGCACCTCGCCGATGCCCTCGGGCGGGCCGTCGTTGTAGGCGTAGAACAGGTAGTAGGTGATCTCGTGCGCGCCCTTGCCGCCGTTGGCTTCGGCGTTGAAGCCGTAGCGGTAGAGATTGAGGCTGTTGTCCAGGTCGCCGGCGCGGATGCCGTCGCCCAGGCTCTCGTTGCTGTGGTCCAGGAACAACGCCGAGTCGGCGGTCTTGTTGCCCTCGTCAATGCCGGCCAGTTCCTCCGCCGGCACCTCGCCCACGCCGTGGAGCTCCTCGTCGCCGCGAAAGTCGCGCTCCGCGCGCAGGCTCGACTGCTCCAGGAACGTGTTGGGATCCTGCAGGAAGTTGCGCTCGTCCGGATGGAAGTACAGGACCGGCGCATAGCGCTCGGCCAGGGCCTGCTGCTGCGGCGGCGACAGGGTGCCCGTCGCGGTGGCGTCCGCCGGCAGCGCGGGCGTGTTCGACGGGACGTAGCCGGTTTCCACGGGCCGCATGGGCTTGCTCCTCGGGCAGTGACGGCAGTCTAGGCGCCCGCCGACCGCCCGCCAGCCGGGGTTGACCCTAGATGCGATCATGGGCCGTGGCCCGCATTCCCGACGCGTTCATCGACGAGCTCCTCGCCCGCACCGACATCGTCGAGCTGGTGGGCGCGCGCGTGCCGCTGAAGAAGCAGGGCCGCGAATACTCGGCGCGCTGCCCGTTCCACGACGAACGCTCGCCCAGCTTCACCGTGTCGCCGGTCAAGCAGTTCTACCACTGCTTCGGCTGCGGGGCGCACGGCACCGCGATCAGCTTCCTGATGAACTACGACCGCATGGAGTTCCTCGATGCGGTGGAGGAACTGGCGCGTCGCGCCGGGCTGGACGTGCCGCGCGACACGCGCCAGCGCAACGAGGACTCCGATACCCGCGACATCTACGCCGCCCTGGACGCGGCCACGAAGTTCTACCTCCGGCAGCTGGCCGCCAGCGACAAGGCGCGGCGCTACCTGGACGGCCGCGGCGTGGACGACGCCACGCGCGAGCGCTACGCCATCGGCTATGCGCCCGACGGGTTCTCGGGGTTGCGCGACGCGCTCGGCACCGATGCGCGGCGCATGGCGCTGCTGGAGCGCGCGGGCCTGTTCTCCAAGAACGACAAGGGCCACGTCTACGACAAGTTCCGCGACCGGGTGATGTTCCCGATCCACGACCGTCGCGGCCGGGTCATCGCCTTCGGCGGGCGCGTGCTGGACAAGGACGCCTCGCCCAAGTACCTCAACTCGCCGGAAACCGCCCTGTTCCACAAGGGGCGCGAGCTGTACGGCCTGTGGCAGGTGCGGCAGGCCCACAGCAAGATCCCGCGCCTGATCGTGGTGGAGGGCTACATGGACGTGGTCGCGCTGGCCCAGCACGGCGTGCTGGAAGCCGTCGCCACGCTGGGCACCGCCACCACGCCCGATCACGCCGAGCTGCTGTTCCGCAACGCCGCCGACGTGTTCTTCTGCTTCGATGGCGACAACGCCGGCCGGCGTGCGGCCACCAAGGCGATGGAATCCGTGCTGCCGCGCATGAAGGACGGGCGCCAGGCGTTTTTTCTGTTCCTGCCCGAAGGCGAGGATCCCGACTCCCTGGTGCGCCACGAAGGCGCCGCCGGCTTCGACGCGCGCCTGCGCGAGGCCACGCCGCTGTCGCAGTTCTTCTTCGACTCGCTCGGCGCCGACATCAACCTGGGCACGCTGGACGGCAAGGCGCGGCTGGCCGAACGCGCCAAGCCGCTGCTGGCGCAGATTCCGGACGGCGCCTTCGGCGATCTCATGCAACAGCGCCTCACCGAGCTGACCGGCGTCGGTGCGCGCAACGCGCCCGCCCAGGCCCACGTGCCGGTGCAGCGCCCGTCGCAGGCCGCGGCGGGCACGCCCAAGCGCAGCCTGGTGCGCAGCGCCATCGCGCTGCTGCTGCAGCAGCCATCGCTGGGTCTGGAAATCCCGATGCCCTATGGCTTCGCCGCACTGCGCCAGCCCGGTGTCGAATTGCTGGTGGAGATCCTGGACCTGGTGGCGCAACAGCCCGGCATCCACGTGGGCACGCTGGTGGAACACTTCGCCGGCCGCGAGGAACACGCCGCGCTGCAGAAGCTGGCCAGCCAGGAAGTGCCCGGCGACGAGGCCTCATGGCGCGCGGCGCTCACCGACGCGGTGCGCCAGCTCGAGGCGCAGACCCGCCAGCAGCGCGTCGACGAGATCACCGAGAAAGTGCGCGAAGCCGGCATGTCCGCACTGTCGGACACCGAGAAGTCCGAACTGCGCGAGCTACAGGCGACGCGGCGCTAGCCGGCGCGGCGCGGGTAAGCTGCGGCTTCCTCCCGCCCGGACCGCTGCCATGACCCATCGCCTTGGACTCGCCGTTGCCCTGGCCGCCCTGTGCGTGCTGCCCGCACTGGCGCAGGACGCACCGGTCGAACGCAAGGTCATCGGCAACCGCACCACCGAGAACGTGCCCGACATCCCGGCCGAGCTGGTGGAGCGCCTGGCCCGCTACCAGAACACGCGCGGCGCGTCGGTCAACGGCTGGACGCCGGAGGGCTGCCTGCTGGTGTCCACGCGCTTCGCCGAAACCGCGCAGGTGCATCGCGTCTGCCAGCCGCTGGGCATGCGCGAGCAGCTGACCTTCTATCCCGAGCCCGTCGCCGGCGTGGTGCCCGCGCCGAAGGATGCGTGGCGCAAGGGCTTCGTGTTCGCCAAGGACAAGGGCGGCGACGAATTCAGCCAGCTGTACTGGTTCGACGACGCCACGCGCAGCACCACCCTGCTCACCGACGGCAGGCGCACCCAGAACGGCGGCACCGTGCTCAGCCGCGACGGGTCGCTGATGGCCTACGCCAGCACCGCGCGCAACGGCACCGACCGCGACATCTGGATCCGCGACACGAAGACCGGCCAGTCGCGCGTGCTGCTGGCCGAAGGCGGCAACTGGGGCGCCATGGACTTCTCGCCGGACGGCACGCGCCTGCTGGTGGCGCGCTACGTCTCGGCCAACGAGTCCTACCCCGGCGAGGTGGACGTGGCCACCGGCAAGCACACGATGTTCTCGGTGGACGGCGGCAAGGCGGCGTTCGGCGGCTTCGCGTACGCGCCGGACGGCAAGGCGGTGTACTTCGTCTCCGACGAACCGGTGGCCGGCAAGCCGAGCGAGTTCCAGACCCTGCGTTACCACGCGCCGGGCAGCGGCGCGCCGAAGCAGCTCAGCACCGTGCCGTGGGACGTGGACAGTTTCGAAGTGGCCGCCGACGACAGGCACCTGGCGTATGTCACCAACGAAGACGGCATCAACCGGCTCACGGTGCTGGCGCTGCCGTCGCATCGTGCGATCCGCCTGCCGGATCTGCCGGTGGGGCTGATCGGGGGGCTGGCGTTCTCGCACGACGGCAAGCGGCTGGCGGTGACGGTGAATGCATCGACATCGCCGAGCGATGCGTACGTGATCGACCTGGGCCGCGCCACGCTGGAGCGCTGGACGCGCAGCGAAGTGGGCGGGCTGGACGCGTCCACCTTCGTCGCGCCCACGCTGGTGCGCTTCCCTACGTTCGACCAGGTGGACGGCGCGCCGCGCACCATCCCGGCGTTCTATTACAAGCCCGCCAAGGCCGCGGCCGGCGGCAAGTTCCCGGTGGTCGTCAGCATCCACGGCGGGCCCGAGGCGCAGGCGCAGCCCGGTTTCAACCCGACCGTGCAGTTCATGGCCAACGAACTGGGCGTGGCCGTGCTGGTGCCGAACGTGCGCGGTTCGTCCGGCTACGGCAAGACCTACCTGCAGCTGGACAACGCGGACAAGCGCGAGGACTCGGTCAAGGACATCGGTGCGCTGCTCGACTGGATCGCGCAGCAGCCGGAACTGGACGCCACGCGGGTGGGCGTGACCGGCGGCAGCTACGGCGGCTACATGACGCTGGCGTCGCTGATGCACTACAGCGACCGGATCCGCGCTGGCATCGACGTGGTGGGCATCTCCGACTTCGCCACCTTCCTCACCAATACCGAGAGCTACCGCCGCGACCTGCGCCGCGCCGAGTACGGCGACGAGCGCGACCCGGCGATGAAGGCGGTGTTCGACCGCATCTCGCCGCTGAAGAACGCGTCCCGGATCCGCGCGCCGCTGTTCGTCGCCCAGGGCAAGAACGATCCGCGCGTGCCCTACACCGAAGCCGAGCAGATCGTGAAGGCCGTGCGCGCCAACGGCGAACCGGTGTGGTTCCTGATGTTCGACGACGAAGGCCACGGCTTCCGCAAGAAGGCCAACAGCGACCTGTTCGGCGCGGCCAGCATCCTGTTCTGGCAGCAGCACCTCTTAAGCGAGGACGAGGCGGCACCGGCAGGCGGGCGCTGAGTCGCCCCGCGTTGCACGCGCATCTGGTCGGCGTCTGCCGCATTCGGTCACCGGATTGTCATCGAAACCTCGGGTTGCCCCTAGTGCCGGGGCGCAGCCGTACGGGCTAGTGTGTTGGCAACGGCGTGCGGCGCCGAACACGCTTTGGCCCGGATGTCCGTTGAAGGCTATTCCACGCTGCCCCCGCCCATTGCGTCCGCATCGCCGTTCGGTGACGTGCTGCACGCCGCGTTCGGCGTCGGCGCCAGCAGCGCCGGTTTTCCCGCGGAACTCGCCCAGGCCGATCCGGCGCAGGTGGGCTTCGACCTGCAGCCAGCGTCGGTGCGCATCAGCGACGAGCGCAGCGATGCGTATAACACGCACTACACGGCCACCGGCGAGGTCACCGTATCCGCGCCGGGCGCCGGCGACGTGGACGTGCCGGTGAGGTTCGACGTCACCACGCGCAACGAGAACGCGACGCCCGCGCAGCAGCGCGCGATCAACCCGTTCGACCCGGCCACGATCCCGGACCGCACCCGCATCGAGGTGCACGGCCGCGACTACGCCGGCACGCCGATGGAAGCGAGCTTGCGCGCGCTGGCCGGCGCGAACGACCTGGGCAGCATCGAAGACCTGCGCCTGTCGCTGGAAATGACCGAACACGGCGAGCTGCGGGTGATGACCGGCAGCCAGGCGCTGTTCGAGACGCCGCGCGATGGCGGGCCGGCGTCGCTGCCGGGCGAGCGCGAAGACTTCACCCGCCATACCACGATGCTCGAGGATCCGCGCGGCGCCGACCGCGCCGCCTACACGCGCATGCTGCTCGACGGCACGCCGCCGGCCGACACCGTGCGCCTGCGCGAGGACGTGCAGGGCCGCGACATCGTGGGCGAAGTGACCGAGACCGGATCGGGCGAGACCAACGCGGTGACCTGGACCCTGGACGCATCGGGCCGCCCCACCGCCGCCGACGCGGTGCTGACGTGGGAGCCGAGCAGCCAGGGTCGCGACTCGGATCGCATCGAAGCCAGCGCGCAGAGCCGCTTCCGCAGCGACAACGACATGGCCGGCAGCGGCGACGACGTCGGCCACGTCTTCGCCTACCGGTTCGTCGGCGGGCATGGCGCGGTGAACATGTTCCCGCAGGAAAGCGGCTTCAACCAGCGCGTGTACGCGCGCATGGAACAGGAATGGAGCGACTGGCTGGCCGAGGGCATGGAGGTGCGCATCGAGATCGACCTGACGCCCGACGACGTGCGCAGGCCCGACGGCGTGCAGGTGGACTACGCCGTGATCGACCCGGCGACCGGTCGCGCCGTGTACGACCCGTCGCTGATCGCGTTCGAGAACCGCGGCGGGCAGGTGTTCGATCCGGTCGCGCGCAGCGAGATGGACGACTTCATCGACGCGCGGATGGTCGAGGCACGCATGGCGGTGGCGGCATGATCGACACCGTCATTGGCTGACGGCACACTCCGCGCGCGGCACTGCGCCGCGTCGCACCGGATCTGCGCTTGAACTCCCCCCGGCACCACGACGACCGCGACGCGCTGCTGCTGCGCGTGGGACGCCTGATCGCCAGCGATCCGGCGCTCACCGGCGCCGCGTGGGACGGCTACGCGCTGATCGTGGAATACGGCGAAGACGCAAGCCGACGCACCGCGGGCTTCCGCTATCTGGATAGCGGCGGTTTCGAGGCCGCAACCCCACGCGACGCCGCGCTCGGCGACGCGCTCGATGCGCTGCGCGAGGCCACCCGCATCGAAGGCGAACCCGCCTGGTGCGCCTGCGTGGTGCAGCTGCGCCGCGACAGCGGCCGCCTGCACGCCGACTTCGAATACGACGATCCCGCGCGCTGGGCGATCACGCCGCAGACGCTGTCGCAGGTCGCGGAACGGGCGCGGCCGCAGGACTGACCGCAAATCCCCCTCGGTCCCCCTTCTGCGAAGGGGGAGGACAAGCGGCGTCGGATGTGTGTCGATGTGTCGCTTCGCAAGCTCCGAGCCCGCACCGAATCTTCGCCGTTGCTTCGCCCCCTTTGAGAAAGGGGGCTACGGGGGATTCGCTCTTGGGCTTGTGCAGATGACGTAGGCGCGCATGGATAGGCCGCAGCCGTCCCGCGCTCCACTTCACGCCGAACTTCCCCCGGCGGTGTTAACTAGGCCGCAGGCCGCGTCACTGCGGCGACCGCCCGCGCTTGTTGCGCCACGCCGGTTCGCCCCGCGACGTCCCAACCGCGGACCCCGGCGTCCGCACCAGCACGGGATATGACGCATGAGCAGCACGGGTGACGGGCAGCGGGACGACGGTTTCAGGCTGACCCGCAGGGAGGTACTAGTGGCCGGCGCAACCACGATGGCCGCAGGCGCGGCGCCTCAGATGGCGGTGGCGGCAAGCGCCGACGACCCGGCGTCAGCACGTGCGCCGGTGGTGTCCAAGGTGTCGCTCACCGTCAACGGCACACCGCGCACGCTCGACGTGGACACCCGCACCACCCTGCTCGACGCCTTGCGCGAAACGCTCAAGCTCACCGGCACCAAGAAAGGCTGCGACCACGGCCAGTGCGGTGCCTGCACGGTGATCGTGGAAGGCCGACGCATCAACAGCTGCCTGAGCCTGGCGGTGATGCACGAAGGCGATGCGATCACCACGATCGAAGGCCTGGGCACGCCGGACAAGCTGCATCCGATGCAGCGCGCCTTCGTCAAGCACGACGGCTACCAGTGCGGGTACTGCACACCCGGGCAGATCTGCTCGGCGGTGGCGGTGCTGGACGAGATCAAGGCCGGGCTGCCCAGCCACGTCAGCGACAGCCTTACCGCACGGCCGCGCGCGACCCGCGCGGAACTCGCCGAACGCATGAGCGGCAACCTGTGCCGCTGCGGCGCGTACTCCAACATCATCGACGCGATCACCGACGTGTCCGGGAGGCGCGCATGAAGGCCTTCTCGTACGAACGCGCGAACACGCCGGCCGAAGCCGCGGCCATGGCCGCGCGCACGCCCGGCGCGAAGTTCATCGCAGGCGGCACCAACCTGCTCGACTTGATGAAGCTGGAGATCGAAACACCCACACACCTGATCGACGTCAACGCGCTGGAGCTTGCGGCAATCGACAAGACCGACGATGGCGGGCTGCGCATCGGCGCCTTGGTGCGCAACACCGACCTGGCCGCCGACCGGCGCGTGCGGCGCGACTACGCGGTGCTTGCGCGCGCGCTGCTGTCGGGCGCCTCCGGGCAGCTGCGCAACCGCGCGACCACGGCCGGCAACCTGCTGCAGCGCACGCGCTGCGCGTACTTCTACGATCCCAACCAGCCGTGCAACAAGCGCCTGCCTGGCAGCGGCTGCGCCGCGCTGGAGGGCATCAGCCGCCAGCACGCGATTTTGGGCGGCAGCGCGGCATGCATCGCCACGCATCCTTCCGACATGGCGGTGGCGATGCGCGTGCTGGACGCCAGCGTGGAGACGGTGCGCGCCGACGGCAGCACGCGCGCCATTCCCGTCGCCGAACTGCACCTGCTGCCCGGCACCACGCCGCACAGGGAGCATGCGCTGGAGCCCGGCGAGCTGATCACCTCGGTCGTGCTGCCGCCGCCGGCCGGCGGACGCCACGTGTACCGCAAGGTGCGCGATCGCGCGTCGTACGCGTTCGCGCTGGTATCGGTGGCCGCCATCGTGCAGCGCGACGGCACAGGACGCGTGGCGGTAGGCGGCGTCGCCCCTAAACCCTGGCGCGATGCAGCCGCCGATGCGGCACTGCCGCAAGGCGCCAAGGCCGTGGCCACGCGCCTGCTCGCCGACGCCAAACCCACCGAACACAACGCCTACAAGCGCACCCTGGTCGAACGCACCATCGCCGCTGCCCTAGTCGATGCCGGCGCCACGCGCCGCGGAGGTGCGGCATGAAGTTCGAGACCCCCGCCACCACCAATCCCATCGACCGGCTGCGGGTCGTGGGCAAGCCCACAGACCGGATCGACGGTCCGCTGAAGGTCACCGGCACCGCGCCTTACGCCTACGAACGCCACGACGTGGCTCCCGACCCGGCGTACGGCGTGGTCGTCGGTTCGGCCATCGCCAAGGGCCGCATCCGGTCCATGGACACCCGCGCTGCCGCGCAGGCGCCCGGCGTGCTCGCCATCGTCACCGCGCGCAACGCCGGCAAGCTCACCCGCGGCAACTTCAATACCGCCCACCTGCTCGGCGGGCCGGAGATCCAGCACTACCACCAGGCCATCGCGCTGGTGGTGGCCGAGACCTTCGAGCAGGCGCGCGCGGCGGCGGCGCTGGTGCGCGTGGACTACGTACGTGCACAGGGCCGTTACGACCTGGACAAGGCGAAGGGTTCGGCGATCGAACCCGACAACGAGAAGGACACCGGGGCGGGGGACTTCGAAGCCGGCTTCGCCGCCGCGCCGGTGAAGCTCGATGCCACCTACACCACGCCCGACCAGGCCCACGCGATGATGGAACCGCACGCGTCGATCGCGGCGTGGGACGGCGATTCGCTCACCGTGTGGACCGCCAACCAGATGATCGCCTGGGGCCGCAACGACATGGCGCGCACCCTGGGCATTGCCCGGGACAAGGTGCGGCTGGATTCGCCTTACATCGGCGGCGGCTTCGGCGGGAAGCTGTTCCTGCGCGCGGATGCGGTGCTGGCCGCACTGGGCGCAAAGGCGGCCAAGCGGCCGGTCAAGGTCGCGCTGTCGCGGCCGCTGATGTTCAACAACACCACCCATCGCCCGGCCACGATCCAGCGCATCCGCATCGGTTGCGAACCCGGCGGCAAGATCACCGCGATCGCGCACGAGAGCTGGTCCGGCGACCTGCCCGGCGGCGGTCCGGAAGTCGCCACGCAGCAGACGCGCTGGCTGTACGCCGGCGCCAACCGCAAGTGCGCGCTGCGCCTGGCCACGCTGGACCTGCCCGAAGGCAACGCGATGCGCGCCCCAGGCGAAGCGCCGGGGATGATGGCGCTGGAAGTGGCCATGGACGAGATGGCGGAAAAGCTGGGCATGGATCCGGTGGAGTTCCGCATCCTCAACGACACCCAGGTGGATCCGGAGAAGCCGGAGCGGCCGTTCTCGCAGCGCAACCTGGTGCAGTGCCTGCGCGACGGCGCGGAGAAATTCGGCTGGAGCAAGCGCAACGCCAGGCCCGCGCAGGTGCGCGACGGACGCTGGCTGGTGGGCAGCGGCGTGGCGGCGGCGTACCGCAACAACATCACCATGAAATCCGCCGCCCGCGTGCGCCTGGACCGCGCCGGCCAGGTCACGGTGGAAACCGACATGACCGACATCGGAACCGGCAGCTACACGATCATCGCCCAGACCGCGGCGGAGATGATGGGCGTGCCGCTGCAAGACGTGACGGTGCGGCTGGGCGATTCGTCCTTCCCCGTGTCGGCCGGTTCCGGCGGGCAGTGGGGCGCCAACAGCTCCACCGCGGGCGTGTACGCGGCCTGCATGAAACTGCGCGAAGCCGTCGCCGCGCGGCTCGGTCTGGATGCGGCCACCGCGGAATTCGCCGACGGCAAGGTCCGCGTGGGCGCACGCAGCGTTGCGCTGGCCGACGCGGCGCGCGACGGCGATCTGGTGGCCGAGGACGCCATCGAGTTCGGCGACCTGGGCAAGAAGTTCCAGCAGGCCACCTTCGGCGCGCACTTCTGCGAAGTTGGCGTGCATGCCGACACCGGCGAAGTCCGCATCCGCCGCATGCTGGCGGTGTGCGCGGCGGGCCGCATCCTCAACCCCAAGTCCGCGCGCAGCCAGGTGATCGGCGCGATGGTCATGGGCGCCGGCGCGGCGCTGATGGAGGAGCTCGCCGTGGACAAGCGCCTGGGGTTCTTCGTCAACCACGACCTGGCCGGTTACGAAGTGCCGGTGCACGCGGACATCCCGCACCAGGAGGTGGTGTTCCTGGACGAGACCGATCCCATGTCTTCGCCGATGAAGGCCAAGGGCGTGGGCGAGCTGGGCATCTGCGGCGTGGGCGGCGCCATCGCCAACGCGATCTACAACGCCACCGGCGTGCGCGTGCGCGAGTATCCGATCACGCTGGACAAGCTGATCGACAAGCTGCCGGCGTGAGCATGGACGCTCCCGCGCGCGGGCCGCACGGCGGGGGCGAAGCCGCGCCCAGCGCGGCCGGCGGTGCCGCGCGTGCGCCCGATGGCAACGCAGCGGGGGCAAGTGCATCGCGCGTTGCCGCCGCAGGCGACGTACGGTCCGCCGCTGCGCTGCGCGACTTCCTGGCCGCCGGCAACCCGCGCCCCGTCCTGCAGGCCGCGGCGTCGGCGCTGGCCCGCGACGCACGCGCCGTGCTCGCGCTGGTACTCGAGGCCGAAGGATCCACGTATGCGCGGGTGGGCACGCTGGCGCTGTTCGCCGGCGATACGCAGGTGGGGTGGCTCAGCGGCGGCTGCCTGGAACCCGAGCTCGCGCGCCGCGCAGACGTTGCGGCAGGCAGCGGGCGCATCGGGTGGGCCGAGATCGACACGCGCGACGACGCCGCGCTGTTCTCCGGCGCGGCGCTGGGGTGCCGTGGGCGGCTGCGCATCGCGCTGCTGCCGCTGCATGCACTGGCCGGCGTGCAGGCGTGCATCGAGCGCTGGCTGGAGGGCGGCGCGGCGCTGGAATGCACGCTCGACAGCGCGGGAGCCGTCGCGTTCGCCGTGGACGGCACGACGCGGCGCGAGCACCTGCGCTGCGATCCGCCCGATTGGACCTCCGACCCCGAACGCTGGTCGCTGCGGCTGCCGCGGCTGCCCGAAGCGCTGCTGCTGGGCGCAGGACCGGAAACCCCGATGCTGGTGAACCTGCTGCGCGACCTGGGCTGGCGCGTGTCGGCCGCCGAGCCGCGCCCGCGCTGGCAGGCGGCGTGCGCCTCGGCCGATGCGCGCATCGACGGCGACGCCGCGATTCGCGGCGCCTGCGCGCGCACGGATGCCGTGCTGGTCATGCACCACGATTTCGAACGCGATCTCGCAGCGCTGTCCGCGCTGGCCGCCGCGCCCGCGTCCTTCATCGGCCTGCTCGGCCCGCTGCGGCGGCGCGACGACCTGCTGAAACTGCTCGATCCCGCCGCCCGCGCCGCGCTGGCGCCGCGCCTGCGCGCACCGGTCGGCCTCGACCTGGGCGGCCTGGGACCGCAAGCCATCGCGCTGAGCATCGCCGCGCAGCTGCAGGCCTGGCGTGCGGGTGAAGGGCGCACCAGCGCGACATGACGGCAAGCCACGTCGCACTGGTCCTGGCCGCTGGTGGCAGCGCGCGGCTGGGCCAGCCGAAGCAGCTGCTCACGCGCGACGGCGAAACGCTGGTGCACCGTGCCGCGCGGCTGGCGATCGGGAGCGGGGCTGCGCAGACCTTCGTGGTGGTCGGTGCGCATGCGCAGGCGGTGGCGGGCGCACTGGGCGGCCTGCCCTGCGAAACGCTCGACAACGCGCGCTGGCCGGACGGCCTGTCGTCCAGCCTGCGCTGCGCCGCCGCGCGGATCGCGGACTTGGCCCTGCCCGTGCTGGTGCTGGGTTGCGACCAGCCGGTGCTCGAAGCCACGCACCTGCGCGCCGTGTTGCAAAGCGCCAGCGCTGCGCCATCGCACTGCGCGGCGACTGCCTATGGCGCCCACCCGGGCATTCCTGCCGTGGTGCCGGCGACCTGGTTCGATGACGCCGGTACGCTGTCAGGCGACCGCGGCTTCCGTGTGCGGCTGCGCGCGCTGGGCGACGCACTGCATTGCGTGGACGCCGCTGCAGATCTTGCGCTCGACATCGATAGCCCGGACGACCTGCAGCGCGCGCGGGAACTCGGCTTGGTCGACCCCAGCTAAGCGACTTTGAGCCCCTGCTCGTCATCCCTGCGCACGCAGGGATGACGGACTGATTGGCGCTGCAGCGTCAAAGATACCGGGCGTCCGAACATCCTGAATCGACAGATCCGGATCGACCAAAACAACAGCGAGCCCGCAGGACTTAACGCAACCGACGGCCTGCTCGCGCGTCGCCGCCCGCAGCCCCGCGACTCGACCACAGCGCCACGCCCATGGCTCCCAGCATCAGCGCGCACGCCCAGAACACCGGGCCCTGCTCGATGCCGATGGCGGAGACGTAGCACACGAAACTCGCTATCAGCAGGGCCGTGGCAGCCGTTCGCAACGTGCGTCGATACGCAGGGCCGACATCGTGCGCACCGCGGAACGCGGGCGGCATGGCACGCAGCAGCATCCACCACGCCGTCACAACCAGCGACGTGCCGACAATCAACGATACCGTGTTCACGCATCCTCCATCGCAGCGCCGCTCGGCACTTCACGCACGGAAGCAGGCGATGCCGAAGCGCCACGCGCGTGCGCACGCAGCGCCAGCCAGGCGAATGCAAGCGCGAAACCAAGCGCCACAAGATCCACCGCCGCCAGCGACCAATCGCCACGCGCCAGCGTCGCACCAAGATGGCTGTTGGGCGCAGTGGCGACGTTCGCCAGCGGAATCGCCGCCATCGCCACCGCGGTCGCCGCGAACAGGTCGCGCCAGCCGCGGCCCGTGCGGTCACGCAGCGCGCCCCACAGCGCGGCGGCGATCCATGCCGCGCAGAACACCTGCACTTCCGCGGCCGCCCGATCCGTCATGCCCGCCGGCAGCAGCCGGTTCGCCAGCAGCATCGCCGCCACCGCGAGCGGCATGCCCGCCACCACGCCCACGTTGAGCGCGCGCACCAGCCCGTAGCCGCTGAGCGCACCGGCCGCGGCCACGCGCTGCTCGCGCTTGCGCACCCACACCTGCATGCCGCTGGCGAGCATGGCGCAGCCGGCCAGGCCCAGTACGAAGTACAGCCAGCGCAACGGCGCGCCGCCGAACTGTGCCATGTGCAGGCCGCCCAGGAAGGCATAGGTGTCGTAGCCGGCGCTGGCCGGGGCGGACTGGTGCACGAACGCACCGGTGGCCGCGTCGTAATGCACCTGCTGCATGTCCCACGCCACCCGGCGCGAGTGTTCGGTCCCGAACGAGATCAGCGCACTGGCGTCGGCGGGATGGTGCACCGCCGCCCAGTCCACCGGCACGCCCATTCGCCGCTGCGCATCGGCCACCAAGGCATCGATCGAATGCAGCGGGCCGGTGAACGCCGTGCCGGCTTCGGGGCGTTCGTAGAAGCCGCCGGCTTCCTCGAAGAACTGCTCCACGTCGCCGCCGTACGCCGCCTGGGTGCCGCCGAAGATGTAGCTCGACGCGAAGATCGCCACCCCGGTGTAGGCGATCATCAGATGGAACGGCAGGCCGAGCACGCCGGTGAGGTTGTGGCCGTCGAGCCACGCGCGCTGCCCGCCGCCGCGCCAGCGGAAACTGAAGAAGTCCCGGAAGATCCTCTTGTGGGTGATGACGCCGGCGACCAGCGCCACCAGCATCATCATCCCGGCGAAGCCCACCAGGTACATGCCCAGGTTGCCGGCGTGCAGGTTGTAGTGCAGCTCGAAGAAGAATTGCCCGGGACCGGACGCGGGGATCTGCCGCCCGTCGCGCGGATCCAGCAGCACGCGGCCTTCGCTGCCGTCGTCGTTGAACCAGAACGCCTCCATGCCGCGCTTGCGCTGGCTGGAGACATGCGCCCACCACACGTGCGCGTCGGGCGCGTGTTCGCGCACGCGGGCGAAGGCGGCATCGAACTGCGTGGGCTGCGGACCGTCGGCGCCGTGCAGCGACGGCCGCGCCCAGTCGTCCAGTTCGCGGTCGAAGCAGGCGATGGTTCCGCCCACGAAGATCACGAACAGCAGCCAGCCGATCAGCAGGCCGCTCCAGGTATGCAGCCAGGCCATCGCCTGGCGCAGCGAGGCCTTCATGGCAGCCTCCGCGGGCCGCGGTTCATGGCCGCTGCGCCTGAGTCGCGAGCAGCGCGGCAATGCCCAGCATCGCCAGCGCCAGCGCCAGGGGAACACCGGCCGCGCGCTTCCAGTCGCGCGCGCCGAACGCATACACCGCCGCGGCGCACCACACCGGGAACGCCAGCAGCGCGCCGGCGACCACGCGGTCGGGACGCGAGAACGGCATTACCGATGCCGACAGCGTCGCAAACGCATGCGCCAGGAAATAGCCGCCGAACAGCGCGGCCAATACGCGCAGCAGCACGTGTGCGCGCCAGCGCCAGTCGAAGCGCCTGCGTGGCGCCGGAGTGGGGGCGTGGGTGGGCGTGGCATGCCTCATGGCTGCGTCCTGTGGGTGCCGCCGCGTCGTCAGAAGCGGTATCCGACGGTGAGCGACACGCTGCGCGGCGCCGCGTAGTAGCCCTGCTCCCAGTACAGGCTGGCCAGGTACTTTTCGTCGGTGATGTTGTCGAGGTTGAGGGTGGCTTCCCAGCCGTTGGTCGCCCGATAGCCGGCCATCAACCCGAGCACGGCGTAGCTGTCCTGGCGGATGCGCGTGGCCGAACCGTCGGCCAGGAAGGCCTCGCGGTGGATGTCGTCCTGCCAGCGCAGCGAGCCGCCCACGCGCAGGCCGGGCACCGCGGCGATGCGCGCGACCGCCGACGCACGCAGCAGCGAACGCGGGACATAGGTCCGGCTGTCGTTGCCGGCGCCGTCTTCGACGTCCAGACGCGTGTAGCCGGCGGCGAGCGACCAGGTCTTGCCGACCTGCCCGGCGACGTCGAGTTCGACGCCCTGCGAACGCGCGTCTTCGCCGATATGGACCGTGCGCATCAGCACCGGGTCGTAGCCGAGCGACTTCGCGAGATTGTCCTGGTCGACCCGGAACGCAGCGACGGATGCATTGAGGCGACCGTCATACCACTCGCCCTTGACGCCGGCTTCGGCGTTGGTGCCTTCGACCGGATCCAGCGGCGCGCCAGTGGCGTCCCGTTCGGTCTGCTGCGCGAAGATCCCGCCGTAGCTGGCGTACAGAGAGTACGCCTGCGACACGTCCCACACCGCCCCCACGAACGGCGTGGTGCGGGACGCCTTGGTCCGCCTGGGCGTGCCATAGCTAGCGCCCTGCATGCTCACGCGCGCATGGTTAGCGCCGGTGATCAGCTTGAACGTGTCGGCCAGATTCCAGCGCGCGTTGGCATAGATGGTGTCGCGTCGAAAATCGAAGTCAGAGCCTGCGAACGACGCATTGAAGGCCGGTCGCGCGTAACTGCCGCGGAACGCTTCCTCCACGGTCAGGGGCGTGCCGATGCCGTCGCCATACCCCGACAGGTCGCGCACCGTGCTCAGGGCCCAGCTTCCGCCAAACACCAGTTCATGCAGGCGGCCGCCCAGTTCTAGCCCACCGCTGGCGCGCACGTCGACGTAACGCGCCAGCGCGGTGTTGTCGTAGGCGGACGGATAGGCTGCAAGCCCGTCCCCGGTCGCGCGATCTGGCGTGCCGTACACGAAGAAGATCTCGGCTTCCTCGCGCTTGTCCTGATAGGTCGCGGTCGCAACTAGGCTCCAACCGTTAGCCAGTTCGTGCACCAGCTCCGCGAAGCTGCGCGTCTCCCGCGTGTCCCAGAACGACCAGTCCGCCGCCGTGCTGGTGCTGCGGTCGTAGTCCGTCTGGCTGCCGTCGGTGTCGTACAGCGGCAGCGCGCCCCATAGCGGGTTGTCCACGTTGTTGTCCTGGTGCGAGGCGCCCACCGTCAGCAGCGTGCGTTCGCCCAGGTCGGCTTCGACCACGCCGTAGGCGACGGATTTTTCCAGCGCGTAGCGGTCCAGGTAGCTGTCGCCGTCCTCGTACGCCGCGGCGGCGCGCGCGCGCACCGCGCCGCTGCCGATGGGCGCGGACACGTCGGCGTCGATGCGCCTGCGGTTCCAGCTGCCGACTGTGGCCAGCACGGAACCGGCCAGAGCGTCGCCCGGGCGCTTGCGGACGAAGTTGACCGTTGCCGAGGGATTGCCGGTACCGGACATCAGCCCGTTGGCGCCGCGCAGCACTTCGATGCGCTCGTAGGCGGTGGTATCGATGTCGCCGTTCTGGATCCCGTACGGCAGCGGCACGCCCACGCCGTCGAACTGGAAGTTGGTGATGTCGAAGCCGCGCGCGGTGTAGTACGTGCGGCTGGTCTCCACGCGCTCCACGCCGATGCCGGTGGTGGATTCCAGCGCGTCGTTGAGGTTGTCCAGGCCGAAATCGTCGAGCTGGGCGCGGGTGATCGTGCTGACCGACTGCGGCGTCTCGCGCGCGGTCAGCGACAGGCCGGTGCCGGCCGCAGAAGGCGCCGGCGTGTAGCCGCCCTGCCTGGTCTCGCTGACGACGACGCGGTCCAGCTCGGTCGCCGGGTCGGCGGACGCGGCGGACTCGGCGGCTTGGGCCACGGTGGGGAGGTGGAGGGACAGCAGGATCGCGCAGGCCAGCGGCGTGCAGCGCAGGGGGATTCGCATGGGTCGTCCGGCAACAGGGTCTGGAAGCACGGCACGGCGTCGCCGCGGCGCATGCGCAGTCTATTGCGAACGATTCTCACATGCAAACCATTCTCATTCGCGCAAACGCGAACCCAGCTACCCCGCCGGTTGCAGCTCGAACGCCGGGACCGGCTGCAGCCACGGCAGCAGCCAGTGGTCCACCAGCAGGAAGGCGAACAGCGCCATCAGGTACACCACCGAATAGTTGAAGACGCGCATCGCGAACAGCTCGTCCGGCGGGTCCAGCAGTTTCCATGCGTACCAGACGAACACCGCCCCCAGCACCAGCGCGCCGCCCAGGTAGAACAGTCCGCTCATGCCCGATGCCCAGGGCAACACGGTGGCGACCACCAGCAGCACGGTGTAGAGGAGGATCTGCCAGCGCGTGTAGGCCACGCCGTGGGTCACCGGCAGCATCGGCACCAGCGCGCGCGCGTAGTCCTCGCGGCGGAAGATCGCCAGCGCCCAGAAATGCGGCGGCGTCCACACGAACACGATCAGCACAAGCAGCAGCGCATGCGCCCAGTCCCACGGCCCCTGCATGCCGGTCACCGCGGACCAGCCCAGCAGCGGCGGAGCGGCCCCGGCGATGCCGCCGATGACGATGTTCTGCGGCGTGGCCCGCTTCAGCCAGGCCGTGTAGACGATCGCGTAGCCGATCAGCGACGCGAAGGTGAGCGCCGCGGTCAGCGGGTTCACCAGCGCGATCAGGATCGTCATCGACAGCGCGCCGAGCGCGACGGCGAACGCCAGCACCTGCGCCGGGCGCAGCGAGCCGGTCGCCAGCGGCCGGTCGGCGGTGCGCACCATGACCTTGTCGATGCGCTGGTCGATCAGGTGATTGATGGCGGCGGCCGATGCCGCGGCCAGCCAGATGCCCAGCAACCCGAACAGCGACTGGCGCAGCGGCGGCAGGCCCGGCACCGCCAGGAACATGCCCACCAGCGCGGTGAACACGATCAGCGCCACCACCCGCGGCTTGGTTAGCGTCCAGTAGGCGCGCCAGCCGCTGGCGTGTGCCTGGCGAAGCGTCGCCATCCCGGTCCTACTCCGGCGCGCGCACGCGCGCGAGCAGCGTCACCAGCACGAACAGCAGGAGCACCGCGCCCGCGTTGTGCAGCACGGCCACGCTCAGCGGCAGGCCCAGCTTCACGTTGGCGATGCCCAGCGCCACCTGCGCCACCGCCAGCAGTGCCAGCGCAGCGCTCCAGCCGCGCATGCCCGCCGTGCGCCACAACCGCAGCGCGAACGCCAGCAGCGCGGCGAACGCCACCACCGCCATCATCCGGTGCGCCAGCTGGATCGCGATGCGCGATTCGCCGTCGAGCACCCCGCCTTCGTAATCCACGCCGATGCCGCGCCACAGCACGAAGCCTTCGCGGAAGTCGTGCGGCGGCCACCAGCGACCCACGCAGGTCGGGAAGTCGTTGCCGCAGGCCAGCGCCGCGTAGTTGGCACTGGTCCAGCCGCCCAGCGCGATCTGCACCGCCAGCACCGCCAGCACCGCCCACGTCCAGCGGCGCAGCGACCGCGCCTGCGCCAGGCGGATCGGCACGTCGGTGGCGCGCCAGGCCATCCACAGGATCAGCGAGAAGGTCAGCAGTCCGCCCATCAGGTGGCCCATCACCACCACCGGCTTCAGCAGCCAGGTCACCGTCCACATGCCCAGCAGGGCCTGGAAGACGATCACCATCAGCGTCAGGGCCGCCACCGACGGCAGGTTGTCGCGCTCGCCGATGCGCCCGTGCCGGTCCAGCCAGCGCAGCGCCGCGGCCATCAGCAGCGCCTCGCCCAGCACGGCCAGCACCACGGCCAGCGCGTGCTGGCCGTGCATGTACAACGGGATCCCCGCCGCGATCAGCAGCGACGGCCCCAGGATCCACGCGGCACCGCGCGGCCGGCGCCGCGCCGCCAGCAGCGCCAGCGCCAGCACCAGCAGGCCCAGCGTCGCCGCGGCGTGGCGATGCACCTGCTCGCGCCAGGCCTTGTGGGTCTCGAAGGGCCGGATCGCCACGGCGGCGTGTTCGGCCGCTTCGGTCGCGTGCTTGGGCCATGTGGCGCGCCCGTAGCACGTCGGCCAGTCCGGGCAGCTCAGGCCGGCGTGGGACAGGCGCACGAAGGCGCCGAATACGATCACGCTGATCGCCAGCGCCACGGCAAGCCAGGCGATGCGGTGGAAATGGCGGCTCAGGCGCGGCGCGGGCGCGCGTGCAGGGGCGTTCGCAGTCATGTCAGCGCAGCTTCAGCAGGCGGGCCACGTCGGTGCGCAGGTGCGCCGGATCGAATCCGGGCGCATAGCGCAGCACCACGAAGCCGTTGGGGTCGATCACGTACACGGGCACGCCAGCCGGGTCGTCCACGCGCGGCAGCTGCGCGCGCAGGGCCGGGTCGGCGCGCAGCACGCGCGTGGCCGCGTTGCGTTTGGCGTCGGGCGGAGGCGCGCCGAACCACAGCAGCTCCACGTGGCCGGCATTGCGGCCGAACAGCTGCCACACCACGTCCAGCTCGCGCGCCAGTTCCACGCAGGGCGCGCCGCAGTTCGCCGGCGGCGCCACGGCGATGCGCCACGTGCGCGCACCCGGGTTCCAGGCATAGCGGCCACCGTCCTGCAGCACCGGCGTCAAGGCGCGCAGGTCGCCGTAGGGCTGCAGCAGCTCGCCGTTGTTCTTCATCTGCGCAGGTCGCCAGCCGGAAAAGCGCAGCAGGCCCGCCACCGCGAAGCTGCCCAGGAACAGCACCGCGATCACGATCAGCAAGGTGCGGTTGCGGCGGCGCACGGCGGGGTCGGGCGAAGCGTTCATCGGGGTCGTCGGGCCTTGCGGAAGGTCAGCAGCAGCGCGGTCGCCAGCACCGCGGCCGCCAGCGCGAACCACTGCACGGCATAGCCGAGGTGCCGCTGCGGCGGCAGGGTGTTGGGCAGGACGTCCAGGTCGCGGGCGTAGCCGATGCGGAGGGCGGGGTCCAGGCGCAGCACCCGCGGCGGCAGCGCCTGGCGCAGCCCCAGCAATCCCGGCAGGGCCGCCGCGTCCAGGGACGTGGCCAGTATTGTGCCATCCGGCTGCGCGACGGCCACCTTGGCCACCAGTCCGGACGACGGCGGCGGCAACAGCAGCCCGCGCACGCGATGGGGGCCGGCGATCGGCGCCACAGCGGGCATGCGCCGGTCGCCTGCCACCGGCAACCAGCCGAGCTCGACCAGCAAGGCGGTGCCGGAGGTGTCGTGGAACAGCCGGTACGCCCGCACGCCCGGGCGATCGTCGCGCGACTGGTTGTCCAGCAGGACCGCCGGGGCCGCGGCGAATTCGCCGCTTCCGTCGGCCCAGTCGTAACCGCGCGCGCGCGCCGCATCGCCCGCCGCGGACAGCGGCAGCGCGCGCCGGTCGGCCAGTACCCGCTGCGTGGCATCGAGCATCGCCTGCTTCTGGTGCATCCGCGACAGCTGCCAGGTGCCGAGCGCAGCGAACGCCGCCAGCGCGCACAGCGCAACGCTCCATCCCACCAGCAGCGTCGTGCGCCGGCTCACGCGCGACACCGCGCGCTGCGAACGGCCGATAATGCACGGGTCTCCCCAGCCCGGCCCGCCCGCATGAGCGATTCGCTGAAAACGCTGCTGATCATCGCCTTCCTGCTGGTGATCCTGTGGAACCTGGGCGCCGGCCTGTACTACATGCTCGTGGACAAGGGCCAGACCAATCGCACGGTCAACGCGCTCACCTGGCGCATCGGGCTGTCGGTGGGTCTGATCCTGCTCGTGCTGCTGGCGACCTGGATGGGCTGGATCACCCCGCACGGCGTGGGCCGCAACCCGGGCTGAGCCGCTTTACGGATCGCATTCTAGCGAGGCGCGGCCCCTGATCCGGCCTTGCTGGTGCACCAATGCATTCGCCTGGCGTGGGTGATGCATGGGCACGGCATAGGCCCATTGAGGGATGTACTTGAGAGGCCGCCGCCCCGCGCGCTTGCCGACGCGGTGCCGCTGGCTGCTCACCCACGGCGAGCCTGATCCACACCGCTTGCCCAGCTACCGCCTCGGCCCCACCGCGATCCACGGAGCCAGTCCAGGCTGCGCCCCAAGCCGAAATGAAGGTCGGCAGCAACGTGTCGTTTGTTCGGCCAGGGATAGTGATCCTTCCGGCATCGCAAGCGAGCCGCGTGGCCGGGATTGAGCCGGACCTGGTGTGCGGCTACGTGGCAACAGGCAAGAGCATCCGTGCCCTGCCCGCCGCGCAGGCAATAAAAAGCCCCGCAGGCAGGGGGGGCCGGCGGGGCTGGGGAACGGGGCCTGGGGAGGGGCTTGCCGTTCCGGGGATCACTCCAGGGGAGGGAGATGATCTACGACGGACGTTGCATCCGTCGCGGGATATATGACCACCTCGTGGATGGATAGTTCGTGAAGCCCGAAGTTAAGAATCTGTTGGGTTCAGCCGAAGTTTAGGCAAGCTTTGTGCGAGCGATTTTTCGCGGCGGCTTACGCGCGGTGTCCGCACGCGTTACATCGCCTGTTACAGCGCCAGGCAGCGGCACGCTGCGTTCTCTAAACGGCTGCACGCGGTGCCGAATCAGTGCGCCTGGTCCCAGTTTTCGCCCTGCCCGCTGTCCACCACCAGCGGCACGCGCAGGTCGGCGGCGCCGGCCATCAGGCGGCTGGCCTCGTCCACCAGCGCAGGCGCGAAGTCTCGGTCGCATTCGAACACCAGTTCGTCGTGCACCTGCAGGATCATGAGCGCCTTGTGGCGATGCGCGGCCAGCCAGCCGTCCACCGCCACCATGGCGCGCTTGATGATGTCCGCGGCGGTGCCCTGCATGGGCGCATTGATCGCGGCGCGCTCGGCGCCCGCGCGCTGCGCCTGGTTGCGCGATGCGATGTACGGCAGGTACAGGCGGCGCCCCGCCACGGTTTCGACATACCCGAGTTCGCGTGCCTGCTGCCGGGTGCGCTCCATGTAGTCGCGCACGCCCGGATAGCGGCTGAAGTACAGCGCGATGTAGTCCTGCGCCTCGCCGCGCGCGATGCCCAGCTGCCGCGCCAGGCCGAACGCGCCCATGCCGTACATCAGGCCGAAATTGATCGCCTTCGCCGCGCGCCGCTCGTTGCCCGTCACGTCCTCGAGCGATGCCTTGCCGAACACCTCCGCCGCGGTGGCGCGGTGCACGTCGGCGCCGGATTCGAACGCACGCAGCAACGCAGGGTCACCGGACAGGTGGGCCATGATGCGCAGCTCGATCTGCGAGTAGTCGCAGGCCAACAGCACGCGCCCTTCCGGCGCCACGAACGCGCGGCGGATGCGGCGCCCGTCGTCGGTGCGGATGGGGATGTTCTGCAGGTTGGGATCGCTGGACGCGAGCCGTCCGGTGGCGGCGCCGGCCTGGTGGTAGCTGGTGTGCACGCGGCCGGTGTGCGGATTGACCATGTCCGACAGCTTGTCGGTGTAGGTGCTGCGCAGCTTCGCCAGGCCGCGGTACTCCAGGATGATGCGCGGCAGCTCGTGCTGGTCGGCGATCGCCTCCAGCGCTTCCTCGTTGGTCGAAGGCGCGCCGCTGGGCGTCTTCACCAGCGCCGGCAGCTTGAGTTCGTCGAACAACAGCGCGCCGATCTGCTTGGGCGAATCCAGGTTGAGCGTGCGCCCGCACAGCGCGGTGGCCTTCTGCTGCGCATCGAGCATGCGCCTGCCCAGGTCGACCGACTGGCGGCGCAGCTCGGCCGCATCGATCATCACGCCATTGGCCTCGACGCGCTCCAGCACGGGCACCAGCGGCATCTCGATGTCGCGGTACACGCCCAGCAGCTCCGGTGACTCGGCCAGGCGCGGAGCCATGACCCGATGCAGGCGCAGGGTCACGTCGGCGTCTTCGGCCGCGTAGCAGGTCGCGTCGTCCAGCGCCACGTGTGAGAAGGGGATCGCCTTGGCGCCCTTGCCCGCCACGTCGCTGTACGTGATCGTGTCGTAGCCCAGCAGCCGCTTGGCCAGCGAATCCATGTCGTGGCGCTGGCTGGAATCCAGCACGAAGCTTTCCAGCATGGTGTCGTCGCGGTAGCCGGCCACCTGGATGCCGTGGCGGCGCAGCACGTGCAGGTCGTACTTGCCGTGCTGTCCGATCTTGCCGATGCCCGCATCGGCGAAGAGCGGAGCGAGCTGGCGCAGCACCGCATCGCGGTCCAGCTGGGCCGGCGCGCCGGGATAGTCGTGCGCCAGCGGGATGTAGCAGGCTTGGCCGGGTTCCACGCACAGGCTGATGCCGACCAGGCTGGCCTGCATCGGATCCAGGCTGTCGGTTTCGGTGTCGAAGGCGAACGCATCGGCGGCCTGCAGCCGTGCGATCCACGGGTTGAGCTGCGCCTGGGTGAGCACGCACTCGTACGTGCCCTTCGCCGACAGCGCCGGATCGGGCGCAGGGGCGTCCGGCTGCGCAGGTGCGGCAATGAAGCCGCCGCCGCGCGCGCGACCCGGCTCCACGACGGCCGCTGCCGCCACGGCGCCGCCGCCGTCGAGTTCCTTCAATGCCTGGTTGAAGCCGTAGCGTGCGTACAGCACGCGCAGCGCGTCGGCATCGCGTTCGCGCAGCTGCAGTTCGTCCGGGCCCTTCTCCAGCGCCACGTCGGTGCGGATGGTGGCCAGCGCGCGGTTCAGCGGCAGGCGCTCCAGCGCCTCGCGCAGGTTGTCCCCGATCTTGCCCTTGATCGCGGCGGCGTTGCCGATCACGCCGTCGAGCGTGGCGTATTCGCCCAGCCACTTGGCCGCGGTCTTCGGGCCCACCTTGTCCACGCCGGGGATGTTGTCCACCTTGTCGCCCACCAGCGCCAGGTAGTCCACGATCTGGTCCGGGCGCACCCCGAACTTCTCGACCACGGCCGCATCGCTGTCCAGCCGCGAGCCGCTCATGGTGTTCACCAGCGAGATGCCCGCGCCGTTGTCCAGCCGGCGCACCAGCTGGGCCATGTCCTTGTCGCCGGTGGAGATGGTCACCTCGATGCCCGCGCCCGCGCCACGCAGCGCCAGCGTGCCGATCACGTCGTCGGCTTCCACGCCTTGGATGCGCAAGATGGGCATGCCGAGCGCTTCGACGATGTCGCACATGGGCTGCACCTGCGCGCGCAGTTCCTCGGGCATCGGCGGGCGGTTGGCCTTGTACTCGGGGTACAGGTCGTCGCGGAAGGTCCTGCCAGGCGCATCCACCACGAAGGCCGCGTAATCCGGCTTCTCCTTCAGGTGCGCGCGCAGCATGTTGACCACGCCGAACAGCGCGCCGGTGGGCTCGCCGGCGGCGTTGCTCAGCGGCGGCAGCGCGTGGAAGGCGCGGTAGAGGTAGCTGGATCCGTCGATCAGTACGAGGCGCTTCATGCCGGGATTCTACGGCGCGCCGGGTGCGCTCACGCCGGCAGGACGAGGCGGGGCGATAATCGGGACGATCCGAACCGAGGACGGGCCGATGCGCACACTGCCGCCACGCCGAACACCGCGCCATGTCCCGGCCAGGGCCGTGCTGCTGGGCGCCGCCCTGGCGCTGGGCGCCTGCGCCACGCTCGACGGCGTTCCGCAGATCCCCGAGGACGCGGTCCGCAACACGCGCACCGCCGCCAACGGAGACGTCATCACCGAGTACCGCGTTGGCACCGAACTGCGCATGGTGCACGTGGTGCCCGTGCGCGGCCCGGCCTACTACCTTTACGACCGCGACAGCGACGGCCGCATCGACCGCGACGACCGCGCACCGATGACCTACTACAAGCTGTTCGGATGGTGAGCGCCCGCGCGACCGCCTGCCTGCGCGACGACTGCCCACGGACCAGGGGCGCGTGATCCGCGGGTCGGGCGCAGGCACGGACGCGCCGGCGCGTTGCGACACCGCGCTCGCACCGGCCGATCCGGCGCCGGCCACGCAGCCGGTGCGGCTGGAGGACGCGTACTTCGACGCCCCGACATGCCGCAACTGCGGCGCGCCGGTCACCACCGCGTTCTGCCCCGGCTGCGGCCAGAAGAAGGCCACGCGCCTGCGCCTGCGCCAGCTGCGCGAGGAAACCTGGCAGCACTGGCGCCTGTTCGAGCTCACTTCGGTGCGCACCTTGTGGCAGCTGGTGCGGCGGCCCGGCGGCGTGGCGCGCGAGTACGTGATGGGCCGGCGCAAGGACCACATGCATCCGCTGAAGCTGCTGCTGGTGATGGTGGCGCTGATGCTGCTGGTGCTGAACTACGGTCAGTTCTTCAGCCACTTCGGTTACTCGTCGCGCTCCGACGCACAGGTCGACCGGATGGTGGAACTGGTGCGCACGTATGCCAACTGGAGCTTCTCCACCGGCATCTTCGCGATCTTCGCCGGCTCATGGCTCGTGTTCCGCAAGCGCCTGGGCTACAACGCGATCGAACACGCGGTGCTGGCGGTGTACTGCCAGATCCTGGTGATGGCTGCGCTGATCCTGAACCTGCTGCCGACCACGCTGTGGAACACGCCCGAGTTCGTCAGCGCCTACAAGGACGCATCGAAGTGGTACATGTACGCCGTCAAGCTGTTCATCGTCGCGCTGGCGTTCAAGCAGTTCTTCCTGGTCGACCTGCGCCGCGAATGGCCGCGGCTGCTCGCGGCGCTGCTGGTGTACCTGGCGGCAAGCTGGCTGCTGCTGCGGCTGTTCGCGTACGCGATCCTCAGGATCGCGCAGCACCAGTTGTCGTGAACCAGCCGCTTTCCCGACTTCCCCGCAAAGGAGAGATTCCATGCAAGGACCCGCCCTGCACCGCCTGTCCCTCGCCGTCACCGCCGCCACGCTGGCTATCGCGCTGGGCGCGTGCCGCCAAGGCGATGAAGCCGCCGCGCCAGCCGCGGACGGCAGCGGCCGCCCCGATCGCGAGTGGACCGATGCGGCGCGCGTCGAGGCCATCGCGTCCGCACTGCAGGCGTGCTCGTACGAAGGCGCTCCGCAGACGCTGGAACCGGCCAAGCTCAACGGACCTGCGCCCGGCGACTGTCGCGCGATGGTCGACCGGATCATGGGGTTCACCGGCCTGCCGGCGAACTTCGTGGTCACCGCCGGGCCGGTCTCCAACGCGGTGGCGGTGATCCTGCAGGACGAGCAGAAAATGCCGCAGCGGGTGATCGCCTTCAATCCGGATTTCATCGCCACCACGCAGCGCGTCACCGGCGGCGGACAGTGGGGCCCGGTGAGCATCATGGCGCACGAGATCGGGCATCACCTGTCCGGCCACACCATCACCGCGGGCGGCAGCCGGCCCGGCATCGAGCTGGAAGCCGACAAGTTCAGCGGCTTCGTGCTCTACAAGATGGGCGCGCCGCTGGCCGAAGCCACGCGCGCGATCGATGCACTGGGCAGCGAGACCGAGCAGGCCACGCACCCGGCCAAGGCGCGGCGCATCGCGGCGATCACCCAGGGCTGGCAGGAAGCCTGTCGCCAGGGCGGCGGCAACTGTGCGGCGGGCACGGCCACGGCAGCGCCGGCGACCACGTCGGGCACGCCTGCGCCGCCGGTGCGCGTGGCCACGCTGCCGGCGCCATCGCGCGATGCGATTCCGTTCAAGTACGGACGCTTCGTGGTGGATGAAACCGGCAAGCTCGATGCCGGCAAGCTGCGCGAGTTCGACGACCGGCTGCAGGCACTGGCCCGCGACAAGGGCGTGGAGCTGGCGGTGCTGGTGGTCAACGACCTGCGCGGCATGACGCCCGACGACTACGCCTGGGCGATGATGCGCCAGCTACGCGTGGGCCAGCTGGACCTGGGCAATGGCGGCGTGATCGTGATCGCGCCCAACCAGAACACGGCCGGCACCGCGTTCGCCCCCGGCGTGGCGAAGAAGCTGGAGTTCTTCGATGCGCCGAAGATGTTCAACACCTGGCTGGGCGACGGTGGCTGGCAGCGCGGCTGCGGCGCACCGGCCAGCCCGGCGGACTGCGCTGGCTACACCGGCTACCTGCTCGACGTGGTGGGCAACCAGCTCGGCAGCCTGGACACGTCCTGGCGCATCCGCTTCAACAGCATCGAAGAGGCGATCGCCTTCAGCCAGGCGCGCCTGGCCGAGCGTCGCGCAGGCCGCAAATGGGATCCCAAGATCGACCAGGCCAGCGGCTCGCTGATCCGCTTCACCGGCACGGTCACTGATACCGCGCCCAAGCCCGAACCGCTGCGCGTCAACGATCGCATCGTCAGGGACGGCAAGTGGCGCGCGGTGCTGGTCAGGACCGACAGCGGCCAGGAAACCACGCTGTACCTGCAGCCGCGCACGGCGGGGCTGATGCCCGCGGGCGAACTGAAGCGGGGGCAGACGTACACCTTCGTCGGCGAACTCAACAGCACCGGGCAGTTCCACACCGACCAGGGCGTGAAGCAGGTCAACCCCAACCTGTGGCTCTTCAGCTACGAGGCGCTGTAGCGCGTTTGCGTTGGCGCGGCGCGGGTCTCCAGGTCCGCGCGCGTGGTGGCGCGGTGCGGGCGCTGTCGTAAGGCCCGTGTGGGCGAGGTTCCGGTGCGTTGCAGGCGGGGAGCTGAAAGGCGCTGGATTCCCGCCATCGCGGGAGTGACGGCGAATGCATGCTCGCGCCCTGCTGACCCGGGGCCGCCCGGTTCTTGGGATCAACGCACTTCCAGACCCGCGAAGCGGCAAAGCGCGACGTCAGGCGTGCAAGTGCCTGTCCCCGCACGCCTGCGATTCCACCTGCAGCGTGGCGTGGGCGATGCCGAAGCGATCGTGGAGCGCCCGCGCCATCGCGACGCGCAGGCGGTCGGCGTCCGCGCTTGCGTCGGCCATCACCACGTGCGCGGTGAGCACCGGCTGCTTCGATCCCAGCGCCCAGACGTGCAGGTCGTGCACCGCGCGCACGCCGGGCTGCGCCTGCATCACGTCCCGCACCGCGTGCAGATCGATGCCCGAGGGCACGCCCTGCATCAGCACCTGTCCGGCCTCGCGCAAAAGAAGCCAGGTCCGCGGCAGGACCCACAGGCCGATCAGCACCGCCACGATCGGATCGACCACGCTCCAGCCGGTGTAGCGGATCAGCAGCGCGCCGGCGATCACCGCCACCGAGCCCAGCATGTCGCTCCACACCTCCAGGTATGCGCCGCGGACGTTGAGGTTCTCGCCGGCGCCGGCGTGCAGCAGTTTCATCGACACCAGGTTGACCACGAGCCCCGCGACCGCCACCGCGAGCATGCCGCCGGTGGCGACGGCCTGCGGGGTGCGCAACCGTAGCGCGGCTTCCCACAGGATGTAGCCGGCGACCAGGAACAGCAGGCCGCCATTGACCATGGCGCCGATCGCCTCCATGCGCGCATACCCGTACGTGCGGCGCGCATCCGGCGGGCGCCGCGCCATGCGCACGGCGAACAGCGACACGCCCAGCGCCAGCACGTCGGTGCCCATGTGCGCGGCATCCGACAGCAGCGCCAAGCTGTTGGTCCACAGCGCGCCCACCACCTCGGCCACCAGGAAGGCCGCGGTCAGGCCGAAGGCGATCCACAGCGGCTTCTCGTGCCGGATCGCGCCGGGCGCGTGGTGGTGGTGGTCGTGCCCGGCACCCATGGGCGGAGGGTAGCCAGCCGCGCGCGGGTTACACAATCCGTCAGCCTGCACGCGGCCGGCGCGGGCGCGCGTCAGCCGCGCGGGCCGCCCATCACCGGAAGGATCGCCCCATTGATGTACGACGCGGTCACCGGCGAGGCCAGGAACACGAACGCCGGCGAGATCTCCTCCGGCTGCGCGGGGCGCCGCATGTCGCTGTCGGCGCCGAACCTGGCCACGTCCTGCGCCGGGCGGTCGGCGGGGTTGAGCGGCGTCCACACCGGCCCGGGCGCGACGCAGTTCACGCGGATCCCGCGGTCCAGCAGGTGCGAGGCCAGCGACATGGTGAACGCGTGGATGGCGCCCTTGGTGGCGGAGTAGTCGAGCAGCTGCGGGCTGCCGAAGAGGCCGGTTTCCGAACCGCAGTTGACGATACTGGCGCCGGCCTGCATGTGCGGGACCGCGGCGCGCGCCATGTGGAAGTAGCCGGCGATGTTGGTCTGCAGGGTTTCCTGCAGGTGCGCGTCGCTGATGTCCTCGATGCGCCCGGCATGCAGCTGGAACGCGGCGTTGTTGACCAGCACGTCGAGCCGGCCGAAGGCCTTGTGCGCCTGGCGCACCGCGCGCTCGCAGAAGCGGCTGTCGCGCACGTCGCCGGAGATCGTCACGCAGCGCCGGCCCTCGCGCTCGACCTCGCTGCGGGTGTGTTCGGCATCGGCGTGCTCGTCCAGGTACACGATCGCCACGTCGGCGCCTTCGCGCGCGAACAGCACCGCCACGGCGCGGCCGATGCCCGAGTCGCCGCCGGTGACGATGGCGGCCATGCCCTCAAGCTTGCCGCTGCCGCGGTAATCGGGCGCCAGGTAGCGCGGCTGCAGCGCCAGGTCGGCTTCGCGCCCGGGCTTGGACAGGTGCTGCGCCGGCATCGGGTTGGCCGGCTGGCGACGGCTCCCGGCCTGGACGGCGTGCTTCTTCGCGGGCGGCGACGGCTTGCCGGCGACGGCCCGCTGCAGGCCGCGCTGGCGCGCGGCGGTGCGGCTTGCGGCTGCCTTGGCGGTGCGCGTGCCCGCGGTGTCGCGTGCGGTCGCGGGCTTGGGTTTCGCCCTGATCGCCTTCTTGGCGCCGGTGCGGGGCGCGGATGTCGCGGTGGGCGGCTTGCGCTTGGCCATGGTCGTCTCCGGCGGCGATGCCGGCACGGTACGCAGGCGCGGGTCAACGCGGCGTGGCTGCGCGTGGCGATGCGCATTCATGCGGCCGTGCCGCTTCGTTGACGACACGCGCGCCACGATCATCGCCACGCGCCGCAGGCAACACGCAGGCAAAGCACGCAGGCACCGCGCGGCCCCGCCGATGCCCGCGACGCGTGCCGCGCAGACCGCGCGCCGCGCAACCGGCGCACCACGCCCTGCGCCCCACCGGAGAACGCGCCATGCCCTACGCCCGCCTCAGCGACCTGCCCGCGTCCGTGCGCGACAACGTGCCTAAACACGCGCAGGAGATCTACAAGGAGGCGTTCAACAGCGCCTGGGACGAATACCAGGATCCCGATGACCGCCGTGGCGACGCCAGCCGCGAGGAAACCGCGCACCGCGTCGCCTGGGCGGCCGTGAAGCAGAAGTACGAGAAGGGCGACGACGACCGCTGGCATCCGAAGTAGGCGAAGCGCGCCAGCGCCCGTAGGGATGCAGGAACGGCGCCAGCCACGAGCCTTTCGCACAACGGCGGACCGCGCCGCGCGAGCATCGTCATCGCACGCTGACGGTCGCGGACGAAGCCGCTCCTGCACCGCAACGGGACTACGCGGGCGACAGGTTGGCGTAGGCGAGCACCAGCCACTTGCTGCCCGCGTCGTCGAAGTTCACCTGCACCCGGGCGTGCGCGCCGCTGCCTTCGTAATCGGTGACCGTTCCGGAGCCGAAGGTGGGATGGCGCACGCTGGCGCCCAACGCGATCTGCGGCGCCTCGATGGCGGCATGACCACGGTTGAAGCCGCCATCGCGGCGCGCGCCGCCGGAGAACGGGCGCGACACCTGCACCTTGGGGCGCACCTCGTGCAGCAGCGGCTTGGGGATCTCGCGCAGGAACCGCGACGGGATGCCGTACATGTCCTGCCCGTGCAGGCGACGCGCTTCGGCATAGCTCATCACCAGCTTCTGGCGCGCGCGGGTGATGCCCACGTAGGCCAGGCGACGCTCCTCCTCCAGGCGCCCGGCTTCCTCGATCGAGCGCGCGTTGGGGAACAACCCTTCTTCCAGCCCCGCCAGGAACACCAGCGGGAATTCCAGGCCCTTGGCGCTGTGCAGCGTCATCAGCTGCACGCCATCCTCGCCGGCCTGCGCCTGGCCTTCGCCCGCTTCCAGCGCGGCATAGGACAGGAACGCCACCAGCTCGGTGAGCGCGGCGGCTTCCTCGTCGTCGTCGCGGCGGGTGAAGCGCGAGGCCACCGATACGAGCTCGTCCAGGTTTTCGATCCGCGATTCGGAATCCGCGCGGCCGCGGCTGTCGTTGGCGTAGTGCTCGCGCAGGCCGGAGCGCACCAGCACGTGGTCGATCTTGTCCTTCAGCGGCAGGTCGTCCACCTCCGACGCGATCCCGTCCACCAGCGCCATGAAGCCCGCCAGCGCGTTGCGCGCGCGCGCCTGCAGCGCGGAGTCGCGCACGGTGTGCGCCGCCGCGTCCCACAGGGTGGTGCCTTCCATGCGCGCGCGGCGCCGGACCTCGTCCAGGGTGCGTTCGCCGATGCCGCGCGTGGGCGTGTTGACCGCGCGTTCGAACGCCGCGTCGTCCGCGCGCGAGGCCACCAGGCGCAGGTAGGCCAGCGTGTCCTTGATCTCGGCGCGCTCGAAGAAGCGCACGCCGCCGTACACGCGGTACGGGATCTGCTCGGCCAGCAGCATCTCTTCGAACGCGCGCGACTGCGCGTTGCTGCGGTACAGGATCGCCGCCTCGCCGTGCGAGCCGCCGTCGCGCACCCACTGGCGGATGCGTTCGATGACGAAGCGCGCCTCGTCGATCTCGTTGAAGGCGGCGTACAGGTCGATGGACTCGCCCTCGCCGCTGTCGGTCCACAGCTGCTTGCCCAGGCGGTCGGGGTTGTGCGCGATCACCGCGTTGGCGGCGTCGAGGATGTTGGCGCTGGAACGGTAGTTTTGCTCCAGGCGGATCGTGCGCGCATCGGGGTAGTCGCGCAGGAAGGTCTGCACGTTCTCCACCTTGGCGCCGCGCCAGCCGTAGATCGCCTGGTCGTCGTCGCCGACCACGAACACGTGGCCGCTGGCCTGGCCGGTGCCGTTGCCGGACAGCAGCCGCACGAAGCCGTACTGGATCGCGTTGGTGTCCTGGAACTCGTCGATCAGCAGCTCGCCGAATCGATGCCGGTAGTGGGCCAGCAGCGCCGGCGTGTCGCGCAGCACCTCGTGCGCGCGCAGCAGCAGCTCGGCGAAGTCCACCAGTCCGGCGCGGTCGCAGCGCTCCTGGTACAGCGCGTAGCTGCGCAGCATCACGTCGGTCCATTCGTCGCGCGCGTCGATGCCCGCGGAGCCCGGCTGGATGTGCTGCGGCCGGCGGCCTTCGTCCTTCTGCGCGTTGATCCACCAGGCGATCTGGCGCGGGGGAAAGCGCGCCTCGTCGATCTCCAGCGACTGCACCACGCGCTTGACCAGGCGCAGCTGGTCGTCCGAATCGAGCACCTGGAAGCCTTCCGGCAGCTTCGCGTCCTGCCAGTGCAGGCGCAACAGCCTGTGCGCCAGGCCGTGGAAGGTGCCGATCCACATGCCGCGCGAGCCGTGCCGCAGCAGCGCATCGGCGCGGTGCCGCATCTCGCCGGCGGCCTTGTTGGTGAAAGTCACCGCGAAGATGCCGTGCGGCGGCACGCCGTGGACCTCGTTGAGCCAGGCGATGCGGTGGGTCAGCACGCGGGTCTTGCCGGAGCCTGCGCCGGCCAGCACCAGGGTGTGTCCGGGATCTGCGGTAACGGCTTCGCGCTGGGCGGCGTTCAGGCCGTCGAGCAGGTGGGAAACATCCATGCACGCATTCTAGCGGCGCGTGTCGCCGGGGCCGCGACGCGATGCGGCCCACGTTTCGCGATCACTCCACCGTGGCGTGCGACGCCGCTGCGCCTGCGCGAGCGACAGCGCGCTCACCAGACCCGGCCGCAGGCCCGGGCCAGACGCGAACGGCGCGCACCGGGCCGGCGCTCGCGCCGTGCCGCTGGAATGGCGGCGCCGCCTACGGGCGTGCAGGCCGAGTGCACGTGGGTGCGTCTGAACGCCCCCCCGCTGGCGATGCTCGGCAGGTCGCTGGCGATCACTCCGTCGCGCAGACACGACACCAGCAGCAGGCCTTGGCCCCGGTGCGCCTGGTGGCGTCGGCGATCCGGTGCGTGGGTTCCTTCAGGAGTACGCAGACGTCCATGCCCTGCGCCACCGTGAGGCCCGGATAGCGCGGCAGTGCAGCCAGCGCGGGGAGAAGATCGGCGCGGGCAGCGGGTCGGGGCGATGGTCCTGGGGCCGGACAGGGGCGGCGCGAAGGGCGGGTGGCGCGCGGGTGAGCGGCCGCTTTGCGCGCTGCCACGCCCGGCGTCAGACCTCGTCCGCGGGGTCTGTCTCCGGCTGCAACCCGCCCGCCAGCGCGCGCATTTCCGCCTCGAGCAGGGAGATGCGCTCCGCCAGGCGCGCGGCGTCAGCCTCGTCGAGCTGGCCCAGCGCGCCCAGCAGGGTGGACAGCTGTTCGAGCCGCGACCGCTGCTCGCGCAGCGCGGCGCGCGGGGTCTCCGCGTGGAACGCGGCTTCGGCGGCGGCACCGCTCCCGGCGCGCGACCGGAACTCGTTGAGCAGGTGGCGGAGGCGCTCGGCCATGCGCCGGTCCAGGTCCGACCACGGCAGGCTGTGGCCGCGGATGACCTGGTTCCAGGCCTCGAAGCGTTCGCGCGGCTTGAGCACCATGCGGCCGGCGCGCGTTTCGGTCTCCTTCACCGGCTTGCCGGCCCAGTTGACGTTCTGCACCTGCTCGTTGCGGAAGAACAGCAGCCAGCCGTCGCGCGCACCGAGCCGCAACGCCAGCAGACCGGCGATGTACTCCGGCCCGCACTCGGCGATGCACCATTCGGACGCGACGCTGGTGGCGAAGATGTCGCCGCGCGCATCGTGCTGGGCCGCCAGCCACTCCTGCAGCAGCGGCGCGCATTCGGCGGCCGGCGTATCGCCGTAGCTCGACCAGCGGTCGCCGCGCAGCACCGCGACGCCGTCGCAGTTGAGCGACATCGCCAGCGGTTCCAGCTCGCTGCCCAGCGCCTCGTCCAGGTCGCTGGTGGCGGACAGCCGCCGCCACAGCATTTCGCGGACATCGCGCGACAGCTCGTCGCGCAGGCCCGCCAGGTGCTGGTCGTGCGCCGACACGCGCATCGAGAGGAACAGCCCGAACAGTTCCGCCGCCGCCCGTTTCGACGCCGACAGGAACATCGGTTCGCGGTGATGGCAGGCGATCAGCCCCCACAGCCGGCCTCCGCTGATGAGCGACAGCGACATCGATGCGGCCACGCCCATGTTGCGGGTGTACTCCAGGTGCATCGGCGAGACGCTGCGCAGCAGGTGCATGGACATGTCCAACGGCTTGCCGGGCGAGGTGACCGGCGGCACCACCGGCGACGGCGAATAGCCCACGTCCGGGATGATGCGCATGCGGTTGCGCACGTACAGCGCGCGGGCCTGGGCCGGAATGTCGGATTCCGGGAAACGCAGGCCCATCAGCGGCGCGATGTCCTCGGCGCGCGATTCGGCGATCACCTCGCCGGCGCCGTCCTGCAGGAACCGGTAGACCAGCACGCGATCGAACCCGATCAGGTGCCGCAACTGCTCCACCGCGCGCTGGTACATGTCCTCCATGCGTTCCTCGGCGGCCACGCGCGCGATCATGGACTGCGCGATCGCGCTGGGCGCGGTGCCGCGCATGCCGCCTTCGCGCGGCTCGAACTCCAGGTGCAGCAATCCCTCGGAGATGTGCACGCTGATGTCGAACAGCCGCGCTTCGGGACCCACGTTGCCGGTGACCGCACGCAGCGGCGGCGCGCCCGGATCGGACAGGTTGGCGACATCCGCCACCGGCTGCAGCACCTCCTGGGTCAGGAACTCCTGCAGGCTCTGCCCCAGCAGCACGTCGGGCGGCACGTCGAACAGCTCGACCACGTTGGCCGACACATGGCGGATGGTCCAGTCCGGCAGCACGCAGCTGATCAGGTACCCGTGCGGCTGGATGGCCGACGGAAACTGGATGGGTTCGGCAGCGCATTCGTGCGCGACTTCTGCGCGTGCGTTCATGCCATGGTCTCCTGGGCACGATGGAAGAAGTGGTCGGCCGCCTCGAAGCCGGCAACGGCCGCGTCGCACGCCTGGCGCGCGTCGGTCCGTGGTTCCATGGCCGCCAGCAGGGCGAGGAAGCTCGGCCAGCGCGCCGTCCCGGCTTCGACATGGCGGCCGAGGAAAGCGGCGCCGCGCGTGGCGTCGAACCCCAGGGCGGCGGCGCGGCGCAGCAGCAGGCGCGCGCCGAGCGCGGAGCCCTCGACCACGTAGAACAGGCCGAGCGCGGCATCCGCGCTGTGCACCGGCAGCGCCGCACCCGGCAGGGGAGCGGCTTCGACGGTGGCCAGATCGGCGGCCAGGTCCGCGCGCCATTGCGGCGCGGTCCATCCCAGCGCGCCGGCGTATCGCTGCAGGCCCGGCTCGACGGCGGCCATGAACCCGTGCATGCCGCGCAGGTACGCGCGATAGTCGTGCGGGTGCCGCATCGCGCCCAGCTGCGCGTCCACGCGGGCGTGCGCACCGGTCGTGGCATCGCGCAGGCGCGCGCGCAGGGAGTCGTGGCGGAGCAGGGCTGACATCGACGCACCTTACCGGGAATGCGTGTGAGGCGCATTCAGATTCCTTACGTGCGTATCCGCTGGCTAGACTCCGGCGACGCACGCAACCGGAGCGCCCATGATCGATCTGTACTACTGGCCCACGCCCAATGGCCACAAGATCACCCTGCTGCTGGAAGAACTCGCCGAACGCGGCGCGCCGCTGCCTTACCGCATCGTGCCGGTGGACATCGGCAAGGGCGCGCAGTTCGAGGCCGACTACCTGCGCATCTCGCCCAACAACAAGATGCCGGCGCTGGTGGACCATGCGCCCGCGGACGGGGGCGCGCCGGTGAGCGTGTTCGAGTCCGGCGCGATCCTGCTGTACCTGGCGGAGCGGACCGGCCAGTTCCTCGGTGACGGCGACTACGACGACGCGGCCATGCGCGCGCGCCAGCGCATCGTGGTCAACGAGTGGCTGTTCTGGCAGATGGGCGGGCTGGGGCCGATGACCGGCCAGTACGGGCACTTCCACGTGTACGCGCCAGAGGAGATCCCCTACGCGCGCGAGCGCTACCGCAACGAAGCCGAACGCCTGCTCGGCGTGCTGGACAGGCGGCTGGACGGCCGCGATTTCATCGCCGGCGCGCACTACTCCATCGCCGACATGGCGTGCTATCCGTGGATCAGCCCCTACGACAAGGCGCCGCTGGACCTGGCCCCGTTCGAGAACGTGCGCCGCTGGCAGGCCGCGATCCGCGCCCGCCCGGCCACCCAGCGCGCCTACGCGCTGGCCAGGCAGGTGAATCCGAACGCGGGCCAGCCGCTCACTGAAGACGAACGCCGCCAGCTTTTCGGCCAGGGCGCACGGCGCGGCTGAGCGGGCGTTGCGGTTCGTGCGAAGCGAAGCGGTCGCCGGCGTCCCGCCGCCCTGACCGGACGCGCGTACCAGGCAGTCGCCGTCTTGTCCGTCATCCCCGCGAAAGCGCGAACCCAAGGACGTTGGCACTTGGATCACGAGGTCCATGGATTCGCGCTTTCGCGAACGCCGGTGGAACTAGCGCGCCGGCACCTTGAATGTGTCGCGATTCCCGTCACCCCCGCGAAGGCGGCGACCCATGGACGTGGGTACTGGAATCACGACGTCCATGGATTCCCGCTTTCGCGGGAATGACGGTGGCGGCAGGCGCACCGGCACCTTGAGTCGGGCGCGATCTGCGGCGCCCCCGCGAACGGGGACCCATGGACGTGGGTACTGGAATCACGACGTCCACGGACTCCCGCTTGCGCGGGAATGACGGTGGAGGCAAGCGCGCCGGTACACTGAGCCTGTCGCGATCTGCGGAACCCCCGCGAACGCGGGGATCCATGGACGTTGGCGCCGCGACCGCAACGTACGCGCATTGGCGCTGCCGCGCGAACGGGCGCCGGGCCCGCCCCTGCCAACTACTGCGGCGGTTTGATCTCGTACCCGGCCGGCGGCGTCGCGCCCAGCAGGTGCTGCACGAAGTAGTCCCAGCGCCGGCGCATGACGTAGTAGCCGTCGCGGCCAAAACCGTGCTTCGCGTGCGGCAGCATCAGCAGGTCGAAATCCTTGTTGGCCTTGACCAGCGCATCCACCACCAGCAGCGTGCTCTGCGGCGGCACGTTGTCGTCCATCATCCCGTGGATCAGGAAGAGTTTCCCCTTGAGCTTGCCGGCATGGGCGGCGTTGTCCTGGCCGGTGTAGTTGCTGGTGCCGTCCTTCTTCTTCTGCAGCAGGCCGTGGTAGCGCTCGGCCCAGTCGTCCTCGTAACTCAGGTTGTCGTGGTTGCCGGATTCGGCGATGCCCACCTTGTAGATGTCGGGGTAGCGGAACATCGCCGCCGCGGTGGCATTGCCGCCGCCGGAGTGGCCCCACATGCCCGCACGCGTGGCGTCGATCCACGCGTGGCGCGCGGCGAGCTGCGTGAGCGCGGCGACCTGGTCCGGCAGCGTGTTGTCGGCCATGTCGCCGTAGCACGCGTCCTGGAACGCCTTGCTGCGCAGCGGCGTGCAGGTGCCGTCCACCGCGATCACCACGAAGCCCAGTTCTGCCAGCGCCTGGTGGTCCAGGTGCGCAGGCAGGAAGCCGCGGCTGCGGATCGAGCCCACCTGCGGGCCGGGATAGATGTAGGTGACCACCGGGTACTTGGCGTTCGCATCGAAGCGCGAGGGCTTGAACAGCTGCCCGTGCAGCGTGGTCCTGCCGTCGCGCGCCTTCACCGTGAACGGTTCCGGCGGCACCCATCCGCCGGCCCGCAGCCGACCCAGGTCGGCGCGCGCGAGCTCGGCGACCTGGTTGCCCTCGGCATCGCGCAGCACCGCCACCGGCGCGGTGCCCACGGTGGAATGCACGTCCACGAAATGGCGCCCGTCCGGCGCCGGGGTGATCGCGTGGTGCGCGTCCTCGGGCGTGAGCAGGCGCACGCCGCCGCCGTCCGCACCGGCCGCGTCCAGGTTCACCTTGTAGTAGTGCACGAAGTACGGATCGCGCCCAGCCTCGCGTCCCACGCCGCTGAACCACAGCGTGCGCGTCGCCGGGTCCAGGTGGCCGATGCGGGTCACGTTCCAGTCGCCCGAGGTGAGCTGGCGCTTGCGCTTGCCGGTGGCCAGGTCGTGCAGGGCCAGGTGGCCCCAGCCGGAGCGCTGGCTGAACCACAGGAACTCGTTGCTGTCGGGCAGGTAGCGCCAGTTGGCCGAGTCCAGCGCCGGCGCGCTCTGGTACTGCGTGGCCACGCGTTCCTCGAACACGTCGCGGACCGCGCCGGTGGCCGCATCGGCCACGCGCAGCGTAGCCGACTTGTGGCCGCGGTCGGTGCTGACGAAGGCCAGCGTGCTGCCGTCCGTCGCCCACTGCACGTCCTCCCAGCCCTGGCTGCATTCCAGGTCGTCGGCGCACGTGGAGCGATGCTGGTCGGGCGGCATGCGCAGGCGGATGGTGCGCGGTTCGGCGCCGGTGAGGTCGATGATCACCCGCTCGATCATGGTGACGTGCTCGTCGCCCACGAACGGGTACTTCCACTGCTCCACCTTCGGCGCGCCCACATTGGTGGCCACCAGCGTCATGGTGCTGGTCCGGCGCTGGTCCTGCTGGAAGGTGGCGATCTTGCGCGAGTCAGGCGACCACACCAGGATCGCGTTGTCGGTGTGCTTCCAGCCGGCGTTGTCGGTGGCGTAGCCGTAGTCCTTGACGCCGTCGAAAGTGAGCTGGCGCTCGTTGCCGCCGGCGGCGTCGCGCACCCACAGGTTCCAGTCGCGGATGAACGCTTCGCGCTTGCCGTCGGGCGAGCGCGCACCGGGCTCGGTGCCCGGCGCCTTCAGCGCGGTGCAGCGGCTGCGCCGCGCGTCGACGCCGCACGCATAGCGGGTGCCGCCGGCCTCCACCACGAACCCGCCGTCGGCCGCCGCCTCGTACGCGGTCACCGGCAGCTTGTCGGCCTTGACCGGCTTGCCGCCGACGCGGGACAGCGCGGTGGCGAGCCTGCCTGCGTCGAACAGCGGTGAGGTCTTGCCGGTGGCCGGGTCGAAGCGTTCGAAATGGTCGCCGCTGGCGTCCTGGCGCTTGAACCACACGCTGCCGTCGTCGAGCCAGGTGATGCCCGACAGCAGGTCGTCCACCAGCGGCGCGGTGTGGTGCGCCAGCATCTTCTCGGCGCGGGCGTAGTCGGCGGCGGTCACCTGCGGCGCCTGCGCGAAGGCGGGCGCGGCAGCGCCCAGCAGCAGGGCAAGGCCGCAGATGCGCGCGGCGTGGCTGGAGAGCGGCATGCGGGATCCTCTGGGATGGCGGTCGCGGGCGTTGGCGGGATTCTGCCTGACCCGGCGCCGCCGCGATCCGGCAGCGGTGGACCCCATCAGCGTCCTGCACTGACACGCGCGCGGCGGCGCGCGTACGCCGCACTGCCGGCATCGCATTTTGGGAAGCGCGCCTGCGCCTGCTCCATGCCTGCGCAGGCACCGCGCTCAGCCGCGCGCGAAACTCGCTGCGGCCGCGCGGCGCACGCGCCACGCGGCCGTGCGGGACATCACCAGATCCGCACGCGGTCTTCCGGCGCGATCCACAGCGCATCGCCGGGCTCCACGCCGAACGCCTCGTACCACGCGTCGATGTTGCGCAGCGGCGCGAACGCGCGGATGTGGCCGGGCGAGTGCGTGCCGTTGACCAGCTGCTGGCGCAGCGCATCGTCGCGCCACAGCGTGCGCCACACCTGCGCCCAGCCCAGGAACAGGCGCTGCTCGCCGGTGAAGCCGTCGATCCGTGGCGCGGGCTTGCCGTCCAGCGAGCGGCGGTAGGCTTCCAGCGCGATGGTCAGCCCGCCCAGGTCGCCGATGTTCTCGCCCATCGCCACCTTGCCGTTGATCTTCATGCCCGGCAGCTGCGGGAACGGGTAGGCCTCGTACTGCGCGCCCAGCTTCGCGGCCTGCGCTTCGAACTTGGCGGCATCGTCTGCCGTCCACCAGTCGCGCAGCACGCCCTGGCCATCGGACTTGCGGCCCTGGTCGTCGAAGCCGTGGATGATCTCGTGGCCGATCACGCCGCCGATCGCGCCGTAGTTCACCGCCGGATCCGCATCCGGATCGAAGAACGGCGGCTGCAGGATCGCGGCCGGGAACACGATCTCGTTCTTGACCGAGTTGTAGTACGCGTTGACCGTCTGCGGGGTCATGTTCCACTCGGCCTTGTCCACCGGCTGGCCGATGCGGGCGCGGTCGTAGTCCCACTCGAACCGCTGCGAGCGCAGCGCGTTGCCGACCACGTCGCCACTGCGCACGTCCAGCGCGGTGTAGTCGCGCCACTTCTCCGGGTGACCGATCTTCAGGCCGAAACCGGCCAGCTTGGCGCGCGCCTCGGCCTTGGTGGCCGGGCCCATCCAGTCCAGCGCGTCCAGGCGCGTGCCCATCGCCGCCTTTACGTTGGCGACCAGGTCGTCCATCTTCGCCTTGGCGTCGGCCGGGTAGTACAGGGCCACGTAGTCGCGCCCGATCGCCTCGCCCATGATGCCTTCGGCGAAGGCCACGCCGCGCTTCCAGCGCTCGCGCTGCTCGGGCTGGCCGGCCAGGAACTTCTGGCGGAAATCGAAGTGCGCGTCGGCGAAGGCCTTGGCCATCATCGGCGCGGCGTAGTCCGTGGTGCGGAACGCCTGCCAGGCCTGCAGGGTGGCCACGTCGGTGTCGGCGAAGATCTTTGCCAGCTTCGGCACCGCGCTGTCCTGGCGCACCACCGCGCGCGGCGCGGTGTCCACGCCGGCGGCGGCGAAGAACGCCGGCCAGTCGAAGCCCGGCGCATCGGTGGCGAACCCGGCCAGGTCCTTCGGGTTGTAGGTCTTGTTGCGGTCGCGGCTTTCGGCGCGGGTCCAGTGCGCGCGCGCCACTTCGGTCTCCATCGCCAGCACGGCCTTCGCGGCCTCCTGCGGCTTGTCCCAGCCGGCCAGCTGCAGCAGCTGCGCGATGTAGGCCTGGTAGCGCTCGCGCTGCGGCGCGAACTTCGGGTCCAGGTACATCTCGCGGTCGCCCAGGCCCAGCCCGCCCTGCGAGAGGTACAGCGTGTAGCGATCCGGGTCCTTGGCGTCGTCGCCCACGGACAGGTTGAAGAAGCTGGCGCCCAGGCCACCGTGGGCCTGGCCCATCAGCTGCGCCTGCGCCGCGTGGCTGTCGGCCTTGCGGATCGCATCCAGCATCGGCACCAGCGGCCTGGCGCCCAGCGCCTCCACGGCCGCCTCGTCCATGAAGCCTGCGTACAGCGCGGCCACCTTGGCCTGGTCGCCGTCCTTGGCCGGATCGCCCGGCTTGTACGACTCGACCAGCTTGCGCACCCGCGCCTCGGACAGGTCGCGCAGCACCAGGAACGAGCCGTACATGGACTTGTCCGCGGGGATCTGCGTGGTCCTGGCCCAGTTGCCGCTGGCGTACGCGAAGAAGTCCTTGCCCGGATCGACGCTGCGGTCCATTCCGGCGGTATCGACGCCCCAGGTGCCGAGCTTCTTCGCGGTGGTCGCATCGCCGCCGCCGGTGCTGGCCGCGGCGTCGTCGAACAGCGCCTGCAGGGTGCAGGTCTCGTCCAGGCAGGCGTGGTCGTCGCGGGCGAAGGCGGCGGGCGCGGCCAGCGCACAGGCAGCCCCGAGCAAGAGCGGGGCGACGGCGGCGGACAGCAGTGACTTCTTCAAGGCGAGGCTCCTGTGGCTTGGATCGACGGGCGCGGGGCGAGCCCTGCGCGGCTGCGGCCCGCGAGCATAGCCGGGGCCCCGCGCCCGTCCTGCGTGCCGGAAGCCACGGAAACGGCTGAACGCGTTGCGGCCGAAGCGCGCGAAGCAGCGGCTTTCAAAGCATCGCCTTGGCCTGGCTTCAGAACGACCCAGGGCCGCTCGCTTCTGCCCAGCATTCGCCCGCCGATCCTTCGGAAGGATGGGCTCAAGTCACCCGTTCCAGCATCCGCCGGTTGCCGATCAGTCGCGCCCAGCGCGTGCCCACGTCGGTCAGGCAGACGTAGCCGGCCTCGCCCGCAAGGCGCAGCAGGGTGCGTGGCGTCCACGCCAGCCGTGGCTCCGCGGCGCAGACCTGTGCGTCGAGCCCGAGCTGGCGCGCGAACAGCGCGCAGCGCGCCAGGTGGTAGCGGCTGCTGAGCAGGACCACGTGGCCGCGCTCGGCCAGCGGCACCAGCAGTTCGCGCGCGTTGCGCAGGTTCTGCAGGGTGTCGCGCGATGCGGCTTCTAGCAGCAGCGGCGCGTCGGCGGCGATGCCGCGGGCCTGCAGCCCGTCGCGGGCCAGCTCGGCCTCGGTGGGCATGCCCGCGGGCCCGCCGCCCAGCAGCACCATGCGCCGCGGCGGGTGCTCGCGCCACAGCGTGGCGGCGCGATCCAGGCGGGCGGTGAAGTCCGCATCCAGGCGTCCGCGCGGCGCGTGCTTGCCGAACAGCAGCACGCAGCCGCCCTGCGTCGACAGCGAGCGTGGCGGCACGCACGGCGCCTTGCGCGCCACCCGCAGCACGTGCACGAAGTAGCCCACGTACACCAGCCCTGCGCTGAGCACGCAGGCCGCGCCGGCCACCAGCCCGGCGTGCACGATGTCGCGGTCGCTGAACAGGTTCAGGCGATGGCGCAGGCGGCTGGACATGGCCGGAGTCTAGCGCCGGCCGGCGCGTTCCCGCGTGCCGGTGAGCCCGGAACCGCCGCCTCGCGGCGTCGCAGTTCCCGCTCCATCCCGACGACCCGACAGAGTCGCAGACGCACGCCGCGCCCCGGGCCGCGGTTTCAAGGGCCGCCGTGGCCTGTGCGCTGGCTATACTCGCGACCCCTTTTCGCCCCGGTTCGCGCCGTTGCCGCCTTCTTCCATGCCGCCGCTGGCGATCCGCAACCACACCGCGACCACGGCGGTCGGGCGCGGGCGCGCGGCCCAGCTGGACGCGCTGCGCGCACGCCGCAGCGGCCTGCGCCGCAACGACCTGGGGCCGGCACGCACCGACGGCAGCCTGTTGTCCACGTGGATCGGCCGCGTCGAGGGCCTGGAGCAGGCCGCCCTGCCCGAGGCGCTGGCCGCGTGGGAATGCCGCAACAACCGCCTGGCATGGCTGGCGCTGCAGCAGGACGGGTTGCTCGAGCAGGCCCGGGCCCTGGGCGAACACCTTGGCGCCGAACGCGTGGCGGTCGTGGTCGGCACGTCGACCTCCAGCATCGGCGCCACCGAGGAGGCCTACACCCGGCTCGAGGACGCACCCGGCGGCGGCAAGCGGTTTCCCGAGGACCTGCGTCGCCCGATCGTGCACACGCCGCACTCGCCCGGCCGCTTCGTGCAGGCCGCCACCGGCCTGCGCGGACCGTGCATCACCGTGGCCACGGCGTGCTCGTCCAGCGCCAAGGTGTTCGCCCAGGCCGCGCGCCTGATCGCGTCCGGTCAGGCCGACGCCGCGCTGGTCGGCGGCGTGGACACGCTGTGCGGCAGCGTGCTGTACGGCTTCAACTCGCTGGGCCTGGTGTCCGAGGACCCGTGCCGCCCGTTCGACGCGCGCCGCAACGGCCTGTCCCTGGGCGAAGCCGGCGGCTTCGCGCTGCTCGAGCGCACAGCCCCGGGCGAAGCCGGCCTGCAGCTGTGCGGCTACGGCGAATCCAGCGATGCGCACCACATGTCCGCGCCGCATCCGGAAGGCCTGGGCGCGCAGCTGTGCATGTCCGACGCGCTGGCGCGCGCCGGCATCGACGCGGCGCAGCTGGACTACCTCAACCTGCACGGCACCGCCACGCCGGCCAACGATGCGGTGGAAGCGCGCGCCGTGGCCGCGCTGTTTCCCGTCGCGCCCGATGGCGACGGGCTGCACGCCAGTTCCACCAAGGGCTGGACGGGGCACACGCTGGGCGCGGCGGGGATCGTGGAGTCGGTGTTCGCGCTGCTGGCGCTGGAGCATGGCCTGCTGCCGGGCATCCTGGGCAGCGACGTGCCCGACGCCGCCAACGGCCCGCAGATCCGCTTCGACAACGCGCAGCGCGAGGTGCGCTACGCCATGAACAATTCGTTCGGCTTCGGCGGCAACAACTGCTCGCTGGTGTTCGGCCGCGCATGAACACCCCCGCCGCGAACTCCCTTTCCGCCCGCATCGCCGGCGCCGGCTTCTGGGCCAACGGCCTGCCGCACTGGGCGGCGGCGCGCACCTTCGCCGCGACCGGCGCCCTGGATCCGGCGGCACCGGTGAAGCCGCAGCCGCAGCTGCTGGCCCCCAACGAACGCCGCCGCGCGCCCGAGTCGGTGGCGGTGGCGCTGGAAGTGGCGCTGGCCGCCTGCACCGACGCCGGCGCCGATCCGGCCGCGCTGCCCAGCGTGTTCGCGTCCACCCACGGCGACCTGGCGATCACCGACTACATGTGCGCCACCCTGGCGCAGGACCCGGCCGCGATCTCGCCGATCCGCTTCCACAACTCGGTGCACAACGCGGCCGCCGGCTACTGGACCATCGGCACCGGCTGCCACGCGCCCACCACCGCGATCAGCGCCTTCGATGCCAGCTTCGCCCAGGGCCTGCTCGAGGCGCTGAACCAGCTGGCCGCCGGCGCACCCGCGGTGCTGCTGGTGGCCTACGACACCACGGCGGTGGGGCCTGCCGCGTCGCTGTGGGCCAGCGCCGGCCTGCTCGGCGGGGCGCTGGTGCTGACCGGCGCCGGGCCGGGGCCGCTGCTGACGGCCACGCTGGAGGACGGCGAGGCGCCGGCCGCCACCGGTCCGCTGGCGGCGCATGGCGCCGGCAACGCGATGGCCCCCATGCTGCCGCTGTTCGACGCACTGGCGGTTCACGGGCCCGAAGCCATACTTCACGCCGCCCCGGGCCGCGTGCTGCGGGTGCGCTTGCAGCACCCCGCCCAGGACTGACCCGCCAGGAACGATGACGGCCTATACCCGCGACAACGTGGCGGTAGTGATTCCCGCCCTGAACGAGGAGCTGCGCATCCGCGGCGTGGTGGAGAGCGCGCTGGCGCACTGCACGCACGTGATCGTGGTGGACGACGGCTCCGACGACGGCACCGTGGCCGCGCTGGACGGGCTGTCGATCACGCTGCTGCGGCACGACCGGCGCATGGGCAAGGGCGCGAGCCTGCGCGACGGCTTCGCCGAGGCGCTGCGCCAGGGCATGGCGGCGGTGGTCAGCATGGATGGCGACGGCCAGCACGCCGGCCAGGACATCCCGCGCCTGATCGACGCGGCCAACCGCCACCCGGACTGCCTGGTGAACGGCGCCCGCCTGCGCAAGCGCGCGCAGCAGCCGGTGTACCGGCGCATCGGCAACGACTTCGGCGACTGGGGCATCAGCCTGGTGTGCGGCCTGCGCATCCGCGACACCCAGTGCGGCCAGCGCCTGTATCCGGCGCGGCTGTGCGCGCTGGGCGACGTGCCCGGCGAGGATTTCGTCTACGAGGCGCAGCTGCTGCTGTCGGCGGCGCGCGAGCTGGGCATGCGCGTGGTGTCGGTGCCGATCGAATCGCGCTACAAGACGGTGCATTCGGGCGAGGTGTTCCGCAAGAGCCACTTCCGCGTGTTCCGCGACCTGTGGAAGATCACCTCGCACGTGGTCGCGCAGGCCTTCCGCTACGGCGACGTGCTCGACTACATCCGCCGCTCGCGCGCCAACCCGCCGCTGATCGACGATCCCAGCGGCGAGTTCGGCACCGCGTTCGGCGAAGCCGCTCCCCAGGTCCGATGACCCAGGCCCGCCTTCCGATGGAACCCATGCCCGCGGCCCGCGCCGATGTCGCGATCCTGGGCGGCGGCCTGGCCGGCCTGACCCTGGCGATCCAGCTGCGCCAGCGCAATCCCGGCCTGGACGTCGCCGTGATCGAGCGGCGCGCGCACCCGGTGCGCGAGGCCGCGCACAAGGTGGGCGAATCCACGGTGGAGATCGGCGCGCGCTACTTCGCCGACGTGCTCGGCCTGCGCGAGCACCTGGACGCCGAGCAGCTGCGCAAGTTCGGCTTCCGCTTCTTCTTCTCCGAAGGCCAGCAGCGCATCGACGCCTGTACCGAACTGGGCGTGAGCAAGCTGCTGCCCACGCCGTCGTGGCAGATCGACCGCGGCCGGTTCGAGAACTTCCTGGGCGAGCATGCGCGCCGCCTGGGCGTGGCCTTCCACGATGGCGCGGTGGTGCGCGGCATCGACCTGGACGCGGGCGAGCCTGCGCAGGCGGCGGGCGACCACGTCGTGCGCTTCGAGCAGGCCGGCGCGCTGCAGGCGCTGCACGCGCGCTGGGTGGTGGACGCGTCCGGCCGCGCGGGCCTGCTGAAGAAGAAGCTGGACCTGGCCCAGCCCAACGACCACGACGCCAATGCGGTGTGGTGGCGGGTGGACGGCTTCATCGATCCCAACGACTGGTCCGACGATCCGCAGTGGCTGGCGCGCTGCACGCCGCCGGACCGCTGGCGGTCCACCAACCACATGTGCGGCCCGGGCTACTGGTTCTGGCTGATCCCGCTGTCCTCGGGCGCGCATTCGCTGGGCATCGTGTGCGACGCGAAGATGCACCCGCTGGACACCATGAACACCCATGCCAAGGCGATGGACTGGCTGCGCGCGCACCAGCCGCGCGTCGCGCAGGCGCTGGAGAAGGCCGAGGACGGTGCGCCGGTGCATGGCCTGCAGGATTTCATGTTCCTGCGCCACTTCTCCTACGGCTGCAAGCAGGTCTTCTCCGGGCAGCGCTGGGCGCTCACCGGCGAAGCCGGGCTGTTCCTGGATCCGTTCTACTCGCCGGGCAGCGACTTCATCGCCATCTCCAACGGCTACATCTGCGACCTGATCGAGAAGGACCGCGCCGGCCAGGCATTCGCGCCGTACGCGGAGATCTACCAGCAGCTGTATTTCTCGTTCTACGCCAACACGCTGACGCTGTATCAGGACCAGTACCCCATCTTCGGCGATGCGCAGGTCATGCCGGTCAAGGTGATCTGGGACTACACGTACTACTGGGGCCTGCTGGCGCCGCTGTACTTCGCCGACAAGCTCACCGATCTGGCGCTGCTGTCGCGGCTGAGGCCGCAGTTCCAGCGCGCGGCCGCTTTGAACGTGGCGCTGCAGGCGCTGGTGCGCGACTGGTCGGCGCGCAACCGCGCGCGGGCGGCGGACGGCGCGCCGCCGCTGGACGGCCGCATGCTGGACCAGTCGGAGATCGGCTGGTTCCGCGAGATGAACCGCGCGCTCGACGACGTGCTGGACGACGCGGCGCTGCGCCAGCGCCTGGCCGACAACGTCGCGCGCATGGCATGGCTGGCGCAGGAGATCCTGCAGCGCGCGCGCCACCAGTACCCCGACCTGCCGGATCATGGCCTGGCGGCATTGCTCGAGGACAACGCCGCCACGCCGTCGCTGGCGGTCCAGTGGTACGCCGAAGCGGCCTGATCGCCGTTCGGCCATCCGCGCATGCAAGGAAGGCGCCCTCGGGCGCCTTCTTCGTATCCATCGCCGCGAACGTGGCCGGCTCAGGGCCGGGGTGGCGGGGTATCTTCCGGCGGCGGGTTGGCCACGTAGATCGCCGCGCCTTCGGCGTACTTCTGAGTCGGGCTGATGTTCACCCCGACTCCAGCGCTGCTGTAGCTGCTGCCGCCAATGCGACCGCCGCCCACGCCGATGCCTACGCCGCTGTTGCCCGGTGCGCTCACCGCGCCGCGGTACACCACGCCGTTGGCGCCCAGCCTGGCCGCCTGCTCGCGCAGCTTCTGCATGACCGCGTTGGTCTTGTTCGCGTTGCCGTAGGTGAACGCGCCGCTGCTGGCGTCGATGATCGCGATCTGCTCGGCGCCGGCAGGCGCGTCGTAGTAGAACCGCACCTGCGACGGGTCGATCGGCGCACGCGGCGTACCCGTCAGCAGCGGTCCACCGGTAGCGCAGGCGGCCAGCAGGCAGGCAGCGGCGACGGGAAGGATTGCGCGGATCTGGCGCATGGGGCTCGCTCCGGTGGGCGGGCGTCCGATGCTACGCAGGCCGCGCCCAGCGGGACATGAAGGCCGAAGCGAAGAAGCGCCCCGCAGGGCGCTTCGAAGACGCCGGTTTCCCCGCGATTCAGTCGCTGACCTCGGGGGCCTGGCTCACCGACACCGCGCTGGGGCTGCTGTAGTTCTGCTGGAGATAGGCCCGCAGCATGCTGGAGATGCGGATCAGCATGGTCTTGTCGGTTGCGCCGAACGACCACGCCGCCCCCAGCGCGTTGGCGTGCTGGTAGAAGTCCGGCTCGGCGACGGTCTTGCCCGACTCGGCATCGAACAGCCTGACCTTGACCATGATCGACGACGCACCGGCCAGCCCGCCGCCGAAGAAGCGCTTGCCGCCGGTGATGAACCGCACGTAGCGGATCTCCGGCTCGATGCGCAGCGTGCCCGACCCGCCGCCCTTGGCATTCCACTCGTCCAGCACCTTGCCCACGCGGTCGTCGAGGTTGGCCTGCAGCATGGTCCTGGCCGCCTCGTTGCCCTTCTGGCCGGCAAACGGTGCGCCCATTTTCACCGGCGCCATCTCGAACCTGGCGAACGTGTCCAGCGCGATCGAGGCCGGCGGATTCATCGCGCCCTCGGCGGGCGCTTCCTGCGCGGTGGCTGCCAGCGGCAGCAACAGCGCGGCCAACAGCAGCGATGCGATGCGGTACTTCATGGTGATCCCCCTGACGTGTTGTTGGCGGCCCTGCGGCCGCTGGATGGAACGGTCCCGCCGCCGATGCGCCCCTGTGCGCGCAGGCTAGCCCAGCGCCCCGGCCGGTGCCTGAACCTGTTGCGGGCGCGCGGCGACACCGGTCGCGTGCACTGCGGCGCTCAACTCATGCCGCCATCGACGCCGATGACCTGCCCGTTGACGTAGGCCGCGGCTTCGGAACACAGGAAGCCCACCAGCGCGGCGACTTCGTCCGGCGTCCCGGCGCGGCCGGCCGGCACCATCTGCTTCACCTGCTCGGGCGCGAAGCTCTCCTGCGCCATGCGCCCGGCAATCACGCCCGGCGCGACGACATTGGCGGTGATGCCGCGGCTGGCCATCTCGCGCGCCAGCGACTTGGTGGCGCCGTGCAGCGCCGCCTTGGCCGCGGCGTAATTGGTCTGCCCGCGATTGCCCAGCACCGCCGCCACGCTGGACACGCTGACGATGCGGCCCCAGCGGGTGCGCGCCATCGGCAGCAGCAGCGGCTGGGTGACGTGGAAGAAGCCGTGCAGCGACACGTCCACCACGCGCTTCCACTGCGCGTCGGACATGCCGGCCATGGGCGCGTCGTCGTGGATGCCGGCGTTGTTGACCAGCACCTGGATCGGGCCATCCGCAAGCACGGCCTGCATCGCGGCGCGCGTGGCCTCGCCGTCGGCCACGTCGAAGGCCACGGCCTGCGCACTGCCACCGGCATCCACGATCGCCGCAACCACCTCCTGCGCGCGGGCCAGGTTGGCATTGGCATGCACGACCACGTGGCAGCCGTCGGAAGCCAGGCGCCGGCAGATCGCGCCGCCGATGTCGCCACTGCCGCCGGTGACGAGCGCGCGTTTCGGATTCGAAGTCATGCGCGGATTATGGCGCAGGCCGGCAGGCCCTTCGGCATGCGCGTCCGCGATCTGCCGCGGACGTTGCCATCGCTGTCATCCCGAGCAGCGCGAAGGACCTGTTGTTTCCGGCACTGCAACGACAGCGCCATGCATGCAGCCGTGCCACGGCATCGCACCCTGTCCAGCAGGCGTGCAACGCCCTAGCCCTGCAGCATCACCGCGGCGCGCCCTTCGGCCAGCAGCCGTCCATCACCGTGGATCCGGAAGGCGTACTGCTGGCTGCCCGCGCCGGCGGCAAGCAGCTCGGCTTCGCCCTGCAGCTCGCCGGGAATGTCGTCGATGCGCGCCACGTGCAGCGCCACGCCGCGCAGCGCCACCAGCATGCCGGCCTTCGCGCCGCCGCCGGTGTCGCGCGCCAGCAGGCCGCCATGCGCGGCCATCGCCTGCGCGCCGTACTCGCACAGGTGCAGCGCGCGCAGCACGCCGTCGGCGCGCAGCGGGTTGTCCGCGTGCAGGTGCGAACCGGTGGCCAGGCGGATCTGCGTGGCGTCCCAGGCATCGACGCGATCCCACAGGCACATCGTGCCCTGATGCGGCATCAGCGCCAGCAGTGCGTCGCGTCCGATCATCGCGTGGTCCCCGCAGGCACACGCGCGGGTTGCCGCGAGACCAGCAGCGCCAGCGCGAAGTTGAACACCACACCCAGCGTGACGGTGGTGCCGATCGCGCGCAGCACCGGGATGCTCGACAGCGCCAGCAGGCTGAACACCAGCAGGGTCATCAAGCTGCACACGATCAGCGCGTGCAGGGTGCGCAGCTGGTCGGCACGATCGTCGCCGGCATGATCGAAGAACAGCGCGTAATCCAGCCCCAGGCCCGCGGCCAGGATCAGCGCCACCAGGTGGAACAGGTTGAGCTCCACGCCGAAGCCGCGCAGCACCGCCAGCACCAGCAGCGTGGTCAGCGCCATCGGCAGCAGCACGCGCCCCACGCGGCGCGGATCGCGCAGCGCGATCCACACCGCCAGCGCCAGCAGCACCGCGGCGGCGGCCAGCGCCAGCAGGACGCGCTGCCGGTATTCGGCCACCAGCGATTCGGAGGCCTGTTTCAGGTCCATCAGCCGCGCGCCGTTGGCGGCGGCGGTGGTGGCGACCACGGCCGGATCGCGCAGGCCGGTGAGCGACACCAGCGCGGTGGCGCCGGTGTCGCGCTCGAGCAGCAGCCCCGACAGCGTGGCCTGCAGCGGCGTGCCGGCCAGGTCGCGCGGCTGCAGCGGCCGTGCGGTGCGCGCGGTGGCGACGTCGTCCACGAATGCCGAGAACGCATCGGCGCGGAACGGGCTGTCGGCCAGCGCGGCCTGCAGCGAAGCCTCCAGCGCGTCGCGCGCCGGCAGCGCGGCCTGCCGCGCGCGCTGCAGCGCGGCGCTGGGCAGGTAGCGCGCCGCCATGTCGTAACCGGCGATGGCCCGCGTTTCGCGCAGCGCATCCAGCGCGGGGCGCAGGCGCTCGGTCGCCTGCAGCACGGCCTGCGCGTCGCGCCCGTGCACGGCCAGCACGTAGCGTACGTCCGGCGCGCCCAGTTCGCCGCGCAGCTGCGCATCCAGCGCCATCGCTTCCGGCGCGACCGGAGTCAGCTTCGACAGGTCGTTCTGCCAGAACGCGCCCGGCCGCAGCCACGCCACCAGCACCGCGGCCAGCGCCAGCGCCAGCAGCGACCAGCGCGGCCGCGGCAGGCGCGCGACACGGCGCCACAGCGCGGCCAGCCGCGGCGACTGCGCCGGATCGCGCGGCGCGGGATCGATCAGCGCGGGCAGCACGAAGCGCGTCGCCAGCGCCGCCGTGCCCAGCCCGGCCACGGTGAACACCGCGAGCTGTTCCAGGCCTTCCACCCCCGAGGCCAGGAAGGTCGCGTACGCGATGCACGTGGACACCACGCCGGTGGCGAGCGTGGGCCACAGCGAACGCGCATTGCGCCACGGCGACAGCCCTGCGCGCTGGTGGCTGAACAGGTGGATCGGATAGTCCTGTACGACGCCGATGAGGGTGAAGCCGAACGCCACGGTGATCCCGTGCACGCCGTCGAACAGCAGTGCCACCGCGCCCAGTCCGGCCAGCCCCGCGCTGGCCAGCGGCAGCACCCCGAACAGCGGCGTGCGCCAGCTGCGGTACGCCACCCACAGCAGCAGCACCAGCCCGATGCTGTCGATGGTGCCGATCAGCGACGCCTCGCGCTGGGTGCGCCCGCCGATCTCCACCGAGAACGCGCCCGGACCGGTCATCGCAAGCCGCGACGGTGCGTCGCCCCTGATCTTCGCGTACGCCGCCTCGATGGCGCGCACCGCCGCTTCCTGCCCGGCCGGGTCGAAGCCGGCCGCGCGGGTTTCCACCACCAGCAGCGCGCGCTGGCCGGCGCGGTCGAACCACACCTCGTGCAGGCGCTGCGGCGCGTTCGGCGGCTCCCAGGCTTCTGCCAGCTTCACCGTTTCCAGCGTGGGATCGGACGCAATAAGCGGCTCGATCAACGACGCGGCCGGTGACCCCAGGTCCTGCACGCGCAGCGCGAGCTCCTCGCGCAGGTAGGCGGCATCCAGCGGCTGCGCCCCCAGCGCGGGCGACAGCAGGTAGCGATAGGGGCGCAGGCGCTCGGGAATTGCGTCCAGCGAGGGCTCGCCGTTGGAGACCAGGGAGTAGCGCGCGTCGCCCGACAGCGCGGTGCGCAATGCCTGGGATTGCGCCGCGAGCGTGGCCGGATCGGCACCGGACAGCGCCAGCAGCAGCAGCCGGGAACCCGGGCCCTCGCCCAGTTCGTCGATCAGCAGCTTCTGTTCCGGCGTGCGCGCGGCCGGCATGAACTTGCGCAGGTCGCCGCTGAGCTGCAGGTGCTGCGACACTAGCCAGCCGCCACCCACCAGCAGCGCCAGCCAGCACAGCGCCAGCACGATCCGCGTGCGCGTGGACAGCGCACGTTCGGACGACGGCGAAGGATCGGAAGGCAGGCGTTCGGGCATCGCACCAGCCTAGCAGGCAGCTCCGGCGCGCCCGCAGGTGAAAGTCGACGGGCGTCAGTGCCCGCCCATGGTGGTGGGCAGGACCGGATGTGCGGGTTGCCTGCTGCAAGCGCTCGCGACGATCGGCGACCCGAGGCGCGACTGTCGGTTGCCGCAAGCGGCAGACACGACGCGCCGTGGCATCGCTACGGTGCGCGGTCTCCCCGGCACAGCGCGGCAAACGCAGCGACATCGGCCTGCGCGCCAGCCGCGCGCGCCGCGGTGGCCAGCAGCGTGCGCTGCACCTCGCCCGCCTTCGCCGGCACGGTCTCGATGCAGCGCAGTTCCGCGCCGCGCCCGTGCAGGGTGATCTGCTTCAGGCGCGCGGCAACGCCGGGATCGCGCGGCACCAGCGCCATGGTCCAGTCCGCGCGCGTGCCGCCGGGCACCAGGCGGAAATCGCGCTCCAGCGTGGCGCGGTCGCCGCCCAGCAGCGCACCGAAGCTGGATTGCAGGCTGGCCAGTTCCGGCACGCGCGACAGCGAATACGTGCGCCGCTTGCCGCCGCGCTCGATCGTGGCCTGGCCCGGCCCTGCGCCCGTGGACACGATGGTGGTGGTTTCCGCGTAGGGCGTACGCACCTGCCGCACCAGCGTGCGCGCGTCCGGGCGCAGGTATTCGCCCGACAGCCGCAGCGGCGCCTTGAGCATGCGCGAGGTGCGCACTTCGACGAAGCTGGTACGCATCGGCGCCGGACGCGCCAGCTTCGACACGATCCAGCCCGCGTCCACGCGCGGCTCAGCCGTGCGGGCGCCCTGCGCCAGCGCGCTGGCCGGCAGCGCCGCGGCCAGCAGCAGTGCGGCGCTGCACGGCAGCATCGTCCACCTGGAGCGAAGCGGTTTCGGTGCGCTGCCAGAAGTCATAGAAGTTGAACCAGTTGTAGGGGGCATGGCGGGCGAAAGTCTCCAGCCGCGACGCGTAACGGTGGATAAGCGCGGCCAGGGCACCGGCGCGCTGGCCGCGCGGCACGTCCACGGCATCCGCGAACGGTTCGAACACCAGTTCGTAGCGGTTGCCGCCGCGGTACAGGCCGAAGCCGAGCACCACCGGCACCTTCAGCATCGCCGCGATCAGCCACGGCGCGGTGGGAAACGGCGCCGGCGCGCCCAGGAACGGCGCGGACAGCCAGGCCTCGTCGCCGCGCACGCGATCCACCAGCAGCGCCACCAGCGCGCCTTCGCGGCAGGCCTGGTGGATCGCCATGACGATCGCGGGGCCGTCCTGGCTGGCATCGATCACGCCCGCCGCGATCTCCGGGTTCAACTCGTCCAGCAGCTGGGTCATGGCCGGCGACTGCGTCTTGTCCAGCACCACGCGGATCGTGTACTCCGGGCGCTTGCGCGCCAGCACGCGCAGCACCTCGAAACTGCCCAGGTGCGAGCCGAACAGCAGCACGCCGCGGCGCTGGTCCAGCGCGGCATGCAGCGCATCCAGGCCGCGCACGTCCACGTCGAACGCATCGATGCGCCCGCCCAGCAGGAACACGCGGTCCAGGATCGTGGCGGCGAAGGTATGCACATGGCGCATGCCGTCCAGCAGCCCCGCCGGGCGTCCCAGCACGCGGCTGAGGTAGGCGATGGAGGCGCGCCGCTCGGGCCCGCGCACCACGGTGAAGTACAGGGTGATCGGCAGCAGCAGCAGGCGCCCCAGCGTGCGCCCGCCGTGCCGCGCGATGCTGCGGATCAGCCACAGCGCGACCCGCCCGCCGCCTTCGGGGCGTTCCTTCCAGTCGGTCACGCCGCGGCGGCTCCGCCCGCGGCGGCGCCGGGCGCATCGGCCTGCGTGTCGGCGGCCACCACCTCCCCGCTCGCGACCAGGGTGGCGTCCGCGCGTAGCACGCGGAAGCGCCAGCGCGCACCCTCCCCGTCCAGCTCCACGCGCGCGTCCTGCTCCGGCAGCAACGGCTGCACGAACTTCACCTGCGGCAGGCGCCATGCGGTCGCGGCGCCGCGCGCGGCTTCGATGGCGGCGAACACCCGGTCCAGCACCACCACGCCGGGGACCACGGGATGGCCGGGGAAATGCCCGGGGAGGCTGGGATGGTCGTGCGGAATACGGAACTGCATCGGCACAGCTTAGCAACGCACGCACCGGGCCGATCCGCCGTGCGGCCCGGCCTCAGTGCGCGGGCGGGCGCCGCAGCAACGCCAGCACGTCGGCATGCGCGCGCGCCGCCAGCGCCTGGCGCGAGCCCAACGCGGCCTCGCCCACGGTCTCCAGCGGCCGGCCGAAACGCACCCGGATCGTGCCGGGGCGCACCGCGAACAGGCCGCTGCACGGCAGCACCGCGCCGCTGCCCTCCAGCGCCACCGGCAGCACGGCCACGCCGGCGTCGATCGCGGCCTGGAACGCCGCCGGCCTGAACGGCAACACGTTGCCGTCGCGGCTGCGCGTGCCTTCGGGGAACAGGCACAGCGCCGTGCCTTCGCGCACCTGCTGCGCGGCCGCGCGCAGCGCCGCGGGGGCGGCGCGCGGGTTGTCGCGGTCGATGAACGGCATGCCCATCGCCTTCGCATACCAGCCCACGAACGGCCACTGCATCGTTTCCCGGCTGAGCAGGAACAGCAGCTGCACCGGCACCGCGCGGAACAGCGCGCAGATGTCGATCACCGACTGGTGGTTGGACACCAGCAGGTACGGGCGCGACCAGTCCACCTCGTCCGCGCCCTCCACCACCAGCTGTGCGCCCGCGCCGCCCAGCAGGCCCGGCGCCCACAGCCACGCGGCCATGCGCAGCGGCAGGTCGCGGCGCCCGGTGATCGCCCTGGCCACCAGCGCCGCGCTGATGCAGGCGGCGGTCCACAGCAGGGTGAACGCCAGCTGCAGCAGGTTGAATGCGGACCATCCCGCCGCCTTCAGCGCCGCCAGGCGTTCGGTGGGTCCGCGCAATTCCATGTGTCGCATGTCGAAATCGATCCGTGTCTGCCTACGCCACTACGTGTCCGAGGATACCCCTGCCGCCCGCGTTCAACGGAACAGGTCGCGCCAGAACGCCGGCCCCAGCCGCGACATCCGCGACGCGAAGTGCGCGAAATTGCGGTAGCGCCCGGGGAACCTGCGCTTGCGGTACAGGTATTCCAGCGCGAAGAAGCCGCCCACCAGCCCGTAGTTGAACCAGTTCGCGAACCACGACCACTGCGCGTCGGTCACCGTGAACGGTGCGGCGATGCCGAACGAGGCCAGCAGCCCGTTGGGCACGGCCACCGCCGCCAGCACCAGGTTGCACACGCCCATGGCCGCCAGGACCAGCGCCCAGGCGAGGGTCAGGCCGCGCGTGTAGCGGCGCAGCTCCGGTTCCAGTTCCGGCTCCGGCGTGTTCTCCAGCGCGGACACGATCTTGCCGATCAGCGGCACGCGGCCCGGGCGCAGCGTGCGCGCGAAGAACCACGCGATCATGGCGATGAACGCCACCGGCACCAGCAGCAGCGGCAGGTGCGCCCAGGGCGACCCGGCCAGCCACGCCAGCCCCGCGATCGCCGCCAGAAGCGCCAGCCAGGCGCCTGCGCGGCGCTGCACCAGCCCGTCGGCCAGCGCCATGCCCACCAGCGTGCCCAGCGCGCCGGCGGCCAAGGCACCGCTGTCGCGAACGCTCGCGCCATGGGCCAGGAACGGGTACGCCACCGCGCAGGCGATGCGCAGCACGGGCGCTGCCCACGGCAGTGCCGGAGCGTTCATTGCCCAGACCCGGGACATGCCGACACCGCGCCCGCGGCGCGACGGGTCACGCCGCCCGGTTCTGTTCGACGTGCGCGGACAGCGCGCGCAGCGACGCGAAGATGCGGCGGTTGTCGTCGTTGTCCGAACGCAGCTGGAAGCCGTACTTCTGCGAGATCGCCAGCGCCAGTTCCAGCGCGTCGATCGAATCCAGCCCCAGGCCGGCATTGAACAGCGGCGCCTCCGGGTCGATGCCCGCGGGATCCACGCCGTCCAGGTTCAGGCTCTCGACCAGCAGCTGGGCCAGTTCGGTTTCGGCGGGCGTTTGCGCAGACGACGACATTCTGAATATCCCCTTGGGTTGCAGACCGGAGCGTGCTGCACCGCGCGCTATCATGCGCGCCGCGAATTCTACCGCCATCGCAGTTCCGGATCACACGCGCATGCCCACCCACACCAATGCCGCGGACGCGCTCCGCGCCCCGGCCGCAGCGGATGCCGGACGCGCACCGCCGTCCGGCATGGCGGCTTGCGCCGCGGCGGCGGACGGCGTGGAACGGCCGGACGTGCTGGTGGTGGGCGGCGGGCCGGCAGGCAGCACCGTGGCGACGCTGCTGGCGCGCCAGGGCTGGCGGGTGACGCTGCTGGAGAAGGCGCGGCACCCGCGCTTCCACATCGGCGAGTCGCTGCTGCCGCTGAACGTGCCGATCCTGGAGCGGCTGGGCGTGCTGGAGCAGGTGCGCGCGATCGGCGTGCTCAAGGCGGGGGCCGACTTCCCCAACGACGACGGCAGCTACAACGTCTTCCGTTTCTCCGAAGCGCTCGAACCGAAGGCGGACTACGCCTTCCACGTGAAGCGCGAGGAGTTCGACGCGCTGCTGTTCGGTCACGCGCGCGCCCATGGCGTGGACGCGCGCGAAGAAGTGAAGGTCGAGCGCATCGAGACCGGCGCCGACGGCCGGCCGGCGCTGGTCCATGCCACCGGCCCCAACGGCGCGCTGCGGTTCGCGCCGCGCCACGTGGTGGACTGCAGCGGGCGCGATGCGTTCCTGGGGTCGAAGCTGGGACTCAAGCGCCGCAACCCGCGCCATGCCTCCGCCGCGGTGTTCAGCCATTACGCGGGCGTGCGGCGCCGCGAGGGCCGCGACGCCGGCAACATCAGCATCTACCGCCACGACCACGGCTGGGCGTGGCTGATCCCGCTGCGCGACGGCACCACCAGCGTGGGCGCGGTGTGCTATCCGGACTACATGAAGACCCGCCAGGGCGACACCGAGGGCTTCCTGCAGCGCACCCTGCACGCCATCCCCGAGCTGGCAGAGCGCATGGCGGGCGCGCAGCGCGTCGCGCCGGTGCACGTCACCGGCAACTACGCCTACGACTGCAGCCGCATGCACGGCCCCGGCTGGACCCTGGTGGGCGATGCCTACAGCTTCGTCGATCCGATGTTTTCTTCCGGCGTCTACCTGGCCATGCACGGCGCCGAGCAGGCTGCCGCCACGGTGGATGCCGTGCTGCGCACGCCGGCGCGCGAGGCGCAGCTGCAGGCGGCGCTGCAGCGCCGCCTGGACGCGGGCCTCGACGAATTCAAGTGGTTCATCTACCGCTTCACCTCGCCCACGATGAAGGCGCTGTTCGCCCACCCGCGCAACGTGATGCAGGTCGAACAGGCCGTGGTGTCCATGCTGGCTGGCGACGTCTTCGACGCCCGCCCGGTGCTGCGCCGGCTGCGCGTGTTCCGTGCGATCTACGCGCTGTCCGCGCTGCGCATGGCGCCGCGCGCGCTGCGCGGCTGGCTGCGCCGCCGCCGCCAGGTGCGGCTGGCCTTCGACGAAGAAACCCTGCAGAGGGAGCGCCCGTGAGCCGCCCGCTGGGTTCGTTCGCGTCCGATCCGGCCTGCCTGTCGGTGGACTACGAGCATGCCGCGCTGGCCGAGCTGCTGGCCGACGACAGCGTGCTGGCGGTGCTCGGTTTCGGGCGCGATGCGCCGGTGCACGACGACCCGCGCTACCTGCACGTGCCGCTGCAGCCGCACGGCCCGGCGCCGCTGGAAGTATGGCGCGCCAACGCGCCGGTGCGCTTCGGCCGCGACGGCGACGTCGCCTGGGCGAGCGACGGCGAACTGCTGTTCGGCGCGATCGAGGTGGACGAATCGCAGGTCGGCGTCGCCGCCGCCGCGGAGCGCGCCTACGCGCGGATGATGCGGTTCGTGGCCGGCAGCGGCACACCGCGCATCCTGCGCATCTGGAACTACCTGGACGCGATCACCCTGGGCGACGGCGACGCGGAGCGCTACCGCGAGTTCTGCGTGGGCCGCGCGCGCGGATTGGGCGATTTCGACGCCACCATGCTGCCGGCCGCCACGGCCATCGGCCGCTGCGACGATGCGCGCGTGGTGCAGGTGTACTGGCTGGCCGCGCGCAGTCCCGGCATTCCGGTGGAAAACCCGCGCCAGGTCAGCGCCTACCGCTACCCGCGCCAGTACGGGCCGCAGCCGCCCAGCTTCGCCCGCGCCATGCTGCCGCCCACCGATCGCATGCCGCTGCTGCTGTCCGGGACCGCCGCGGTGGTGGGCCACGCCTCGCAGCACGACGGCGAACTGCAGGCGCAGCTCGACGAGACCTTCCGCAACTTCGATGCGCTGATCGGCGCGGCGCGCCAGCACCGCCCCGAGCTGCCGCCGCACTTCGGCGGCGGCACCCGGCTGAAGGTCTACGTGCGCGACCAGCACGACCTGGCGCAGGTCGAGCACGCGCTGCAGGCGCGCTTCGGCGATGCGGTGCCGCGGATCGTGCTGCACGCCGCCATCTGCCGCCGCGAACTGGCGGTGGAGATCGACGGCGTGCACGGCACTTGACCGGCGCCACCGCGCCCGCATAGTGCGCACAACCGCGGCGCTCCTGCCGCGTCCGGGAGAAGTCGCAATGGGACTGATCAGCCTGCTCTGGGGCATCTTCGCCATGTGCTGGATGGTGCTGGCGCTGGTGCCGCTGCTGGGTTGGGGCAACTGGTTCCTGATCCCGTTCGCCGCGGTGGGCGCGATCATCGCCGCGGTGGGCATCGCCACCACCCAGCGCGAGAAGCGCGGCCGCGCCAAGGCCGGCCTGGTGCTCAACGGCATCGTCATCATCGTCGCCATGTGGCGGCTGGGGCTGGGCGGCGGAATCATCTGACCTGCCGCAACGCCGCGCGTGCACGGCGCGCGCGGCGCGCAGCGCGCTTGGGGGCGACCCCGGCGCGCGCGCCGTAGAATGCGCGCATGAGCCATCCCTTCGTACGCCCGCGGCGGATGCGCCGCGACGATTTCTCGCGCCGCCTGATGCGCGAGACCGTCCTCACCGCGAACGACCTGATCTACCCGGTGTTCGTGCACGAACCGGCCGGCCGCGCGCCGGTGGCGTCGATGCCCGGCGTGGAGCGCGTGTCGGTCGACGAGCTGCTGCGCGTGGCCGACACCGCCAGCGAACTGCGCATCCCGGCGCTCGCGCTGTTCCCGGTGACCGCGCCGGAAGCGAAATCGCTCACCGCCGAAGCCGCATGGCACGACGAGGGACTGTGCCAGCGCGCGATACGTGCCCTGAAGCAGCGCTTTCCTGACCTGGGCGTGATCACCGACGTGGCCCTGGACCCGTACACCAGCCACGGCCAGGACGGCCTGGTGGACGACAGCGGCTACGTGGTCAACGACGAAACCGTCGAGGCGCTGGTTAAGCAGGCGCTGAGCCATGCGCGCGCCGGTGCCGACGTGGTGGCGCCCAGCGACATGATGGACGGGCGCATCGGCGCGATCCGCAGCGCGCTGGAACAGGACGGCTTCGTCCATACCCGCATCCTGGCCTACAGCGCCAAGTACGCCAGCGCGTTCTACGGCCCGTTCCGCGACGCGGTGGGCAGCGCAGGCGCGCTGGGCAAGGGCAACAAGCACACCTATCAGATGGATCCGGCCAACACAGACGAAGCATTGCGCGAAGTCGAACTGGACCTGGCCGAAGGCGCCGACATGGTGATGGTGAAGCCGGGGATGCCCTACCTGGACATCGTGCGCCGGGTGAAGGACGCCTTCGGCGCGCCGACGTTCGTCTACCAGGTCAGCGGCGAGTACGCGATGCTCAAGGCCGCGGCGCACAACGGCTGGCTGGACGAACGCGCCACCGCGCTGGAGGCGCTCACCGGCATCAAGCGTGCCGGCGCCGACGGCGTGCTGACCTATTTCGCGCTGGATGCGGCGCGCTGGCTGGGCGAACGCGCATGATCCGGCGCGCCACGCCCGAGGACGCCGCCGCCATCGTGCGGCTGGCCGCGCAACTGGGCGGCACGGTGGAGCTGCAGCGCATGCCCGCGCGCCTGCAGCGGCTCCTGGACCAGCCCACGCATGCGGTGTTCGTGGCCGAGGACGAGCAGGTCGCCTGCGGCCTGGCGGCCGCCGAGCACCGCATCGCGCTGGCCTCCGCCGAGGCGGTGGAACTCACCGCGCTGGTGGTGGACGAAGCCGCGCGCCGCAAGGGCTACGGCGCGCTGCTGGTGAGCGCGGTGGAAGCGTGGGCGATGCGCCGCGGCGTGGACCGCGTGCAGGTGCGTTCCAACATCGCCCGCGAGCAGGCCCACGCGTTCTATCCGGGGCTGGGCTACGCGCTGGCCAAGACCCAGCACGTGTACGTCAAGACCACCGCCGGGTAGCGCGCGCCGGCGTAGACTCGGGCCGACCCGCAGCGGAGGTGGAGCGCATGAGCCGGCATTACGCAGTCTTCGGTCATCCCGTCGCCCATTCGCTGTCGCCGCGCATCCACGCCGCGTTCGGGCGGCAGGCGGGCATCGCGGTGGACTATGTCGCCATCGACGCCACGCCGTCGGGTTTCGAAGCGGCCCTGGCCGCGTTCGCGCAGGCCGGCGGCGCCGGCGCGAACGTGACCGCGCCGCTCAAGGAAGCCGCCTTCGCGCTGAGCAGCGACGCCACCGAGCGAGCGCGCCGCGCCGGCGCGGCCAATACCCTGGTCCGCAACGGCGACACGTGGCATGCCGACAACACCGACGGTGCCGGCCTGGTCCGCGACCTGACCCGGCGCCACGCGCTGGACCTGCGCGGGCGGCGCACCCTGCTGCTCGGCGCCGGCGGCGCGGCGCGCGGCGTGGCGCCGGAGCTGCTGGATGCCGGCATCGGCGACCTCTTCGTGGTCAACCGCACCGCCGCGCGCACCGACGCGCTGGTGGACCAGCTGGGGCAACCTGGCCGCGTGCATCCGCGCTATCTCGACGACCTGGGCGCACTGGGCGAGTTCGACCTCGTGGTCAACGCCACGTCCGCCGGCCGCGACGGCACCGTGCCGCGGCTGCCGACCTCGCTGGTGGGCCGCCGCACCGCCGCGGTGGACCTGAGCTACGGCGAGGCGGCGATCCCGTTCCTGGCCTGGGCCCGCGCCAACGGCTGCCACGACGCGGTCGACGGCCTGGGGATGCTGGTGGAGCAAGCCGCGATCAGCTTCGCGCGCTGGCACGGCACGGAGCCGGACACCGACCCGGTCTACAACGAACTGCGCGCCGAACACGCGCGGCTGGTGACGGCGGACTGAGGCAGCGACTTCAGCCGCGTTGCGAACCTTCGCGTTCCCGTGGCAGCGGACGCATGCTCGACGCGGGTGACGTGCGCTCTTGAAGGCGCGTCTGGCGGTCGTTGGCTCACGGTTGGAACCGCACCTGCACGCGCGGATGTCATCCCCGAGAAGGTTCGCGCCAGCGGCACGATGGCAGCGTGCGTGTCATAGCAGCCCCTTGCGCTTGATCGACAGGTACTCCTGGACCACCGCCGCGGGCAGCTGTTCGCTGGTGACATCCAGGACCGACACGCGGTGGCTGCGCAGAAGATCGTGCGCGGCGGCGCGCTCGGCGAGGTAGCGCGCGGTGGCGCCCACGCGCAGGGCGTCGTCGAGCTCGGTGACCTCGGTCGCGAGCGCTTCGTCAAGTGCGCGCTCGCGCAGCGACGCGATCACCACGAGGTGCCGGCGCTGCAGCATCCGCACCGCGGCGAGGACGTCCTCGGTGTCCTCGTCGCGCAGGTTGGTGATCCACAGCAGCAGGCCGCGGCGGCGCTGGCGCAGGCTCAGTTCGTGCGCGGCGGCCAGGTAATCGGTCGCCACCGGCGCGGGCTGCAGGTCGTAGGCCCCGCGCAGGAGGGTCTCCAGCGCAGCCATGCCACGCTGTGGCGGCACCCAGCGCTGCGCACCGCCGCTGGCGAACAGGCCGACCGCATCGCCCTGCCGCAGCGCCAGATAGCCGACGACCAGCGCGGCATCCAGCGCATGGTCGAAGTGCGAAGTCGCGCCCGTCGCGTGCCCGGTCACAGGCTCGCGCGCGAGCATGCGGCGGCCCGTGTCGACCACCAGCAGCACCTGCTGGTGCTTCTCGTCCTGGTATTCGCGCGAGATCAGCTTGCGCGCGCGCGCGGTCGCCTTCCAGTCGACCTGACGCATGGAGTCGCCGACGCGGTATTCGCGCAGCTGGCGGAAGTCGGTACCTTCGCCGCGGCGGCGTGTGACGTGCGCGCCGATCAGGCGGCTGGCGCGCTCGGCGCCAGCCAGCGCCAGCCGCGTCAGCGGTGCGAAGTTGGGAAGTACGCGTACGGTCTGCGGCGTGCCGCTCACGCGCGACTGCCGCCACAGGCGCAGCGGCGAGTCGATGAGCAGCTGCACGCCTTGGAACACGAAGTCGCCGCGTTCGCCGGGGCGCAGACGGTATTCCAGCGTGGACTGCATGCCGGGCTTCAGCGCGACCGTGCGCGGCAGGTCGTGCGCTTCCCAGCCGCCGGGGTGCAGGTCGTACACGGTGGCGCGCAGGCGTGCGTCGCCGGGATCCAGCATCAGCCCCACCTGGGTCTGGATGCCGATCGCGAGCGCCTCGGACACGCGGCGGATCGCGTCGGGCGTGGGCAGCCGGCGCAGCGCGACCAGGTCAAACCCGGCCATCAGGACGAGCGCTGAAACCGCAACGAACCAGGCCCACGCGGGCAGCACCCCGACACCCACTGCCGCGCCCAGCAGCGCGCACGCCAGCAGCGCCACCAGCAGCGCCGGCCCGGGGCGCGGCAAGCCCAGCGCGCGCAGCGTTTCGCCGCGCGACGGCTGCGCCGCCGCTGCGGCATGTGCCACGCTCATTTGCGTGGCGCCTCCACCCTCGCCAGCACGGCATGCAGCACGGCGTCCGCATCCTGGCCTTCGATCTGCATTTCCGGCGCAAGCAGGATGCGGTGCCGCAGGCAGGGCTTGGCGACCTCACGCACGTCGTCCGGGGTGACGAAGTCGCGTCCGTCCAACGCCGCCTGCGCGCGCGCGGCGCGCACCAGGGCCAGCGAACCGCGCGGGCCGGCGCCAAGGGCGATGCCCGGCCAGTTGCGCGTGGCCGCGGCCAGGCGGACGGCGTAGTCGATCACCGCGTCGTCCAGCGTCAACCCCGCGGTCGCCTGCTGCATCGCCACCACGTCCTGCGGCGTGCACACCGGGCGAATCGCATCCAGGTCGAAGTTCGCGCCGACCTTGCCGCGCGCGATCTCCGACACCATGCGCCGCTCGTCCTCGCCGGTGGGATAGCCGATCAGCACCTTCAACAGGAAGCGGTCGAGCTGCGCGTCGGGCAGCGGATAGGTGCCTTCCTGCTCGATCGGATTCTGCGTGGCCAGGGCCATGAACGGCGGTTCCAGCGGCTCGCTGCGTCCTTCGATGGTGACCTGTTGTTCCTGCATCACTTCGAGCAGCGCGGACTGCGTCTTGGCTGGCGCCCGGTTGATCTCGTCGGCCAGCAGCAGGTGGGTGAACACGGGGCCTCGGCGGATCAGGAACTTCTCGCTCTTCGGGTCGTAGACCGCGTGGCCGCTGACGTCGCTGGGCATCAGGTCGGGGGTGAACTGGATGCGTGCGAAGCCGCAGCCCAGCGCCTGCGAAAGCGCACGCACCAGCAGTGTCTTGCCCAGGCCGGGGACACCTTCGACCAGCACGTGGCCGCCGGCGAGCAATGCGACCAGGACCTGGTCCAGCACCGTTTCCTGGCCGATGAACACGCCGGCGACCTGGTCGCGCACCGCGCCGATGCGCTCGGCGAGCTGCGCGGGCGTCATGCCGCCTGCCGCCGCGGCGCGCGTCGGCGGCGCGCTTTGCGGGGGCTGCATGCTGGGATGTTCCGGCGGCAGGGGTTCGAAATCGATGCTCATAGGCGGGCCTTCAATCGGTTGAGTTTTGCGATCCGCAGCCGCAGATCGGCGGCCACGAACGGAACGGGGGCGCGCAGCGCGGCTTCGACCTCGGCTTCGGTCAGGCCTGTGCGCGCGGCGATGGCCTGGCGCTGGGCCTGGCCGTCGAGCGACGCGGCATACGGGTCGCGGCGACGCAGGCGCGCGTCGAACAGGGCGCGCAGCGAAGCGTGGAGCAGGTGGCCGCGGCCGTAGCGGTGCACGTGCTCGCCGCTGGCCTGCACGTGCTCGATCAGAGATCGCCGCGCAGGCTGTGGGCCGGGGAGCAGCGGACCGCGCCGCTGGGTCCGCCACCACAGCCAGCCGAGCGTCGCCAGCAGCAGCGGCAACCAGGCCATCCACGCACGTTCCAGCAGCAGCTTCCACAGCGGCGGCATATCGGCCTCGTAGACCAGATGCACGGTACCGCGGCCGTAACGCGGTGCCAGCAGCTGGCGCGTCAATGCGGCGGCATTGGACGCCTGCAGTGCGGTCCCCTGCAGGAAATCCAGGCTCACCAGCAAGTCCACGCTGCCGCTGCCGTGCGCCAGGCGCGCGTGGACGTCTGCGTCGTAGTCGTGATCGTGCCAGTGCGCCGCCACCGCGCGTCCGCTTTGCAGCGCGATACGCGCATTGCCGCAGAGGCGCGCCGCCGGTTCGGTGCCGCGTGCGGCGTCCCGATAATGCGCACAGGCCCATGGCACCGGCTTGACGGTGACGTCCAGCGCCTGCAGCAGCGGACCGGCATCGTCCTGCCGCTGCGCGTCGCGGGCAGCGGGCAGTTCCGCGATCAGGTGCCCACCGCGCTCGACCCACGCCAGCAGCGCGTCCGCATCGCGCCGCGGCAGCGCACGCAGGTCGCCGAGCAGCAGCACGGTGTCGCCCGGCGCCAGCGCCTGCGTGCCCGGTGCGAGGCGCCGGCGCGACTGCACCGCAACGCCGTCGGCCTGCAGTGCCCGCTTGAGCGCGTAGAGCGGGTTGTACGCCGCTTCGCCGCGCGGCGGCAGCGGGATCTCGACCGCCTTGCGCTCGAATGCGTGCATCCACCATGCCGCGAACGCGGCGACAGCAAGCGCCGCCACCGCGCCCAGCAGCAGGTTGCGCTGCAGCGCTGCGTTCATGCGCGCCACCCGAAGCGCTGGCCGCTGCGCAGCAGCAGGCGCTCGAACGCATCGCCGTCGGGCAGGCGCTGTGCGTAGGCCGCCAGCTGCCAGGTGCGTACCACGTCGGCGAAGGTGCCGCGGTCTTCGGCGTCGCGCAGCTTGCGCGACGCGCGCAGGCACTGCGCTTCGGTCGCGCCGGGCGGCAGGGTGGTGTCCGTGCGCGCGGCCATGGCGGCCACGCTGGCCCGGTACAGCAGGGCCAGCGCGGCACGCGGACGGCCCTGCGACCACAGCCCGCGCGCTGCGGCGGGGATGTCGTCGGGCAGCGCTTCGTGGTGCGGCGCGTCGGACTCGTGCACCGGCAACGGCGCGGACTCGCGCGGAAGCGGGCGCCACAGTTCCGGCCACCAGCGCGGCAGGCGCCACAGCAGCCACAGCAGCAGTCCGCCCAGCAGCACCCAGAGAACGCCTTCGGACAGCCACCCGGCCAGCGCGCCGAGCCACCGCAGCCCCTGCGGCACTTCGGGTTCGTCCTGCTTGTCTTTGCGCTTCGGGACCCAAGTGTGGCCAGTGCGCGTGGGTCGCAGCAGCGGATCGCGGTACGCCTGCCGCACGGCGCGCTGGAAACGCGCCGGATCCACCCCGGCACCGCCAAACACCGCTCCGCGGCTCGTGGCCAGCGGCGCCGTGTTCGCGTGCGATCCCGCGGCATCGCGTGGCTGCACGCCGGCCGTCGATGCCACATCCGCCGCGACCTGCGCCCGCGCGGGCAACGCCGTACCGATGCAGAGCACCGCCAGCGCCGCCAGCGCGGTGGCCGCCGCGCGCAGGCGCGTCCGCAGGCGCCGGAACGCGATCTCGATGTCCCAGCCTTCCAGCTGGGTGCGCCGGTTGAGGTACTGGCCGAACCCGGCGCCGATGTAGAACGGTTCCACCAGGGTCGTTGCGGCCCATGCCAGCAGGTTGAGCAGCACCTGTGCCCAGCGCGGCGGCGCCTGGAAAATCGTTTCCCACAGCGCGCGCGCCGACTCCCCCATGTACTCGACCGGCACGAATGCAGGCAGCATCCCCAGGACCGCGAACGACAGCAGCGCGTCGAAGTGCAGGCACAGCAGGGTGAGCAGCACCACGGTCTGGCCTCCCTGCGCTGTGAGCACGCGCCGGCGCTCGCGCAGGGCAGGGCCTCGCAGGCCTTCCAGCAGCGCGGCCGGCATCAGCAGCGCGCGCGACAGCGAGATGCGGCCCCACGTCAGGTCGCGCAGCAGGCTGTCGCGACCGAACCGCAGCGGCGCCCACGCGCTCTCACGCACGCCCGGCACGGTGCCGAACACCGCGCGCGACACCACGTACAGCGGGATGCGGTCGAAGGCCGGCTTCAGCCACCACATCCCCACCGCCGCGATCCAGACCATGTCCAGCGCCCAGCCCAGCGCGTTGAGCAGTACCAGCGGGGCCACGCTGGCCAGGCACCACGCGCGCCACACCGTGCCGCCGTCGCGGCGCACCAGCGCGGTGCCCAGCTCCATCGCTTCCCAGGGCGAGCGCGGGCGCAGTTCGACCTGCAACCGGTCAAGCTGCATCGCGCGCCTCCCCGCCCGGCCCGGCACGGCCGCCGCGCCACAGCCACGCCAGCACCACCAACCACAGCGCCGCGCCGACGCCGTACTTCACGCCCGCGGGAATCCATCCGATCGACGACCAGAACGCTTCCACGAATGCCGCCGCCAGCAGCATCGCCAGCACCCCGAGGCACAGCAGGCCACCGCGGCGCCCGCCTTCGGCCAGCGCATCGCGGCGCCGCCGATTGCCCGGCGCGATCAGCCGCATTCCCAGCTGCAGACCCGCGCCACCGGCGATCACGATCGCGGTGAGCTCCAGCGACGAATGTCCGCTGACGAAGCGCCAGAACGGATCGCCGTAGCCGATCTGCTGCAGGTGCCCGGCCACGCCGCCGATCATCACTCCATTGAACGCCAGGACAAACGCACTGCCCAACCCGCCCAGCAGGCCCGCGGCGAACGTACGGAACCCGATGCTGACGTTGTTGTACACGTAGTAGCCGAACATCGCCAGGTCGTCTTCGCTCTGGCGGCCAAGCTGCGTGTTGCCGGGCTGGTACATCGCCTCGAACTGCGCCAGCTGGGTCGGCGAGAACACGCTATGCACCAGTTCCGGCTGCCATTGGATCGCCAGGAACAGCCCGGCCAGCGGCAGCGCGAACAGCACCAACGCGGCCAGCATGCAACGCCACTCGGCGCGCACCAGCCGCGGAAAGCCGCCGGCGAGGAAACCGAGCGCCGCGCGCCACCGCACCGGCGCCGGCCGGTACAGCGCCGCGTGCCCGCGCTGCATCAGGTCCTGCAGCCGGTCGGTCACCTGCGGGCTGTAGCCCCGGCGACGCGCCAGCGAGAGCTGGTGGCACAGGCGGCGGTACGCGCCGGGCACCGCCTCGTCGCGCAGCCCACGCCAGCGCACGTCCTGCACGCCCGCGCGGCGCACGTCGCCCACCTTGCCGGCCCGGGCATCGAGCCAGGCTTCGAACTCGTCCCAATCGCGCGCATGCAGCGCCACGAAGCGTTCCTGGCGCATCACGACGGCGGGCATCCCTTCACGTCGGCGGGCATCAGCGCCCCAGCAGGTGCGCGGCAATGGCGTGCAGGCGGACCACGCCGCCGCGGCCCCGTTCGCCGGTCAGATCGAATGCCAGCCCGGCCAGTTCTTCCTGGCGCTCGGGCGTGAGCCCGGCGGCGCGCTCGCTGAAGGCCACCACCGCCGCCTGCTCGTGCGCCAGCAGCGCCACGCCGCGCAGCGGCGAGCCTGCGACCGCGGCGGCCGGTGGGGGCGGCGCGTGCGCGGCTTTCCTGCGTTCGCGCGGCGGCACGTGGATCACCAGCGTGCCGGCCACGATATCGCCCAGCCGCCGTCCGGCCGGATCGAACAGCCCGGCCACCAGTCCCACCGCGTAGAACAGCGGCAGCATGTCGACCGTGCGCATCAGGTTGCGCACGATCGACGCCTGCCAGCCCACCGGCGCACCATCGTCGCGGATGACGCGCAGGTGCATGCTGCGCTTGCCGGGCGTCTGCCCGCCGCGCAGCACCTCGAACAGCACCGGGTATCCCCACAGCAGCGCAAACACCACCAGCAGGAACAGCCCCAGGCCGCTCTTCCCCAGCAGGCCCAGCAGCATCGACGCGACCATCAATACCGCGCCGCGGATCGCGGCGTCGATGCCCCAGGCCAGTGCGCGCGGCAGCGGACCGGCCGCCGGCAGGCGCAGCGCCACGCCCTCGGGCGTATGCGCCTCGCGGACCGTGTCCAGCATCGCGTCAGACGTTGACGACGATGGTGTCCGCGATCCTGTCGTGCAGGCAGCGGCGTTCCTCGCCGAAGATGAAAAGCACGTTGACCAGCGCGAAGATCGGGCCCACCAGCGGGATCCACCCGATCAGGCTGGGCACACCATAACGCAGGAAAAACAGACGAGGGAATGAAGCCCGGCCGCCATCCGGACGCACGATGCGGATGCCCACGATCTTTTTGCCCACGGTCTGGCCATGGCGGTACAGCAGCACCAGCTGCAGCACGCTGAACGCAAGGAAGCCAAGGCCCAGCAACATCATCGCCGTACTGCCCAACGCGGCGCCCGGCGCCGGCATGCCGTTCGCCCGCGCCACGTACCCTTGGTACGCCGGAACCGCGATCATCATCAACGGCAGCATCACGATCGCCGAATCGATCAGCGCGGCCCCCAGCCGCGCCAGCCGCGTCGCCAGCACCACGTCCGCCTCGTCGCGCATGTCGCGCACCGCCGCCCCCGGCGCCGCGTACGGATTGGCATTGGACGACATCACCGGCGGCTGGGGGGCATGGCCCCCGGCCGGCAGCACGCCGCCACTGTTGTATGGATCCATCGGTCGCTTCCCCTGTGAGTGAGGTCCATTCCCCGCGCGCACTCTAACGCGCCTCTTGCCGCCGACGAAGGGGGTGCCAGGCATGCCGCGATCGGCGCGGCCGACGCGTGGCGGCAGTCCTGGTCGGGCTCAGCCCTGGACCGCGCCGGCGAGGTATTCGTCCTTCAGCCGCACGTAGTGGCGGGCGCTGTAGTGCAGCGCTTCGATCTCCGCATCGCTGAGCCGGCGTGCGAAGCGCGCGGGGCTGCCCAGCCACATCTCGCCTTCGCCGATTTCCTTGCCCGGCGTGAGCACCGCGCCGGCGCCGAGGAAGCCGTGGCGGTGGATCACCGCGCCGTCGAGCACGGTGGAGCCCATACCGACCAGGCACGCGTCCCCGATGCGGCAGGCGTGGACGATGGCCTTGTGGCCGATGGTCACGTCCTGGCCGATCACGGTGGCGAAGCCACCGAGCTTCGCATGCGGGCCGTCGTGGCTGACGTGCACCACGGTGCCGTCCTGCAGGTTGGTGCGCGCGCCGATGCGGATGAAATTCACGTCGCCGCGGATCACGGTGAACGGCCAGACCGAGACGTCGTCGCCCAGCACCACGTCGCCGATCACGCTGGCGACCGGATCGAGGTACACGCGCTCGCCCAAGGTGGGCAGAACGCCGCGGTAGGCGCGGAGGTTTTCCATGGGCGCGATTGTAGGGCGGGCCCGGGCGCGCCATCGCGATCTCCGCGATGCAGCGAAACAGCGGCGGAAAATCTCCGTGCCCGGCCTCCGAGTGCGCCCGCCGGCGGCGGGCCCGGGCGCGCCCTACAATCGGCCCATGACGCCCACCGATACGCCGTTGCCGGACCTCGAACCCACCCGCGCGCGGCTGCGCGCCGCGTGGCAGGCGCGCAAGCCGGACCGCGCGCAGCGCGATGCGGACCTGGTCCGGCTGCGCGACGCGCTCAAGGCGCGGCTCGAGCCGATGGCCGAGGCGATCTCGCACGATTTCGGCGGCCGTTCGCGGCACGAGAGCCTGATCGCCGACGGCATGACCGTGCTGGGCGAGATCGACCACCTGCGCCGCCACCTGCGCGGCTGGATGCGCCCGCGCCGCGTCTCCGCGGGCTGGAAGTTCTGGCCCGCGCGCGCGGAGGTACGCAACGTGCCGGTGGGCGTGGTGGGCGTGATCGCGCCTTGGAACTACCCGGTCAACCTGGCACTGATCCCCCTGGCCACCGCCATCGCCGCGGGCAACCACGCCTACCTCAAGCCCTCGGAGCACACCCCGCGCACCGCCGCGTTCCTGGCGTCGCTGCTGGCGGACGTGTTCCCCGGCGACCGCGTCGCGGTGGCGCACGGCGGTGCGGACGTGGCCGGCGCGTTCGCGGCGCTGCCCTTCGACCACCTGGTGTTCACCGGCTCCACGGCGGTGGGCCGCAAGGTGATGGCCGCCGCAGCGCCCAACCTCACCCCGGTCACGCTGGAACTGGGCGGCAAGTCGCCTGCGATCGTGTGCGCGGACTATCCGGTGGACCGCGCCGCGGCGCGCATCGCCACCGGCAAATGGTTCAACGGCGGCCAGACCTGCATCGCGCCGGACTACGTGCTGGTGGACGCCGCGCGGCGCGACGCGCTGGTCCAGGCGCTGCGCGACGAACTCGCCGCGCGCTATGGCGCCGGCAACGATGCCGACTACACCCGCATCGTCAACGACGCGCAGTACGCGCGCCTGCAGGGCTACGTTGACGATGCGCAGGCGCGCGGCGCCACGGTATTGCGCGTGGGCGAATCCGACCCCGCCACGCGCCGCTTCGCGCCGGCGCTGGTGCTGGATGCCGGCGACGATGCCGAGGTGATGCAGGACGAGATCTTCGGCCCGATCCTGCCGATCCGCGGCTATGCCGCGCTGGACGAGGCCATCGCCTACGTCAACGCGCATGACAGGCCGCTGGCGCTGTATCCCTTCAGCCATGATCGCGACGCGGTGGAGCGCATCGTGCACGGCACGCTGGCCGGCGGCGTGACCGTCAACGACACGCTGGTGCACTTCGCGATCAATGCGCTGCCCTTTGGCGGCATCGGTCCCAGCGGCATGGGCGCGTACCACGGCCGCGCCGGTTTCGACGCCTTCAGCAAGCAGTTGCCGATCGCGTGGCAGGCGCGCCGCGCCGGCAGCGACCTGCTCAAGCCGCCGTATGCCAAAGTGGACCGCTTCGTCCGCATGCTGCTGCGCTGAGGCGCGGCGCCCCGCCCACACCGGAGTGACCCCATGCACCGCTTGCTGCTGACCCTGTCCGTTGCCGCCGCACTGGCCGGCGTGTCCCCCACGCTGCCGGCGCGCGACGGCACCAAGGCTTCGCTGGTCGCGCGCAAGGCACTGCTGCCCGTCGACGTGCACCGCAGCCCCACCTGCGGCTGCTGCATGAAGTGGGTCGAGCACCTGCGCGACGCCGGCTTCCAGGTGCGCGTGCACGAACACGACGACATGCAGCCCATCAAGAAGCGCCTGGGCGTGCCGGAAACCGCCCGCTCCTGCCATACCGCGGAAGTCGGCGGCTACTTCGTGGAAGGCCATATGCCGGCCGCCGACATCAAGCGCCTGCTGGGCGACAAGCCGCAGGCGCGCGGCATCGCGGTGCCGGGCATGCCGCTGGGTTCGCCGGGCATGGAAGTGCCCGATGGCACGGTGCAGCCGTACGAGGTGCAGTTGGTGGGCCGCGACGGCAAGACCCGCGTGTACGCGCGGCACGGCCGCTGAGCCGGTGCGGCCCGTGATCGGGATGAGGCCACGCGCATGAAGATCGCCAGCTGGAACGTCAACTCCCTCAACGTGCGCCTGCCGCACCTGCTGCGCTGGCTCGACGAGGCTGGCCCCGACGTGGTGGCGCTGCAGGAAACCAAGCTGGAAGACCCGAAGTTTCCCGAAGACGCGCTGCTGGAACTCGGCTACCGCAGCGTGTTCTGCGGACAGAAGACGTACAACGGCGTGGCGATCGTGAGCCGGCTGCCGTTCGCGAGCGAATGCGTCACCGCGATCCCCGGCTTCGACGATCCGCAGAAGCGCGTGCTGGCCGCCACGGTCGGCAGCGATCCGGGCTCGCCGCAGGCGCTACGCATCGTGGACCTGTACGTGGTCAACGGCGAGGCGGTGGGCAGCGAGAAGTTCGACTACAAGCTGCGCTGGCTGGCGGCCGTGCGCGAATGGCTGGCGCAGGAGATCGCGCAGCATCCGAACCTGGTGGTGCTGGGCGACTTCAACATCGCGCCGGACGACCGCGACGTGCACGACCCGAAGCGCTGGCACGAGAAGATCCTGTGCTCCACGCCCGAGCGCGAGGCGCTGGCGTCGCTGCAGTCGCTGGGCCTGCACGATTCGTTCCGCCTGTTCGAGTCCGACGGCGGGCACTACAGCTGGTGGGACTACCGGCTGGCGGCGTTCCAGCGCGGCTGGGGCCTACGCATCGACCTGGTGCTGGTCAGCGAGGCGCTGCGCGCGCGCTGCACCGGCGCGGGCATCGACCTGGCGCCGCGCGGCTGGGAACGGCCCAGCGACCACACGCCGGTGTGGGTCGAGATCGCGGACGCCTGAGCAGGCGCAACCGCCCCCCACGACGACGAAGGCCCGGCAATGCCGGGCCTTCGTTTACTCGGATCCTTGAGTCGGACGCGATCAGCGCACGCGGCCGCGACGGAACAGGTTGACGATGGCCAGCAGGATGATCGCGCCGATCAGCGACACGATGAAGCTCATCACGGTGAAGCCGTCGTTGATGGAGCCGGCGCCGACCAGCGGGCCGATCAGGAAACCGCCGATGAAGGCACCCACGATGCCGACCACGATGTTGAGCAGGATGCCCTGCTGGCCGTCGGTCTTCATGATCAAGCTTGCGAGCCAGCCCACGATGCCGCCCACGATCAACCAGATGATGATGCCCATGTTTTCGACTCCTTAGACAGGTGAACTGAGGAAGTGCGCTCCCCTGCGTGGGGGCGGGGCAAGTCTCTGCGCGCCTGCGTGACGGGGGCGTCAGAAGTCATGACCCGGGCGGGGCGATCCGGTCCGGGCGGTTGTATCCGAACGCCGTGTTCAGCGCATGCTGCCGCGCAGCAGCGCCAGCAGCGCGTCGCGCGGGAGCTTGCCGGTCTCGTTGCGCGGCAACGCATCGACGCACCGCAGCGGGCGCGGCAGGAATACCGGGTCCACCACCTCGCGCAGCGCGGCCAGGATGCGCGCTTCGTCCAGTGCGGGCGCCACCGCCAGCGCAGCGACGCGGCGCACCCCGCGCGCGTCGTCGTCGAGCTGGAACACGACCGCGTCGTGCACGCCGGCGATGCCCTGCAGGCGCCGGGTCAGGTCGCCGAGCGACGCGCGCTTGCCGGCGATCTCCAGCAGGTCCGCGTTGCGGCCGCGCAGTTCGAAGCGGCCCTGCGCGTCCACGCTCACCAGGTCGGCCAGTCGCACCGGCGCAGGCAGGTGGTGCGCGCGCACCAGCGCGCCGTCCGGCCGCGGCTCCACCGTCACGCCGGGCAGCGGCGTCCACGCGGCGTCCACGGCCGTGCGCCTGCGCGCGATCACGCACGTCTCGGTGGATCCGAACAGTTCGCGCACCTCGCAGCCGAAGCGCGCTTCGGCTTCGGCCGCCAGTTCCGGCGACAGCGGCGCGGTCGCCGACACGATCCCCGCCAGCGGCGGCAGCGCCATGCCGGACTGCACCAGCGCGCGCAGGTGCACGGGGGTGGTGACCAGCAGCCGGTGCGCGTGGGCATGCGCCAGCGCGGCGGCGACGTCGTGCGGGAAGAACGGGCGCCCGCCGTGCACGGCGGCGGGTGCGAACAGCGGCAGCAGCACCGACAGCTCCATGCCGTACATGTGCTGCGGCGGCACCGTGGCCACCACGTGCGCGACCGCACCGGCCGGCCACAGGTCGCGCAGCGCGGCCAGGTTCTGCGCGGTGCTGGCGCGGAAGCTGCCCCAGGTCTTGGCGTTGGCCGACGGCCGGCCGGTGCTGCCGGAAGTGAAGCCGATCACCGCCAGCGCCGCGTCCTCCACCAGCGGCATGGCGCCGCCCTGCCGCGGCAGCGCCGCCGGCAGCGGCCACGCACCGGGCACCGGCACCGCCGCGGCGTCGCCATCGCATAGGCAGTAGCTGTCCGGGTGCGCCTGGCGGACGTCCTGCACCACCGCGGCGGCGCGCGAGGGCGGCAGCAGCGTCACCTGGCCCCGCACCGCGGCGGCGCACAGCGCCACCAGGAAGCGGTAGCGGTCTTCGCACAGGTTGATGGCGTGCGCGGCTTCCGGCAGCAGCGCGGCGACGCCGTGGACGTGTTCCAGGAACCGCTGGCGGCTGACGTCGCCGTCCGTGTCGAATGCGATCGCCGATTCCAGCGCCTGCGACAGCAGCGGATGCGCCGCGCGCGGTCCGCCCCACTTTTCCGATGGCTGTTCCGGCAGCGCCGACATCCGCGTGTTGCTCCCGGCGCCCGCGGCGCCGCCCGTCCCCGCGGTAGCTTACGCTGGCATGCGATGGAAACGCGCACGCCCTCCGCCCCGGCCGCCGCCCACCGCATCGGCCCGGTGCGCTGGGTGCAGCTGCCGCACGCCGCCGGCGTACCCGCGCAGCCGCTGGCCGAAGCCTGGCTCGCCTCGCAGCTGGGCAACCGCGCAGCGGCGTCCGCGCTGGTGCGCGACGCCCACGGCCGGCCGCGCTTCGTGCCGCCGCGCGCGTACGACGTGAGCTGGAGCCACAGCGGCGAAGGCCTGCTGGTGGCGCTGGGCGAAGGCGTGGACGTGGGCGCCGACCTGGAGCGCCTGCGCCCGCGACCGCGCGCGCTGGAACTGGCGCGGCGCTTCTTCGACCCGGTGGAGACCGCCTGGCTCGAGGCGCTGCCCGGGCCGCGGCGCGAGGACGCCTTCGTCCGCATCTGGTGCGCCAAGGAAGCGATCCTGAAGGCGCACGGCCGCGGCATCGCCTTCGGCCTGCACCGGCTGCGCATCGCCGAGCGCGACGGCGCCCTGTACCTGGCCTCGGCGGACCCGGAACTGGGCAGCGCGGCCGACTGGAGCGTGCACGAGGTCCTGCCCCGGCCCGGCTACCGCGCCACCCTTGCCTGGCGGCCGGCCGCGTCGGTTTCCTGAACGTGTCGGGGCCGGGCCCCCCGTGGCCCGCTCCTACAATGCCGCCATGAACGACGCCGCGCGCGCCTCCCTGGAACTTCGCCTTTTGCCGGGCCTGGACGCGCTGGGCATCGACCCGGTGCACGCCGCTGCGCTGCTGGACTACCTGGCCCTGCTGGACCGCTGGAACCGCACCTACAACCTCACCGCGATCCGCGACGCGGGCGAGATGGTGGACAAGCACCTGCTCGACTCGCTGGCCATGCATGCGCACGTGGCGGACGTGGCGCACCTGGCGGACCTGGGCACCGGCCCCGGCCTGCCCGGCATCCCGCTGGCGATCGTGCAGCCGCGGCTGCAGGTGGCGCTGGTGGAGAGCAACGGCAAAAAGGCGCGCTTCCTGCGCGAGGCCGTGCGCAGGCTGGGGCTGCGCAATGCGGAGGTGGTGGAATCGCGGATCGAGGCGTTCGACGCCCCGGGCCGGTTCGATGCGATCACCGCACGCGCGCTGGCCACGCTGCCGCTGATCCTGGAACTGGGCGGCCACCTGCTGGGCCTGCGGGGCCGGCTGCTGGCGATGAAGGGCGTGGTGCCCGAAGACGAGATCGCGGCGCTGCCGCCGGCCTGGCGCGTCGCCGCGATCCACCCGCTGCACGTGCCCGGACTGGGCGCGGAGCGCCACCTGGTGGTGGTGGGCCGCGCGTGAACGGGCGCGGGCACCCGGCGGCGCACGGATCGGCCCGGCCGCCGGCGCGGCGCCCGGCGCAGCGCGCGGCGCGGGGTATCATCCCGGGCCCGACCATGGCTGCCGCGGCCGGGATTCCCCGAGTCCACGCGAGGCGCCCGTAACGCGCATGGCCCGCATCATCGCTGTCGCAAACCAGAAAGGCGGGGTCGGCAAGACCACGACGTCGGTCAACCTGGCCGCCGCCCTGGCCGCCGCGCCCAAGCGCGTGCTGCTGGTGGACCTGGACTCGCAGGGCAACGCCACCATGGGCAGCGGCGTGGACAAGCGCGAACTCGAGGCCTCCACCTGCGACGTGCTGCTGGGCGAACAGTCCGCGGCGGACGCGATCGTCGCCGCCTCCGAAGGCTTCGACCTGCTGCCCGGCAACACCGACCTGACCGCGGCCGAGATCGAGCTGATGGACCAGGAGGGCCGCGAGCAGCGGCTCAAGCGCGCGCTGGATCCGCTGCGCGACCGCTACGACTTCATCGTCATCGACTGCCCGCCGGCGCTGTCGCTGCTCACCCTGAACGCCCTGACCGCGGCGGACAGCGTGCTGGTGCCGATGCAGTGCGAGTACTACGCGCTGGAAGGCCTGACCGCGCTGCTGCAGACCATCGATGCGCTGAAGGCCAAGCTCAACCCGGGGCTGGAGATCGAGGGCGTGCTGCGCACCATGTTCGACGTGCGCAACAACCTGGCCAACGCGGTGTCCGCCGAACTGGTGGAGCATTTCGGCGACAAGGTGTTCCGCACCATCGTGCCGCGCAACGTGCGCCTGGCCGAGGCGCCCAGCCACGGCCAGAGCATCGTCGGCTACGACAAGGCCTCGCGCGGGGCCATCGCCTACCTGGGCCTGGCCGGCGAGGTGCTGCGCCGCCAGCGCGAGCGCCAGGCCGGCGCGGCCGCCGCAGACACGGAGAAGGCGGCATGACCGCTGCGAAGAACGCACCCGCCAAGAAGCGCGGCCTGGGCCGCGGCCTGGAAGCGCTGCTGGGGCCGAAGGGCGCCGCCGAGGCGCCGAAGCTGGAAGCCACCGCGCAGGACACCCTGCGCAACCTGCCGGTGACCGCGCTGGCGCCGGGCAAGTACCAGCCGCGCCGGCGCATGGACGAAGCCAAGCTGTCCGAGCTGGCCGACTCGATCAAGGCCCAGGGCGTCATCCAGCCGATCGTGGTGCGCGAGCTGTCGCCGGGCACGTTCGAGATCATCGCCGGCGAACGCCGCTGGCGCGCCTCGCAGCTGGCCGGCCTGGACGAAGTGCCGGTGGTGGTGCGCGAGGTCGACGACCGCACCGTGGTGGCGCTGGCGCTGATCGAGAACATCCAGCGCGAGGACCTCAACCCGCTGGAGGAAGCGCA
>CAYRNF010000015.1:0-26125 GCA_964425695.1 uncultured Pseudoxanthomonas sp.
GGGCCGCGCCGGCGCGCTGGCGGCGCCGAGCCGCGAGCGGGTCGCCCGCGACGCGGCGATCTTGCGCTCCGCCTGCGCGATGCCGGGTGCGTCGGGATCCAGCGCGCGCGCGCGCTCGAGCGACTGCCCGGCAGCGGTGAAGTCGAAATTGGACGCGGCGCGCCCGGCGCGCAGCGCGTGCGCCTCCGCGAGCGCGGCCAGGCCACGCTGCGCGGCGGCGTCTTCGCCATCCAGGGCCAGCAGTTGCCGGAAGCCGGCCTCGGCTGCCGCCAGGTCGCCGCGGCGCTGCGCGCGCTCGGCGCGCTGGCGCAGGGCATCCACGGCCCGCGCCAGCTCGCTGCGCACCTGCGGCAGGTCGACGTGCCCGGCGTCGAACCGCTGCGCGGTGGCGACCAGGCGCGCCGCGCCGATCAGGTCGCCCTGGCCGACCGCGGACTGCGCCTGCTGCAACAGCACGGAGAGCGCGTCCTCGCGGCCCTCCAACGCACGGATGTTCTGCGGCCGCAGCGACAGCACCCGCGCATACACCGGCAGCGCGTCCTGCGGCGACGCGGCGGCATCGGCGCGCGCGAGCAGCTGCGGGATGCCGGCCACGTCCGCCTCGCGCGCGCGCAGGCGCGCGGCGAACGCGTCCGCCCGTGCACGCGGCACTTCGAGCTCGCGCGCCAGCGCCAGCCAGCGATGCGCCTGCTCGAAATCCTCGCCGCGCAGCGCCGCTTCCGCCTTGGCCAGCGCCGCATGCGCCACCCGTGCCAGCCCGGCACGGGGCTCCACCCGGTCCGGGTCGATGGCGATGGCGGCTTGGTACAGCTCGCGCGCACCGGTCCCGTCGGCGGCGGTGAGATGGCCGCGCTCCAGCGCAGCGCGCGCCTGCTGGCTCAATTCCTGGACGCGCGCGGCCGGCCAAAGCAGATCGGCCAGCGGTTTGCGCAGCAGCAGCAGGCCCAGCAGCAGCACGGCGATCGTGCCCGCCACGCCCCAACCCGTGCGCCCGCGCGGTCGCGTGGCCACAGCGCGATGCGGGGCACCCTCGAAGTCGAGCGCCTCCGGCCTGCCCATGCGAGGCGGGCGCCGCGCACCGCGGTCCGCCTCGCCGCGCAGTGGCGCTGGTGTCCGTTCGACCATCCGCGCAGCATAGGCCCGCCGCGTGCAGCTTTCGTCATGCCCGGCGCGTGGACTCCACGCCGGCCAGCATCTCCAGCTTGCCCAGCAACCGCGACAGCTGCCCGAAATCCTGAACGCGCAGGCGCAGCTTCAGCCGCATGCGCTGCCCGCGCAGCGCCTCGCTGTGGATGTCCTGCACGTGCGCTTCTTCCTGCGCGATCAGGTTGGTGACGTCCTTGAGCAGGTGCTTGCGGTCCAGCGCCTCGATGACGATGTCGGTGTCGTGCCCGCCGCGCGCGCCGCCCCATTCCACCGGCAGCACCCGCTGCGGATGCGCGGCGGCCAGGCGCAGGAACGCCGCGCAGTCGGTGCGGTGCACGCTGACGCCCTTGCCGCGGGTCAGGTAGCCGGCCACCGGCTCGCCCGGCAGCGGCTGGCAGCAGCGCGACACCTGCACCAGCAGGTTGCCCACGCCGACCACGGTGAAGCCGGAAGCCGAGTGCGCGTCGCGGCGGCGTCGCGACGGCCGCGGCAGCACCGGCATCGCGGCTTCGGACTGCGCGGCCGCGCGCTCGTGTTCCAGCAACGCGCGGCCGACCTGGTGCGGCCCCACGTCGCCCAGTGCGACCAGCACCTGCAGTTCCTCCAGCGTGGCCACGTTGAAGCGCGCCAGCACCGTCGCCGGCCATTCGGCGTGCAACGCCTGCAGCAGGCCCATGCGCCGCAGTTCCTTCTCCAGCAGGTCGCGCCCGGCCTGCACGTTGCGCGTGCGGTCCAGCTTGTGGAACCAGGCGCGCACCTTCTCGCGCGAGCGCGCGCTGGCCAGGAAGCCGCCCGACGCCTGCAGCCAGTCGCGGCGCGGCTCGCCGGTCTTGGCGGTCAGGATCTCCACGCGCTCGCCGCTGCGCAGCCGGTAGTCCAGCGGCACGATCCGCCCGTCCACCTTGGCGCCGCGGCAGCGATGCCCGACCTCGGTATGCACGTGGTAGGCGAAGTCCAGCGGCGTGGCGCCGGCCGGCAGGTCGATCACCTTGCCCTGGGGGGTGAGCGCGTAGACACGATCCTCGACCAGCTCGGTCCCCAGGCCGCCGGCCAGGGCCTGGTCGCCCTCCTTGCCGTCGCCGCTGTGTTCCAGCAGCCGGCGCATCCACTCGATCTTGCGGTCGTTGCCCGCGTCGGAAGCGAGGGCGCGCCTCGATCCCCCGCGCCCCTCGTAGGCATGCTCCTTGTAGCGCCAGTGCGCCGCCACGCCCAGCTCGGCCTGCGCGTGCATCTCGTGGGTGCGGATCTGCACTTCCAGCGTCTTGCCCTCCGGGCCGACCACCGCGGTGTGCAGCGAGCGGTAGTCGTTGTTCTTGGGGCGCGCGATGTAGTCGTCGAATTCCCCGGGCACCGGCGCCCACAGCGCATGCACCACGCCCAGCGCCGCGTAGCACGCCGCCACGTCGTCCACCAGCACGCGCACCGCGCGCAGGTCGTACAGCTCGCCGATGGGCACGTCCTTCTTCCGCATCTTCTTCCAGATGCTGTAGATGTGCTTCGGGCGCCCGGCCACGTCCGCGCGGATGCGCTGCGCGGCCAGCGCCGCGTCGAGTTCGCGCCTGACCTGCTCGATGTAGCGTTCGCGGCCGCCTCGCTTGTCGTCCAGCAGGCCCGCGATGCGCTTGTAGACCTCCGGCTCCAGCGTGCGGAAGGCCAGGTCCTCGAGCTCCCACTTCAGCTGCCAGATGCCCAGCCGGTTGGCCAGCGGGGCATGGATGTCGCGGGTCAGCCGCGCCAGGCGCAGGCGCTCGTCTTGGGGCAGGTCGCGCGCGTGGCGCATGCGCGCCAGCTGCGCGGCCAGCAGGATCGGCACCACCCGCAGGTCGCGCACGATCGCCAGCAGCAGCCGGCGCAGGCCTTCGGCGTTGCCCCCCGCGGGCTGCTCGGCGTGCAGGTTCCAGACCTGGGCCGCGGCGCGCTGGCCTTCCAGCAGCGGCGCGATGGCCGGATGCGTGCGCTCGAAGGCCGCAACGTCTTCGGCAGCGCCCGCGGGCAGCGCCTGCACGAACGCCGCGGCGAGCGAGTCGGCATCCGCCCCGAGCCGGGACAGCAGATCCAGCGTGGTCGCCCGCACGCGGCCGTCTCCGGCCGCGATCGGGTGCCGTTCGCCAAGCAGTTCCAGATGCGCGCGGATGGCCGCGGGCAACCCTGCCAGCGGCGCCTGTGCGGCCCGGTCCTGCCCTGTGTCGTGCTGAACGTCCACCGCCACCACCCCGCCTGCCTGCGTCTACACTAGCCGCGTCGCCCTGACCGGCAAAGTCCAAGGACACCGCGCCATGCCGCTGTACCGCGCCTTCCCCGCCCTGCTGCTTTCGCTGGCACTGGCCGGCGCCGTCTCTGCGCAGGAACCCGGATCCCAGCGCCCGCTCCAGCAGGAGATGTCGCCGGAGGAGTTCAAGGCCGCCGGGCTGGAGAAGCTCTCTCCCCAGGAGCTTGCGCGGCTGAACGCCTGGCTGGACCGCAAGATCGGCACCGAAACCGCCAAGGCCGCCGAGCAGGCGCAGGACAAGATCAAGAGCGAGACCCGCGGCTTCTTCAACTTCGGTTCTTCCGAACCCATCGTCAGCAGCATCGTGGGCGAATTCCGCGGCTTCCAGAAAGGCCGCAACTACGTGCTCGCGAACGCGCAGGAGTGGGAGCAGATCGACGAGGCCTCGCTGGCAGGCGTGCGCAAGTCCAACCCGGGTGTGAAGATCACGCCGAGCAAGGTCGGTAACGCGTGGTACCTAGCGATCGACGGATACAACACCCGGGCGAAGGTCCGCCGGGTGAAGTGATCCGCCGCAAGGCGGCCGTGGGCGAGTCCGGCGGTTGTGCCGCCGCTGCAGGACGCAGGCCCTTCCAAGGCGGCATCGGAAAAGGAGTTCGACATGTTGCGAAACAAATGCCTTGGCCTTCTGGTCGCTGGCCTGGCCCTGCTCATGAGCACGTCGGCCGGGGCGTTCCCTCCCCCAGAGTCGACGTGCGATGCGTCCAACGAGGGCGCACAGACCTCCACCAGTCACGAATCGGGTTACATCGTGTGGGAATGCCGGTCCGGAAGCTGGATGTTCGTGCTGCAGTACGAGTGCGATCCGTACGGCAACTGCATCCCGATGTGATCCGGGGCTAGCCCGCGCAGGGCCCGTTCCGGGCTCCTGTGCGTCAGCCCGGGTGTTCCAGTCCGGCCAGCCGCAGGGCCAGCTTCTTGGCGGACACCCCGCTCCTGGATCCCAGCTCCTGCGCGAATGTCGACACGCGCAGTTCTTCGAAATCCCAACGCAACGCGAGCACCCGCGAATCTTCCGGATGCGTCGTGGACAGCTCGCGTACGGAACGCGCCAGCGGCTCGAGCTCCAGCATCCGCGCCTGGTCCTTGCCTGGATCGCGCAGCGCGCGTTCGGCGCGCAGGGCGAGCGCCTTGAGGTAGCGCGGGTAGTCGGCCAGCGCGGCCGCGGGCACGTCGCGCAGGAAGCCGGCGGGCACCAGCGACGCGAGGTGCGCGCGCATGTCGTCTAGGTTGCCGCTGGCCCAGCCGAGCAGCGGCGATTCGAGCCGCTGCCGTACTTCGGCCACCTGCAGCAGGATCGCCTCGGCCTGCTGCAGCCGGCGCATGGCCTCGGGGAACAGCGCCCTGGCGATGGCATCGTGCCGCGCGGCGAACGCCTCGGCATCCCGGATCTCGCCCAGTCCCTCCGCCGACAGCGCCGCGAAGGCGCCTTCGACCAGGTCTTCGCGCAGGCGGTCGCCTTCCTTGCCGCTGCGCGGGGCACCGGACTGGACAGCCGTTCGGTTGTCAAAAGCGGCGATGGCGGCATACAGCAGGGCGGTCTTGGCCTGCACCGGCAGCTGCCTGCGCGCCTGCTTGATGCGGTCGGCCAGCGCGATGGCGAGCAGGCGGCGCACGCCCCCGGGATGCAGGCGTTGCGCCGCTTCGCGCTGCGCATGCACGGCCAGCGACGCGGTGGCGCCGTCGTCCTGCAGCGCCGGATACGCCGGCACGCCGCCGGTGCCGGTCACCGAGACCGGCACCGGCGTCTCGGGAAATGCGGTGAGCTGCCGTTGCGCCAGGCCTTCGGACGCGCGCTGCGCGAACGCCTCGGCCGCGCGTTTGCCGAAGCGCTGGCGCAACGCGTCCAGGTCGCGCGATTCGGCGAGCACCGGCGCATCGCCGCGCTGTGGCGCGACATCGAGCAGGCGCAGGTTGGCGCGCAGGTGCGGTTCGATGCTGGCGCCTTCGAAGTCGGTCGCTGCGATCTCGACGCCGGCCAGGCGCCGCAGGAAACGCGCAAGTGCGCCTTCGATGCTGTCCGCTTCCGGCACCGGATGCGCTTCGGCGAACGCGCGCGCGAAATCCGGGGCCGGCACGAAATTGCGGCGTAGCGCCTTGGGCAGCGACTTGATCAGCGCCGCCGCCTTGTCCTGCACGAAGCCCGGCGCCAGCCACGACAGCCGTGCGGGATCCAGCGCATTGAGCAGGTGCAGCGGCACCGCCACGGTCATGCCGTCGTCGGGTGCCCCGGGCTCGAAGCGGTAACGCACGGCCAGGCGCGCATCGCCCAGCGCGATGAAGGCGGGGAAGCGCGAGGCGTCGCCGGTGTCGCCGGCCAGCAGGTCGTCGCGGGTCCATTCCAGCGCGGCGCGCGCGTCCTTCGACAGCTTCGCCGTCCACGCATCCAGCGCCTGCGCGCTGACGATGTGCGCAGGGATCCGGTCGTGGTACCACTGCGCCTGCGCGTCCTCGTCGATCACCAGGCCCGCGCGGCGCAGCTTGGCTTCCTCTTCCTTGGCCGCCTCCAGCGTCTTGAGGTTGCGCGCCACGAAGACGCTGCGGGTGTTGATCTCGCCTGTGACCAGCGCATCGCGCAGGAAGATCTGCCGCGCCTCTTCCGGGTACAGCGCGCCGTAGTGCACGGGTTTCTTCGGCGCCAGCACCAGGCCGAACAGGCTGATCTGCTCGCTGCCGATCACCCGCCCCTGGGCGCGCGACCAGCGCGGATCGTGGTGGCGGCGCGCGAGCAGGTGCGGAAGTTCGTCGATGGCCCACTCCGGCTCGATCGCCGCGTTGCTGAGCGCCCACACCTTCTCGGTATCCAGCAACGTCGCCGACAGCACCCACGGCGGGGGTTTCTTCGCCAGCACGGAGCCGGGAAACAGCTGGAACTTGCGGCCGCGCGGGCCGTCGTACACGCCGCGCTCGGTCAGGTGGCCGAGTTGCGTGGGAAGGCCCGCGATGAGGGCGCGGTGCAGCAAGGCGTAGCCGTGGGTCTGGGGTGCCTGCGACTTTCCTGAAGGTGCGTCGGCGGCGGCTCTTTGCTGGTGAGCGGCGGGTGGGGAAAGCGATGCGCGCTGCGCGCGCGAATCCCCCCTGCCCCCCTTTTTCAAAGCGGGGGGTGCGCCATACGAGTCTGCGGCGCCAGCTGGAGCTCCGCGCTTGGCTCCGCGCGGCAGCGAATCTGCAGCTTGCACTTCCTCCCCCTTCGAAGAAGGGCGACCGAGGGGGAATTGCACTTGCTCGTGCTCTTGATCTCCCCACCCCAACTCCCCGCACTGCAGCTTCAGCTGACGGTGCAGTTCGCGCCACTCGCGCAGCCGCAGGAAGCCCAGGAAGTGGCGGTCGGCCCACTTGCGCAGCTGCGACTGGGTGAGGTCCTCGTGCGCGGTGCGATAGGCCTCCCACAGTTTCAGAATGCCCACGAACTCGGATTTCGGATCGGCGAACTGCGCGTGCGCGGTGTCGGCTGCGGCGCGCGCATCGGCGGGGCGCTCGCGGGGGTCCTGGATGCCCAGGAAGCTGGCCACCACCAGCATGTCCGCCAGCACGCCGTGCCCGTGCGCCGCTACCAGCATGCGTGCCAGCTTCACGTCCACCGGCAGCCTGGCCATGGCACGGCCAATGGCGGTGAGCTTGCGCGACGCGTCCACCGCGCCCAGCTCGGCGAGCTGCTGCCAGCCGTCGGCGATGGCGCGCGGATCCGGCGGCTCCAGGAACGGGAACCGCTCGATGTCGCCCAGCCCCAGCGTCAACATGCGCAGGATCACGCCGGCCAGCGCGGCGCGGCGGATTTCCGGATCGGTATAAGCCGGGCGCGAGAGGAAGTCGGCCTCGGAATACAGCCGGTAGCACGTGCCCGGCGCCACGCGGCCGCAGCGCCCCTTGCGCTGGTCGGCGCTGGCCTGCGACACCGGCTCGATGTGCAGCCGGTCGAGTTTCTGGCGCGGGCTGTAGCGCTTGACGCGCGCCACGCCCGGGTCCACCACGTGGTGGATGCGCGGCACGGTGAGCGAGGTTTCCGCCACGTTGGTGGACAGCACGATGCGGCGCTGCGTGCCGGCGTGGAACACCCGGTCCTGGTCGCGCGTGGACAGCCGGGCGTACAGCGGCAGTACTTCGGTATGCCGGTACTTGCGCGCTTCCAGCGCGCGGTGCGCGTCGCGGATCTCGCGCTCGCCGGGCAGGAAGACCAGCGTGTCGCCCATCGGGCGGCCGCGCGCGATCTCGTCGCAGGCCGCCACGATGCCGTCCACGATCGACAGCGCGGGACGCGTGGCCCGGGGCTCACCGCCCTTGGCCGCGTGCGCACGCGGGGGTGCGGGCGAAGCGCCGGCGGCGGCCGCGCCTTGCGCAGGGCCGTCGTCCGGCTCCAGGTCCTCGAGCGGCCGGTAGCGTACTTCGACCGGATAGCCGCGGCCCTCCACGTTCACCACCGGCGCGCCGCCGAAATGCGCGGCGAAGCGCTCGGTGTCGATGGTGGCCGAGGTCACGATCACCTTCAGGTCCGGGCGCCGCGGCAGCAGCTGCTTCAGGTACCCCAGCAGGAAATCGATGTTGAGGCTGCGCTCGTGGGCTTCGTCGATGATCAGCGTGTCGTAGCGCGACAGCCAGCGGTCGCCGGCGATCTCGGCCAGCAGGATGCCGTCGGTCATGAACTTCACCGCCGTCTGCTCGCCCACGTTGTCGGTGAAGCGCACCTGGTATCCCACCGCGCCGCCCAGCGGCACCTGCAGTTCCTCGGCCACGCGGCGCGCCACGGCGCGCGCCGCGATGCGGCGCGGCTGGGTGCAGCCGACCATGCCCGCCGCGCCGCGGCCCGCGGCCAGGCACAGCTTGGGCAACTGCGTGGTCTTGCCCGATCCGGTCTCGCCGGCGATCACCACCACCTGGTGCCCGCGGATCAGCTCCACGATGCGCTGCGCCTCACCGGCGATGGGCAGCTGCGGATCCACCGCGGCCTGCGGCAGCGCCGCCGCACGCGCCTGGCGCATGGCGATGGACGCCTGCAGCGCGGTCTCGAACGCACCGCGCAGCGCGGCGTCCGCTGGCCTGGCGTTCCACTTCGACCACAGGCCGAGCAGCCGCCCGCGGTCGCGCGTGCACGCCGCGTCGATGCCGCGGCGCGCGCTCTGCGGCGCGGCGGGGCTTGACGCTTCCTTGTTGTCGGCTCCGCTAGTGTGCATCGCGTTCGATCGTCCGATTCGGCGCCTGCCCAGGCCGGCGCGTCGTGTCAAGCTTCCACCCGCATCCCCCACCACGGAGTACCCCATGGCCCGGACCAAACAGGCAAACAGCACACCGGCGGGCAGGAAATCCGCCAGCAAGTCCACCGCATCGGCCGCCGCCAGGCCCGCCACGCCGCAGCCGACCGCCTCGCCGGGGCCCGGCGACAGCGGCCCGGACATCGATATCGGGATCAGCGCGGCGGATCGCAAGAAGATCTCGCAGGCGCTGTCCACCTACCAGTCCGATGCGTTCACCCTGTACCTGAAGACCCACAACTTCCACTGGAACGTGACCGGGCCGATGTTCAACGCCCTGCACGCCATGTTCGAGGTGCAGTACACCGAGCAGTGGAACGCGCTGGACGACGTGGCCGAGCGCATCCGCGCGCTGGGCTTCAACGCGCCCGGCTCCTACGCGGAGTTCATGCGCCTGTCTTCGATCAAGGAGGAGCCGGGCCTGACCCAGGCACCGGACTGGCGCGAGATGGTACGCCAGCTGGTGGTCGGCAACGAAGCGGTGTGCCGCAGTGCGCGCAAGGTGCTCGACGTGGCCGACGATGCGGACGACGAGCCCACCGAAGACCTGATGACCCAGCGCCTTCAGGTGCACGAGAAGAATGCCTGGATGCTGCGCTCGCTGCTGCAGTAACGGCACGGCGCAGGCGGCATCGCAACGGGGCCCGGCACTGCCGGGCCCCGTCGCATGCGCTCGGTGCATGCGCGGTGCGCCCTTCGCGGTTTGCCCGGGCGGCGCGGCGGCATGGCCTGCCGCGGGCTGAGACGCGGCCTTGGTAGCCTGACGCGATGAGCGAAACTCCCCTGCAGCTGCTGCACCGCGTGTTCGGCTTCGATGCGTTCCGCGGCCCGCAGGGCGACATCGTGGAGCACGTCGCCGGCGGCGGCGACGCGCTGGTGCTGATGCCCACCGGCGGCGGCAAGTCGCTGTGCTACCAGGTACCGGCGCTATTGCGGGAAGGCACGGCGATCGTGGTGTCGCCGCTGATCGCGCTGATGCAGGACCAGGTGGACGCGCTGCGCCAGCTCGGCGTACGCGCGGCCTTCCTCAATTCCAGCCTGGATGCCTCCGCGGCCGCGCAGGTGGAGCGGGAGCTGCTGTCCGGCGACCTGAACCTGCTCTACGTCGCGCCCGAACGCCTGCTCACCGGACGCTTCCTGTCGCTGCTGGAGCGTTCGCGCATCGCGCTGTTCGCCATCGACGAGGCGCACTGCGTCTCGCAGTGGGGCCACGACTTCCGGCCGGAGTACCGCGAGCTCACCCTGCTGCACGAGCGCTGGCCGCAGGTGCCGCGGATCGCGCTCACCGCCACCGCCGACACGCCCACGCGCAACGAGATCGTGGAGCGCCTGGCGCTGCACGACGCGCGCCAGTTCGTCAGTTCGTTCGACCGCCCCAACATCGGCTACACCGTGGTGCCCAAGCAGAACGGGACGCGGCAGCTGCTCGCCTTCCTGGACGCGCACCGCGGCCGGACCGGCATCGTGTACTGCCTGTCGCGGCGCAAGGTCGAGGCCACCGCGCAGCTGCTGGGCGACGCCGGCCACGCCGCCCTGCCCTACCACGCCGGCCTGGACGCGGCCGTGCGCGCCGATCACCAGCGCCGCTTCGTGCACGGCGACGGGGTGGTGATGTGCGCCACGATCGCCTTCGGCATGGGCATCGACAAGCCCGACGTGCGTTTCGTGGCGCACCTGGACCTGCCCAAGTCCATGGAAGGCTACTACCAGGAAACCGGCCGCGCCGGACGCGACGGCGAACCGTCGCAGGCATGGCTCGCGTATGGCCTGGGCGATGCCACCTTGTTGCAGAAGATGATCGCCGAGTCCGAGGCTCCCGAGCACCGCAAGCAGGTCGAGCGGCGCAAGCTCGACGCGCTGCTGGGCTACTGCGAATCCACCGGCTGCCGGCGCCAGACGCTGCTGGCGTACTTCGGCGAGGCGCACCCGGGCGCCTGCGGCAACTGCGACAACTGCCTGCAGCCCGCCCAGACCTGGGACGGCACCGAGGCCGCGCGCAAGGCGCTGTCGTGCGTGTACCGCACCGGCCAGCGCTTCGGCGCCGCGCACGTGATCGACGTGCTGCGCGGCGCCGACACCGAGAAGGCGCGCCAGTTCGGACACACGGAGCTCAGCACGTTTGGCATCGGCCGGGAGCTGGACGCCAAGCAGTGGCGCAGCGTGTTCCGCCAGCTGCTGGCGGCGGGCCTGCTGGAAGCCGACGTGGAGGGCTACGGCGCACTGCGCCTGACCGCGTACAGCGGCGCTGTGCTGAGGGGCCAGCGCACGCTGCGCCTGCGCACCGATCCGCCCGCGCAGCGCCGCGACCGCCGCGGCGCCGGTGCCGCCAGCGCCGCACCCGCGCCGGAGATGGACCACGACGACGCGTCGCGGTTCGACGCCCTGCGCCGCTGGCGCGCCGAGACCGCGCGCGCCCAGGGCGTGCCGGCCTACGTGGTGTTCCACGATGCCACCTTGCGCGCGGTGGCGATGCGCGCACCGCGCGACCTGGACGGCCTGGCCGGCATCGAGGGCATCGGCGCCGCCAAGCTGGAGCGCTATGGCGACGCGCTGCTGCAGGCGCTGCACGACGCCGACGCAGTCGCCGGATAGCCTCCCCCGGCGGCCGGGTCCGGCACGCTCACGACGGCCGCCTACTGCACGTTGCAGGTGAACGTGAGCGTGACCACCCCGCCGTTGGCGATGTTGCCCAAGGTTACGCCTGCGGTGCCCGTGAGGTCGGCGATGGTGGTGCCCGCAGGACACGCCGCGGCGGGGCTGCAGGTCACGGCGTTGGCGGGCGGGCAGTCCAGTCCCGCGCCGGGTGCATCACGCACTGCCGCCCCGGTGACGGCGGCGGGGCCGTTGTTGGTGACGGTGAGCACGTAGGTCGTGGTGCTGCCCGCTACCAGCGGGCCTGCGGAGTTGTTGGTCTTCGCGATCTGCAGGTCAGCGATGCCCGTGGCCCCGTTGACGAACGTGCAAGTGATGTTCTCGCCCGGATCCAGGTCGACCGCCGCCGAGCGGGCGAGCACGTTGGTGATGGTGCCGCCGTCCGGGTCCACGCAGGCGATCGACGCCAGCGTCCAGCCGAGAGCCAACGACTCGGTCACCGTGTAAATGCCGCTGGAAAGGCCGGAAATGGTGCGCGTGTTGGGCAGCGTGGGGTCTGCGTCGTCGTCCAGGTTGAAGTTCAGCAACGGCGACTCGGCAGAGACGAATGCGAAGTCCTGCGCGCTGTCAGGTTGCGCGTCCTTGACGATGGTGATCGAGCCCAGGGCGTCGTTGGTGAACGTGCAGACGATCTCGCTGCCCGGTGCCGTGGCCTGCGCGCTCAGGTCCACGAATCCGCCACCGCTGCCGTTGATCGTGGCCGTCGCGGTGCCGCCGGGTCCCAGGCCGGTGCAGGAGATGGACGACAGCACGAAACCAGCCGGCGGCGCGGCTTCGGTGACGCGAGTGACCGTGGAAGGGGCGGTGAGGGTCTGCGCGACGCCGGTGACCCCTGCGCCCGGCGTGATCGTGGTGATGTTCTGCGACGCGAATCCGTTGGTGCCGGAGAAAGCGAAGGTGCCGGTGCCGCCATTGCTCACCTTGGTCACCGAAACACGCGCGATCGCCGCGTTGGTGAAGGTGCAGGTAAAACTCGTGCTGGCGGCGATTTCAGGCCCGGAAATGGTGAAGGCGTTGCCAGCGCGGCTGCCCACTTGCGCGCCGGAGGCATTGGTGCAGGCCACCGTGGCCAGGACCCAGCCCAGAGGCGCGTTGGTCTCGGTGATGGTCACCGCGGTAGTCGGCGACGCGATCGCGAACCCCTGCAGCCCGGGGCTGGCCGTGTCGCCGTCGACCTGGGCGGGCGTGCCGGCGGCGGCGGTGGTCGCGGTGCCGGTGGACTGCCCCGTATTGGTCAGCGAGAACGTGAACGGACCGCCGGCCACGCTATTGGTGGTCTTGAACAGCGTGAGGCTGCGCGAGACCGTGAACTCGTAGTCCTCCACTTCGCCGCTTTGCACGGTCGTCGCCGGGGCGTTGCAGGCATCCGCACCCAGGTTGTTGGTGCAGACGCGGAACCGCGCGAGAGTCGGGCCGATCACGGCGGTGTTGGGAACCGCGATGTTCAGGTTGACGGTTCCCGGGCCCACGGCCTGCGCGTTGACCATGCGCTCGCCAGCATCGTTGAAATCGCCGTCGGCATTCCAGTCGAACCACGCGCTCAGGAACCCTGTGCCGTTCTGGATCGTCACCGGCACCACCGTCGTCTGACCCGAAGGCAGCAGCGGCGTCAGCGCAACACCGTCCTCGTCATCGGTGTTGCTCGCATCGTCGCCGCCGGCGTTGGCGCTGTTGAGCAGCGTGGCGTCCGCATCCACGCCGGCGCCAAGCCGAATTCCGGAGAGCGTGTGCGACGGGTTGCCGTAGCTCGCTGGTGCGTCGCCGACGTCGGCATTGTCGGATTCAAGCAGGAACGAGGCGCTGGTGGCCCCATAGGTGAGCGTCGCCGCCGCGCCGCCCATGGCCAGCGTGTACAGGCTGCCCGGCGTTGCGCCGCCGTTGCGGAAATAGTGCCCACCGGTGTATCCGTTGGGTTCGTTGTTGGTATTGCCGTTGGGCGTGTCGTACTGGCCGTTGGCGTTGGCCACCGAAGGCGTCGCCAGCGCGACATGGCCGGCAGGCAGCACGAAGCCCTCGGTGCTGGCATTGGCCCCGGTGACCAGCTTGCCGTCGTCGGCCTCGTCGGGCGCCTGGCCGGCATCGTAGGCGGCGGGCGCGAGCGCGGTGTTTCCGGGCGTGCCGGTGGTGACCTGCGCGGTCGCCGTAGCATTGCGGACGAAGCCGGTCGGGGTCTGCTCCACGTTCTGGTACACCGATGCCACCAGCAGCGCGTCGTCGCCAGCGCCGCTGGGCACGGTGACGTCCGGAAAGCTGATCGAAACCGTGCCCGAGGCCGCGCCGCCCAGCAACGTGTTGATCTCGTTTTCGAACAGCACGATGTGGAAGCTGCTGACGCTGAAGAACGCTGTACCCGCCGGTGAACCGGACGGCGAAGTGCTGATGGTGATGAAGCGCGTGTCGCCGCTGGGCGTGCCGCCGATCACCAGCGCGTTCTGCTTGGTGACCACGCCTCCGGGCCCCACGATCTGCGCGGTGATCTGGTTGTTGGTCGTGGTGGCGGGCGGCGCCCCGATCCGCGGCTCGGGCCAGTTGTCGCCTAGCCCGGTACCGGCGGCATTGCCATTGGCGCACAGCCCGCCGGATGCATCGGCGGGCGAGCAGTGATCGCGTTCGAACGATCCCCACACGAACAGTACGCGGTTCTTTCCGCCGGGAACGTTGAACGCTGCCAGCGTAGGCTTGCCTGTCGCACCGGCACCACTGGCGGTAGCCGTTTGCGTGTTCAGGTGCTGTACCTGGGCCGCTTGCACAACGGACGCCAGTCCAAGCGCGAACAGCAATGCCAGGCACGCCACCCAGCGGCTCCGCGCGGGCGCGGGGCATTTGCCGGATGTGTGTTCTGTAGTATCTCCCTGACAGGCGGTCGTGGCGCGGCCGAAACCTGCTTTCATGCGTTCGCTTCCTTGTGGAGCTTCTCGACGCGGACCCCACCGCGTCTGTTCGCGGCGACGCTATCACGACGCCGGGTGAGTCCGCCGCGCAGTGTGTCTACGAATTACGCGTGCACGGTCGGCCACGGGTGTCCCTGCGTGCCGGGGACGCGCGGAGTTATCGCGACGCGTATTCATCCGCAGCTCCCAGGCCCGGGGCGGCGCGCAACGCGCTTGCGGGGTTTGATCGCCCCCGCGCGCGGCCGACCGCGCGTGCACAAGCTTCAGGGCGTCGCGACGGCACCTTGCAAATGAAGCTGGCGTGGCCAGCGCCGGTTGTTCGAAGCTGGCCTTGAGGACACTGCGCTGCACCAGCGCCGCAGCCGGCTGCGCCCCGGCAAACCACTTCCACCCGAGCCGCCATCGCCGATCGCCACGTGCGGCATGGCGCGCTGTCGCAGCCATGCGCGAAGCGCCGGCCCTCAGTCCACCTTGCAGCCCAGGGTGAAGTTGAGCGCGCCGCCCACGGGCAAGGTGGGCAGCACCAGGCCGGACGCGGACTGCAGTGCCGCGACCGAAGGCGAGGCCGGGCACGCGGCCGCGCCGGCGCTGACCGCACAGCTCAGCGTGGTGCAGGTCAGCCCCGGGGTTGCCGGGTCGCGCAGCACCGCGTCGTTGGCGGGGAACGGGCCCGTATTGGTGACGACGATGCTGTAAGCGACGGCGGCGCCCTGCGCCACGGTGTCGTCCGCAAGATCGTCCGGCCCGCTTCCCGGCGTGTTGGTCTTGGCCACCTGCAGGTCGGCCTGGCACGTGCGGCCGACGTGGCTGCCGGGCGTATCGGCGGCGGCATCGATGACGATGGCCCGGCCCTCGCCGCCGGCCTGCGCGCCGTGCGCGGCACCGCCGGGTTGTGCCTGCGCGGTATTCGTCGCGCCCGGCGCACCACCGGCCGTCACTACCGCCGTCGCTGCGCTGGTCACGGCGACGCCACCGGCGCCGCCTCCGCCGCTGCCGTGCGCGCTGCCGCCGGTTAGCCATGCATCGCCGCCGCGTCCCCCGCTCACGTCGATGCCGAGCGTGGCCGACCAGTTAGTGGCCACCACCACCACGCTGCCGCCGGCGCCACCGCCGCCCGCGCCGTCGTTGGCGGGATTGTCCGGTGCACGCGCGCCGCGCGCGGAGATGCTGCCGCTGCCGCTGAGCGTGCCGGCTCGCACCATCACCACGCCGCCACCGGCCGCACCGCTGGACTGGGCAGCCAGGCTGTTGGCGTTGTTGTCGCCCGCACCCCCACCGCCGCCCATCACCAGTCGCGCGACACCATGCTCCGCGAACGCGGCGCCGCCGAAGCCCCATTTCTTGTCGGGGATGTTGCTGTAGTCGGCCAGCACGCCCGCGTAGCCGACGCTGCGCCAGCCAGCCGCGCCACGCCCGCCTGCGCGTGCGTTGCCACCACCGCCACCACCGCCGTTGTCGCTGCCGGCGTCCCAGTAGGCACCGCCGCCGCCCGCGTTGCCCGGAGCGCCGCGTGCGAAGTCGCCGGTCTGGGCGCTTCCGGTGGGATAGCCGCCCCAGCCCGCGCCCAGGTCGACAATGCCCGCGGCCAACCCGTCGCCGGGCGTGCGCTTGTCGCTGACGAAGCGCGGCGTGCCGGCGATTCCCTCGCCCTTCACGGCATGGCGCGTGTCGTCGTCCCAGCGGAAGCGTTCCGCAGCGTCCGCCACCGCGCGCGCGCGGCCCGCGCCGCCGCGGAAACCCGCGCCGTCCACGTCGATCGCCTGGCCGTTGAAGTCCAGGCCGTAGGCGACATCCAGTGCCACCACGCCACCCGATTCGCCGTTCCACACCGGCGCGCCCACCGCGCCGGCCAGGCTGGCGCTGGCGTACTGGGGGACCCGGATCACCTGGAAGGTGCGTCGCCCCGCGGTCGCCGTGGCGGGTGCCTGCTGGTAACTGCCCAGCAGCGGAGAACCGGCCAGCACCAGCAGGGCGTTGCTCGAACCCGCACCCGCGCGCACGAACTGGTATTGGCCCGCCAGGCAGCCCGCTGCCGGCAGGGCGTAGCCCGCGGCCGGCTCGCCCAGTGCGCCGTCCCCGTACGCCGTGGTGTCGGCGGTGTCGATGTTGGCGCACTGCATCTGCAGCACCAGCACGAGATCGCCTTCCGCCAGCGACGCGGCGGCGCCGCGTTGCGCGCCCAGCACGATGCTGCCCGTGCCGCTGTAGGTGCCCGGCGCGGGCGTCCAGTAGGTGTTGACCGTGCCGCTGATCGCGGCCGTGCCGGCGCTGCCCGGCGCGGCGCAGACCTGGGCCTGCGCGGCAAACGCGTGGCACAGGGCGATCCCTGCGCAAAACCACGCGCATGCCAGCCGTCGCAAAGCTGTGGGCGCAGGTGCAGTGGGCTTGGACATTGCGGCTGTACTCGAGTGCATGTGATGCGATCGGTCCCCGCGTGCCTGTGCAGGAGTCCGGGGTTGTGCGGGGCGGAAGCGGCGCTCGGCGGTGCAACACCGGCAGGGGCGGACTGCGCGCCGTGGCGGATCGCCACGGCCAATGGCGTTGCGCGCAGCTATCGCAACGGCGGCGCGTCGCCTCGCCGAGAGGGCCCGGACGTCATTGCACGGTGCACGTGAACGTAAACGTCGCGGTATTGCTGCCTGGCGTGGCCGGGAGCGTGCCCAGCACCACCCCGTTGGCCAGGTCCGCCACCGTCAGTGCGCCGGCAGGACAGGCGCTGGGCGTCGCGGTGCTGGTGCAGGTCACCGGGTTCGCCGGCGGACAGGTCAGTGCCGCGCCCGGCGTGTCACGCAACACCGCATTGCCGACCGTGCCGGGACCGGCGTTGGTCACCACCAGGCTGTAGGTCGTCTGCGCCCCGGACACCACCGTGTCGGCCGGCTGGTCGGCAGGTCCCGCGGCCGGCGTGTTGGTCTTGGTGACCACCAGGTCGGCGGTGCTGGACGCGGTACAGATCGGCACGTCGCCCAGCGCCGGTGCCGAGGTGGCGTTGCCGGCGTGGCCGCGCGTGCCACCGTTGGGGACGAACTCGGTCAGCGAGGCGGACGTGGTGGTGCCGTTGTTGCCGCCGTTGACGTTGCCGGCCGCCGGGGATGCGATGAACCCGCCGCCGCCGCCGCCTCCCGGGCCTTCGGCCTCGTTGTTGGTGATCAACTGGCTGCCGCCGTTGCCGCCGGTGGCCGACAGCGCCAGGCCGCCCGCTGCCGGGGCCACCAGCACGATCGAGCCGCCGCCGCCGCCGCCGCCGGGCGCGTCGTTGTGGTTGGGCAGCGTGTTCGGCGCGGTGGCGCCATTGGCCTGCAGGGAACCGCTGCCGCCCGCGTTGCCGGCGATCAAATAGACCAGTCCGCCGCCGTTGGCGCCGCCTTCGGAGGCGTTGTTGTTGCCGTCGCCGGCGCCGCCGCCGCCGCCGAAGAACAGCCGCGTATCGCCCGCGATACCCGGATTGTTGGCCAGCGGCCGGCCGCCCAGGCCACCGCGCTCGCGCCGGACGTTGCCGCCCCACGCGGCATTGCCGGGCGCCGTGGTCAACGCATCGGCGTTGCTGGCCGAATAGGTATACCCACCGCGGCCACCGCCGGGCGAGTTGGTGCTGGCGTTGAGCGTGCCGTCGAGGTTCCAGGCCGCGGCCCATGCGGCCGTGGTGGTAGACGGCACGCCCTGGCCGTTCCAGCCGACGGCGCTGCCGCCGTTGGCGCCGCCACCGCCGCCGGCGTTGTGGCTGTTGCCGCCACCACCGCCATTGGCCGGCGCACCGCGGCCGTAGCGGCCCCCGGCCGCGTCGTAGGCCGCCTGGAAGCCGGCGATGCTCTCACCCTTCTCGGCGCCGTCGGCGGGCAGCGTGGACGCGTACAGCGCCGTGTCGGCCGACGCCGCATTGGTCAGGTTGTCGCGCACGCCGCCTCGGAATCCGAGCGCATTGGCATGCACGCTGCCGTTGACGGTGGCCGTGCCCTGCACGATGGCGGCCACCACGCCGCCGGTGCTTCCATTCCAGGGCTGCGCCACCGCGGAGGCGCCCGCGGCCACGGTGAGCGAGCTGTACTGCGGTACGCGGATCGCCTGGGCGCCGGCGTTGTAGGAAAAGCGCAGTGGCGTGGTGTCGCAGGCGGTCCCCAGGGTCACCGTGCTGCCGGAAACCGCCGCCACGGAGACGAACTCGTAACGTCCCGCATTGCCCAGCGACGACACCGCACCGTAGGCGCTGGCGTTGACCGTGCCGATGCTCGCGCCCTGCGCCTGGTAGATCAGCAACACGTCGCCGGGCGTGATGCCCGCGGTGCTGGCCAGCGTCAGGGTGGCAGCGCCGGCGGTGGCCGCCGATGCGAGCGTGGTGTACTGGTTGATGACGGTATTGGCGGCGCCGATCGTGACGACCCCGTCCTTGCCCGGCGTCCAGGCCTGCGCGGGTGCGCTCGCCAGCCCGGCGCACAGGGTGGCGATGGCGGCGAACAGCGGCGCACGGAACGCCTCGCGTGGCACGGCCGCCGGTGCCGCGTCGGCGCCGTGCGCCCCCTGGCCTTGCGGATGGTTGCGCATCAGTACTTGCCTACCAGGTTCAGGAACCACCCGCGGTGGTCGTAGTCGAAGTCGGTCAGGTCGTCGCTGAAATCGGTGAAGTTGTAGCCCACGCCGATGCGGAAGTTGCGGCCCACGTCGCGGTCAACGCCCACCAGGAAGCCCTGCCGGTCGCCGCCGTCCTCCACGCCGAGGAAGCGGTACTCGGCCAGCGCGTGCCAGTCGCCGGTGACGCCGTAGCGCAGTTGCCCGGCGGCGAACGTGGCGGCCGAATCCGCCCATTCCCCGGTCATGCGGCCCAGCCGCACCTCGCCTTCGCGCCGCGCCAGCTTGGCCGCGAATTCCCAGTCGGGCAGCGGCTTGTACACGCCTTCCAGCGACAGCACCTGACTGCGCTGGTCGTAGAAGGCGATGCTCTCGTCCTGCGGCAGGGTGGACACGTCGTAAAGGTAGGTATATCGGCCCAGCAGCGCCCAGCGCGTGGAATCCCACGGGCGCCATGCGAAGCCGACGTTGCCCTCGATGAACTTCGCGCCGGCGGACGGATCGATCTCGTCGTCGGTGTCCGACCAGTTCAGGCGCGCGGCGATGCGGAAGCTTTCGCTGAACTTGTGGGTGAGGTGGTTGGTGGTCACCCACTGCTCGCGACGTTCCGCGCCCGAATCCTCGCGCCACTCCAGCTTGCTCTGCCACTGGGTGTCGTTGGACGTGCGCCCGCCGTTGACGCTGATCGCGCGGCGGTCGACGTTGCCCAGGCCCGTATCGAGATCCGCGTTCTGCAGGGTGAAGCCCAGGGTCCAGCCCACCGCCGGGTAAAAGTCCATGCCGAAGGTGTGGGCCAGGCCATCCTCCTGCGGCGTCTTCAGGTACTGGCTTTCGTTGAACAGGTTGACCTGGTTCGACAGGCGCCAGCGCTGCCCGAGCGTCCAGCCGTTCTGCGCGCGGCTGTTGAACAGCGGGTCGTATGGGCTGTCGTCGGTGGAATAGGTGTAGCTGCCGTAGAGGCTGTGCTCGGGCGACAGGCGGTACTCCGCGTTCACCTGCGCTGCGTCGCCGCGATCGCCGGTGGTGACTTCCGCACCCACGCTGGACAGTTCGCCGAACAGGTACTTGGCGCCGACCGTGAACGCATCGTTGTCGCGATAGGCGCCGCCGTCGTCGTCCACGGTGAACTGCGCGGTGCCGTACACGTCGAGCGTGCTGCCGAAGCGGTGCTTGTACTGCAGCGCCGCCAGGGTGCCCGCACCGTCGCCGGCAATCCGCTCTTCGTCCACGCGCCGCAGTTCGGCGCTCAGCGTGCTCGCGTCGCTGATGCGCCATTCGCCGGTGAGCTGTGCCTGGGTCAGCGATTCGGTGCCGCGTTCGGCGCGGCTGTAGCGGCCGTACACGTTGAGGTTGGGGGCGAACTGGCCCAGCACCTCGGCGCCGTATTCCTCCACCGCATCGCGCACGTCGAAGCGGGTGATCGAGTAACCCGCATCGACCTGGCGCCACCAGGCGCCGGCGGACCAGTCCAGCGCGGTCCACCCGAGTTCCTTGAAGTTGGCGCGCGCTTCCACCGCGCTCGCCTCGCCTTCGCGCGCGCCCAGCCCCGAGTTGAGCTCGGTGAAGCTCAGGCCGCCGTTGTCGGAGAAGAACACCGGCGCGCTGGTCGCCTCGGTCTTGCTGTGCTCGAGCTTGAGGTAGGTACCGCGGCCGGCCTGCAGGGTCAGGTCCGCACCCATCAGCGTGTAGTCGTCGCCTGCGCGGTTCTCGTCCACGTAGGTCAGGCCCACGCCCACGTGGTCGCCGAACCAGTGCTTGCCGCGCACGCCCGCGGTGACCTCGTCCGGATCGAAGCCGCGCGGCACGTATTCGTAATCCACCAGCAGCACCTGGGTCAGGCCGTCCAGCGGCGTGTCGCGGGTGATGCGGCGCACGTTGTCGCGGGTCACCAGCGACAGCGTGTCGGACAGGATGATCCGGCCCTGCAGTTCGTCGATCTCGTAATCGGCGCCCGGCTGCAGCTCGATTCGGTCCTCGACGCGGCCGGTGGTGTTGTCGCGGATCTCGATGACGACGCGCTCCGAACCGGGCAGCACGTCGGTGTGTCGCAGGTAGTACAGGCTGCCGCCGGTGCCCAGGAATTCGCTGTGGCCCGGCGCGGTCTGCGCCTCGGAGCCGAACAGCTTCAGTTCGCTGCCCGGATCGCCCCATGCATTGCTGGCGCGGCTGCGCCACGACAGCGCGCCGCCGTAGAGCGCGCGCGAGTACTGGCCGTATTCGGTGCCGGTGATGCCGGTATTGAAGTTGCCCCACAGCGCCTGGCTCTTGTCCCAGTCCACGCGCACGTACAGGCGGCCCTGGGTGTCCACGTCGCGGTAGGTCGTGCTGTCGTCGCCGTACACCGGGTAGTACTGGTCCGGATCCAGGCGGCGGAAGATGTCCTGCGGGTCGGCGTCCCAGAAGCCGTCGAACAGTTCGCTGACCTCGCGCTCCTGGGTGTCGGCCTGCGCGGTGACCAGGTATTTGCCCTTGATCTTGCCCTTCAGGTAGAAGGCCAGGCGGCCGTCGACCAGCAGGCTGTCGTCGTACCGGTCGGCATCGGCGCCCAGCGGCTCCACCGAACCGGACACGTCGTTGCCCGACACGGTCACGTCGGCCAGCGCCACCGCGAACATGTAGCGCCCGCTCACGTCCACGTCGAGCGTGTGCAACGCCGGCTCGGCGCCGCGCGCGCGCAGGCCGATGTCGAAGCGGTGGCGCCCCACCGGCACCAGGTACTCGGCCACGAGCTTGCGCTCCAGGTCCACCGGGTGGCTCTGGCCGTTGATCGTGACGCCCGCGTTCTCCGGCAGGTTGCGGCCCTGGATGCGGATGCGCGACCCGTAGATCGGGATGTTCTGCTGGCGCAGCGAGTTCTCGCCGAACACGGCGTCCACCTGGCTGCGCTGCTGGGCTTCCTCCATGCTCAGCGCCAGGCCGCTCTGCCGTTCCACCGCGTTGCGCAGCACTTCCGCGCCGCGCTCGGCTTCTTCCGGCTTCACCAGCTGCAGGCGACGCGGATAGGTTTCGTCCACGCTGCCGTCGCTGCCGGTGGCGCGCACCAGGTAGACCAGCTCGTCGCCGGTGCGGGCTTCGAACCCGGCGGGCAACGCCCCGTCCCACTCGACATCGCTCACCGACGCCACCGGCAACGGCACGCGCGCCAGCGGATCCACCAGGTCGACGTCGCTGGCGCGGTAGATGAGCACTTCGGCCTTCTCGATGAAGGCCGCGTAGTTGTTGTACGCGTAGAAGCGCACCGGCTTGGTCACCCGCGTGCCGTCGAAGGCCACCAGCGACGGCGCCGACACGTTGAACGACGGCTGGCCGAGGTTGGGATCCTCGGTGGCCCAGATCACGCCGCCGCCGGGCAGCTGCACCGACCACTTGCCGATCGCGACCGCCTTGCCGGGCTGCTCGGTGAGCACATCCACGCGGCGGTCGGGCGCGAGCGCGGTCGATGAAGACGCTTCGCTGGTGCCCGTGGTTTCCGGTTCGCGCTCGCCGCGGGTGCGCACCCGCATCAGGATCTCGCCGCCGTCTTCGCAGCGGTCGCCCTGGCACGTCACCGCGCCGTCGCCGCCCACGCGCGGCGCGGCCGCGTCCTGCGCGCGCCCTTGCGGTGCCGCCAGTGCGGACAGCGCAACCAGCAGGGCGCCGTGGAGGATCGTCTTGTTCATGGTCTTGTTCATGGCGTGCCCCTCAGCGGCGCTGCAGGCCGACAGGGGCCGTCGGGTCTTCACTGGTTTCCACGCGCACCCGGGCGCGCACCTCCGGCGCGAGCCTGGCGGCCAGCGCGTCGTACACCGCCTTGGCGCGGCGCAGGCCGAGCTGCACGTTGTAGGCGTCGGCACCGCGCACGTCGGCCTTGCCGACCACGCCGACGATCAGGTCGCCGGGCGTGGTGGCGGCCAGCGCCTCGATGTCGTCCGCCACCTTGTCCAGGATCGCCGCGTACTGCGGCCTGATCTCGGCCTTGTCGGTGTCGAACAGCACGGTGCCGAGCACCGGGCCGTTTCCACTGGCGGTGGCGCCCAGCGATACCAGCAGGCTGCCGGGGTCGGCGGCATCGGTGCGCAGGCTCACGGTGAGCGCTGCCGCCTCTTCCGGCGACAGCTTCTGCAGCAACGCATCGCGCACCGCCGCCGCGCGGTCGTAGGCGAGCGCCTGCGATTCGCCATTGGCAGCGATCACCACCTCGCCTGCGCCGTGCTTGCGCACCTGCTCTGCCATCGCGTCGATGACCGGCGCATGCCTGGCCGCGATCTGCGCGCTGTCCGGCGCGAACAGCACGGTGCCCAGCTCCAGTTCCACGGCCTGCGGCGCGGCTTGCACCAGGCCGGGGGGCAGCTTGACGCCGAAGTCGAAGCGCACCGGCAGCCCGGGCGTGATGCGGCGGACCAACGGATTGTCGGTGGTGAACGTGGTGCCCGGCGGCAGCGTGGCCGGATCGACCTTCAGGATGAAGTTGCGGCCGCGCTCGAAGCGTCCGCCATCGATCCCGACCACGTGGTAGCGGCCGTACTGGTCGGTTTCCATCAGCAGGCCTTCCACCGACGCGATGCGCACGCCGGGGATGCCGCGCTCGTCCACGCCGTCGTTGGCGATCACGTAGTCGACGCGGTAGCCGCCCTGCACCTGGCTCACGGTGCGCTGCACGGTGGGTGCAGCGGCGCTCAGGCCGCGCGCGGCCTCGCCCTGCCCGCGTTCCACCGTGGCATTGCCCGCGGCATCCATGCGCACCGTGACGCCTTCGGCAGTGGTCAGCACGAAGTCACCAGTGAACTCGGGCGCGGTCAGTACCTGGCTTACGACCACGCGGCGCGCCGCGGCCGGCTCGGCTTCGGACTGGCGTCCGCCGATCTCGCCCAGCGCGATGCCATGCAGTAGCGGCGCGCTGGCGTCGGCCTGGGGCTGCGGACCGTTGCCACGGTCGACCGTCGTCGAACCTGCGACATAGGCCCCGGGCGCGAAGCCGCCCTGCACGCGCAGGCCGGTGATCTTCGCGCTGTCCTGCCAGCCGTCGCCGTCGCGGTCGTCGAACACGGTGCCGAGGATCAGCGAGTCGTCCACGGTCGGGTCGGCCACCAGCTGCACGCTGGCGGTACCGACGTTGGAGACCGACTGCCCGCCGTCCTGCAGCTGCGCGCTGTTGACGTGCAGGCCGCCGCGCACGCCGGCACCGACGCGGAGCAGGTAAGTGATCGTGGCGCGGCCGCCAATGGCGATGTCGATCTGGTCCACGCGGATCGGATAGGTGCCCACCAGGCGCGCGGCGCCGTCGCGATCGGCCACGTCCAGCGAGCCGTCCACGAAGGTGAAGCCGGCCGGCGGCGTGTCGAGCAGCGTGCCGTCCACCACCGCGGCGTCGCCGGTGTTCTCCATCGTCACCGTGTAGCGCACCAGGTCGCCGGCACGCACGTCGCGCGGCGTGGCCTGCTTGGTCAGGCGCACGGCGGTTTCGCCCTGCACGTCGACGGTCACCGTCGCGGTGTCGCATACCGGCGTCGGCGCCGACGTGTCGCAGACGCGATAGGTGAACGTATCGGTTCCCGTGAAGCCGGGATTGGACGTGTACGTGCACGCACCGGCCTGGCACACCACCGTGCCATTGGCCGGCGGCGTCACCACGACCAGCGAGTTCGGGTCCAGCGGTGCGCCCGTGGTGGTGTCGTTACCCACCACCGTGATCACGACCGGCACTTCCGGATCGGCGGTGACGGTGTCGTCCGTGGCCGTCACCACGTTGCCCGGAATAGTCACCGACACCACCGCCCGGTCGCACACCGGCGTCGGCGTGGAGGTGTCGCACACCTGGTAGGTGTACGTGGCGGTGCCCGAGAAACCGGGGGCCGGCGTGAAGGTGATGGTGCCGTCCGGATTCGCCACGGCCGTGCCGTTGGGCGACTGCGCCACGATGCTCACCGACGCCGGATTCAGCGGCGCACCGCCGCTGGTGTCGTTGCCCAGCACGTTGCTCGTGACCGGCGTGTTCTGCGTCGTAGTGACCGTGTCGTCGTTGGCCTGGACCGCGTTGGGCTGGACCGTCACCGTGACCGTCGCCGTGGCGCAGTTGGTCGGGTTCAGCGCCTCGCACACCTGGTAGGTGAAGGTGTCGTTGCCCGAGAAACCGGAGTTCGGCGTGTAGGTGATCGTCCCGTCCGGGTTGATCACGATGCTGCCGTTGGCAGGCGGGTTCACCTGCGTCACCGTCACCTGCGCCGGGGTCACTGCCGCGCCGCCCAGCGTGTCGTTGCCGAGCACGGAGATGGTCACCGGCGTGTTCTGCGGCGTGGTGGCCGTGTCGTCGTTGGCGACGATGCTGGCCGCACCCACGGTCACCGTCACGGTGGCCGTGTCGCAGTTGGTCGGGTTGAGGATTTCGCAGATCTGATACGTCACGGTGTACGTGCCGGCCGGGGTGCCCGGCGCCACGTTGACCGCGCCCGTTGCCGGATCCAGCGTCACGTTGGGGTTCGACGTGCTGATCTGGGTCAACGTGACCGTCGCCAGCGTGGCAGGCTGACCATTGAGCGTGTCGTTGACCAGCACGTTCGGCACGGCCGTGCCGCCCGTGGCGCCGCTTGCCACGGAACCCGTGTCGTCGACGGCGTCGATCGGCGCTGCACCCACGGTCACCGTCACGGTGGCGGTGTCGCAGTTGGTCGGGTTGAGCTGCTCGCAGATCTGGTACGTCACGGTGTACGTGCCGGCCGGGGTGCCCGGTGCCACGTTGACCGCACCCGTTGCCGGATCCAGGGTGACGTTCGGAGTGGTGGTCGCGACCTGCGTCAGGATCACCGTCGCCAGCGTGGCCGGTGCGCCGTTCAACGTGTCGTTGACCAGCACGTTCGGCACGGCCGTGCCACCGGCTGCGCCATTCGGCACCGTACCGGTGTCGTTGACCGCATCGATGACGGCTGCGGCCACCACGACCGTTGCCGTGGCGGTGTCGCAGTTGGTCGGGTTGAGCACTTCGCAGATCGTGTACGGGTAGGTGTACGTGCCCGCCGTGGTGCCGGGCGCCACGGTGATCGTGCCGTCCGAGTTCATGGTGATGCTGCCGGCAGCCGGCGTGGGCGCCGCGCCCGGGGTCAGCGTGACGTTGCCGCCCGCGCCGACCGTGACCGGGTTCCCGCCGAGCGTGTCGTTGCCGAGTACCGAAGCCGTCGTGCCACCGGCTGCGCCATTGACCGGCGTGCCGCTGTAGTCGTCATTCACCGCATCGATGACGGCCGCAGCCACGGTCACCGTGACCGTCGCGGTATCGCAGTTGGTCGGGTTGAGGATTTCGCAGATCTGGTAGGTCACCACGTACGTGCCAGCCGGGGTGCCCGGTGCCACGTTGACCGCACCCGTTGCCGGATCCAGGGTGACGT
>CAYRNF010000015.1:26225-84675 GCA_964425695.1 uncultured Pseudoxanthomonas sp.
TCCCGCCGAGCGTGTCGTTGCCGAGTACCGAAGCCGTCGTGCCACCGGCTGCGCCGTTGACGGGCGTGGCCGTGTAGTCGTCGTTGACCGCGTCGATCACTGCAGCGCCGACGGTCACCGTGACAGTGGCGGTATCGCAGGTCGCTGGCGTGGTCGCCGGGTTGGTGCAGATCTGGTAGGTGACCGTGTAGGTGCCGGCCGGTGTACCGGCGGCCACGTTCACCGCACCGGTTGCCGGGTTCAGGGTGACATTCGGGTTGGTCGTTGCCACCTGGGTCAGCGTGACGTTCGCGAGCGTCGCCGGCTGGCCGTTGGAGACATCGTTCTGCAGCACGTTCGGCACCGCCGTGCCGCCCGCTGCACCGGTGGCGACGCTGCCGCTGTCGTCGATCGCATCGATGCTGGCGGTCACCGTGACCGTGGCGTTGGCCGTATCGCAGGTGGCAGGCGTGGTCGGCGGGTTCGTGCAGAGCGTGTACGGGTAGACATAGGTGCCCGGCGCGACGTTCGCGGCGACGGCGATCGTGCCGTCGGGATTCATCGTGATCCCGGCGGCCGGGCTGGCGCCCGGCGTCAGCGTGGCGTTGCCGCCCGCGCCGAGCGCGACCGCGACGCCATTGGTGGTGTCGTTGCCCACCACCGACGGCGTGGTGCCACCGGTGCCTGCCGGGAAGCTCTGCGGCGGCCCGAAGTCATCGACGGCATCGATGTTGGCGGCGACCGGCGTGACCACGGTGCTTGAGCAGCGCGCTGCGCCCGGGCAGGTGGGATCGCCGCCGCCGGAGACGGAAGCGGTATTGGTGAAGCTGGTACCGCCGGCATTCGCCGACGCGGCCGTTACCGGAATAACGAAGCTGGTGCTGCTGCCCGCCGCCAGGCCGGCGGCGATGGTGCACGTCACCGTCTGACCCGAAGCCGAGCAGCCCGCCGGCAGGGTGCCGATCGTCAAGCCCGCGGGGATGGTGTCGGTGACGGTGGCGACCGCGGTGGTGGCGGCGGTGCCGGTGTTCTGCACGCCCAGGGTGTAGCTGGACGCCACGCCCACCGTGAAGCTGGCCGGGCCGGTCTTGGTCATCGTCAGCTGCGGAGCGGTGACCGGCGTGGTGACGCTGCTGGTGCAGCGCGCGGCCGCGGGGCACGTGGCATCGCCGCCGCCGGAGACGGTGGCGCTGTTGGTGACGCTTGCTGCCGCGGCTGCGGTGGGCGTCACCGGGATCACGAAGCTGGTGCTGGCCCCCGCGGCCAGGCCGGCCGCGATGGTGCAGGTCACGGCCTGGCCCGAAGCGGAACAGCCGGCCGGCAGCGTGCCGATGGCCAGGCCGGCCGGGATCGTGTCGGTGATCGTCGCCGTCGCCGTGGTCGCGGCCGTGCCGGTGTTCTGCACGGCCAACGTATAGCTGGCGGGCACGCCCACGGTGAAGCTGGCGGCCGAAGCCGTCTTCGTCAGGGTGAGCTGCGGGGCGTTGACAGGCGTGGGACCGGCCGTCGAAGCGCAGCGTGCGGCCGCAGGACAGGTGGCGTCGCCGCCGCCGGACGCCGTGGCGGTGTTGGTCACGCTGGGCTGCGCGGCAGCGGTAGGCGTCACCGGGATCACGAAACTGGTGCTGGCGCCGGCCGCGAGGCCCGCGGCGACGGTGCACGTCACCGTCTGGCCCGAGGCCGAGCAGCCCGCCGGCAGCGTGCCGATCGTCAAGCCGGCCGGGATCGCATCGGTGATCGTGGCTACGGCCGTGGTGGCAGCGGTGCCGGTGTTCGACAGCTGCAGCGTGTAGCTGGCCGGTACGCCCACCGTCCACGGGCTGGCGCTGGCGGTCTTCAGCAGGGTCAGCTGCGGCGCGTTCACCGGCGTGGTGACGCTGCTGGTGCAGCGCGCGTCGGCGGGACACGCGGCATCGCCGCCGCCGGACGCGGTCGCAGTGTTGGTCACGCTGGGTTGCGCGGCCGCGGTGGGCGTCACCGGGATCACGAAGCTGGTGCTGGCGCCGGCCGCGAGGCCCGCGGCGACGGTGCACGTCACCGTCTGGCCCGAAGCCGAGCACCCCCCCGGCAGCGTGCCCAGGGTCAGGCCGGCCGGGATCGCGTCGGTGATCGTGGCCACGGCCGTGGTGGCAGCGCTGCCGGTGTTCGACAGCTGCAGCGTGTAGCTGGCTGGCACGCCGACGGTGAACGACGCCGCGGACGCGGTCTTGGCCATTGTCAGCTGCGGCGCACCTGCGACCGGCGTGCTGACGGAGCTACTGCAACGGGCAAGCCCCGGGCACGTGAAGTCGCCCCCACCGGAAACCGCAGCCGTGTTGTTGGCGGTGGTGCCGGCGGCCGCGGCGGACGGCGTGACGGGGATGACGAAGCTGGCGCTGGCATTGACCGCCAGGCCGGCAGGGATCGTGCAGGTGACGGTCTGACCGGCGGCCGAGCAGCCTGCCGGCAGCGTGCCGATGGTGAGGCCCGCCGGGATGGCGTCGGTGATCGTGGCGACAGAATCGGTGGGCAGGCCGCCGATGTTCTGCACCGCCAGGGTGTAGCTGGCCGGCACGCCTACGGTGAAACCTGCCGCAGACGCGGTCTTGGTGATCGACAGCGCGGGCGGCGCGGGCGGCACGACGCAGGCCGCGTTGTCGGCGGTGTTCGTCTCCTGCCCTGCCCCCAGGGCGACGCCGTTGTACAGACCGCTGCCGGGCGTGGGCGTGGCCGCGCACGTATTGGACGGCGCGCTGTCCACGTAGCGGTACGTGATGCTGAGGTTGAAGGTATGCGTGGCGCCGGCAGCGATGGCCGTGGACGGGGGCGCCAGCTGGTAGGGGCCGGCGGCGGCGGACGATCCGCCTGCGGGGGCCCCGGTGCCGGACGTGGTCCACGTGGCGCCGGTGATGCTGGTGTGGGACGGGAACACCGGGGAGTCGGCCAGCGGACCGTAGGTGCCCGCCGCGTTGCCGGTGTTGGTGACCGTCACCGTGTAGGTGACGGTGTAGACACCGCTGCCGTCCGGGCCGCTGACGGTACCGGGGGCCTTGGCCGCGTTGATGCGGACCAGGCCATCGGTATCGGTCGCGGTGTTGTTGCCGCTGCACGCCGGCGGGGTTGCCGTTGTGCAGCCGCCACTGGGATCGGTGATGCCCGCCGGCGGGGCGATGGTGGCCGTGTTGCTGACCTGCGCAAGCGCGGCCGGCCCGAAGGCCAGGGTGGTGGCGAGGAGCGCGCACGACGCAAGGCGACGCAGCGCTGCTGAGAACGGACGGTTCGCTACCACGATGACTCCCCGGGATCACGCAGGCGCGGCCCCGACCCCCGGGACTCGCGCGTGCTGCAGGCCTCTACGAGACCATGCTCACAAAAGATTCACTAAGCTGACTGCTGCGGCACTAAACCACTGCCGGTCACAAAAAGACCCGACTCTGGTCACAGTTCCGAAGTGCGACGCGCACAGTTCAGCACGATTCGTGCCAATCGCAACAGGGAATTTCCAGTGGCTATCTGCGTTTGGTTTCGCAAGTGATTGATTTACATACCTTCCCCGCGCTGTGACGCCTCGCACATCAGACAGGGCAAGCAGGGGTTGGCACCACGGTGGGGCGAGCACCTGGTGATCGCGTGTCCAGGTGAGCCGGGACACCGAGGGCAGTTGAATGGCTTGAAAGCGCAGCCGCGGCAACGCCTCGACACGCCGGGCAAGACGACCGCGGCGGGGATTAGGGGTCGGCCTGCGGGCAGCCTCTTGGCAGCAAGGTGCGGTGCGCCGCGATGGGATTCGAACCGCGCCTGCCTGGCCCTGCACGCACCGGGAGTCCACGGCGCGCCGCGGCGCGGACCCCGGATGGGCGCGCGGGCGGCTTCGAGAAAACTAGGGAGGTGGTGGGCCGTGATGGATTCGAACCATCGACCAGCGGATTAAAAGTCCGATGCTCTACCGACTGAGCTAACGGCCCACGGGACTGCCGGCGTCGCGCCGGGCGCGCATTCTAGCGCAGGCCTAACCGTATGGACCGGTTGACGCAATGCGTCACTTGTAGCGCGTCACATCCGGCACGCCGGCGGCAGCGAAGCCTTCCGCGCGCAGCACGCAGGCGTCGCAATGGCCGCAGGCGCGGCCCGCCGCGTCCGCCTGGTAGCAGGACACCGTCCGCGCGAAGTCCACGCCCAGCGCGTTGCCCCGCTGCACGATGTCGCCCTTGGACAGCGCCATCAGCGGCGCATGGATGCGGATGGCGCCGCCCTCCACCCCGGAGCGCGTGGCCAGGTTCGCCAGCCGCTCGAACGCAGCGACGAATTCCGGCCGGCAGTCCGGGTAACCGGAGTAGTCCACCGCATTGACGCCGCAGAAGATGTCGGTGGCGCCGAGCACCTCCGCCCAGCCCAGCGCGACCGACAGCATGATCGTGTTGCGCGCCGGCACGTAGGTGGACGGGATGCCCTGCCCGATCACGTGGCCGTCCGCGTCGGTGGGCACGTCGATCGCGTCGTCGGTCAGCGCCGAGCCGCCCAGCGCGCGCAGGTCCACGTGCACCACTTTGTGCGCCACGGCGCCGAGCGCCCGCGCGACGTCCGCCGCGGCATCCAGCTCGGACGTGTGGCGCTGCCCGTAGCGCACGCTCAGCGCATGTGGCGCGAAGCCCTGTTCGCGCGCGATCGCCAGCACCACCGCCGAGTCCATCCCGCCCGACAGCAGCACCACGGCGGGCCTGCCGTGCGTCGCGGCGTTCACCGGCCCGGCTCCTCGCCCCACAGCTGCTTGTGCAGCTGCATCTGGAACCGCACCGGCAGTTTCTCCTGGACGATCCAGTCGGCCAGCTCGCGCGGCGACACCTGCGCGTGGCTGGGCGAAAACAGCACGTCGCAGCGCTGCTGCAGCGCGTGCTCGGCGACCACGTCGCGCGCCCATTCGAAATCCGCGCGGCTGCAGATCACGAACTTCACCTGGTCGCGCGCGTTCAGCAGCGCCAGGTTCTCCCAGCGGTTGCGTGCAACCTCGCCCGAGCCGGGCGTCTTGATGTCCACCACCCGCGACACCCGGATGTCCACGTCGGCCACGTCGATGGCGCCGGAGGTTTCCAGCGACACCGAATGACCCGCATCGCAAAGCCGCGCCAGCAGCGCCAAGCAGCGCTTCTGCGCCAGCGGCTCGCCCCCGGTCACGCAGACGTGGCGCACGCCGTGGGCGGCGACTTCGGCCACGATGTCGTCGATTCCGCGCCACTGCCCGCCGTGGAAGGCGTACGCGGTGTCGCAGTACTGGCAGCGCAGCGGACATCCGGTCAGGCGCACGAACACGGTCGGCCAGCCGGCATCGCGCGCCTCGCCCTGCAGCGACAGGAAGATCTCGGTGATGCGCAGGCGGTCGGAAGGCGCGTCGGCGTCGGCGCCCGCGGCCTGCGCGGCAGATGTGGTCATGCGGACATTCTAGAACTTCGCGGGAGCGGCCCCGGCGCCGGGCCGCCTGCATCCGGCGCCGCTCCGCGCGCGTGGATGCGCTTCATCCGCGCGCATTGGATCCCATCCAGCCCCGGGAAGCCGCGGGCCGGGCGGCGGTGCCGTTCCCCTTTGGGCCGTGCCCACGAGCGGCCTGCCAAGAGGGGAACACGACGCTTGCCCGCCGTCCCGGTTCCCGGGACACAGCGCCTTGTTCCGGCGGGCGGCGTCAGCGCCCCGCCAGGTCGATGACCCGCAGACGATCCTCTGCGGTGCGGGCGGCATCGCTGCCGGGGTACCGGCTCGCCACTTCGGACAGCGTCGCGCGCGCCTCGCCCATGCGCTTGAGCCCGTACTGCGACAGCCCGATCTTCAGCAGCGCACCCGCCGCCTTGTCGTGGTTGGGGTAGCGCTGGTAGAGCGCCTGGAACTGCTGCAGGGCGAGCTCGAAGTTCTGGGTGACGTAATAGCTCTCGCCCAGCCAGTAGCGCGCGTTCGGCGCATAGGGGCCCTCCGGGTACTGCTGCAGGAACTGGGTGAAGGCGCGGGCCGACGCGTCGTACTGGCCCGATTTGAGCGTGTCGAAGGCGGCCTGGTAGGACGCGCGCTCGTCGGCAGCCGGCGCGGCGGCGTTCGCGTCCGGGGCGCTGGCGGGCATCGCGGCGGCGGGCGGGGCCGTTGCGGCCCCTGCGTTCGGCTGCGGCGCGGCGGGCGGCGCGCCCTCGAGCCGGTTGAGCCGACCATCCAGGTCCAGGTACTGCGCGCGCGCGGTGGATTGCGCCTGCGCGGCCTGCTGCTGCAGTTCCTCGATCTGCGCGCGCAGCTGCGAGACCTCGGTCTTCAGGGCATTGACCTGGTTGAGCAGGTCCACATTGCCCTGGTTGCCGGCGGCGCGCTGTTCCAGGGCCGCCACGCGGTCGGCCAGGCTTGCGCGCTGCGCGAACGCCGGCGCGCCATGGACCGACGCGGCCAGGGCCAGCGCCAGGGCGATGCGGGAGGGGCGGAAGCTGCGCTCGTTCATGGATGCACCGTGTTGTCGGCAAAAGAAAACGGCGGCGGCGCCTGTAGGGCAGCCGCCGCCGAGCTCTGACCGCGGTTCGCCGCGATCGGTTCGCGCGCATCGCTTGTGCGACGCGCGCCGCTGGCGTCGCGATGCGTTACTTGGCCGTGTAGACGATCTCGACGCGGCGGTTCTTCGCCCAGCAGTCTTCGCCGGAGCTGGTGCAGGTCGGGCGCTCTTCGCCGTAGCTGACCACGGTGATCTGGCCGGCCGAGCCGCCGTTGGCCTGCAGCGCGGAGGACACGGCGTTGCCGCGGCGCTCGCCCAGGCCCAGGTTGTACTCGCGGCTGCCGCGTTCGTCGGCGTTGCCTTCCAGGGTCATGCGAGAGGACGGACGGTCGCGCAGGTACTTGGCATGGCAGGCCATGGCGGCCTGGAACTCGGGACGCAGCGCGTCCTGGTCCAGGTCGAAGTACACCACCCGCTGGCGCAGGCACGCATCCGTGTCCAGGTCGGACGGGCCGTACGCGCCCGCCACCGGCGGCGCGGTGTCGGTGACGGTCCCCGGGGTGGTGCCGGTATCGGTGGGCGGCACTTCCTTGACCTTCTTGGAGCAACCGATCGCGGCGGTGCACAGCAGGGCGGCGATCAGCACGCGGGAGGTGGTGTTCATGGCGAGTTCCTCGTCGTTGACTCGGTGGGACTGCGTGGGAGGGCTGAAAACGTTAACAGTTCAGGTCAGTTCGGGCGAGCGCGGTACGGCCCCCAGGCCGGCTCGCGCACGTCGCCGTTGGCCAGCACCAGGCGCTGGCGCACCCGTGCATCGGCCGAGACCGAATACAGCACGCCGCGCCCGCCCTCGCGCGCGGCGTACATCAGCATGCTGGCGTTGGGCGCGAAGCTCGGGGATTCGTCCAGCGAACCGGGCGACAGCGTGCTCCAGCGCGGCGACCCCAGGCTGCGGTCGAGCATGGCGATGCGGTAGGTGTTGCCGCTGCCCTGCGCCACCGCGATCTTCTTGCCGTCGTAGGACACCGTGGGCGTGGCGTTGTAGCTGCCCTGGAAGGTCACGCGCGTGGCACCGCCGCCGCCGGCCGAAGCCGAGTAGATCTGCGGCCGGCCGCCGCGGTCGGAGGTGAAGTAGAGGGTGCCGCCGTCCGCGCTCCAGGTGGGCTCGGTGTCGATGCCCATCTGGTTGGTCACCTGGGTCAGCGCCTTGCTCCCCAGGTTCATCACGTAGATCTCCGGGTTGCCGCTGCGCGACAGGGTCAGCGCCAGGCGGCTGCCATCCGGCGAGAACGACGGCGCGCCGTTGATGCCCTTGTAGCTGGCGACCAGTTCGCGCGCGCCGGTGGAGATGTCCTGGATGAAGATCGACGAATTGCCGCGCTCGAAGCTGACATAGGCCAGCTTGCGGCCGTCCGGGCTCCACGCGGGCGACAGCAGTGGCTCGTTGGAGCGCACCACCGTCTGCGGGTTCCAGCCGTCGGCGTCGGCCACCATCAGCGCGTAGCGCGCGCCCTTGCCCACGCCGCTGGCGGTGACGTAGGCCACCCGCGTCCAGAACGCGCCACGGACGCCGGTGATCTTCTCGTACACCGCGTCGGCGATCTGGTGCGCCACGTCGCGCATCGCGCTGCTGCGCGCGGTCAGCGCGAAGCCGAGCAGGCGCTCCTGCTTGGCCACGTCGAACAGTTCGTACTCGGTGCGCAGGTTGCCGCCGCCGCCGTCCACCACGCGGCCCACCAGCAGGTAGTCCTGATTGAGCGCGCGCCACGTCGGGTACTGGACCTCGCTGCCGCGGGTCGGGCGCTCCACGATGTTCTGCTCGGGCAGGCTGCGGAACTGGCCGGAGCGGTCCAGGTCGGCACGGATCACCGCGGCGACGTCGGTTTCGCCCGCGCTGCCGCCGAAGGGCACCACGGCGATGGGAGTGGCCGAGGCATTGCCGCCGACGATGTCGATTTCCAGCCCTTGCTCCTGCGCCAGTGCGGACAGGGGCAGCAGGATCAGGGCGAACGCGGTCAGCCAGCGCGTGAGTCGGGTCATCAGGTTCCTCGGGGGAAACGGCCGTGGGGGAGGCGCGAATTGTTAAAGCTTGGCCGTTAAACCGGTCTGAAAGATGAACACAGCCCGGTTTGCGGGGCGTGAACCCTCAATTCGAGGGGCGGAAGGTGAAATTCAGGGTGCGCTCGAAGACGGATTCGAATCCGGCATACGGCAAGGGCTGCGCCTTGAGCACGGCGGCCTCCACGGACCGCTTGCCCGCCTCGTCGTAGGGGCAGCTCGGGCTGATGTCCACGCTCATGACCTCGCCGCCGGGCAGCTGCCGGATGGTCATGCGGCAGGGCAAGGGCGCCAGGTTGTCCGGACGCGTCCACTTGCTGACCACCGCGGCCTGGATCGCTGCGGCGTAACGCGCGCGCAACCCGTTGTCGGCGGCCGCGCCGTTGTTGCCGGCAGGCGGGCTGCCGCTGGCCGCGGCATCCGCGCGCGCGGCGGCCTCGGCGGCGCTGGATGCCCGCGATGCCTGCGCATCCGCCAGCTGCCGCAGCCGCTGTTCGGACATCTCGGTCTGCCGCTGCAGCCTGGCGCGTTCGGCGCGGATCGCCGCCAGCCGCTTCTCGCGGTCCAGCCGCTTCTTCTCGGCTTCGGCCTGCGCGGCCAGGCGCTGGCGCTGTTCGGCTTCGCGCTGGCGCTCGCGCTCGGTCAGGTCGATCTGCTCCTGGCGGCGCTTCTCTTCCTGCTCGCGCTCGCGGGTGATGTCGGAGATCGCGTCGTCGCGCACCTCCTCCTGCTGCACTTCGTCGGGCACCGGCACGCGCTCCTGCGCGTCGGCCTGGCGCTCCACCAGGGCCTCGTCGGGAACCGGTTCCGGGATCGGCTGCGGCGGGGGCACGGTGTCGTCCTCCACCGGCTCGGGCACCGGTTCCGGCTCGGGGACCGGTTCGGGCGTGAACTCCAGCGCCTCGCGCGCCGCCGCGGCTTCGGCATCGGACACGTTGAGGTCCGCGTTGATCACCGGCTGGCCTGCGGCGGCGGGCGTTTCGCGCGACAGGTCCAGGATCGAAAGCGCCCAGAAGAGCAGCGCCAGCAGCACGTGCAGGCCCACGGCCAGCACGATCGCGCGGGCGAACCCGTCGCCATCGTCGCGCCAGCGCAGGGCCGCTTCAGCCGCCATTGCCGCCGGCGTTGGTGAGCAGGCCCACGTTCTTCACGTTGGCGGCCTTCAGCGCGTTCATCGCGTCGATCACGCGCTGGTACGGCACGTCCGCGTCGGCGGCGACCATGATCCGGAATCCGCCGCCCTGCTCGCTGGCGTAGGCCCCAACGCGGGTCTTCAGTTCGTCCTCGTCCATGACTGCCGGCGCGCTCTCGTCCGGCAGCATCAGGCCGTACCGGCCGTCCTCGTACGCGACGACCACGAAGGGCTTCTCGCTGTTCTCGGTGGCCAGCGCGTTGGCGGACGGCAGCTTCACGTCCACGCTCAGCGTGAGCAGCGGCGCGGTGACCATGAAGATCACCAGCAGCACCAGCATCACGTCGATGTACGGCACCACGTTGATGTCCGCCTTGAGCTTGCGGCGCTTGCGGTGCGCGTGGAAGACGGCGGTCATGGCGTGCAACTCCGGGACCGGGGACCCGCGCTACTCATCGACATGCACCTGCCGCTGCAGGATCGAGCTGAACTCCTCCGAGAACGACTCGTAGCGCCCGGCCAGGCGCTCCACGCGCGTGCTGAAACGGTTGTAGGCCCACACCGCGGGAATCGCCACGAACAGGCCGATGGCGGTGGCGAACAGCGCTTCCGAGATGCCCGGCGCGACCGCGGCGATGCCCGCCTGCTCGCCGCTGTTCACCATGTCGTGCATGGTCACCATGATCCCGAACACCGTGCCCACCAGGCCCACGTATGGCGCGGTGGAGCCGATGTTGGCGAGCAGTTCCAGGTTGCGTTCGAGCAGTCCGATCTCGCGCACGTAGGTCGCGCGCATGGCGCGCTGCGCGCCTTCGAGCTGCGCGCGCGGATCCAGCCGGCGGCGTTCGCGCAGGCGGTTGAACTCGCGGAAGCCGGCTTCGAAGATCGCCTCCAGGCCGCTGACGACGCGGTTGCGGTCGGTCGCGCCGGCGTACAGCTTGGACAGCTCGGCGCCGGACCAGAAGCGGTCCTCGAACTCGTCCGTGTGCCGATCGGCGGCGTTGTAGATGCGCGCCTTGCGGAAGATGATCACCCAGCTCACCACCGAACCGGCCAGCAGCAACAGCACGATGATCTTGACCGGCCAGCTGGCCGCGATCATCAGGTCGAGGTAGTTGATGCCGCCGTGCGCGGCGGCCGCGGCGGCCGCATCGGTGGCCTGCACCGCGGTATCGGCAGCCGCGGCGGGGTCTTCGGGCAGGGCTTCCACCGTGGCCTGCAGCAGCATCGGCATTGGCGTCATCCGGGTTTACTCCGCTTTCGTTTCGGTTTCGAGGGATTTCAGCATTTCGTACAACGCGCCGGGGATCGCACGGGGTTTGAACGAATCCGGATCCAGCGCCGCCACGCGCACCTGCGCATCCAGCAGGCGCGTTCCGTCGCGTTCGATCCACTGGTCGATCACCAGGCTCGCCCTGCGGCACTGCGCCAGCGCCACGCCGACTTCCAGCGCATCGTCCAGGCGCGCCGGCAGGCGGAAATCAACCTGCATCGCGCGCACCGCGAACACCACGCCATGGCGCCGCAGCGGCTCCTGCCCGTGTCCGCGCGCGCGCATCCACTCGGTGCGCGCGCGCTCCAGGAATGCCAGGTACTGCGCGTGGTAGACCACGCCACCGGCGTCGGTATCTTCCCAGTAAACGCGGACAGGGTGGCTGAACATGCGTTAAGAAAAGGCGCTTGCAGGCAGCATCGAACGGCGAACGCAGACGCCGGGCCCAGCCGCCGAGCCCGCGCACTGCGCAACCTTTCCGCTCGCGGCGGATCGCGGGTTTCGTTGCATCGGCTATTCCCCGCTCCCGGCTTCCGCCTGTTCGACGAACAGATCCGCCGCCTCGCGCCGCGGCTTCAGGCCCAGGTGCCGGTACGCCTTGGCCGAAGCCATGCGCCCGCGCGCGGTGCGCACCAGGTAGCCCTGCTGGATCAGGTACGGCTCGATCACGTCTTCCAGCGTGCCGCGTTCCTCGCTCAGCGCCGCGGCGAGCGATTCCACGCCCACCGGGCCGCCCTCGAAGTTCTCGATGATGAGCTGGAGCAGGCGCCGGTCGAGGTCGTCGAAGCCCTCCGGATCCACCTTGAGCATCTGCATCGCGGCGGCGGCCACGTCGCGGTCGATGTGCCCGCCGGCGCGCACCTGCGCGTAGTCGCGCGCACGCCGCAACAGGCGGTTGGCGATGCGCGGCGTGCCGCGCGAACGGCGTGCGATCTCGTCGGCGCCCTGTGCGTCGCAGTCGATGCCCAGGATCGACGCCGAACGCCGCACGATGCGGGTCAGCTCCTCGGTGGAATAGAACTCCAGGCGCTGCACGATGCCGAACCGGTCGCGCAGCGGCGCGGTGAGCAGGCCGGCGCGCGTGGTGGCGCCGATCAGCGTGAACGGCGGCAGGTCCAGCTTGATCGAGCGCGCGGCCGGGCCCTCGCCGATCATGATGTCGATCTGGAAGTCTTCCATCGCCGGGTACAGCACCTCCTCCACCACCGGCGACAGGCGATGGATCTCGTCCACGAACAGCACGTCGTGCGGCTGCAGGTTGGTCAGCAGCGCGGCCAGGTCGCCGGCCTTCTCGATCACCGGGCCGGAGGTCACCCGCAGGTTGACGCCCAGCTCGTTGGCGATGACGTGGCTCAGCGTGGTCTTGCCCAGCCCGGGCGGGCCGAAGATGAGCACGTGGTCCAGCGCTTCGCCGCGGCCCCTGGCGGCTTCGATGTAGATCGCCAGCTGTTCGCGCACCGGGCGCTGGCCCAGGTACTCGTCCAGGCGCTTCGGGCGGATGCTGGCCTCGATGGCCGCGTCCTCGCGGGTGGCGCCGGCGGCGATGATGCGCTCTTCGGTCATCGCCGCATTATCCCCGCAATGCGCGTGCCGTGACGCCGGAGCCGCCGATCCTCGCGCTACAGCGCCCTGCAGGCCTCCGCCGCGAGGGCGAACGAATCCAGCCGCGCCCGGTGGTCGAAGATGTTGGCGGTGAGCATCAGCTCGTCGGGCCGGTGGCGCTGCGCGAAGGCCGCGATGCCGCGGGCCAGCGTGTCGGGCGACCCGACCACCGCGCACGCCAGCGCCTGTTCCACCGTCGCCTTCTCGTGCGGCGCCCAGAAGGCTTCGATGTCGTCCACCGGCGGTGGCACCAGGCCCGGCATGCCGCGGCGCAGCCGCACGAACGCCTGCTGCTGGGTGGTGAACAGACGCCGCGCCTGCGCATCGGTGTCCGCACCCACCACATTCAGCGCCAGCATCACGTAGGGCGCCGGCAGTCGCGCGGAGGGCTTGAACGTGCGGCGATACAGCGCGATCGCCTCCTCCATCGCCGCCGGCGCGAAGTGCGATGCGAACGCGTACGGCAGGCCCAGCGCCGCGGCCAATTGCGCGCCGAACAGGCTGGAGCCCAGGATCCACACCGGGACGTCGAGGCCCGCGCCCGGCACCGCCTGCACCGGCTGGCCGGGCTGGGCGGGTTCGAAATAGCGCAGCAGTTCCATCACGTCCTGCGGGAACGCATCCGCCGATTCGTAGTAGCGGCGCAGCGCACGCGTGGTGGCCTGGTCCGTACCCGGCGCACGGCCCAGGCCCAGGTCGATGCGACCCGGATACAGGCTGGCCAGCGTGCCGAACTGCTCGGCGACCTGCAGCGGCGCGTGGTTGGGCAGCATCACCCCGCCCGAGCCCACGCGGATGCGCTGCGTGGCACCGGCCACGTGCCCGACCAGCACCGACGTGGCCGCGCTGGCGATTCCGGGCATGTTGTGGTGTTCGGCCAGCCAGTAGCGGTGGTAGCCCAGCGCCTCGGCATGCCGCGCCAGGTCGGCCATGTGGGCGAAGGCCTGCGCCGGCGTGCTGCCTTCGCAGACCGGCGCCAGGTCGAGCAGCGAGTAGGGGATCATCGCCCCAAGATGGGGCCCGGATCGCACCGATCAACGTGCCTGGCGCGGGTGCACCCGAACCGCAAGCTCGTGCGCGCCGGGAGGCGCGCCGCGCACGATGCCGTCAGATCTCCACCTGCGCGCCCAGCTCCACCAGGCGGTTGCCGGGGATCCGGAAGAACCCCGTGGCCGGCGCGGCGTTGCGGTGCATCAGCGCGAACAGCTTGTCGCGCCACACCGGCATGCCGCGGTGCGCGCCGGCCACGATGGTCTCGCGGCTGGCGAAGTACGTGGTGTCCATGGGGTCGAAGACCATGCCGCCCTTGTCGCAGCTGCGCATCAGGGCCAGCGGCACGTCGGGCGTTTCCATGAAGCCGTAGCGCACGATCACGCGGTGGAATTCCTCGCCGATGCTGGTCATCTTCAGGCGCTTGTCGGGCGGCGCGTACGGGACGTTGAGGGTTTCCACGGTCAGGAACACGTTGCGCTCGTGGAGCACCTTGTTGTGCTTGAGGTTGTGCAGCAACGCATGCGGCACCACGCCGGTATCGGCGGTCATGAACACCGCCGTGCCCGGGACGCGCGCGGGCGGCGCCAGCATCAGCCCGGGCAGGAAGCTGTCCAGCTGGATGCCTTCCTTGCGCACTTCGGCGTGCAGCAGTTCGCGGCCGCGCCGCCAGGTGCGCATCATGGTGAACGCGGTGATGCCGATGAACAGCGGCACCCACGCGCCGATGCCCGACAGCAGCTTGGCCCCGTTGGCGAACAGGAACGCCAGGTCGATCAGCAGGAACAGCGCGCACAGCGGCAGCACCCACTTGCGGGTATCCGGCCAGCGCGTGTACGCCACGATCGCCAGCAGCAGCGTGTCGATCAGCATGGTGCCGGTGACCGACAGCCCGTACGCCGTGGCCAGCGCGCCCGAGCTGCGGAACGAGAACACCAGCACCACCACCGCGCCGAACAGCATCCAGTTGATCGACGGCACGTAGATCTGGCCGATGGTGTCGCGCGAGGTGTACTTGATCTGCAGCCGCGGCAGGTAGCCCAGCTGGATCGCCTGGCGCGTCACCGAGAACGCGCCGGTGATCACCGCCTGCGAGGCGACCATGGCCGCGGTGGTGGCCAGCACCAGCATCGGCACCTGCGCCCAGCCGGGAATCGACATGTAGAACGGATTGGCCACCGCCGACGGATCGCGCAGCAGCACCGCGCCCTGGCCGTAGTAGTTCAGCACCAGCGCCGGCAGCACGAAGCCGAACCAGCCCCAGCGGATCGGCCGCTTGCCGAAGTGGCCCATGTCCGCGTAGAGCGCCTCGCCGCCGGTCACGGTGAGCACCACCGCGCCCAGGATCAGCACCGCGTGCCAGTCGTGCGTGGCGAAGAAGTGCCACGCCCAGTACGGGTTCAGCGCGCGCAGCACGATGGGGTTCTGCAGGATGTTGAGCAACCCGAACCCGGCGATGACCACGAACCACGCGATCATGATCGGGCCGAAGGCGCGGCCCACCTTGGCGGTGCCGAAGCGCTGGAACGCGAACAGCGCGGTCAGCATCACCAGGCTGATCGGCACCACCCATTGCTTGAACAGCGGCGAAACCACCTCCAAGCCCTCCACCGCACCCAGCACGGTGATCGGCGGCGTGATCATGCCGTCGCCGAAGAACAGCGCCGCGCCGAAGATGCCCAGGATGCCCACCGTGTAGCTCAGGCGCGAGCCCTGCTTGAGGCTGCGCTGGGCCAGCGCCGTCAACGCCATGATCCCGCCCTCGCCGTCGTTGTCGGCGCGCATGATCACGATCACGTACTTCAGCGTGACCACCAGGATCAGCGACCAGAAGCCCAGCGACAGCAGCCCCTTTACCGTCGGCGCGTCGGGCGTAAGCCCGAAGTGCGGGTGGAACATCTCCTTGATGGTGTACAGCGGGCTGGTGCCGATGTCGCCGAACACCACGCCCACCGCGCCTGCGACCAGCGCAGGCAACGCGACGTTGCCGTGGCCGTTGGGGTGGGAAGCCGATTGCGGGTCTGCCATGTGCGGAAGTTCCTGCCCGGGTGCGCTCAGCGCAACGCGGACTGTAGCGCCTTGCGGATGATGGTTTCGGGAGGCTCGCCCTCGACGAACGCGGCCTTAGCCATGCGCTGCGCCTCCGCCGGCTTGTAGCCCAGCTGCTGCAGGGCGATGGTGGCTTCCGACAGCGGATCGTTGGCCACGGCGCCCGTGCCTGCGACCGGCGATGCGCCGCCCAGGTCGGCGGCGCGGTCGCGCAGCTCCACCACCATGCGCTCGGCGGTTTTCTTGCCGATGCCGGGGATGCGGGTCAGCGCGGTCACGTCGCCGGCCTGCACCAGCTGCGCGAAGGCATGCACGCTCACGCCCGACAGCACCGCCAGCGCGATTTTGGCGCCGATGCCGGACACCTTCTGCACGTCGCGGAACAGCCGGCGTTCGGCCAGGGTCAGAAAGCCGTACAGCGCCACGCTGTCCTCGCGCTGCGCGTAGTGGGTGTGCAGCAGCACCTCGCGGCCGACCTCGGGCAGGTCGTAGAAGGTGCTCATCGGCGCTTCCAGCTCGTAGCCGACGCCGTGCACGTCCACCACCAGCCACGGCGGCTGCTTGTGGGTGAGGATGCCTTTGAGGGTGCCGATCATGGGAGCGCTCCGCTTGAGCTTCCCCCTTCGGAGAAGGGGGACTGAGGGGGATTTGCGGTCGCGGCTGCGCGCTGCGCGCGCGAATCCCCCCTGCCCCCCTTTTGCAAAGGGGCGAAGAGCGGCAGCGTCGGGGTGCGAGTGTTCACTTGCGGCTCCACGCCTGTCGCACGTCCACGCGCATGCGCAGCGCGCTGGCGCGCACGTGCGCGTGGGTGATCGCCACCGCCAGCGCGTCGGCCGCGTCGGCCTGCAGCTTGCCGGTGAGCCCCAGCATCAGCGCGACCATGTGCTGCACCTGCTGCTTGTCGGCACCGCCGGTACCGACCACCGCCAGCTTCACCTCGCGCGCCGCGTACTCGCTGACCTGCAGCTGCCGCGCCACGCAGGCGGCGATCGCCGCACCGCGCGCCTGGCCCAGCTTGAGCGCGCTCATCGCGTTGTTGGACAGGAACACCTGCTCCACCGCGACCTCATCCGGCGCGTGTTCCTCGATCAGGGCCCACAGGCCCTCCAGCAGCTTGCCCAGGCGCAGCGGAAACGACTGCGCGCCCAGCAGCACCAGCGGCGCATGGAACACGTGGGTCGCCTTGCCGGCGGCATCCACGTCGATGATGCCCACCCCGGTGCGCTGCGAGCCGGGATCGATGCCCAGGATGCGCACGACGCGGGAGCCGGCCTGCGCGGAGCGGGGACCGGACGGCGGCGGCTGTGGGAGGGAAGCCACTTCGCGTTTCGCGTGCGCAGATCAGCGGGACGGGCGGGCGGTGGGCGACGTTGCCGGGGACGATTGCGCGCGACCCCGTGCCGGTCGCCTACGCATACGCCCCTTCGGGCAGCTGCGCGTTGCTGTAGACGTTCTGCACGTCGTCCATGTCTTCAAGCCAGCGCAGCAGCTTCGCCACCTGCTGGGCGGTGTCGCCGTCCACGGCGATGTCGTTGTCGGCGCGGTAGGTGACCTCGGCGATGTCCGGCGCCAGCCCCGCCGCCAGCATCGCGGCCTTGACGTCGTCGAACGCCTCCGGTGCGGTGACGACATCGATCGCACCGTCCTCCGGGTACACCACCACGTCGTCGGCGCCGGCCTCGATCGCCGCTTCGGTCACCTGGTCCTCGTCCGCGCCCGCGGCGTACGACAGCACGCCGATGCGCTTGAACATGAAGGCGACCGAGCCTTCCGTGCCCAGGTTGCCGCCGAACTTGCCGAAGGCGTGGCGCACGTCGGCCACGGTACGCACGCGGTTGTCGGTGAGGCAGTCCACGATCACCGCCACGCCGCCGGGGGCGTACCCTTCGTAGCGGATTTCCTCGTATTCGACGCCTTCCAGCTCGCCGGTGGCCTTCTTGATGGCGCGCTCGATCACGTCCTTGGACATGTTGACCGACAGGCCCTTGTCCATGGCGCTGCGCAGGCGCGGGTTGCCGGCCGGGTCGCCGCCGCCGGCGCGCGCCGCCACCGAGATTTCCCGGATGATCTTGGTGAAGATCTTGCCGCGCTGGGCGTCGACGGCGTTCTTGCGCGCCTCGATGGATGGACCGCGTCCCATAAGCCTCTGTCGTGGAGCCTGCCGGCGCTGCCGCCGGCGAAGGCGCGGATTATAGGCCGCCGCGAATCACCTGCCGCTGCTGGAGCATCCGTGCCGCCGGGGCGGGCTTGGGCACGCATGCGGTTAAGGAACTCTGCTCCCCGGCGTTCCGGGCCGCTGCGTTGGAGACCGATGCGGTACGGTCACCTGATTTTCACCGGGTGCCGCCGGGGTGGGCCTGGTCACGCAGAAGGTGGTGAGCCCGGCTACGGACCTGGCGACACAACCTTCTTTCGACCCTCAGGATTCCCCCGCCCCGTCCACCTGCGCGTGCACGAAACGTCCCGTTTCCAGGAACGCCGACGCCTGGCGCACGGCGGCATCGGAAAAGATCAGCCCGCTGTGGCTGGCGCGCACCACCACGTGGTCCGCCAGTCCGGGCATGCGGGTTTCGGCCACGCGCACGGTGCCGTCGTGGGTGTCCCGGAAGCGGCCCACCAGCCCGCCCAGCCCGCGCGGTACGCAACCGGCGATATTGCCCACCTGCAGGCCTTCGGGAATCGCGCCGCAGCCGCTGCACAGCAGTTCGCCGTGGCCCTGCAGCAGCCGGCGGCCGGCCGGCACGCGGGTCATCACGCTGCCGGCCGCGGCGCTGCCGGCCAGCGGCGTGCCCAGGCACACGATGCGGCCCATGTGCTGCACGCCGTACGCCTGCGCGGCGCGGATCGCCAGCAGTCCCCCCAGGCTGTGGGCCACGATCGCGGTGCCTGGCCGCAGCGCCGCGACGATGCGGGCCACGCCCGCCTCCGTGCCCTGCACCAGGCTGTAGTAGCCCAGCGCCTGCGCGTCGAAGCCGCGCGCGCGCAGCCGCGTGGCGAACCAGCGCATGGCCGGCGCGTGCATCCACAGGCCGTGGAGGACGAGCACGCGGGGCGCGCTCATGGCGCGTAGTGCATCGGTCTTGCGCTGCGCACGGATAGCGGAGCGCGGGGCGGGAAGCGTCATGGCGTCATGGCGTCATGGCGTCACGACTGTCCCACGGAAGGCGAAGGGGCGAGGCTCCGTTGACCCCTCTGCCTCGGTCCCTCTCCCGGTGGGAGAGAGCGAGGACAGGCACGAGCCGCGCCGACGCAACACACACCAGGTCAATCCAGCAGGCCCTTGCGCAGCGCGTAGCGCACCAGCTCGGCGGTATTGCGCACATCGAGCTTGTCGAGCACGCGGCCGCGGTGGTTCTCGGCGGTCTTGACGCTGATGTCGAGCTTGCGCGCCACTTCCTTGGTGGTGAGGCCCTCGGCGATCAGGTGGAACACCTCGCGCTCGCGCGCGGTGAGCTGGCCGTAGGGATCGGCGCCGCCGCGATCCGGGTTCTGCACCTGCTGCGCCAGTGCGCGCGAGGCTTGTGGGCCGAAGTAATCGCGCCCGGCATGCAGGCTGCGCACCGCATCGACCAGTTCGGCCGCGGCGCTGTCCTTGACCAGGTAACCGGCGGCGCCGGCGCGTACCGCCTGCAGCACGTATTCGTCTTCCTGGTGCATGGTCAGCACCAGCACGCGCACGGCGGGCAGGGCCTCGCGCAGGCGTCGCACCACTTCCAGCCCGGACAGGCGCGGCATGGACAGGTCGGCCACGACCACGTCCGGATGCGTGACGCAGGCCTTCTCCACCGCCTCCATGCCATCGGACGCCTGCGCGACCACCTCCACGTCGTCCTGCGCCTGCAGTACCGACACCAGGCTCTCGCGGACCATCGTGTGGTCGTCGGCGACCAGGACTCGCATGCATTCCCCCTTGTGCCGGGACACGGTGCGCCCGGCGCAAGCGGATCGTCAAGCCGGCGCGGCGTCCGCGCGCAGCGGCACCACCGCGCGCAGCCGCGTGCCCTGGCCGGGGGCGGAGCGCATCTCCAGCCAGCCACCGTACAGGCGCAGGCGCTCGCGCATGCCGCCCAGCCCGGTGCCGCCCGCACGCAGCGCGCGGTCCACGTCGCAGCCCACGCCGTCGTCGATCGCCTGCAGGTGCACCGCGCCGTCGCGCTGCGCCACGCGCAGCAGCACGCTTTGCGCGCTGGCGTGGCGCGCGGCGTTGGTCAGCGCCTCCTGGGCCACGCGGAACAGCAGGGTCTGGACCTCGCCTTCCAGCGCGGGCAGCGGCTCGAACTCGGTGACGACCGCCATGCTTCCGCTGTCGTGGACGCTGCGCGCAAGCCAGTGCAAGGCGGCCTCCAGGCCCAGGTCGTCCAGGATCGGCGGACGCAGCAGGCGCGACAGCTGGCGGGTGTCTTCCAGCGAGCCGCGGCACAGCGCGATGGCCTCGTCGGCCTGCTGGCGCAGCGCGGCGGCGTCGCCCTCCAGCGCATCACGCAGGCGCACGAGGCGGTTGGCCAGCGCAGTGAGGTTCTGGCCCAGGCCGTCGTGCAGTTCGCGCGCCAGGCGCCGGCGTTCGTCTTCCTGCACGTTCCACACCGCCCGTCCCAGGCGGCGGAACTCGCGTTCGTTGGCCTCCAGCCGCTCCAGCAGGCGCATGTACCGGGCCTCCAGCTGCTGCAGCGAAGGCGCGGCGTCGGCGTCGGGTTCGCTCATGGCGCCGGGGCCTGGCCGGAAACCGGCGCGCCGACCACGCGCGCGGTGTCGAAGCCGCTGCGCAGGGACTCGGGCAGCGCATCGCGGATCGCCGCGTGCGCCTGGTCGGCGCGGGCCTGGGCCGCGTCGGCACCCGCGGCATCGCCGGCCAGCCGACGCGCTTGCGCGCCGAGCGCGTGCACCACCGGCATGTGCGGCGCCTCGCTGCCGCGCAGCAAAGCCCCCGCCTCGCGGTAGGCCGCCATGGCGGCAGGCGCGTCGCCCTGCTGCAGCGCGGTGCGCATGCGCTCGCGCAGCCAGGCCAGCCGCAGCGACGCATGGCCCAGCGCCGCGGTGGGCGCATCCAGCGCCGCGATCCGCGAGGCGTTGTCTAGCGCTTCTTCCAGGGCGATGCGCAGCTGCAGTTCGCGCACGCCCGAGCGCCGCGCGGCATCGCGCGCCTCGCGCAGCGCACGCGCCGCGTTGCGGCGTTCGCCCCTGGCGGCCGCCACGCGGCTGCGCAGCAGGCTGGCGATCGCCTGCTGCTCCAGCGACGCGCGCGACAGGTCGTCTTCCAACGTTTCGAGCACCTGCCCGGCCGCGTCCGGCGCGGCTGCGGCCAGGGAGGCTTCGGCACGCAGCAGCGCCGCGTCGGTCCGGCCGCGCACGTCGTCGCGCTGGCGGAAGGCGGCTTCGGCCTGCGCGGCCTGCTGCAGGGCGGACCCCAGCCGGCCCTGGAGCAGGTCGAGTTCGGCCAGGTTGCGGCGGCTCACCGCCGCTTCCTCCGGCATCTGCCGGCTGGCGGACTGGCGCAGCGAGCCGGTCAGTTCCTGGCGCGCATCGGCCCAGCGCCCGCGCGCGGTGGCCAGCAGGCCCAGGTTCTGGCGGGTGCGCACCTCGCCGGTCTGGTCGCCGAGCCGCGCGTAGGCGTCGCGCGCCTGCTGCCAGTACACCTGCGCGTCGCCGTAGTTGCCCAGCTGGTAGTGGGCGAAGCCGATGTTGTTGAGGGCTTCGGCCGAGCCGTGCGCGTCGCCGATCTGCTGCCAGGCGCGCAGCGCGCTGCGGAATGCGGCCAGGGCGGCGGGATAGTCGCCGCGCTCCTCGGCCAGCAGCCCCAGTTCGTTGTCCACGGCCGCATGGCCCGCCTGGTCGCCCAGCGCCACGTTCAGCACGCGCGCCTCCTTCAGCGCGGCATCGGCGCCGGCGAAGTCCCCGGTGAGCGACAGGGTGTTGGCCAGGTTGCGCAGGCTGGTGGCGACGCCGCGCTGGTTGCCCAGCTCGCGCCGCATCTGGATGGCCTTGCGGTACTGCTCCGCCGCGTCGTCGGTCTGGCCCAGGCGGCCGTAGCCCACGCCCAGCGCGTTGACGGTTTCGGCCTCGCCGTAGGCGTCGCGGCCACGCTTGAAGCCGACCAGCGCGCGGGTGAGGTAGTCGTCCACCGCGACCCGCGCGTCGCCGCGCAGGATCGACAGCTTGCCCAGTTCGAACCACGCGCGCGGGTCGCCGGCATCGCGCCGGGTCAGGGTCTGCAGGGCCTGCAGCGCGCCGTCGAAATCGCCGCCTGCGGCCAGCGCGCGCGCCAGTTCCAGTTCGGCCAGCGTGTCGGCGGGGGTGGCCTGCAGGCGGGTGCGCCACAGCGCGGCGGCGGTGGGCGCATCGCCTTCCAGCAGGGCGCGCTGCGCCGCCAGCCGGTCGCGCAGCGCCTGCGGCGCGTCGGCGGCTGCGTTCTGGCCGCGGATCGCCGCGTCCGCGGCCTGCTCCTGCGCGCCCATGTCCTGGGCGACGCGCGAGCGCGCCAGCCATGCGGCGGCGTAGTCCGGCTCGTCTTGGGTAGCGGCCTCGAAATCGCGCAGCGCCTCGCCCAGCCTGCCCGCACGCCGCGCGAGCAGGCCCGCGCCGTACGCATCCAGCGCCGCGGTCGACGCCGGCAACGCCAGCGCGCCCGGCGTGGCGGGCAGCCCCAGCGCCTGGCGCACCGCCGGGTCCGCGAGCCACGCGCGCAGCGCCCCGGCCGGATCTGCAGCGGGCGGGCCGGCCAGGGCACCGCCCTGCTGCCCATCGGCTCCGATGGCATCGGCCTCCAGCCGCCACTGCGCGCCCTGCCGGACCAGGCGCGGCTGCACGATGCGCTGCGCCGCGGCTTCGCGGCGCAAGGTGGCGGCGTCCGGCGTGCCGTTGCCGGCGGGATCGACCTGGCGCAGCGCGTGCAGGCTGCGGTCTTCGTCCACGATCGCGAAGCCGGGCGTGGAGGCCAGCGCCAGGTGCAGGTGCGCGCCGAGCGCGGCATCGCGCGCGGCGTCGCCGCTGCCGGCCAGCGGCAGCACGAGCAGGCGGTCCAGCGGCGCGGACGCCGCCAGCGCCTGCACCGCAGGCGACTGCATCCGCCATTGCCAGAATCCCGCGGCGCCCGCGGCCAGCACCAGCACGGCCGCCAGGCCGATCCAGGCGCTGCGCCGCGGGCGCAGGTCGCGGGCAAGTTCGCGCCGGTCGATGGCGGTGACCACTTCCGCAGCGCTCTGCAGCCGGTGCGCGGGCTGCGGGCGCAGCAGGCGGTCCACCAGCCGCGCCAGCCAGCGCGGCAGGCCGGGGCGCGCCGTGTCGATGGATTCAGGCGCGCGCACCATCCGCTGCGCCATGGTTTCCACCAGCGTGCCGCCGGCGAACGGCAGTTTGCCGGCCAGCATCTCGTACAGGATCAGCCCCAGCGCGTACAGGTCGCTGCGCGCATCCACCGCCTCGCCGCGCGCCTGCTCGGGCGACAGGTAGTCCGGCGTGCCCACCACCGTGCCCATGCCGGTCAGGCCCGCCTGGCTCAGCCCGCTGCTGGCCAGCGACCGGGCCACGCCGAAGTCGCTGATGTAGGCGTTGCCCTGCGCGTCGAGCAGGATGTTGGCGGGCTTGAGGTCGCGGTGGACCACGCCCTTGGCATGGGCCGCGGCGAGGCCGTGCGCCACCTGGCGCGCGATGCCGATGGCGTCCTCGACCGGCATGGGGCCGCTGCGGTCGATGCGGCGGTCGAGCGGCTCGCCGTCCACGTAGTCCATGCTGATCAGCCAGTGGCCGTCGTGCTGGGCGAGGTCGTGGATGCGCACCACGTGCGGGTTCGACACCTGGCGCGCCAGCAGCAGTTCCTGGCGGAAGCGCTCGAGCAGGTCCTCGCGGTGGGCCAGTTCCGGACGCAGCAGTTTCAGCGCCACCGCCACGCCCAGCGCCTGGTCCCACGCGCGGTAGACCACGCCCATGCCGCCGATCCCCAGGATCGCGTCCACGCGATAGCGCCCGCCCAGCACGGTGCCGGGCGCGAAGTCGGCGCGGACCTGCAGGCCGGTCTGGGTGGCGTCGCTGCCGGCGCTCAAGAGACGGCCTCGCCGTGGGCGTCGACGATCGCATTCCAGTCCAGCGCGGGCGCGCCGTCGCCGGCGGCGTGCGAGGCCAGCAGGTCGCTGGTGCGCCGGGCTGCGATCCACAACGCCGCGCGTTCGGCGAAGGCTTCCAGCAGTTCCTGGTCCAAGGTGGTGATCGGCGCGCCGACGTGGCTGCGGTCGGCGTAGATGGCGCCCAGCGTGGTTTCGCCATCCAGCAGCGGCAGGCAGACCAGCGCGCTCAGGTTGGAGGCCACCACCGATGCGCGCCCGGACAGCCAGGCGTCGCCGGGAATGTCGTTGACCACCACGCTGCCGCGCGTGCGCAGCGCCCGGCGCACCGCACCGACGCTGCCGGAAAACTCGCGCGTGGCCAGCTGCGCGGCGTCCATCGCCAGGCTGGCGCGCACCACGAAGCCGGCGCCGTCCTCCTGCGCCAGCAGTACGAACCCGCGCTGGCACTGGGCCAGCTCCAGCACGCCGCGCAGGCTGGCGTTGAGCAGCTCGCCGAGCTTGCGCACCCCGTCGATGCGGGCGGTGTGCGCGGTGGCCGCGGCGCGGCGCGCGCGGCGCGCGGCTTCGGCCAGTGCGGCCTGGGAATCGTCGATCAGAGCGAACTCGCAGTACACGTCGCCGAAGCGCAGCCAGGCTTGGGCCTTGAGCGCGCGTGCATCGAGCCCCCACAGCCGCTCGCCGTCCACGAAGGTGCCGTTCTTGCTGCCCTGGTCCTGCAGGCACCAGGTGCCGGTGCGCTGGCGCAGTTCGGCGTGCGCGCGCGAGACGCTGGGATGGTCGATCTTCAAGCCGCTGTCGTCGGCGCGGCCGATGCGCAGGACTTCGCCGGGCGTGATCGCACGGACGATGGCGGCGCGATCCGGTGGGCGTACGGTCAGGCAGGCCTGCATGGATCCATCTTAGACCCGAATCCGCGCCTTCCACGCGCCCACGGCACGCGCCTCACGGCACGACGGCGGGCGGACCGGAGCCGCCCGGGACGCGTCGGCTACTGTCCGAAGTCGCGCAAGCGCTCGATGCTGAACTTCAAGGTCGCCGCGCCGGCGATCAGGTCGCCCGCCTGGTTGTCCGCGTTGCGCGTGGCGCGCCACTGGTCCAGCAGGCCCTGCCCGGCGCGCGCGTAAGCGCGCTGGGTGACCAGGTCCACCGAATACAGCGCGGCCGCGTAGTCCGCGGCGGCGACGGCCGCCTCGGCATCGTCCAGGTACTGGGTGAAATACGGGCGCTCGGCGCCGGGCAGCGTGGACACGCGGGTGCGCAGCGCGGCGATCTTCTCGGCGATCACGCTGCCGGTGGGCCGCAGGTCCAGCAGCACCAGGAACTGCGAAAAGCCGCCGGTGGTGCCGCGCGCCCGCACGCTGCCCTGCGCGATCTCGTCGCTGATGTCCTTGAACGCGCCGCCCAGCGGCGCCTTGAACAGGCGGTACGAGGTCCCCGGCGTGTACACCAGCGCATGGGTGTGGATCTCGGCGCGCACGGTGCGGAAACGCAGTCCGCCATGGGTGGGCGGCTCGATGGTGAGCAGCAGCGGGAATGCGCCGTCGAGCTGCTGCAGCTGCGTGTTCGACAGCCGCGCCAACAGCGCCGGATCGGTCACCGACACCAGCCGCGCGCTCAGCCCCAGGCTGGCGGCGCTCAGGCCGGACACCTCGTCGAACGCCAGGGTCACATCCGCCAGCGGGTTGGCCGGATTGCCGATCACCGCCGTGGCGGTGCCGCCGGAGACGTTGACCTGCACGGGAAGCGCCTGCGCGCCGGCGACGCCGGACAGCGTGCACGCCCACAGCGCGAACGCGCCTGCGAGAGCGAAGAGCCTGTTCATGCCAATCTCCTGAAGCCCGCGGCCCCTGCGCTTCCAGCGCCATCCCGCGGAACCCGATCGCGCCGGCGTGGTGCCAATGCCGGCCGCATCGCGCCGCCGGTGCCGGGAGGCGCCTGGAAACCCTAACCGAACCGCGTGTGAGCTGTCTGTAGGGGAAATTCCCCACGGTCGTGAAGGATTCTCCGGATATCGGGCGACCTGGACGCCCGCGACCATCGGCCGTGCCTGACCACGGCCGGTGCCCCTCGTGCCCAGGCAGGCGCAGCACAGCCTGGACGTGCTCGGCGGGGGCACTCCTCTCCCGCCACCGCGCCAACGGACGGCGCCCGCGGCGACGCAGCGCAGGGACGCGCTGCGCCGCATTCCCGGGCCGCTGGGTGTTTTCCCCCCACGCGACATGAAGGCGATCCCCGATGCGGGCGGGCGCGGCGGCGCCACACGATGCAGACGTCGCCCGCCGCCGGCGGGCCGCCCACCTGGAGAGAGCCGCCATGCCTGCCCTTCGTCTTCCTTCCGCCCGCCACCGCGCCATCCGCATCTCCGCCCTGGCCGCCGGCCTGCTGTGCAGCGGCGTGGCCCTGGCCGACGCGCACCTGGACCCGCAGCTGGTCTCGCGCCTGGCCGCGGCCGCACCCACGGACGAACTGCAGGTGGTGGTGAGCTACAAGCAGTCGGTGCCGGTATCCGCCGCGCAGGTCGCCGCGCTGCGCGCGCTGGGCATCGACAAGGGCGTGACCATGCGCACCCTGCCCATCGCCGGTGCGGTGGCGACGCGCGCCGAGATCCAGGCCCTGGCCCAGCGCGACGACGTGGCCTCGATCTACTGGAACGCGCCGCTGCGCTACTTCAACAAGGAGCAGCGCGAGATCTCCGGCGCCGCGCGCACCGTGAACAACCCGGGCGACTTCAAGCGCGCGATCCCCTACAGCGGCGCCGGCGTGACCGTGATGGTCAACGATTCGGGCATCGACGCCACGCACGAGGACCTGAAGTTCGGCGAGCACGTGGTGCAGAACGTGCTGGCGCCGCAGAACATCCTGGCGTCGATCGCCGCCGACAGCGCGCCGGGCATCGTGCCGATGACCTACCTGGAAGGCCAGCTCAACACCGACCTGGGCTCCGGCCACGGCACCCACTGCGCCGGCAGCGTCGGCGGCACCGGCGAGCGTTCCAACGGCCTGTACCGCGGCGCGGCGCCGGGCGCGGACATCGTGGGCTACGGTTCGGGCGGCGTGCTGCTGATCCTGGACGCGGTGGGCGGCCTGGACTACGCGGCCACCAACCAGTTCAGCTTCAACAGCGCGATCCGCGTGACCAGCAACTCCTGGGGCAGCAGCGGCAAGTTCGACCCGCTCAACCCGGTCAACATCTCCACCTACGAGCTGTACAAGCGCGGCATCGTGTCGGTCTTCGCCGCCGGCAACGACGGCCCCGGCGAGGACACGCACAATCCGTACGCGCAGGCGCCGTGGGTGATCTCGGTGGGCGCCGGCGAGAAGGACGGCGTGCTGACCAGCTTCTCCTCGCGCGGCAAGCGCGGCGAGAGCGGCACCTTCACGATGCCCGACGGCGTGCAGTGGACCTACTTCAACGAGCCCACCATCGTCGCCACCGGCGTCAACATCATCTCCACGCGCACCGTGACCGGCGCGCTGCCGCCGCTGTCGGCCGAACTGGACGCGGCGACGATCGCCCCGGCGCACCTGCCCTTCTACACCAACAGCAGCGGCACCTCGATGGCCACCCCGCACGTGGCCGGCGTGGTCGCGCTGATGCTGGAAGCCAACCCGCACCTCACCCCGGCGCAGGTCAAGGACATCCTGGAGCGCACCGCCACCAACATGACCGGCCGCCTGAGCTGGGAGGCCGGTGCCGGCCACCTCAACGCCTACGCGGCCACGGCCGAAGCCGCCAACGTGCGCAAGGACTGGGGCCGCACGGTCAATGTCCTGCGCGAGTTCAACGCCAATGCCATCGTCACCCCCGGCGGCGCGCCGCTGCCGTTCACGCTGGACTTCGCACCGGTCGGCACGCTGCAGGACTTCACCTTCGAAGTCGGCGCCGACGTGGCCTACGTGCAGGCGCGCGCCACGATCGGCGAGAACACGCTGGCGATCTCGCTGATCGATCCGGACGGCAACCGCTACGGCTCGGCGATCGCGCTACCGGTGCTGGGCGACACCGTCACCACGGGCGCGCCCGGCAAGCCGGGCACCTGGCGGGTGCAGGTGCGCGGCATCGGCTCGCTGTCCGGCAACGACCTGGATCCGCTCAACGTCACCAACGGCTACGGCCTGCCGGGCACGGTCGAAGGCGAGGTGAGCTTCCTGCGCAGCGGCGGATATGCCGGCCTGCGCGACGTGTCCAGCCACCCCGCCCGTTCGGCCATCGAATACGCGGTGGCGCAGCGCCTGGTGGACGGCTACGCCGACGGCACGTTCCGCCCGGACCAGGCGCTCAGGCGCAGCGAGCTGGCGCAGTACCTGGTGATGGGCGGCAGCGTGCGCCAGTCCCTGCCCTTCAGCGGCGTGGCGTCGTTCACCGACCTCACCCGGTCCAGCGCCTACTACCCCTACGCCGAGGCCGTCATCGCCAAGGGCGCACCGCTGCCGGACCTGGGGCAGGACGATGCCGGGGTGATGGGCCTGCTCAACGGCCAGTTCCGTCCCAACGACAGCGTGACCCGCGTGTCGCTGGCGTACTCGATGGTGCAGGCGCTGGGCCTGCAGGCGCAGGCGACATCGTTCAGCGGCCCGCTGACGGTGTTCTTCGACGGCCGACGCATCCCGATCGAAGACGCAGCGTCCATCGCGGCGCCGCTGCGCGGCTACGTGCAGCAGGCCCTGGATCGCGGCGTGATCAATGCCCGCTTCACCGTCACCCAGGGGCCGTTCGACCTGCAGCCCACGCTGCGCGCGTACTTCGACCCGGCCGCGCCGGTGACCCGCGCCGCGTACGCGGTCGCCGCCGGGCGCTTCGATACCGCGTACCGCAGCGTCGAAGATTGACCTGTCGCCAACCAGAAAGGCCCGGCTTACGCCGGGCCTTTTTGCTATGCGCTTGTAGGAGGGGCTTCGGCCGCGAGCTTTCCGCGTGACGTGACCCTGCGCGAAGACCTCGCGGCCGAAGCCGCTCCTACATCCGTGGAGGCGGTTTCGGTTGCGAATGCTGTTGCAGCGCACTCGCGAAGAGCTCGCGGCTGACGCCGCTCCTACAAGCCGGCGGCGGCGCGGCGGCGGTACATGAACTCGCGGTCGCGCTGTTCGCCCACCGGGAACTCGTATTCGCCGACGAACTCGAACCCGTGGCGTGCGTAGAAGCGCTGCGCGCCGAAGTTCTCCGACCACACGCTGATCCACAGCGTGCGCGGGCCGTCGCGTTCGAGCCAGCGCAGGGCCTGGTCCAGCAGCGCGCCGCCCACGCCGCCGTTGTGCTCGCCCGCCAGCAGGTACAGGCGCTTCAACTCGCCGTCGTCCGCGCCGACCTCCGCGTGCGGCAACCGGCACGGGCCGGCCTGTGCATACCCGATGGCACGGCCATCGCGCTCGGCGATCCACAGCGCGCACGCCGGGTCCGACAGCGTCTTCGCATATGCCGCCTCGCCGTGGCTTTCGTCCAGGAAAGCCTGCAGGTCCTGCGGCCGGTACAGGTGTCCGAACGTCTCGACGAAGGTCTGCGCGCCCAGTCGCGACAGCGCCGGCGCATCGGCAAGGGTTGCGCGCCGGATGGCGGGCGCAACGGGGGCAGCGGGCATCGCGGTCGCTCCGGTCGGCAAAACGCGATTCTACAAACCGCGACTGCGTCACTGTCCGCATGCACGCGGCGCATGCGTTCCGCGCCGCGTGGGTTGAATACGTATGCACGCGGCCGTGTTGCAGCGCGACGCGCGCCTAGGATCGGTCCTGCGTGCACACCGGACGTGCGTTGCCCTGCCGGCCCGCCGGCGTTCCTTCGCATCGTCCGCCGCACCGCCTCGTGCGGTGCCGCCGTGCTCGCGCCCTGTCCATGCCAAGGAGCTTCGACCCATGTCTTCGCGCAACCCGCTAGGCGCCGCCCCCCGGCGCATCCCCCGCTGGCGCCTGCGTGCCGCGACGCTGCTCGCGGCCGCCGCGTTCGCCGGCAGTGCGCAGGCGGACGCGATCCTGCACGCCTTCAACTGGCCCTACGCCACGGTGGAAGCGCGCGCCGCGCAGATCCAGGCCGCGGGCTTCCGCATGGTGATGGTGGCGCCCGCCTACCGCTCCGCCGGCAGCGCCTGGTGGGCGCGCTACCAGCCGCAGGACTACCGCGTGATCGAGCATCCGCTGGGCGACACCAACAGCTTCGCCAGCATGGTCGCCGCGCTGCAGGCGCGCGGCATCCGCGTGTACGCGGACGTGGTGCTCAACCACATGGCCAACGAGGCGGCACAGCGGCCGGACCTCAACTATCCCGGCCAATCCGTGCTCAATGTCTACGCAGGAAACCCGACGCGCTACGGCCAGCTGCGCCTGTTCGGCAACCTGTCCTCCAACTTCCTCAGCGCGACCGACTTCGGCCCGGCGCAGTGCATCTCCAACTACAACGACGTGTACCAGGTGCAGAACTGGCGCCTGTGCGGCGGCGGCGGCGACCCGGGCCTGCCGGACCTGGTCGCCAACGACTACGTGGTGGGCCAGCAGCAGGCCTACCTGCGCGCGCTCAAAGGCCTCGGGGTCAAAGGTTTCCGGATCGATGCGGCCAAGCACATGCCGCTGGGCCACATGAACCGCGTGCTCACTGCGGACATCAAGAGCGGCATGCACGTCTTCGGCGAGATCATCACCGGCGGCGGCGCGGGCAGCGGCGACTACGACAACTTCCTGGTGCCGTACCTCAACGGTACCGACCACGCCGCCTACGACTTCCCGCTGTTCAACACGCTGCGCGGCGCGCTGGGCTTCGGCGGCAGCATGCGTGCGCTGGACAACCCGGCCGGCTCCGGGCAGGCGCTGGCCGGAGCGCGCGCGGTCACCTTCGCGGTGACGCACGACATCCCCAACAACGCAGGCTTCCGGTACGCGATCCTGGATCCGGTGGACGAAACCCTCGCCTACGCCTACCTGTTCGGCCGCGACGGCGGCACGCCCATGGTGTATTCGGACAACAACGAAAGCGGCGACAACCGCTGGGTCAATGCCTACAACCGCGCCGACCTCAAGCGCATGATCGGGTTCCACAACGCCGCACAGGGCACCGGCATGGCGCTGCTGGCCAGCGGCGACTGCTACACGCTGTTCCGCCGCGGTGACCTGGGGATCGTGGGCATCAACAAGTGCGGCTCGCCGGTCAACGTCACCGTGAACATGAGCGGCAGCGTGACCCGCTGGTATACCAACTACGTGGACGCGCTGGGTTCGGGCAGCACGGTCAACATCCAGACCGCCAACTACACGTTCAACCTGCCGGCGCGCACGGCGCGCATGTGGAAGCGCTAGGCCGCGCCTGGCAGGTCCGGGCTGGCCCGGACCCGCACCACGGAAGATCGACCGGTCCGGAAACTCCGGACCTACGCGTCCGACCTCGGCCGCACGGCCACGTGCACTTCGGCCAGCTGCGCGTCGGGGATCGGCGACGGCGCGCCGGTCATCAGGCACTGCGCGCCGGTGGTCTTGGGGAAGGCGATCACGTCGCGGATCGACTCGGTGCCGGCCATCAGCGCGGCGATGCGGTCGATGCCGAACGCGATGCCGCCATGCGGCGGCGCGCCGTACTTGAGCGCGTCCAGCAGGAAGCCGAACTTGCCTTCGGCCTCCTCCGCGCCGATGCCCAGCAGCTCGAACACCGCCGACTGCATCGCCGAGTTGTGGATGCGGATCGAGCCGCCGCCGATCTCGTTGCCGTTGAGCACCATGTCGTAGCCGCGGCTCACCGCGGTCTTCGCGTTGGCCCGCAGGTCGTCGATCGAATCGACCGCTGGCGCGGTGAACGGATGGTGCAGCGCGACGAACCGGTTCTCGTCCGCGTCCCACTCGAACATCGGGAAGTCGGTGACCCACAGCGGCGCCCAGCCGTCTTGCACCAGACCGAAGTCCTTGCCGGCCTTCAGGCGCACGGCCCCCATGAAGTCGGACACCTTGCCGTAGGCGCCCGCGCCGAAGAACACCGCGTCGCCGTTGCCGGCGCCCACGTGCCTGAGCAGTGCCTCGAACGCGCCGTCGGCGAAGAACTTCGCGATCGGCGAGGTCACCGCGCCACTGTCGTCGAGCTTCGCGTAGGCCAGGCCCTTCGCGCCGAACTTCGCGGCATGCGCGGCGTACTCGTCGATCTGCTTGCGCGACAGCGACGCGCCGCCCGGAACGCGCAGCGCGGCCACGCGGCCGTCGGGGTCGCTGGCCGCGGCGGTGAACACCGCGAATTCGCAGTCCTTCACCAAGTCCGCCACGTCCACCAGTTCCAGCGCGATGCGCAGGTCGGGCTTGTCCGAGCCGTAGCGGCGCATGGCCTCGGCATAGGTCATGCGCGGGAATTCGGCGGCAAGCTCGACGTCCGCAACCTCGCGGAACACGTCGCGCACCATCGCCTCCACCGTGTCCTGCACGTCGCGCTCGGACACCCACGCGAACTCCATGTCGAGCTGGGTGAATTCCAGCTGGCGATCGGCGCGCAGCGCTTCGTCGCGGAAGCAGCGCGCGATCTGGTAGTAGCGGTCGAAGCCCGCCATCATCAGGATCTGCTTGAACAGCTGCGGGCTCTGCGGCAGCGCGTAGAACTCGCCCGGATGCATGCGCGCGGGCACGAGGAAGTCGCGCGCGCCTTCCGGCGTGGCCTTGGTGAGGATCGGCGTCTCGATGTCCTGGAAACCGCGCTCGTCGAGGTAACGGCGCAGTGCCGCCACCAGCTTCGTGCGCGTGCGCATGCGGCGCTGCATGTCGGCGGTGCGCAGGTCCAGGTAACGGTACTTGAGGCGGATGTCCTCGCCCGGGTTCTCGTGCGCGTGGAAGGGCAGCGGCTCGGCCTTGTTGAGCACTTCGATGTTCGTTGCGACGACTTCGACGCGGCCGGTCGCGATCCGGTCGTTGACCGAATGGCGAGCACGCACCGTGCCCGTGATGCGCAGGCAGTCCTCGTAGCCGACCTTCGAGGCCGCGGCGATGACGCCGGCGTTGCCTTCGGCATCGGACGGCTCGGCGACGATCTGCACGATGCCCTCGTGGTCGCGCAGGTCGATGAAGCAGACGCCGCCGAGGTCGCGGGCGACGTCGGCCCAGCCGCAGAGGGTGACGGTCTGGCCGATCAGCGCCTCGTCGACGAGGCCGCAGAAATGGGTACGCATGGGGGCTCCGGTGGACGCTGCAGGAGGCGGCGCCGCGAAAATCGAGCCCGCAAGTCTACCCGGGCCTCGCGCCCGGGTCCGGCCTCAGTCCGCCTTGGGGGCGGGCTTGGCCGCTGCAGGCGCGGGCGTCGCCGGCTTGGCGGCCGGCTTGGCCTCGGGCTTGGGGTCGGCCGGCTTGGCGGTCGCGTCCGGCTTCGCCTCGCCCCCCGCCTTGGCGCCTTCCCCGCCCTCTCCGGCCAGGTTGCGCTTGCGGTCGCCGTCCTTCTTGAAGTCGGTTTCGTACCAGCCGCTGCCGGACAGGCGGAACGAGGGCGCGGTCACCTGGCGCCGGATCGTGCCCGCCGCGCCGCACTCCGGGCAGGTCGCCGGATCCGGATCCGAAAGTTTCTGCAGCTTGTCGAAGGCATGGCCGCAGGCGTCGCAGGCGAAGGCGTAGATGGGCATGGCGCGGGGCTGGGCAGAGGGGACTGCGGATTCTGGGGATTGTGCGCGCCGGTTCAAGCCCGGCGCCGTGTCCCGGACCGGCGGATCAGGCCGTTATGCTCTGGCCCGTCGATGATCCGCATGCCTGGAGAACGCAATGATCGAAGCTCCCGCCCGCTCCACGCTTGCCGCGCTGCTGATCGCCCTGGGCCTGCTGGGCGCCGGCTGGTTCGCAGGACAGGGCATGGCCAAGCTGCGCACCGCCGACCGGTTCGTGACCGTGAAGGGCTCGGCGGAGAAGATCGTGGATGCCGACCTGGTGGTGTGGCCGCTGTCGCAGACGGTGGGCGGCAACGAACTCGGCGCGGTGCAGGCGCAGCTGGACGCCAACACCGCCACGATCCGCACGTTCCTGGCCGGGGCCGGCTTCAAGGACGACGAGATCGTGGTGTCGCCGCCGCGGCTGGAGGACCGGTGGAGCTATGCCTACGGCGAGAACCGGCCGCCGGAGCGCTACCGCTATTCCAATACCGTGACCCTGCGCACCAGCCGCGTGCGCGAAGCACTGGTGGCGCTGCGCCGCAGCGGCGACATCGTGGCCAAGGGCGTGCTGCTGAACACCGAGGAAGGCGGCGGGCCGGAGTTCGAGTACACCAAGCTCAACGACATCAAGCCTGCGCTGATCGCCGAAGCAACCGACGCGGCGCGCAAGTCCGCGGAGCAGTTCGCGAAGGATTCCGGCGCGCGCCTGGGCGGGATCCGCAGCGCCAACCAGGGCGTGGTGTCGATCAGCGACCGCGACCGCGGCAGCCCGCAGGTCAAGACGGTGCGGGTGGTCACCACGGTGGAATACTTCCTCAAGGACTGAAGCCCGTGTCCGCGCGTGTGCCGGCGCTGCTCCTGGCGCTACTGGCCTGGGCGGCTCTTGGGCTGCAGCTGTGGCTGTCGCTGCGCCTTTCGTACGCCTACGGCCACGGCTGGATGCATGGCCTGGTGGCGTACTTCGGCTACTTCACGGTGCTGACCAACCTGTTCGTGGCGCTGGTCGCCACGCGCGGCGCGCATCGCGAGGACGGCGGGCGCGAACTGGCGTGGCGCGGCTGCGCGGTGGCGTCCATCGTGGTGGTCGGGATCGGTTATCACCTGCTGCTGCGCAACGTGTGGGACCCGCAGGGCTGGCAGAAGCTCGCCGACATCGCGCTGCACTACGCGGTGCCGCTGGCGGCCGTGCTGTGGTGGCTGGGCTGGCCACCGCGATCGCGGATCGCGCGGGCAGCGCCACTGCTGTGGCTGGCATGGCCGCTGGCCTATGCGGCGTACGCGCTGCTGCGCGGTCCGCTGGTGGGCAGCTACCCCTACCCCTTCATCGACGTGGGTGCCTTGGGCATGCCGCGGGTGCTGGCCAACTTGGCAGCGCTGATGGCGACGTTCGTGCTGGTGGGCTATGGCGTGCGCGCCGTGGCCCACGCACGCCAGCGTGCGCCCGGCATTACGGCAATCCGCTGAGACCTAGCTGCCCCAGGGTGCGGGCGGCGGCGGCACCGGGCGCGTCAGGTCGAACTCGACGCGGAACAGGCGGCCACTCGGGCGGCTGAGTTCATAGACGAAGCGCTGGCCCGGTTCGACTTCCATGGCCCAGGTATTGGTCACCGAGGCCCGCGAGCCGGTGCGCTCGAACAGGGCGATGGAGTCGGAATCCACCGGGAAGGCCTGGCGCGTGGCGGTGCCGGCGGTGGCGGTGTCGCCGCCGTACATCGTGAGCGCGTCCGGCGTGCCATCGGCATGGCGATGGTCGTGCTTGAGGCGCAGGCCGGTGGGCGTGCGCGTGAGCACCCACGTGCGCGAGCGGTCTTCGCCCACGTGGAACGGAATGCGCAGCTCGCGCTGCGGGTCGTCGCAGCCGCGCACGTGCATCACCAGCGTCTTGCCTTCGAACGGATCGGGCGCGGTGGCCGGCGGTGCGGACGGGTCGGGGCGGTTGGCGACGATGCGGCCCGCGTAGGCCTTGCCGCAGTGCGCGGCAAGGGCGGCCAGGAACGCATCGGCCGGCTGCGCCGCGCGCGGCGTGGACGACAGGCAGGCCGCCAGCAAGGGCGACAGCGCGAAGGCGAGCAAAGCGGAACGGGTCATGACGCCACGCTAGCCACCGCGACGCAGGGCCGCAAGCGCCCGGGGCGCCAGCGGGGCGCGGACATGCGCCGCGTGCATGCCCGCCGCTGCGTTCGCCATGGCGGATAGTGGGATGCGCGCTGCAGGGTACGCCGCGGTGCAGCGCGGCATCAGGCCGCGTCGGCCTCGTACAGCTGCATCAGCTCGGCTTCCGCGGTGTCCAGCTCGGTGCGCAGCTGCATCTGGGTACGGCCCAGGTCGGCGACCCGTTCGGCGTCGGCGTACACCTCGGAATCGGCCAGCGCAGCCTCGCATTCGGCCAGCTTGGCCTCCAGCCGCGCCACCCGCGCCTCGGCCTGCTGCAGCTTCTGCGGATTGGCCTTGCCCTTCCGTGCCTGCGGCGCGGGCACGGCCGCGGGCGCCTGCACGGCGGGCGCGACCTTGGCCGCGGCTTGCGACGCCTTCTTCGATTCGCCATCGGCAGGGCGTGAGCGCAGCCACGCGGCGTATTCGTCCAGGTCGCCGTCGAAGGGCTCCACCACGCCGTCGTGCACGCGCCAGTAGGTATCGCTGACCAGGCCGATCAGGTGGCGGTCGTGCGACACCATCACGATGGCGCCGTCGAAATCGCTCAGCGCCTCGGCCAGGGCCTCGCGCATTTCCAGGTCGAGGTGGTTGGTGGGTTCGTCCAGCAGCAGCACGTTGGGCTGGCGCCAGGCGATCAGCGCCAGCGCCAGGCGTGCCTTTTCGCCACCGGAGAAGCCATCGATGGATTCGAAGGCACGATCGCCCGGGAACTGCCACTTGCCCAGGAAGTCGCGGAACGCCTGCGTGGGCGCATCCGGCGACAGCTCGCGCAGGTGGTCGATGGGCGACTGCCCGGCGTGCAGCGATTCCACCGTGTGCTGCGCGAAGTAGCCGATGCGCAGGTCCGGATGCCCGGCGCGTTCGCCGCCCAGCAGCGGCAGCTCGCCCACCAGCGACTTCACCAGCGTGGACTTGCCGGCGCCGTTGGGGCCCAGCAGGCCGATCCGGTCGCCGGCCTCCAGGCCGAAGCCGACGTTGTGCAGGACCACGTGGCGGGACTCGGAACCCGGGCCCCGCGTCACGTACCCGCAATCGGCGTGGTTCAACCGGATCAGCGAATTGGGCAGGCGCAGCGGTTCGGGGAACTCGATCCGGATGCCGCGCTCGGCGCGCACCGCCTCGGTGCCGGCCAGTTTGGCCAGGCGCTTCATGCGGCTCTGGGCCTGGCGCGCCTTGCTCGCCTTGGCCTTGAAGCGGTCGATGAACTTCTGCAGGTGCGCGCGCTCGGCCTGTTCCTTGTCGTGCGCGATCTGCTGCTGGCGCAGATGCTCGGCGCGCTGGCGCTCGAAGTCGGTGTAGCCGCCGCTGTACAGCTTGGCCTTGCCTTCGTGCAGGTGCAGCGTGTGCGTGGTGACGTTGTCCAGGAACTCGCGGTCGTGCGAGATCACCAGCAGCGTGCCGGGATAGCTGCGCAGCCATTGCTCCAGCCACACCACCGCGTCGATATCCAGGTGGTTGGTGGGCTCGTCGAGCAGCAGCAGGTCGCTGGGCGTCATCAGCGCGCGCGCCACGTTCAGGCGCACGCGCCAGCCGCCTGAGAAGTCGGACACCGCCTTGCCATGCGTTTCCGCGGCGAAGCCCAGCCCGTGCAGCAGCTTGCCGGCGCGCGCGGTGGCGTCGTAACCGTTGAGCGCTTCCAGCTGCTGGTGCGCCTCGGCCACGGCTTCCCAGTCCTCGGCGGCGAAGGCGTTGGCTTCCATGGTGATCGCCTCGTGCACCGCCTTGTCGCCGGAGATCACGAAGTCGATCGCCGCGTCCGGCAGCGAAGGCGTTTCCTGCGCGACGGTGGCCACCCGCGCCTTTCCGGGCAGGTCGATATCGCCCTTGTCCGCTTCCACCTCGCCCAGCATCGCCGCGAACAGGCTGGACTTGCCGGTGCCGTTGCGCCCGACCACGCCCACCCGGTACCCGGCATGCAGGGCCAGGTCGACATCGGACAGCAGCAGGCGTTCGCCGCGGCGCAGGGCGAAGTTGCGGAAGGAAATCATGGGGCGGGTTAGGCGAGCGGACCGCCGCATTTTAGCGGTTTGGGTCCCGGTCGCTCGCAGATGCGCAATGCGAGGCTGCGAGCCGGCGCCCTTACCGGCCTGCGCTGGCGCGCGGCGACCCCGCAACGGCGCTACCTGCGCTGGGCGTACATCTCCAGGTACGCGTGGCCGTCCGGTCCGGGCGTGACCACCGGCATCGCCTTGGAGAAGCGATCCCCGGCCGCGGTCACCAGCATCATTCCCCAGTCCGAGGCATCGTTGTATTTCACGAACCGCGCCTTTACCCGGCACAGGCTGCTGCGGCAGCTCACGTCGAGTTGGTCTGGGACGATCTCGCTGGCGATCATGATGTCCGATGCCATGGTCTTGGAGAGATGGCGTTCGGTCTGCGGGGCCCACGCCGGGTCGGCCGACTCGCTGCGGAAGGCCTGTCCCATTGCTTCGAGTGCCGCTTTCGTCTGCGCTTGCTCGCGGTCCGGATCGAAATCATCCGAGCCCGGACCCGGCCATGGCGTCGGCGCGACCGGGTACGTAGAGACGGCGCTCGCCTGCGGCCGGGTCGCGGACGGTCCGCCTTCGGCCACGGCCTCGGCGACCGCGATGGCCGAAGGCGGTACATGGCGCGTAGCTGTGTACGTGACGAGGGACGCGGCCAGCGCCGACACCAGCGCCACGGCGATCAAGGGGGTACGCATCGCGGAATCCGTGTTCGTGAAGGGGCCCGGGACGCATGTCCCGGGCATTCGATGCCTTGCGTCTGCTGACCCGATCAGGTCCCGATCTCGTAGTTGTAGAAGTAGTACACGTAGCCCACATCGGTCCCGGGCTCGAGTGCGCAGTTGAAGTTTGCGAACGACATGGTTGACGTGGCGCCGACGTCGGCAGGCGTCCACGACAGGAAGGCGCGGCTGTTGGCAGGAACGCTGATGGTCTTGGGCACGATGGTGCCGCCCGACTGGTAGTTGTGCACGTAGGTGCAGGTCACCGGAATCGCGGCGGCGGTTCGGTTGTACAGCACCGCATACACCTGGGTGATGCCTTGCGAAGACTCGGCCGACGTGGGTGCCGAGCACGACACGAACGCGCTGCTCGAACCCTCGTTGGCGACTGCAGTGGGCCGCTTGCGGATCGCGCCCTCGTACGACGGCAGCGACGCCTGGCAGATGCCCGCCGCGTTCTGGAAATAGCGGCCTTGCGCGGTGGCGGCCGAGGCGTCGCTCATGACGGCTGCGAACAGCGCAGCCGCGACGCCAAGTGATGCGATCTTGTTCATCGAGATGTCCTGAAGGAAAGCCACCCCTCGCGGTGGCATGCGGCGCCGGGCAGGCGCATGGAGAGGAACGCCGGCGCCGCCCGATTGCGGCCATGCCCGCTGCGAAAGGCCGCAGGGACGCGCACGCCGCGCGCCGCGCGCAGCCCGCGCGACGTTCACGTTGCGAAGCGCAGCCCGCTTTGCTACACCGGCGGCGGGGAGATCCGCGCCGCAGCCCATCTACCGTTACCGGGGAAACCAATGACACGACGTCCGCTCGTCCTCGCCCTGTCGTCGGCGCTGTGCGCCATGCCGCTGCTGGCATCGGCGCAACAGGCCGCCGCCCAGGAGACCGAAGCGCGCACGCTGGATACGCTGATCGTCACCGGTACCCGCGCCAGCGACCGCACGGTGGCCGAGTCGACGTCGCCCATCGACGTCATCACGCCCGAGGCGCTGCAGTCCACCGGCACCGCGGAACTGGCCACGGCGCTGTCGCGCACCCTGCCTTCTCTCAACTTCCCGCGCCTGGCGATTTCCGACGGCTCCGATGCGGTGCGTCCGGCGCAGCTGCGCGGCCTGTCGCCGGACCACGTGCTGGTGCTGGTCAATGGCAAGCGCTACCACAGCGGCGCCCTGGTGAACGTCAACGGCACGCAGGGGCGCAGTTCGTCGCCGGTGGATCTGAACACCATCCCGATCGCGGCGATCGACCGCGTCGAGGTGCTGCGCGACGGCGCGTCCGCGCAGTACGGTTCCGATGCGATCGCCGGCGTGATCAACATCGTGCTGAAGGACGACGCCAGCGGCGGAAGCGCCGGCCTGCGCGCGGGCCAGTACAGCGCCGGCGACGGGCGCCAGTACGAGGCCACCGCCAACGCCGGGTTCGGGCTTGGCGCGGACGGGTTCCTCAACCTCACCGCGCAGGCCGGCGACCAGGAACAGACCGACCGCGCGCGTCCGTTCACCGGCACGCCCGGTGCCACCACCCCGCCGCTGGGCCGCGTGGTGCAGCGCCAGGGCGACCCGGAAGTGGAGAGCTATTCGGCCAGCTACAACGCCGAGATCGCGGCGAACGACGCGGTCACGCTGTATTCGTACGGCATCCACACGCGGCGCGACGTGCTCTCCAACGGATTCTTCCGCCCCGCCGGAGATCCGCGCAACATCCCGTCGATCTATCCGCAAGGATTCCTGCCGCAGATCAACAACGTCTCGGAGGACTGGGGCTTCGTGGGCGGGCTGCGCTCCACGGTGTTCGACGACACCGACCTGGACTTCAGCTACACCTACGGCTCGAACGAACTGACCTTCGACATCCTCAACACGCTCAACCGGAGCCTGGGCCCCACCTCGCCCACGCAGTTCTACGCCGGTGCGCTGGAAGTGCGCCAGCACGTGCTGAACTTCGACCTGAAGACGCTGCTGGAGGTCGGGCTGGCGTATCCGCTCACCCTCTCCTACGGCGTCGAATGGCGCGGCGACGTGTTCGAACAGTCGCCGGGCGAGCCGCTGTCGTACGCCAACGGCGGCGTGATTGCGCCGGGACAGACCGCGCCGGCGCCCGGCGCGCAGGTGTTCTCCGGCTTCCGGCCGCAGAACAGCGGCGAGTTCGACCGGCACAACTACTCGGTCTACGCGGGCCTGGAAGGCGACCTGACCGAGAAGCTCTCCGCCGGCATCGCCGCGCGCTACGAGAACTACAGCGACTTCGGCGACACCACCACCGGCAAGATCACCGCGCGCTATGCGTTCACCGATGCCGTGGCGCTGCGCGGCACGGCGTCCACCGGCTTCCACGCGCCGTCGCTGCAGCAGCAGTTCTTCTCGTCCACCGCGACCAACTTCATCGTGGTGCCCGGCGTGGGCAACACGCCGTTCGACATCGTCACCTTCCGCGTCACCGACCCGGCCGGCATCGCGCTGGGCGCCGAGCCGCTGAAGGCGGAGGAATCCACCAACTACAGCCTGGGCCTGGTGCTGCAGCCGGCCGAGCGCCTGTACGTCACCATCGACGCGTACCGGATCGAACTGGAAGACCGCATCACGCTGTCGGAGAACCTCACCAGCGCCGCGGTGCGCAACTTCCTCAACGCCAACGGCTTCCCCGGCGTCGGCGGCGGCCGCTATTTCACCAATGCCATCGACACCACCACCGACGGCATCGACGTGGTGGCCACGTACGGCTTCGAACTGGGCGCGGGCGACCTGGAACTGACCGGCGGCTACAACTACAACAAGACGCGGATCGACCGCGTGGCGCCGAACCCGGCGTCGCTGGCGGCGATCGACCCCAACGCGCTGCGCTTCGGGCGCGTGGAGATCGGGCGGTTCGAGGTGGGTGCGCCGCGCGACAAGTTCCTGTTCGGCGGTACGTGGAAGGGCAGCGCGTGGGAGTTTTCCGCCAACGCCACGCGCTACGGCGAGATCACCATCCGCAACGCCAGTCCGGCGCAGGACCAGACGTTCGATCCGAAGTGGACGCTGGACCTGGCGGCGACCTATCGCGTCGGCGGCTTCAGTTTCACGCTCGGCGGCGACAACGTGCTGGACGAATACCCCGACGAAGTGCTTCCGCTGAACTCCACCAGCGGCCAGCTGGTGTACGCCAGCAGCGCGGCGCCCTTCGGCTTCAACGGCGCGTTCGTGTACGGCAGGATCGGCTACCGCTGGTAGTGCGCGGCCACCGGGCCGCGCACCCGCGCCTGCCTGACGTGGCAACGGCCGAAGCCGCTGCCGCCAGGCGCCACGGAATGCGCGAGCCGGCCGCGCCGGTTCACGGCGATTGCACGCCGCCCGACTAAGGTGCCGCATCGGCCGACCGGCCCGCGGATGTCGAAGGCATGGATCTGAAGAGTGGGTATCCCTGGTGGGCCGTGCAGAACGGCCTGCCGCATGCCTTTCCCCCGCTGCAGGACGACATCCGCTGCGACGTGGCGGTGATCGGCGCGGGCATCACCGGTGCACTGATTGCCGACGAGTTGACCGCGCACGGCCACGACGTGGTGGTGGTGGACCGGCGCGACGCGGGCGGGGGTTCGACCTCGGCCAGCACCGCGCTGCTGCAGTACGAGATCGACACGCACATGACCGAACTGTGCGAGAAGTACGGCGAGGCCGACGCGGCGCTGGCCTACAAGGCCTGCGCGGACGCGATCCCGATGCTGGCCGAGCGCGCCAGCGCGTTCCGCGACGTGGGCTTCGGCCACCTGTCCAGCCTGTACTACGCCAGCAAGCGCCGCCACCGCGACGACCTGCACGCCGAGTACGCGCTGCGCAAGCGCCACGGGTTCGACGTGGAATGGCTGGAGGCCGACGCCCTGCACGCGCGCTACGGTTTCCGCGCGCCCGGCGCGATCCTGAGCGCGCTGGCCGCGCGCATCGATCCCTACGCCATGGCATACCGGCTCCTGCAGCGCATGCAGAAGGCCGGCACGCAGGTGTTCGACCGCACCGCGGTGGAACGGGTGGAAGTGGGCGCGCGGAACGTCGTGTTGCACACACCCGGCGGGAAGCGCGTCACCGCGCGCCACCTGGTGGTGGCCGGCGGCTACGAGTCGCAGACGCTGCTGCGCCAGCGCGTGGCCCGCAACCGCAGCAGCTACGCGTTCGTGACCGAACCGATCGACCCTGCGGCACTGGGCCCGCTGCGCGACACCATGCTGTGGGAATCGGCACGCCCATACCTGTACATGCGCACCACCGCCGACGGGCGCCTGGTGGTGGGTGGCGAGGACGATGCGGTGGACGTGGCGTCCAAGCGCGACGCCCGGCTGGGGCGCAAGACGCGCACGCTGTGCAAGCAGGTGCGCGCGCTGTTCCCGGAGTTGCCGGTGGAGCCGGCGTTCGCCTGGGCCGGCACCTTCGCCGAGACCCGCGATGGCCTGCCGTTCTTCGGGCCGCATCCGGAGCACGGCAGCCGGGTGCTGTTCGCCATGGCCTACGGCGGCAACGGCATCACCTACTCGATGCTCGGCGCCGGGCTGCTGCGTGCGCTGGTCGAACGCCGCAAGCATCCGCTGGCGCGCCTGTTCGGGTTCGGGCGGATCGGCTGATCCGCAGGGCCGCCACCGTGGAGCGGCGCTCCAGCCCGCGCATCGTGTTCCTGACCGGCGCCGGCATGTCGGCCGAGAGCGGCGTGCCCACGTTCCGCGATGCCCTCACCGGCCTGTGGTCGCGTTTCGACGCCGCCGCGCTGGCCACCGAAGCCGCCTTCCGCGCCGATCCGGGCCTGGTCTGGGGCTGGTACCGGTGGCGGGCCGCGGGCGTGCAACGTGCGCAGCCGAATGCCGGGCACGTGGGCATCGCCGCGCTGGCGCGCCACTGCGACGTGGCGGTGGTGACCCAGAACGTGGACGACCTGCACGAACGCGCCGGATCGCGCGACGTGGTGCACCTGCACGGCAACCTGTTCGCCTCGCGCTGCATCGACTGCAGTACACCCGCAACGGGCAGCCCCGATCCGGTCGTGGGCGCTGCCGGGGCGCCCCCGGACGAGGGAGGGCGCGAAACACCGCCTGCGTGCGCACGCTGCGGCGGCGCGCTGCGTCCCGGCGTGGTCTGGTTCGGCGAAGCATTGCCGCAGCGCGCCTGGGCCGATGCCATGGCGGCGGCCAGCGATTGCGCGCTGCTGGTGGTGGTCGGCACTTCGGGCCTGGTGCAGCCGGCCGCATCGCTGCCGGCGATGGCGCGCGACGCGGGCACCCGCGTGCTGGAGATCAACCCGGTGCGGACGCCGCTCACCGCCGTGGCCCACGCATGGTGGCGCACGACCGCCAGCGGCGGCATCGCCCGCCTGTCCGCGCTGCTGGAAACCGGCGCCCTGCCCTGACGCAGGCGGCGAGAGCCCGCGCGTTGCGCGCCGCTGCAGGGGCGGCTTCCGCCGCGGGATCCGCGTTTCGGGCTGCCGGACAGCGCAGGACCTGGCGGCTTCAGCCGCCTTCGCGGGCGTTGGCCGCCCCATGGACGGCCAACGTGGCCCGGCCGGGCCTCACGGCTTGGGCGCGTAGCGCAGCGTCAGCGTGTACGCGCGCCCGGGCTGGCGGTAGTAGGCCGCGGTTTCATAGGTGCGGTCGGCCACGTTGGCGATGCCCGCCTGCAGCGACCAGTCCGGATGGAACGACCAGCCGGCGCGCAGGTCCACCAGCGCGTACCCGCCCATGCGCGTCGCATTGCCCGGATCGTCGTAGCGCTCGCCCGAGGCAAACACCGACCCGCCCACGCTGAACGCGCCGAAGCTGCGGTCCACGTCCACGCGCCCCGTGCGGCGCGCGCGTCGCGGCAGCAGGTTGCCTTCGTTGAAGCCCGCGCTGCGGTTGCGCGGATCCAGCCAGGTCAGCGCCGCCTGCAGTTCCCAGCCCGCCACGGTGGCGCTGCCAGTGGCTTCCACGCCGCGGATGCGCGCCTGGTCGATGTTGTTGGGCTGTCCGAACGGATGGGTGGCGTCCACCAGCGTGGCGTCGTAGGCGATCAGATCGTCCACGCGCGTCTCGAACGCCTGCACGCCCCAGCGCGCCGCCGCGTGCGTGCCGCGCAGGCCCAGTTCGGCGCTGCGCGAGGTTTCCGGCGTCAGGTTGGGGTTGCCGTAGCCTGGGAAGTAAAGGTCGTTGAAGCTCGGCGCCTTGTACGCGGTGCCGTAGCTCGCGGTGACACGCAGCGCCTGGGTCAGGTCCCAGCCCCACAGCGCGCTGCCGGTGGCCTTGCCGCCAAACTGGTCGTCTTCGTCGTGGCGCGCGGCCAGCTGCAGCGCGTGCGCGCCGAAGTCGCCCTGCCACTGCCCGAACGCGCCGCGGGCGATGCGCTTGTCCACCGTGAACCCGGCGGTGCCGTCCACCGCATCGCGCAGCCAGTCGAAGCCGACGGTCAGCAAACCCGCGCGTTCGCCAAGGCGCATGTCCGATTGCACCGAACCCTGGCTGCGCCGGGTCTGGAAGCTGCTGGCACGCACGTCGCCGCGGTAGTCGTCGGCCAGGTCGCGTGACTGCGCTGCGCGCACGGTGAGCGCGAACGCCTGCGAAGGCTTGAACCCGACGCGCGCGGACACCGCCTGCTGCAGCACCTTGGAGACGTTCGCGAAACCGCTGTCGTACTCGTTGCGGCCCTCGGCGCGGAACAGGCGCGCGTCGGCGTCCCAGGCGTCGGAAAAGCGGTAGCCGGCCTGCGCGGTGATCGAGTCGTTGCGGTAGCCGTCGCGATCCGGGTCCAGGCCGAAATCGTCGAACGGGTTGGCCGGGTTGTCGCGCAGCGCGTCGATGCCATCGGTGTGCTCGTGCGCGGCATTGAACGCATACCACCCCGCGCCGGCGTTCCCACCCGCGCCGGCACTGGCGCGCAGCGTGCCGAAGCTGCCTGCCGCCAGGCTGGCGTGCGGTGCGAACCCGCCCTGCGGCCGCCGGGTGAAGATCTGCACCACGCCGCCGATGGCTTCCGAGCCGTACAGGCTGGAGAACGGGCCGCGCACGATCTCGATGCGCTCGATCTGCTCGACCGGGATGTCCTGCCACGCCGTGAGCCCGGCCGACACCGAGCCCATGCGCACGCCATCCACCAGGACCAGCACGTGGTCGGCCTCGGTGCCGCGCACGAACACGGACGACAGCTTGCCCGGTCCGCCGTTGTTGCCGATGGAAATGCCGGCTTCGCCGCGCAGCAGCGTCACCAGCGATGCCGGCTGCAGGCGTTCGATGCGGGCGCGATCGATCACCGTCACCGCGGCCAGGGTCTCGTCCTGGGTGCGGGCGGTGCGCGTGGCGGTGACCACGACCTGGTCGAGGTCGCGCGCACCCGGCGCAGGATCCTGCGCGGACAGCGGAAGCAGGCACGGGACGAGCCCGAGCGCGATGGACGCGCACAGGCGCGCGGTACGGAGGTTCTGCATGGCAATGGCTCCCGGCGCCGCGCCTGCCCGCGCGGGCCTGTTGGATCGAAAGGGAGACACGCGATGGACAACGCACGGGGCCCGCGCGCACGCGGCGGCAGGCGGCCCATGACCTCGCCCACCGCGAGTCACGACACGCCCGTGGCCGGTCTCCGGGCTCGCGAGCCGATGCTGTCGCATCCGGTACCGGCGCCTTCCCATGCACGCATGCACAGTGGCGGTTGCCGGCCCTTGCTCGCCTACCGTTGCGGGGGCAGCTCCGGAATTGCCTGCGTCGACGACAGCGACGCGGCGCACCGGATTCCCGTTTCAACCCTTGGCCGAATGGCTGCAGGTCACCTCAGGCGGGGCGCAGTCTAGCAAAGCGGCACGTCGCCTCCCGGCCGCGTCGCGCGACGCGGCCGCATGTGCGCTTGCGGCCGCCCAGCCGCGGCGCGAGTTGCCTACACTCCACGCACGGGGCCAAGGGGACAGCCGAGATGGCGCAATACGACTTCCTGCGACGACTGCTGGGGCGCAAGCCCGCGGCGCCTGCCGTGCCTGACGCGCCTGCCGGCGCACCGGCGCTGCCGTCAGCGCGGGCCGCGGGCGATCGCCGGCACGCCGACCGCGTGGACGCGCGCGAAGGCCTGCGCATCCTGGTGATCGACGACTCGGCCACGATCGTGGCCGTGCTGCGCAAGATGCTGCTGCAGGCGCGCTACACGGTGGCCGGTGCCGGCGATGCGGAGACCGGGCTGGAATTCGCCAGGCGCGAGCTGCCGGAACTCATCCTGCTGGACATCGTGCTGCCCGGCATGAGCGGCTTCGACGCGCTGCGCCAGCTGCGCCGCGATCCGGCCACGCGCCACATCCCGGTGATCATGATCAGCGGCAACCTGCAGGCGACGGAGCAGTTCTACGTGCGGCGCATCGGCGCGGACGACTTCATGAAGAAGCCGTTCGGGCGCGCCGAGGTCTTCGAGCGCATCCGCGCGCTGGTGGAAGCCGGGCGGCTGCCGCGGCGCGACGGACCGCCGCTGGCGCTGGGCGAGGACGATGGCGCGGTGGCGGCGCCGGATGCAGGCCCGGGCAGCGCGGCACCGGCACCCGGACCTGCCTGACACGGCGCCCGCGCTTACCCCGGCACGAACAGCAGGCGGCCGCCTTCGGCGTCCACCCGCACCAGGTCGCCGTTGCCGAACTTGCCCGACAGGATCTCCTGCGCCAGCGGGTTCTCGATCTGCTGCTGGATCGCGCGCTTGAGCGGGCGTGCGCCGTAGACCGGGTCGAAGCCCACGTTGCCCAGCAGATCGTAGGCCTTGTCGCTCAGTTCGATGCGGATGCCACGTTCCGCAAGCCGCTTCTCCAGGCCGCGTAGCTGGATGCGCGCGATCTGCCGGATTTGCGCCTTGTCCAGCGGATGGAACACCACGATGTCGTCCAGGCGGTTGATGAACTCCGGGCGGAAGTGCGCCTGCACCACGCCCATCACCGCGGCCTTCATCTGGGTATAGGCCTCGGCCGAGCCGTCGCCTGCAAGCTCCTGGATCTGGTGGCTGCCCAGGTTGGACGTCATCACGATCACGGTGTTGCGGAAATCCACCGTGCGGCCCTGCCCATCGGTAAGGCGGCCATCGTCCAGCACCTGCAGCAGGATGTTGAACACGTCCGGGTGCGCCTTCTCCACTTCGTCGAGCAGGATCACGCTGTAGGGGCGGCGGCGCACGGCTTCGGTGAGGTACCCGCCTTCCTCGTAGCCCACGTAGCCGGGCGGTGCGCCGATCAGCCGCGCCACCGAGTGCTTCTCCATGAACTCGCTCATGTCGATGCGCACCATGGCGTCGCTGGAGTCGAACAGGAATTCGGCCAGCGCCTTGGTCAGTTCGGTCTTGCCGACGCCGGTGGGGCCCAGGAACAGGAACGAGCCGCTCGGGCGGTTGGGATCGCTCAGGCCCGCGCGCGAGCGGCGCACCGCATCGGACACGACCTTGATGGCTTCCTCCTGGCCGACGACGCGCGCGTGCAGCTGCTCCTCCATCTTCAGCAGCTTCTCGCGCTCGCCTTCGAGCATCTTGCTCACCGGAATGCCGGTCCAGCGCGCGACCACCTGCGCGATCTCCTCGGCGGTGACCTTGTCCTGCAGCAGGGTGAAGCCTTTGCTCTCGGCTTCCTGCGCGGCGTGCAGCTGCTTTTCCAGCTCCGGCAGCGTGCCGTACTGGATCTCGCTCATGCGCGCGTAGTCCTGCTTGCGCTGCGCGGCCTCCAGCTCCAGGCGCGCCGCCTCGATCTGCTCCTTGATCCTGGTGGCGCCCTGCAGCGTGGCCTTCTCGGCCTTCCACACTTCCTCCAGATCGATGTACTCGCGTTCGAGTTCGTCGATCTGCGTTTCCAGGTCCGCCAGGCGCTGCCTGGATTCGGCGTCCTTCTCCTTCTTCAGCGCCTCGCGCTGGATCTTCAGCTGGATCAGGCGCCGCTCCTTGCGGTCCATCTCCTCGGGCTTGGAATCGATCTCCATGCGGATGCGCGACGCGGCTTCGTCCATCAGGTCGATGGCCTTGTCCGGCAGCTGGCGGTCGGCGATGTAGCGGTGCGACAGCGTCGCCGCGGCGACGATCGCCGGATCGGTGATCTCCACGCCGTGGTGCACGGCGTAGCGCTCCTTCAGCCCGCGCAGGATGGCGATGGTGTCCTCCACGCTCGGCTCGCCGACGAACACCTTCTGGAAGCGGCGTTCGAGCGCGGCGTCCTTCTCGACGTACTTGCGGTATTCGTCCAGCGTGGTCGCGCCGATGCAGTGCAGCTCGCCGCGAGCCAGCGCAGGTTTCAGCATGTTGCCGGCATCCATCGCGCCTTCGGCCTTGCCGGCGCCGACCATGGTGTGCAGCTCGTCGATGAACAGGATGATCTGACCCTCGTTCTTGGCCAGGTCGTTGAGCACGGCCTTCAGCCGCTCCTCGAACTCGCCGCGGAACTTGGCGCCGGCGATCAGCGCGCCCATGTCCAGGCTCAGCACGCGCTTGTCGCGCAGGCCTTCCGGCACCTCGCCGTTGACGATGCGCTGGGCCAGGCCTTCGACGATGGCGGTCTTGCCCACGCCCGGCTCGCCGATCAGCACCGGGTTATTCTTGGTGCGCCGCTGCAGCACCTGGATCGTGCGGCGGATCTCCTCGTCGCGGCCCACCACCGGGTCGAGCTTGCCGCCCTCGGCGCGCGCGGTCATGTCGATGGTGTATTTCTCCAGCGCCTGGCGCGCGTCTTCGGCGTTCTCGTCGGTCACCTTGTCTCCTCCTCGCAGCTTGTCGATGGCCGCTTCGAGCTGCGCCCTGTTGGCGCCGGCGCCCTTGAGCGCCTTGCCTGCGTCGCCGCCGTCGTCCAGCGCGGCCAGCAGGAACAGTTCGCTGGCGATGTAGGCATCGCCGCGCTGCTGGGCCAGCTTGTCGGTGACGTTGAGCAGCCGCGCCAGGTCGTTGCCGGCCGACAGCTGTCCGCCCTGCCCCGACACCTTGGGCAGCTTGTCCAGCGCCTCGGTCAGGCGCTCGCGCAGCACCGGCACGTTCACGCCGGCCTGCGCCAGCAGGGGACGCGTGCCGCCGCCGTGCTGGTCCAGCAGGGCCAGCAGCAGGTGCGCCGGTTCGATGATGCTGTGGTCGCGGCCCACGGCCAGCGACTGCGCGTCCGCAATGGCCTGCTGGAAGCGCGAGGTGAGTCGGTCCATGCGCATGGCGTGTCCTCGGGGCTTGGGGCGGCGGTGCCGCGATGCGTTCCAGATGGGGCGACGGCCGCGGCGAATCAACCGCGCTCAGTCGAGCATGGCGAGCTTGTTCAATTCCGCATCGGCTTCCGCCAGGCCGAAGGCGACGCGCGTGGCGCCGGCCGCCAGCAGCGCCTGGCGCTGCTCCTGCCGGTCCTGCGGATACAGCCCGGGGCGCACCACCAGCACCGGCACGCGCGGATGCGCGGTTTCGATGCGCTTGCACAGGTAGCGCACGTGGGCCAGGCCGCCCGGCGGCAGCGAGACCAGCACCACCGCGTCGACCTGCGCGCCGGCCAGTTGCGCGAGCACGTCCGACACCAGCGCCTGTGAGCTGGCATCGCGCCAGTCGATGCGCACGCGGTCCACCACCTTGCCCAGCATGGTCACGCCGAGCTCGTCGATGGCATCGCGCGCCGGGACCGCGAGCACGCACCTGCGCGCATCGGCCGGCCTGCCGGGATCGCCCGCCTGCGGCTGCGCCGTTGCGGCACGCTGCAGGTCCAGCAGTTCGGCCGCGTCGGCGGCGATGCGCCGCTGGGTGGCGTCGTCGAGCTTGCCGGCGCGCACGTCGCTGCGCACCTGCCCCAGCATGGGCACCACGACCTGGTCGAAGGCCTGTTCCAGGCCGCCGGTGCGCACCTGCTCATCGAACAGGCGGCCGGCTTCGTCCTCGTCGCCGGCGAGCAGGCGCTGGTACAGCCGGTGCGAAGGCGCCAGCACCGGGCGGTCGCCGAGCAGCGTGTCCAGGAAGGCGAGCTGCGGCACGTGCCGGCCCAGCACCACCAGGCACACGGTCAGCGGCGAAGCCAGCACCAGCCCCACCGGTCCCCACAGCCACGTCCAGAACGCCACCGCGATCAGCAGCGCGGCCTGCGATACGCCCAGACCGCGGCCGTAGACCAGCGGTTCCACGATCATGTTGGTGACCAGCTCCAGCACGCCGAACAGCGCCACCACCAGCAGCGCGACCGTCCACTCGCGCGAGATCAGCAGGCTCAGCCCGATCGGCAGCAGCGCCGCCAGCCAGGGACCGATGTACGGGATGTAGCGCAGCAGCGCGGCGAAGAAACCCCACAGGGCCGCGTACGGCACGCCGATCAGCGCGAGCCCCACGCCCACCGCCAGCCCGTAGCCGCCGTTGACCAGCAGCTGCATCAGCAGGTAGCGGCTCACGCGCGCACCGGCATCGTCCAGCGCGCGCGTGGTGTCGGCCAGCGCGCCCACGCCCACCAGCGAAATCACGCGGTCGCGCAGGTCCTCGCGGTTGAGCAGCATGAACATCACCAGCACCAGCACCAGGCCGGTCAGCGCCACCGGTTCCAGCACCGGCCCGGCCACCGACCACAGCTGCGACAGGCTGAAGGCGCCTTCCTCCACCACCCGTACCGGCTGCGCCCGCGCCAGTTCCAGTTCGTCGGCGGTCATGTCCTGGGTGCGCTTGTCGCCCAGCTGCTGGCTGATGCGCTCGGTGACGATCTCCACCTTGTCGAGCAGGCCGGTGCGGCCGCGTTCGCGCAGCTGGGCGATCTTGGCGGCGACGTTGTCCTCGTACTTCGGGTATTCGTCCAGCAGGCTGCCGATCTGGCGGGTCACGCCGTAGAACAGCGCCACCACCAGGCCCATCCCCACCAGGGTGACCCCGGCCACCGCCAGCGCCCGCGGCACGCGCCTGCGTTCCAGCCAGCCGGACAGCGGCGCCAGCAGGAAGGTGAACAGCACCGCCAGCGCCACCGGCACCACCACCGATTTGGCCCAGGCCAGGAAGCCCAGCACCAGCGCCGTGCCCAGCAGCAGCGGCAGCAGGTTGGACATGCGCTGGCGGGTGTCCATGTCGGTTCCGGAAACGGGGGCGTGGCGCTTTATGGCGCATCGCCCGTCAAGCAGGCCTGCACAGGGCGGAGGCTCCCTGCGTCGCAGGCCGGCGACGCGCGCGCCGGGCGCCCCGGCCAGGGCTTGCCGCGCCCACGCGGGGCTTGGGCCAGGGCGTTCATCCGCACCGGCGGCACCGGGGCTAGCATCCCGGGTCCCCCATCGCAGGAGCCGCCATGTTCGATGCCCTCGTCGACGACCTTTCGCAGCGTTACGGCCTGGGCGACCGCGGCCGCGACCTGTTCGCGCTGCTGGTGGCCTATATCCACAACGACCGGCGCGGCGGGTTTGCCGGCTTCATGGAGGGTTTCCGCGAGCAGGGCCACGGCGACCTGGTGGCGTCGTGGCTGGGCAACCCCGAGGCGGGGGGTCTGAACGCGTCGGACGTGGGCATGGTGTTCGGGCAGGGGCTGCTCAACGACTGGGGCACCCGCCTGGGGGCCAGCCGCGCCACCGTGGCGGCCGCCATCGCCGGCGTGCTGCCGCGCCTGGTCGCCGAACTCACGCCCGGCGGGCGGGTACCCGGCGGCTGGGCTCCGCCCGCATCGCGCCCGGGCGAAGCCGAACGGCCGGCAGTCCCGGCGGGCCCGCGCGAGCCGCTCGCGGAGGAACGGCCCTCTTCGCGTTCCGACTGGCCGCCCCCGGCCGGCGGGGCGGCCCCGTCGGCGGCGCACGAACCGTCCAGCCCGGCGCCCTTCGGAACCCCCGGGCCGGTGCGCGCGCCTCAGCCGGGCGAACCTGCGGGCGCGTTCCGCACGGAGCCGGTGTTCGACGAGCCCGGGCGGCCAGCGCACGGCGGATCGCTGCGGCGCGAACCGACCCTGGCGGCCGCACCGCGCGCACCGGTGGAGGCGCGCCCCGCCCTTGACCCGGGCGAGCAGCGCGCGGCCGAGATGGCAGCGCTCTTCGACCGCCCTGCGCGCGGCGAGCGTGCGGCGCCCGGCACCTTGGCCGACGTGCGCCCCGACAACTGGCGCTCGGCGATGCAACCGCCGCGCCGCAAGCGCGGCCCGGGCGGCGTGTTCTGGTTCGTAGTGCTGCTGGCGCTGCTGGCGGGCGGGGCGTGGTTCGCCTGGTCGCAGGGCCTGCTGGCGCCGTACATCGAACAGCTCCAGCTGCCGATCCAGCCCTCGCCCTCCACCGTGTGACCTAGACGCGCCGCGCGCAGCTCGGGCGCGGAAGCCGGTTCGCTGCGCCCCGGCCGGCGCGTGGCAGCCTTGGTGCCCAGGTCGCGGCGACGGTTGCGTTGCACCCGCCTGTGGTCCCGGTGGCCTGCACCCGCATGGGCCGCCTCTACGTTATGCGACAGCGCGGCGCGAAATCCGATGGCACAAGGGCCTCCTACGGCCGCGCAGGCGGGGCCGTGCGTGCGCTTAGCGCGCCATCCACACCAGCGTGGCCATGCGTCCGCTGCGCTGGTCTCGGCGATGCGAGTAAAAGCGCGACGCATCGGACAGCGTGCACAGGCCGCCGCCGTGCACGTGCGCCGGCGCCAGGCCCGCGGCCGCCAGGCGGTGGCGCGCCAGCGCGTACAGGTCGGCGTGCCAGTGGCCGGGCCGGGTGGCGGCGAAGGCCGGCGCGGTGGCCGCATCGGACGACACGAACGCATCGCGTACCTCGGCGCCGACTTCGTACGCCCGCGGCCCCGCCGCCGGCCCCAGCCACGCGACCACCCTCTGGACCGGGGTGCGCATGGCCGACAGCGTCGCCTCCAGCACGCCGCCGGCCAGCCCGCGCCACCCGGCGTGGGCAGCGGCCACTTCGCTGCCGTCGTCCGCGGCGAAAACCACCGGCAGGCAGTCGGCGGTCAGGATCGCCAGCACCACGCCGGGGGTGGAAGTGGCTGCGGCGTCGGCTTCGGGTTCCAGCGGCGGCGCGGCGACGGCGTGGGCGGCCTCCGCGTCGGGCGTGTCGCGCCCAGGCGACGCACCTGCTGGCAGGTGGTCGAAGCGCACGACGCCCGTCCCGTGCACCTGCCGCAGCCAGCGCGGCGCCGACGGCAAGCCCAGCAGCGCGCCCAGCGCGGCGCGATTGGCCTCGACCGCGGCCGGCTCGTCGCCGCAGCGGTTGCCCAGGTTGAAGCGGTCGTACGGAGCCTGCGAGACGCCCGCCCCGCAGCGCAGGGTGGTGCAGGCACGCACGCCGGGCGGCGCCGGCCAGTCGGCTTCCAGCAGTACGGCGCCGTTCACCGGCGCTCCGCGTGCGCGGCCGCGTCCTCGCGCAGCACGCGCATGAGCTGCTGCAGGTCGGCGGGCACCGGCGCCGTGCAGCGCACCGGCTCGCCGTGGGCCGGGTGGGCGAACTCCAGCGTCTCGGCATGCAGCGCCTGGCGCCTGAAGCCGCGCAGCGTGGCGATGAGGTCGTCGGACGCGCCCTTGGGCAGCTTCAGCGCGCCGCCGTACAGCGGGTCGCCGATGATCGGGTGCTTGAGGTGCTGCATGTGCACTCGGATCTGGTGGGTGCGGCCGGTTTCCAGGCGGCACTCCAGCGCGGTGTGGGCGCGGAAGCGCTCGCGCAGGCGGTAGTGGGTGGTGGCGTCGCGGCCGTCGTCGCGCACCGCCATGCGGATGCGGTCGCGCGGATGGCGGTCGATCGGCGCGCTCACGCTGCCGCCGGAGACCAGCGCGCCCACCACCACCGCCAGGTACTGGCGATGCACGTCGCGCTCGGACAGCTGCGCCACCAGCGAGGTGTGCGCCGGCAGGGTGCGCGCCACCACCATCACGCCGGAGGTGTCCTTGTCCAGGCGGTGCACGATGCCCGCGCGCGGCAGCGCCGCCAGCGCCGGATCGAAATGCAACAGCGCGTTGACCAGGGTGCCGGTCGGGTTGCCAGCGCCGGGGTGCACCACCAGCCCGGCCGGCTTGTCGATCACGATCACCGCCTCGTCCTGGTACAGCACCGACAGCGGGATGTCCTCGGGCACGTCGAAGCTGGCGGTGTCCAGCACCGCCTGCAGGCTGACGCGCTCGCCGCCGCGCACGGGATCGCGCGGCCGCACCTGGCGGCCATCCAGCAGCGCATCGCCGGACTTGATCCATTCGGTCAGGCGCGAACGCGAGAACTCGGGGAACAGCTCGGCCAGCACGGCATCGAAGCGGCGCCCCGCGGCGCCCTCGGGCACCTGGGTTTCGCGCGGGACGGAGGAAGCTGCGGGCTGGGTCATGAGGCGGGTTCGATGGCGTCGTGCTTGCGCGGGCGCGCGCCTGCGCCACGTTCCGGTTCAGGGCGTGGCAAGCGGGGCGGCGCGGAGGGGCTGGTATTATCGGCCCTTCGTGCCTTCCCGGCGCCCTGTCCCCCCGAGCCCCATGACTTCACGCGTCCGTTTCGCCCGCCAGCTGCTGCTCCTGGCGCTGGTTGCCCTGGTTGCCCTGTCCGGCTGCGCGCGGATCAAGGGCGTGTTCAAGGACGAGGACGCCAACGAAGGCCAGCCGGTGGAGGTGCTCTACGACAAGGGCCACCGCTCCATGGCCAACGGCAACTGGAGCGGCGCGGTGGAGACCTACAAGCGCCTTGTGGCCCAGTACCCCTACGGGCCGTACACCGAACAGGCGCTGATGGAAACCGCCTATGCCCAGTTCAAGATGGGCACCAACGAGGAAGCGATCTCCACCATCGACCGCTTCATCCGCACCTATCCCACGCACCGCAACATCGCCTACATGTACTACCTGCGCGGCCTGGTGAACTCCAACCGCGACACGGTGTTCCTGCAGCGGGTGTGGACGCTGGACGCCAGCCGCCGCGACCTGGCCACGCCGAACGTGGGCTTCACCGACTTCCAGACCGTGGTCAACCGCTACCCGAACAGCCGCTACGCGGCCGACGCCCGGGCCCGGATGCAGGAACTGCGCAACCTGTTCGCGCGGCACGAGATCGAGACCTCGCTGTACTACCTGCGCCGCGGCGCATACGTGGCCGCGGCCAACCGCGCCAAGCACCTGCTGGAAACCTATCCGCAGACCAGCTACCAGAACGACGCGGTCGCGGCCATGGGCGAGGCCTACACCCAGCTGGGCAACGAGACCCTGGCGGCCGATGCGCGCCGCGTCCTGCAGCAGAACGACCCGAACCATCCCTGGCTGCGCGGCGACTGGCCGGACTACCCGTCGAAGTTCCGCAAGCTCAACCCGTTCGCGGGCGAGAAGTCGGCGCTGGACAACGACTGAGCGTTCGCACCGCCGCGCATGCACACGCAGAAGCCGCCGCAAGGCGGCTTCTGCGTTGTGGATCCGGGCAGGAGTGGCTTCAGCCGCGAAGCCCAGCCCCTTGCACCGCGCAGCGAAGACGCCCACAGCTGTAGCCGCCGCTGCCACGCAGGCCGCGGGTCAGCCAGCGTACTGGCCCGTGGTGGGACAGCGCCTGCAGCGCGCAACGCGCCGCCCCGCTTCCCTTCGCGCCACTACCCTCGATACTTGTTGGTGATCGGGTAGCGACGTTCCCGACCGAAGGCCCTTCGCGACACCTTGGGTCCAGGCGCCGCCTGGTGGCGTTTCCATTCGCTGATGCGAACGAGCTGGAGCACGCGATCCACGGTGGCCGGATCGAAGCCGGCGGCCACGATCTCGTCGCGCGACTGCTCCTGGTCCACGTGACGCAGCAGGATCGCGTCCAGCACGTCGTACGGCGGCAGCGAATCCTGGTCCTTCTGGTTCTCGCGCAGTTCCGCGCTGGGCGGGCGCTCGATCACCGCGACCGGAATCACCGGCGCACCGGCGATGGCGTTGCGCCACTTGGCCAGCGCGAACACTTCCGTCTTGTACAGGTCCTTGATCGGCGCGTAGCCGCCGCACATGTCGCCGTAGATGGTGGCGTAACCCACCGCGTACTCGCTCTTGTTGCCGGTGGTCAGCAGCAGCCCGCCGAACTTGTTGGACAGCGCCATCAGCAGCGCGCCGCGGGTGCGCGACTGCAGGTTCTCCTCGGTGGTGTCCACCGCCTTGCCGGCGAAGGTTGCGGCGAGCGTGTCCAGGAAGCCCTGGAAGGCCCGCTCGATCGGCAGCGCCTGCAGCTTCACGCCCAGCGCGTCGCACTGCGCCTGCGCCAGGTCGTTGGACATGTCGGCGGTGTAGCGCGAAGGCATGCGCACCGCGGTCACGTTGTCCGCACCCAGCGCATCCACCGCCACGGCCAGCACCAGCGAGGAATCGATGCCGCCGCTGAGCCCCAGCCACGCCCTGTCGAAGCCGTTCTTGGCGCAGTAGTCGCGGGTGCCGCGCACGATCGCGCGCCAGGCCAGGCCGTCGCGCGACTCGTCGTCTTCCGCCGGCCACGCCACCGGCGTGAACTTGCGCGTCGTGGCGTCGTAATCCGCCACCAGCCAATGGTCCTCGAACGCGCGCGCCGCCGGATGCACCAGGCCATCGCCGTCGGCCAGCACCGACGCGCCATCGAACACCAGCGCATCCTGCCCGCCGACCACGTTGAGATAGGCGATGGCCACGCCGCTTTCCTGCACGCGCTGTGCCAGCAGCGCATCGCGCTGCGCGTGCTTGTCGCGCTCGAACGGCGACGCGTTGGGCACCAGCACCAGCTGCGCGCCCGCGCCCACGGTATCGGCGAGCGGCTCGGCGAACCACAGGTCCTCGCAGATCACCAGCCCCACCGGCACGCCGCGCACGTCGAACACGCACGGCCCGCCATCGGGATCCACGTCGAAGTAGCGGCGCTCGTCGAACACCGCGTAGTTGGGCAGCTCGCGCTTGCGGTAGGTGGCCTCGATCGCGCCCTCGCGCAGCACGCTGGCCGCGTTGTAGGTCACCGCGCCGGCCGACTGCGGCCAGCCCACCACGGCCACGATGCCGTGCACGTCGCGCGCGATCCCGCGCAGCGCCGCCTCGCAATCGCGCAGGAACGACGGCCGGATCAGCAGGTCTTCCGGCGGATAACCCGACAGCGCCAGCTCCGGGAACAGCACCAGGTCGGCGCCGTGCACGTCGCGCGCCTCGGCGACGCGTTGCGCGATACGCTGCGCGTTGCCGGCGACGTCGCCCACGGGGAAGTCGAACTGTGCCAAGGCAATGCGGAGCAAGATCGGCATGCGGTTAGATTCCCGAGATCAGTATGTCGAGCGCGGCCATGATGATCGGGCGCTCGCGGGAAAGATCCGCTTCCAGGGCGCCAAGATCCGAGGTTTCAATCGCTGTCAGCAGCGGCATGACCAAGACATGCGGCTTGCCATTCACCTCCACGACCGGCACCAACGACGAAATGGGAGGGGGATGTCTCCCGCGCGTCGCAGGCACCAATGGCGCCATGACCCGCGTACCCGTATCCGAAATGAGGTCGCTCTGCATGTTCAGCAGAGACGGATAGGCCGAACGCGTGGCCGAATTGAGATTCCGGTAAACGCAGAACTGACGCATCAGCGTTTCCGGAACTTCGGACTCAGTACCCCATGCTCCGTCACCCAGGTGTTGTAGCCCTCTATCGCCTCACGGTTCTCCGCCAACCACCGCGCGCGCTTGCGCGCCCGCACCTCGGCTTCCAGCGCGCGCTCCAGCGTGGCCGACAGGTTGATGTCCAGCGCCTTGGCTTCATCCAGCAAGCCGGCGTTGACGCTGAGATTGGCCGCACGCTTGGCGTAGCCGCCCTGATCTTCCTTCACGCGCATGGTGGGGCTCCATGGTGAATGCGCATGAAGTATGCGCATGCGCTGCCTTGCCCGCAACCGGAAACGCGAAAGGCCGCGCAAGGGCGGCCTTTCGTCATGCGCACGCCAGACCGGCGCCGCGATCAACCCGCCAGGCGCGCGGCAATCGCCTTGCCCAGTTCGCCCGGCGACTTCACCGTGGTCACGCCGGCCTTCTCCAGCGCCGCGAACTTGCCTTCGGCCGTGCCCGAGCCGCCCGAGGCGATGGCACCCGCGTGGCCCATGCGCTTGCCCTTGGGCGCCGAAGCGCCGGCGATGAAGCCCACCACCGGCTTGGTGACGTACTGCGCGATGAACTCGGCGGCCTCTTCCTCGGCGCTGCCGCCGATCTCGCCGACCATGATGATGCCCTCGGTCTGCGGATCGTCCTGGAACAGCTTCAGCGCATCGATGAAGTTGGTGCCGTTGATCGGATCGCCGCCGATGCCGATGCAGGTGCTCTGGCCCAGGCCCACGTCGGTGGTCTGCTTCACCGCCTCGTAGGTCAGCGTGCCGCTGCGCGAGACGATGCCGATCTTGCCGGGCTGGTGGATGTGGCCGGGCATGATCCCGATCTTGCACTCGCCGGGGGTGATCACGCCGGGGCAGTTCGGGCCCACCAGCACCACGTCCTCGTAGCCCTTCAGCACGTTCTTGACGCGCAGCATGTCCAGCACCGGGATGCCTTCGGTGATGCATACGATGACCTTGATGCCGGCATCGGCCGCTTCCAGGATCGCGTCGGCCGCGAACGGCGGCGGCACGTAGATCACGGACGCATCGGCGCCG
>CAYRNF010000016.1:0-61019 GCA_964425695.1 uncultured Pseudoxanthomonas sp.
CGCGCACCTCCAGGCTGGCCTGGTCCATGTCGGTGCCCCAGGCGAACTCCAGCACTACGTCGCTCTGCCCGGTGCGCGACACCGATTTGAGCTTGCGCAGCCCCTTCACCACGCCGACGGCTTCCTCCACCGGTTCGGAGATCAGGGTCTCGATTTCCGCAGGGGCCGCGCCTGTGTACTCGGTGCGCACCGTGAGGGTGGGATAGCTCAGGTCGGGCAGCAGGTTGACCTTGAGTTCGCTCAACGCGATCAGGCCGAAGAGCACGAAGGTCAGCGTGACCATCGCCACCGTGACCCGGCGCCGGGTGGAGAACTCGACCAGGCTGAAGCCGCCCGAGGGCATCGCCGGCGGAACGGAACGGGATTCGGAAGTGCTCATGCGCTGCGGCGCCCTGCCTGTGTTGGCTGCTGCGTGGTGGCGCGCACGGTGCGCGCGCCGTCAGTTCGGTGGGGGTCCGCCGTGGCGGGCACCCGTTGCCTGGTTGCCGCCTACTGCTTCTTCGTGGTGGCCGCAGGCGCCTTGGCGGTCTGCTGGCCGAGCACCTGCACCGCACTGCCTTCGCGCAGGGCGACCTTGCCCGCCGTGACCACCGGCTCGCCGAGCTTGAGCCCCGAGAGCACCTCGGCCCACGCGCCGTCCACGTAGCCCAGCTTCACCGGCACGCGCACCGCCTTGCCGCCGCGCACCGTGAACACGGCAGGATCGCCCTCGCCCTCCAGCAGCGCCACGCGGGGAATCACGATGGCGTCGGAGCGCTGGTCGTAGTCGATGCGGATGCGGCCGAACATGCCCGGCTGCAGCACGCCGTCGCTGGCGAAGGCCACGATCGCGCGGAACGTGCCGCTGCCCGAATCGACCACCGGTGCGACGCGGTCCACGGTGCCTTCGAAGCTGCGTCCCGGGATCGCGTCCACCTGCAGGCTGACCGGCTGGCCGGCCTTGATCGTCGCCAGTTCGCGCTCGGGCACGTTGAGCGTCGCTTCCAGCCGCGAGGTGTCCACGATGCGGAAGATCGGCGTGTTGATCTGCACGAAGTTGCCGGTCTTGATCGAGCGGCTGGCGACGACGCCGGAGATCGGCGCCACCACGTTCGCGTACGACAGTTCGAGGTTGGCCAGCCGGTTCACCGCCCGCGCATTCTCCAGGTCGTACTTGAGCTGGTCGATGTCGTTGGCGCTGATCAGCTGCTGCTTGGACAGCTGCATGGAACGGTTGTAGTTGGCCTCGAGCTTGCGCAGCTGCGCGGCGCTCTGCGCGGCCTGCAGGCGGGCGCGATCAGGGTCAAGGCGCACCAGCACCTGGCCTGCGCGGACGGACTGCCCTTCCTCCACCAGGACAGCCAGCGCCACACCCGAGCTCTTGGCCACGACCTGCGACTCCGCCCGTGCCTCCAGCGGCGCGGTACCGGAGTAGCTGGCGGCGATGGGCCGGCGCGAGACCTTCACCACTTCCACTGGCACCGCGTCGGGGCCCTTCTTCTCCCCGTCCTTGTCCTTGGCCTGTGCCTCGCCCTCCTTCTTGCATGCGGACAGGGCCACGAGTCCGGCGAGGAGCAGCGTCGAGGCGATGACGCGGAAACCGGGGCGCGCGGAGCGCGGGCCGGCGTGACGGACGAGAGCGGACATGCGAAGGGAGCCCCAATGGTGTTGTAGCAAGGTATATCACCGGATGAACAGGCGTCATGCGTCTGAAGTCATGGTGCCGCACGGCCTGCCTCCCCCAGCGTGCGGGTGACGCGTTGCATTGGATGCGTCGCAGGCGTCGAGCGTTGCACGACTTCATCGCTTGGACGTGCCCGTTACGCCATGCGGACACTGAACAGGCCTGCGCACGCGGGCTATACTGTCGCGATTGCGTCGCCGCGGGGGTTCCCGGCGCACGCTGAAGCCAGATCTTCCAGCCATCAGGATTGCGGAAACCCGACATGACGCGACCGTTGACGATCGCCGCCAGCCTTTCACTTGCCTTGCTGACGGCCACGCCGTCGTTCGCACAGGCGCCGGCGGCCACGCCGCAGGGCGATGCCGCCCGCGGCAAGTCCCTTACCTACACCTGCCAGGGCTGCCACGGCGTGACCGGGTACCGGAACGCCTACCCGAACTACCACGTGCCGCGCATCGGCGGGCAGTCGCAGCAGTACCTCTACAACGCCCTCACCGAGTACCGCAAGGGCACGCGCAAGCACCCGACCATGCAGGCCCAGGCGCAGAGCTTCTCCGAGCAGGACATTGCCGACATCGCCGCCTACCTCTCGGGCCTGAAGCCATGAGCCGCACCATGACCCTCCGTTACGCCGTTGCCGCCTGCCTGCTGTCGCTGGGCCTGTCTGCCTGTTCCGAGCAGGAAACCCCCGCCGGCCAAGCCGGTGCCGAAGACCGGCGTTCGTCCGCGGGCCTGCCCGCTGGGCGTATCGAAGCCGGCGAGAAGCTCGCAGCCGCCAAGGGCAAGGCGACCGGGCAGTCGTGCATCGACTGCCACGGCAAGGACGGCAATGCGCCGATCGACGTCACCTACCCCAAGCTCGGCGGCCAGTACAACGACTACTTGGCGCACGCGCTGCAGCTGTATCGCGACGGCGACCGCGAGCACGCGCTGATGTCGCAGCAGGCCAAGGACCTCACCGACCAGCAGATCGCGGATCTGGCGGCCTATTTCGGTTCGCGGCCCAGCCAGCTGCGCGACCTGCACGACATGCCCTGACCGGCGCCCGCTTTAGAGTCTCGAACAACGGGAGCCGCAAGGCTCCCGTTTTCGCATGCGCCACCTGGCGGCGGGCCCGCGGCGAGCCGAATCTCCCCCCTCGTGCGTCGCGCGCACGAACGCACCCACTGGCCTTCGGGCACTCGCCGGCACGGGCGCCGGATGCGGGGCTAGCCGCCTTCCTGCAATTCGGGCTTGTAGGGAATGTCGGGCGCCGGTCGCGCCTCGGCTTCCTGGTCCTGCATGTTGGGATCGCTGATCCCGCAACCGCCGCCGAGCTGCAGCAGCGAGATGGTGCAGTTGATCTTTTTCGACGTGCCGGGGATCGGGATCGCGAGCTGCTTGATGCCCCGACGCACCCATTCCTGCAGCAGCGTGCCGCTGGGAATCCAGTACTGGTCGAAACTCGTGGGGTCGTAGCCGATCGGCGGACGCTTGGCCCAGGTGCCGTAGCGGTCGAGCTGGTCGCGGCTCCAGTTGTCGCTCCCGGGCGGGAAACCACCGCCTGGCGCGGCCGTGCCGGGCGGCAGGCGCGGCCTGCCTTCGCCATCGAACAGACCCGACGAGGTGCCCGCGTTGCCGCCGGGGCGGTTGCGGGTGGAATCGCCCCAGTCGTCGCCGCGCTGCTGGGTGGGCCACGCACCGGCCGGCGCTGCCGGATCCGCGCCCCGTCCCGTCGCAGCGGTGGGGCGGTCGCCGCCGCTACTCGAGGGGCGGCCGCCCGTAGGCGCGGCGGCCGGGCTGGACGCGGCGCCGCCGCGGACCGTGCTGGCGGCCGCAGGATCGTCGCCCGCCGCGGGGCGCGGCGCAGGCGTCTGCTCACCCGACGCGGCCAGCGGGATGTCGCGCGTGCGCACCTGCTGCGCCGGCGCCTCCACCCCGCGCACCGGCTGCGGCTGCCGCGTTGCCAGCTGCGGCGTGCGCTCCGGCTGGCGCAGCAACGGCACCTCGCGTTGCCGCACCTGCGCCTCGAGCGGCCGGACCTGCGGCGCGGCCGCAGGCACGACCTGCTGCGGGCGGATCACCGGCGGCGCGGGGGCCTGCACCAGTTCGACATCCCGACGCTGGACCTCCACCGCAGGCGCCTCCACCTGCGCCGCAGGTGCGCGCGCCTGCGGCAGTGTTGCCGGCGGCAGCACGAAGGTGGTGTCCGGCGCGGGCGTCTCGGTCACCGCAAGCGGCTGCGGGGCTGGCGGCGCGACAGCGGCCGGTGGCTGCGATGCAGGAGGTCGTGGCACTTGCTGCGGCGCCGGCGCCGGCATGGCGGCGGCGCTGGCAGCCGGCGCCGCGGTATCGGGTCGCGCGGCAGGCGCCGGTTCGGGGGTTTCGACCGCTTGTTCGGACCGGGGCGCCCCGCCGCCGGTTTCGTCCGGCGTTCCCTCGCCGATGAATTCCACCTGCACCACGTCGTTGCCCTGCTGCGCAGGCGGGAACGGCGCGCGCAGGTAGGCGAGCAGCGACATCAGCAGCAGGAACAGCACATGCACCGCGCCGCTGATCGCCATGGCCGCGACGCGGTCGCGGGCCTGGTCCGGCTCGCTGGCATGCCACTGCTGCCGCCACAGCGCGGCGAAGACCTGCCAGTTGCCCAGGTCCACGCTCGCCGGCGCCGGACGCGCAAGCTCGCGCGCCAGGAAGATCGCCACGATTTCCGGCGCAGGCGCGCCGCGCACCGTGCCGCGCTGTCCGCGCATCGCGTCGAACCAGGACTTCCAGCCGGGCGGGAACTCGCCCGGTGCGCGCTCCGCCGCGGGCGCGCGGAACCACAGTCCGTTGCGCTTGCGCGCCAGCAGCGCCGCGATGAGGTCGTTCGGCGAAGACATGCCGCGCCGCCTGCCCGCTCAGCCGCGACCGTGCACGACGCGGGCCCGCTTCAAGCGGCGTTGTCCCTGGCGATATAGGGCGCCGCGCCGGTGTCGTGGTCGGTCGCGTCGCGCACCGCGGTCACGCCGGGCGCCTTTTCCAGCAGCGTCTTCTCGATGCCCTGCTTCAGGGTCACGTCGGCCATGCCGCAGCCGTGGCAGCCGCCGCCGAAGCGCAGGACCACCACGCCCTCGGCGGTCACTTCCTGCACCGACACATGGCCGCGGTGCTGAGCGAGCTGCGGATTGATCTCGTGCTCCACCACCCAGCGCACGCGTTCCACCAGCGAAGCCGATTCCGCCGGCGCCTCGCCCTTGATCTTGGGCGCGCGGATCTGCAGCTGGCCGCCAGTGGCGCGGGTTTCGTAGTCGATCTGCGCGCCGTCCAGGAACGGGGCGCTGGCGGCATCAAGCCACAGCGTGAAGCCTTCGCAGTCGATCGCCCACTCGTCGCCCGACAGTTCGGCCGGTTCGGCGAACTCCAGGCGCACGTCGGCCTGCGCGGTGCCGGCGTGGACGGCGGCGAGCTTCACCCCCAGGCCGGGGATGTCCTCGCGCTCGATGAGGTTGCGGAAGTGCGCCTGCGCCGGGCTGGAGATCTGGATCATGGGGGTATTCTAGAGGCCGCACCTGCGCGCGTCGCATCCGACGTGCCCGCGCGCGCCCATCCGCCTCCGCGCACGCACCTGCCGTTCATTGGGAAGGCGCGCCGCGCCCCAGCCGAGCCCTCGCCATGTCCGATCTCGTCCCGTTGTCCCAGGCCCACTGCATCGCCCGCCGCGGCAGCGAACACAGGCTGGGAGAGGCCCGCATCCGCGAACTCATGCCGCAGCTGCCCGGCTGGGAACTGGTGGAAAACGGGCATGCCCTGGCAAGGACGTTCACGTTCAAGGACTACTACCGCACCATGTCGTTCGTGAACGCGCTGGCGCACATGGCCAACCGCGAGGACCACCATCCCGACCTGGGCGTGCATTACGACCGCTGCGTGGTGCGGTTTTCCACCCACGACGTGGGCGGGCTGAGCGAGAACGACTTCATCTGCGCGGCCAAGGCCGATCTGCTCGCCTGAGTGTCAGCGCAGCCGGTCTAGCGTCTCGACCAGGTCGCGCGCCAGCGGCGCATTGAGCAGGTATGGCGTCCGGCCGCCGTCCAGCGCGAATTCCAGCGATGCGGCGTGCAGGAACAGGCGCCGCAGGCCCGCCTGCTCGCGCAGGCGCCGGTTGGCCTCGACGTCGCCGTACTTGTCGTCGCCCGCGACGGGATGGCCGATGTGCCGGGCGTGCACGCGGATCTGGTGGGTCCGGCCGGTCTCGATGCGCACCTCGCAGTAGCTCTGCCCGCCGCGCCGTTCCAGCACCCGGAAATGGCTGAGCGACGCCTTGCCGGCCGCATTCACCTGCACGTGGCGCTCGCCGCCCTGGCGCAGCCCCACGTGCAGCGGCGCGTCCACGCTCATCGTGCCGTCGGGCATGCGCCCCGTGAGCAGGGCCAGGTAGCGCTTCTCGATGCCGGCGCCGTGGTCCTCGCGCAGCAGCGCCTGCAGCTCGGACAGCGCCGAGCGTTTCTTGGCGATGACCATGAGCCCCGAGGTGTCGCGATCCAGCCGGTGCACCAGTTCCAGCGTTTCGCCCGGGCGCAATGCGCGCAGGGTCTCGATGACGCCGAACCCGATTCCGCTGCCGCCGTGGCTGGCGACGCCGGACGGCTTGCTGATCGCGATCAGCCTGGCGTCCTCGAACACGATGCTGGCGGCCATCGCGTCCAGCAGCCCCCGGGCCGGCGCACCGCGCGGCGCGGCTTCACCCAGCCGCACGGGCGGGATCCGCACCTCGTCCCCGGCCTCGAGGCGTCGCTCCGCCTTGGCCCTACCCCCGTTGACCCGCACCTGCCCACTGCGCACCACCTTGTAGATGAGCGACTTGGGCGCACCCTTGAGCTGACCCAGCAGGAAGTTGTCCAGGCGCTGCCCGGCACGGTCGTCGGGAACCCGCACGAGGCGCACGCCACCCGAGGGGCTGCGGTTGTCTGAATGGGTCATCGCGGGCCTTGTCTGCTACACTCAAGCACGCGAGATAAGGGTTTGATTTCGCTAGGGAGTCTTGGACAGGCGCCAGACGAGCATCCGCTCGCAGCGCCTGCCGGATGGGGCCGAAAGCCCCGCTTCCAGCGGATCCGATGCAGTGCGCGGCCACCGCCCCCGGGGCGGACATGTTAGCGGCTGTTCGGCAACCCCGGCCATCGCCGGTGCGGTGCCCCAGGGGCCCGCCCGAGCTAGGAACCTGTCCCGTGCGACGCCACGCGGCACGCGAAGCGCCCGCGCTTCCAGCCCCGCGACGTCGCCGGCCCCGCAACACGTGAACAACAACAAGCGCTCCCGCGGCATGCCGTGGTGTCGTAGCGCTGGAAAGATCGGGTCGCTGTTGCGCTTGGCGCGGCTGGCGGCCGGAAAGCTCCAGAGGCGAAACGCCCCGGCGTTGTCGCGCGGCTGCCCTGACCGGCGGCGCAAAGCGCGCGAGGAACGCAACAATGAAACGCATGCTGATCAATGCCACGCAGGCGGAAGAACTGCGCGTGGCGATCGTCGACGGCCAGACGCTCTACGACATCGATATCGAGCAGCCGTCCCGCGAGCAGAAGAAGTCCAACATCTACAAGGGCCGCATCACCCGGCTCGAGCCTTCGCTGGAAGCGGCCTTCGTCGAGTACGGCGCCGAGCGCCACGGCTTCCTGCCGTTGAAGGAAATCTCGCGCGACTATTTCCAGTCCGGCGTCGACCACAACAAGGCCGGCCTTAAGGAACTGCTGCGCGAAGGCCAGGAAGTGGTCGTGCAGGTGGACAAGGAGGAACGCGGCAACAAGGGCGCCGCCCTGACCACGTTCATCTCGCTGGCCGGCCGCTACATGGTGCTGATGCCCAATTCGCCCACCGCCGGTGGCGTGTCGCGCCGGATCGAGGGCGACGACCGCGCCGAGCTGAAGAAGGCGATGGACGCACTGACCATCCCCGACGACATGGGCGTGATCATCCGCACCGCGGGTGTGGGCCGCGATGCCGAAGAATTGCAGTGGGATCTGGACTACCTGCTTAGCATCTGGAAGGCGGTCGCCGAGGCGGCGCTGAGCAAGCCCGCGCCGTTCCTGATCTACCAGGAATCGCGCCTGATCGTGCGCGCGCTGCGCGACTACATGCGCAGCGACATCGGCGAGATCCTGGTGGACACGCCGGAGATGTACGAGGAAGCGAAGGAATTCGTGCAGCAGGTGATGCCGCACAACCTGCGCAAGCTCAAGCACTACACCGACGACACCCCGCTGTTCAACCGCTTCCAGATCGAGTCGCAGATCGAAAACGCCTACGAGCGCACCGTGCGTCTGCCCTCCGGCGGCGCCCTGGTGATCGACCAGACCGAAGCGCTCACCGCGATCGACGTGAACTCGGCCCGGGCGACCAAGGGTGGCGACATCGAGGAAACGGCGTTCAACACCAATCTGGAAGCTGCCGAGGAAGTGGCGCGCCAACTGCGCCTGCGCGACCTGGGTGGCCTGGTGGTGATCGACTTCATCGACATGTCCAGCAACAAGCACCAGCGCGACGTGGAGAACCGCCTGTCGAACGCGCTGAAGTACGACCGCGCCCGCGTGCAGATCGGGCGCATCTCGCGCTTCGGCCTGATGGAGATGTCGCGCCAGCGCCTGCGCCCCAGCCTGGGCGAGGCCAGCCAGATCGTGTGCCCGCGCTGCGACGGCCACGGACGCATGCGCAGCGTGGAATCGCTGGCCCTGTCGATCATCCGCGTGGCCGAGGAGCACGCGATGAAGGACAACACCGGCCAGGTCCTGGTGCAGGCGCCGGTGGAGATCGCCAACTTCCTGCTCAACGAGAAGCGCAGCGCGCTGGCGGAAATCGAGAAGCGCCACGATTCGCCCATCGTCATCGTCGGCGACGAGCAGCTGCACACGCCGCATTACGAAGTGACCCGCATCCGCGAGAACGAACTGGGCGAGGAAACCTCGCGCCCCAGCTACCAGCGCGGCACGCCGCGCAAGCTGGCCACGATTTCGCTGACCAAGGCCAACCTCAACGTGCCGGCCCCTGCCGCCGTGCGCAATGTGAAGCCGGCCCAGCCGGCGCCGATCCGCGAGCCCAAGCCCGAACCTGTGGCCGCCCCTGCGCCCGTGGTGGCGCCAGCGCCCGTGGTCGCGCAGCCGGCCGCAACCGGCGGATTCGTCGGATGGTTGCGCTCGCTGTTCGGCGGCGCCGCGCCCCAGCCTGCCGCAGCGGGCGACTCGCGCCGCGATCAGCCCCGCGCCCGCGGTGAGCGCGACGACCGCGGCAATGCCCAGCGCCGAGATCGCAACGACCGCAATGGCCGCGGTGGCCGCCAGGGCGACAAGGACGCACAGCGCCGCGACGGCGGGCGTCCCCAGGCGCAGGGTGGCAACGGCCAGCGCCAGGAGCGCCCTGCCCGGCCGGAACGTACCGACAAACCGCAGGACAAGCCGGCGCCGCAGTTGCAGCAACAACAGAAGCAGCCCAAACCGCCCAAGCCCCCGCGGCAGCGCAACCGCCCGCAGGACGAGGTGAACGACGCGCGTCCCGCGGCGGCCGGCGACAGCCGCCCCGCGACTGCGCCCGCGCCCGCCCCGTCCGAGCTGGAAGCCCAGGCGTCTGCCGCGACCGTAGGGACGCAGGCTGCGGCGACTGCCGCCGCGATGCCCCCGCGTGAGAAGGTTGCGGACGTTCCGGGCCGGATCGATGCGCCAGAAGGCGACGCCGCCGAGCACGACGCGGCCGACGCCGGTGCAGAAGGTACCGGCCGCCGCCGCCGTGGGCGTCGCGGCGGTCGCCGCCGCCGCAAGGGCGGAGCCGAGGGTGCCGCGGGTAGCGAGGCAGTCGAGGGGCTGCCCGCCGCCGATGCGTCCGAAGCGATCGTGGCCGACGGTTCCCAGCCTGAGTTCGACTTCGACGACGTGCCCCGGCAGGCGCCCGTCGCCGATCCGACACGCGCACCGTTGGCCGTGGTCGCCACCCGACCCTCGGCGGCCGTAGCGGCGTCGAGCGTCGCGGCCGCCATCGCGGCGCCGCAGGCGGCGGACCAAGCGGCTTCGCCCGCCATCGAAGCCAGCCAGGCGATCGGCGAGGTGACCTTCGCCCAGCAGGACAGCCACGCCCAGCCGCAGCCGCAGCCGGTGGCGACCGAGGCGGCGCAGGCCGAGGCCATCCCGACTCCGGCGCCTGCCGACGCGTCGCTGATCGCGGCCGAGACCGACGCGCCGCTCGCGGCGTCCGGCGCGCCGGTTGACCCGGTTGCGGCTGCGATCCCGCCCGAGCCGATGCCGCAGCAACTGGCCCAGCGCGAGCCGCAGGGTCTCGCCGAGCCCGCGGTGGAGACTGCGCCGGTGGAGCCGCCGCGCGTCGAGGCGCCCGCGGTGGCAGCTGCCCCGCTGGCTGCGCCGGTTCTGGCCGATACCCCCGCGCCGGGTCTGTTCGACCCGCCGGCCACCACGCCGGTGGTGGTCGTGGATCCCGCCGAGGCGGCCGCCAACGCGGTGGCAGCCGACGCCGAAGACGACGCCACCGCGGACCAGGACGACGGTCAGACACGGATCGAACGCAACGCCTGAACGGAAACGCCGGGGAGTGCGCGCGGTGCGCGCTCCCCGGGCGCCCGGGTCTAGCGGCAGCGCCCGTAGCGGTCGGGCGACGCGCCGGGCCCACCGCGCCAGCCGGGGGGGTTCTCCCAGTTGGTGCCGCGGCCGCCACGCGGACCCGGCGGATTGCCGTCGCGGTCGCGCCAGCAGCGTGCGGCCTGGTTCCAGAAGCCGTACGCCGGATGCCAGTAGCCGTAGGCCGGGCTGAAGTAGTAGCCGTTGGCGACGCGGTCGAAGCGATGCCGCTGGGCCCCATGGCGCCAGTAACGGTGGTCCGGCGAAGCGCCGGGCCCACCCCGCCAGCCAGGCGGATTCTCCCAGTTGGTTCCGGGCCCGCCACGTGGGCCGGGCGGATTGCCGTCGCGGTCCCAAGGCCGGTCTGCGGCGGCGGCGTTGCCCAGCATGCCGGCGGACAGCGCGAGCGCGGCTAGCATCCTGCCCCGCCATGACAGGCGGCGCGAGCGGGCGAAATCCTTGCAGTGATCGTGCATGCGTCTTCTCCAGACTACGCGCGGGTTGCGCGTGGGAAACAACCCGCGCGGCGCGCCTGCGTTGACCCGCGCCGGCAGCGCGTTTCGCATCCGGTCAGGCGCGCATGGCCCGGCGCGCGCGCACGGGCGACGCGCACGCGGTTATCCTGCGGCCAACGCCAGGAAGCGAATGCGACATGCAATGGGATGCCTTCACCCTGCTCGAGCAGGGCCTGATCCTGCTCACGATCGGCAGCCAGGTGTGGATCGCGATCAAGGTGATCCTGGCCGCCAACGGCGCCGAGCAGTACGTGCGGGTGATGTCGTTCTGTTCCGGGCTGCTGCTGTTCCTGCTGAGCCGGCCGCTGGGCATGACCTTCGCCGACCTGCTGCTGGCGGCGCGCGTGCAGGACGACCTGCTGAACATGGTGCTGATCGGCGGCGCGATGCCCTTCCTGGTCGGCGTGCTGGTCTCCGAGGCGACCATCATGGCCATGCGCATCGGCAACCCGGTATGGGTACGCACGATGCTCATGGTGGCGGCCTTCACGGCATCGCAGGCGGCTTACACCAACTTCGTCGCGCTGACGACGCAGGTCACCAGCCTGGATCGCGCCTTCATCCCCAACCTGTGCTACGCCATCGCGGTGGGCGTGTGGCTCACCTTCCGCTACCGCGACGTGCCGGCCCGGCCGGCGCGCTGAGCGCGGCGGAGCACCGCAAACCGCACCGCGCCGCGGCCAGCGCAGGTCAGTCTGCGGGTTGGTCGCCGAGCATGGTCTCGGCGCGCTCGATCACGTAGATCGCATCGTCCGGATCCTCGGCCTGCGTCACCAGCCTGGACACATGGGCATCGAACGCCGCATCGAAATCGTGCGCGTGGCGAGCGCGCAGCATGGGCAGGTTGCGTTCGAGGCTGCGCAGTTCGCGCGCGAGATGCTGGTGGTCCATGCACCCGACTATGCCGCCGGAATTGTTACGCCGCGGTGGCGGCGCCTGCATTCACCCTAAGTGCGGATCGCTCACGCTGAAGCGTTCAGTGCGGCTTCGTCAGCGCAGTTGGCTGTCCTTGCTGCCGCGCCGGTTGTAACCCTGCGCGGGCGCGCCCTCCTCGGCGTCGCGCGACTCCTGGCACGGTACGCACAGGCGCACGCCGGGGATCGCCTTGCGCCGCGCCTCGGGGATGGGTTGATCGCAAGCCTCGCAGCGCTGCAGCCCCGGCCCCGTGGGCAGCTGGCTGCGGGCACGCCGGATCGCGTCCTTCACCGTCGCATCGATCTGGTCCTGCACGGCACCATCGCCTGCCCATCCGGTCGCCATCGCGTGTCTCCTGCCTGGTCGCCAAGGCAAGCCTAGCGAGGCACGCGTGAACGCACGGCGGCCTGATGCCGCGCTAACGCGGCCTGCGGCACAGTCCGATCCCCTTCCCTGCCGGACACGCCATGCGCCTTGCCCCGATGACATTGCCCCTGCTGCTGGGCCTGTGCGCGTGCGCGCAACGCGACCTCCCCGCAGGCGCGCCCGCGCAGGACCAGGACGCAAGCCGGCCCGCGTCGGTGGCGGATGCGCCGCCGGCTGCCCCCCCGCCTGCGGCAACGCCCGCCGCTCAGGAGATTCCCGCCCGCTTCCGTGGCCACTACGCGGCCGATGCCGCAGCCTGCGCACGGCAGGGCGAGGAAAGCGAACTGCACCTCGAGGCGCGACGCGTGGCATTCCATGAAAGCGTGGGCGAGGTGGTTGCAGCGCGTCCCGACGGCGACGCGATCGCCCTCGACCTGCGCATGAGCGGCGAAGGCGAAACCTGGCAACGCACGTACGGCTTCCGCCTGGAGGCGGACGACACGGCGCTGGTCGATGCCGAAGGCGGCATGCGCCGCATCCGCTGCCCTGCGGGCTGACTGCGTGCACAGGCGACCCTGGCACACGGGGCTGTTGGCGGCAGGCGCGGTCGCGCTCGCCGCCTGCACGTCGCCCGGGCCGGAGCGCGCCGCACGCGCGCCTGCGGACGTGCGGGCGCAGCTCGCCACCCTGCTGCCCGCGGACCTGGCAGACCGCGAGGGCTGGGCGACCGACATCCAGTCCGCGTTCCAGCTGCTCGACATACCGCCCAGCACCGAGAACCTGTGCGCGGCGCTGGCGGTGACCGAGCAGGAATCCGGCTACGAGGCCGATCCCGACGTGGCGGGACTGGCGCGGATCGCACGCGAGGAGATCGACCGCCGTGCCGCGCGCAAGAAGATCCCGCGTTTCGTGGTGAGCGGGTTGCTGCGCCTGAAATCGCAGGACGGCCGCAGCTTCGGCGAGCGGCTCGCGCAGGTACGCACCGAACGCGAGTTGAGCCTGCTGTACGAGGAGCTCATCGCCAAGGTGCCGCTGGGCCGGCGCCTGCTGGACGACGGCAATCCCGTGCGCACCGGCGGCCCGATGCAGGTCGGCATCGCCTTCGCGGAACGCCACGCGCGGGAGCACGGGTATCCCTACGCCCGCACCGGATCGATCCGGCACGAGGTGTTCACCCGCCGCGGCGGCCTGTACTTCGGCATCGCGCACCTGCTGGACTACCCCAGCAGCTACCAGCGCCACCTGCACCGCTTCGCCGACTTCAACGCCGGCTGGTACGCAAGCCGCAACGCGGCCTTCCAGGCGGCGGTGACGCAGGCCAGCGGCGTACCGCTCGCGCTCGACGGCGACCTGGTCCTGGACGGCGGCAGCCGCGTGGGCGCCACGGAATCGGCCGTGCGTTCGCTGGCCGGGCAGCTGGACCTGGATGAGGACGCCATCGCACGCCAGATGCGGCAGGGCGACCGCCAGGAGTTCGAACGCAGCGCCGTGTACGAGCGCGTGTTCGCGCTGGCCGAACGCCGCGCCGGGCGTGCGCTGCCGCGCGCGGTGCTGCCGCAGATCGACCTGCAAAGCCCCAAGATCACCCGCAAGCTGACCACCGCGTGGTTCGCCGAACGGGTGCAGGCGCGCTACCAGCGCTGCGTGAACCGCGCCTTCTCAAAGCGGACCGGCTGATCCCGCCGTGGCGAGCGCGCCGGTCCACGTGGACACCACCGGGTCGCGCAGCAGGCGCTGCTTCGCCTGCGCATGTTCCGCAGGCGCCAGCGATGCCGCGTACGCCACGTCGCCGGCCACCAGCGTGGCCACCACCAGGCCATCGCGCAGCAGCAGGCGCGCGCCGGCGATGCGCGGCACCTTGTCACCGGGCAGCAGGGTCCCGGCCAGGTTCAGCGGATCGGCTGCGGACACGCAGATGAATTCTCCGTCGCATGCGCGCCTGCGGACCTCGCGCAGCAGCGCAATGGCCTCGGGCAGGGCGAACTGCTCGCCGGACAGCCCGGCGATGAAGCGGCCGCCGCGGATTTCCCCGCGCGCCTCCAGGCGCTGCAGCACGCGCACCAGCTCGCGCCACGGCGGCAGCCAGGCGGCCTCGCGTTCCAGCAGGCGCCAGCACACCACGCCGTAGCGGCGCAGCAGCGAGCGCGCCACGTGCTCCACCGACTCGGGCGGATGGCCGCGCGCAGGCTGGGCCGTCACCGGAGCCTGCGGCAGGGCCGCCCAGCGGCCGGCGTCCTGCAGGCCAAACAGCGACGCACGCCGGCTGCCGCGGCCGGACCCCCGCCTGGACGCCGGGACCAGCAACGCCCGCAACCCGGCGAAGCTGTCGCAGTGCACGCGGCCGCGCGCCACCAGTTCCGCCAGCGCGTCCTCCAGCTCGGTGCGCAGCAGGCCAGCACCCTCCACCAGGTCGTCGAAGAACGAAGCGCCATGCGTTGCGAAGTACGCCAGCACCTTCTGCGCCCGCGACGACAGCGGCGCAGCCTCGCCCTGGGACTGCACGAGCCGCGTCCAGTGCGCCGACGTGCGCCGCGGCAGCAAGACCACGGGTGTCGCGCGCACGGAGGCCGGCGCGCGCGGATTGTCGGCCTCGGCGCTGCTGGCGCGCAGCCGCGTCCACAGCGTGCGGCCTGCGGTGCACTGGTCGTCGAGCCAGGCGATGGAATAGTCGGAAACCCGCGCGGGCAGCAGTTCGCTTTCCCACGCCGCCGCCGGCGCTTCGTAGCCCTCCAGCTGCGCCAGGACCCCGGCCAGCGCATCCGGTCCGCTGACCTGCGTGGCCCGGGTGAGCTTTTGCCAGTCGCACAGGAAGCGCACGTAGTCGCGCACCTCCACCGGCTCGATCTCGCGCCGCAGCCGCGCCAGCGTGTAGCGGTGGATGCGCGCCAGCAGGTGGCGTTCGCACCACTCCACCTGGCCGGCGCCGGTGAAGTCGCCCTGCATGGCCACGCCCTCGTCCTGCAGCTGCAGCAGCGCAACATGCAGTTCGCTGCGATCCACGGGCAGCGCGGCCGCAAGGGTCTCGAAGGCCACCGGGCCCAGCCCGCCCAGCCGCCCGCGCAGCAGTTCCGCGACCGCGTGCGCGCGATCGTGCACCGCCATGCCGCAATCCGTCGGCGACTGGATCGCCGGCACCAGCGCCGCATCGGCGAACAGCAGCTGCAATTGCGGCAGGCGTTCGGCGCAGGTCCATGCATCGAAGCCGCACCCGGGCGACGCGACGCGCGTTGCGCGCTGGTCCTTCGCCAGGCGCTGCAGCCAGCCTGCCCAGGGCGCATGGGCCTGCACCTCGTCCAGGCAGACGAAGCCGAGCGCCTGCAACGCCTCGTGCATCTCGTCTGCGTTGCGCGGCTGGGGCCATGCCTGCTCGCGCACCGCGTCGATCGCGCCCGCATCCAGCCGGCCCAGGTCGCTGGCTTCGCGCGGGTCGGCATAGCGCCGGCTCTGCACGGCCTGGGTGCGGCGCTCTTCCAGCGGCGCGTCGTCCAGGAAGGCGTAAGGCCGCGCGTTGATCGCCTCCATCGCCAGCGGCGAAGGTGCCGCCAGGTCGCGCGCCACCACTTCGATCGCGCCCGACTCCATGCCCCGCAGCAGCTCGAGCCAGCCGGCGGCATCCATGGCTTCGTACAGGCAGTCGTGCAGCGTCTGCGCCACCAGCGGGTGGTCGGGTACCTGGCGTTCGCCGACGATGTTCTCCAGGCAGGCGACCTGGTCGGGGAACACGCTGGCCAGCAGGTCTTCGGACTTCATCCGCTGCAGCTGCGGCGCCACCTTCCTGCCGCCCTGGAACCGCGGCAGCGCCAGCGCGGTGGTGGCGTTCCAACGCCAACGCACGCCGAACAGCGGCGCGTCCAGCAGCGCTTGCACCAGGATGTCCAGAGCGGAATTCGAATGCAGGTAGCTGGCGACCTCGATCAGCGGGAACGAATGGCTGGTGGACAGCGACAGCACGATCGCGTCCTCGGTGGCCGCGGCCTGCAGCTCGAAATTGAACTTGCGGCAGAAGCGCTTGCGCAGCGCCAGGCCCCAGGCGCGATTGATGCGGCTGCCGAATGGCGAGTGGATGACCAGCTGGGTGCCGCCGGATTCATCGAAGAAGCGCTCCAGCACGATGCGCCGCCGCGTGGGCACGGCGCCGAGCGTGGCGCGGGTGGCGGCGATGTAGTCGTGCAGCTGCACGGCGGCGGTCAGCGGCAACGAGATCTCGTGCGTGAGCCAGTGCAGCGCGCCGCGGCGCGTATCGCTTCCCTCTTGCACGAGGGGATCGCCAGCAGAGGGCGAGGGTTCGTTGGGCGATGCGAGCGAAGCCACGGTCGCGGCCCGATTGGGCGGATGCGCAGGCGGTTCGCTGGCATGTTCGCCGTCCCCCTGCGCCGCGCCGTCACTCCACCCGGTCCTCGCGGGGGACGACGCCTCAGGCGCAAGGCGACTGGCCACCTCGCTGCGCAGCCGCGACACCGCGGCGGACAACTCGTCGGTGCGCCCCGGCGCCTCGCCCAGCCAGAACGGGATCGAAGGCGGCGCGCCCTGCGCGTCTTCCACGCGCACGCGGCCGGGTTCCACGCGCAGCACGCGGTAGCTGGTGTTGCCCAGCTGGAAGATGTCGCCGGCGGTGCTTTCCACCGCGAAGTCCTCGTTGACGCTGCCGACCACCAGCGCTTCGGGCTCCATCAGCACCGCGTAGTCGCCCGTGTCCGGGATCGTGCCGCCGGACATCAGTGCGGTCATGCGCCCGCCCTTTCGCCCGCGCAGCTTGCGGTTCACGGCGTCGCGGTGCAGCAGGCCCGCGCGCACGCCGCGACGCGATGCGTAGCCTTCCGCCACCATGCGCACGATGGCGTCGAAGTCCGCGCGTGCAAGCGCCCGGTACGGCCATGCGCGTCGCACCCAGTCGTACAGGGCGTCCTCCGCCCACTCGCGGCAGGCCACCTCGGCCACGATGTGCTGCGCCAGCACGTCCACCGGCGCGGGCGGGATGCGCAGCGAGTCCAGCTCGCCGCGGCGGATGCCGTCCAGCAGCGCGGCGCACTCCACCAGGTCGTCGCGCGAGGCCGGGAACAGCCGCGCCTTCGGCACGCCGCCCACGTGGTGCCCTGCCCGCCCGGCGCGCTGCAGGAACGCGGCGATCGCGCGCGGCGAGCCCAGTTGGCACACCAGGTCGACATCGCCGATGTCGATGCCCAGTTCCAGCGACGCGGTGGCCACCAGCAGCTTCAGGTCGCCGCGCTTGAGCCGCTGCTCGGCATCCAGGCGCAGCTCCTTGGACAGGCTGCCGTGGTGCGCGGCCACGTGCTCCCTGCCCAGCAATTCGCCCAGGTGGCGGGCGGAGCGCTCGGCCATGCGCCGCGTGTTCACGAACACCAGCGTGGTGCGATGCGCCTGCGTGAATCCGGCGATGGTCGCGTACACCTCGGCCCACTGGTCGTGGCTCATCACCACCGACAACGGCGTGTCCGGCAGCACCAGCGACAGGTCGCGCTGGCGCGTGTAGCCGATGTCCACGATCTCGCAGTCCGCCACCAACTCGCCAGCAGGCGGGGACGCACCGTCCGGCGTCTCCTCCGCGGCAGACGCACCCGCGTGGTGGGTGGCGGCACGACGCAGGTTGCCGGTGCCCACCAGGAACCGCGCCACTTCGTCGATGGGCTTCTGCGTGGCCGAAACGCCGATGCGCGTCAGCGGACGGCCGCACAGCGCTTCCAGCCGCTCCAGCGACAGCGCCAGGTGGCTGCCGCGCTTGTCGCCGGCAATCGCGTGGATCTCGTCCACGATCACGGTGCGCGCCGGTGCCAGCATCGCCCGCCCCGACTCCGACCCCAGCAGCACGTAGAGGGACTCCGGCGTGGTCACCAGGATGTGCGGCGGAAGCCGCCGCATCGCGGCACGCTCGGCCTGGGGCGTGTCGCCGGTCCGCACTGCGGTGCGGATGTCCACGTCGGGCAACCCCAGCCGCGCCAGTTCCTCGCGGATCCCGGCCAGCGGCTGCTCCAGGTTCACCCGGATGTCGTTGGACAGTGCCTTCAACGGAGACACGTAGACGATGCGGGTGGCGTCCTGCAACCGGCCTTCCAGGCCGTCGCGCACCAGCCCGTCGATGCCGGCGAGGAACGCGGTCAGCGTCTTGCCCGAGCCGGTGGGCGCGGACACCAGCACGTGCCGCCCCGACCGGATCGCCGGCCATGCCTGCGCCTGTGCCGGCGTGGGCGCCGCGAAGGTGGCCGAAAACCAGCCTGCGACCGCCGGATGGAAACCATCCAGCGGCGGCGGATACGGCGGACTGTCCGATACGCGCGGCACTCGCGGATTATCCGCCCGCCCCACGGTGCCCGGCTGAACCGGCTGGCTGAAGGCGAAACGGATCTGACCCTGCATGGCGTGCAGGCTGGCCGGCGCCGGTCTCACCGGACGCGACGCAGCCCGCGTCCTGCGCCCGGTCCGACCACCGGCTCAATCGACCGCGAACAGCTCCCGGTAGGCCGGCGCCACGTTCGGCAGCAGCACCGCTGCCGGCACGTCCACGGTCTGCGTCCCGTCGGAGTACGGGCCCACCTGGTAGGGCGGGAACACGAAACGCAGCGCACGGATCCGGCCGTCCGCGCCCATCAGCGGTTCGAAGTGGGCAAAGTTGTCCGCCTCCGGAGCGGTGCCGTCGTCGATCATCCGGCCCGCGCTGCGCAGCAGCTCGGCGCGGTCGACCGCCGGCATGTCGTCGCCGTCGATCCGTTGCGACAGGCTGGTGTGCAGCTGCTCGCGCGCGAATCCGGAAATCTCCTCCCAGGCCTTCGGATCGGGCACCAGTTCGGCCGCGGTCAGCATCCGCGACTGCGCGGGCAACCAGACAAAGCGGGCGATCAGCGGATTGCCGTGGGCGCCGCCGGTGTACGTGCTGCCGTCCGCCGCCACGGCCACGATCCGCGGCGAGTCCACCAGCATGGTGAATGCCAGAGACAGGTCGTAGGGCGACGTCGGCGGGGTATCCCCCAGGCCCTCGACCGCCTCGAGCAGTTCGCGGCGCGCCGCTTCCGCGTACTGCTTGAGCGCGTTCGCAAGGCCGGGGTACCTGGCCGCGGCCGGCGGATAGCTGATGCCCACGACGTACCGCGGGTCGGTTTCCGACACGTCCTTGAGTGCCACCGGCGCGGCGGCCGGCTGCGCTGGCGGCGCCGGCCCGCGCGCATCATCCGGCGCGGGCGCATCGCGCTGGCAAGCCGCCAGCGCCAGCACCAAGGCCATCACCCACCACCGTGCATCCCCCACGCCGACCGTTGCGGTCCTGCGATCGTGCTCCATCGTCCCCTGTCCTGTCGTTCGAGTCGTGACGCCAACGTGTCGGCGGCACACGCTAGCGCGCCACGCGTGATGCCCGCATGGACGCACGCGGCGCGCCTCTTTAAGGCGTGTGACGCATCCAAAAGAAAAACCCGGCCAGAAGCCGGGTTTTCCTGTCGAATCCGGTGAACCGGAATCAGACGGCCTGGACCTCATCGGCCTGCAGGCCCTTCTGGCCCTGCACGACCTTGAAGGTCACGGCCTGGCCTTCCTGCAGCGACTTGAAGCCGTTGCCCTGGATCGAGCGGAAGTGCACGAACAGGTCGGGCCCGCTCTCCTGGGTGATGAAGCCGAAGCCCTTGGCGTCGTTGAACCACTTCACCGTACCGGTCTGACGATCGGACATTTGCGTAACTCCTTGGAACAGTTTGGGATGAAACACGGCCACGGCTGCGGCCGAGACTGTCGAGCAAGGGGTAACGCGAAGCGATGGAGCGGATCGTCCAGCCCGGCGAGCCGGACCTTGAATCGGGTGATCTACCGCATCGGAGCCACGATGTACCGTGATCCCGGCTTGAAACAGTGCGCGCACCATACATCACTTCGGCGTCCGAATGTGAATGGCGTATGGGGCCGCTGCGCACGGTCGGGCCGCGCGGCTACCAGTCGGCCTGTTCGGGGAGCAGGCCGGCCAGCTCGGCGTCGGTGAGATTGCGCCACTGGCCGGGCTTCAGGTGTCCCAGCTTGACGTTGCCGATCCGCACCCGCAGCAGCTGCTTGACCCGGTAGCCGAAGTGCGCGGCCATGAGCCGGATCTGCCGGTTGAGCCCCTGCACCAGCACGATCCGGAAGCCCTGGCTGCCCAGCTTGCCGGTGCGGCACGGCAGCGTCACCTGGCCGTGCACGGGGACGCCGCGTGCCATGCCGCGCAGGAACTCGGGGGTGACCGGATGGTTGACCGCCACCAGGTACTCCTTCTCCAGCTTGTTTTCCGCGCGCAGGATGCGGTTGACGATGTCGCCGTTGCTGGTGAGCAGGATCAGGCCTTCGGAATCCTTGTCCAGGCGGCCGATCGGGAAGATCCGCTCGCGGTGGTCCACCAGGTCCACGATGTTGCCCTTCACAGCCCCGTCGGTGGTGCAGGTGACGCCGACCGGCTTGTTCAGCGCGATGTAGACGTGGCGGCGCCGGCCCTTGGCGGCGCTGCGCGCCTGCAGCACGTTGCCGTCGATGCGCACTTCGTCGCCGTCGCCGATTTCCGTGCCGATCCTGGCACGCAGCCCGTTGACCGTGACGCGGCCTTCGGAGATGAGCCGGTCAGCCTCGCGCCGCGAGGCGAACCCGGTGTCGCTGATGTATTTGTTCAATCGCATGCGGCGCGCATGCTGGCACAGCGGGCCAGGCGGCGCCACGCACGGCCGCGTCGCGCAAGCCGCGCCCGCACGGGCGCGATCAGGCCCGCAGGTCCGCGTACTCCGGGTGCTTGTCCAGGTAGTCGGCCGCGTAGGAGCAGCGCGGCACCACTTTCAGCCCGGCCGCGCGCGCATGCTCGAGCGCCGCGCGCACCAGCCGTCCTGCAATGCCACGCCCGCCGATGGCGGCGGGCACCACGGTATGGGTGATGGTGAGCGTGCCTTCGCCCTGGCTGTACTCCACGAACCCCTCGTGTCCGTCCACGACCGTGGCGAAGCGCGAGGCCTCGGGCTGGTGGCGGACCTCGATCGCGGCGGGATCCTGGCTCATCGGCTGTCCCGCTTGCCCTGGTTGCGGCGCCCACGGGTGGCCACGCTGCCCTGGATGGCCTGCATGCGGCTCTCGCCGGCGTGCAGGTCGATGGCCTTCTGCGCGGCCTCCTCGGACTGGAATCCGGTCGGTTCGGACTGCTCGGGCGGCTGGCCCAGCGTCTGCCAGGCGGGCGGCTGGCGGTCGTGCGCCTGCTTGGCCTCGAGTAGCGCGCGGGTATTGGCGAGCGCCTGCTCGGGGGTGATCGGCGCCTTGCGTGGTTTGCGTGCGGCAGGCGTCGTGGAGGTCTTGCGAACCTTGGCCACGGTGGCGGGCCTGGAAGCGGTCTTGCTCGCGCGGGTCGCAGGCGACTTGCCGGCAGCCGTCTTGGCGGCCGTCTTCTTCGCCGTGCTCGCCTTGGACGGGGCCTTCTTCGCCGACTTCGCGGGCGCCTTTCCGGCGGCCTTCACGGACGCCTTGCCGGCAGCTTTCACTGGCGCCTTCTTCGCCGATTTGACGGGCGCCCCGGCGGGTGCCTTCCCGGCTGCCTTGCGTGCTGCCTTTGCCGGCGCCTTGGCGGCCTCCTTCGTTGCCGCCTTCGTCCCTGCCGTCTGCCTGGCCGCCTGCCTGGCGGGCTTCTTCGACACTGCCATGTGGCCTCCGTATGGATTGGGTCCGGGGCGAGGGAACCATGGGCCGCATGCACGCCGGGTGAGCGCAGGCTGGCGCGGCGAGGCGAACGTGGGCTTGGCTGGCCCACTTGCGACGCGCTGCGTCACTGCCGGCGGGCTGCGACGCAGCGCGCCCGGCTGGCACGGAACGTGCGTTTCCCAGCCTACCCACGAGACGACGCAGGCCCGACATGTTCGACGACATCGCCAACGAACCGCTCACCGACGACTACGTGATCAACCGCATGTTCGACCTGGTCCGCAGCGGCCAGACCGGCACGGACGAGTACGCGATGCTCGACGCCGTGATCGTGGCGCGCATGGCCGGCTGCTACCAGGCCGACGCGCAGGACGCGGCCCCGCGCTCCCAGACGGCGGACGCCTGAGCGCCCGCAACCTTCAGCCGAAGGACGGCCGCATGAGGCTGGCCATGAAGTGCTGGAACACGCGCGGTTCCAGCAGCAGGGTGAACATCACGCCGTAGGCCGCGCCCCACAGGTGCGCGCTGTGGTTGACGTTGTCGCCGCCACGCCGGTCCATCCAGATCGAATAGCCCACGTACGCCACCGCGTACACGATGGCGGGCACCGGGATGAACATCACGAAGATCAGGCTCCACGGCGCGAACAGGATGTAGCTGAACAGCACCGCGGAGACGGCGCCGGAAGCCCCCAGGCTGCGGTAGTTGCGGTCGTGCCGGTGGCGAAAGTACGTGGGCAGGATCGCCATCACGATGGCCGACACGTAGAACGCGGCGAACCCCAGCACGCCGATGCGTTCCACGAACACCTGCTCGACCGCGCGTCCGAAGAAGAACAGCGTGATCATGTTGAACAGCAGGTGCGCCATGTCCCCGTGGATGAAGCCGTGGGTGACGAGCCGGTCGTACTGCCTGTGGCGGTCGATCGCCGGCGGCCACAGGATCAGGCGGTCCAGCAGGCGCGCGTTGTTGAACGCCTGCCACGACACCAACGCGGTGACGGCGATCAGGACATACGTGGCGATGGCCAAGCGCGCGCTCCGTCAGACCGCGCCCGCGGGCCGGTAGTTGTCCTGCATGCGGTAGGTGCGCGCGTACAGGGCGAAGGCGAAGGCGGCCACGAACGCGAATCCGGCGAAGAAGAACATCAGGAACGCGTTCTCGCTGTAGCCGGTTCCGGCGATCCAGCGGGTGACGCCATCGTTGCGCACCGCCGCGTTCGTCAGCAGCACCCACAGGCTGCCGAAGGTGCTGGCCAGGTACCAGAACGCCATGATGATGCCCTTCATGGCGTAGGTGGCCTGGCTGTAGGCGAACTCCAGCGCGGTTGCCGACACGAGCACCTCGCCGAAGGTCAGCAGCAGGTACGGCAAGGCCTGCCAGGCAAGCGACGTGGGCTGCCCGCCGTCGATGCTGAGCTGGATCATGCCGGCCACGATCCAGGCCAGCCCGGAGAACGCGATGCCCCACCCCATGCGCCGCAGCGGCGTGGGATCGAAGCCCATCCGGCGCAGCGCCGGGTACAGCACGATGTTGTTGAACGGGATGATCATCATCACCAGAAGCGGGTTGAGCGCCTGCATCTGGCCGGCTTCCTTCACCAGGAAACTGGGCCACCACCACACGTCGTGCGGTACCACCATTTCCTTGCCCTGGATCACCCACGTCGACGCCTTCTGGTCGAACAGCGACCAGAACGGTGTGGTCAGGGCGAACACGATGATGATCCGCAGGACAGACCGCACGCTGTCCACGGCCGCGTCGGCATGCCTGCCGCGCGCGCGCTCGAGCTGCATCGACACGCCGATGCCGCCAAACGCGATCAGCGCGCCCAGCGCCAGGCAGGCGCTGATCACGAAGTGGAACGACTCCGGCCACGGCACCGCCACGCCCATCGCGTGCAGCGCCCACAGCAGCAGGATGGCGACTGCCACCACCACGCCGGCCAGCGCCACCATCAGGCCCGGCCTGCCCTGCCCAGGGGCGCGCGCCAGCAGGGCGGTGCGGGCCACGTTGTAGAACGAATCCGGGTCCTCGCCGCGCGTCGGCGGCACGCGCACGTAGTCCTTGCGTCCCAGCCAGAAGATCAGCGTGGCGACGAACATCAGCGCGCCGGGAATGCCGAACGCGATGGACGGGCCGTACTCGCGCAGGAACAGCGGCATCAGCAGCGAGGCGAAGAAGCTGCCGAAGTTGATGATCCAGTAAAAGAAGTCGAACACGACCCTGGCCATGGACTTGTTCGACTGGTCGAACTGGTCGCCCACGAACGACACCACAAGCGGCTTGATGCCGCCGCTGCCCAGCGCGATCAGGAACAGGCCGGTGAAGAAACCCGTCCTGTTGTCCTCGAACAGCGCAAGGCACGCATGGCCTGCGCAGTACACCAGCGAGAACCACAGCACGGTGTTGTACTTGCCGAAGAACCGGTCCGAAAGCCACCCGCCCAGCAGCGGGAAGAAGTACACGCCGATGACGAAGCTGTGGAAGATGTCCTTGGCGGTGGTCTCGCGCTCGGATTCCGGCACGTAGGCCAGGATCACGCTGGAGATCAGGAACTGCACCAGGATGTTGCGCATCCCGTAGAAACTGAACCGCTCGCAGGCTTCGTTGCCGATGATGTAGGGCACCTGCCTGGGCAGGCGCGGTTTGCTGGGCGGCGAGGCTTGGGTGGCGACTGGGTTCATGCGGGGGTCCGGGGCAAAATCCGGCCAAGCCTAACCGACGCGGCGGCGTTGCGTCATGCCGCCCGCGCCCGGTAGCGGTGATGGCGCGATGCGCCGGCACCGTGCCCGCGCAAGCCCGCGCGCGGCGTTACCGCATTCAGTCGGCGCAACGGGCAGGCCACGGGCGGCGTGTCCTGCGGAAGGCATGCGCCAGCAAGAAAAAGCCCGGCGTGCGCCGGGCTTGCGGGCTCGTAGAACGCAGTGCCTGCGCTGGCGCCAGCGTCAGCTCACGCCCATTCGGTCAGGCCTTCGCGCGCGTACAACGCGGCGAAGGACGGCCTGGCCTTCAGCAATCCGGCCAGCGCCGCCAGCCGCGGCCACTGCGTTGCCGGGCGCGGCATGTTGCGCGACCAGCGCATGAGCATCACCAGGTAGAAGTCGGCGACGGACAGCGACTGGCCGAGCAGGTACGGGCCGTTCGCGGCCAGGTGCGCATCGATGCGGTCCCATTGCACCTGGATCCGCGCAGCGCACTGTTCGCGCACCGCATCGGCATGCGCCTCGCCGGCAGGCTCCTGCGGGTACCACCATTGCCGGAACAGCGGCTGCACCATGTTGGCCAGGTTGAACATCCACTGCAGGTAATCGCCACGCAGTGGATCGCCCGCTGCCGGCGCGAGGCGGCCCTGCGGATCGCGTTCCGCCAGGAGCACCGCCAGCGCGGCCGCTTCGTAATGCGCAGTGCCGTCGATCACCAGCGTGGGAACCACGCCGTTGGGGTTCATCGCCAGGTATTCCGCCGTCTTGTGCTCTCTGGCCGCGGTGTCCACCAGTACGAGTTCGTGGGGTGCGTCGAGTTCCAGCAGCACCCAGTGCACCAGCATGCTGGCGGCGCCGGGGGCGTAGTAGAGACGGGGCATGGCGGGCGTCCTGTACGGGAAGCGGAAGTCTAAGGCAGCGCCGCCGCGCCCCTCGCCGCCCGTCATGTTCCCAAACCACCGCAAGCCGGAACTGGATGGGCGGATATCCCGGCGATGCGCGCTGCGCGTGTGCCGGGCCAAAGCCGGATGCCCTCGGCGCGCCCGCGATCGGGTTCCAGCGCCTGCGCGCGCCACGCTACGATGCGGCGCTTCGATACACGAAGGATTCGCGCACATGGTGTTCCGCCGCCTGCTTCTTGGCTTCACGTTCGCGCTGCTCGCGCCTGCCGGCACCGCAGCCGCGCAGGAGCTGTCCACCGTCGCGGAGCGTTCCGGGTTCCTCAAGACCGGGCGCTACGACGAAGTGGTGACGCTCTGCGCGCGCTTCGCCGCGCGCTACCCGGACGCGGTGCGCTGCGAGACCTTCGGCACCACGCCCGAGGGCCGGCCGATGAAGGCGCTGGTGGCCTCGCGCAGCGGCGCGCTGGATCCCGCGGCCGCACGCGAACGCGGGTTGCCGGTGCTGCTGGTCCAGGGCGGCATCCACGCCGGCGAGATCGACGGCAAGGACGCCGGTTTCTTGCTGCTGCGCCAGCTGCTGGACGGCGAGGCCGCGCCCGGTGCGCTGGATGCGATGGTCCTGGTGTTCGTGCCGGTCTTCAACGTGGACGGCCACGAGCGCTTCGGCCGCTGGAACCGGCCCAACCAGAACGGTCCGGAGGAAATGGGCTGGCGCACCACCGCGCAGAACTACAACCTCAACCGCGATTACCTGAAGGCCGACACGCCCGAGATGCAGGCCATGCTGCAGCACGTGGAAGCGTGGGACCCGATCGTCACCATGGACCTGCACGTCACCAACGGCGCCAAGTTCGAGCACGACATCTCGGTGCAGGTAGAGCCGCTCAACGCCGGCGACTCCGCGCAGCGCGAGCAGGGCCTGGCGTTGCGCAGCGCGCTGCTGGCCTCGCTGTCCGCCCAGGGTTCGCTGCCGCTGCCGTTCTACCCCTCGTTCGTGGAAGGCGACAACCCCGCGTCCGGGTTCGTGGACAGCGTGCCGCCGCCGCGCTTTTCGCACGGCTATTTCCATCTGCGCAACCGCTTCGGGGTCCTGGTCGAGACCCACTCGTGGAAGGATTACCCCACCCGCGTGCGCGCCACGCGCAACACGGTGGAAGCCCTGGTCCGACAGGCCGCCGCGCGCGGCCGCGACTGGCTGGCCACGGCACGCCGCGCGGATGCGCGCGCGGCGCGCGTGGGCGGCAGCCGGGTGCCGCTGGACTACGCAGCCACGGACAAGGTGCGCACGATCGAATTCCGAGGGTACGCCTACACGCGCACGCCGTCGGACGTGTCGGGCGCACTGATGACGCGCTACGACGACACCGTGCCGCAGGTGTGGCGCGTCCCGCTGCGCGACCGGATCGCACCGTCGGTGCAGGTCGCGGCGCCGCGCGGCGGCTACCTGGTGCCGCCCGCGTTCGCCGCGGCGGTGACGGCCAAGCTCGATGCGCACGGCATCCGCTACCGGCGCCTGGGCACCGCGCGGCCGGGAGCGCGGGTGCAGGCCTGGCGCGCCGACAGCGCGCAGCCCTCGGCGCGTTCCACCGAAGGCCGCCAGCGCCTGGAGGCGCAGGGGCGCTGGGACAGCCAGACGCGGGACATCGCGGCCGGCACCGTGTTCGTGCCCATCGCGCAGCCGCGCTCGCGCTTGGCGATGGCGCTGCTGGAGCCGCAGGCGCCGGACTCGCTGCTGCAGTGGGGCTGGTTCAACAACGCGTTCGAGCAGAAGGAATACATGGAAGGCTATGTCGCCGAGGCCGTGGCACGCGACATGCTGAAGGATGCGCAGGTCAAGGCCGCCTTCGAGCGGAAGCTGAAGGACGATCCGGAGTTCGCGAAGTCGCCGCAGGCGCGCCTGGATTTCTTCTACCGCCGACACAGCGCCTACGACGAGCGCTACCTGCTGTATCCGGTCATGCGCACCGAGACGGCCGTGACGCCCTGACCGCAAGGGCCCGCCCTGCGCACGCGCAGCGCTGGAGGCCGCGCGTCGCGCGCCCGGTCAGCAGCGCTCGTACTTCCAGTGGCGGCGCTTGCCTTCGGCCATCCATGCGACGGCCTGCGCAAGACGCCTGTGCCGGGTCGCCTCGCGCCTGGCTTCGGCGATCCATGCCATGTATTCGCGCTGCGCGCCCGGCGCGAACGCATCGAACGCCGCCTTGGCAGCCGGATTGGCTGCCAGCGCAGCGGCGAGTTCGGGCGGCATGTCCGGCGCGGTTTCCGGCGCCGGCTTCCTGCGCGCGGCCGGCGCCTTCGTGCCGGATTCGTTGAGCTTGGCGGCCGTGCGGATATCGGCCAGAAGCCGCGGCCTGGGCGGCAGGTCCTGCGCCGATGCGAGCTTGCCATAGCTGCCCATGCCGTCGCGCGGGGCGTCCGCGCCCAGCACCAGCGCATGCTTCCAATAGCCGAACGACGCGTGCCATTTGAACGCGGCCATGCCGGCGAGGATGCCGCCGGCGTGCATGAAGGTGGGCATCGACCACTTCATGGTTTCTTCCACGCCGGGACACGCCTCGTGCACGGTTTCGCGCAGGCGCTGCAGGATCGGCTGCGCGAACGGCGCGGCGTTGGCGATGTAGGCATCGACGCGCGGATCGCGGGTGCCCACGCCTATTCCCTGCCGCCTGGCGTCGTCCGCACCAGATAGTCCGCCAGCGCGGCCAGCTGCTGGCCCTGGACGCGGTCCACGATGGGCGCGAACTTCGACAGGTCGTCCGGCGTGTAGCCGCCCGCGCGGTACCACAGCACGATCCGCGTGCCCTCGCCTTCCGGCGTCAGGCGGAACTCCAGCGCGCCATGCAGGCCCATGCCCTGCAGCGGCCCCAGCCCGCCGGTCATGCGCAGCAGTTTGCCTGGTTCCACGAACGCGACTTGCATGTGCTGCGCCTGGCGCGCGCCGTCGCGTTCGCAGAAGCAGCCGCCGGCGACCGGATCGATGGACAGCCTGGACGCCTGGCCCCACCAGCTGTGGTCCTTGGGCCACCAGGCGTCCACGTTGTCGACCAGCGCCTGCCAGGCCGTGCGGGCATCCACGGGCACCACGCGGGCGTTCTCCACGGTGAAGCCGGACGCGGCAGCGTCCTTCACCTCCGCCCTCGCCTGGCCAGATGCGCCCAGCACGGCCGCCACCAGCAGGGACACGACTCGGCGCATGGGCTTTCTCCGGGGTCAGGACGCTGCGGATTAAGGCGCGGGCGAACGGGCCTGGCAAGTGCCCACTGTCCCCAGCGACCTGCGCTGGGAACCCGCGCGCAGCCGTCGTGGTGGCGCTCAGCCCTCCAGGTCTGACCAGCGCGCGTACGCCGCGTCGAGTTCCTGCTGCAGCCCGGCCAGCGCCTGGTTGTCGGCGGCGACCGCCGCCGCCTCGCGCTGGAAGAAGCCGGGCGCGTGCATGGCCTGCGTCCTGCGTGCGATGTCCGCTTCCAGCGCTTCGATGCGCGCGGGCAACTGTTCCAGCTCGCGCGCGTCCTTGTAGCTGAGCTTGCGCCTGGGTGCCGGCTGCACGGGCGCGGCGGCGGCCACCGGGGCCGCCTTTGGCGCGGGCGGGGGCGTCGCCGGGAGTACCGCCACCGGCCGCTGTCGCAGCCAGTCGCTGTAGCCGCCCACGTACTCGCCCACGCGGCCGTCGCCTTCCATGACCAGCGTGGAGGTCACCACGTTGTCCAGGAAGTCGCGGTCGTGGCTCACCAGCAGCAGCGTGCCGGGATAGTCGGCCAGCAGCTCCTCCAGCAACTCGAGCGTTTCCACGTCCAGGTCGTTGGTGGGTTCGTCCATCACCAGCAGGTTGGACGGCTGCGCGAACAGGCGCGCCAGCAGCAGGCGGTTGCGTTCGCCGCCCGACAGCCGTGTGATCGGCGCGCGCGCGCGCTCGGGCGTGAACAGGAAATCCTGCAGGTAGCCCAGGACGTGCTTGCGACTGCCGCCGACTTCGACGAAGTCGCGGCCTTCGGCCACGTTTTCGATGGCGTTCCAGTCCTCGCGCAGCGTGGCGCGGTACTGGTCGAAGTACGCCACCTGCAGCTGCGTGCCCAGCCGCACCTCGCCGGACTGGGGCGACAGCTCGCCCAGCAGCAGGCGCAGCAGCGTGGTCTTGCCGCTGCCGTTGGGGCCGACCAGGCCGATGCGGTCGCCGCGCAGCACGGTGGTGGAGAAATCGCGCAACATCGGGCGGCCGTCGTAGGCGAAGGCGACATCGCGCGCCTCGATCACCTTGCGCCCGGACGCACCGGCCTGCGCGGTGTCCATGCGCACGTTGCCCACCTGCGCGCGGCGCTCGGCGCGCTCGCTGCGCATGGCCTTGAGCCTGCGCACGCGGCCTTCGTCGCGGGTGCGGCGGGCCTTGATGCCCTGCCGGATCCACGCCTCTTCCTGTGCCAGCAGCTTGTCGAAGCGCGCGTTTTCCTGCGCCTCGGCGTTCAGCCGCTCCTCGCGGCGGCGCACGTAGTTGGCCCAGTCGCCGGGCCAGCTGGTGAGCTGTCCGCGTTCGACCTCGACGATGCGCGTGGCCAGCGCGCGCAGGAAGCGACGGTCGTGGGTCACGAACACCAGCGTGCGCGCGCTGCCGGGGCCGAACCAGGTCTTGAGGAAGGCCTCCAGCCAGTCGATGGCGGCGATGTCGAGGTGGTTGGTGGGTTCGTCCAGCAGCAGCACGTCCGGCTGCGACACCAGCACCCGCGCCAGCAGCACGCGCCGCTTCATGCCGCCGGACAGGCGCGCGAAATCGGCGTCGCCGTCGAGCTGCAGGCGATCGAGCACCTCGCCCACCTGCTGGTCCAGCGACCAGCCCTGCACCGCTTCGATGCGCGCGTGCAGCTCGGCCAGCGCGGCCTGGTCCAGCTCCGCGGCGTGGACCAGGTGGTGATGCTGCGCGAGCAGCGCCCCGGCTTCGCCCAGACCCCCTGCCACCACGTCGAAGACGCTGCCGTCCAGATCGTGCGGCACTTCCTGCGCCATGCGCGCCACGCGCCGGCCGCCCTCCACGCGGATCGCGCCGTCGTCCGGCTTCAGGTCTCCCGACAGCAGCTTGAGCAGCGTCGATTTTCCGGCGCCGTTGCGACCGATCAGGGCGATGCGCTCCCCGGGCTCGATGGCCAGGGAGACATGTTCGAGCAGCAGCGGGCCGCCGACGCCGTAATCGACGTCCTGCAAGGTGATCAGGGGCATGCGCCTAGTCTAGCGGGCTGTCCCGCGTGGCAGTACGCTTGCCCCGCCTCACCAACGCGGAGACGGGCATGGCCAAGGGCCTGGACAAGAAGAAGGAAGACAAGAAGAAGCCGGAAAAGTCGCTGAAGGAAAAGCGCGCGGCGAAGAAGGAAAAGAAGGCCGGCAAGTAGCCGGCCTTCGTCTTCATGGCGTTTGCGGGCGCGGCCGCGCGGCCGCGCCTCGCGAATGACGCAGGTCGCCCGCAGGGTCCGGCATCGCGCCCGGACCCCTGCGCTCAGCGCTCGCGTGAACTGACTTCCACCACGATCCTGTCGGCCACCCAGCCGCGGTCGTCGCGCGAGACCTGCATGCGCACCAGGTCGCCGCGTTCCAGCGCGTCCGGGCGGTACTGCTGGCCGCGGTACTCCACCGTGGTGCGGGTGTCGTAGCCCACCGCCTGCTCGCCGCCGCTGTAGCCGCCTTCGGTGTAGTAGATCGTGCGGCTGCGCGCATCGACGCGCGCGACGGCCCCACGCCGTTCCATGCCGCTTCCGTCGCCTGCGTATCCGCCCCCTTCGCGCACGTCGGACAGCACCTGGATGTCCTGCGCGCGCCACAGTCCGCCGTCGCGCGCGGCCAGCACCCGGACGCGGTCGCCCGGTTCCAGGCCGCCGACTGCATGCTCGCGGCCCTGGTACACCAGGCGCGTGCCCGCGTCGTAGGCGATGTCGGCGCTACCGCCGCGATCCTGCGCCAGCAGGAACCGGCGGTTGCCATGGTCCACGTTGCGAACCGCGCCCTGCAGTTCCTGGCGGGCGCCCTGCGACGGGTATCCGGTGGAAGGCGGATAGGGCGAGCCGAAGTCGCCCACGCTGGCGCATGCCGACAGTGCCAGCAGTGCCAGCAGCGCCAGCGGCAGCAGGCCGCGGGTCAGGCGGGAGCAGGAAGCAGTCGGTCGCATGGCAGGCCTCGGCGGTCGTGGAGTGGCGCGATCATGGCGCTGCCCTGCATGAACCGCGCGTCACGCGGCGCTGCCCCGGGCCGGGTCAGGAACTGCACGAGAGCATCGAGCAGCCCGCCTTGTCGCGGGCCCAGTCGGGGCGTCGCGCCGCAAACGCCTCGCGACCGGGCTGGTCGTCGCAAGGCCGCCGCATGACGTCGAGCAACTCGGCCACGCCGCTCGCGTCGCCCGCGGTGGCGCGGTCGATGGCCTGCTGCGCCAGGTAATTGCGCAGCACGTAGCGGGGATTGGCGGCGTGCATGCGCGCACGGCGGGCCGCGCGGTCCAACGTCGCATCGCTGCGCACGCGCGCGGCGTAGCGCTGCAGCCAGGCCTCGAAGCCGGGGGCCCCTGCATCGCGCTTGTCTGCGCTGTAGAAGGCGCCGTGCAGCGGCGCCAGCGTCGGGGCCTCCGGGTCCACGTCGGCCAGGTGCCGGAAGAACAGCGTCATGTCCACCTCGTGCGCATGCAACAGCGCGTGCAGGTCGCGCAGCAGCGAGACGTCGTCGTCGCCGCATTCGGACAACCCCAGCTTGGCCGCGCAGTCGCGTCGGTCCGCAGCCGCGTAGGTTTCGGCATAGCGATCCAGGCCCGCCTGCAGCGGCGAGGCGTCGGCGAACAGCGGCGACAGCGCCTGCGCCAGGCGCAGCAGGTTCCAATGCGCGATCTTCGGCTGCCAGCCGAAGCGATAGCGCCGGCCCTGCGCGTCGGTGGTGTTGGGGGTCCAGTCGGGGTCGTAATCGTCGACCCAGCCGTACGGCCCGTAGTCGATGGTCAGGCCCAGGATCGACATGTTGTCGGTGTTGAGCACGCCATGGACGAAGCCGACCCGCATCCAGTGCGCCACCAGTTCCGCGGTGCGTGTGCAGACCTCGGAAAACCATGCGGCGTAAACGGCTTCGGTGAACGCATCCTGCGTCCGCAATGCGTCGAATGCGAGGGTTGCGCGCGCACCCAGCAGGTGCGGGAAATCCCGCCAGATGCAGAAGTCCGCGAGGCGGCGCAGCAAGGCCACGTCGCCGCGCGCGTACGGCAGTTCGAAATGCCCGAAGCGGATGAACGAAGGCGCGACCCGGCACACGATGGCCCCGGGTTCCGGCGCGGCATTGCCGTCGTAGAACATGTCGCGCACCACGCGCTCGCCGGTGCCCACCAGCGAGAGCGCGCGCGTGGTGGGCACGCCCAGGTGGTGCATGGCCTCGCTGCACAGGAATTCGCGGATCGACGAACGCAGCACCGCGCGGCCATCCGCCGTGCGCGAATAAGGCGTAGGCCCCGCGCCCTTGAGCTGCAGCTCACGGCGTTCGCCCGCGGCGGTCACGGCCTCGCCCAGGGTGATCGCGCGCCCGTCGCCCAGTTGCCCGGCCCAGTGGCCGAACTGGTGGCCGCCGTAGTTCGTGGCGATGGGCTGCATGCCCGGCAGCAGCACGTTGCCGCCGAAGATCTGCGCGAACGCGGGCGAAGCGGCGTCGGCGTCGCCCAGCCCCAGCTCGGCGGCGACCTCGCGCGAATGCGACAGCACGCGCGGCGCGACCACGGGTTCGGGGTCCACCGCGGACCACACCGCGGCCTCCACCTGGCGCACGCCCGGTCCTGCCACCGGATCGCCGGGCAGTTCGCGACGGAAGGCATTGTCGAAGCGGAGCCGGGCCAGGCCCCCGTGCACCAGGCCGCTCATGGTGCGGACCAGGCCGGCAGCGCGCGCCAGCCCTTGCCCGCGGGCGTCCCCGGGCGGGCGGGCAGCGCCACGGAATGCCGCCAGGGAGCCGGTTTCCAGTGGTGACGGGGTTGGGAGCGGACGGAACGGGCCATGCCAGCGAGGTGGGGGCAGGCGCCCGGGCCTGCAAGCGACGCCGAGCGGCCGCGCAGGGCGACGCGTAAACTGTCGCCCCGCCTGAGGGCGCTCTTCCCGATGGCCATGTCCGACGCCTCCCCCGCTCCCACCACCACTTTCGCCGATCTGGGCCTGCCGGAGACGCTCCTGCGCGCGCTGGCCGAGGTCGGCTACGAGTCGCCCTCGCCCATCCAGGCGGCCACCCTGCCGCCGCTGCTGGCCGGGCGCGACGTGCTGGGCCAGGCCCAGACCGGCACCGGCAAGACCGCGGCCTTCGCCCTGCCGATCCTGGCCCGGATCGACCCGGCGCAGCACAAGCCGCAGGCGCTGGTGCTGGCCCCGACCCGCGAGCTGGCGATCCAGGTGGCCGAGGCGTTCCAGAAGTACGCCCACCACCTGCCCGGCTTCCACGTGCTGCCGATCTACGGCGGCCAGAGCTACCACCCGCAGCTGTCCGCGCTCAAGCGCGGCGTGCAGGTGGTGGTGGGCACGCCCGGCCGGGTGATCGACCATCTCGACCGCGGTTCGCTGGACCTGTCGGAACTGCGCTGCCTGGTGCTGGACGAAGCCGACGAGATGCTGCGCATGGGCTTCATCGACGACGTCGAGGCGGTGCTGAAGAAGACGCCCGAGACCCGCCAGGTCGCGCTGTTCTCGGCCACCATGCCCGCGCAGATCAAGCGCATCGCGCAGACCTACCTGAAGGACCCGGTGGAGATCGCGATCAAGTCGAGCACGTCCACCGCGACCAACATCCGCCAGCGCTACTGGATGGTCAGCGGCACCAACAAGCTGGACGCGCTGACCCGGATCCTGGAAGCCGAGAGCTTCGACGCGATGATCGCGTTCGCGCGCACCAAGCTGGGCACCCAGGAACTGGCCGACCGGCTGAGCGCACGCGGCTTCAGCGCCGCGGCGATCAACGGCGACATGGACCAGAAGCAGCGCGAGCGCACCATCGCCAAGCTCAAGGACGGGCAGATCGACATCCTGGTGGCCACCGACGTGGCGGCGCGCGGGCTGGACGTGGACCGGATCAGCCACGTGCTGAACTACGACATCCCCTACGACACCGAAAGCTACGTGCACCGCATCGGCCGCACGGGGCGCGCCGGGCGCAGCGGCGAGGCGATCCTGTTCGTGGCGCCGCGCGAGCGCGGCATGCTGGGCGCGATCGAACGCGCCACGCGGCAGAAGATCGAACCCATGCAGCTGCCCACCGTGGATGCAGTGAACGAGAAGCGCGTGGCCAAGTTCCTGGGCAAGATCGGCACTGCGCTGGAGAGCAGCGACCTGGCGGTGTTCCGCGAACTGGTGGAACGCTACGAGCGCGAGCACAACGTGCCGGCCGTGGAGATCGCCGCGGCGCTGGCGCAGATGGTCCAGGGCAAGACGCCGCTGCTGCTGGAAGCGGCGCCGGAGCGCGCCCCGTTCGAGCGCGGCACCGGCCGGCACGACGCGCCGGGCCGGCCGGAGCGCCGTCGAGCGGTTACCGATGCCGCGCCGGGCGCCTCCTCGCCGCAGCGTCACGCACCGGCCGCGAACGCGGGCGAATCGGCGTTCGCCGACGACGCCGCGCCCGCCCGCAAGCGCGCCGCGCCCGCGCGTGCCGCCGAGTTCCCCACCGAAACCTTCCGCATCGAGGTCGGCCACGTGCACGGCGTGCAGCCAGGCAACATCGTCGGCGCCATCGCCAACGAAGCCGAACTGGACAGCAAGTACATCGGCCGCATCGACATCCGCGACGACCACACCCTGGTCGACCTGCCCGAAGGCATGCCGCGCGAAGTGCTGGAAATCCTGAAGAAGGCGCGCGTTGCCGGAAGGCCGATGCGCATCGCTCGGGCCAGCGAGGGCGGCGGCGTCGGCGCACGCCGCCCGCACGGTCCGAAGGGCGCAGCCCCGCGGGGCGCAGCGCCGCGCGGCTACGCTCCCGCACCGCATCGCAAGGGTCCACGCAAGCCGCGCAGCGGCGACTGACCGGTGGCGGTCGCCGGCTTCGACGCCATCGTGATCGGCGGTGGCGCCGCGGGGCTGATGTGCGCCGCGGTGGCCGGGCAGCGGGGCCTGCGGGTGCTGGTGGTCGAGCACGCCAACCGCGTCGGCAAGAAGATCCTGATGTCCGGCGGCGGGCGCTGCAATTTCACCAACACCGGCACCACGCCGGCCAATTTCCTGTCCGCCAACCCGCACTTCTGCAAGTCCGCGCTGGCGCGCTACACCCCGGCGCATTTCGTGGAACTGGTGGACCGCCACGGCATCGCCTGGCACGAGAAGGAACTGGGCCAGCTGTTCTGCAACGAATCGTCCAAGCAGATCGTGGCGATGCTGCTGGCCGAATGCGCCGCCGGCGCGGTGGACGTGCGCACCAGCTGCCGCGTGGACGGCATCGACGTGGCGGACGGCGGCCGCTACCACGTGCGCACCGCGCAGGGCCGCTTCGAAGCCCCCGCGCTGGTGGTCGCCACCGGCGGCCTGTCGATCCCCAGCATGGGCGCCACCGGCTTCGGCTACGAGCTGGCGCGCCGGTTCGGCCACGGCGTGCTGCCCACGCGCGCCGGCCTGGTGCCGCTGACGCTGACCGGGCGCCCGCAGGCGCAGCTCGACGGCCTGAGCGGCGTGGCGCTGCCGGTGCAGGCCACGGCCAATGGCGCCACGTTCCGCAACGCCATGCTGCTGACCCATCGCGGCGTCAGCGGCCCTGCGATCCTGCAGATCTCCTCGTACTGGCAACCCGGCGACGACCTGCGCCTCGACCTGCTGCCGGGCGAGGACGCGCTGGAACGGCTGCGGCAGGAGCGCCAGGCGCGCCCCGCCGCCGAACTGCGCACCATCCTGGCCGACCTGCTGCCCCGGCGCTTCGCGCAGCGCCTGTGCGAGACCACGCTAGCGCCGTTCGCACCCGCACGCCCGGTGCGCCAGGTCCAGGACCCGCAGCTGCGCCAGATCGCATCGTTGCTGTCCTCGTGGCCGCTGGTCGCCAGCGGGACCGAGGGCTACCGCACCGCGGAGGTGACCCTGGGCGGCGTGGACACCGATGGCGTGTCGTCGTCCACGATGCAGTCGCGGCGCGTGCCGGGTCTGTTCTTCATCGGCGAAGTGCTCGACGTCACCGGCTGGCTGGGCGGCTACAACTTCCAGTGGGCCTGGGCGTCGGGACAGGCGGCGGGCAACGCACTGGCGGCGTAAGGACCCGTCGCCGATGCGGGTTGTGCCGCGCCTTCCGTGGAGCGTTGGTCCGAACGCCAACGACTCGCGGTTGAAGCCGCTGCTGCCGGGGCGCTCGCGGAGCCGACGCGGCATCATGCGTGGCATGCCCCGCCTCCTGGTCTTCCAGCACGTTGCCGCCGAACCGCTCGGCACGCTCGACCCGCTGATCCGCGCGCGCGGCCACCGCATCCGCTTCGTCAATTTCGAGCGCGAACCGGACGCGCAGCCGGACGTGGACCGCTACCGCGGGCTGGTGGTGCTGGGCGGGCCGATGAACGTCGAGGACCAGGGCCGCCGCCCGCACCTGCGCGCGGAGCTGCGCGCGATCGAACGCATGCTGGCGCAGGGCAAGCCGGTGCTGGGCATCTGCCTGGGCGCGCAACTGCTGGCGCACGCGCTGGGCGCGCGGGTCGAACCCAACCCGGTGCCGGAGATCGGCTGGTATCCGCTGCGCACCACGCCGGCCGGCCGCGCGGATCCGGTGCTGTCGCACCTGGGCCCGGAAGCCACGGTGTTCCAGTGGCACGGGCGGCGCTTCGATATCCCGCCCGGTGCGGCCCATCTGGCCGAAGGCGATACCTGCGCGCAACAGGCCTTCCGCCATGGCGACAACGCGTACGGCTTCCAGTTCCACCTGGAAATGGACGCGCCGCTGATCGAACGCTGGCTCGCGAATCCGGCCTACCGCGACGAACTGGCCGCCTCGGGGCTGGGGCACGACGCGGACGCAATACGCGCCGCCACGCACGCGCACATCGCCGGCATGCAGCGCCAGGCCGAGGCCGTGTTCAACGGGTTCCTGGATCTGGTGGGCACGCCGCAGCGCCGCTACACCCTGCCCTCGCGCGAGTTCGGCTGAGCGCCTGACGGCGCGTTCCGCACATGCGCGGCGCGGCAGCGCCACCCGCGCGCCCGCGGCGGTTCAGCCCAGCAGGTGGCGCAGCGCCGGCAGGTACTTTTCCAGCGACCCGGTGTTCACCGCCACCACGCGCTCGCCCGCGCGCAGCAGCCCGCGATCCAGCAGTTGCGGGATCGCCGCCAGGCACGCGGCGCCTTCGGGCGAGACCCAGTCGCGTCGCCACTGCCAGCTGGACGCCAGTGCCGCGGCGATCTCGGCTTCCTCCACCGCCACGCAGGCGCCGCCGCTGGCGCGCACGATCTGCAGCACGCGAAAGTGGCCCACGCCCCCGGGCACGTTGAGCCCGGTGGCCAGCGTCGCGCCCGCCGGCAGCGCCTGGGTGTCGTCGGCACCGGCGTCGAACGCGCGGACCAGCGGCGCGGTCGCCGCGCTCTGCACGCACAGCATCCGCGGCCTGCGCGCGTCGATCAGGCCCAGCGCCTGCAGTTCGTCCCACGCCTTCCACATGCCCAGTACCCCGGTGCCGCCGCCGGTGGGATAGATCACCGCATCCGGCAGCGACCACCGGGTCTCGCCCGGCGCGGGCTCCGCCAGTTCCAGCCCCAGCGACTTCTTGCCCTCGATGCGCCAGCCCGGTTCCTGGAACGTGGCCACGGAAAACCAGCCGTGCGGCACGTACCTGTCCTTCAGCAGCGCGCCGGATTCGCGGATCGTGGGCCCGGCCAGCTCCAGCGTCACCCGTTCGGGAAACCGCTGCGCCGCCGCAGCCACGCTGCCCTGGATCGGCATGGGCGTGTCCTCCGGCATCGCCACCACCACCGACAGGCCACCGGCCAGCGCGTAGCGGACCAGCGAATCGCCGGCGTTGCCCTGGGTGGGCACCGCCAGCTTCGGCAGCCCCAGCCGACGCGCCTGCGCGGCGACCATGGCCATGCCGCGGTCCTTGAAGCTCTGCGTGGGATTGGCGCCGAAGCCCGGATGCGCACGGCCTTCGTCCTTCAGCCACAGCTCCAGCCCGGTGCCGTGGGCCAGCGGATGCGCGCGGTAGTCCAGCAACGGCGTGCAGCCTTCGCCCAGCGCCACGATGTGGCGCGCATCGGCAGGATCGGCGATGTCCAACGCCATCAGCGCCCCGAAGCGCCACAGGTCGCGGCGCGACGGGTCGTACCAGGCGGCATCCGGGCGCTCGGCGCGCAGGCGCTCCAGGTCCAGCACCATCTCCACCGGGCGGCCGTCGGCCGGGTCCAGGTTCATCGGGGCATCGGCCGGGTATTCGATGCCGGAAGCGGTGCCGCGGACGCAGCGGACGTAGGACATGGTGCGGTTCTCGAAGCGGGCACGAAGCCGCGGACTCTAGCAATCGCCGCCGCCTGCATCGCCCGCGGTGCACCCTCGCGTCCGCCGGTCGCGAGAAGGTGCGCGCCGCGCCGTGCGCCTTACGCGATCCCTTCGCGCCTGCGGCGTGGCGCGCGCAGGCCCAGCCAGCCCATGTCCGCGAAGACCAGCACCGCCGCCGCCTGTACCAGCACGAACACCACGCCCAGCGCATTGGGCGACCAGGCGCCTCCGAAGGCGACCCAGGCGCTGGCGACGACCCACGCGACGTTGATCGCGACCACGGCCGCCATGGCCGCGCGCGGCGGCTTCGCATGCCGCGCCAGCAGCGCCACCCAGGCCACGAACGGCACCAGCACGGCGCCGGCCCCGCGCAGCAGGCCTGCCGGCAGCTCCAGCAGGGGCGCCAGCGCATCCGCCGCGCCCAGCAGGAGCACAGCCGTGGCTCCAGTCGCCACGGCGTCGGTGAGTAGCACGCGCTGAAGGAAGCGGGGATGCGCGGTCAGGTTGGACAGGTTCATCGCGTTCCTCCTCAGTGAGGTCGATGTGTCGGCCTGCATGCTGGACGCGCCGGGGCAGCGATGCGATTACCTGGCAGGTAAGACGCGGGCCGCGCGCTGCCGGCTATCGTTGCGGGCATGGACATGCCCCGCTCCGCCCAGCGCAGCGTCGGCGAACAGCTGCGCGAGTGGCGCCAGCGCCGCCACCTGTCGCAACTGGATCTGGCCGGCATGGCGGAGATCTCGCCCCGCCACCTGAGTTTCCTGGAAACCGGACGCTCGTTGCCCAGCCGCGCCATGCTGCTGCGCCTGGCCGACCGCCTGGACGTTCCCCTGCGCGAACGCAACGCGTTGTTCCTGGCCGCCGGCTACGCGCCGCTGTACGGTGAGCGCGGCATCGACGACCCGGCCCTGCACGAGGCGCGCCGCACCATCGAACGCCTGCTGCGCGGGCACGAACCGTATCCCGCGCTCGCCGTGGACCGGCACTGGCACCTGCAGGCCGCGAACCGCGCGCTGGCGCCGTTCCTGAGCGGCGTGGATCCGGCCCTGCTGGCGCCGCCGGTCAACGTGCTGCGGCTGAGCCTGCATCCCGGCGGCGTTGCGCCACGGATCCTCAATCTCGGCCAATGGCGCGCGCACCTGCTGCACCGCCTGGACCGCCAGGTGGCAGCCACCGGCGACGCCACGCTCGCGGCGCTGCGCGCGGAACTGGCCGGCTATCCCGCCCCAGCCTGCGACGGGACGCCGGACGCGCATGCCGTGGCGGTCCCGCTGCGCCTGGGTTCGCAAGCCGGCGAGCTGTCCCTCCTCAGCACCACCACCGTGTTCGGCACGCCGGTGGAAGTGACGCTGTCGGAGCTGGCCATCGAATCGTTCTTCCCCGCCGACGACAGGACCGCGCGGATCCTGCGCACGGCCGGCGTCCTGCGGAAGATGGCGGTGCTGCCGCTGCTGCGCCGCGACCCGCCCTACCGCGTCGGTTGAAAGGCGTCTTGCTGCGCCCGGTCAGGGTTCGCCCACCGCTCCGCCCGCGCCCGGTGCGGGCGCAGGCAGCGGTTCCGGCGACGCTGCGCCCGGCGATGCGGCGCCGGGCTCGGGCAGCGGCGTGGGGGCCGTGGCCGTGACCTCGCCGGGCAAGGCGGCCGAGATACGCTCCACCGCGCCCTCGGCAACGTCGCGCGCCACGCGGTCGGCGATGGCGGACGGGCTGGCCAGTTCCTCGATGCGCCGCCCGCCCAAATCCGGCCCGAGCACGTAGAACAGGTCGGACACGCTCGGCAGGCCCAGCAAGGGCGCGGCGAACCAGCAGCCCACCACCAGCGCCACGACGAACAGCACGATCTTCAGCAGCGCGCTGGCCACCTTGAACGCCAGGTACAGCGCCAGCGCGAGCACCACCAGGCCGAGCCAGCTCATGCGGCCTGCTCCGCATCGCGGTCCGCGGCTTCGCCTGCGTCCGACAAGGGCGCCAGCGCGGGATCCAGCGCGATGCGTGCGTCAAACACGAAACAGCGCCCGTCGTAGCCGTGCCCGCCGACCGCTTCGAAATACCCCAGGATTCCGCCTTCGAGCTGCAGCACGTTGTCCATGCCGGCATCGAGCATCCACAGCGCCGCCTTCTCGCAGCGGATGCCGCCGGTGCAGAAGCTCACCACCGTCGCATCGCGCAGCGACTCGCGATGCGGCGCCAGCGCGGCCGGCAGCTCGGTAAAGTTGTCGATGGGCAGCACCAGCGCATCGCGGAAGGTGCCGTGCGCGGTTTCCTCGCGGTTGCGCGTATCCAGCAGGGCCACGCGGCGTCCGTCATCGTCATGGCCCTGCGCGATCCAACGCCGCAACGTGGCCGGCGCCACGGCCGGCGCACGCGCGCGACGCAGCGGGGACGCGCCGGGGCGCCGGAACGCGATGATTTCCGGCTTCACCTTGACCTTGAGCCGCGCGAACGGCGGCGTGCGGCTGGTGCTGGCCTTGACCTCGATGTCCGCGAACCGGGCATCGGCACGCAGCTGCGCCAGGAACGCGTCCACGGCCGCAGGCTCGCCGGCCAGGAACAGGTTGATGCCTTCCGGCGCCACCAGCACGCTTCCCAGCAGGCCGCCGGCCTGCGCCCAGGCGCGCACCTGCGCCGCCAGGGCGTCCGGGTCGGCGATCTCCACGAAGCGATAGGCGGCGATGTTGCGGATCGTGGGCGACATGGCGATGGACGCAGGCAGGCCGCCCATGATGCCGCGCCCGCCCAGGCAAGGCACGCGTGGCGCCGGGGCGACGTTCAGGCGTCCGGTTGCAGCGCGGAATGCGCCAGCCGCAGCGACGGGCGCGCGCCGGCCTCCAGGCAGTCGCTGGCGGCCTCGTCGCCGTGCATGCGCACGCAGTTGCGGCCATCGTGCTTGGCGCGGTACAGCGCCTTGTCCGCGTGCGAGAGCAGCGCGGTGAGGTCGTAGCCGGAACGCGACGCCAGGCTGATGCCGAAGCTGGCGCCAGGCTGGAACACGTGCCCGGTCTCGCTGCTGTCGATGCGGCGGATCGCGGCGCGGCACGCGTCCGCGGCCCGCACCGCGCCCTCGGCCGGGACGTCGCACAGCAGCATGGCGAACTCCTCACCCCCCAGCCGCCCGATCAGGTCGCCGCGCCGGCACGACGCGCTGCACGCGTCCGCGGCGCGCTTGAGCACCCAGTCGCCCACGGCATGGCCGTAGCGGTCGTTGACGGCCTTGAAGTTGTCCAGGTCGAACATGACCAGGGCCACCTGCGTGCCGTCGGCCTTGTGGCGCCGCAGCAGCGCCTCGGCTTCGCGCATGAAGTGCTGGCGGCTGGCCACGCCCGTCAGCGAATCCACCTGGGTCTGCCGCCGCAGCACGTTCTCCATGCGCTTCACACGCAGCGCCCAGTAGGCGATCGCCGCGGCCAGCACCAGCAGCAACCCGGTCAGCATCCGCATGTTCGTGGCCGACTGCCGGTCCACCTGCTGCTGCAGCTTCAACACCTCGTTCTGCCGGTTCAGCAGCGTGATCTTCTGCGACTGCGCCTGCAGTTCCTGGCGCACCGTCTGGTAGGCCATCTCGCGGGCGTTGACCTCGTTGAGGTAGCCCACGTCGGCCTGGGCGTATTGCTTGTAGTAGCGGAGGGCTTGCGCGGAGCTTCCCTGTCGCTCCGCGACTTCATAAAGAACTCGGTAAGCTGCAACCAAGGAAAGCGAGCGCGCTATGTTTCCACTGTACTCCAAAGCTCGTTGCGCATGAGTTCGAGCATCGTCCAACCGATCCTCATCCAATAAAAACTCAGCAAGCAAGGAATTTGCCTGTCCGATCAGATTAGGGAAGCGTGTAGCTTCGATCTCCGGCATAGCCTCCTGCAGCAGAGCAATTGCAGCCTTGCGCTGCCCTGCCAATGCCATCTTCCTTGCAAGGATTCCTCGCAGGAAGTTTGCTACTACCCTTTCACCTAAACGACTGCAGTGCGAAATCGCGGCTTCTAGCCCGTCGTCATGAACCGGAAGAGTACGAAGATTAAGCATCGCCTCATATTTGAGCTCCGAGGTGAAACAGCGGGTTCGCGCTGGAATGTCTTGACGTGCCAGGATCATATCGGCATATCGCTCACCGATGCGGTACTGGCCTAGCTGATTGTGCAAGAGTGCTGCGACATGGAGCACGTGTGCCGTAGCCTCTAGGTCATCAGTGCGCGACCTGATCGCCAATGTTTTCTCTAATTGGCGCAGCCCGTCAGCAAACTTTCGCAACACCGCGTAGCTGTTCACGATAAGGGATCCTGCCCTCACGCGGATTGACGGATCCGCTGCCCTATCCGCCAGCGGTAATGCGCGTCTCACAGATTCTTCGAAGCGTCCGTTGTATGCAGCGCGATACGCGTGCAGGTACTGCAGATATTCCCGCTGGATCGGGTCCAAGTCGCTTCGCAGATCAATTTGCTCCAGCAACCGAGTGAACCGATCCGGATCTGAACTTCGGATTGCATCAGCTTCCTGCAGCGCCTTCTGCGCGGCATCCGACGCGATTGCTTCTGCGCAGAACATGAGGCACGCGATCGTTAGCACGATCGCGTGCGCCCACTTTGCCGATTTCTGCAAGAAGCGCACTGGCTAGGCTTCAGGCGGCGTCGGAGTCTTCATCTGGCAATCCTTCGGGCTGTTCACCATCCTGATCCGGCAATTGTTCCGGCTGTGGGTCACGCTGCGGTTCAAACACCGTGCACCACATCACCGATCGCCCCCCCAGCAGCTCACCCAATGCCGCGGTATCGCGCCCGATCAATGCGTCACGCTGCGCATTACCCACATCCAACTCCGCCACCAGAGCGGCGTACTGGTCAGGCAACAGCGCTGGCGCCGCGCCCACGGATTCCAGGAACTGGATCACTTTCGACATGCTCTTCCCCTTGGTTGCACGTATGACGGGCACGAAGCCCGTGGTTGTTGACGCTTTCCTGCTGCAGATCCGGTCTGTCCGCCTGCACCTCCCGCGCCCGCGCAGGCGGTATCACCAGCGTGGTCTGCAGGTTCCATTGCGCTGCGCGCATCTGGCCCAGGCACAAACGCTCGATGCGCGGTTGCGCGATCGGCAGCGTTGCCGCCTCGTAGGCGATCACTTCGTGGTCGAACGGGTAATCGCGGAGCAACCGGTCGGAAAGCGCGCCGATGTGGGTCGAATCCACGCCGAAACTGCGCAGGCTGCGATCGCCTGCCACGCCCACCTGCCATAGCACCAGGTATCCGCAGGGGTCGACGGCGTGCCGATACCAGAGGAACTGGCTCGCATCCACGTGCTGACAACCGTGCGTGCCCGGGTCGATGGCCAGATCCGCATACAGGCAGTCTTCCGCCGAAATGCCCGGTTCCATGCGCGCCCGGTGTCCCTCCGCCACCGCCTGCGCGATGGCGCGGTGCGGCACTACGGCGAACACGCCGGGGTGGCCGTAGAAGGCGCCGCACACGCGCCGCCCGGCCCTGACTTCCCCCAGCATGGCCTCGACCATCTCGCGGTAGCTCTGATCGCGGGGTTTACCGTCGCTGTCGCCGCTGCCGTAGTGCACCTGCAGACTCCGCAGGTCCGGCCGCATTTCCTGCAGCCACAGTTCCACCAGCGGATCGGACACCAGCGCAAAGACCACGTCCGCGTGCTCGATTTCCGCGCGCGCACGCGGCGTCAGATGCGCCCCGAGCATCATTCCAACGCCTACGCAGACCAGTGCGCCTTGCGGCCCCATGCGTCTTCCCCAAGACTGCAGCGCGCAATCTACCGTGCAGCGCGGCGGATCGCTACCGGGCAGGGTCCACGGCCGCGCGCCGTTGCCACCGGTGAAGGCCGCCGAGCGTGCCGTCGCGCGTGAAGGCCAAGCGTTCCAGCACGCTCCGCATTGGTCCGTTGTCCGGATGATGCCGGCTCCAGAAGCAGGAAACGTCAGGGCGCGGCGCGAACGCAGCCATCAAGGTGGCGAGCGCCTCGCGGGCGTAGCCCTTGCCCTGCGCTTCGGGCAGCAGCAAGGCGCCGAGTTCCACACGGGCTGACCCCGGATCGTGTAAGGAACCGACCAAGCCAATGCCCCTGCCGGTCACGGCATCGAAGGCGCACCAGCGTGAAGGCAGGCGCGCTGCCAGCGACGCCTGCAGCGACGCATCGAAGCTGTCGTCCATGCGGACTTCAGGCACCGCCGGCGCAACGAGCCGCATGACCACCGGTTCCCCGTACACCGCGCCATACAGCGCCCGGTGGGTGTCCAGCGCTGCCAGCGGCCACAGCACTACACGGGGTGACGCCAGCGCGTCAGCGTTCGATCGCATGGCTCAGGTTCTGTCGTGCGCGCGCATCCAACCGGACGTGGAAGTAGTCGCTCAGGTAGATCCGCGGCCGGTCGAGCAGTCCGCGCAGGAAGGCGCGGCGCTTGCGGCGGTACAACCACTGCGGCACCACGCCGCGGTATTCCTCGGCGATGGCCTGGTCGTAGCGCTGGAACCGGTCCTCGGGCGCGCCCAGGATCGCCATGTCGCAGTCCAGGAACAGCCGCGTGTCGTCGGCGTCCGGACCGGTACCGAAGTCCGCGGGGGCGAAACGCCCATGCCGGGCCGTGAGCACGATCAGTGCCGCCACGCGCCCGGCGTCGATGCCGGCCCCTGGCATCCACCGCGCCAGATGCTGCCGCGCCAGCGCCGCGGACCGCGCCTCGTTGTCGCCGCGGCCGGGAACGTAGATCGCATCGTGATAGAGCACGGCCAGCGCGACCTCGCGCGGGCGCGACCAGCCCACGTCGCGGGCAACCTGCGCGTACTGGTCCAGCACGTCTTGGACGTGGCCGAAGTGGTGATACGCGCGCGGCGGTTGCGCATAGGCCGCCTGCAGCAGGGCCGCCATGGGCTCGGGGATCTCGAGGGGGCCGATGTGCATGGGCGCATTGTGGCGGCCGGCGCGCCGGCTTGCGATGCGCCCGGGCGCGGCTGCCCGCGTGATGCGGATGCCGACCCGGGGCCCGCCCGCACCCGGCCCGCAGCCACGCGGGTGCGGCCTTCCACGGGGGCGGGTGCGTCAGATCGTGCGCGCGGGGTCCACCAGGCCGTAGCGCGCCAGCATGCGGTTCAGCGCGATCCCGTCGCTGACGCCAAGCTTCTTGAAAACGTTGGCCTTGTGGGTGTTGATGGTCTTGGGGCTCAGGCTGAGCCGCGCGGCGATGTCGTGCTGGCGCAATCCCTGCGCCAGCAGCATGCCCACCTCCACCTCGCGCCCGCTCAGGACGTCCATGGGCGAGCCGCCGCTGGACACGCTGGAAAGCGCCAGGTTGCGCGCCACGCCGCCGGCGAGGAACCGCTTGCCCCGGGCCACTTCGCGCACGGCGCGCAGCAGTTCGTCCGCATCGCCGCCCTTGCCCACGTAGCCCGAGGCGCCGGCTTCGATCAGCCGCCTGGGCAGAGGGCCGTCTTCCAGCACCGAGACGATCACCACGCGGGGACGCCCGTCCTTGCGCACCACGCGCTCGGTGACTTCCAGGCCGCTGATGCCGGGCAGGTGCAGGTCGCACAGGACCACGTCGGGCTTGAGCTTGCGGATCTGCGGCAGGGCTTCCTCGCCGCTGTCGGCCTCGCCGATCACATCGATGTCGACCGCGGCCGACAGGATCATGCGCATCCCGGTGCGCACCAGCACATGGTCGTCGACCATGAAGACGCGAATCGCCATCCGTGGTGTCTCCCCTCTCCCTGGGCCGCGAGCCTAGCCTGCGACGCGGGGCGCGGCAAGCCGCGGGACGGGAGTGACCTTGACGCAGGTGCAGTCCACGGGCCAGGAGCGGACGTTCAAGGCATGCCACGCAACCCATGAGGCGGCGAGCGTGGACAGCGGACGCACCGGGCGATCCAAGCGGGGAGCCGCCATCCGTTCGCAGCCGCAATCGCATGGAACCAGCGCAGCCTGACTGTGCGAATTTGGCGGAGAGAGTGGGATTCGAACCCACGGTAGGCTTGCACCTACGGCAGTTTTCAAGACTGCTGCCTTAAACCGCTCGGCCATCTCTCCGGTGGACAGGCGCCCGGATCGCAGCATGTGCGCGTCCGCCGCCGGGCGAGGCATGCGCCCGCAATGCGCGGGCCGCGATCGCCTCAGCGGATTGTCGCACGGGCCTCTGCGGACGCGGGCCTGCGCGCGCCTTGCGGCGTCGCCTTCGCTGCGGCCTGCGGCGGGCAGTTCTCGCAGTCCAGGCGCGAGGCCTCGATGTGCGACGGCAGCTTTTCGGCCAGGAAGTCGATGAACACCCGCACCGCGGGCAGCAGCCCGCGGCGCGAGGCGAACACGGCATGCGCGATGCCCTGCGGCAGGCGCCATTCGGGCAGCACCACCTCCAATTCGCCGTCGCGCACGGCCTGCGCGCACAACGTCTCCGGCAGCATGGTGATGCCGATGCCCTGCCGCGCCAGCGCCATCAGCATGGGGAAGTCGAACCCGGCCACGCGCGGCTTCAGCTCCACCCGCCGCGTCTCGCCGTCGCGCTGCAGTTCCCAGCGCTGCCGCGCCTCGTCTTCGTTCATGGTCAGGGTGACGTGCTCGCGCAACTGTTCCGGCTCGGTCGGGCGGCCGGCGCGCTTGAGGTACTGCGGGCTCGCAACCAGCAGCTCCTGGATCTGGCCGAAGCTGCGCATCACCAGACTGCCGTCGTCGTCGAGCTTGTTGCGCACGCGGATCGCCACGTCGAAGCCTTCGTTGATCACGTCCACGCGCCGGTTGCTGACGTGCATCTGCACGCGCACCTGCGGATACCTGGCCAGGAATTCCGGCAGCAGGTCGGGCATGGACTGCTGGGCGATCCCCACCGGCACGCTGACCCGCACCAGCCCGCGCGGCTCGGCGCTGAGGCGGTCGACCACCTCGCGCGCGGCCTGCGCCTCGGCCAGCATCGACTGCGCGTGGCGATGCACGCTCTGGCCCACGTCGGTCACCGCGAAGCGGCGCGTGGAGCGCTGCAGCAGGCGCACGCCCAGTTCGCTTTCCAGCTGGCTGATGCGCCGGCTCAGGCGCGACTTGGGGATGCCAAGCGCGCGCTCGGCCGCGGCGAAGCCGCCGTGGTCCACCACCGCCGAGAAGTAATACAGATCGTTGAGGTCCTGCATGGGCACGTATTCCACAGGTGGAACAATCAGTGGCAATAAATCACGTTTAACCACCAAATTGCAACGCCTATGGTGTCTCCCACTTGGCGGCCACGCCGCTGCCCTCCTCGGGCCCAACCACCGGAGACCTGCATGAAGCTGCTGCACATCGATTCGAGCATCCTCGGCGACGCCTCGGCCAGCCGCGCCCTGGGCCAAGCCGTCGTCGCACGCCTGCGCGCCGCGCACCCGGGCCTGGAGGTGGTCCACCGCGACCTTGGCGCCAGTCCCGTCCCTCACCTGAGCGGCGCTTCCCTGGCCCGTGCCGACGCGGAGGAAGCCGCCCTGGCCGATGCGCTGATGGCCGAATTCCTGGCCGCCGACATCGTGGTGCTGGGCGTGCCCATGTACAACTTCGGCATCCCCAGCCAGCTCAAGGCGTGGATCGACCGCATCGCGGTGGCCGGCAAGACCTTCCGCTACACCGCGCAGGGTCCGGAGGGACTCGCCACCGGCAAGCGGCTCATCGTGGCCGGCGCCTATGGCGGCGCCCACCCGGCCGCCGGCGGCAGCAACTTCATCGAGCCGTACCTGCGCTTCGTGTTCGGCTTCATGGGCGTGACCGAGGTGGAATTCATCACCGCAGAAGGCCTGTCAGTGTCGCCGGAGCAGCGTGCCCGGGCGCTGTGCGACGCGCAGGCGCGGATCGAGCGCCTGCAGGTCGACCTGCCCCTGGCCGCCTGAGCGCACCCTCGTCCCGCGATCCGGCGCGCCCCTCCCCCTCCCCTGCGCCGGACGCACGGGCCCGCCGAAAGGCGGGCCCTTTTTTTGGCCCGCCGGACGCCCGCGCGGAGGCAACGCTTGCCTGCCGGTCGCGGGGCCGTGCGTCGGACGGTGCGCAACGGCGCGCCGCCGCGTTGCGGATTCCGCGTTCCAACGGGCAAGGAGGCGGCATGAGCGACCACGAGATCACACAACTGCTGGCGCGCCACCACCAGGGCGAGCGCGCGGCGTTCGACGCCGTGGTGCCGCTGGTGTACGAGCGGCTGCGCGTCATCGCGCGCGGCCAGCTGGCACGCGCGGGGCGGCGTGGTCGCACGCTCGACACCACTGCGCTGGTGCAGGAGGCGTACCTGCAGCTGGCCGGGGCGCACGGCGTGGACTGGCAGGACCGCGGGCATTTCTTCGCGGTGTGCGCCAGGGCCATGCGCCGGCTGCTGGTGGACCATGCGCGCCGGCACCACGCGCTCAAGCGCGGCGGCGATGCCGAGTGCGTCACGCTCACCCCGGACATGGCCACCGCCGAGGCCCAGTCCGAGGAGATCCTGGCGGTGGACGAAGCGCTGCACGGGCTGGCCGGGTTCAACGCGCGCCTGGCGCGGGTGGTCGAGTGCCGCTACTTCGCGGGCCTGACCGAAGAGGAAACCGCGCAGGCGCTGGGCACGTCGCTGCGCACCGTGCAGCGCGACTGGATGCGCGCGCGCGCCTGGCTGCTCAAGGCACTGCAGTGAACGATCCGCGCGCACGGATCGCCGCGCTGTTCGATCGCGCGCTGGACCTGGACGCCGATGCCCGCGCCGCGTTCCTGGCGGAGCTCGCCGCGCACGATCCGGCATCGCATGCGGAACTGGAGACCCTGCTACGCCTGGCGCATGCGCCCGGATCGCGCCTGGATCCACACGCGATCGTCGCCGGACCGCTGTGGCAGGCGCTGGCGGAAGCGGATCCGGGAGCGGGCGACGCCCCTCCCGTCGGCGCGACAGCGGCCTTGCCCGTTTCACGCGATCCGATCAAGACCGCCTACGTAACGCCGCGCTTGCTCGTCATTCCCGCGAAAGCGGGAATCCAGTGTCTTTGCTCTTCAACGGCTCAAAGTCGCTGGATCCCCGCCTTCGCGGAGATGACGACACCCTTTCCTTCGGCGCGACAGCGGCCTTGCCCGTTTCACGCGATCCGATCAAGACCGCCCATGTAGCACCGCAGCGCTTCCGGCACTTCGATCGAACCGTCCGCCTGCTGGTAGTTCTCCATCACCGCGATCAGCGCGCGCCCCACGGCCACGCCGGAACCGTTGAGCGTGTGCACCAGTTCCGGCTTGCCGGTGGCGGGGTTACGCCACCGCGCCTGCATGCGCCGTGCCTGGAAATCGCCGCAGTTCGAGCACGAGGAAATCTCGCGATACGCGCCGGTCGCGCCTTCGCCCTGCGAGGGCAGCCACACTTCCAGGTCGTAGGTCTTGCGCGCCGCGAAGCCCATGTCGCCGGTGCACAGCAGCATGCGGCGGTACGGCAGGCCCAGCTTCTCCAGCACCACCTCGGCGCAGCGGGTCATGCGCTCGTGCTCGGCATCGGAATCGTCCGGGGTGGAAATGCTCACCAGCTCCACCTTCTCGAACTGGTGCTGGCGGATCATGCCGCGGGTGTCGCGGCCGTGGCTGCCCGCCTCGGCGCGGAAGCACATGGAATGCGCGGTCATGCGCAGCGGCAGGCGGGCGGCGTCCACGATCTCGTCGCGGACGATGTTGGTCAGCGGCACTTCGCTGGTCGGGATGAGATAGCGCTTGGAGGCGTCCTCGCCCTCGCCCACCGCGGTGGCGAACAGGTCTTCCTCGAACTTCGGCAGCTGCCCCGTGCCGCGCATGGAGTCCGCGTTCACCAGCAGCGGGACGTTGGTTTCCTCGTACCCGTGTTCGTCCACATGCAGGTCCAGCATGAACTGCGCCAGCGCGCGGTGCAGGCGCGCCAGCGGGCCGCGCAGCACGGTGAAACGCGCGCCGCTGAGCTTGGCCGCCGTGTCGCCGTCGAGCCAGCCGTTGCGGGCGCCCAGCTCCACGTGGTCCTTCACCGCGAAGTCGAACGTGCGCGGGCGGCTCTCACCGGGCGGGAACCAGCGGTGCTGCTCGACATTGCCCGATTCGTCCGCGCCTTCCGGCACGGCGGGATCGGGCACGTTGGGAATGCCCAGGGTGATCGCCTCGAGCCTGGCGCGGATCTGCTCCAGCTGGCTTTCCGACTGTTTCAGCTCCTCGCCGAAGCCCGCCACCTCCGCCAGCAGCGGGGCCACGTCCTCGCCGCGGGCCTTGGCCTGTCCGATCGCCTTGCTGCGCGTGTTGCGCAGGTTCTGCAGCTCCTGGGTGCGCACCTGGAGGCGCTTGCGCTCGGTTTCCAGCGCCTCCAGGGCCGGCACGTCCAGCGCATAGCCGCGCACGGACAGGCGCCGGGCGAGCTCGGCGGGATCGGAACGGAGCAGTGCGGGATCGAGCATCGGGCGTCGCAGGGATGGGGACGACGCGATTATCGCGTGTCGCGCGCGCCCGCGCCGGGGGTCCGCGGCGGCCGTGACAAAATGCGGCCTTCCCCCGCAGTGCGATGCCGATGTCTTCTCCCCCTCCCGTCTCGCCCCCTCCGGCTGCTCCCCGTCCCGCGCGCCCCGCATGGCTTTCCAACGCGCGCCTGCCCTGGATCCTGGTGGCGCTGGCGTTCGTGGTGGGCCTGCTGCTGTTCGCACTGGTGACCCGGGGCGACCGCGAGGACGGATTCTTCCGCGCCGGCTCCGAGCCGGGCGCGGAGACGGGCAGCCAGGTCTTCGAGCCGCTGCCCACGCCTGACGCCGCCGGCGGCACCAGCATTGAGCGCGGCCTGCCGCAGGATGCGCCCGAGGCCGGATCCGATCCGCGCAGCGCGGTGGGTGAGACCCCGTCGCTGGACGGGACGCCCGCCTCCGCGCCCGTGGAACCGGCTTCGCCACCGCCCGTCCCGGCCGATGCCGCGCCCGCGGGCGGCGCCACGGTATCCGCCCGGCCGGTGCGCAGCCCGCGGCCCGACTACCCTGTCCAGGCGCTGCGCCGCGGCGAGACGGGCACGGTGCTGCTGCAGGTGGAGGTGGACGCGGGCGGACGCCCGACCCGCGTGCAGGTGGTGCAGAGCAGCCGCTCGCGCGCCCTGGACCGCGCGGCCGCCAACGCCGTCGAGCGCTGGGAGTTCAGCCCGGCGCTGCGCAACGGCCAGGCGGTGGCGTCGCGCGTGCTGGTGCCGGTGGAATTCAACCGCTAGGGCGAACCTGAACGCCCCGCCGGGCGGGGCCGCATCGTGACGGCTGCGCGACGCCGGCTGTGGAAGGCTCCCTGCGTCCCACGACGAGGAGACCTGCCATGTCCGATCCCCAAGACCGCCCCGCCGACAACGCCCCCCTCCCGCCGCCGCAGCCGCGCAAGGGCGTCAGCCCGCTGGTGTGGATCCTGCTGCTGCTCGCGCTGGCCGCGCTGGGCTGGTGGTTCTACAACCGCAGCGTGCAGACCGGCGTCGACACCACCGCGCCCCCGGTGACCACCGCGCCGGCCATCGGCAGCGAGCAGGAGGCCGCCGCGCAGGCCGAACGCGAACGTGCCGCCGCCAACGAAGCGCGCCGCGCGGAGCGCGAGGCGCAGGCCGAACGCGAACGCGCCGCGGACGTGCCCGCGGACCGCGAGGTCGCGCCGCTGGCGCGGGTGGAACCCGAGTACCCGCCGGCGGCGTTCCGCGCGGGCGAAGAAGGCACCGTGCTGCTGCGCGTGGACGTGGACGCCAACGGCAAGCCCGCCAATGTCGGCGTGGTGCGCCGCAGCGGCTCGCGCGACCTGGACCGCGCCGCGGAGCAGGCGGTGATGAAGTGGACCTTCACCCCCGCCATCAAGGACGGCAAGGCCGTGGCATCCAGCGTGGAGATCCCGGTGGATTTCCGCATGGATCGCCCGTAACGCCGCGCTGGTTGCGCAACGGGCCGCCCATCGGGCGGCCCTTCTTTTTGAGCGCCGGGGCGCTGGCCTGCGATCGGCGCCGCGTGTGGCGGTTGCGCCCCGCGCAGCGGCGGCGCTGCCAGGCGCCGTGCGGCGCGATGTCAGGCCGCGTCCAGCCCGAAGCCTGCGCCGCGCGCAAGCCGGTCGAAGCCGGGGAACGACGTCGCCACGTTCGCCACGTCGCCGATCCGCACCGCGCCGCTCGCGCACTGGCCGGCGATCGCAAACGCCATGGCGATCCGGTGGTCGCCATGGCTGTCCACCGCGCCGCCGCCGATGCGGCCGCCGTGGATCGCCGCGCCGTCGGCGGTTTCGTCCACCGCGATGCCCAGCGTGCGCAGGCCGCGGGCCATGCCCGCGATCCGGTCGGATTCCTTCACCCGCAGCTCGGCGGCACCGCGGACCACCGTGGTGCCGCTGGCGCAGGCCGCGGCCACGAACAGGGCCGGGAACTCGTCGATCATGTCCGCCACGTGCTCGCGCGGCACCGCGATCCCATGCAAGGGCGCGTGCCGCACCAGCAGGTCCGCCACCGGCTCGCCGCCGTGCTCGCCGGCATCGTGCGCCTCGATGCGCGCGCCCATCGCGCGCAGCACGTGCAACAGCCCGGTGCGGCGCGGATTCATGCCGACGCGCCGCAGCAGCAGTTGCGACCCTGGCACCACGCTGGCGGCCACGATGAAGAACGCGGCCGACGAGAAATCCGCAGGCACCTGCACGTCGGTGGCGCGCAGCCGGTGCCCGCCCGGCAGGCGCGCGACGCCCGGGGAAAACTCGATGGGGTAGCCGAAGGCCGCGAGCATGCGCTCGGTGTAGTCGCGCGTGGGCTGCGGCTCGCGGACGCAGGTGTCCCCGCGGGCATACAGGCCCGCCAGCAGCACCGCGGATTTCACCTGCGCGCTGGCGATGGGCGCTTCGAAATCGATGCCCTGCAATCGGCCGCCCGCGTGGAGGGTGAGCGGCGGCAGCCCGCCCACGCGCGCGTCGATGCGTGCACCCATGCGCGTCAGCGGCTCGATCACGCGGCCCATCGGCCGCTGCGAGAGCGACGCATCGCCGGTAAGCGTGGACGCGAACGGCTGCCCGGCCAGCACGCCCGCCAGCAGGCGCATGCCGGTGCCGGCATTGCCGCAGTCCAGCACGCCGCCGGGCGCGCGCAGCCCGTCGACGCCCACGCCATGCACGACACGCTCGCCGTCGGAGGGCGCTTCGATGCGCACGCCCAGCTGCCGGAAGATGGCCGCGGTGGCGCGCGTGTCCTCGCCCTCCAGGAATCCGTGGATGCGGGTGGTGCCGTCGGCAAGCGCGCCGAGCATGATCGCGCGGTGCGAGACCGACTTGTCGCCGGGGACCGCGATCTCGCCGCGCAGCGGCGTACCGGCATGCGCGGTCCAGTGCATGGTGCCGCTCACCGCGCGCCCTCGATGTCGAGCACCGCGTCCAGCGCCTCCAGCAGCCGTGCGTTCTCCGGCGCCGTGCCCACGGTGATGCGCAGGCACTCGCCCAGCCCGTAGCCGCCCATGGGACGCAGCACCACGCCGCGCGACACCAGACCGGCCTCGATCCGAGACGCCTCCGGCCCGAACTCGACCAGCAGGAAGTTGGTCTGCGACGGCGACACCGTCAGCCCGCGCGCGCGCAGCGCATCGCCCAGTGCCAGGCGCTGCGCGGCGTTATCCGCGACGCACGCCTGCAGATGCCCGCCGTCCGCCAGCGCGGCCTGCGCCGCGGCCAGTGCGGCTGCGTTGACGTTGAAGCTTTCGCGTACCCGCTCCATCACCGCGATCAGCCCCGGGTCGGCCACGGCGAAGCCCACGCGCAGTCCCGCAAGCGCGTACGCCTTGCTGAAGGTGCGGGTCACCACCAGGTTGGGATGGCGCGCCACCAGCAGCAGCGCTGACGCGTAATCCGGCGCGTCTGCGAACTCCGCGTAGGCCTCGTCCACGACCACGATCACCGCGCGCGGCACCCGCGACAGGAACGCTTCGAACGCGCGCGCGCCGAACCACGTGCCGGTGGGGTTGTTGGGATTGGCCAGGTACACCACCTTGGTGCGCGGCCCGATGGCTTCCAGCAGTGCAGCCAGGTCGTGTCCGCGCGGCATCGCATCGTCGCGCGGCAGCGCAGGCGCCGGCCGCAGCGTGGCGCCGGCCGCCTGCGCCGCCAGGGCGTACACGGCGAACCCGAATTTCGATGCCACCACCTCGTCGCCCGCGCCAGCGAACACCTGCGCCAGCTGCATGAGCAGCTCGTGAGAGCCGTTGCCCAGCAGGATGCGCGAAGCCTCGACGCCGTGCGCGGCGGACAACGCACGCTTCAGGTCTCCGCCCAGCGGATCGGGGTAGACGTGGATCGTGTCCAGCGCGTCCACCACGGCCTGCCGCGCCCGCGGGCTGGCGCCGTACGGATTCTCGTTGGATCCCAGTTCGACGAGTCTTCCCACCAGCTGGGCTTCTGCGAACCTGCGCCGCAGCGCGACCAGGTCGTGCCCGTGATCGTACGCGCGCAAGCCGCGGATGCCGGGGCGGGCCAGCGCTTCGAAGTCCATCGCGCCCTGCCCCGCGCTCACAGCACCGCCACCGGGTAGGAGCCGAGCACGCGCACTTCTCCGCCGTGTTCGCCCACTTCGGCCAGCGCATCCTTCAGGGGCGATTCGTCCACGTGGCCGGCCACGTCGATGAAGAACGCGTACTGCCACAGCCCGCCATGCGCGGGCCGCGACTCGATGCGGTTCATGCTGATCCCACGCCGCGCCAGCGGTTCCAGCACGCCGTAGAGCGCACCGGGCCGGTCGCGGATGAACACCAGCAGCGAGGTGCGGTCGTGCCCCGACGGCGGGAACAGCTCGCGTCCCAGCACCAGGAAGCGCGTGGTGTTGTCGCTGCGGTCCTCGATCGGGCCTGCGATCTTCTTCAGTCCGTACACGAGGCCTGCCGACTCACCCGCGATGGCGGCGGCATCGTCCGCGTTGCGCGCGCGGCGCGCGGCCTCGGCGTTGCTGGACACCGGGATGCGCTCCACGCCCGGCAGGTTGGCGCGCAGCCAGCCGCCGCACTGGGCCAGCGACATGGGGTGCGAGTAGATGCGCTCGATGTCTTCGATCCGTCCGCTGCGCGACAGCAGGTGCTGGTGCACGCGCAGTTCCACCTCGCCGCAGATCTTCAGCGGCGACGTCAGGAAGAGGTCGAGCGTGACCTGGATGGTGCCCTGCCCCGAATTCTCGACCGGCACCACGCCGAAGTCCGCGCTGCCGCTAGCGACTTCCTGGAACACTTCCTCGATGCTGGCCATGGGCATGCCGTGCGCGCTGTGGCCGAAGTGCTTGTGCACCGCCTGCTGCGAGAACGTGCCTTCCGGCCCCAGGTAGCCGACCTTCAGCGGTTCCTGCTGCGCCAGGCACGCGGACATCACCTCGCGGAACAACCGCACCAGCACTTCGTCCGACAGCGGGCCGTCGTTGCGGTCCACCACCCGGCGCAACACCTGCGCCTCGCGCTCGGGCCGGTAGTAATCCACCGCGGCGGCGAGCTTGCCCTTGGCCTTGCCGACCTGGCGCGCCCACTGCGCGCGCTCGGCGATGAGTTCCTGGATGCGGCGGTCGATGCCGTCGATCCGCGTGCGCACTTCGGACAGGTCGGGAGCGGCCGCCTTCGGTTCGCCCTTGCGCTTCGTCCGCTGCGCGACATCGCGCGGTGCCGCCGTCTGCGCGCCGCCGGGCTTCCCGGCCGGTTTCGCCGGCGCGGACGTTCCGCGCTTCTTGTCCTTGCTGTCTTTCATCTCGGATTTCCCATCCACGTCGACACCGCCCGGCGCGGTACGGCAGGCGCACTCACCCGCGCCGCGCCTGGAAGTCGCGCATGAAGCCGGCCAGGGCCTCCACGCCCTCATGCGGCATCGCGTTGTACAGCGACGCGCGCATGCCCCCGACCGCCTTGTGCCCCTTGAGCGCCATCAGCCCGGCGTCGCGGGATTCGGACAGGAACGCGGCATCCAGCGCCGCGTCGTGGAGGAAGAACGGCACGTTCATGCGCGACCGCGCCGCGGGATCGACTTCGTTGCGGTAGAAGCCGCCGGACGCGTCGATGGCGTCGTACAGCAGCGCGGCCTTGCGCGCGTTGCGCGCCGCGAACTCCGACACGCCGCCCTGTTCCAGCATCCAGCGCACCGTCAGGCCCAGCACGTACCAGTTCCAGGTGGGCGGCGTGTTGAGCATGGAATCGCGCGCGGCGTGCGAACGGTAGTCGAAGATGTCGGCGCGCGGCTGCCCTGCGCGCTGCAGCAGGTCGCGGCGCACGATCACCACCGCGATGCCCACCGGCCCCAGGTTCTTCTGCGCACCGGCGTAGATCAGCCCGTAGCGGGAGACGTCCAGCGGCGCGGAGGCGATGGACGAACTGAAGTCCGCGAACAGCGGCACGTCGCCCACGTCCGGCGTGAGCACTGCATCGCCGGTGCGGAACTCCACGCCGTGGATGGTCTCGTTGGCGGTGACGTGCACATAGGCGGCGCCGGGCGTGAGCTGCCAGGTGTCGCGCGGCGGCAGGCGCCGGAACCCGTCGTCTTCGGTACTGGCGGCGATGTTCACCGCGACGTAGGGCGCGGCCTGCCGGATCGCGGTCTTGCCCCAGTGCCCGGTCACCACGTAGTCGGCCGCGTGGCCGTTGCCGGCGAAGTTCAGCGCGAGCAACGCCTGCTGGGTGGTGGCACCGCCGCTGAGGAACAGGACGGCGTAGTCGTCGGGGATCGCCAGCAGCGCGCGCAGGTCGGCTTCGATGCCCTCCGCCAGCGCCACGAATTCCGCCGAACGGTGGCTGATCTCCACGACCGACGCCCCGATGCCGTGCCAGTCGAGCATCTCGTCGCGCACCTGCCGCAGCACCGCTTCGGGCAGCGTGGCGGGGCCGGCGCTGAAGTTGAAGACGCGTGGCATGCGGGCACCCGGTGCGAGGGAAACCGGAGTATGCCGCAGTGCAGCAGATGCTGCGCTAGCGGGGCGCGCCGAACATCAGCAACGCGGCCAGCAGGCCCCCGGTCAGCAGCGCGGCCAGCAGCAGCCAGGGCCAGCGTCGCCAACCGGCGCCCGCCGATGGCGTGTCGCTGGTCGGCTCGTCGTCGGGCACCGGGCCCAGCGCCATGTCCGTGGGCATGGCCAGGGTGCCCGGCGCCTCCACCACGAAACGATGCTGCGCCTCGAACACGAGCTGGTCGCCCGGATGCAGGATCGCGTCGCGCAGCGGATGGCCGTTGACCTGGCAGCCGTCGCCGGCACCCAGGTCGCGCAGCACGATCTGGCCGTCCTGCAGCGACAGCAGCGCGTGGCGTTCTGGGAAGCCGGGGTCGTCGATGCGGATATCGGCTTCCGGCGCGCTGCCGACCAGGCGCGGCTGTTCGAGGGTGAAGGAGCGGCCGTGGTGCTTGCCGCCCACGCCGCGCAGCAGCACGCGCGGATCGCCACGTTCACCGGCCGCGCGGGTCGCGGGCAGCGCGTCCGGCACCGGATTGCCTTGGGTCGATGCGAGCACCAGCTCCGCGCCTTCCAGGAACACCGCATCGCCCGCGCGCAGCATCGCCCTGCGGCGGATGCGGCGCCCGTTGACGTGCACGCTGCCGGCGCCTTCGGCCACCGACAGCCACGTGCCGCGGCGGTCGATGCGCACGCGCATCAGCGCATCCGCGCCGCCGTCGCCGGCGATCACGTGCAGGCCGCCTGCGTCGCGCAGGATCGCCTGCCCGCCTTCGCCCAGCGGCAGTTCGGTTCCGTCTTCGGAGACGCGGAAAGTCAGGTGGCTCACGCGGCGGGAATCTAGCATGCCGCACGACGTGCACCGCCCTGGCCGGCCTCTCCGCACGGCACGGGCGGCGATGCGATACCGCGAAACGGGATGCTAGGCTTTGCGCATCAAGCCGAGGAAGGACGCGACATGCCGGGCATCGACATCCGCCACAAGCACTCCATGCCGCTGCCGAAGGCGCGCAAGGCGGTGGAGGACGTGGCGAAGAAGCTCGCCCAGCGCTTCGACGTGGAATACGCATGGGACGGCGACACGCTGAACTTCAACCGGTCCGGCGTGGACGGCAGGATCGCGCTGGAACGCGAGCAGCTGCACGTCACCGCGCAGCTGGGCTTCCTGCTGTCCGCACTGAAAGGCCCTATCGAGGCCGAGATCAGGCGCGTGCTGGACGAGCGTTTCAGCTGAAGCCGACACGACGGAACCGTGCGCATGGCGGCGCGCGCGGCTGGAGCAGGCTGGCGCAGCGCCGCTGTTCCGGGCAGACGGCCTGCCCGTGCCCCGTGTTACGCGCCAAACGGCCCGTGAAGCCCCGCTACCAGGCGAGGAACACCGCCAGGTAGGCCCACAGCAGCGCCAGCACCACGCCTCCGGCCAGGTAGCTCGCAAAGCGGTGCATGACCTTGTTGTACGTGCAGTGGATCGCGCTGTGCACGATGCGCAGCAGCACGAACGCCCAGGCCAGCCCCAGCGACACGGGCGTGACCACCCCGCCCAGGATCGCCACGACCACGGCGACGTAGAGCAGCACCGGCAGTTCGAACAGGTTGCGGAAGTTGTCGGCGGCGCGCGTGTCCTCCAGGCGGGAAGCCGCCTGGCCTGACAGCGCGATCGACTGCGGGTGGATGCGCCGGCGCTTCATCTCGCCGATGCGGGTGACGTACAGCCGGATCCACACCGCGTAGGTCAGGCCGACCATGGCGAAGGCCGGCGCGAGCATGGCGGTGTCCACCATGGCTCAGACCTGCCGTGCCAGCATCAGCTGCTTGATCTCGGCGATCGCCTTGGCCGGGTTCAGGCCTTTGGGGCAGGTCCGCGCGCAGTTCATGATCGTATGGCAGCGGTACAGCTTGAACGGGTCTTCCAGGTCGTCCAGGCGCGCACCGGTGTCCTCGTCGCGCGAATCGATGATCCAGCGATAAGCCTGCAGCAGCACGGCCGGGCCCAGGTAACGCTCGCCGTTCCACCAGTAGCTGGGGCAGCTGGTGCTGCAGCAGGCGCACAGGATGCACTCGTAGAGGCCATCGAGCTTGGCGCGGTCGTCCTTCGACTGCAGGCGCTCGCGGTCCGGCGGCGGCGCGCTCTGGGTGCGGATCCACGGCTGGATCGACGCGTACTGCGCGTAGAAGTGGGTGAGGTCCGGCACCAGATCCTTGACCACGTCCATGTGCGGCAGCGGGTACACGGGCACTTCGCCATTGCCCTTGCCGCAATCGTCGATGGCCTTGGTGCAGGCCAGCGTGTTGGTGCCGTCGATGTTCATCGCGCACGAGCCGCAGATGCCTTCGCGGCAGGAGCGGCGGAACGTGAGCGTGGGGTCGATCTCGTTCTTGATCTTGATCAGCGCGTCCAGGACCATCGGCCCGCACTTGTCCAAGTCCACCTCGTAGGTGTCCGTGCGCGGGTTTTCGCCGTCGTCCGGATCCCAGCGGTACACCTTGAACTCGCGCACGCGGGTCGCACCGGCGGGCGCAGCAAAGCGCCTGCCCTTGTGGATCTTCGAATGCTTCGGCAGCGTGAACTCGGCCATGGAACGTTCCTGCGATGTCGTGCGGTAGTAGGAGCGGCTTCAGCCGCGAGGTTTTCCCAGCAAGATCAACAGCTCGCGGCCGAAGCCGCTCCTACGAAGGTCAATAGACGCGCTTCTTGGGCGGGACGACGGCGACATCGTCGTCCAGCGTGTACAGGTGCACGGGGCGGTAGTCGATGCTGGTCCTGCCGGCCTCGTCCACCCAGCACAGGGTGTGCTTCATCCACGTGTCGTCGTCGCGCTCCGGGAAGTCCTCGCGCGCGTGGGCGCCGCGCGATTCGGTGCGGTTCTCGGCCGACACGATCGTGGCCAGCGCCTGCCCCAGCAGGTTCTGCAGTTCCAGGGTCTCGACCAGGTCAGAGTTCCACACCATGGACCGGTCGCTGACTTTGACGTCGGCGAAGGATGCGTGGATCTCGCGGATCTTGTGCACGCCCTCGGCCAGCGTCTGCCCGGTGCGGAACACCGCCGCGTCGTTCTGCATGGTGCGCTGCATGCGGTCGCGGATCACCGCGGTCGGCGTGCCGCCGTTGGCGTTGCGTACCTTGTCCAGGTTCGCCAGCGCCGCGTCGCAGGCATCGCCGGCCAGCGGCTTGTGCAGGGCGTCGGGCTTGATGGTCTGCGCGGCGCGATTGGCCACGGCGCGGCCGAAGACCACCAGGTCCAGCAGCGAGTTCGAACCCAGACGGTTGGCGCCGTGCACGGAGACGCAGGCGGCCTCGCCGATGGCGTACAGCCCGGGCACCACCGCGTCCGGGTCGCCGTGCCTCAGCTGCACGACTTCGCCGTGGTAGTTGGTGGGGATGCCACCCATGTTGTAGTGCACCGTGGGCAGGACCGGGATGGGCTGCTTGGTCACGTCCACGCCGGCGAAGATGCGCGCGCTCTCGGCGATGCCCGGCAGCTTCTCGTGGAT
>CAYRNF010000017.1:0-58588 GCA_964425695.1 uncultured Pseudoxanthomonas sp.
GGCGTGCCGGACGTGGCGGGAGCGGCCGGCGGCGTCTGCCCCGCCGTCGCGCCCGATGCCGCCGGCGTGGCGGCGGTCCCCGGGGCGGCGCCCTGCGCCGCCTGCGCCTGGTCGCGCGCCGCGGCGGCGGTCACCGGCGCCTGCCCGTTTACCGCTGCGGTGGTGTCCAGGATCACCGGGTACATCACGTAGATCGACAGCACGATCGCCAGCCCGTTGATCACCACGTTCGGCGGCACCTGCTGCAAGCCCAGCGCGTTGCGCAGCAGGCTGAGCACAACAACGATCTTGGTGAACGAGGTCACCATCACCGCCACGAACGGCGCCAGCGCCAGCGCCACCACCGTGACCAGGACCAGTGCCGGGGAAAAATTGCTGAAGTCCATCGGAAGAACCTGTGGTTAGTGGATGCGGCGGAAGACGTCGTGCGTTCGGCCGCGCGACGGTGCGAGCCACGCGCGGGGAAGCAAGAGTTTCGCGAGCAACGCGCAGACACGCGAGGCGGCGCTCGTCACGCGCTCCATCGCCCGTTCCCGCTGGGCAGCGGACGGCTTTGCGGTCAGTCCCACGAGACCAGGCGCACGCCCAGGGTATCGCCCACCGCCACCAGTTCGCCGCGCGCGCTGGCGCGGCCATTGGCGCGGATGGTGACGTTGGCGCCTTCCACGAACGCCGGCAGCGGGAACACGTAGCCCGGCTGCAGGCCCGCCAGCTCGCCCACGGTCAGTTCCAGGCGCCCCAGTTCGAACTCGACCAGCACGGGCAAGGCGCGGGTTGCGCTGTCGGCGCCGCCTTCGGCATCGGGCGGGTTGGAGGCATCGCCTTGCGGCGCGGTGTCGTCGTTCATGGCGGTGGTCTCCAGCAAGGTGGGAATGGTCTGCATCGGTCCTGCGATCCGGTAGCCCTCGGCGCCGGCGGCGACCTGCCAGCGGCGGCCGTTGGCGCTCGCGTGCAGTGGCGGCAGCTGCTTGCGGCTGCCCAGCACCAGCACGTCGCCCGGGCGTAGCGCGCGCCACTCGTCGGGGGACAGGCGCGGCCCCGTGCAGGCGATCGACACCGGCGCCGGCAGCGGCTGCCAGCGCGCAAGCGGGGGCTGCGGGCGATCGGGATCCAGCGGCTCGGCGCGCGCCAGCAGGCGCGTCAGCCACGCCGCGGGAAGCCGCAGGTCGCCGCTGCGGTAGTACGCCGTATGGCCGGCCTCGGGTTCGTAGAGGTCTTCCAGGCTGAAGGCCAGCCACATCGCATCCGCGGGCGTCGCGGCGGCTTCGGCCTCGAGTTCGGCCACCGGCACCAGCGACACGCCCAGCGCCTCGCTCAGCTGCACCAGGGCCTGCTCGTTGGCCAGGCTCCAGGCCAGCAGGCGGGCACGGCCCGCGTAGTCGCTCCAGTCGGGCGAGCCGGCGGGCGTGGCGTTGCGGTCCAGGCGCACCGCGAAACGCGTGCCTTCGCCATCGAGTTCGAACACGCCCCCGGTGGCCTGCCGCTTGCGCAGCGGCGCCAGCGCCAGCATGCGGTCGTTGGGCAACGGCCAGCACAGTTGCGAAGCGCACAGCCGGCGCAGGCCGTCCACTTCGGCCGCCCCCAGCGCGGGCAGCCGCCCGCGCAACGATTCGCCCCGCGGCGCGCTGCGCGCGGGGGTGCCTGCCTTAGCCATTCAATGCCACCTTCATCAGTTCGGGCAGCGAACGCACGCCCAGTTTGTGCATCATGTTGGCGCGGTGCAGTTCCACCGTCTTGATGCTGATGCCGAGGATGTCGGCGATGATCTTGTTGGGCTTGCTGGCTACCACTAGATCCAGCACCTGCTTCTCGCGGGGGCTCAGCGTGGCCAGCAGCGCCGCCTCGGCGGAGCCCGCGCCCTTGCGCGCGTTGGCAAGCGCTACGTCCACCGCGCCGGTCAGCGCCTCGTCGCTGAAGGGCTTCTCCAGGAAGTTCGAAGCGCCCTTGCGCATCGCCTCCACCGCCAGCGGCACGTCGCCGTGCGCGGTCACGAATACCAGCGGCAGGCGCGCGCCGCGCCGGATCAGCTCCTCCTGCAGCTGCAGCCCGCTCATGTGGGGCATGCGCATGTCCGACACCAGGCATTCGTCAGCGTCCTGGCGCACGCCGGGATACGTCTCCAGGAACGCGCTGCCGGAATCGAACGCAAGCACCTCGTAGCCGGCGGTTTCCAGCAGCCACGCGGTGGAGTCGCGGAACGCGTCGTTGTCGTCGACCAGGTAAACGCGTGCTTTCGCGGCCATCGCTCAGGCCCTCCCTTGCGCAAGCGGCAGCGTGAAACCGAACACGCTGCCGCCGCCGTCGTGCGGTTCGAAGAACAAACGGCCTTCGTGATACTCGATGATCGAGCGGCAGATCGCCAGCCCGATGCCCAGGCCGTCGGTCTTGGTGGTGAAGAACGGCGAGAACACCTGGTCCTGCTGCTCGCGGCTCAGCCCGGGGCCGCGGTCGAGCACGCGCAGCTCCACGTCGCCGTCCAGCGTGCGCCGGCCCTCGATGCGCAGCGCGCGATGCGCGGCGGGGATCTCGCGCATCGCCTCGATCGCGTTCTTGACCAGGTTCAACAACACCTGTTCCACCATCACGCGGTCCGCGTACACCTGCGGCAGCGACGGCGCCACCGCCACGTCGATGCGCAGCTGCATGCGTTCGGCTTCCAGCCGCAGCAGTTCGACCACGTGCTGCACGATCGCGCCGATGTCCTGCGCGTCGCGCCGGGGTTCGCGCGCGCGCACGAACTCGCGCACCCGCGCGATCACCGCGGCGGCGTGCTCGGCCTGGGTGCGTGCCGCGCCCAGCGCGCGCGCCACCTGCGCCGGACCACCGGCCTGGTCCACCAGGCGCAGGCTGCCGTTGAGGTAGTTCACGATCGCCGCCAGCGGCTGGTTGAGCTCATGGGCCAGCGTGGCCGCCATCTCGCCCACCGACATCATCCGCGAGGTGAACAGCAGCCGTTCCTGCTGGTGGGTGCGCGAATCCAGTGCCTCCACCTGCCCGCTGATGTCGGTGGCGGTGAGCACCTCGGCGTCCGGCGTCTGTCCCCAGTGCAGGCTGTACCAGCGCCCATCCGCGGGCACCCGGACTTCGCGCGCGCTGCCGTCCCCGTCGCCGAGCGCGGCCGCCAGGCGTGTGCGGTCCTCGACCGGCAGGCCCTGGAAGCCGCTGCGGAACCGCGCATTGGCCGCCAGCAACGTGCCCGATGCGCGGTCGTAAGCGGCCACCGCCATCGGCAGCGCGTCGATCAGCGCCTGCAGCCCGGGTGCAGGCGAAGTACCAGTCGACGGTGGCAGGGCGCGCGCGCGTGGCGTCACCGTCCCTCCCGCATCGTCACCCCGGCGCCAACGGGCGGGCTGGTAACGTGCCGGCAGTCGCGCCGCGTCCCGGATCCCCCCATGTCCAGATCGTTCCTCATCGTCTCGGGCACCCACCTGGCAGCGCTGGCGGCAGCGCCCGCGGCGCGTGCCCAAGCCGCGGCCGAAGCCGCCGGCTCTGGCACGTTCTTCGGCGAATTGCTGTCCATCCTGGTGCCATTGGTGCTCATCATCCTGGTTCTGCTGGCTGGGCTGCATCTCGCGCGGCGCCGGTACGGCATGACCGGACAGGACGCGCCGCTGTCCGTCGTCCAGATCCTGCCGCTGGGTCCGCGCGAGCGGATCGTGCTGGTCCGTACCCGCGCCGGACGCGTGTTCGCGGTGGGCGTGGCTTCACAGGCGGTCAGCCTGGTCACCGAGCTGGAAGCCGGCGACCTGCTGTCGCCTGCCGCCGAAACGGACCCGCCCACGGAGGCCGCGGTGCGCTCCACGTTGTTCGGCAAGCCGTTAATCCGCCGTGACTTTTCCAAGTGAAACCGCTCCATCGCCCGATCCGCCGACCTGAATGTCCAGCGCTGTCGCTTGCGCTGCAGCAACAAACTCTTCACTTTTCATACTTTCGGGCGATGTATCGTAAATTGCCACTTTGTGACGCATGGGGTCAGGGGACATGCGCTGGAACCGTATCTACCGCCGGGTGAAATCCGCCCGGGTCATCGCAGGCAACGCAGGCTCCGGCTCTCGTCCTGCCTCTGCGGCATGGATGGCCGGGCCGGGCGCGTGTGCGTCCGGCGCGAGCCAAGAGGCCTTTGGGATCGGGGGCTTCCATGCGTGAGCTGATCGGCTCGCTGCTCGCCGCGCCCGCCGGCGCCCTGCCGCGGCCCCGCGCCGGCTTCAACGACATCATCCTGGCCGTGGGTGCGGTGCTGATCATCGGCGTGATGATCCTGCCCTTGCCGATCGTGGTGCTGGACGCCCTGGTCGCCGTGAACATCGCCATCGGCTTCGGGCTGCTGATGCTGGCGATCTACATCCCCACCCCGGTCGCGTTCTCCAGCTTTCCCAGCGTCCTGCTGCTGACCACGCTGTTCCGGCTGGCGATCTCGATCGCCATCACCCGTTCGATCCTGCTGCACGCCGAAGGCGGCCACATCGTCGAAACCTTCGGCACCATGGTCGCCGGCGGCAACCTGGTGGTCGGCCTGGTGGTGTTCCTGATCATCACCGTGGTGCAGTTCATCGTGATCGCTAAGGGCGCCGAGCGCGTGGCCGAAGTCGCCGCGCGCTTCACCCTGGACGCCATGCCCGGCAAGCAGCTGTCGATCGACTCCGACCTGCGCGCGAACCTGATCGACAAGGACGAAGCGCGGCGCAAGCGGCGCCTGCTGGAGACCGAGAGCCAGCTGCACGGCAGCCTGGACGGCGCGATGAAGTTCGTGAAGGGCGATGCCATCGCCGGCATCGTGATCATTCTGGTCAACCTGCTGGGCGGCCTGGCCATCGGCGTGCTGCAGAAGGACATGACGCTGGCGCAGGCCACCCACACCTACAGCATCCTCACCATCGGCGACGGCCTGGTCTCGCAGATCCCCGCGATCCTGGCCACCATCGCCGCGGGCCTGGTGGTCACGCGCACCACCGGCGAGATCGACGACAAGCACCTGGGCGACGCCATCGGCCGCCAGATCTCCGGCCAGCCGCGCGTGGTCCTGATCGTGGGACTGCTGGCGCTGCTGCTGGCGCTGGTGCCGGGCTTCCCGACGTTCGTGTTCCTGGTCCTGGGCGCCGGCCTGCTCACGCTGGCCGCGTGGCGCTACCGCCACCAGTTCGACAGCCTGCGGCGCCTGTTCCGGGTCACGGAAGCCGAAGTGGTGGAAGCGCAGAAGCCTGTGGATGCCGACGACATGGCCCCGCCGGCGCCGTTGCAGCTCGAACTGTCGCCGGCGCTGGCGGCGGCCTTGGGCGAGGCCCCGATGCAGGCGCGCCTGAAGGACGTGGTCACCGGCCTGCGCGAGGAATACGGCGTGCCGGTCGCCATGCCGGTCACCCGCGTGCTGCCGCACCTTGCCGAAGACGAGTACCGCCTCACCGCATTCGGCGCGCGCCTGGCCTCCGGCCGCCTGCGTACCGATGCCTACCTGCGGCCCGCGCGCGTCGCCGCTGCCGGCAACCGCCTGCCCGGCTTCTTCCCGCCGATGGCCGGCGACTGGGTGGCCGAGCCGGGCGAGGACACCCTGGATCCGCGCGAGACGCTGGCCGCGCACGCGCGCGGCGCCCTGCAGCGGCGCATGGGCAGCTTCATCGGCATCCAGGAAACCGCCAACCTGTTCGGGCGCATGCAGCGCGACTACCCGGACCTGGTCAAGGAAATGCTGCGCGTCGTGGCGCCGCAGCGCGTGGCCGACGTGCTGCGCCGCCTGGCGGAGGAAGGCATCCCGGTACGCAACCTGCGCGACGCGTTCGAGGCGATCACCGACGTCGGCGGGCGCGAGAAGGACGTGGTGCTGCTGACCGAGTACGTACGCGTGGCGCTCAAGCGCGAGATCGCCGACCGCTATGCCGATGCCGAGCGCAGCCTGCACGTGCTGCTGATCCATCCCGAACTGGAAGACAAGCTGCGCCAGTCGGTGCGCGTGGCCGGTGGCGCCAGCCAGCTGGCGATCGCGCCGGAAGTGGCCGCGCGCATCGCATCCGAGGTGCGTTCGCACCTGGCGCGGCAGCCCGAGGGCGTGAAGCCCGTCCTGCTGTGTTCGCTCGACGTGCGCCGCCACCTGCGCAAGCTGCTCGAAGTCGATTTCTTCGACCTGCCCGTGCTTTCGTACCAGGAGCTTGCGCCCGACCTGCGCATCGTGCAGGCGGGCCAGGTCAATGCCTGAGGACACCGAACCGATGAATCCCACGGCCGCCAACAATGTCCGCAACCTGCGCCCGGTGGCACCTCCGCGCGGCCAGGTGCTGCGCATCGTGTCCGGCCTGCACGCAGGCGCCAGCCGGCCGCTGGCCGAGCAGGAAATGCTGGTGGTCGGCAGCGGCGACGATTGCGACATCGTGCTGGCCGACACCGGCGTGGCCGCGCACCATGCGCTGATCACCCTGGTGGGCGGAAGCTTCACCCTGCGCGCGCTGGACGCGCCGCTGCGCATCGAGGGCAAGCCGCTGCATCCCGGCGACCCTGTGGAAGTGCGGCCGCTGCAGCGCATCGACCTGGGCGAAGCGGCCATCGCCTTCGGCGAGGACGACGAGGCCGCGTGGGACGCGCTGTTTCCCGCCATCGCCGGCCCGGCGCGCAAGCATCGCGCGCGGCCACTGCTGCGTCGCCTGCCCATGATCGCCGCCGTCGCGGTGCTCGCGGTCGCGGCGGTGGCGGCGATCGCCGCGTTCCTGCCGCGCCAGGACAATCAGGTCGATGCCTCCGCCTTCCTCCAGGCACTGATCGCGCAGCACGCGATCGGCGACGCCAAGGTGTCGCAGGACGTGAACGGCGTGCCGGCGCTCGCCGGCACGGTGGACACCGCCAGCGTGCGCCAGCGCATCGAGCAACAGGTGCGCGAGGCCGGCGTGCAGGCCAACCTGTCGCTGCGCACCGGCGACGACCTCGCGCGCGACGTGCGCGAGGTGTTCCGCATGGCCGGCATCGCGGTGGAGACGCGCTACGTAGACGGCGCGGTCGAGATCAACGGGGAAGTCGAGAAGGCCGCGTTCCAGGACGTGCTGCGTTCGCGCGCACTGGCGGATGTCGGGGTCAAGGTCGTGCCCGGCGGCGCGCTGGCCGAAGCCGGTGCGCAACCGCAGAAGCAGGATGACCCGTTGGCGCAGGCCGCGGCGCAACCGCCGGTGGACATCGTGGCGGTGGTGCGCGGGCGCCAGCCTTACGTGGTGGACAGCAACGGCGTGCAGTATCCCGACGGATCGGTGATTCCCGGCCACGGCAAGCTGGTCGGCATCGCCAGCAAGATCTACGTGCAGGGCGCCAACGGCGAGATCCGCCAGATCCGCCCGATCACCGCTGCCGAACTGGCGGCGCGCGCAGCGGCGGCCAATTTCGACAGCGTCGTCGGCACGCCCGGTGCGGTTCCCGCCAGCCCGGCAGCCGCATCAGCGGCGCCTGCGCAGGGCAGCACTGCGGCGCCGCGCGTCGAACCGGGTCAGCGCAGGCAATAGCGTCGAATGAGATGAAGCTGAATCCGCAACAGGTTTCAGGCGCAACGTTTCCGCGGTGTTGCGTCGTCACGAAAAACGCAGTCAACCCGCGGTATGGTTCAAGCACGGCGGCTCGCGCCGCCCCACTTCAGGAAGAGGAGTACTCGAGATGAGCAGCGTCAACAGCAACGAAGGCGTCCTGAGCTACATCGGTGCGGTCGGTGCCAGCACCGCGAATTCGGGCGGGTCGCGTGCCGGCGGTTCGTCGAGCAGCAGCAACAGCTGGTTCGAAGCCATGGCACGCGCGTGGGGCCAGCGCCTCGACGCGCAGGCATCGCGCATCACCGAGCTGTCCGACGCGATCGGCTCCAGCGGCAACGACCAGCCTTCCAACATGGTCGCGTTGACCGCCGAGAGCCTGCGCATGCAGTTCCTGTCGCAGAACGCCTCCACCTCGACCAATGCCACCGCGCAGGCGCTCGAGGCGATCAGCAAGCGCCAGTAAGCGCGGCGCGTGGATGACTTCGTGCGGCGGCTGCACGCGTTGCGGCCGCGCACGGTTCGGTTGATTCAGGCCGGTGCGCGCACCGGCAGATGGAGCGCAAGGACATGATCGAAGCAATCACCGCAACGGGACTCGAGCCCGCCCAGGCCGCCGCTTCGCCCGCGGTCTCCAATCCGCAGGCATCGCACAACGACCTGCGCGACTTCGCAGCGGCGATGGAAAAAAGCGGCGCCGCCAACGGCACGCAGGCCGCGGAAGTCGGTGCCCCGCAGGCGACGCAGTCTTCCGACGGCATGCGCAACGTGCTGGCGGCGTTTGAACGCCTCAACGGCGGTGCCGACAGCATCCGCGAAATGGCCAACAAGCTGGCCGCCAACCCCGCGGACGCCTCGCCCAGCCAGATCATCCAGATGACGATGCAGTGCCATCAGTTCATGTTCCAGTGCGAACTGACCTCGAACGTGGCGAACCGCACGTCCGACGGCATCCAGCAGCTCTTCCGCCAGCAGTCCTGACCTGAGGGAGCGGCCACGATGACCTCGGACATGCTGTCGGGCGACGGCCACGGCGCGCACCCACCGCGCCATCGCAGATTCGGCACGCTGCTGTTGCTGCTCGCCTGCCTGGTGCTGGCGGCCTGCACCAGGACCGCGTTGTACAGCGACCTCGACGAGCAACAGGCCAACGAGCTGATGGCGGCGCTGATGGGCGCGGGCATCGCCGCGGACAAGGCGCAGACCACGCTGCAGTCCGGCACCGGCTGGGAGGTGCGCGTGGGCAAGAGCGACTTCCCGCGCGCGATGCAGGTGCTGGCCGCCAACCGGCTTCCGCGGCAGCGCTACGTGTCCATGTGCGAAACCTTCAAGAAGGAAGGCTTCGCATCCTCGAGCATCGAGGAGCACGCGCGCTACCAGTGCAGCCTGCAGCAGGAGCTCGCGCACACCCTGTCCGGCATCCCCGGCGTGGCCGAGGCGCGCGTGCACGTGGCGCTGGCCGAACGCGACCAGCTGGGCAACGAGACCAGCGATTCGTCGGCTGCCGTGACCATCTACGAACAGCCCGGCGCCAACGTGCGCGACCGCGAGACCGATATCAAGGTCATGGTCAAGGACAGCATCGAAGGCCTCGACGACCCCAACAAGGTCACCGTGAAGTTCTACACGCTGGGCGCGCCGCAGGCGTCGCGCGGCGGTGGTGCGCCGGCGATGACGGTGGCCGGCTTCAGTCCGCTGGTGATCGGGATCGCGGCCGGCGCGCTGGCGCTGCTGGCCCTGCTGTTCACCGTGATCGGACGCATGCGCGCGCGTGCCGCGCAGGCGACTGCTGCCCAGGGCGCCAGCGGACGCGTCTGGAACGGCTGAGCACGCCCTGCATGTCGTTGCAGACGGTCCTCGCAGAAGTCGACCCCGGTTGGTACGCATCCGGGGACTGCGCGCCCGTCGATCCCTCGCTTGTGGCGCGCGCGCGCGGCAGCGCGCTGGGCGAGCGCATCCTGTCGCGCTGGCTGCTGCAGGACGGCCATGCGCAGGCCCTGCTCGCTCCCAACCCGGAACGGGAGGTCGCGCGCGAAGCGGTGCGCTGGCCGCGTGCGCGGCTCGCGCCGCTGGTGCGTGACCTGGGCGTGCTGGCCTATGCGCCCGCGATCCGCGCCGAAGTCGGACGCGATGCGGTCCGGCGGCTCAAGCAGGCGCTGGGCAACAGCTACCTGCTTGCCCTGGACCGCACCGTGTGGGACGGACGCGCCGACGCGCAGGCCACCGCGCGCATGGGCGCATCCCTGCGCGCCGCGCTGGACGCGGGCGACGCGTCCCACGCCGCGCTGTACACGCTGCTGGACCGACAGGGCCGCGGCGAACTCGTCGGATCAGCGGAACCCGAAATGACGGCGATCGGCCAGTGGGCGCGGCTGCTGCAGCCGCGCGAGGCCGACCCGCCGCCTGCGATGCTGCCCGCTGCACAGGTACGCCTGCTGTACGAACACCACCTGGGACGCGCGCACAGCGCGTGATGCCGAGCACGACTCCATGACCGATACCACGCGCCCCGATACGCCGCATACCGTTCCGTCCGCACCCAGACCGGCAGCAGGCGGCGTGGGGGTGTTCGAGCGCCGGCAGTTCGAGCGCGCCGTGTCCGCGCGCGTCGTCGGGGCCACCGAGTGGCGGCAGCTGGGCGAGCTCGATGCGCTGCTGGCGCGGGTCAACGCCCTGTACGCGGAAGCCGGCGAGGACATCGCGCAGGCGCGCGAGCGCGGGCATGCCGCGGGCTTCGCCGAAGGCTTCGCCCGCGCGCAGCAGCAGATGGCCGAGCAGCTGGCAACGCTGAACGAGCGCCGCGCGCGCGTGCTCGGCGAGGCCAACGGCCGGATCAGCGAGCTGGCCTGCGCCATCGTGGCGCGCATCGCCCCAAGCTTCGACGCACGGGCCGTGGTGCCGCCCCTGGTGATGCAGGCGGTGGAAGCCGCGCAGGCCGAACAGTTCCTGCTCATCCGCGTGCACCCGTCGGTGCGCGAAGACGTGCACAGCGGCCTGGCCGCGGTGCGCCAGGCGCACCCGGGCGTGGGCATGATCGAGCTGGTGGACGACGAAAGCCTGGATCCGCTCAGCTGCGTGGTGATGTCCGAAGCCGGCGAAGTCCGCGCCGGCATCGCCCAGCAGATCGAGGCGATCCGCCAGGCGCTGGCCGCCGCCAGCCATGCCATTCCCGCGGCGCGTGGATAGCCGCACGATCGCCATGAACGATCCCAACCGCCTGGCCGCCATCGACCTGTCGCCGCGACTCGACGCGGACGCGGCCGCGTCCGATCCGCTGCTCGCCGCGCTGGGGCGCGTGCGTCCCATCGAGCGGGTCGGCAAGGTCGTGGAGGCCTACGGCACGCTGATCCGCGCCACCGGCCTGCGCGCCGCCATCGGCGAACTGTGCGAACTGCGCAATCCGCCCGATGTCGGCAGCCCGGACTTCCGCCTGTTCGCCGAAGTGGTGGGCGTGTCGCGGCAGCATGCGGTGCTGACGCCGCTGGGCGCGCTGGACGGCGTATCGCCGCTGACGGAGGTGTACGCCACCGGACGCCAGGCGTCGGTGCGCGCCGGCGACGCGCTGCTGGGGCGCGTGCTCGATGCGCATGGTGAGCCCATCGACAACAAGGGGCCGCTGGCGGTGCCCGGCGGGGCGCCGCTGGTGGAGATGCCGATCTACGCCGCTTCGCCCAATCCGCTGGACCGCAACCTCATCGACCGCCCGTTCCCCACCGGCGTGCGCGCCATCGACACCGTGATGACCGCGGGCGAAGGCCAGCGCGTGGGCATCTTCGCGGTGGCCGGCGGCGGCAAGAGCACGCTGCTGGGCATGCTCGCGCGCGGCGCCTCTGCCGATGTCAACGTGATCGTGCTGGTGGGTGAGCGCGGCCGCGAGGTCAACGAATTCATCCGCGACAACCTGGGCGCCGAAGGCCTGGCGCGCTCGGTGATCGTGGTGGCCACGTCGGACCGCCCCGCGCTGGAACGCAGCCGCGCCGCGTGGGTGGGCACCGCCATCGCCGAGCATTTCCGCGACCGCGGCCAGCGGGTGCTCTTGCTGCTGGATTCCGTGACCCGGTTCGCGCGCGCGCTGCGCGACGTGGGGCTGGCCGTAGGCGAGCCGCCGGCGCGCCGCGGCTTCCCGCCGTCGGTGTTCAGCGCGCTGCCTCGCTTGTTCGAACGCGCGGGCAACAACGACAAGGGGTCGATCACCGCGTTTTACACGGTGCTGATGGAAGGCGAAGACGGCGACGACCCCATCGTGGAGGAAGTGCGCTCGATCCTGGATGGCCACATCGTGCTGTCGCGCAAGCTCGCGGCGGCGTACCACTACCCGGCGATCGACGTGCTGTCGAGCCTGAGCCGCACCATGCCGCGCGTGGCGCAAGACGCGCAGCTGCGCGCCGCCGGCCAACTGCGCAAGTACCTGGCCAAGCACCAGGACATCGAGCTGCTGCTGCAGCTGGGCGAATACAAGAAGGGCAGCGATCCGGAGGCGGACATCGCGATCCAGAAGATCGAGCCGATGCGCAAGCTGCTGCAGCAGCCGTCTTCGGACATCGCCGACTTCGCGCAGTCCGTCGCCGCGCTGCGGAAACTGTTCGGATGACCCGCAAGCGCTTCCCGCTGGACACCCTGGTGCGGCTGCGCGAACACCGCACGGAGATCGCGCGGCAGCTGCTGCTGGACAGGCAGCGCGCCACGCGCGCCTGCCAGGACGCATGCGTGGCGATCCAGGTCGAGATCCAGGGCCTGCACCGCGACCGCGCGGAGCATCGCGCCCAGCTGCTGGCGCCGCCGCCCCCCGGCCTGCCGTGGCCGGCCGCGCTGGAACAGCGCGAGCGCCACATCGATTACCTGGCCGAGCTGGCCGTGGCCGCACAGGTGCGCCTGAAGAACGCCGAGCAGGCGCTGCGCCAGGCGGAGCAGGCCCAGGACGAGGCGCGCGCCGCCTACTTCCGCGCGCGCGCGCGGCACGAAGCGCTGGAGAAGCGCCGTGACGCATGGCGTCGCGAGCAGCGCGCCTGGCAGAACCGTCGCGACGAGGCGGCCGCCGAGGACCTGTTGCTCGGCCGTCGCCCGCCCCTCATCCCCACGTAATGCCGCCTGGCACATGATCGGCCCGCTTCCGGACGCGCCGCATTTCCAAGGAGTCGCCCCATGAGCATCCAGCGCACCCAGTCCTCGCATAGCGACAACGCCGCGCGCGAGGTCGACAAGCCGCAGGACCGGCCCGCCGACAAGGCGCGCGAACCCAAGGCCGAACTCGTGGACCGGTTCCGCACGCTGATGCAGTCGCGCGCCGATGGCAAGGAACAGCGCCTCGACCCGCGATTGCAGGGTCAGAACGCGGGCGACGCGACCGGCGCCGATGCGCAGGGCGAAGCCGGACAGACCCAGGCCGCCACCGAACAGGCCGTGCAGCGCAAGGGCGACAGCGAAGAACGCGGCGGCCAGCACCACGCCGGCGGCGAGACCCTGCAACCGGCCGAACTGGCGGCGCTGATGCAGGCGCAGGTGCTCTCTCGCGAGGTGCCGGCCATGCCTGCGCCCACCCAGCCCACGCCCGCCGCCAATTCCCAGGCGCTGGCCGACATGCTGGAACGCCACGTGCGCCAGCTCGCCGTCGGCGGCGGGGACGAACGCGACAGCGGGCAGGTCCTGCTGCGGCTGAGCGATGCCACCCTGCCTGGCACAGATCTGCTGCTGAGCCGCACCGAGACCGGCTGGCGCCTGCGTGCGGATGTGCGGTCGCGCGGCAGCTACGAGGCAATCCAGCAGGCGGCGCCCCAGCTGGCCGAGCGTTTCGCCAGCCGCAACCTCGGGTCGCTGGAAATCGATTCGCAGTTCCATGGTTAGCACCGCCTAAGAACTTCCCCGGCCCTAGGGTCGGCCCCAGTACCACGCCATTGAAGAGCCGCCTAGACTTCATATCGAAGGCTGATGCCGGAAGAAAGCGGCAGGCGCCAGGACAGGGACACCGAGCGAATGGCTTCAAATGACTCCATCGCAGCGCGACGCAAGCGGACCAAGCCGAGCTCCGGCTTAGAGATGCCGTTGCAGGCGATGGTGGCCACGCCTGTCCATGCGTCGTCCGAAGCAGACTCCCCGGCGTTGGACGCCGTGCGGCAGCAGGCCGTCGATGACTTCAAATCGTCGCTCGAAAAGCAGCCCGGTCTCGATGCCGAGGGCCGAGATTTCATCGTGGATCACTTTCGGCAGGCCATCGTGGATGCGCCGGCCGATCCGAAGCTGGCGCCTCCAGATCCGGAAAGCTGGACTCAGGCCCTCAACATGCTCGTGGAAAGCGGGCTGATCGAGGAGAACGATCGCAACGCGCTGGCGCGGCAGTTCGACGATGTACTGCTGCCGATGCAGCAGGCCGAGGCGAAGCGCGCTTTGGAATTCGCTGAGCGCGTGCGTCGCGATGGCGAAGCAAGCGCGCTTGAATGGCTGAATGCCCAGGAAGGCGGCACGAGCAACCCGGAATCCAGCGGGTTGGCGACCGCGGTTGCTGGCACGGAAAGTGCAGAATCGATCACGCGATCGCGGTCTCGCCGGCTTCGAGGTCCTCCGAAAGCTCTCTGAATTCGAAGATGTGGCGCCCAGAGGCGCAACATCCGCAACCGCTCAGATGGCTTTCCCAACAAAAATTGAAGAGGACTTAGACATGTCACAGGATCTCGGCATCACGATGACCCAAGCCCGCATCGAATCGGGCGAAGCACGTTCCACTGACGGCAAGTCCGGCGTCAAGGGCGGCACCGGCGGTTCCTGGTTCGAAGCGCTTGCCGCTGCGTTGGGCGGCGTGCTTGGTGACCGCGTCATGGCGCTGGTCGAAGCCAAGAACCGCATGACCGAGAACTACAGCAGCTCCGCAAAACAGCAGTCGAAGGAATACATGGAGGCGATGACGGACTTCCAGGTGCAATCGCAGCTGTTCGCAATGGAGAGTCAGGCTGTTTCCACGGCGATCAAGTCGATCGGCGAAGGCCTGACCCAGGTCGCTCGCAAGCAGTAAAGCACGGAAGGCGCAGCGCGCCGATCCGGAAGGAACACTGCGGCGGGCTTCGGCCCGCCGCAGTGCGTTTTGGGGGCCCGCCATACCATGCCAATGCGGACAGGGACAGGATTTCTAGGAGATTCATCCCGACGTTGCTAGCGTCGCCTCGTCGCACCATAAAGGAGAATCGTCATGAAGGCCCTCAACTTGCGTTCGCACGCGTCGTCGGCGCCAGTGTGTGTTCTGGCCCTACTGGCGCTCGGGTCTGGCACCGCAACTGCACAGGTGTTCGACGCCGGGGGGCAGGCCAACCTCATGCATCAGCAGGAACTCCTGCGCAACCAGACCACCGGGGATGACGTTAGCGGCGAGACGCGGCGAGCGAAGGTAGCTGGCGATAGGGTGCGTTGGCATCGCAAGAATCTGCAGCCCGAATACGAACGACGTGTACGAGCCAACGGCAAGGCCGACGCGGACGCTTGGTTCGACCGTTCGCTGCGAGGGCTTCTGGAGCGTGATCGCCGCCTCGGCCTTGATTCCGCGTCTAAGTCGAAGCGCTAACTAAGATGACGCACCGCGGCTGCAGGGCTGCGTAACCGGCATCGTGCTGGCGACGCGCGCGCGATCAGTCGGTGCCGCTATCGCTGCGTGCAATGCGCTTGCCGATCAACCAAGACGATACAGTCGCCAGAGCGCCCAGAACTAGCGCATAACCACCTCCTGTCAGCTGGCCTGTCCCTGTCGTGAGCCCTGGCTGCCCGGGAATGAGCGCGACCAGTGCGATCCCGATGGACCCGTACGCCACGATCGTCAGGATCCAGAACAGCCACTGGAAGGAGGTCATCTGCTCCTCGGCTTCGTGCGCGCGGCGCTTGCGGTTGCCGGCCAGCAGGGCCAGCGCCCAGTGCTCGGGGCGGTGGTCGGGCGCGGCGCCGCGGCGCAGGTCGCGTCGCAGGAAACCCGCGAGCGTGTGGCCGGCCGGTGCGAGCTGCAGGTCGCGCGCCTGGGCGGCGGCGGCGTCCGTGCCGGGCGGCGCCGGCGCGTTCAGGCCCACATGGCCGGGCATCTGGGCGGGCTGCGGGTTGGCCAGGACGGTGGCGCCCGCCAGGCCCGCCAGGCCGGCCGTCGCCGCCTGCATCGGCCCCGCGTCGGGGCGCACCTGCGCCGTCTGCGCGGTCGGGGCCTGCTGGGATGCAGGCTGCAGCTGCGCCATGCGGTCGGGCATCGCCACGACAGCGCCCGGATCGCGGGCAGTACCGACGAATCCTTCCGCGCCGCGCCCGCCCGGCAGCGTGGGCGCGGCCTGCTGCGCCGCGCGTTCGGCGGCCATGCCCGCGGGCAGCTGCGTCGCGGTGCCCTGCGGCGCACCGTCGCGCACCGTCGCGGCGTTCGCCGCCAGGGGGACCGCGTCGGCGCGCGCCGCGGCAGGCGGCTGCGCTGCAGCCATGGCTTCGGCGCGGGCGAAATTCAGGGCGGCCTCGCGCGGGCTTCCCGCCACGGCGTCGGCACCGCCGGCGCGCTGTCCGCCGGCGGGCTCGGGAAGGGCGCCCGCTGCCTGCGTCTGCTGCGGCCCGTCGCCGCGGCCCTGCGGCTGCACCTGCGCCTGGGTGATGCCCAGCTGGTCCAGCGCATCGCGCACCGGCTGGGGCAGCTGGTCCGCGCCACGCACGATGGCCTGCTGCACGTCCGGCGGCAGGCTGTCGAAGATCTGGCCCACTGCGGACGGCTCCAGCCGCCCCGGTGGACCGGCGTCGAAGCCGGGACCCTGCGCGAATCCGGTGGCCGGGCCCTGGCCGGGCCCCGGGGAGAAGCCCGCGGCCTGCGACAGCTGCGCGAAGGCATCGCGCGGCGACAGCCCCTGGTCCATGAGGTTCTGCATCTGCACGGGCGCCTGCGGGCCGATGCGCGCTTCGAGTTGGCGCAGCAGGCCGGGGGGACCCAGGCCGTCGGGACCAAATCCCATCTCGGCATCCTCCGGACGTAGTTATACGGAGGGTAGGCGCAGGCCCACGGCGCACGCACCCTGGGGCTTTCCCTAGGTCGGGTATCGGGTTCAGTCCCACTGGCGATGCAGGCGGGGCAGAGCGCAGAGGCGGCGGACGCGCCAAAGAAAAAGGGAGGCCGCGAGGGCCTCCCGAAAATCGGCTGTGCCGAAGAGTGTGCACCGAGGTGCGGTTGTGGCATGGCTCCGGCAGCGCCGGATGCAGGCAGCCTAACGGAGCCAGAAAGCTAATGCAACACTTTAGATTCCACCAGATAACCTATTGATTTTAGATTGCACTGTGACTCTTCTAGCAGTCCGATAGCGGCACGATCTGGCCGCGTTGACGACTTTTAAGCGCTGTTCGTCTCACTTTGCCAGCAACAGGGCCGCGCGCTTGGCGCTGCGGCGCTGTTCGCGCGGTTGCGCCCACTCGTTGTTGAACACCGCCGGCTCCCAGGAACCGTAGGTCGGGTTGGGCAGCATCCACCAGCGTTCGCCGAACCAGTCGCCGTACTCATCGGCCACGGCGGCGCGGCCCTCCGGCGTGTTGGCCACGATCTCGGCGAAGTCGCCCAGCTGGTCGCCGAACTGCATCAGCACCCGGTACTTCTGGCCGGCCAGACGGCGCCGACAGTTCTTCTCGCTGCCGTTCTGCTCGCAGCCCTCCACCACGGTTCCCAGCCCAAGGAACACGCTGTCGTCCTTGACCGGCAGGCCCACGGCGCGGAGGTTCTCCAGCGTGGCGGCCTGCAGGTGCTCGGCGCGGTTGGACAGGTACAGCAGGGTCACGCCCTTGGCGGTGGCGGCCTTCGCGAAGTCGACCACGCCGGGCACCGGCTTGGCCTTCTTTTCGGCCACCCACTGGTCCCAGGTGACTTCGTTGTATTCCTTGCCCTCCTGCACGAGCCGCGCCTGGTAGGGCGAGTTGTCCAGCACCGTCTCGTCCACGTCCAGGATGACTGCAGGCGACAGGCCTGTGGCAGCGTTGCCGCGCTCGCCGGGCACCAGTGCATCCCAGTTTTTTTCCGCCAGCGCCGCATCCAGGTGGTCGGCGGCGGCGCGATACAGCGACGTGGTGACCGCGCCGTATTCGGCGGACCGCTGCACCCACAGCACCGCGTTGAGGTTGTCGTCGGCGGCGGTGGGCGCGGGCGCGCTGGCCGCAGCGGGTGCTGCGGGCTGCGTGGTCGGTGCGGGTTCGGTGCGCTTGCAGGCGGCCGTGGCGAGGATCGCGGCGATCGCCGATGCGATCAGGGCGGTGGAAAAGGCGCGGCGATGGCGCATGGCGCGCTCCGGCGGGACAGGGCCCGCGAGTGTATCGGACGGCCGCGGCCCGCCCATGACACGATGCCGCGCATGGAAACCGATACCGCGACACCCGCAGTGCCCGTCCTGAACCCCGCGCAGGCGCGCGTGCTGGGCTGCCTGATCGAGAAGGAAGCGCTCACGCCCGACGTGTATCCGCTCACCGTCAACGCCGCGCAGGCGGCCGCCAACCAGAAGACCGCGCGCGAGCCGGTGATGGCGCTGCACCCGGGCGACGTGCAGCACGCGCTGCGCGAGCTGGAACGGATGGGCCTGGCCCGCCAGCACTTCTCGTCGCGCGCCGAACGCTACGCGCACCGCGCCGGCGAGGCGCTGGACCTGACCCGGCAACAGGTGGCGCTGCTGGGCCTGCTGCTGCTGCGCGGTCCGCAGACCGTGCACGAACTGCTGGCGCGCGCCGAGCGCATGGCCCGGTTCGAAGACGCCGATGACGTGCGCCACCACCTGGACCGCCTGGTCCGCCGCGACATGCCCCTGGTGGTGCTGCTGCCGCGCGGCAGTGGCCGGCGCGAGGACCGCTACATGCACCTGCTGGGCGGGCCGGTGGAGGCGGGCGCGCTGCAGGCGCTCCCACCCGCCCCGCGCGACGGCGGCGGCGAAGCCGGATCGGACTCGGCCCCGCTCGCGCAGCGCGTGCAGGCGCTCGAGCACGAGGTGGCGGCCCTGCGCGAGCGGCTGGCAGCCCTGGAAGCAGCCAGCCGTTCCGCCGCGACCCCGTAGGAGCGGCTTCGGCCGCGACCGCACCTGTTCGGTTTCCGCCTGCGGGGGCGATCGCCCCTGCGCTGCGCCTGCGGGCAGGTTCGGGGCTGCGACGATTCGTCCGAACTGCGCATGATCGACGCCGCGCCGCTCAAATTCCGTGTGCACGCTGCCTGCCACGCGGGGCAGGCGCGGCCGTGAACCGGGGCCTGGGCTAGGCGTCGAGCAGCGCGCGGATGGCGTCGAATCCGGCCTTGGCGCGTTCCTGCTTGCGTTCGGCATCGGCGACCGGGTCGGCGCCGTCGCGCTGCAACTCGTCGGCCGGCAGTTCGTCCAGGAAGCGCGACGGCTTCAGCCGCAGCTTGCTGCCCCAGCGCTGCGCCTCGCGCGCGTACGACAGCCACAGCTGTTCCTTGGCGCGGGTGATGCCCACGTACAGCAGGCGCCGCTCCTCGTCGATGCGGCCTTCGTCCACGCTGGCCTCGTGCGGCAGGGTGTTGTCGTCCATGCCCACGATGAACACGTAGCGGAACTCCAGGCCCTTGGCCGCGTGCAGGCTCATCAGCCGCACCTGGTTGCCGGCGTCGCCCTTGTCGGCGTGCGACAGCAGCGCCAGCGCCGCCGCCAGGTCGCCCGCGCCGGTGCCGCGACGCTGTGCGCCGCGTCCGCCGTCGAACCAGTCGGCCAGCTCGTCCAGGTTGCCGCGACGCAGCGCGAACAGCGCGTCGCTCTTGCATTCGGCGCGCAGCGCTGCGATCAGCCCGCTGCGCTCGTTGAGCTGGCGCACCAGGTCCGCGGGCGCCAGGTGCTGGGCATCCGCGCGCAGCCCGCGCACGATCTCGGTGAAGGCGCTCAGCCCGTTGGCCGCGCGCGCCGGCAGCTGCTTGAGCACGCCGATGGACTCGGCCGCCCGCGACATGGGCACGTGCATGCCGTTGGCGATCTCCGCCAGTTTCGCCAGCGTGCCGGCGCCCACCTCGCGCCTTGGCGACTGCACCGCGCGCAGGAATGCCGTGTCGTCGTCCGGGTTGGCGATGGTGCGCAGCCAGGCCAGCGCATCCTTCACCTCGCCGCGCTCCAGGAACGCGGTGCCGCCGGACAGGTGGTAAGGCACGCGCAGCAGCTGCAGCGCCTTCTCCAGCGCGCGGCTCTGGTGGTTGCCGCGGAACAGGATGCAGAAGTCGCTCCACGGCGCCGGTTCGCGTTGCGTGGAATGCTTTTGCTGCAGGAACTGGATCTCGGCGGCGACCTTCTCCGCCTCGTGCGCGGCGTCGTTGCATTCCCACACGCGGATCCGCGCGCCGTCGGCGTTCGCGCTCCACAGCGTCTTGGGATGCTCGTGCGGGTTGTTCGCGATCAGCGCGTTGGCCGCGCGCAGCACGCGGTTGCTGCAGCGGTAGTTCTGCTCCAGCTTGACGACCTGCAGCGCCGGGTAGTCGCGCGCCAGCTGCAGCAGGTTGTCCGGGTTGGCGCCGCGCCAGGCATAGATGCTCTGGTCGTCGTCGCCCACGCAGGTGAAGTGGCCCTGCGGGCCGGCCAGCGCGCGCAGCAGGCGGTACTGCGCGTCGTTGGTGTCTTGGCATTCGTCCACCAGCAGGTAGCCGATGCGTTCGCGCCATGCCGCCACGCACTCGTCGTCGCGTTCCAGCAGCTCCACCGGCAGGCGGATCAGGTCGTCGAAGTCGACCGCGTTGAACGCGGCCAGCCGCGCCTGGTAGCGCGCGTACAGCGCGGCGGCTTCGCGCTCGCGCGTGCTGCGCGCGTGTTCGGCGGCCTGCTCGGGCGAAAGTCCCGCGTTCTTCGCCTTCGACACCAGGCCCTGCGCGGCCTGTATCGCGTCGGGCTTGGCGCCGGCCAGCAGGTCCTTGAACTGGGCCAGGCTGTCGTCGGCATCGAAGATGGAGAAGCCCCGCTTCAGCCCCAGGCGGGCGTGTTCGAGCTGCAGGAACTTCAACCCCAGCGAGTGGAAGGTGGAGATGGTGAGGCCTTCGGCCGCATCGCCCCGGATCCGGCGCTGCACGCGTTCGCGCATCTCGCGCGCGGCCTTGTTGGTGAATGTGATCGCGGCAATGCGCCGCGCGGGGTAGCGCCCGCTGGCGATCAGGTGCGCGATCTTCTCCACGATCACCCGGGTCTTGCCGCTGCCCGCGCCGGCCAGCACCAGGACCGGACCTTCGGTGGAGGCCACGGCGGCGGATTGTTGGGGGTTGAGGCCGTGCATGGTGCGAGCGTGGACCAGGGCGCACAGTCTAGGCGATGCGTGCGCGGGCCCCGTGGCACGATGCGCGCACGGCGCAGGGGCTGCGTCTGCGCGAAGGTCGAAGGCGAATCCCCTGTCTCCCCCTTTTGCAAAGGGGGATAAGGGCAAGAGCCTTGCCCGAATCCCGAATCCCGAATCCCGAATCCCGAATCCCGAATCCCTAATCCCGAATCCCGAATCCCGAATCCCGAATCCCGAATCCCTAATCCCAAACCCCAAACCCCAAACCCCGAATCCCGCATGGCCAAGCTCTACTTCTACTACTCGGCGATGAACGCCGGCAAGACCACCACGCTGCTGCAGAGCGCGCACAACTATCGCGAGCGCGGGATGCGGGTGGCGATCCTGACCCCGCGCCTGGACCATCGCGCGGGCAGCGGGACGGTGGCGTCGCGGATCGGGCTGAGCGCGCAGGGTGCGGCGTTCGATGCGACGCAGGACCTGCTGCAGTGGGTGCACGCGGACATCGACGCCCACGGCGCGCTGCACTGCGTGCTGGTGGACGAGGCGCAGTTCCTGTCGCGCGCGCAGGTGTGGCAGCTCACCGAGGTGGTGGATGCGCTGCGCATCCCGGTGCTGTGCTACGGCCTGCGCACGGATTTCCGCGGCGAACTGTTCGAGGGCAGCCAGTTCCTGCTGGCCTGGGCCGACGAGCTGGTGGAGATTAAGACCATCTGCCACACCGGCAGCAAGGCCACCATGAACCTGCGCGTGGATGCGCGCGGCTACGCGGTGCAGGACGGGCCGCAGGTGGAGATCGGCGGCAACGAGCGTTACGTGTCGGTGTCGCGCGCGGAGTTCAAGAAGGTGATGCGCGGCGAAGGCGCGGTGGCGCCGCTGCAGGCGCCGCTGCCGCTGGGCTGAGCCGCGGCTCAGGCGCGCCCGCAGGCGGTGTCGATCGCCGCGATCTCGCGCGCCAGTTCGCCGCCTTCGGGCATCGCGGCGGCCATCTCGCCGCGCAGCGCGCGCAGCGCGCGGCGTGCCGCGTCGCGCAGCGCGGGATCGCGGCAGCGCGCTTCGGCCGCGTACGCGCGCGCGCGCCAGCGCAGCTTGTCGTGCTCGGCATCGGTGCCGGTCAGCGCAGCGATGCCGTCCAGCGTGCGCAGCGCCTCGGCGCGGGTTCGCGGCTGCTGCGCCAGCAGGCGCGCGCGCGACATTTCCGCGCGGCGCGAGTGCGGATGCGCAGGGCCGAACCCCGCACGGGTCAGCCGCACGGCGCGCTGCAGCGACCGCGCGGCCTGCGCAGGCTCGCCCAGCGCGGCCTGCACCTCCCCCAGCAGCCGGTCGGCCGCGCCGACCAGCGGGTGCTCCGCGCCCAGTTCGCGCACGCGCAGCGCGCGCACTTCGTGCAGCAGCGTTTCGGCATCGCCGTCGGCGCCGGTCTCGTGCAGGACCATGGCCTTGTTGAACATCACGCTGGCCAGGTTGTTGGGCGGCGGCGCGTCGCGCAGGATGTCGATCGCGCGGTCGAACAGCCGCAGCGCCTCGCGGGTATGGCCGCGTTCCCACGCGATCACCGCCAGGCTGTTGTCGTCGCGCGCCACGTCCACGTGGCGGCTGCCCAGGCGCGCGATCAGCCACTGCCGCGACTGCCGGAACTCGCGTTCGGCCGCAGCGTAGCGCCCCTGGTCCACCTGCAGCGCCGCCAGCTGGCGGCGCGCGTCCACGGTGGCGCGGTGGCGCGCGCCGTGCAGCGCGAAGGCCTCGTCCAGCGCCGCCTTGCAGTGCCGCTCTGCCAGCAGCAGGCGGCCTTCGCTGCGTTCCAGCGCGCAGATCGTGCGGTTCATGTCGATTGCCAGCGTGTGGCGTGCGCCGACCCGGTTCTGCAGTTCCGCCAGCGCCGCGCGGTACTCGACCAGGGCGCGCGCACCGTCGCCGGCATCCGCGTGCAGGTTGGCCAGGTCGGTGCGGTTCTCGACCAGTCCGGCCTGCATGCCGGGCAGGCCCTGGCGCAGCTCGAGCGAGCGCTGGAACATCAGCCGCGCGGCCTCGCGCTGGCCGATGCCGCGCTGGCAGCGACCGATTTCCGAGAAGAACTCGGCGGCCTGCAGCGGCACCTGCCCCTGCTGGCGCAGCGCCAGGTCCGCGTGCCGCTGCATGGCGTCCACGCAGGCCTGCGGCGCGCCCTGCAGGCGCTGGATGCGGCCCAGTCCCGCGCTGGCCGACAGCACCAGGCCGGCGGGCGGATCCGGCAGCGACGCCACCAGCGCCGACTGCCGCTCGAACAGCGCCCGCGCCCGCGGGTAGTCGCCCAGCCCGGCGCGCATCTGGGCGATGGCGCCGTACAGCTCCGCGCGCGCCTCCGGCTGGCGGGCCAGGTCGCGATCCACGCGCTGCAACCCGCTGTCGAGCAGCGCGGGCAGGTCGATCTGCCCGTTCTCGGACGCATTGCCGGCCTGTTCCACCAGGCCGACCACGAAGTCCTGCATGGCCTGCGCGCGGCCGGCCTCGCGGAGGGCATTGCGCGCCTGCCAGGCCACGATGCCCATGGCCGAAGCCAGCACCAGCGCGGTCAGCGCGCTGGTCGCCAGCGCCCAGCGGTGCCGGCCCACGAACTTGCGCAGGCGATACCCGAGGGCCTGCGCACGCGCCTGCACCGGCTTGCCGTCGCGGAAGCGCTGCACGTCCTGGGCCAGCGCCTCGACCGAGGCGTAGCGCTTCTCCGGCTGCTTGGCCAGCGCCTTGTAGGCGATGTTGTCCAGGTCTCCGGAGACCATGCGCGCGCGGCGGCGCAGCTGCTGCGCGCGGTCGCGGTCGGGCCCGGCTTCTGCGGAGCGCTGCAGGGATATCGAGGCGCGCATCGGGTCGGCGTGCAGGATCGCCTCTTCCCATTCGGCGTCGCTCTGGCGCTTGAGGCGGTACGGCCGCGCGTCGGTGAGCAGCTCGAACAGCACCATGCCCAGCGCGTACACGTCGGTCATGGTGGTGACCGGCTCGCCGCGCAGCTGTTCGGGTGCGGCGTAGTGCAGGGTGAACGCACGCGACCCGGTGCGGGTGCGGTCGGGCATGTTGTCCGGCGTGTCCAGCAGCTTGGCGATGCCGAAGTCGAGCAGCCGCACCTCGCCCAGCGGCGTCACCAGGATGTTCGAGGGCTTGAGGTCGCGGTGCACGATCAGGTTGGCGTGCGCGTGGCTGAGCGCGCGGCACACCTGCTGGAACAGGCGCAGGCGCGCATCCACGGTGACGTCGTGGGCGCGGCACCAGTCGGTGATCGGCTCGCCTTCCACGTACTCCAGCGCAAGGTACGGCTGGCCGTCGCCGCTGATGCCGGCATCCAGCAGGCGCGCGATGTGCGGATGTTCCAGTCGCGCCAGGATCTGGCGTTCGCGGGTGAAGCGCAGGCGCAGGTTGGGATCGGCCAAGCCGGGGCGCAGCAGCTTCAGCGCCACGCGGCGCTGGTACAGGCCGTCGTTGCGCTGCGCCAGCCAGACCTGGCCCATGCCGCCCTCGCCGAGCATGCGCTCCAGGCGATACGGCCCGACCACGCTGTCGGTGCCCAGCCCGGGCGTGGGCGGGACCACCGGTTCGCTGAGGAAGTCGCCGCTGTCCTGCTCGAGCCGCAGCAGCTCCTCCAGGTCGTCCGCCAGCTGCGGGTCTTCCGCGCGCAGCGATGCGAGGCTCTCGGCGCGCACCGGCGGTTCCTGCTCGAGCAGGGCGTCGAGCAAGGGCGACAGGCGCTGCCAGCGTGCGGCGTCCACCGCCTAGTCCTGCCTGTGCGCTGCGCGCGGCAGGCGGCCGCGCGCGATCGGATCGGATGTCATCGCCCGGGAAACGCGGAAAACGCGACGACGCGGCACTGCGACGCGCGTAGCGGCCATGGCCGGCGGCTCAGCGTTCCTGCAACGACGCCAGCAGGAACATGCGCGCCTTCTGCCAGTCGCGTCGGATGCTGCGCTCGGAGCGCTTGAGCAGGGTCGCGATCTCGAGCTCCGACAGGCCGGCGAAGTAGCGCAGTTCCACCACCTGGGCCAGGCGCTCGTCCACCGCGGCCAGCTTGGTCAGCGCGGTGTCCAGGCCCAGCATGTCCTCGTCCAGGCGCAGGCCGCCCTCGAGGTCCTCGGGCAGGTCGGTGACCCGGTGCAGGTCGCCGCCGCGCTTCTGCGCAAGCCGCTGACGGGCATAGTCCACCACCACGCTGCGCATGGCGGAGGCGGCATAGGCGAAGAAGTGCGCGCGATCCTCGAAGTGCGCCTCGCGGCGGCCGATCAGCTTGAGGTAGGCCTCGTGCACCAGTGCGGTGGCGTCGAGCGTCTGGCCGTGCTGGCCGGCGAGCTGGCGCCGTGCCATGCCGTGCAGCTCCTGGTAGAGCGTGGAGAGCACCTTGCCCATGGCGTTCGAATCGCCGCCGTGGGCGGCATCGAGCCACTGGGTGATTTCTGCCGATTCGGCCATCTGCGCCCCCTCCCCAGTCGGGGCGCAACTATAACCTGAGCATTGCGGCCGATCGCCGCGGCAGGCGCCGCCTCAGCGCTGGCAGCGCGGGCACCAGGCGGTGGTGCGCTGGCCCAGGCTGGCCTGCTTCAGCGCGCCGCCGCAGCGTGGGCACGCCTGGCCGCCGCGGCCGTAGGCGGACAGTTCCTGTTCGAAGTAGCCGGGCGCGCCGTCCGGCGCCAGGAAGTCGCGCAGGGTCGTACCGCCGCGCTCGATCGCGTGGCGCAAGATGCGCCGGATTTCCCCGGCCAGCACCACGTAGCGTTCGCGAGAGACGCGCCCGGCCGCGCGCAGCGGCGAGATGCCCGCGGCGAACAGGGCTTCGGCGGCATAGATGTTGCCCACGCCCACCACGATGCGCTGGTCCATCAGGAACACCTTGACGGGGGCCTTGCGGCCGCGGCTGCGCCGGAACAGGTAGTCGCCGTCGAACGCCACCGCATCCGCATCCATGCCGGCCGAAGGATCGCCCAGGGGCTCGGGACCGAGTCCGCGCAGCAGCGCGTGGACTTCGCCGGCCGGCTGCCACAGCAGGCAGCCGAAGCGCCTCGGGTCGTTGAAGCGCAGCACCTGCGGTGGTCGCCCGGCCTCGCCTGCCAGGGCGATGTCTACGTGGTCGTGCTCGCGCAGCGGCGTGTCCGGGGGCAGCACCCGCAGGCTGCCGGACATGCCCAGATGCAGCAGCGCGCTGCCGGTGGGCGTGTCCAGCAGCAGGTACTTGGCCCGCCGCCGGATCGCGGCGATGCGCTGCCCCGGCAGCTGCTCGGCGACCTGCGGCGGGATCGGCCAGCGCAGGTCCGGCCGGCGCAGGGTCACGCCGGCGACCTGCCGGCCCTCGACATGCGGTGCCAGCCCGCGGCGCGTGGTCTCGACTTCGGGGAGTTCGGGCATCCGGGGATGGTGGGGCGCCCGGGGCTGGAAGCCAACGTCGCCGGCCTTCACGCGGCCGCGTCGCGGAAACGTGAACGCCATACGCTGGCGACGGGTGACGTATGGAGCCCGAACCCGCATCATATGTCCGGGCGCAACCGCATCGGCTGCGCCCCAGAGTCGCCGGCGAGCCTGCCGGCCGGAGCCCGAAATGCCCGCTTCACTGCTCGACTTCCTTGCTGGTGGCCTGGTCCAGTCCGGTTTCTGGGGACTGGCGCTGTATCTGCTGGTGGCCACCCAGCTGACCATCTTCTCGGTGACCCTCTACCTGCACCGCAGCCAGGCGCACCGCGGCGTGGACTTCCACCCCGTGCTGGCGCACTTCTTCCGGTTCTGGACTTGGCTGACCACGTCCATGATCACCAGGGAGTGGGCCGCGATCCACCGCAAGCACCACGCCAAGTGCGAGACCGAGGACGACCCGCACAGCCCCATGTACAAGGGCATCAAGAACGTGTTCTGGCGCGGCGTGGAGCTGTACCGCGAGGCGCGCAACGACCGCGCGGCGATCGAGCAGTACGGCAAGGGCTGCCCGGACGACTGGATCGAACGCAAGCTCTACACCCCGCACGCCACGCTGGGCCCGACCCTGCTGCTGTTCGTCAGCTTCGCCCTGTTCGGCTTCGCCGGCGTGGCGGTGTGGGCGATCCAGATGCTGTGGATCCCGTTCTGGGCCGCGGGCGTGGTCAACGGCCTGGGCCACTGGTGGGGCTACCGTAATTTCGAGACCACCGACACCGCCACCAACCTGTCCCCCTGGGGCGTGTGGATCGGCGGCGAGGAGCTGCACAACAACCACCACGCGTTTCCGTCTTCGGCCAAGTTCGCGCTGCGCAAGTGGGAGTTCGACATCGGCTGGGCGGTGATCAAGGCGCTGGAGTCGGTGGGCCTGGCCAAGGTGCTGCGCGTGGCCCCGTCGCTGGACATCCGCCCCAACATCAACGTGCCCGACGCGGACACGATGAAGGCGCTGCTGGCGCACCGCTTCCAGGCCATGACCGATTACCAGCGCAACGTGCTCAAGCCGGCGCTGCGCGAGGAAGCCGCCGCCGCCGGCGCACGCCTGCGCGCGCTGCTGCCCCGGCAGCTGCGCAAGGGCATGGTGGACGACGGCCGCTGGCTCAAGCCCGACGCGCGCGAACAGCTGCGCCAGTGGGTGGAATCGCGTCCGCGCATCCGCACGCTGGTCGAGCACCGCGCGCGCCTGACCCAGGTGCTGGAGGCGCGCAGCCACGATGCCGCCGAGCGCCTGCGCCAGCTGCAGGCCTGGTGCCACGAGGCCGAAGCCAGCGGCATCCGCGCGCTGCAGGAATACTCCGCGCGCCTGAAGGGCTACACGCTGCAGTCGGCGCACGCCTGACCTGGCGGCCCGGCGCCGCACGAAACCCGTCCGCTCCGCGGGCGGGTTTTTTTATGGGCGCGTGCGCGTTGCGCGCGCCGGTTCACGTCCCGCTGCGGCAAACCGCCTACAGTCCGCGCATGCCTGCGTTGCCGCCCAAACTGTCCTGCGCCGTTGCGTGGCTGTTGCTCGCGTACGCGCCGGTGTGCGCGGCGCAGGGCCCGGTGCAGGCCACCGGCGATTACCTGGCGCGCATGGATGCCGACCGCGACGGGCGCGTCTCTCTGCCCGAATACCAGGACTGGCTCAGCTACGCCTTCGACGCGATGGACCGCAACCGCGATGCGACGCTGACGCCCGACGAGCTGCCCGGGGGCAAGGGCAGGGCGGTCGGCCGCGTCGAGTACCGCAACCGGCTGGCCGACACCTTCCGCAGGCAGGACGCCGACCGCGACGGCTACCTGAGCGCGCGCGAGCTGGCCGCGCCGCCGCGCTGACTCGCAAGCGCGCGCTTACGCGATCCTTACGCCGCGCGCGGCACACTGCCGCGATGTCGAATGTTTCGGTTCCCCGCACCGCGCCCCCGGCGCTGGCGCCGGATGCGACGGCGCTGCGCACGACGGCCCTGTTCCTGGACGTGGATGGCGTGCTGCTCGGTTTCGCCGCCCACCCCGCCGCAGTGCGCGTACCCGATGCGCTGCTGGCGCGTCTGGAGGCGCTGCATGCAGCGCTCGGCGGCGCGCTGGCCCTGGTCAGCGGCCGCGCCATCGCCACGCTGGATGCCTTGTTCGCGCCGCTGACCCTGCCCTGCGCGGGCCTGCACGGGCTGGAGCGGCGCAACCACGCCGAGCTGGTCCGCGTGCCGGCCGACGCGTCCGCGCTGGACGCCGTGCGCGCCGCGGCGCACACGGTGGTGGCGCGCTATCCCGGCGCGCTGTGCGAGGACAAGGGCATCGCCCTGGCGCTGCACTGGCGCGGCGAGCCGCTGGCCGCCGCCGACCTGCAGGCGCTGGCGGCCAGCGCGGCGATGCAGCTGCCGGGCTATCACCTGCAGCCGGGCGACCACGTGGTGGAACTCAAGGCGGCCGCCGCGGACAAGGGCGCGGCGATCGAGGCCTTCCTGCAGGAGCCCCCGTTCGCCGGGCGTACGCCGGTGTTCGCCGGCGACGACCTCACCGACGAGCACGGCTTCGAAACCGTCAACGCGCGCGGCGGCACCAGCATCCTGGTGGGCATGCGGACGCCCAGTGCGGCGCGCTACGCGCTGCCCGATGTGGAAGCGGTGCACCGCTGGCTGGGCGTGGGTGAGGCCATGCGACCGCAGGTGGCCGCGTGAGCGCGCCGCTGCAGGCCAGCCTGGACATGGGCATGGTGGGCAATGGCAGCTTCGCCGCGCTCGTCGATGCGCACGCGCGCGTGGTCTGGGGCTGCGTGCCGGCCTTCGACGGCGATCCGGCGTTCTGCGCGCTGCTGTCGCCCACGCGCGACGGCGGGGATTTCGCCATCGAGCTGGAAGGCTTCGTGCGTGCGGAGCAGCAGTACATCCAGAACACCGCGATCCTGCGCACCGTGCTGCACGACGCAAACGGCGGCGCGGTGGAGATCACCGACTTCGCGCCGCGCTGGCGCCAGCACGAGCGCTTCTACCACCCCGTGATGCTGGTGCGCAGCCTGCGTGCGCTGTCCGGCACGCCGCGCATCCGCGTGCGGCTGCGTCCGCTGGGCGGCTGGGGCGCGCACGAGGCCGAAACCACCAGCGGCAGCAACCACGTGCGCTACGTGCTGCCCGGCCACGTGCTGCGCGCCACCAGCGACATCCCCGTGCGTCTGCTGCGCGACGGCCTGCCGTTCGTGCTGGACCGCGACCTGCACATCGTGCTCGGCCCGGACGAATCGCTGCAGACCGGCGTCGCGGCGTTCGCGGGCATGGCGCTGGCGCGCACGCGCAACTACTGGCGCGAGTGGGTGCGCTATCTGTCGATCCCGCTGGAGTGGCAGGACGCGGTGATCCGCAGCGCGATCACGTTGAAGCTGTGCCAGTACGAGGACACCGGCGCGATAGTCGCCGCCATCACCACGTCGATCCCCGAAGCGTCCGGCAGCGCGCGCAACTGGGACTACCGCTACTGCTGGCTGCGCGATGCCGCCTTCACCGTGCGCGCGCTCAACCGCCTGGGCGCCACGCGCAGCATGGAGGAGTACCTGCGCTACATCTTCAACCTGGCCGCCGGCGAGGATGGCGCGCTGCAGCCGCTGTACGGCATCGGGTTCGAGACCGAACTTGCGGAGGAAGAGATCCCGTCCCTGGCCGGCTACCGCGGGATGGGCCCGGTGCGGCGCGGCAACCTGGCCTGGGTGCAGAAGCAGCACGACGTGTACGGCAGCGTGGTGCTGGCGTCCGCGCAGCTGTTCTTCGACCAGCGCCTGGAGCATCCCGGCGATGCCGAGACGTTCCGCCGCCTCGAGCCGCTGGGCGAGCGCGCCTTCGCGCTGCACGACGTGCCCGACGCGGGGCTGTGGGAGTTCCGCGGCCGTGCCGAGGTGCATACCTATTCCAGCGTGATGTGCTGGGCGGCGTGCGACCGCCTGGCCAAGATCGCCGCGCAGCTGGGCCTGGGCGAGCGCGCCACGTACTGGCGCGGGCGCGCCGACACGATCCGCGACGACGTGCTGGCGCACGCGTGGGACGAAGGCCTGCAGACCTTCGTGGAAGGCCGCGAAAGCCGGCGCCTGGACGCGAGCCTGCTGCTGCTGGCGGACCTGGGTTTCGTGGACGCCGACGATCCGCGCTTCGTCTCCACCGTGGAGGCGGTGGGCCGCGAACTGAAGCGCGGCGACATGCTGTTCCGCTACGTGGCGCCCGACGACTTCGGCGCGCCGGAAACCAGCTTCACCATCTGCACCTTCTGGTACATCGACGCCCTGGCCGCGATCGGGCGCATGGGCGAGGCCCGCGCGCTGTTCGAGCGCATCCTGGCCCGGCGCAATCCGCTGGGGCTGATGTCGGAGGATCTGGAATTCGAACGCGACGGCGAGGCCTGGGGCAATTTCCCGCAGACCTATTCGCACGTGGGGCTGATCATCGCGGCGATGCGGCTGTCGCGGCCGTGGCGGGATGCGGCGTGATCGCATCTTGCCATCCGCTTCCATACCTCTTCGAAGAAGGGAGGCAGAGGGGGATTTGCGCTTGACCTTCAGCGCAACGTCAACGGGAAGAGCAGATCCCCCTTGATCCCCCTTTTCCAAAGGGGGAGGCAGCAGGAGCCTGCCGCCAATTACGAATCACGAATCACGAATCAAACACGAATCACGAATCACGAATCACGAATCACGAATCACGAACCACGAACCACGAACCACGAAGCACGAAGCACGAAGCACGAAGCACCAAGCACGAGCCACCAACCGGAATCCCAGATGTCCCGCCTTGTCGTCGTTTCCAACCGCGTCGCCCTGCCCGACGAGTCGCGCGCGGGCGGGCTGGCGGTGGCGTTGCGGGCGGCGCTGGCCGAGCAGGGCGGGCTGTGGTTCGGCTGGAGCGGCAAGCGCGTGCGCGAGCCGGAGAAGAAGCCGGCGCAGCTGCGCGAGGCCGGGATCACGTACTGCACCCTGGACCTGTCGCGCGACGAGTACGACGGCTACTACGCCGGGTTCTCCAACCGCACGCTGTGGCCACTGCTGCACTTCCGGCTCGACCTGGTGGAGTACAGCCAGGAAACGCTGCAGGCTTATCTGGCGGTCAACGCGCGCTTCGCCGATGCGCTGGCGAAGCAGCTGCGCGACGACGACACGGTGTGGGTGCACGACTACCACCTGTTCCCACTGGGTGCGTTGCTGCGCGAGCGCGGTTTCGGCGGCCGGCTCGGGTTCTTCCTGCACGTGCCGGTGCCCTCGTCGGACATGACCGCCGCATTGCCGGGTCACGAAGCGCTGTTCGGCGGCCTTTCCGCCTATGACCTGGTGGGCCTGCAGACCCAGCGCGACGTGGAGCGCCTGCAGGACTACGTGCGCCTGTTCGCCGGCGGCAGGGTCGAGGCGAACGGGCGCGTCACCGGTCGCGACGGGCGGCGGTTCCGCGTGGCTGCGTTCCCGATCAGCATCGATACCCCCGCGATCGAGCGGCAGGCGGCCGACGCGGTGCGGCGTCTGCCCGTGCGCCGGCTGCGCGAGAGCCTGAGCGGCCATCCGCTGATGATCGGCGTGGACCGGCTCGACTATTCGAAGGGACTGGTGCGCCGCATGCGCGCCTTCGACGAATACCTGACGCGCCACGCCAACCACGCCGACGCGCTGACCTTCCTGCAGATCGCCCCGGCGTCGCGCAGCGACGTCAGCGAGTACCAGCGCCTGCGCGGTTCGCTGGAAGGCCTGGCCGGCAGCATCAACGGCCGCCATGCGCAGCCGGAGTGGACGCCGGTGCGCTACGTGAACCGCAATTTCACCCACGACGTGCTCACCGGCTTCTACCGCAGCGCCGCCGTCGGTCTGGTCACGCCGCTGCGCGACGGCATGAACCTGGTGGCCAAGGAATACGTGGCCTCGCAGGACCCGGACGATCCCGGCGTGCTGGTGCTGTCGCGCTTCGCCGGCGCGGCGTACGAACTGCCGCAGGCGTTGCTGGTGAATCCCTACGACCTGGAAGGCACGGCCGAGGCGATCGCCCGCGCCGCCGCGATGCCGCGCCAGGAGCGTCTGCGCAGGCACGCCGCGATGATGGACACGCTGCGCCGCCACGACATCACGGCCTGGCGGACCGGCTTCCTGGACGCGCTGCAGGAACGCTGACGACGGTCGCGGCTGAGCGCGGCCGCGCGAATTTACGCAGAGTTGATGCGCCAGGCCCGCCCTGGCATGGAGGCTTGACGGCGCATCGCACGAGACTGCGCGCCTCGCGATTCGATCGCTTCGCCGGAGTGTCCCGTGCCGTCGCATTCCCCTCGTGCACACCGCGCCGCGGCCTTGCGCCGCACCGCGCTGTGCGTGTTCGCCGTTGTGGCCGCGGTCGCCTGCTCCGCGCAGGCGCGCGCCGCCGAGGTGACCGGCAGCGCCGCGCTCACTACCGATTACGTCTGGCGCGGTTCCACCCAGACCCAGGGCGATCCCGCAGTGCAGGCGAGTTTCAAGGTTGCGTCCGATGCCGGCTTCTACGCCTCGGTGTGGGGCTCCAACGTGGAGTTCGCGCCGGAGGTCGAAGCCAGCAGCGAATTCGACTTCACCGTGGGCTGGGGCAAGGCACTGGGCGACGACTGGGCGGTGGACGTCAACGTCCTGCACTACCGCTACCCCGGTACCACGGTGGACCTGGACTGGACCGAGCTCAACGGCACGGTCACCTACCAAGGCAATTACTGGGCGTCGCTGGGCGTGTCCGACGAGGCGCTCGGTGCCGACGCCGCGGGCACCTACGCGCTGGTGGGCGCGAAGTTTCCGCTCAACGACCGGCTGCGCTTCGAAGCGAGCGTGGCGCATTACTTCCTGGACGATGCCGTGTTCGCCGAAGACGGCTACACGCACGGGCTGGTCAGCGCGGTGTGGGCGTTCAAGGCGCCGGCTTCGAAAGCAAATATCGAAGCGCGCGTGACCGCGCACGCCACCGATGGCAACGCGAAGGCGATCTTCGGCGATGACGTCGCCGGTTCGCGCATCGAGGCGGCCGTGCAGGCCAGCTTCTGATCGCCTCGCGCCTTTCGCTTCCCCTGGACCCAAGGACCTTCCCATGCCCGGCTGGCTCGCCCTGATCTGTGCGCTCGCGGTCGTCGTTGCGATCGCCTACCTGCTCCTCGTGATCCTGCGTCCCGAAAAGTTCTGAGAACGTCATGACCAACTTGCTGCTCGTCCTTGCGCTGGCGCTGGCCCTCGGCTGGCCCTTGGGGCACTACCTGGCGCGCGTCATGCGCGGGGCGCCGATGCGCGGGGATGCCGTGTTCGGTCCGGTCGAACGCGGCGTCTACCGGCTGCTCGGCGTGGATCCGGCGCGCGGCATGTCCTGGTGCGGTTATGCGACGGCGTTTGCGCTGAGCAACCTCGCCGTGGCGATCCCGGTGTGGATTCTCTTCATGGTGCAGGCGTGGCTGCCGCTCAATCCGGATGCCGTGCCGAACATGCGCTGGGACACGGCGCTGCACACGATGGTGTCGTTCCTCACCAACACCAACCAGCAGCACTACTCCGGCCAGGCGCAGCTGTCGTACCTGTCGCAGATGGCTGGCATCGTCGGGCTGCAGGTCGTCACGCCGATGATGGGCCTGGCGCTGGTGGTGGCCACGCTGCGGGCGCTGTTCGGTGGCCGCGATGTGCCTGCCGCCGCCGCGATGACCACGGATAACGGTGCGACGATCGACAGCGCCTCGCCGCCCGAGGCGGACGTCGGCAACTACTGGGCCGATGTCACCCGTGCCACCGTGCGCGTGATGCTGCCGCTGTGCCTGCTGTGGGCACTCCTGCTGGCGTGGCAGGGCGTGCCGTCCACGCTGGCGGCCGGTGCCACCGCGACGCCGGTCGATGCGTCCGCGCAGATGACGCAGCAGAAGATCCCGGTGGGCCCGGTGGCGCCGATGGTCGCGGCCAAGCAGCTGGGCACCAACGGCGGTGGCTGGTACGGGCCCAACAGCGCGGTGCCGCTGGAGAACCCTACCCCGCTGTCGAACCTGCTCGAGACGCTCGCCCTGATCCTGCTGCCGGTGGCGGTGGTGTTCATGGTGGGCCCGCTGACCGGGCGCCGCCGGTTCACCGCGCTGGTGTTCGGCTGCATGCTGCTGATGTCGCTGGCCTCCACGGGCGCGGCGGTGTGGAGCGAAGCGCACAGCTCGACTGCTTCCGACGTTGCGCTGATGGAAGGCAAGGAAGTGCGCTTCGGCGCGCAGGATTCCGCACTGTGGGCCGCGCTGACCACGCAGACCAGCAATGGCTCGGTCAACGCGATGCACGATTCGCTCAGCCCGCTGACCGGCCTGGTCACGCTGGGCAACATGCTGGTCAACGCGGTATGGGGCGGCATCGGCTGCGGGCTGCAGCAGTTCATCGTGTACCTGATGCTGGCGGTGTTCCTGGCCGGGCTGATGACCGGGCGCACGCCCGAGCTGTTCGGCCGCAAGATCGAAGCGCCCGAGGTGAAGCTGCTCGCCCTGCTCGTGCTGCTTCAGCCGCTGGTGGTGCTGGGCTTCACCGCGATCACGCTGGCGCTGCCGCAGTTCACGGGCAATTCCAATCCCGGCTTCCACGGCATCAGCCAGGTGTTCTACGAGTACACCTCGGCGTTCGCCAACAACGGCTCCGGCTTCGAAGGGCTCGGCGACGCCACGACCTGGTGGAACCTGAGCTGCGTGCTGGTGCTGATGCTGGGCCGCTACCCGGCGCTGATCGTGCCGCTGATCGTCGCGGCGCGCCTGGCGCGCAAGCGCAGGGCGCCCGAAAGCGCCGGCAGCCTGCAGATCGAGACGCCCACCTTCGCGCTCACCGTGGTCGCGGTGATCGTGATCCTGACCCTACTGCAGTTCCTGCCGGCGCTGGTGCTCGGGCCGATCGCCGAACACCTGAGCCTCGTGGCCGCGCGCTGAGCCGCCTCCTCCCTTTTCCGGAACACGTCGATGCAACCGTCTCCTGAAGTCGCGCCGCGCCGGCCGCAGCCCGCGCTGGTGGATGCCGCCACCCTGCGCCATGCCGCGCTTGCCGCGTTTCGCAAGCTCGCGCCTGCGCACCTGGTGAAAAGCCCGGTGATGGCCGTGGTGATGCTGGGCACGCTGCTGGCCGCGCTGCTCACCGCCACCGGGCAGGCGGCGCCCGGTTTCGGGATCGCGGTGACGCTGATCCTGCTGCTGACCGTGCTGTTCGGCAATTTCGCCGAAGCCGTTGCGGAGGCGCGCGGCCGCGGCCAGGCGGCGTCGCTGCGGCGCGCACGCAAGGACCTGGTGGCACGCCGGCTGGAGACCTCGGTCGGTTTCCGCGCCGCGATGCGCGGCAAGGAAACGCAGGTGCCGGCCGCGGAGCTGCGGTCGGGCGACCACGTGGTGGTGTCCGCCGGCGAACAGGTCCCCGCCGACGGCGAGATCGTGCATGGCCTCGCCACCATCAACGAATCCGCCGTGACCGGCGAGTCCGCACCGGTGCTGCGCGAGGCCGGCACCGACCGCAGCGGCGTAATCGGCGGCACCAAGGTGCTGTCCGACGAGATCGTGGTGCGCGTCACCGCCGAGCCGGGGCAGAGCTTCCTGGACCGCATGATCGCGCTGGTGGAAGGCGCCAACCGGCAGAAGACGCCCAACGAGATCGCGTTGACCATGCTGCTGGCGGCGATGACGCTGACCTTCGTGATCGTGTGCGCCACGCTGCCGGCGATCGGCGCGTTCGTGGGCGTCGAGGTCGACGTGATGCTGCTGATCGCGCTGCTGGTGTGCCTGATCCCCACCACCATCGGCGGGCTGCTGCCGGCCATCGGCATCGCCGGCATGAACCGCGCGCTGTCGGCCAACGTGCTCGCCAAGTCCGGCAAGGCGGTGGAGATCGCCGGCGACATCGACGTGCTGCTGCTGGACAAGACCGGCACCATCACCCACGGCGACCGCCAGGCGACGGCGTTCCACGCGGTGGCCGGGGTGGATGCCGCGCAGCTGCGCGATGCGGCGCTGCTGTCGTCGCTGGCCGACCCCACGCCCGAAGGTAAGTCGATCGTGAAGCTGGCGCGCACGCAGGGCTCGGGCGTCGCCGAGCCCGAACGCGCGGAGTACCTCGCCTTCACCGCGCAGACGCGCATGTCCGGTGTCGACCTGCCGCACGAAAACGGCGCGCCGCGCGTGATTCGCAAGGGCGCGGGCGATGCGATCGCGCGTCACGTGCAGGCGCTCGGCGGCCAGGTGCCCGCGGAATTGCAGGCGCGCATCGAACAGGTCGCGCGCGCCGGCGCCACGCCGCTGGTGGTGAGCGAAGGCAAGCACGTGCTCGGCGTGATCGAGCTGTCCGACGTGGTCAAGCACGGCGTCAAGGATCGCTTCGCGCGGCTGCGCGCGATGGGCGTCAAGACGGTGATGATCACCGGCGACAACCCGCTCACCGCCGCGGCCATCGCCGCCGAGGCCGGCGTCGACGACTACATCGCCGAAGCCCGGCCCGAGGACAAGCTGGCGCGGATCCGCGCCGAGCAGGTGGGCGGCCGGCTGATCGCGATGGTCGGCGACGGCACCAACGACGCGCCCGCGCTCGCCCAGGCCGACGTGGGCCTGGCGATGAACTCCGGCACGCAGGCGGCCAAGGAGGCCGGCAACATGGTCGACCTGGACAGCGATCCGGCAAAGCTGCTGGCGGTGGTGGAAATCGGCAAGCAGCAGCTCATCACGCGCGGCGCGCTGACCACGTTCTCGCTGGCCAACGACATCTCCAAGTACTTCGCGATCCTGCCGGCGCTGTTCGCAGCCGCGATTCCGCAGATGGCGGCGTTGAACGTGATGCAGCTCTCCAACCCGTCCAACGCGGTGCTCGCGGCACTGATCTTCAACGCGCTCATCATCCCCGCGCTGATCCCGCTGGCCCTGCGCGGCGTGCGCTTCAAGCCCGCCAGCGCCACCGTGCTGCTGCGCCGGAACATGCTGGTGTACGGCGTGGGCGGCGTGCTGTTGCCGTTCGCGGCGATCAAGCTGATCGACCTGCTGCTGGTGACGGCGGGCGTGGGCGCGTGAGAGGCGTCGCGTCGAAGCCCCATCTTCGTCATTCCCGCGAAAGCGGGAACTCATGGGCGCCAGTGGTCATGCGGGCGACGTTCATGGATCCCCGCCCACGCGGGGATGACGGAACAGGCATCGGAACAACCCCGCTCCACTGACTGAGAACAACGACATGAAGGCTGCAATTCCGCACGCACTCGACCACCACGCCGCGCTGCGGCCGGCGCTCGCGCTGGCGCTGGTGACCCTGCTCGGCTTCGGGCTGCTGTATTCGCTCGGCACCGCCGCGCTCGGTGGCGTGCTGTTCCCCGCGCAGGCGCGCGGCTCACTGCTCGAACGGGACGGGAAGGTGGTGGGCTCGGCGCTGCTGGCGCAGCCGTTCGCCGATGCGCGCTACTTCCAGCCGCGCCCGTCCGCCGCCGGCTACGACCCCATGGCCGCGGCCGGCAGCAACCAGGCGCGCACCAACCCCGAGCTGCGCAAGCGCATCGACGCGGCCATCGCCGAAGTCGCCGCCCGCGACGGCATCGCGCCGGGCGACGTCCCGGGCGAGCTGGTCACGCAGTCCGGCGGCGGCTTGGACCCGCACCTCACGCCGCAGGGCGCGCAGGTCCAAGTGGCACGCGTCGCGCAGGCACGTGGCTTTCCCGAGGCGCAGGTGAGCGAGCTGCTGGAACGACACATCGAAGGGCCGCAGTTCGGCCTGTTCGGCCCGCCGCGCGTCAACGTGCTGCAGCTGAACCTGGCGCTGGATGCGCTGCGCTGACGCAGTTCGCGTTCGGCTTCTGCCAGTGACGCGGACCAGCGCACAATTGGCGCCATGAGCAACGACGCGCGCAGCATGCAGGCCGATGCGCTCCTGGGCGAGCTGGATCGCCAGGCCGGCGGTCGCCTCACCGTGTTCCTGGGCGCAGCGCCCGGCGTGGGCAAGACCTACGCCATGCTGGCGCGCGCCCGCGATGCCGTGCGCCAGGGGCTGGACGTGGTGGTGGGTATCGTGGAAACGCACGGTCGCGCCGAGACCGCGGCACTGCTGGAAGGCCTCGACGTGCTGCCGCGTCGGCGCATCGAGCACCGCGGCCACCTGCTGGACGAACTCGACCTCGACGCGCTGCTCGCGCGCAGGCCGCAGCTGGCGCTGGTGGACGAGCTGGCGCATCGCAATGCACCCGGCAGCCGCCACGAACGCCGCTGGCAGGACGTGGTGGAGCTGCTCGATGCCGGCATCGACGTGCACACCACCGTCAACATCCAGCACCTGGAAAGCCTCAACGATGTCGTGCACCGGATCACCGGCGTGCGCGTGTCCGAAACCGTGCCGGATGCCGTGTTCGACCGCTTGCGTGACATCGTGTTGGTCGACCTGCCGCCGCGCGAGCTGATCCAGCGACTCAAGGACGGCAAGGTCTACGTGCCCGACCAGGCCGCGCACGCGTTGCAGGCGTTCTTCTCGCCGGGCAACCTCACCGCGCTGCGCGAGCTGGCCATGCAGACCGCGGCCGACCGCGTGGACAGCGACCTGCGCGAGACCCAGGCGGCGCGAGGCCTGCCGGGTATGGCGCTGCGGCGGCGCGTGCTGGTGGCCATCGACGGGCGCGGTCAGTCCGAGTACCTGGTGCGCGTGTCGCGGCGCATCGCCGAACGTCGCGATGCGCCGTGGACGGTCGTGACCGTGCAGGGCGGAGCCGCGCCGGATCCCGCGCGCCAGCAGGAGCTGGACCGCGCGTTCGCGCTGGCGCGCAGGCTGGGGGCCGACACCGAGGTGGTGCACGGCGGCAGCATCGCCGATACGATCCTCGACCACGCCGCACGCAGCGGCGTGTCGACGATTGTCCTGGGTCGCACCCGCGAGCGGCCCGTCGCGCGCATGTTCAACCGCACGCTGACCCAGCAGCTGCTGCAGCGCGGCGCACATTTCGAGCTGACCATCGTCAGCACGCCGGAGGCGCGCGCGCGCTCGCGGCGCGGGCTGCGCGCACGCGGCGCGCAGCTGCTGAGCGGCAGCGACGCGGCGCAGGCGGTCGTGGCCACGGCCGCCGCCACGGCGCTGGCGTGGCTGGCCGAACGCTGGGTGGCGCTGGATGACCTGTCATTGATCTTCCTGGTCGCGGTGGTGCTGGTGGCCTCGCGCACGCGCATGGCGGCGGCGGTGCTGGCCGCGGGCCTGTCGTTCCTGGCGTACAACTTCTTCTTTATCGAGCCGCGCTACACGCTGTACATCGGCGCGCGGCAGGGCGTGACCACGGTGTTGCTGTTCCTGGTCGCGGCGCTGGTGGCAGGGCGCCTTGCGTCGCGGCTGCGCATGCAGGTGATCGCACTGCGCGCCGCCAATGCGCATGCCACCGCGCTGCAGTCGCTCAGCCGCCAGCTCGCCGGCGCGGCGGATGCGGGCGAGGTGGTCGCCGCCGGGCGACGCGCGTTGAAGCAGGCCACCGGCGCCGACGCGCTGCTGCAGGCCGGCGACGCGCCGCTGCAGCGCGGTGCATCGCACGACGGCCGCGACGCGGCGCACCTTGAGGACCGCGATCTTGCCGCCGCCGACTGGGCGCGCAAGCATCGCCAGCCTGCCGGCCGCTTCACCGACACGCTGGGCAATGCGCAGTGGTGGTTCGCGCCGCTGGGCGACGGCGCCGACGGCATCGTGGGCCTGCGTTTCCCCGACGGCACCGCGCGCCTGCTGCCCGAACAGCGTAGGCTGGTCGAAGCCATGTCCGACGAAATCGCCCAGGCGTTGCTGCGCACGCGATTGGTCGCGGACCTGGCCGATGCGCGCATCGGCGGCGAAACCGAGCGCCTGCGCTCGGCGCTGCTGTCGAGCGTGTCGCACGACCTGCGTTCGCCGCTGGCGGCCATCATCGGCGCGGCGGGCAGCCTGCGCAGCTACGGCGATGCGATGGACGCCCGCGACCGGCGCGACCTGCTCGACACCGTGCGCAGCGAGGGCGAGCGGCTGGACCGCTACATCCAGAACCTGCTGGACATGACCCGCCTGGGACACGGCGGCCTGGCGCTCAACCGCGACTGGATCGGCGTGGACGAGCTGGTGGGTTCCGCGGTGGCGCGCCTGCAGCGCTACGAACCCACGGCGCGCGTGGAGGTGCGGATGCCCGCGGACATCGCGCCGATCTGGGTGCACCCGGCGCTCGTGGAGCAGGCGCTGTTCAACGTGATCGAGAACGCCGCGAAGTTCTCGCCGCCCGGCGAACCGGTGCAGGTGGACGTGCAGCGCTTGCACGATGCCTCGCTGCGCATCGACGTGCGCGACCGCGGCCCCGGCATTCCCGAGGACGAACGCAGGCGCATCTTCGACATGTTCTACAGCGTGGAGCGCGGCGATCGCGGCCGCCAGGGCACCGGCCTGGGGCTGGCGATCACGCAGGGCATGGTCGGCGCGCATGGCGGCAGCGTGGAGGCGCTGCCGGGCGAAGGCGGGCGCGGCACCACGATCCGGATCGTCCTGCCGCGGTACGAGCCGGCGCCGAAGGACGGCTGAGCGCAGTCCGCGACAATGCCGGCCCGGCTCCACAGCGCATGATTGACCGATGAGCGAATCCGCCCCGTCCGCTGCCGCCACCCAGCCCGCCCACGTGCTGGTGATCGATGACGAACCCCAGATCCGCCGCTTCCTGGACATCAGCCTGCGCGCGCAGGGCTACCGCGTGGACCTGGCAGAGAGCGGACACCAGGGGCTGTCGTTGCTGGCCGCGCACGGCGCGGACCTGGTCGTGCTCGACCTGGGCCTGCCGGACCTGGATGGCCACGAGGTGCTGGCGAAGCTGCGCGCATGGTCGCAGGTGCCGGTGCTGGTGCTGACCGTGCGCGCGGACGAAGCCGGCAAGGTGCGCGTGCTCGATGCCGGTGCCAACGACTACGTCACCAAGCCGTTCGGCATCGAGGAGCTGATGGCGCGCGTGCGCGCCCTGCTGCGCATGCGCGCGCAGCCGGCCGCAGGTCAGCCGGTCTTCGACGACGGTCGCCTGCACGTGGACCTGGCGCTGCGCGTGGTGACGCTGGACGGCGCGCCGCTGGCGCTGGCGCGCAAGGAATACGCGCTGCTGGAGCTGCTGCTGCGCCACGCCGGCCGCGTGGTCACCCAGCCGCAGATCCTGCGCGAGCTGTGGGGGCCGCACCACCAGCACGACACGCACTACCTGCGGGTGCTGGTGGCCAAGCTGCGCGGCAAGCTGGGGGATTCGGCCACGCACGCGCGCTACATCGCCACCGAACCCGGCGTGGGGCTGCGCTTCGTGGGCGAAGCCAGCGGCGCGGAGCGCTGAGCCGCAAGCAACGACGCCGGCACAGGGCCGGCGTCGGTGGATCGCAGCAGGGCGTGGCCTACTTGGTGATATCCACGTCCTTGGTCTCGCGCAGGAACAGCGTGCCGATGATGAAGGTCATGGTGGCGATGATCACCGGATACCACAGGCCTTGGTACATGTTGCCGGTGGCCGCGACCAGGCCGAACGAGATGGTGGGCAGGAAGCCGCCGAACCAGCCGTTGCCGATGTGGTACGGCAGGCTCATCGAGGTGTAGCGGATGCGGGTGGGGAACAGCTCCACCAGCCACGCCGCGATCGGCCCGTACACCATGGTCACGTAGATCACCAGGATCCACAGGATCAGCAGCACCATCGGCTTGTTGATGCGCGCCGGGTCGGCCTTTTCCGGATAGCCCGCGCCGCTCAGCGCGGTCTTCAGCTCGGCGGCGAAGGCATCGGACCGCGCCTTGCCGTCGTCCTTCGACAGGCCCGCGCCTTCGTACGCGGCCACCTGCGTGCCGCCGATGTCCACGGTGGCCAGCGAACCCGCCGGCGCCGGCGAGATCTCGTACGGGATGCCCGCCTTGGCCAGCGCGGTGGCGGCGATGTCGCACGAGTTGGTGAACACCTTCTTGCCGATGGGATCGAACATGAAGCTGCAGGTGTCCGGGTCGGCCACGATCTTCGCCGGAGCCGACGTGCGCGCTTCCTGCACCGCCGGATTGGCGTAATGGGTCAGCGCCTTGAACAGCGGGAAGTAGGTCAGCGCCGCCAGCAGGCAGCCGGCCATGATGATCGGCTTGCGCCCGATCCTGTCGCTGAGCCACCCAAACACCACGAAGAACGGCGTGGCCAGCAGCAGCGCCGCGGCGATGAACAGGTTGGCCGTGGTGCCGTCCACTTTGAGCGTCTGGGTCAGGAAGAACAGCGAGTAGAACTGCCCGCCGTACCACACCACCGCCTGGCCCGCGGTGGCGCCCAGCAGCGCCAGCAGCATCAGCTTGCCGTTGCTGGAGAACAGGCTGTCGCGGAACGGCGTCTTGGCGACCTTGCCTTCGTTCTTCATCTGCTGGAACAGCGGCGATTCGGAGAGCTGCAGGCGGATCCACACCGAGATACCCAGCAGCACGATCGACACCAGGAACGGGATGCGCCAGCCCCAGGCTTCAAACGCCTCGTTGCCCAGGTACAGCCTGCAGCCCAGGATCACCAGCAGCGACAGGAACAGGCCGGCCGTGGCGGTGATCTGGATGAAGCTGGTGTACAGCCCGCGCTTGCCCATGGGCGCGTGCTCGGCCACGTACGTCGCTGCGCCGCCGTACTCGCCGCCCAGCGCCAGGCCCTGCGCCAGGCGCAACGCGATTAGGATGATCGGCGCCGCCACGCCGATGCTGGCGTAGCTGGGCAACACGCCAACCAGGAAGGTCGAGATGCCCATCAGCACGATGGTCACCAGGAACGTGTACTTGCGCCCGATGCGATCGCCCAGGCTGCCGAAGAACGCCGCGCCGAACGGGCGCACGAAGAACCCGGCCGCGAACGCGAGCAGGGCGAAGATGAAGCCGGTGGTCTCGTTGACGCCGCTGAAGAACTGCTTGGCGATGATCGCCGCCAGCGAGCCGTACAGGTAGAAGTCGTACCACTCGAAGACCGTGCCCAGCGACGACGCGAAGATGACCTTCTTGTGGCCCTGGCTAAGTTCGGCCGGTGCGGGTGTGCCGGCATTGGCGGTGGTGCTGGACATGCGTGTTCCCCTTGATGGTCGGGAGCTTGCGGGTAAGCGGGACTGCAGGTCAGGGCGAGCGAATCGCTGTTCTTCCCCCTTCGAAGAAGGGGGATCGAGGGGGAGTCGGTTTTGACCTTGAACGCTGCAAGGCGAAGAACAAATCCCCCGTAGCCCCCTTTTTCAAAGGGGGCGGTCGCGCGGCGGTACGGTGCGGTGCTGCGCAAGGGAGCCGCCCCGTGCAACGCACCAGGGACCCGCCTTCGCAGTCGCCCGCTTTCCCTCCCCCTTCGAAGAAGGGGGACCGAGGGGGATTTGGTTTTGACTTTCCAGGCGCCACGCCGAAGGGCAAATCCCCCGTAGCCCCCTTCTTCAAAGTGGGCGAACAAGCGGCGGCATCGCTCCGTTCGGCGTGAGACATCATCTGCACGCAACGCATCAGAAACTGAACTTCACGTGCGTATGCAGGCGCGTCAGGTCGCCTTCCAGCCCGTTCTCCAGCTCACGTTCGCCGTAGATCACTTCCGCTCCCACGTCGAGCTTGGGGAACGGCGAGTAGATCAGGTTGGCGTGGTAGGAGTGCGCGCCTTCGGTGACCGCAAGACCGGTCAGCGCGGTGTCGTTGTCGAAGCGCGCCATGGAGTAGAAGACGTTGCCGCGCAGCTTCGGCCCGAAGGCGTGGCGCCAGCCGACGAAGCCGCCGATGCCGTCCAGCGCATGCAGGTCGCCGGTCGCGTCGCGCACCACGTCGCTGCCCAGGCCGAAGGCGAGGTAGCGGCCGATGCCGGAGCCCGCGTTGACCGCGTAGCGGATGTCGTCGCTGGCGCCGATGTTGAACTTGCCCGACACGCTGACCGCCGCGCCGCTTTCGGTGGCGTCGCCCAGCTTGAACTGCCGCAGCAGCCCGGCCACGGTGAAGTGGCCCCAGTCGCCTTTCTTCATCCAGCGCGCGGTGACATCCGGCAGCACGTTGTCGCCGCTGTTGAAGCGCGCGGCCGCGCCCAGGTACGGCGTCACCGTGGTCTGCGGGTTCTCCGCGGAGAACGACCAGGCGCCTTTCGTGTAGCGCAGCTGCGCCTGGCGCACGAACACGGTGCCGTCGGTGGCGCCCACGAAATCCACCGAATCCGGCAGCGCCGCCACGTCCATGAAGTTTGACCACGTCTGGCCCGCGAGCCAGTTGTTCCAGCTCACGTACGCCTGGCGCAGCGATACGGCATAGGTGTTGGTCGCCGTTTCGTTGCCGGCCAGCGCATTGCTGCCGCCGCCGAACATGTCGGCCTCGATGTAGGCCTTGAACTTGTCGCCGGACTCGGTGACGTGGTCGGCACTGAACCAGAAGCGCGAGAACTGCGCGTGCAGGTCGGTGTACGGATCGCCGCCATCCACCCCATCGGCGGCCACGGGAATCGCCGAGGGCAGGTAGAACAGGCGGCCGGACGCCCCGTCGGCGATGCGGCCATCGCTGGTGTCGGTGGCCATGGCGTCGAACTTGACGAAGCCGCCGTACGAGAACGCCGTACCGGGGTTGGCCGCCGTCAGGATCGTGGTGCCCTGGATCGGCTGCTTGCCGGACGGCGCCGGCTTGGGCGCGGCGGCCTGGGCGGTCTTCACTTCCACCACCTGCGCCTGCGTGTCGGCCACCTGGGTCTGGGTCTGCTGCTGCTGCGCCACCAGCTGCTCCACCATCTTCTCCAGCTGCGCCACGCGCGCTTCCAGCTCGCGCTCCTTGGCGGTCTGCGCCAGCGCGGTGCCGGGCGCCAGCAGCGCCAACGCCACCGCCAGGCCCAGGGGGCGGCGCAGCCGCGTCCGCATCGGTCCGGTCATCGTTGCTGTCTCCCGTGCTCGGTGCCGGCACCCCTGCCGGACCGCCGCACCATGCGCGCCGCTGGGGGCCGCGTCGATCCGCCTTTGGTCGATACGACCAAGGTCTAATGCGCTGCGGCCGTGCCACCTGCGGCACACTGCGATGCCCGCACGCCGCGCCTGCAGGAGTCCACGCATGACCGCCGACCTGTATCCCGTTCCCGGCGACTTCGCCGCCGCCGCGCGCGTAAGAAGCGCGGATCGCGACCGGCTCTCCGCGGCTGCGCTGGCGGATCCCGATGCGTTCTGGGCGCAGCAGGCGCAGCGCCTGTCGTGGATGCGCGCGCCCACGCAGATCAAGGACGTCAGCTTCGACGTGGCGGACTTCCGCATCCGCTGGTTCGCCGACGGCGAACTCAACGCCAGCGTCAACTGCCTGGACCGCCACCTGGACCAGCGCGGCGACAAGGTCGCGCTGATCTTCGAACCCGACAGCCCGGACGCACCGGGCGCGCGCATCACCTACCGCGAGCTGCACGCGCGCACCTGCCGCCTGGCCAACGCGCTGCGCAACCTGGGCGTGGCCAAGGGCGACCGCGTCACGATCTACCTGCCGATGATCCCCGATGCCATCGTCGCCATGCTCGCGTGCGCGCGCATCGGCGCGGTGCACTCGGTGGTGTTCGGCGGCTTCGCGCCGCAGTCCATCGCCGACCGCGTGCACGACTGCGGCAGCAAGCTGGTCATCACCGCCGACGAAGGCCTGCGCGGCGGCAGGAAGGTGCCGTTGAAGGCCAACGTGGACGCGGCGCTGAAACTGCCCGGCACCAACTCCGTGGAAACTGTGCTGGTGGTACGCCACACCGGCGGCGCGGTGGACATGCAGATGCCGCGCGACCGCTGGTTCGACGCCGTGGTGGACGGGCAGCCGGACACCTGCGAGCCGGAGCGCATGAACGCGGAGGACCCGCTGTTCATCCTCTACACCTCCGGCAGCACCGGCAAACCCAAGGGCGTGCTGCACACCACCGGCGGCTACCTGCTGTGGGCGTCGTGGACGCACGAGTTGGTGTTCGACCTGAAGGACGACGACATCTTCTGGTGCACCGCGGACGTGGGCTGGGTCACCGGCCACAGCTACATCGTGTACGGCCCGCTGGCCAACGGCGCGACCGAGGTGGTGTTCGAGGGCGTGCCCAACTACCCGGACTTCTCGCGCTTCTGGCAGGTGATCGACAAGCACCAGGTCACGATCTTCTACACCGCGCCGACCGCGATCCGCGCGCTGATGCGCGAAGGCGACGCGCCGGTGAAAGCCACGCAGCGCAGCTCGCTGCGCCTGTTGGGCACCGTGGGCGAGCCGATCAATCCCGAAGCGTGGCGCTGGTACCACCAGGTGGTGGGCGATGCGCGCTGCCCGATCGTCGACACGTGGTGGCAGACCGAAACCGGCGGCATCCTGATCTCGCCGCTGCCCGGCGCGGTGGACATGAAGCCCGGTTCGGCCACGCTGCCGCTGCCCGGCGTGCAGCCCGCGCTGGTCGATGCCGAAGGCCAGCGTCTGGAAGGCGAAACCTCCGGCAACCTGGTGCTGCTGGATTCCTGGCCCGGCCAGATGCGCACCGTGTACGGCGACCACCAGCGCTTCATCGACACCTACTTCCGGACCTATCCCGGCACGTACTTCACCGGCGACGGCTGCCGCCGCGACGCGGACGGCTACTACTGGATCACCGGGCGCGTGGACGATGTCATCAACGTCAGCGGCCACCGCATCGGCACCGCCGAAGTGGAGAGCGCGCTGGTATCGCACCACGACGTGGCCGAAGCCGCGGTGGTGGGCTTCCCGCACGACATCAAGGGCCAGGGCATCTACGCCTACGTGACGTTGAACCAGGGCGTTGAGCCCACCGACGACCTGCGCAAGGCGCTGGTGCAGCAGGTGCGCGGCGAGATCGGCCCCACCGCCACGCCTGACCACATCCAGTGGGCACCCGGCCTGCCCAAGACCCGCAGCGGCAAGATCATGCGCCGCATCCTGCGCAAGATCGCCGAGAACGCCCCGGACCAGCTGGGCGACACCTCCACGCTGGCCGATCCGTCGGTGGTCGACGCGCTGGTCAACGAGCGACAGGTGAAGTGAAGCCAGCGCCGCGCGTGCCGCGCGAATCCCCCCAGCCCCCCTTTTTCAAAGGGGGGTGGCGTTCGGCTTCGGCGGGCATGTCCGCGGTTGTTCGTATGCCGCTTTCCAAGGCAGCTGCCATAGGCGCTCCGCGCATCGGGGCGCGGCGCGCTGCCAGCAACTGCACATCGCACGCCCGCCTTTCCCGAGCCCGCAATGCGCCCACCACGTTGCGCTCGCCATCCCCCCCTTTGAAAAAGGGGGGCAGGGGGGATTTGCCGCAAGCGCTCTCACCTCCCCAACGCCTCCCCGATGGCGTTCCAGATCGCCTCCACCACCGCATCCGTCTCCCGCAGCACCTGCAGGTTGTCGAAGCGCATGACCCGCAGCCCCATCCGATTCAGCGCACGCGTGCGCGCCGCGTCCCGCGCCATGCCGTCCGCGCTGAAGTGCTGCCCGCCATCCACCTCCACCACCAGCCGCGCCGCCGGCAGGTGGAAGTCCACGATCCAGCGGCCCAGCGGCTTCTGGCGATAGGCCTGCACCCCATGCAATTGCTTGCGGCGCAGGCGCTGCCACAGCACGCGCTCGGCGTCGGACAGGTCGCGCCGCAAGCGGCGTGCAAGGGGCTTCAGGCGGGCGTCGTAGGCAAGCACGCCACCATTGCAGCGCGCGGTCGCCTGCAGCGGTATCGGCCCACCGCCCGCGGAGGCATGGGAAAGCACCCTGCGCGCACGCCGGAACGGATCGCATGCCCACGATCCTGATCGCCGACGACCACCCGCTGTTCCGCGAGGCCCTGCGCGGCGTGGTGGCCCGCATGCTGCCGGGGGCGGACATCCGCGAGGTGGAAGACGCCGACGCGCTCTTCGCGCTGGTCGAAGCCGTGCCCGACGCGGACCTGCTGCTGCTGGACCTCAACATGCCCGGCGCGCACGGCTTCTCCTCGCTCGTGCACCTGCGCGCCGCGCATCCGCAGCTGCCGGTGGTGATGGTGTCCGCGCGCGAGGAACCGGCCACCATGCGCCGCGCGCTGGACCACGGCGCGATGGGCTTCATCCCCAAGTCCGCCGATGCCGCCACCCTGGCCACCGCGATAGATGCCGTGCTGCAGGGCGAACGCTGGGCTCCCGCCGCCGCGCTCACTGCACCGCCGGCCGACGATGCCGAGCACGACGCCGCCCGCCGCGTGCGCGAACTCACTCCGCAACAGCTGCGCGTCCTGCACATGCTCGGTGCCGGCATGCTCAACAAGCAGATCGCCTTCGAGCTGGGCGTCTCAGAAGCCACGGTCAAGGCGCACATGACCGCCGTGCTGCGCAAGCTGGGCGCGAGCAACCGCACGCAGGCGGTGTTGATTGCGGGGCGATTGGGCGTGGACCACGCAGCGAGCGCGTCTTCGGACCAGGGCGGCTAGTCCAGCGGCCGAACATCGCGGCGCCCGAAGCACCTGCGGGCCGCTTGCAGCAACAGGGCTAGGCGCCGCCCGGCGCCATGCGCGCCTGCTGCGCCGCCAGGAACGCGCGTAACGAAGCGGGCTTCACAGGCTTGGTCAGCACCACGCATCCGCGCGCCCGCGCCGCCTGCTTCACCGCATCGCTGCCATCCCCCGTGAGCAGCGCGGCGGGCAGTTCGCCGCCGGCCTGCACGCGCAGGGCGTCGATGACGCCCAGGCCATCGAGGCGGTCGTGCAGGTGGAAGTCCACCAGGGCCACGTCCACGGGTGATGCCGCGAGCAGCCCCAGCGCTTCGTCGGCGGTGGCGGCCAGCACGCAGTCCACCTGCCAGCGCGAGAGCAGGCTGCGCATGGCATCCAGGATCTCGCGATCGTTGTCCACGCACAGCACGCGCAGGCCGGCCAGCGATTCGGGCGCGGTGTCGCGCTGCGGTGCCGCATGCGCGGCGCAAAGCGCCGCCGCGCGCGGCACGCAGATGGAGAACACGCTGCCGCGGCCTATGCGCGAGCGCACGGTGAGCGGGTGGTCGAGCATGCGCGCGATGCGCTGGCAGATGGACAGGCCGAGGCCCAGGCCGCGCTCGCCGCCGCTGGCAGGCGGTTGCAGGCGGCGGAACTCCTCGAAGATCTGGTCGAGGTGGTGCGCGGGGATGCCGGGACCCGTGTCCCACACCTGCAGCGCCAGCGTGCCGGCTTGCGCGCGCGCGGTCAGCAGCACGCCGCCTTCGCGCGTGTAGCGCAGCGCGTTGGCCAGGAAGTTCTGCAGCACGCGGCGCAGCAGGCGCCGGTCGCTGCGCACCGGCAGCGGCGCATCGGACAGGTGCACGCGCAGCGCCAGCCCGCGCGCGGCGGCCATGGGGGCGTACTGCGCCTGCAGTTCGCGCAGCAGTTCGCGCGCGTCGAACGCGGTGACGTCGGCCTGCAGCGCGCCGGCGTCCAGGCGCGACACGTCCAGCAGGCTGTCGAGCAGGTCCTCGGCCGCACGCAGAGACACGTCCACGCGCGCGGCCAGGTGGTCCTTCTCGTCGGCGCTGCCGGTTTCGCGCAGGGCCGAGGCGAACAGGCGCGCGGCGTTGAGCGGCTGCAGCACGTCGTGGCTCACCGCGGCCAGGAAGCGCGTGCGTGACTGCTGGGCGGCTTCGGCCTCGCGCGTGCGCTGTTCGACGCGCTGCTCCAGCGTCTCGTTCATCTCGCGAAGCGCGTGCTCCACGCGCTTGTAGTCGGTCACGTCGCTGTAGGTGGTGACGTAGCCGCCTCCGGGCAGCGGGCGGCCCATCACTTCCAGCACCTGGCCGTCGGCGCGTACGCGTTCGAACACGTGCGGCGCGCCGGCATGCATGTGCGCCAGGCGGCGCTGCACCTGCGTCTCCACGTCGCCGGGGCCGAGCTCGCCACGCTCGGCGTTCCAGCGGATCAGGTCGCTCACTGGACGGCCCACATAGAGCATGCCTTCGGGATAGCCGAACATCTGCTGGTAGGGCCTGTTCCACGCCACCAGCCGCATCTGCGCATCCACCACGCTCACGCCCTGGGTCATGTTCTCCAGCGTGGTGGACAGCACCTGGCGGTTGAAGCGCAGCTCCTGGCCGGCTTCGTCCAGCAGCGACATCACCTCGCCCAGTTCCATGCCCGAGCCGCGCAGCGCGGTGGTCAGGGTCAGGCGCGCCGACGCCGCGCCGATGGCCGCGGCCAGCAGGCGCTCGGTGAACTGCACCAGGGCGCGGTCCGCGGACGCCGCAGGCTGGAACACGGCGCCGTGCCGCTGCGCGTGCTCGGCGAAGGCGCGCTGCGCGCTGCGTTCGCCCACGATGCGCTCGGCCAGCGCCAGCAGGTCGCCGCCGGTGACGCCCGTGGCCCAGCCGCCGGGACCCAGCGGCTGGCGCTTGGCGTACGGGTCCAGGAACGGCGCCGCCAGCAGCTGCTGCTGCATGCGGGGGCGGTAGCGCACCGACACGAACACGAACAGCCCCACGTTGGCCAGCAGCGACCAGAACACGCCGTGGGTCAACGGATCCCAGCCCTGCAGGCCCAGCAGCTGCTGCGGCCGCAGCGACGCGATGCCGAACGGACCGGTCTGCAGCCAGGCGCCATCGAACCAGCCCACGCTGGCCAGCGCCGGCAGCGCCAGCGTGTACAGCCACAGCGCCGCGCCCGCCGCCAGCCCCGCGCTGGCGCCGGCGCGGCTGGCACCGCGCCAGTACAGGCCGCCGATCAGCGCCGGCGCGAACTGCGCCACGGCCGCGAACGCGAGCAGCCCGTGCTGGGCCAGGCTGTCGCTGCCGATCGCGCCGCGATGGTAGGCGTACGCCAGCAGCGCGATGCCCACGATGGTCAGCCGCCGAACCCACAGCACGGGCGTGTCGATGGCGTCCGACGTGCGCAGCACGCCGCTGCGCAGCAGCAGCGGCATGACGATGTCGTTGCTCACCATCGTCGCCAGCGCCACGCTGGCCACGATCACCATGCCGGTGGCCGCGGAGAAGCCGCCGATGTAGGCCAGCAGCGCCAGCGATTGGCGACCCAGCACCTGCGGCAGGGCCAGCACGTAGGCGTCCGGCGACACGCCCGAATCGCGCAGCAGGTCGCTGCCGGCCAGCGTGATGGGCACCACCATCAGCGACACCAGCACCAGGTACAGGCCGAACATCCAGCGTGCGGCGCGTACGTCGGCGGGGTCCTGGCATTCGACGACGCCCACGTGGAACTGGCGCGGCAGGCACACGATCGCCAGGAACGCCAGCAGCGTCTGCGCCACGAAGCCGCCCGGCAGGCCCTGCGCCAGCACCGTATCGGCCGCCGCGCCCATGCGTGCCGCCATGCCGCCGCTGCCGGGCAGGTGCAGCAGCGCCAGCGCGCCGACGGCCAGGAACGCCAGCAGCTTGACCACCGACTCCAGCGCCACCGCCAGCACCATGCCGCGGTGGTGTTCGGTCGCGTCCACCTGGCGCGTGCCGAACAGGATCGCGAACACCGCCAGCAGCAGGGCCACGTACAGCGCCGGGTCGCCGATGGTGCCGGCGTGGCCGGGCGCCAGCACGTCCACGCTCATCGCCACCGCCTTGAACTGCAGCGCGATGTACGGGATCGCGGCGATCACCGCCACCGCCGCCACCAGCGCCGCCAGCCCCGAGGCGCGGCCGTAGCGCGAGGAGATGAAATCGGCGATGGACACGATGCGCTGCTCGCCGGTCACCAGCACCAGCCGCTCCAGCAGGCGCCAGCCGAAGGCCAGCAGCAGCAGCGGCCCCAGGTAGATCGGCAGGAAGCCCAGCCCGGTGCGCGCGGCGGTACCCACCGCGCCGTAGAACGTCCACGACGAGCAGTACACCGCCAGCGCCAGCGAATAGATCACCGGCCGCAGCCGCGGATGCGCGGGCGGCCGGCGGTCCCCCGCGTAGGCGACGGCGAACAGCAGGCCGACATAGCCGGCCGACACCAGCAGCAGGACCCAGCCGGGGATCACCGCATCGCGCCTCTCGCGGGGAGATCGGGCGAGTGTAGGGCCGCGGTGAGGGATGTGGCCTTGTGCCGGGCGGACACGGGGGCCGCGATGCTGCCGGTATCCGCGGCGCGCAGCTGCGGGAGTGCCGCGCAGGAAGCAAATCCCCCGCCATCCGCTGCGCGGATGTCGACCCCTTTTTCAAAGGGGTGGGCTGCATCGCGGCCGTGCGCGAGTTGCTCTTCCTCCCGTTTGCAGGCGGAAGGCGAGGAGAGGTGCTTCGGGCCAGATGCGCGGTGTGGCCTGTCAGCCAGCCCGCCCGCGCGTTGCATTTCCTCCCCCTTCGCAGAAGGGGGATTGACGGCGATGTGCTCCAGACCAGATGCGCAGTGCTACCTGCCAGCCAGTCCGCCCGCGTTTTGCTTTTCCTCCCCCTTCGCAGAAGGGGGATCGAGGGGGATGTGCTTTTGGGCGGTGCCCGGAGACAACAAACCCGCCTTGCGGTGGGCTTGCGGGAGGCGTGGATCCCCGCTTGCGCGGGAATGACGATTGACTGGCACCGCGCTAGCGCGGCGATCGATGCAAAAAAGAAACCCGCCTTGCGGTGGGCTTGCTGGAGGCGTGGATCCCCGCTCGCGCGGGAATGACGATTGACTGGCGCCGCGCTAGCGCGGCGATCGATGCAAAAAAGAAACCCGCCTTGCGGCGGGCTTCCTGGAGGCGCTGGATCCCCGCCTTCGCGGGGATGACGCTGTGCTGGCGCCGCGCTAGCGCGGCTGGCAGAGCGTCACTTGATCTTGCCTTCCTTGTACATCACGTGCTTGCGGACGACGGGGTCGTACTTCTTGACCTCCATCTTGCCGGGGGTGTTCTTCTTGTTCTTGTCGGTCGTGTAGAAGTGACCGGTGCCTTCGGAGGAGATCAGACGGATCTTGTCGCGCTTGCTGGGCATGGTCGGCTCCTTTAGATCTTTTCGCCGCGCTTGCGCAGGTCGGCGAGCACGGCGTCGATGCCGTTCTTGTCGATGGTGCGCAGCGCCTTGGTGGAAACGCGCAGCTTCACCCAGCGGTTTTCCGAGGCCACCCAGAAGCGGCGCTCGTGCAGGTTGGGGAGGAAACGGCGGCGGGTCTTGTTGTTCGCGTGAGAGACGTTGTTGCCGCTCATCACGCGCTTGCCGGTCACTTGGCATTCGCGGGACATCTGTGCACCTCGATGTGTCTTGGGATCTTCCGTAGCCCGGAAGACGGCGGCCCCGGCCGGGCGAACGGGTCGCCGCGGCCACGCGATACGGGTCGGTCTCGCTGCGCGGAGGCGGGGCGGCATCACGTGTCCGGCCCGGTCCGGGCCCCCGTAACGGGTCTGCCGGACGCAGCGAGCCGCGCATTATGCCGGGCAAGGCGGGGCGGGGCAACACTTATCCACAGCCCGTCCGCAAGCGGCCGCCCCCGCGCCTGCGGGCTTGCCCGGCATCCCGGGCGCAGCGAGGCACGTGCTGTTCCACCGGATGCACTCAGCAGCAGGCCCCTCGCCCGGAACGGCGCTTGCCTAGCCGGCGCCCGCTCTCGGGGCCGTCGCCGGCGCGGGGCCGGCCGGCGCGGTTTTCGCCTCGGCCACCCAGGCCTGCACCTGCTGCTCCAGCACCGGCAGCGGCACCGAGCCCTGCGCCAGGATCACGTCGTGGAACGCCTTCAGGTCGAACCTGGGGCCCAGCGCGGCCTCCGCCTCGGCGCGCAGCTTCACGATCGCCAGCTCCCCGAGCTTGTAGCTCAGCGCCTGGCCGGGCCAGGAGATGTAGCGGTCCACTTCCGTGGTGACCTCGTGCTCGGACAGCGCGGTGCGGTCGCGCAGGTAGGCCAGGGCCTGGTCGCGGGTCCAGCCCTTGGCGTGGACGCCGGTGTCGATGACCAGGCGGCTGGCGCGCCACATGGCGTAGGTCAGGCGGCCGAAGTCCTCGTACGGCGTTTCGTAGATGCCCATGTCCACGCCGAGGTTCTCGCTGTACAGGCCCCAGCCTTCGCCGTAGGCGGAGATGTAGTTCTTGCGCCGGAACGCCGGCTGCGCGGCCTGTTCCTTCGCTAGCGATCCCTGCAGCGCATGGCCGGGCGCCGATTCGTGCAGCGTCAGCGCGGGCAGGTTGTAGAGCGGGCGCGAGGGCAGGTTGTAGGTGTTGACCCAGTAGGTATCCGCGCCGCCGCGGCCCGCGGTCCAGTACGGGGCGATGTCGTCGGGCACCGGGATGATGGTGAAGCGCCCGCGCGGCAGGGTGCCGATGATCTTGCCGATCTCGCCGTCCACGCGCTTGCTGATCCACGCGGCGCGGTCGAGGAGTTCCTGTGGCGTCTTTGCGTAGAACTGCGGGTCGGTGCGCAGGAACTTCAGGAAGGCGGGAAACGTCGCTTCGCCCGCGGGCGGCTTGAAGCCCACCTTGCGGATGATCGCGTCCATCTCGGCCTGGATCCGCGCGACCTCGCGCACGCCCGTCTCATGGATCTGCTCGGGCGACAGGTCCAGCGTGGTGTATTCGCGGATCTGCTGGCGGTACCAGGCCTTGCCGTCTGGCATTGCCTCGGCGGCCAGCGTGTCGCGCGCCTTGGGCATGTATTCGCTGCGGAAGAAGGTCAGCAGCTTCGCGTACGAGGGAATCAGGCGTTCGCGGATCGCGGTGCGCGCCGCGGCGCGCAGCTGCTCCTGCTCCGCGGCGGGAATCGACGCTGGCATCTTCTCGAACGGCTTCCACAGCGCGGACTTTTCCGGGTCCTTGAGCTCGGCGACGTTGGCGATGGACGCATCGCGCCCGGCCAGGACCGCCTTGGGCACGCTGAAGCCGCGCGCCAGCCCGGCCTGCATGTTGGCGATCTGCTGGTCGAAGTAGCGCGGCACGTCGTTGATGCGCGCGATGTAGTTGCGGTACGCGGTGGCGTCGCGCATGGGCCTGCGCGCCATGAACGCCAGGTTGGCCCAGAACGAGCTGTCGGCGTTGAACGGCATCTCGTAGTCGCGGAACCGGATCGACGCGGCCAGGTTCTGCACCTGCGGCCGGTAGACGGCGTAGTCGATGCGGTCGGCCGGCGACAGCGCGGCCGGATCGATGCCTTCGAGCTGCTTCAGCACGCCATCCCACACGGCCAGCCGGCGCGCCTGCGCTTCGGGGCCCACGTCGGGCATGCGCGGCAGGTCCACGCCGCCTTCGTCGTCCTCGTCGGCGGGGATGCCGAACTCGGCTTCGCGCCAGGTCCACTCCTTCTGCCAGATCGCGCGGAAGCGCGCGTCTTCGGCGTTGGGCGCCTGCGAAGCGGTGTCGGCGGCGGTGTTGGATTCGGAATGCGCCTGCGCCTGGAACGGAAGGGCGATCAGGCAGGCGAGCGCGAGGACGCGCAGCGGCAGTGCTTGGTTCAAGACAGTGACCCCGCGGGTGGCAGTTCGTCCCGCATCCTACGGCGCGCCGGCGCGGCGCGACACGTGGCGAACGCTGGGGTCAGTGGCCGGCGCGATCCCGGTGCCAGCCGCGGTGCCTGATGTCCAGGTACAGGCTGTAGGCCGCGGTGAAGGAGGGGAACAGGTTCTGCAGCACGCCCACCGCGTCCTGCTTCTGCGAGAACAGGAAATAGCTCAGCGCCATCAGGCTGCCGGCGATGCTCATGTACCAGAACGCGCGCGGCATCACCGGCTTGCCCTCGCGCTTGCTGGCCACGAACTGCACCACCCAGCGCCCGCCGAACAGCAGCGCGCCGGTCAGCCCGATCAGCTTCCACGGGCTCATGTGCACGCCGGTCCATTCCAGCCAGACGAGCGGGGTGTTCATGAAGTCGGGAGTCATGGCGGCGGTCCGCTGGTGGGTGGTGAAATTCTAGACACTGCGGGGTCGCCCATCTGCGGGCCGTGCGGGCGCAAGGCGAAGAGCGAATCCCCCGTGGCCCTTTTCAAAGGGGGTGTAGCGTGTGTATTCCGCGATGGATCACAGCACCCGCTCGCATCCGGCGTGATGCCAGGCCTCCCCCTTTGCAAAAGAGGGGCCACCGGGGATTTGCGCTTTCGTCTACGGCGCGAGTTCTTCCACCGCCGTGCGCCGGTTGCGCGCGATCAGCCAGGCGACGCCGCGCAGGTCGCGGATGCCGACCAGCGCGCGCTGCAGGTTGTTGTACTTCGATACGCCCGCCGTGCGATGCCGGTGGTTGACCGGCACGCTCACGGTGCGCCAGCCCGCACGCTGCATCAGCGCCGGCAGGTAGCGGTGCATGTGGTCGAAGCCGGGCAGGTCCAGGAAGGCCTCGCGCTCGAACAGCTTGATGCCGCACCCGGTGTCGGGCGTGTCGTCGCGCAGCAGCCGTGCGCGGATCGCGTTGGCCCACTTCGAGGCCCAGCGCTTGCTGCCGCTGTCCTGTCGCTGCACGCGCCAGCCGGCGAAGAGCTTCACCTCGTGCGGCGCGGTGTCGCGCTGGGCCAGCAGCTTGGGGATGTCGGCCGGATCGTTCTGGCCGTCGCCGTCGAGCGTGGCGATCCACGGCGCGCGCGCGGCCTTGACGCCGTTGCGGATCGCCGCGCTCTGGCCGCTGTTGGAGGCATGCCGCAGCACGCGCAGTTCCGGCGTGGTCGCCTGCAGCGCGCGCAGCCGCGCCACGGTGGCGTCGCGCGAGGCGTCGTCCACGTAAACGATCTCGAACGGCAGCACGCCGCGCAGCGCAGTGACGATTTCGTCCACCAGCGGCGCGACGTTGTCCTGCTCGTTGTACACCGGCACCACGACCGACAGCGCAGGCTGTGCGTTCATGCGTTCGCTCCGAAGTAGTCCCGGCACCACGCCACCACCGGCGGCAGGCCGTCCTCGATGGACGTGTGCGGGTCGAAGCCGAACACGGCCTGCGCGCGCCGCGTGTCGGCCATGGTTTCCACCATGTCGCCCGGCTGCATGGATTTGTAGACCTTCCGCGCGCTGCGACCGGCGGCCTGTTCGATCACCGCGATGAACCGCTCCAGCTCCACCGGCGTGTGGTTGCCGAGGTTGAAGACACGATGCGCGGGCGTGCCGTCGGGCATCGCGTCGAGCGCGCCCAGCACGCCGGCCACGATGTCGCCGATGTGGGTGAAGTCGCGGCGCATGCGCCCGTGGTTGAACACCTCGATCGGACGCCCCGCCAGCACCGCGCGCGAGAACAGCAGCGGCGCCATGTCGGGGCGGCCCCACGGGCCGTACACGGTGAAAAACCGCAGGCCGGTGGCGCGCAGCCCGTACAGGTGCGCGTAGGTGTGCGCCATCAGCTCGTTGGCGGCCTTGGTGGCGGCGTACAGCGAGCGCGGCTGGTCGATGCGCTGGTCTTCGGAAAACGGTGGCGTGGCCGAGTCGCCGTACACCGACGACGAGCTGGCATACGCCAGGTGCTGCACGCCGCGATGGCGGCACAGTTCCAGCAGGTTGACGAAGCCGGCCAGGTTGCTGTCCACGTAGGCATGCGGATTCTGCAGCGAATAGCGCACGCCGGCCTGCGCGGCCAGGTGCACCACGCGCTGCGGGGCGGCTTCGTCGAACAGCGCCGCAAGCCCGTCGCGGTCGGTGAGGTCCAGCGTGCGGATGTCCGCGTCGGGGCACAGCGCCGCCACGCGGTCGCGCTTGAGCTGCGGGTCGTAGTAGTCGTTGTAGTTGTCCAGCGCCATCACGGCGTCGCCGCGCGCCAGCAGCGCGCGGCACACGTGGGCGCCGATAAAGCCGGCCGCGCCGGTGACCAGGATCGTCATCGCGCTCCCCCGACCCACTGCACCACCACCACGGCGCCCACCAGCAGGCACGCCAGCGACCACCATTCCATCGGGATCCAGAACATCGTGTGCCGGCGGCGCAGCACCAGGCGCTCGCCGGTCTTCGGGTCGATGAGTTCGCGCCCGGGCAGCGTGTTGAGCCGGCGGCCGACGATCCACACCAGCGCCGCGGACACTACCGACGCCACCACCGAGCCGATGGTCGCGTGCAGTTCCCTGCCCACCGCCAGCGCGGTCGCCATGAACACCAGCGTCGGGATCAGGCCCGAGAGGAAGCCGTAGCCGGTCCAGACCACCATGCCCGGCCTCAGCGCGCGCGGGCGCGGTGCATCGCCTGGGCGTGCGGCGCGTGGTCGGGCGTGCCGCGGGAAGCGCGGCGGCGGCGGTCCATGGGGTTCAGGCCTTGCTGCGCAGGCGCAGCAGGACGCCGTCCAGGGTGTCCAGGTCGCTGTAGTGGATCACCAGGCGGCCCTTGTTGCCGCGGCCGTGCTGCACGATCACGCGCGTGCCCAGCGTTTCGCCCAGTTCGCGTTCCAGGCTGGCGATGTCCGCATGCGGCGCGGCCCGGCCGGCCACCTTGCGCGGTGCCGCGCCGGGCACCTTGCCGGCGGCGAGCTGCTGCACGCGGTGTTCCACCTCGCGCACCGACCAGCCGTGCTCGGCGGCGTCGGACGCGAGCTTGCTGGCCATGTCCGGCGCCAGCGTGAGCAGGGCGCGCGCGTGGCCCATTTCCAGGCGGCGCGCTTCCAGCAGCGCGCGCACCGCCGGCGGCAGCTCCAGCAGGCGCAGCAGGTTGGACACAGCGGCGCGCGAGCGGCCCACCGCGGCGGCGGCCTCGGCATGGGTCAGGTCGAACTCGTCGATGAGCCGCTGCAGGGCCTGCGCTTCCTCCAGCGGGTTGAGGTCCTCGCGCTGGATGTTCTCGATCAGCGCCA
>CAYRNF010000018.1:0-50278 GCA_964425695.1 uncultured Pseudoxanthomonas sp.
CTAACAATTCATTCAAGCCGACGCCGCTTCGCGGCGCGGCTTAATTCAGGCGTTAAGCCTCATCTCAAACCATGCCGATAACTGTCAAGACTCAAAAGATGCTATGGGGACGCGCAGCAAACCGCTGTGCAATCTGCAGGATCGAGCTGGTGATGGATGCGAGTGAGACGGACGACGAATCACTAATTGGAGAGGCGTGCCACATTGTTGCCTCAAGCCCTGATGGCCCACGTGGTGACTCGCCATTAACTCAAGAGCAAAGAGACAAGTTTGCCAACTTGCTGTTGCTCTGCAACGTTCATCACAAGCAAATTGACGACCAGCCCAATGCATTCCCCGTGGAGAATCTCACTGATCTAAAGGCGCGCCATGAGCAATGGGTGCGAGCACAGCTAAACTTCGATGCTCAAAAGCAGCACGATGATGAGATCTATGCAGGGTTTGTGGAGGAGTGGGCTAAACGTGTTCGCTTGGACGATTGGTCCAGTTGGGCATCCGACCTGCTCTTTGGCGGGCAACCATCAATCAGCGTGGAGATGCTAGGACACCTCGACGAGGTTCGATCTTGGCTGTTATCACGCCCATGGCCGCACAGGTACGAGCACCTCGAGGCAGCGTTTGCCAACTTTAGGCATGTCGCGCAGGATCTTTGTCTAACCTTCAACCAGCATGCTGAAAGGTGGGGAGACGATTACTGGCAGACGCGCAAGTTCTACAAGATTGACGACTGGGATCCTGAGCGTTACGCAAAGCTTGGTAAAGCCTTTGATGAACATGTAGATCTAGTGTGCGATTTGGCGCTAGAGCTGACTCGCGCGGCAAATTACGTTTCAGACATGGTTCGTCGCGACCTCATTCCGAACTATCGAGTGTCCGAAGGATTGGCGCTAATTCGCAGCGGCCCTCACATGGATCTGAGCTATAAGACCTATAGGGCTGAGTATCGCGGTGAAGAAAGAGAATTGTCTCCCTACCCTGGCTTAGACGCATTTAGAACGGTGCGGTTTGAGCGTGACTTTAATTTTGGAGCGCCCGAGCATGAGGCCTAACAATTCATTCAAGCCGATGCCGCTTCGCGGCACGGCTTAATTCAGGTGTTAGACCCCGCTGGTGGGATTATGCGAATCTGGAAGTGCATCAAGCACGAGCTATTGGCACCGGCTGATCCAGGGGATCGAGTTGCCCGTTTTTGGGCAAGGACGGTGGGTGCAGTCGCGCTGTTCGGTTCGTTCCTCGCCACTGCGCTCACCGTGTGGTTCGCGTATCGCGCCTTCCAGCATGGGAGTCGATACATTCCTCCGATTGCGATCTTGCTGCTTGTTTCCGCAGCGCTCGTTGCAGTTTCTGGATTTGTAGTCGCAACTCGTTTGCTGCGCGTCCGTGACACCAACCTGCTGTCATCTCCTACCTTGGCCTTACTGGGCGCCCTCTTTCTGGCAATCTGCCTCGTGCCACTCATCCTGCCACTTGACCTGTTTGATCAGCACCCCCTGCATACGGCTTTCGGCCTGCTTAGTGGCGCGCTCTTGTCGGCCTTCTGCTTTCTTGCTGCTTGGTCAAGGCGCGGGGTCTAACAATTCATTCAAGCCGACCCCGCTTCGCGGGTCGGCTTAATTCAGGTGTTAGCGCCCACATTGGAGAGTCCATGAGCAACCTGTCTGGGCCAGAAGATACGTATAAGTTGCTCGTCGAACAGTCGCAAGACAACTGGCTTTATGGGCTAGTGGCATTTGCTGTGCTGGAAGAACAGCGCATCGAGTGGATGCGACACATTGAGGCGCAAAGCGGCGCGCTTCCTACAGCGCAGCAAGTAAAGGCTTGGTATCAGCAGCAGCCAAGCTCTGTGCTACTTCGGGCGCGCGGGACCGCTGAGAGCGCTCTGAAGGTCTACGCAGAAGATGTCGCTGTAAGAAGACTATAAGAGAGAGATTCTGGACAGCACAGTCATCGCTGAGATTCGATCCAACAACAAGTTCTGGCCGCAGTTCGGCGCAAACATTGCCGCAGGACTGGTGAGCACTTCAGGATCCATCGCCAGTAGCAATGATCAAACAAGCCCAGGAGGCATCCAATGGCAAGTGAAAAGACATCGCGTCGCGCAGCGTCTGCAGCTTCAAAAGTCCTGAGTGACGCATCTACTAGCAAGAAGTCAAAGTCCGCTGCCGGGTCGGCCTTGTCACAGCACAGATCCAGTAAGGTCACTTCCGCTGGCTCTGCGTCGGCGGCCTCTCGGACGTTGAGCGACTCGTCTAGCAGCAAATCGTCAAAGACTGCCGCTGGCTCCGCATTGACACAGCGCCCTTCAAAGAAGCGGTAGTGGGCGCTAATAATTCGTTCAAGCCGACCCCGCTTCGCGGCGCGGCTTAACTCAGGTGTTAGGCCTCATGCCAGTCAAGGGCGTCATCTTTGTAGCAGTGTTTGCGGTCATCGGAATCTTCTGTTCTCGAGTTCTATTGCATGGACTCCGGACGGGAACCATTAGGCCACGAAGCTTCTATGGCCCAATTGCCCGTAAAGAAGTAAGCCCAGCCGACTTTTGGGACGCCGTCTTCTATTGGACTGTTTATGCGGTCGTCGCTTTTGGAATGGTGTTTTTTTACTTCTATGACCCATCCATGCTATGAGGCCTAACAATTCCTTCAAGCGCCGCTTCGCGGCGCGGCTTAAGTCAGGCGTTAGGCCGCAGAGATAAATTTGGAGTCGTCGATGATCAAGAACACAGAAGAAGCAGTCATGCTTCTCATCGGAGAGAACATGGCATTGGGGCTTCTGGTCAAAGCTCTGATCGAAACGCATCCCAATCCAGGGGCATTGCGTCAAGTCGTCGCCGACTTCCAAAAGCAGGGTGATGAGGCGCTAGAAAAGGTTCCGCCTTCCAACATCACTTTGTTTCGGCTCGAGCAGCTAATGGACGAGTTGGTTTCTCACATCAAGGCCTGACAGCTTGTCGAAATTTCACCACAGGGGTTTGTAATGGCAACCACCATGTACTTTGATGAGGTCGTTCGTGATCAGGGCGGCAATATCTCCATGGAAATTGAGCTTGGGCGCTCTTCCTTTTATGCAGAGGATAGTATTTATCTGACAATAGACGGGAAGACCGTGATCATGGATCGCGCAACGGCCAAGCGATGCGTAGAGGCTGTTGCAAGTGTTGGTGGCTATCATGGCTTCATTGACTAGGCACGCGGGCTGCGGCCTAACAATTCGTTCAAGCCGAACTTGCTTCGTTACACCAAGTACATGGCAGAAAGAGCTTGCCATGTGTTTGGCTCCACTACGCAAGTCGGCTTAACTCAGGCGTTAGGCCGCGTTATGGGATATGTACTCGACACCAACATCTTCAACAGGATGGTTGACGGCAAATTCTCGCTGGAGAGTCTCCCGGCCGGATGTGAGCTCGTTGCCTGTCACATACAGATCGACGAGATCAATAAGACGAGCGACGAAGATAGGCGCGCGCGACTGTTCCTCGTACTTGCCAAGCAGCGCATCACCATTGCCTCTACTGAAACGTTTGTCTTAGATGTTTCAAGGCTAGACAATGCCAAGCTTGGCAATGGAGTGCGGTACAACGAAATCAAGACGGCACTTGACCAGTTGAACAGCATGAAGAAGAACAACGCCAATGATGCACTGATCGGCGAGCTTGCCTTGGCGAACGGCCATGTGCTAGTCACGACAGATCGTGATCTGGCAATCGTAATGAGGGCGCTGGGCTGTGAAGTTTTCTCGCCCGCGGCCTAACAATTCGTTCAAGCCGACGCCGCTTCGCGGCGCTGTATGCATGGATTACGGCAATAGTCGTGTCTGCCGCGGCATGCGTTCTCACCCGAACAAAGAGCGCCGCCCAAGACGTCTGACAACTCATTCCGCCCCACGCCGCTTAACGGCGCGCCTTGAATCAAGCGCAAGATGTCGACACTGGAGATTGATGCAATGGACCCGTACAACACTCATGGCGCCTATGTGCCGATGCCTGCTGCAAGGGGATTTGCACCCCCGGTGGTCAATGACGGCCACATCGATCGGCTGGCCGTATCCGAAAAGTGGAAGAAGCGATTCAGAGCTATCGAGAAGGCAGGCGGCGCCAACCTTCCGAAGTTCAAATCGCTGAGCGTTGCGGAGAGAAGAAGCATCAACTTCAACTGGATCGCATTCGTGCTGGGCCCGTTCTATTTTCTGGCCAAGGGGCTCTGGCGGCAGACGATCGTCTACGTCGTTCTGGCCATAGCGTTGGCCCTGGTCTTCGAGATTTTGGGGCTTGGTAAGTTCGGCCGAGCCATTGGCTACGGCTTCGCCGCTGTCTATGCGATCAGAGCCAATGTGAGCTATTACCGCAGAATGGTGGTAGGCGAGGCGCCGTGGTTCTGACGCCCAACAGGTCGTTCAACGCGAGCAACCAAGCAAGCGCGTCTTTACCGTTCTTTCCACAAGTAGCGCCTCAGCCTCCCGGACTGGAGGAGATCTGGCTTCTGGGCGCTTATCGAGGTGAGGTCATCGGCCTCCGGCCTGGCAGTTCATCGCGGCGGTGCTGTCGGTGCAGACGGTCGTGCTGGCTGCCACCCTCCTTGTCCTTGCGGCTTGACCCGTCATCGAGACCGATGCCGTTGCGCGGCTTGGCTTGAATACCGGCAGGCGCATGACGGTGGGGCGCAGCGACGGCTTGGCATTCATGGAGCATCGAACGCAATGATCATCGTGCTGAACGGACCTCTGGGCATTGGCAAGTCGACGCTGTCCGAAGCGTTGGCAGAGAGCATCGACCAGTGCGTGATGCTGGACGGAGATCATCTGGTCGCGGTCAACCCGCCGCCTGCGGACGAGGTCGAGCACCTGCACGCCACCATCGTCCTGCTGGTGGAGCACCACCGGCGGTTTGGGTACCGCCATTTCGTGATCAACCACGGGTGGACCTTGGCTGCGGATCTTTCCGACCTCCGGACCCGGCTTTGCGGGATCGATGCCGAGATCCATTGTTTCCGCCTGACGCTTCCGGCTGAGGAGAACCTGCGTCGCATCGAGCGGCGTGCGAACGCCCGGGCGCTCGATGAGCGGGAGTTCGAACGCGATACATTCGGCCGCGAACATGAAGCATTCAATCGCGTGGATGCGGACGGTCTGGGCGAGCCGTTCGACGTGTCGGCGCCGCCGCTTGCGCTCGTCGACACGCTGTTGAAGCGCCTGGGGCTTGGAAGTTCCCATGGCAGCGCCGGTTGATCTGGGGTTCAAGCGGAGGACGCCTGGCAACGCGCCTTGAGTTGAGCTTCATGGATCAATGGGCTTTATGGATCATTGGGCTTCCGGACCTTTGGCCGACGCCTCGCTTCCGCACGCCAGGTTGCATGCACACTCGCGTGGGGCGCGCGCCTGCCAGCTCATTGTGAGCGACATGCCACAGCCGGCTCACGCCATTGCGCTCCCGGCACTGCGCGCTACGCTTGACGCATGACCTTGCCCGAACTCATCCCGAATCCCGAACTGGCCAGTCTGTTGGCGGATTGCGAGACGGCGTGCGAGCGTGACTGCTGCGGCATCGACGCCTTCGACTTTTCGCCGCTGAACGTCGCCGCGCACCTGTCGCGATACTCGGGCACGATCGACACCGCGCATACCCGCCGGATCCTTGAGGACCTGGAGCGCCTGCTGGCCGGGGCGGTGGCGCTACCGGCCGGCGAAGGGGGCCTGGTCTGCGCCATCGCGCGCACGAACCAGTATTTCTCCGTCGAATCGCTGCGCGCGTTGACCGCAACGATCCGTTGGGCGGTGCAATGCGCGCCGCTGATGCTGGAGCGCAGCCATGAACTCGAAAAGAGCCGTGAGCGGGGCAATGCCTGAGCGTCCACCGCGGGCGACGCCGCGGCGCGGCGCGGCCCGCGGGGTTGTAGAGGGTCGGCCGGAACGGAGCGCGTCATGGGACTTCTGACCTTCGCCATCAACGTCACGCTGGACGGCTGCGTGGACCACCGTGAGGGCATCGCCGACGACGAGACGCATGCCTTCTTCACCCGCCTGATGGAGCAGGCCGGGGCGATGCTGTGGGGCCGTGTCACGTACGAGATGATGGAGGATCACTGGCCTGCCGTGGCGCGCGGCGACGTGGAGGCGCCGCCGGCGCTGCGGGAGTGGGCCACCACGCTCGAGGCCAAGCCGAAGTACGTGGTGTCCGCGACGCGAACGCGTTTGCCGTGGACCAACAGCCACCTGATCGCTTGCGACCTGCGCGCCGGGATCCAGCGGCTCAAGGATGCGAACCCGGACGGCGTGCTGCTGGGGAGCGGGATGCTTGCGGCCGCGCTGGACCGGTTGGACCTGATCGACGACTACCGCCTGCTCGTGCACCCCCGGATCGCGGGCCACGGCCCGACGCTGTACCAGGGCGGCCTGCCCCGGACGCGGCGACTCGAGCTGGTGACGGCCCAGCCGCTGCGCAACGGTGCGGTGGCCATGCACTACCGGCGCGCGCGCTGACGCGGCGACCGGTGACGGCGCATCGTGCAGGCGCGGCCGGCTGGCGGCACGTCGCGGATGATGGTATCCCGCCCCTGCCGGGCAGCCGCCACGGCGTGCAGGGCGGACTTCCTGGAGAAAGACGATGGGGCAATCGAAAGACGGCAGCGCACCGCACGGCGACTGGCGCAGCGAGCGCCTGGATCGCGTGCGCACGTTGATCCGGCAGGCAGCGCCCGAGGCGCGGGAGGAGGCGAAATGGAAGAAGCCGTCCAACCCGGCGGGCGTGGCCGCGTGGTCCGACCATGGCCTTGTGTGCACCGGCGAAACGTACAGGGACAAGGTGAAGCTCACCTTCGCCAAGGGCGCCCACCTGGACGACCCGCACCGGCTGTTCAACGCCAGCCTGGACGGGAATCTCCGCCGCGCGATCGACTTGAAGCAGTCCGATGCGCTCGACGAGCAGGCCTTCGTGGCGCTGGTGCAGGCAGCCGTTGCGCTCAACCGCGGCGGCGGTGGGAAGTGACCGTCCACCAGGCGACATCGCCGTGGCCGAACACGACGTTTCCTGCAGGCATCCCCTGCTGCCGCCAGTGCGAACCCGGCGCCGGCGTGACGATGGCGCGGTTGCGCAGCGGCGCGATCGGTGTGAATGCCTGCCATGACCGGCTGCACGCGGGAGGATCTGGATGAAGATCAGGAACGCCGAACAGACCGAACTCGAACTGCTGGCCGACATCTGGCATGAGGGTTGGCAGGAAGCGCATGCCGCGATCCTGCCGCCGGCGCTGGCCCGCTACCGGACGCTCGACAGCTTCCGGCACAGGCTTGGGGAGGCGCTGGCGCACGTGAGGGTCGCCGGCGATCCGGGACGGCCGCTCGGATTCGCCATCACCAGAGGCGACGAGCTCTACCAGCTCTATGTGTCTGCGGCGGCGCGCGGCTCGGGCGCGGCGGCCGCCCTGCTGGCCGATGCGGAAGCGCGTATCGGCGCTGGCGGATTCGCGACCGCCTGGCTCGCCTGCGGGATCGGCAACGCGCGCGCCGCGCGCTTTTACGAGAAACACGGCTGGCGACGTACTGGAAACATGACCAGCCTGCTGCCCACGCCCGACGGACCGTTTTCCCTGGAGGTGTGGCGTTACGAGAAAGCCCTCGACGACGCCTGGCGGCCGCCGGTTGGCGTGGCGCATGTCGTCCTGGAAACCGATCGCATGCGGGACACCGCGCGGTTCATGCGCATGGTCGGCATGCGGCCGATCTTCGACGGGCCGGACGTGTCCGTCTACGAGATGCGCGGGGGCACGCATCTGATCCTGATGCGCACGGATCGGGTGGCGAAGGGCAATGCTCCGTTCGACCTGATGGTGGACGATCTGCGCTCCACGCACGCCCGTTTCGAGGCGGCAGGCCTCGCCCCTTCGCCGATCGAAGCGCGTCCGGCGATCGACCATGAGGTCTTCACCGTGCAGGAACCGGCCGGACACGTGATTACCTTCTTTTCCAGCCACGCGTCGGGCAGGCCCACGTAAGCCCTGACGCGCCCTGCCCCGGGCATCGCCGGAACCCGCACGGGAAGCGCGCCGCGCTCCCAACAATGTGTTGCCAGCGGGCTGGCGGCGGCACGGTGCGCTGTCCGGTGGGAGCGTGTCAGCGCGTTTGTGCCGTGACCCCCACCGGAGAGCGCCATGGCCGCCCGATTGCTCCACATTTCCGCGCTGTACCTGGTACTGGGCGCCTGCCTGGGCATGGTCATGGGCGTGACCCAGAATTTCAGCCTGGTGCCGGTGCACGCGCACGTGCTGCTGGCGGGGTGGCTGACGCTGGCGGTGGCCGGCGTGGTGTATCGCCTGTTCCCCGCGGCGGCCGGCACGCGCCTGGCGAAGGCGCACTTCTGGCTGCACAACCTGGGGCTGCCGGTGTTCATGGCCGGGCTGGCGCTGATGCTCACCGGCCAGGGCAAGCTGGACGCGCTGATCGCCGGCGGCGCCAGTGCGCTGCTGCTGGGGCTGCTGGCCTTTGCGGTGAACGTATGGCGGCAGGTACGGCAGGCCGGATAGGCGCAAGACCGCAATGATGCCGGCGTTGGGCGGCTGCGGTCGCGGGACCCGGCTGCACGCGTGCGACTGGCTGGCGCCTTGCCATTGATGCTTCGCAGAAGGCGCGAGACGTGCCGCTGGATACCCACGCGGCATGGGCAGGCGTTCATGGATCCCCGCCTGCGCGGGAATGACGGCAGAACCGCGACGTGGGCGCCGACCCGGCTTCCGGGAGCGGACCACACAACACGCGAAGGCCGGCGTTGGCCGGCCTTCGTGCGGTGCCACGGCGGCGCCGGCTACTTCGTTTCGAACGTGCCGTAGTCCTTGAGCTGCGCGTCGATGGCCTTGCCGTCGCCGACCACGATGATGCTCAGCTGGCTGGGGTCGTAGTACTTCTTGCCCATCGCCTGCACCTGCGCGGCGTCCACCGCGCGCACCTTGGGTACGTATTCGCCCAGGAACTCCGCGGGCAGGCCCACCAGCCAGTTGCTGGCCAGGCTCTGCGCCACGGACGCCTGCATCTGGTTGCTGAGCAGGTAGCCGCCGGCGACGTAGCGCTTGTTGTCTTCCAGCTCCTGCGCGGGCACCGGCTCGATGCCGATGCGCGCCAGCTCCGACTGGAACTCCTTCAGCGCCGCGCCGGTGACTTCGTTGCGGACATCGGCAGAAGCGCTGACCCGCCCGCCCTGGCGCAGCACCGAGATGCCGCCGCGCGCGCCGTAGGTGTAGCCCTTGTCCTCGCGCAGGTTCTGCATCAGGCGCGAGGAGAAGCCGCCGCCCAGGATCGTGCCGGCGAGCTGCGCGGGGATGTAGTCCGGATGCGTCGCGGCGATGGCGGGACGGCCCAGCCGCACCGCGGACTGCACGCTGCCGTCGCGCTGCAGGCGCACATAGCTGGGTGCGGCCTGGCTGCGCGCGGCGGGCGTGTCCGGCAGTGCCTCGCCGGTGGCCTTCCAGTCGCCGAACGCGGCTTCGGCCATGCGCATCGCCTGGGCGGAGGACACCTTGCCGGTGATCACCAGCAGCGCACGATCCGGGCGGAAGCGCCGGGCATGCGCGCTGCGCAGGGCCTGCGGCGTGATCGCGGCGATGGACGCCTCGGTCTCCTGGGTGCGCGCGTAGGGATGGTCGCCGTAGATCGCCGCGGACAGCGCGCGCTCGGCGCGGAAGCCGGGCTGCGCCTCCGCGGCCTTCAGGCCCTGCAGCTGGTTGACCTTGGCCAGCTCCACTTCCTTGTCGGGGAAGCTGGCTTCGCGGGCGACTTCCGCCAGCAGTTCCATCATCGGCGCGGCATGCGAGGACAGCGCGTTGGCGCTGACGACCATGCCGTCGCTGGCGGCGCTGCCGGCCACGTTGCCGCCCATGCCCTGGGCGAGCTCGGCGATCTGCTTCGAGTCGCGCTTCGCCGTGCCTTCGTTGAGCATGTAGGCCAGCGTGCTGGAGAAGCCGGGCGCGTCCGCGGCGTCGCTGCCGAAGCCGGCATTGCGCACCGCCAGCACGTAGTCCACGCGCGGCAGGCCGTCGCGCGGCACCACCCACACTTCCAGGCCGTTGGCCAGGGTCTTCCTGTCGATCTGCGGCACCGGCAGCGCCTTGTCCGCCGCGTACGGCGGCAGGTCCTTGGGCAGCGGTGCGGTGCGGTCGGCGGCCAGCGCGGGGCCGGCAAGCAGGCCGGCCACGGCGATCGCGATGAGCGAACGATGCAACGTCATGGGTGCGGTCTCCTTACTTGGCGCCGCCGGCGGGTTGCGCCGGTGCGTCCGTGGGGGCGTCCTGCGCGGCGGGCTTGCCGGCCGGCGGCGCCTGCAGCATGGCCGCCGGCTTGCGGTCAATCACGGTGCGGTTGGCCTGGGTGAGGTAGGTGCGCGCGGCGCGCTGCACGTCGGCCGAAGACACGCCTTCGATCCAGCCGGGGATCTTGTTGACCACGTCCGCATCGCCCCACAGCAGCTGCAGCTTGGCCAGCGTGTCGGCGCGGTTGATGAACATCTCCAGGCCGTTGTACCAGGCGGCCAGCATGCCGGTCTTGGTGCGCGCCAGTTCCGCGTCGCTCACGCCGTCCTGCGCGACCTTGGCGATCTCCTCGTCCATGGCCTTGAGCACCGCATCGGCGTTGGTATCGGGCTTGTACAGCGCGAACACGGTGAACAGCGTGGGGCCGTCGTATTCCCACGGGCTGGTCAGGCCGTAGAGCGAATCGACGTTGAGCGCCAGCTCGCGGCCCTTCACCAGGCCCTGGTAGAAGCGCGACGCCGAGCCACCGGCCAGCACGTCGCCGAGCACGGCCATGGCCGCCTGGTCCTTGCTGCCGCGCTCGGGCATCTTCCACGCCGCCGCGATCGCCGGCACCTGCGCCAGCGCGTCGCTTTGCTGGATGCGCTTTTCCTGCGTGTTCAGGCCTTCGCTGTAGTCGGGCGCCTTGGGCGTGGGACGCGCCGGGATGCCGCCGAAGTACTTCTCGGCAAGCGCGAACGCCTGCTGCGGAGTGACGTCGCCGGCGATGCCGAGCACCGCGTTGTTGGGGCCGTAGTAGTCGCGGTGGAAGGCGCGCACGTCTTCGAGGTTGGCGCCTTCGAGGTCTTCGAAGCTGCCGTAGCCGTCGTGGTTGTTCTCCCACTTCTGGAACGCGTGCTGGCCGATGTCGATCCACATGAAGCCGCCGTACGGCTGGTTCTTCACGTTGACGCGGATTTCCTCCTTCACCACGTCCTGCTGGTTCTTCAGCGTGGTCGGGTTGAAGTCGAGCGTCTTCATGCGGTCCGCTTCAAGCCACAGGATCGGCTCCAGCGCGGACACCGGCGCCATCTCGATGTAGTTGGTGAAGTCCGGGCGCGTGGAGCCGTTGTTGCGGCCGCCACCACCGGTGATCACGCGGTCGAAGGTGCCTTCCGGCGCATTGGGCGTGCCTTCGAACATGAGGTGCTCGAACAGGTGCGCAAAGCCGGTGCGGCCGCGCGGCTCCAGCCGCATGCCCACGCCGTACACCACGCTCACGCCCACGGTGGGCGAGCTGTGGTCCTCGGAGACCACCACGGTCAGGCCGTTGTCGAGCTTCTTGACGGACACCGGGACGTTCCAGCGGTCCTGGTCGGCCGCGCTGGCGGCCGCCGTGAACAGCAGGCCCGTCGCCAGCATGGCGATGGCGCGAAAGCGCATGTGCATTCCCCTTGCGTCGGATGACGGGCAGCGAGTGTAGCCCCGGGCGCCGGGCGCAGGCGCGGCCGGAAGTCATGGGGCGCGCGTTGCCGCCGCCGGCACCGGCGCGATCTGGGATCATGCGGGCCCCACTCCCTACGGATCGCAGCGCCCATGCCCCGCTTCGCCACGCCCGTTGCCGCCCTTGCCCTGGCGCTGTCCATGCCCACCGCCGCGCAGAGCGTGCTGCCGCAGCTTGAGGCGTACACGGTGCAGGAGAGCTGGCGCCAGCCGGTGGCGCCGTTCCGCATCGCCGACAACACCTGGTACATCGGCACCGCAGCCCTGACCGCACTGCTGGTGAAGACCAGCGACGGCGCGATCATGATCGACGGTGGCATGCCGCAGGCGGCGGGCATGCTGATCGGCCACCTGCGCGCCGCGGGCGTGGCGCCGCAGGACGTGCGCATGCTGACCCACAGCCACGCGCATGCGGACCATGCCGGTCCGCTGGCCGCGCTGCAGCGCGCCACCGGCGCCACGCTGGTGTCCAACGCGGAGTCGGCCTGGCTGCTGGCGCGCGGCGGCAGCGACGATGCGCACTTCGGCGACGACCTGGTGTTCCCGCCCGCGCAGGCGGACCGCATCGTGCACGACGGCGAAGTCCTGTCGCTCGGCGGCATGGCGCTCACCGTGCATTTCATCCCCGGCCACACGCCGGGCAGCATGGCCTGGACGTGGACCGACACCCGCGACGGCAAGCCGGTGCGCATCGCCTACGTGGACAGCCTGAGCGCGCCGGGCTACCGGCTGGTGGGCCATCCGCGCCTGCCGCGCCTGGTCGACGACTACCGCCGCACGTTCGACGTGGTCCGCGCCCTGCCCTGCGACGTGCTGATCACCCCGCATGCGGATGGCAGCGGCTGGACGCCGGCCGATGCGCGCACGCCGCATGCGCGACCGATGACGTGCAAGGCCTACGCGGATGCCGCCCAGGCGAAGTTCGAAGCGGAACTGGCCAGGCAGCAGCGCGAAGCCGGCCGCTGATGCCGTACACGCCCATCGTCGCCACGCTCGGCTACGTGCTGTCGCCCGATGGCGGCCACGTGCTGCTGGTCCATCGCAACGCGCGCCCCGGCGACCAGCACCTGGGCAAGTACAACGGCCTGGGCGGCAAGCTGGAGCCGGACGAGGACGTGCTGGCTGGGATGCGCCGCGAGATCCTGGAGGAAGCCGGCATCGCCTGCACCGCGCTGCAGCTGCGCGGCACGATCAGCTGGCCCGGTTTCGGCAAACAGGGCGAGGACTGGCTGGGTTTCGTGTTCCTGGTGACCGCCTTCGAGGGCGTGCCGTTCGAGTGCAATCCGGAAGGCACGCTGGAATGGGTGGCGCTGGACGCGATGCACGCGCTGCCCATGTGGGAAGGCGACCGCGAGTTCCTGCCACTGGTGTTCGACGGCGACGCGCGGCCGTTCCACGGAGTGATGCCTTACCGCGACGGGCGCATGGTGTCCTGGCGGTACGGCCGCGCGTAGCGGTGGTTGGACATCCGCGAGTCCTTCGCAAGAGCGAATCCCCCTCGGTCCCCCTTCTTCGAAGGGGGAAGACAAGCGGCAGTTGCGCGTTTCGCCCTATCACCAAGGCTTCGCCCCCCATCTCGCTTCGCCCCCTTTGAAAAGGGGGCTACGGGGGATTTGCCCTGGACCTCGCCGCCAATCGCCCGCCACCGCTCAAGCGGCGTGTCCACGGCGCACGCTACGCCGGATCGCGCTGCGGATCCTCGGCGTCGCCTTCCTCCAGCCCGACGTTGCTGGAGGCGGCTTCGTACACCTCGCGGTCGAGCAGGCCGGTTTCCTTCGCCACCAGCACCGGCACCAGCATCTGCCCGGTGACGTTGGTCATGGTGCGCATCATGTCCAGCACGCGGTCGATCGCGTACAGGTAGCCGATGGTTTCCAGCGGCAGGCCCGCGGCGCTGAGCACCACGGTGGCCATGATCACCGCGGTGCCCGGCACGCCCGCGGTGCCGAAACTGCCCAGCACCGAGGCCAGCAGCACGATCAGGTACTGGTCGGCGCTCAGCGGCGTGCCGGTGTACTGCGAGATGAAGATCGCGCACAGCGCGGGATAGATCGCGCCGCAGCCGTCCATCTTGATGCTGGCGCCCAGCGGCACGGCAAAGCTGGCGTAGTCCTTGTTCACGCCCAGGTTGTGGGTGATCGAGCGCAGCGCCACCGGCATGGACGCGAAGCTGGACGACGACACGAACGCCACCTGCATGCCCGGCGCGGCGCCGCGGAAGAACTTGAGCGGATTCAGTCCGTGGAACAGCAGCAGCGCGCCGTACACCACCACGATCATGATCGCGCAGGCCACGTACAGCGCGACCACGAACTTACCCAGCGGCAGCAGCTTGTCGAACCCGTAGGCGCCCACCAGCGCCGCGATCAGGCCGAACGTGCCGATCGGCGTGACTTCCAGCACGAAGCGGGTGACCTGGATCATCACGTCGCTGGCTTCGCCCACCAGCTTGCGCGCACCGGCCACCCGTTCGCCCAGTTTCACCATGGCGAAACCCAGCAGCGCGGCGAAGAAGATCACCGGCAGGATCGAGCCACGGCCTGCAGCCAGCACGGTCTCGCCGGCCGCATTGACCTTCGTGCCGATGCCGGCCAGCGCGTAGACCGGGTTGGCCGGCACCACGTCCAGCAGCACGCGCGCCAGGCTCGGGACTTCGCGCGGCACGTAGGCCGAATCCACCTCCAGCGCTCCCACGCCGATGCCGGGCTGCAGCACCGTGCCCACGGCCAGTCCCACGCCCACCGCCAGCACCGCGGTGGCCGCGAACCATGCGAACGTGCGCCCGCCGAGCGCCGCCACCGACTGCTGCCCGTGCAGCGACGCGATCGCGTTGATCACCGCGAAGAACACCAGCGGGATCGCGATCATCTTGATCAGGGTCACGTACAGCTCGCCCAGTGGGCCGAACCACGTCTCGGCCGCCGGCCCCATCAGCCAGCCGGCCAACGCGCCGAGCACGAATCCGGCCAGCACGCGCTGCCAGAACGGAATGCGGAACCACCACCTGAGCATGGGCCGGGCCTTGCGGGGTCGAGGGCCGACGATAGCGCGTCGCTACGCATGTTGCAGGGTCGCGGCGGCAAATCACTGTTCCCCGGCCGTTGCCTTTGCTTTGCCCCCTTTAAAAAAGGGGCCACGGGGGATTCGCCTTTGATCTTGCGCTCAACCGCAAGAGCAAGAGCGAATCCCCCTCTATCCCCCTTTTGCAAAGGGGGAGGCAGATCAAGGGCGAAACGGGCGCAACGGCGGTACCGCACCCACCCGGCATAATCCCGCCCTCCCCCAGCGCAACCCCCGCCGCATGCGAACGCCGCTCCTGTGTTGCCTCTCCGCCGTATTGGCCGCGTGCGCCAGCGCGCCGCCCGGGCGCGGGGGCGACGCGGCGCTGCACGTGGAGGTGCCGCGCATCGAACGCCCGGCCGGCGAGAACGCCGCCTGGTGGTTCCGCGACGGCGCCGCGCAGGCGGCGGCACGCGGCGCGATGTCGGGGCGGGCAAAGAACGTGATCGTGTTCCTGGGCGACGGCATGAGCCTGACCACCGTCGCCGCGGCCCGCATCCTGGAAGGCCAGCGCAACGGCGGCGCGGGCGAAGACAACCTGCTGGCGTGGGAGACCTTCCCCGCCACCGCGCTGAGCCGCACTTACAACACCGACACGCAGACCCCCGATTCGGCGGGCACCATGAGCGCGATCGCCACCGGCGTGAAGACCCGCGCCGGCGTGCTGAGCATCGCCCAGGACGCTGCGCGCAAGGACTGCGCCGGCGCGCTGTCGGCGCCGCTGTTGACGCTGTGGGAGCTGGCGTCCAGCGCGGGCATGGCCACCGGCGTGGTGAGCACCGCGCGCGTCACCCATGCCACGCCGGGCGCCACGTTCGCGCATTCGGCCGAGCGCAACTGGGAAGACGACACCGACCTGCCCGCCACCGCCAGCGCCGCGGGCTGCACCGACATCGCGCGGCAACTGGTCGAAACGCCGCACGCAGCCGGCTTCGACGTGCTCATGGGCGGCGGGCGCCGGCACTTCATGCCCGCCAGCCAGCGCGACCCGGAGTACGCCGACCGTGCCGGGCTGCGCAGGGACGGCCGCGACCTGGTGCAGCAATGGCGGCAGCGCCATCCGCGCGGCACGTACGCGTGGAACCGCGCCCAGTTCGAAGCCGCGCCGGTGGACGCGCCGCTGCTGGCGCTGTTCGAACCGGACCACATGCAGTACGAGCACGACCGTCCGCGCGACGCGGCCGGCGAACCGTCGCTGGCCGAGATGACGCGCAGCGCGATCCGGCGGCTTTCGCGCAACGGCAACGGCTACGTGCTGCTGGTGGAGGCAGGTCGCATCGACCATGCGCACCACTACGGCAACGCCTACCGCGCACTCACCGACACGATCGCGCTGAGCGATGCGGTGCGCGCCGCGGTGCAGGCGACTTCGCAGGACGACACCCTGGTGCTGGTCACCGCCGACCACGCCCACACCCTGACCTTTGCCGGCTACCCCGCGCGCGGCAACCCGATCCTGGGCAAGGTGCGCGGCAGCAGCGGAGAGGACAGCGAGGGCGGCTTCGCCAACGACGCGCTGGGCCAGCCCTTCACCACGCTGGGCTACGCCAACGGCCCCGGCTACACAGGCGCCAGCGCCACCCAGCCGGCGGGGCCGAAGACCTTCTTGCACGCCGGCAAGGGCTACGCACCGGCAAGCGGCCGCCCCGACCTGCGCGAGGTGGACACCACGCATCCGGACTACCTGCAGGAAGCGACGGTGCCGCTGGCCAACGAGACCCACGGCGGCGAGGACGTGGGCGTATGGGCACGCGGCCCCGGCAGCCACGCGGTGCGCGGCAGCGTGGAGCAGAACGCGCTGTTCCACTTCGCCGTGCAGGCCACGCCGCGCCTGCGCGCGCGCCTGTGCGCCGAAGACCTGTGCGATGGCAACGGCGTGCCGGTGGAACTGCCGGACCCCCGCGCGTTCGCGCCGCGCCGATCCCCGTAGGAGCGGCTTCGGCCGCGACCGCAATGCTCGTGGCCGGCGCCGCTGCTGGGGCGTCGCCGCGGGGATCGTACGAAAGGATCATGCCCGATCCACGGCGCGCGTCTTATGGTGTCGCCCTCCCCCCGCATCGGACTTGCACCATGAAACACACTCTCGACGGCAAGGTCTGCCTGGTGACCGGCGCGGCCAGCGGCATCGGCCGCCGCATCGCCGAGGTCTACGCACAGGCCGGCGGCCGCGTGGTCATCGCCGATCTCAAGCTCGACACCGCCGAAGCCGCCGCGCAGGCGATCCGCGACGCCGGCGGCGACGCGCTGGCGGTGGCCATGGACGTCAGCGACGAGGCCCAGGTCGCCGCCGGCTTCGCACAGGCGATCTCCACCTACGGCAAGGTCGACGTGCTGGTGTCCAACGCCGGCATCCAGATCATCAACAAGGTCACCGAATTCCGGTTCGAGGACTGGAAGAAGATGATGGCGATCCACTGCGACGGTGCGTTCCTGACCACGCGCGAGGCGATGCGCGACATGGAACGGCGCAAGGCGCCCGGCGCGATCATCTACATGGGCTCGGTGCATTCGCTCGAGGCGAGCCCGCTGAAATCGGCCTACGTCACCGCCAAGCACGGCCTGCTGGGCCTGGCGCGCACGGTGGCCAAGGAAGGCGGCCCGCTGGGCATCCGCGCCAACGTGATCTGCCCCGGCTTCGTGCGTACGCCGCTGGTGGAAAAGCAGATCCCGGAGCAGGCGAAGGAACTGGGCATCTCCGAGGCCGACGTGGTGAAGAACGTGATGCTGAAGAACACCGTGGACACCGAATTCACCACCGTGGACGACGTGGCCAACGTGGCGCTGTTCCTGGCCGCGTTCGAGACCAACGCGCTCACCGGCCAGAGCCTGGCGGTGAGCCACGGCTGGCACATGCAGTGAACGCCGCCGGCGGCTCGCTGACCTCCACGGACGCGCCGCGCCGCGCATATCGCCGCGGCCGCGGCCGCGCAGGCGCGCCATGACGGCTTCCGCGGCGCCGGACCTGCAGGCGCACCTCGCGCGCTATCCCGCGATCGCCCTGGTGCTGCAGGGCGGCGGGGCGCTGGGCGCCTACCAGTGCGGCGTGTACGAAGGCCTGCACGAGGCCGGCGTGCGCCCCACCTGGGTCGCGGGCACGTCCATCGGCGCGATCAACGCGGCGCTGATCGCCGGCAACGCGCCGGAGCGACGCGTCGCGCGGCTGCGCGAGTTCTGGGACACGATCTGCGAACCCGGCGGCGCGCTGTCGTGGCCCGCTGCCGCGGTACGCGCCGGCCTGGCGGCCCTGCCGCAGACCCCGGAAGTGCACGCCGGCGCGGCATCGCTGGCGGCGCTGGCCGCGCTGTGGCAGGGGCAGCGCGGGTTCTTCGAACCGCGTGCGCTGTCGCCGTTCGTGCTGTCCGGCGGGAGTGCTGCCGCAACCAGCTTCTACGATCCGGCGCCGCTGCGCGAGACGCTGCAGCGGCTTGTGGACTTCGACCGCATCAACGGCGATTCCGCCACGCGGCTCACCGTGGGCACGGTGGACGTGGCCACCGGCAACGTGCGCTATTTCGACAGCCGCAGCACCCGCATCGGCGCGGAGCACGTGATGGCGTCCGGCGCGCTGCCGCCCGCGTTTCCCGCCGTGGAGATCGAAGGCCGTGCGTACTGGGACGGCGGCCTGGTGTCCAACACGCCCCTGGAATACGTGCTGGACCAGTGGCCGCGCGAGGACACGCTGGCCCTGCAGGTGGACCTGTGGAGCGCGCGCGGGCCGCGGCCCGAATCCATGATGGACGTGCTGGAACGCGCCAAGGACATCCAGTATTCCAGCCGCACCCGCGCGGCCACCCAGCACGTCGCGCGCACCCAGGCGCTGCGCAGCGTGTTGACCGACCTGATCCAGCGGCTGCCCGACCGCAGGGTGCCGGACGAGCTGGCGGACGCCCTTGCGCCCTGGCTCGACGACCGCGTGTTCAACATCGTGCACCTGATCTACCAGGCCAAGCCGCACGAGGAGCAGTACAAGGACTACGCCTTCGGACGCATCGCCATGCGCGAGCACTGGCGCGCCGGGCTGCATGACACCGCGCTGACCCTGGGGCGTCCCGGGTTCTTCGAACTCCCGGACCGCCACCGGGGCTTCGCGGTGCACGACGTGCATCACCTGACCCGCGAGGACGCCGGAAGCTGACGCCCCCTCGGTGCGCGTGTCGCTGACGGCCGGCACGCCCAAGGCATTCCCCACCGGAACGCGGCGATCAGCCCGGCAGGCGTCTCACTGGATTCCAGGGCAACGTGCGCCGCCCGCGTCACATGGGCTTGGCCAGCACCAGGTACACCACCAGCACCAGCAGCAGCACCGGCAGTTCGTTGAACCAGCGCAGCGCGCGTGCGGACGGCAGGGCCCTGCCCGCGGCCACGCCCTTCAGCCAGCGCCCGGCCACGGCGTAATGCGCCAGCATCAGCGCCACCAGCCCGAGCTTCGCGTGCAGCCATGCGCCGGCGATGCCGAAGTGCAGCCACAGCGCCAGCCCCAGCAGCACCGCCAGACCGAACATGACGTGGCCGAAGCGGTACAGGCGCCGCCCCATGAGCAGCAGGCGATCGCGCACGGCGGCATCGTTGCCCGCCTCGGCCAGGTTCACCAGGATCCGCGGCAGGTAGAACACGCCGGCCATCCAGGCCATCACGAACACGAGGTGCGCCGTCTTCGTCCACAGGTACGCTTGCATGCACGGGGTCCTTCAGGTGGTGCGGTTAGCATGACGGCGGCCACAAGGAGCGCGCAATGACCGGACGCACCATGCCTGTGCTGTTCATCGGCCACGGTTCGCCGATGAACACGATCGAGATCAATCCGTGGTCCGACGCCTGGCGCGTGCTGGGGGCGGCGCTGCCGCGCCCGCGCGCGATCCTGTGCGTGTCGGCGCACTGGGAAACCGAAGGCCCGCAGGTCACCGGCAGCGCGGCCCCAGACACGATCCACGACTTCCACGGCTTCCCGCAGGCGCTGTTCGACGTGCGGTATCCCGCGCCCGGCGATCCGGCGCTGGCGCGGCGCATCGCCGACCTGGTGGGCGAAGGCGCCACGGTCGATCACGAACGCGGCCTGGACCATGGCGCATGGAGCGTGCTGGTGCCGATGTTTCCCCACGCCGACATCCCCGTGCTGCAGCTGGGCATGGACACGCGCCGCGAGGGCGCCTGGCACTACGCCCTGGCGCAGCGCCTCAATGCGCTGCGCGACGAAGGCGTGTTGATCCTGTGCAGCGGCAACATCGTGCACAACCTGCGCCTGCACGACATGCGCGCCACCGCCGCGCACGCGTGGGCGGTGCGCTTCCACGACACCGTCGCCGGCCTGATCCGCGACGGCCGGCACCGCGCGTTGATCGACTTCCCCGGCCTGCCGGACGCGCGCAACGCGGTCCCCACGCCCGAGCACTACCTGCCGCTGCTGTACGCGCTGGCCAACGGCCGCCGCGGCGACCAGGTGACGGTCTTCAACGACGACGTGCGCGGCGCGATCTCCATGACCTCGCTGATGATCGACACCCCCTGACCGCGGCCCAGCAGCGGCTTCAGCCGCGATCGCTTGCGGGACGACGCGAGGGCCATGGCGCGAAGTCGCCATGTGCCGCGGCAACGCCCGCGGCCCGCGGCGCTGTCCGGCACAACGCGCGCCCACGCCGCTCCTACAATGGCGGCATGGGCAAGACCTACGACGCAGAGTATTTCCAGCGCTGGTACCGCGAAGGCGGCATCGGCGACCGCCAGCGCCTGGCGCGCAAGGTCGCGCTGGCCGTGGCCACCGCCGAATACCACCTGGAGCGCCCGCTGCGCACGGTGCTGGACATCGGCTGCGGCGAGGGCGCCTGGCGCGCACCGCTGCGCAAGCTGCGGCCCAAGGCGAGCTACCTGGGCTTCGACGCCAGCCAGTACGCGGTGCGCCGCTACGGCGGCAGCCGCAACGTGCATTTCGCCCGCTTCGGCGATTTCGACGCGCTGCGTCCCTGCCCGCCCGCCGACCTGCTGGTGTGCAGCGACGTGCTGCACTACCTGCCCACGCGCGAACTCGACCGCGGCCTGCCCGGTCTGGCCGCGCTGTGCGGCGGCGTGGCGTTCCTGGAAACCTTCACCGCGCGCGACTCGGCAGAAGGCGACGAAGACCAGTTCCACGGGCGCAGCGCCGGCTTCTACGCGCGCCGCTTCCAGTCGCTGGGCTTCCGCCGGTTGGGTTCCCACTGCTGGCTGTCGCCGGCGCTGGCGGACAGCGCCACGGAACTGGAATAGCGGGCAAGATCCGCAAGGCGGCGGCCCGAGGCGGCAGGACGCACGGCCCTGTGGGCGGGAAACGCGCGGCCGCGGCGCATCGCCTGAAGCCACGCGCTGCCACCACGACGATGGCGTGCGACGGCGCTGTTGGCGATCCGGGCCGGACGCGGGTTCAGACGATACCAGGCCCCTTCCGGTATGCTGCGGCGCAGCATCCACCGGGATCTCCCATGCTCCTGTACCAGTACCACGAACTCATGCGCGCCTGGATGGCACCGGTCACCTACTGGGCCGAGGCCGGGTCGCGTGCGTTCTCGGCGCCGGGCAGCTGGCTGTCGGCGGTGCCGGGATCGCAGCGCGTGGCCGCCGGCTACGAACTGCTGTACCGGCTCGGCAAGGATTACGAGAAGCCGGCCTTCGAGATCCACGAGGTGGAATCCGGCGGCCGCACCTACCCGGTGGTGGAACGCGAGATCCTGGCCAAGCCCTTCTGCCGCCTGCTGCGCTTCAAGCGCTACAGCGACGACGCGGGCGACCTGGGCGAGCTGAAGGACGATCCGGCCGTGCTGGTGGTGGCGCCCCTGTCCGGGCACCACGCCACGCTGCTGCGCGACACGGTGAAGACCCTGCTGCGCGACCACAAGGTGTACATCACCGACTGGGTGGACGCGCGCATGGTCGCCAAGGACCAGGGCGACTTCTCGCTGGACGACTACGTGTCCTACGTGGAGGACTTCATCCGCCACATCGGCGCGAAGGACCTGCACGTGGTGAGCGTGTGCCAGCCCACGGTTCCGGTGCTGGCGGCGGTGTCGCTGATGGCCGCGCGCGGCGAGGACACGCCGCGCTCGCTGGTGATGATGGGCGGGCCGATCGACACGCGCGAATCGCCCACCTCGGTCAACGACCTGGCCACGCAGAAACCGCTGTGGTGGTTCGAGACCAACGTGATCCATACCGTCCCCGCCAACTATCCGGGCCGCGGGCGCAGCGTGTATCCCGGCTTCCTGCAGCACGCGGGATTCATGGCGATGAATCCCGAGCGCCACTTCATGTCGCACTGGGACTTCTACCAGGACCTGATCAAGGGCGACCTGGATACCGCCGAATCGCACCGCAGGTTCTACGACGAGTACAACGCCGTGCTCGACATGCCGGCGCGCTACTACCTGGACACCGTCCGCGTGGTCTTCCAGCAGCACCTGCTGCCGCGCGGCCAATGGACGGTGCGCGGCGAGAAGGTGGATCCGTCCAGGATCACGCGCACCGCGATCCTGACCATCGAAGGCGAGCTGGACGACATCTCCGGCGCAGGCCAGACCCGCGCCGCGCACGCGCTATGCCACGGCGTGCCCCACGCCGACCGGCAGCACCTCACCGTCGCCGGGGCCGGCCACTACGGCATCTTCAGCGGGCGCCGCTGGCGCACTCAGGTGTATCCCGAGGTCAAGGCCTTCATCGCCAGGCACGCCGGCGCGCGCTGAGCGCAGGCCACCTGCGCGCGGCACGGGTCGCGTGTGCACCGCGCAGCGCGGGCAGGTCCGTTCGCCCTGCCGCGTCGGGGCCATGGCGGGACGCGATGCGCTAGGCGCGCGGCCGCGCCATCTTCTCTTCGCCTGCCGCAGGAAGGCGCACCGACCGCGACGCGCCCCCAGCGCGGCAGACGACAAACGTGCGGCACAGCCCGCATGTGCCCGCCTGGCCCGACTGTCTTCACGACTCCTGCCCCGCCTGCACCAGCAGGCGCTTGGCCAGCTGCGCATGCAGGCGGCCCAGGCCGCGCGCGACGTGCAGGGTGACGAACAGCAGCAGCACGCCTGCCAGGATCACCAGCGGCCAGGTCCACCACCAGCCGCTCTCCGTCAGCACGTCCACGCCGCCGATGAACAGGTGGCCCCCGAAGCCCATGAGTACCGCGAGCGGCCCGCCCACCAGGCCCACGGACGTGGCGATGCCGGTCACCGCGATGGTGAAGTACACGATGCCCAGCGGCAGCATCAGCAGGAAGTACAGCAGCGTGCTCCACATGCGCGGATCGGTGAACAGTTCCTTGATCCGCTCCATCACCGGCCGGTCGCGGTTGGCGTACAGCGGGCGCCTAGGCATGCGTTCGCCCAGCATCACTTCCACCAGCCGTCCTTCCACCAGCGACAGCACGCGCACGCTGCCGAAGAACAGGATCAGAAGCGGGATGCCGATGATGGTGACCGCCAGGCCCAGCGACAGCGACAGCCCGCCCACGACCCACGTGAAGTAGAAGATGCCGGTGGCCAGCGCCAGCACCATGTAGAACAGCGAGGCATAGGTACGCGGGTCGGCGGCCACGCCGAAGAACCGTCCGAGCGCGGAGCTGCGCCTGCGCGGCGCCGGCGGCCTCAGCGCGGTCTGCACCCGTGCCTCGGTCTCGCGATAGATGTCGGCCACTTCGTCGGGGGCGCCGTAGCTGGACGCCACCGCGGCGATGACCTCGGCTTCCGACCTGCCCGGGTTTTCCGACAGCTCCGAGCGCAGGTATTCCTCCGCGTCGTACAGCGCGTCCTGCACCAGCGCGGGGTCGGCATCGGCCAGCGCGGCGCGCAGGCGGTCCAGGTACTGGGGAATGGTGGTGGGCAGCGCGGCGGTCATGTGGATGTCCCCTTGGCAGGTGCGCGGCTGCCGAGCAGGTCGGCCAGCACGGTGTCGACGGAGTCGCGGGTATGCCGCCACGCGCTGGCCCATTCGCCCAGGACCAGGCGGCCCAGCGGCGTGGCGCGGTAGTAGCGGCGCGGCGGGCCGCTGGTGGAAGGTTCGACGAAGCTCTCGAGCAGGCCGGCGCCCTCGAGGTTGCGCAGCACCGGATACAGCGCGCTCTGCTTGCCGGCCAGCACGCCCTGCCCCAGCTGCTCCAGGCGCTTGGCGATCTGATAGCCGTACATCGGCTCGCGCGCCGCGGCGACCACGGCCAGCAGCACCAGCGAAACCGTGCCGGCGCTGAGTTCCTTGTGGAACTTGCGCAGGTGGGATTCGGTGTCGGGCATGGGCCGCCCCCGCTGGTTGCCTAGGTTGGAGGCAACACTATCACTGACTTCGATATAGCGAATATGCCAGTAGTCATCCGCGCCGCACCGCGGGCAACAAAAAGGCCCCGCGCGGGCGGGGCCTTGGATGCAACGGGTCGCTGGCCGCTATTCGCTGACCGCGCAGCCCTGGGTGAAGGAGCGATTGTCCGTGACCTGGCCCCAGCGTCCGTCGGCCGCGCCACAGCCTGCCGTCCACTGGCCTACCAGCACGCCCTCGTCGCTGTAGTAGCTCCAGGTGCCCTGCCAGCTGGCCGTGGCCGCGAACGACGCCGCCAGCAGCAGGCTCACGCCCAGTCCGGCGATCAGGATTTTCGTACGACGCATCGTGTCTTGCCTCCCTTCATGTCGAGTCGGATCCCCGGCACCGAGTGGAACAGGCCCAGCGCACAGAAAGCGTTAACCCGGGCGTTAAAGCAGCGTTGGAAGCGGCTGCCCGACGTGACCGGCTTCCCATTCCGGAACTTCGGCGCGGTGCCCCTGCCCGCCACCGGGCCTGTACTAGACTGCGCCGGTCCTGTTGCGGCCGGAGTTCCCATGCGCGTTGCCCTGTTGCTGGCCTGTCTGGTCGCCCTGCCCGCCACGGCGGACGATTCCGCCGGCGCCGCCAAGCGCAAGTCGGCCAAGGAGATCATCGACGCCGCGCCGGACAGCGACTGGCGCACCCCGGATCCGGACGACACGCTGTACATGGACCTGGCCGGCGGACGCGTGGTGATCGAACTGGCTCCCGGCTTCGCGCCCGAGCACGTGGCCAACATCCGCACCATGGCCAAGGGCGGGTTCTGGGACGGCCTGAGCGTCTACCGCGTGCAGGACAACTTCGTCGCCCAGTTCGGCGATCCCGACGCGGATGCCGAAGACGCCAGCAAGCGCAGGGCGCATCCGGCCGGTACCCGGCAGAAACTGCCTGCCGAGTTCACCCGCGACGCGGCCGGCGTTGCCTTCGACAAGCTGCCCGACATGGACGGCTGGGCGCCGGAGGTCGGTTTCGTGGACGGTTTCCCCGCGGCGCGCGATCCGAAGGCCGGCAAGCTGTGGATGGCGCACTGCTATGGCATGGTCGGCGCGGGCCGCGGCAATCCGCCCGACAGCAGCATCGGCGCCGAACTCTACGTGGTGATCGGCCAGGCGCCACGCGCACTCGACCGGCAGCTCAGTTCGGTGGGACGCGTGATCCAGGGCATGGAACTGCTCAGCGGCCTGCCGCGCGGACCCGCGCCGATGGGCATGTACGAAGACGCGGGCCGGCGCACCACGATCAGGTCGATCCGCCTGGCCAGCGAGGTGCCCGAAGCCGAACGCACCCCTATCCAGGTGCTGCGCACCGACAGCCAGGCCTTCCGCGACGCTACCGAAGCGCGCCGCAACCGGGTGGACGATTTCTACAGCATCCCCGCGGGCCATATCGACCTGTGCAACGTGCCGCTGCCGACGCGGGATCCGACTGCGAAGCCCGAAGCGAAGGCGTGATGGTGGGCGGGTGCCAACTCGCCGTCGTCGTTCCGGCGATCGGATGCGCCCACAGGATCAAAACCGACCGCCCTCACCGGCGAAGGATCTCGACCTTCGGTGAGGCGGCCGACAGAACCCCGCACGCGGGTCCGAACCCGCCTTACGCATCCTTGTCGATCAACGACGTCGCCCGCGTATCCGGCATCCACACATACACCCCGAGCGAACACGCGATACACGCCGTCACGTACCAGTAGAACCCGGACTCGTACCCGATCGACTTGAACCACAGCGCCACGTACTCCGCCGTTCCGCCGAACACCGCAACCGTCAGCGCATACGGCAGCGCCACGCCCAGCGCGCGGATCTCCACCGGGAACAGCTCCGCCTTCACCACCGCGTTGATCGAGGTGTAGCCGGACACGATCGCCAACGCGCCCAGGATCAACCAGAACGCCTGCACGCCGGTCTCCACGTGCTGCAGCGACGACAGGATCGGAACCGTCAGCAGCGTGCCGAGCACGCCGAAGGCGATCAGCACCGGCCGCCGCCCGATCCGGTCGGACAGCGCGCCCACCAGCGGCTGCATCAGCATGTACACGAACAGCGTGGCCGCATTCACCAGCGATGCGGTCTGCTTGTCGATGCCGGCGCTGTTGACCAGGAACTTGTGCACGTACGTGGTGTACGTATAGAACGCCAGCGTGCCGCCCATGGTCAGGCCCATGACCGCGAGCACCGCGCGCGGATGCTTCGACAGTTCGCGCAGGGTGCCCTGGCGCTGCTGGCCATGCGGACCCGCGTCGCGCCCGCCGGTGGCGAACGACGCGGTTTCCGCCATGTTCCTGCGCAGCCACAGCACGCTGACCGCGGCCACGGCGCCGATCGCGAACGGGATGCGCCAGCCCCATGCCTCCAGCTGCTCCGGCGTGAGCAGCCACTGCTGCAGTGCGATCAGCACGCCCAGCGCCAGCAGGTGTCCCATCACCAGCGTCACGTACTGGAAGCTCGACCAGAAGCCGCGGTGCGCGCGGGTCGCCATTTCGCTGAGGTACGTGGCCGACGCCCCGTACTCGCCGCCCACGCTCAGGCCCTGCAGCAGGCGCGCCACGATCAGCAGCACCGGCGCGGCCACGCCGATGCTGGCGTAGCCGGGCGTCAGCGCGATCATCAGCGAACCGCCGCACATCATCGTCACCGACAGCATCAGCGCGGCGCGGCGGCCATGCCGGTCGGCATAGCGTCCCAGCAGCCATGCGCCGAGCGGGCGCATCAGGAACCCCACCGCGAAGATCGCCGCGGTGTTGAGCAGCTGCGCGGTGGTGTCGCCCTTCGGGAAGAACGCCTTGGCGAAGTACAGCGAGAAGGCGGCGTACGCGTACCAGTCGTACCACTCCACCAGGTTGCCGGCCGAGCCGCCCAGGATCGAGCGCAGGCGCTGTGCAGGGCTCACGTGCGGATCCGGTGGATTTGCGGTCATCGCGCGATTCTATCGGCGATGCGCGACAGCGCGTGCGCGTCGCAGCGCGCGGCCACGCCGCGGCACGCCGCGTCGCGCCGGCCGTGGCACGCCGTCGCGGCTGTCGCCTTCGCGCACGGCAGCGCGTTGCGCATCGCGTCATCACGCACGCTTAGCCCGCATCGCCCTAGCCTGCGGCCTCCCCCACGAAGAGAGCTGTGCCATGCCGATGCTGCGGATGCGCGTGACCGGTAACCAGGATCAGACCCGCGCGATCATCAACCTGCTGCAGAGCCTCGAAGGCATCGAGCACGTGGAGGAAATCCAGGACCTGATGCCGCACATGGACGACGACGATTCCAGCTCCGCCGGCCTGGTGGACGACCAGGGCCCCGGCTTCCACGTCATCGAGGTCGACGCCCCCAACGAGTCCACCGCGCGCAAGGTCCGCGAGGCCGCCGAGGCACTCGCCTTCGACCTGGACGTGATGGTGGAATTCGAAGCCGAGGACGAATGACGCGCCGGCGCGCGGGCGCCGCGCGCGTGCGTCAGTAGCTGGCTCCATCGAAGGGCAGGATCTTCAGCGCCGCCAGGTCCACGCCATCCAGGCAACGCACGTTGACCATGGTCATGGCGCTGCCGTCGCCGCCCTTGCCTTCGCTGAAAGGCGCCACGCCGCAGACCGTGCAGAAATGGTGCTCGATCAGGTGGCGGTTAAACCGGTAGGTGCCCATGTCGGACGCGGGCGTGGCCAGGGTCAGCGCGTCGCGCGGAAACGCGGCCAGCAGCGCGCCCCTGCGGCGGCACATCGAGCAGTTGCAGTCGATGACTTCGCCGATCTCGCCCTGCAGGGTGAATGCGATCCGGCCGCAGTGGCAGCTGCCTTGGTGATGCGTCATGGGTCGCCGGTTGCGTTGGCTTGGGGACGCGAAGTCTAGCCCGGCGCACCGGGCGCCCGTCCAGGCGGCCGTGGTGCACGCGAAGGTATGCTGCCGCTCCCTTCCCGGAGACCTTGCGCATGCGTCTGCACACGCTCGCCATCGCCCTAATGACTGCCAGCCTGGCCGCGTGCCAGCCGGCGTCGCAGGCACCCGCCGCCCGCGACGACGCACCCACCGGCGCCGCTGCGGCAACGACGCAGGCCGACGCCGCGTTCGCCGCGCTGTCCAAGCGCTACCTGGATGAAGGCCTGGCACTGAGCCCGGTGGCGGCCACGCAGATCGGCGACCACCGCCACGACGCGCAGCTCGACGACCTGAGCGAAGCCGGCCGCCGCAAGACGCTGGACTGGAGCAAGGCGATGCTGGCCGAACTGGGCAGGATCGACGCCGGCGCGCTGTCGCGCGAGAACCAGGTGGACGCGCTGATCCTGCGCAACGCCCTGGAAGGCGCGATCTGGGACCTGGAGACCTTCCAGAGCTGGGCGTGGGATCCGCAGGTGTACAGCGGGCTCGCCGGCGGCGCGATCTACAACCTGATGGCGCGCGAGTTCGCGCCGCTGCCGCAACGCCTGAAGTCCGCCACCGCGCGCATGGAGAAGATCCCCGCGCTGCTGGCGCAGGCCCGCGCGAACCTGCATCCGGCGCGCGTGCCCAGGACCCACGCCGAAACGGTGGCCAAGCAGAACAAGGGCGTGCTGAGCCTGATCGACACCTTCATCACCCCCAACCTTGCGCAGCTGCAGGGCGAGGAGCGCGCGCGCCTGGAGGCCGCGATCGCCACGCTGCGCAAGGCGGTGGACGAGCACCAGGCCTGGCTCGACGGCACCCTGGTGCCCAACGCCAAGGGCGAGTTCCGCATCGGCGCGGCGCTCTACGACCAGAAGCTGAAGTTCTCGCTGAACTCTTCGCTGACCCGCGCGGACATCAAGCAGCGCGCGCAGGCCGAGCTCGAACGCGTGCGTGCGCAGATGTACCAGGTGGCGCAGACGGTGCTGAAGGACAGGCCCGGCGCGCCGGCGCTGCCCGATGCCCCCACGCCGGACCAGCAGCAGGCGGCGATCGAGGCCGCGCTGGAACTGGCCTACGCGGACAAGCCCCGCCGCGACGAAGTGGTGGACTTCGCCAAGTACACGCTCGACGTGGCGACCAAGTTCACCCGCGCGAAGGACCTGGTGACGGTACCGGACGACCCGGTGAAGATCATCCTGATGCCGGAATTCCAGCGCGGCTTCTCGGTCGCGTACTGCGACTCGCCCGGCCCGCTAGACAAGGGGCTGGACACGTACTACGCGATCTCGCCGATTCCGGAAGACTGGACGGAGACGCAGGTGGACTCGTTCCTGCGCGAATACAACAAGCGCATGATCCACGTGCTCACCATCCACGAAGCGATGCCCGGCCATTACCTGGAAGGCGTGCATTCGGCCAAGTTCCCCTCCACGCTGCGCGCGGTGCTGCGCTCGGGCGTGTTCGCCGAAGGCTGGGCGGTCTATACCGAACGGGTGATGGCCGATGCCGGTTACCTGGACAGCGACCCGCTGTTCCGCCTGATGCAGCTGAAGTTCTACGCGCGCGCGGTGGCCAACGCGATCCTGGACCAGGGCCTGCACGTGGAGAACTGGACCAAGCAACAGGCCATGGACCTGATGGTGAAGCAGACCTTCCAGCAGGAACGCGAGGCCGAGGGCAAATGGGTGCGCGCGCAGCTGTCGTCCGGCCAGCTGGCCACCTACTTCGTGGGCGCGCAGGAACACTTCGACACGCGCAAGACGTGGGAAGCCAGGCTCGGCGACAGGTTCGACCTCAAGCAGTACCACGACAAGGTGCTGTCCTACGGCGCGCCGCCGGTGCGCTTCGCGCGGCAGCTCATGCTGGACGAACCGATCCGCTGAACGCGGCGCGCAAGGCTAGGCGTCGCCGCCCCCGATCGCGAGGTGCGGCGGCGCCGGGCGTGCGATGTGGAAGCCCTGCGCGTGGTCGCACCCCATCGCGCGCAGCAGCGCCAGGGTGTCGGCGTCCTCGACGCCTTCGGCGACGGCGGTCATGTCGAGGTGGTGCGACACGTCGATCATGGAACCCACCAGCTTGCGCGCGCGCACGTCCGCCAGCATGTCGCTCACGAAACTGCGATCGATCTTCAGTTCGTTGGCGGGAAGCCGACGCAGGTAGGCCATGGACGAGTAGCCGGTGCCGAAGTCGTCGATGGCCACGCCCACGCCCGCATCGCGCAGCCTGCCGAGGATGCGCGCGCTGCCGGCGGCGTCGGTCATCAGCGCGCTTTCGGTCACTTCCAGCACCAGGCGCTCGGGCGGCACGTTCCAGAACGCCAGCAGGTCGGTGACCTGCTCCGTGAAGCCCGGCAGGCGCAGCGCGTCCACCGCGATGTTCACGGAGATGGAAAACGGCGCGCCGCGCGCGGCGGATTCGAATGCGTGGCGCAGCCCCACGTTCAGGCTCCAGCGCGTCAGGTCCCCGATCAGGCCCGCCTGTTCGGCGACGCGCACGAAGACATCAGGCCGGATCGCGCCCAGGCGCGGGTGCTGCCAGCGGGCCAGCGCCTCGTAACGTTCGGGCCCGGCCTGCCCCAGCGACAGGATGCGCTGCAGGTGCAGCTGCAGCTGGTTGCCTGCCAGCGCCTCGCCGAGCTCGCCGGCATCGAACAGCGGCGCGTTGGCCGGGGCCGCGTAGAACGCGTGGCGCTCCTCGCCGGGGCTGGCATGGTCGGATGCGATGTCTGCATAGCGGTAAAGCGCATGCGCGTCGCGGGTGTCCTCCGGCGCGGTGGCCACGCCGATGCTGACCACCGGCATCACCGAATGTCCCGCCACGCGCAGCGGCGCGGAGAGAAGGCGCGAGAACTTGGACGCCGCCAGCGCAGCATGGTTGCGATCGTGCAGGTCGGGCAGGCACACGGCGAATTCGTCTTCGCCCGTGCGCCACAGCGCGTCGCCTTCGCGCAGCCCGCCTTCCAGCAGCGCATGGATGGCCTCCACCAGCGCCTCGCCGGTGTCGTAGCCCAGCAGGTGGCTGGTGTTGCGCAGCCGCCTCACGCGCACGACCAGCAGCCCCAGCGTGAGCCGCGCGGCCACCGAGGAATCGATCGCGTCCTGCAGCCGGGCGAACTGCGCGACCCGGCGCGACCCGGGCGTGGCGCGCTCAGCGTTCACAGGAACAGCCGCACCGGATCGAGTCCGTGTGCGCCCGGCGGCAGGATGCCCACGATCTCCACCGGCGCGTCCGCGCCTTCGCCCTGCATCATCAGGTCGAGCATGCGGAAGTGGCCGGTCAGGCGCTTGTCCGGATCGGTTAGCACCATGACCTTGGGCCGCAACCGGCGTGCCATGTTCTGGCCCATCACCACCCCCACCTCGCCGCTGTTCAGCTCGACCAGCGAACCGGTCGGATACACCCCCATGCACTGCAGGAACTGTTCCACCATCTCCGCCGCGAACAGGCCGCCGCGCAGGCGATAGAGCTCCTGCAGGGCCTCGTGGCGCGCCACGCCACGGCGATGGGCGCGGTCGCTGCTCATCGCGTCGTAGGCGTCGATCATCCCCGCGATCCGCGCCAGCAGCGGGATCTCGTTGCCCGCCAGGCCGCGCGGGTAGCCGCTGCCGTCGTGCCGCTCGTGGTGGCCGGCGATCATGTCGCGTACGTGCAGCGGGGTCTGCGGATCCTCGTCCACGATCGCCAGCGAATGTTCGACGTGCCCGCGGGCCTGCACCTGTTCGTCCGCGTCCAGCGGGCCGGGGCGGTCCAGCAGGCCGTCCGGTACGCGGAGCTTGCCCACGTCCAGCAACAGCCCGCCGCCGGCCATGTCCAGCAGGATGTCCTGGGGAAAGCCCACGTGGCGCCCGAACATGGCCAGCAGGGCGCTGCAGTTCAGCGCATGCCCGTAGTCGTAGCCGCCGCGCTCGCGCAGGGTTTCCAGCCACATGAAGGCGTCGGCGTTGCGCAGGATGCTCTGCACCATCGGCGCTACCGCGCCGCGGACGCGCTCGTGCGAGATCGGCACGCCGCTGCGGACGTCGTCGAGCAGCGCCTTGGCGAATTCGGCGACCTGGCGCTGCGCTTCCCGCGCCTGTGGGACTTCTTCCTCGATGCCCACCGAGTCGGCGTGCGCCTGCTGCCCCTGCATCGCTTCGATCTCGCCAGGCGTTCGGCCCGGTCGGGTCTCGGGGGGCGCCGCCCATGCGGCGCGCCCGCGCTCGATGTCGATCACCACCTCGTCCGCATAGCGCGACACCAGCGCGATGTCCGCGGCATCCCGGATCCGCACGCCCTGCAGGGGAAAAGGCGTGCCCAGCCAGTCGCGATCCAGGCGGCACACGTACATGCCCACCTTCAGCTCTGTGGCGCGGATGGTGCGTTCATCGCGACTCATGACAACCACGTCCCCTGGATGGTCGTTTCCGGCAGGCGGCCTGCAATCCGGCGCCGCGCCTCGGCCGCGCTATCCTGCCACCGCAATCGCGCGGGCCGCAGGGATACTTTGCATGACCGGGCAGGCCACCTCGCGTGATGACGCACCGGCCTCATCCACCGAACCCCGGGACGACGCGCCGGCGGCCGCCATCGACGGCATCCGCGTCGGCATCGGCGGCTGGGTGTACGCGCCGTGGCGCGACAACTTCTATCCGAAGGGACTGGTGCAACGCCGCGAGCTGGAGTACGCCAGCCGGCGGGTCTCGGCCATCGAGATCAACGGCACCTACTACGGTGCGCAGAAGCCGGCCACCTACGCGAAGTGGCGCGAGCAGACACCGCCGGGGTTCGTGTTCTCGGCCAAGGCGCCGATGCGGATCATGCAGTCGCGCCAGCTCGGCAGGACCGGCGCCCAGGTCGAGGATTTCGTCGGCGGCATCGCCGAGCTGGGGGACCGCCTGGGTCCGCTGCTGTGGCAGTTCGACCGCGGGCAGCGCCTGGCCCCGGACAGCTTCGCCGAGTTCGTGGGCCTGCTGCCCAAGGCCTGGGACGGCCGGCCGCTGCGCCACGTGTTGGACGTGCGCGATCCGGACTTCATCGATCCGGACTTCGTGGCGCTGGCGCGCGCGCAGGGGATCGCCTGCGTGTTCACCGACTCCGACGAGCATCCTTCGTACGCGGACGGCACGGCCGACTTCGTCTACGCGCGCCTGATGCGGGCGCGGGCGGGCGTGCCCACGGGCTACCCGGCCGGCGAACTCGACGCCTGGGCAGCGCGCGCCCGGACCTGGGCCTCGGGCGGCGAGCCCGCGGACCTGCCCCGGGTGTCCCGGGCACCGGCTCCCCCGGCGCGGCGGCGCGACGTGTTCGTGTTCTTCATCAGCGCCGCCAAGGAACGCAACCCGGCGGCAGCGCAGGCGCTGATCGCCCGCCTGCGTGGCTGACAACCGGCCCGGCGCGCCAGCCCGGTTGCCCCAAGTGGCTGATTCCACTACCATGTCGCGCCCCACCGGGTCCAACATCCGGTCCGGGGCCGCCCACGACGGGCGCAGCATGGCCTGCCATCGCCGGCCACGCGGTCGAATCCACACCTGCCGCAACCCCCCGTGCCGGGGTGTCCCGCGCCTTCCACAGGCAACGGATCTGGACACGGAGCGGCAGGGAGGCCCAACCCCGGAACCGATCGTCCCGCGTGCATGCGCATGCGTGGCGGACCGCCCCAACCTATCCCGGGCGGCAGGTTCCCCTATCGGAGTCACCACGCAATGCCCCAGATCACCATGCGCCAGATGCTGGAAGCCGGCGTCCATTTCGGCCACCAGACGCGCTACTGGAACCCCAAGATGGCGCCCTACATCTTCGGCGCCCGCGGCAAGATCCACATCATCAACCTCGAGAAGACGGTGCCGCTGTTCGGCGACGCCATGAACTTCATCTCGGGCATCGCGCAGAAGCGCGGCATCATCCTGTTCGTGGGCACCAAGCGCAGCGCGCGCGACGCGATCAAGGAAGAAGCCGACCGCTGCGGCATGCCGTACATGACCCAGCGCTGGCTGGGCGGCACGCTCACCAACTTCGCCACGGTGAAGAAGTCGGTGTCGCGCCTGAAGGAACTCGAGGCCGGCGAGACCGACGGCAGCTTCCAGAAGCTGGTCAAGCACGAAGTGCTGGGCCTGCGCCGCGAGCGCGAGAAGCTCGAGGCGAGCCTTGGCGGCATCAAGGAGATGAACCGCCTGCCCGACGCGCTGTTCGTGATCGACATCGGCCATGAAGACATCGCCATCAAGGAAGCCAAGAAGCTCGGCATCCCGGTGATCGCGGTGGTCGACACCAACTACGACCCGGCGCTGGTCGACTACGCCATCCCCGGCAACGACGACGCGATCCGCGCCGTGCAGCTGTACGCACGCGCCGCCGCCGACGCCGTGCTGGAAGGCAAGGCCGCCGCGCCGCAGGCCGCCAGCGTGCGCGAGGAAGACTTCGCCGGCGAAGGCAACGGCAAGCCGGCCCGCAAGGCCCCGGCCAAGAAGGCCGCGGCCAATGGCGATGCGCCCGCCGCCGACGCCGCGCCTGGCGAGACCGTGTCGTCCGAGGACACGCCGGCCGGCTAACCGCCGCCGCGCGTCATCGGCACGCAACCAGGCCGCGCGATCCTGCGCGGCCGTCGTAGGGCGGGCCCCGGCCCGCCATCCCGCGATGCGGGGCTACGGAATCCCGAATCGAACGCTAGGCGGGTGAACACCCGCCCTACCCGCATTTTTTCCGAGGTTCAAGCAATGGCAGACATCACCGCTTCCATGGTCAAGGAACTGCGCGAACGCACCGGCGCAGGCATGATGGAGTGCAAGAAGGCGCTCACCGAGAACAACGGCGACATCGAGGCCGCGGCCGACTGGCTGCGCAAGACCGGCCTGGCCAAGGCCGACAAGAAGGCCGACCGCGTCGCCGCCGAAGGCCGCATCGCGATGGCGCAGGACGCCGGCAAGGCGGTGCTGGTCGAGATCAACTCCGAAACCGACTTCGTCGCCAAGGACGCGAACTTCCTGGGCTTCGTCGAGGCGGTGGCCAACGCGGCGCTGCAGGCCAGCGACGTGGAAGCGCTGAAGGCCACCAAGGTCGCCTCCGGCGAGACCGTCGAGGAAGCCCGCGCCGCGGTGATCGCCAAGGTCGGCGAGAACGTGCAGGTGCGCCGCATGGCGCGCATGGAAAGCGACGCCAACACCATCGGCGCCTACGTGCACGGCGGCCGCATCGGCGTGCTGGTCGAGGTCAAGGGCGGCAACGCCGGCTCCGATCGGGATGCCCTGGCGCGCGGCCTGGCGATGCACATCGCCGCGATGAACCCTCCGTACATCTCGCCCGCGCACGTGCCGGCCGAGTTCGTGGCGCGCGAGAAGGAAATCGCCCTGGCCCAGGTCAAGGATTCCGGCAAGCCGCAGGAAATCCTGGAAAAGATGATCTCCGGCAAGGTCAGCAAGACCGTCAGCGAAGTCACCCTCACCGGCCAGCCGTACGTGCTGGACACCAACCAGACCGTCGAGGCCGCGCTGAAGGCCGCCGGCAACGCCGAAGTGGTGTCGTTCGTGCGCCTCGCGGTGGGCGAAGGCATCGAGAAGAAGGAAGACGATTTCGCCGCCGAAGTGATGAAGCAGGCCGGCCTGGCCTGATTCCGCAGCCCGTTCGGAACACCGGAACCCGCGCCACGGCGCGGGTTCTTTCGTTTCCGGGGCGCACCGTCGGGTTCGGATAGACTTTGCGCCGCCCAACGGAGCCCCTCGATGACCGATCTCGCCTACAAACGCGTCCTGCTGAAGATCTCCGGCGAGGCCCTGATGGGCGACGAGGACTACGGCATCGACCCCAAGGTGCTGCATCGCCTGGCGCGCGAGGTCACCGAAGTGCGCGAGGCCGGCGCCGAGATCGCGCTGGTGATCGGCGGCGGCAACATCTTCCGCGGCGCGGGCCTTGCCGCCGGCGGCATGGACCGGGTGACGGGCGACCAGATGGGCATGCTCGCCACGGTGATCAACGCGCTGGCCATGCAGGACGCGCTGGAGAAGCTGGGCGGCAAGGCGCGGGTAATGAGCGCCCTGAAGATCAACGACGTGTGCGAGGACTACATCCGCCGCCGCGCCATCCGCCATCTCGAGAAGGGCCGGCTGGTGATCTTCGCCGCCGGCACCGGCAATCCGTTCTTCACGACCGACTCGGGCGCGGCGCTGCGGGCGATCGAGATCGGTGCGGACCTGCTGCTGAAGGCCACCAAGGTCGACGGCGTGTACGACAAGGACCCGAAGAAGAACGCGGACGCGGTCAGGCTCGAGCACCTGACCTACGACGAGGTGATCGCGCGCAACCTGGAAGTCATGGATACCGCCGCCTTCGCGCTGTGCCGCGACGCGGCGCTGCCGTTGCGCATCTTCGACATGGCGCAGCCGGGCGTGCTGCTGCGCATCCTGCGCGGCGAGGACATCGGCACCCTGGTCCACGCCCGCGCCTGAGCGGCCGCCCCGCCGCCAGCCGCCCGTATAATCCGGCGGCTGACTTTCGCAACGGAGCGGGCCATGAGCGTGAACGACATCAAGAAGGATGCGCAGGCGCGCATGCACAAGAGCATCGAGGCGCTGCGCCACTCGCTGGTGAAGGTGCGTACCGGCCGCGCTTCCAGCGCGCTGGTGGACCACCTGAAGGTCAACTACTACGGCACCGACACCCCCCTGTCGCAGGTCGCCAGCGTGGCGGTGACCGACGCGCGCACGCTCACCATCTCGCCGTGGGAAAAGCAGATGGTGGGCCCGGTGGAGAAGGCGATCCTGGCTTCCGACCTGGGCCTGACCCCCAACACCGCCGGCACCACGATCCGACTCAACCTGCCCGCCCTGACCGAAGAGCGCCGCAAGGAGCTGTCCAAGGTGGTGCACGGCGAGGGCGAGGACACCAAGGTCGCGATCCGCAACATCCGCCGCGACGCCAACCACCAGATCAAGGAACTGCTGAAGGACAAGCAGATCACCGAGGACGAAGAGCGCCGCAGCGAGGACGAGATCCAGAAGATCACCGACGCGGCGATCAAGGACGTGGACGAGGTGGTGAAAGCCAAGGAACAGGAACTGATGTCGGTCTGACGTCCGGGCATCGGGGATGGGGATCAGGCACCGGCGGTCGCGGGGCGCTCGCACGCACGATGCGTGCCGGAGCGCTGCGCGTCGCACGGCAGGAGGCGCGGGTCGCAACGCGGCGTGCGTTGCCCTCTCCGCGATCCGTTCGCCTTCGTGCGTTCGCGTTTCATGAGCGTCCCCGCCCACCTCGCCGTCATCATGGACGGCAACGGCCGCTGGGCGAAGCTGCGCAAGCGGCCACGCATCATCGGGCACCGCGCCGGCGCGCGCGCGGTCAACGTGTGCGTGGACTTCTGCCTGGAGCGGGGGATCTCCGCGCTGACCCTGTTCGCGTTCTCCAGCGAGAACTGGGGCCGCCCCGAAGAGGAAGTCGGCGGGCTCATGAAGCTGTTCATGGGCGCGCTGGAGCGCGAGGTGGGCGAACTGCATCGCCGCGGCGTGCGCATCCGTTTCATCGGCGAGCGCGAACGCTTCGCACCGCCGATCCTGGAGCGCATGGCCTCCGCCGAGGCGCAGACCGCCGCCAACCGCAGGCTCACGCTCGCGATCGCCGCCAGCTACGGCGGCCGCCAGGACATCGCACGCGCGGCGCGCGCCATCGCCGATGACGTGGCGGCCGGACGGCTCAGCCCGGCGGACGTTGACGAAGCCGCGGTGGCTGCGCGCGTGGCCCTGGCGGACCTGCCCGCCCCAGACCTGTTCATCCGCACCGGCGGCGACCACCGGATCAGCAACTTCCTGCTGTGGCAGCTCGCCTACACCGAACTGTGGTTCACCGATACGTTGTGGCCCGACCTCGATGCGGCCACACTGCAACGCGCGCTGGACGACTACGCGGGCCGCGAGCGCCGCTTCGGGCTGACCGGCGACCAGGTCCGTGCGGCCGGGTCGCACCCGGCGGATACCACGCAACCACAGGACACCACCCCCGCATGACCCGGACCCGCGTACTGACCGCCTTGGCCATGACGCCGTTCGCCGTGGCCGGCATCCTGCTGCTGCCCACTCCCTGGCTGGTCGCGCTGGCTGCGGCGTTGTTCCTGGTGGGGCTGTGGGAGTGGTTCAAGCTCGCCGAGATCGACGATTCGCTGGCGCGCACCATGTTGCTGGTGGCCAACGTGGCGCTGATGGTCGCGCTGGCGTGGGGCTCGCGCACGGCCAGCGGCGGGACCCTGGTCCTGTTTGAACTGTCGGTCGTGGTGGGCGTGCTGTGGTGGCTGCTCGCCTGCCTATGGCTGAAGCACTACACCTTCGCCTCCGACCACGACACCCATGCCCGCGTCTTCAAGCTGGCCGCCGGCACCCTGGCGGTGGTACCGGCCTGGTGTGCGCTGGCCCTGCTGCATGCCTCCCAGCCCAACGGCCATCGCTGGCTGCTGGTCGCCCTGGCGATCGTGTGGGCGGGCGATACCGGCGCCTATTTCGCGGGGCGCGCCTTCGGCGGCAAGCTGTTCAAGGGCCGCAAGCTCGCGCCGCGGATCAGCCCCAACAAGACCGTGGAAGGGCTGCTCGGCGGCATGGTCTGCGCGCTGGCCGCGGCCGCCGTGCTGGGCTGGTTCGCCGGCGCGACGCTGGCGCAACAGCCCCTGCTGATCGGCGTGGCGCTGGCGACGTTCCTGGCGTCGGTGGTGGGCGACCTGTTCGAGAGCCTGCTCAAGCGCCACGTCGGCGTGAAGGACTCGGGCGACATCCTGCCCGGCCACGGCGGGATCCTGGACCGCATCGACGCAGTGCTGGCAGCGCTGCCGGTGTTCGCCCTGGGCAAGCTCTGGGCCGGCTTCTGACTGCGCCGAGTCAAGACACGGTGCCAACCGCCCTGCCCGCCCCGCCGCGATCCACGATGTCCAACTCCACGCCTCCGCAGCAGCGCGTCGCCGTGCTCGGCGCCACCGGTTCCATCGGCGCCTCGGCGCTGGATGTCATTGCGCGCCACCCGCAGCGGCTGCGCGCCACCGTGCTGGCGGCCGGCAGCCGCGTCGTCGATCTCGTAGCGCTGTGCGCGAAGCACGCGCCGGCGCACGCCGTGATCGCCGATCCGGCGCTGTACGCGCGGCTCCGCGACGGCCTGCGCGACGCAGGCCTGCCGACGCAGGCGCATGCGGGAGCGGAGGCGCTGGCGGCTCTGGCGGCCGGCGATGCCTGCGACACGGTGGTTGCGGCGATCGTCGGTGCGGCCGGCCTGCCTTCCACGCTGGCGGCCGCGCGTGCCGGCAAGCGCCTGCTGCTGGCCAACAAGGAATCGCTGGTGCTGGCAGGCGAACTGCTGCTGCGCACCGCGCGCGAAGGCGGCGCGACCATCCTGCCGGTCGACAGCGAGCACAACGCGATCCTGCAATGCCTGCCGGCGCAGCGCGACGACGCCGCACTGCGCCGCATCGTGCTGACCGCCTCCGGCGGCCCGTTCCGCGGCCGCAGCCGGGCATCGCTGCGGTCGGTGACGCCCGATCAGGCCGTGGCCCACCCGAAATGGTCGATGGGGCCGAAGATCTCGGTGGACTCGGCCACGCTGATGAACAAGGGCCTCGAGGTGATCGAAGCCCATCATCTGTTCGGCCTGCCCGCGGCGCGCATCGACGTGCTGGTGCATCCGCAGAGCCTGGTCCACTCGCTGGTCGAGTTCGTCGACGGCTCCACGCTGGCCCAGCTCGGCCTGCCCGACATGCGCACCGCGCTGGCGGTGGGCTTCGCGTGGCCGCAGCGCATCGACTCCGGCGTAGGCCTGCTGGACCTGGCCGCGCACGGGCGGCTGGACTTCGAGCCGCCCGACCTGGAGGCCTTCCCCTGCCTGGCGCTGGCCTTCCGTGCGCTCGAGGCCGGCGGGGACGCGCCGGGCGTGCTCAACGCCGCGAACGAAGCCGCGGTTTCAGCGTTTCTTCAGGGCCGGATCGGCTTCCTCGACATTCCCGCCGTGATCGATGAGGTCCTCTCGCAGCCCCTGGGCGCCCGCGCCGGCTCCCTGGACGACCTGCTGGCCGTGGACGCGCACGCCCGCCGCCTGGCGGAGCAGGCGATGGCCGCGGGCACGCACCAGCGCGCGGGTGGCCGATAATCGCGCATGGATCGCGACACGGCATTGCGGAGCGACAGTGGCTGAATTCATCGGATCGGTGTGGTGGCTCATCGTGAGCCTGGGCGTGCTGGTCACGTTCCACGAGTTCGGCCATTACTGGGTGGCGCGGCGCTGCGGCGTGCACGTGCTGCGGTTCTCGGTGGGCTTCGGCAAACCGCTGTGGATGCGCCGCGGCCGCGACGGCACCGAATACGCGATCGCCGCGATCCCGCTGGGCGGCTACGTGAAGATGCTGGACGAGCGCGAGGCGCACGTGCCGGCCGACCGGCTCGACGAGGCCTTCAACCGCAAGACCGTCTGGCAGCGGATCGCCATCGTGCTGGCCGGCCCGGTGGCCAACCTGCTGCTGTGCGTGGCTCTGCTCTGGGCGATGTTCGTGGTGGGCCGGCCGGACTATGTCCCGGTGGTGGGCGCGGCCGACGGCATCGCCGCCGAAGCCGGGCTGCGCCGCGGCGACCGCATCGAGGCGGTCGGCGACCGCGCCACGCCGACCTGGGGCGAACTGCAGATGGCGCTGCTGCCGGCGGCGCTGGATCGCGCCGACGTCCCGTTGCGGGTGCGCGACGCGCAGGGCCGGCAGGCGCAGCGGCAGCTGCCCCTGTCGCAGCTGCCCGACGGGGTGGACGAGCGCCTGCTGCTGGGGCGCATCGGCCTGACCCCGCGCCATGCCCTGCTGCCGCCGGTCGTCGGCCGCGTCTCCGCGCAGACCCCGGCCGCCGGGGTGCTGCGCGAGGGCGACCGCGTGCTGGCCGTGGCGGGCAGGCGGATCGAGTGGTTCGACGATATCGGCCCCGAAGTCCAGGCCCTGGGCGCGCGCGGCGGCAAGGCGATGATCGAGATCGAGCGCGACGGCCAGCGCTACGCGCTGCCGCTGGCCCCCGAACGTGCCGACGACGGCGCCGGTGGCACCTACTGGCGCCTGGGCATCGCACCGCAAGGGCGCAGCGAGGCGCCGCCGAAGGACGCCTTGCAGCGTTACGGCCCCGTGGCCGCGGTCCCGGCCGCGCTGCGCGAGGGCTGGTACCAGACACAGCAACTGTTCGCCATGGTCGGGCGCGCCTTCACCGGCAAGGTGTCGGTACAGAACACGGTGGGTGGGCCGGTGACCATCGCGCGCACCGCCAATGCCTACGCACAGCTCGGGCCGGCCTGGTACCTGACCGTGCTGGCCCTGCTCTCGCTGAGCCTCGGCATCCTCAACCTGCTGCCGATCCCGCTCTTGGACGGGGGTCACCTGTTGTATTACCTTATCGAGTTGGTCAAAGGCAGTCCGTTAAGCGAACGTGCGATGGCCGCCGGGCAGTATGTCGGCCTTGCGCTCCTGGCCGGCCTGATGGGCCTGGCGTTCTACAACGACATCGTGAACAACTTCGTCCGTTAGCGGTCTGTCGTGCGGGCCGGTGATGCTGCCAACCCAGCTGGTGGCAGCCAACCGGCCTTTTCCATGACCGGCGCCCGACGGATGCCATCACCGCCACAACGGCTTGCCCCCTCCCCGGATCGAATTGATGACGCCCAGCCCGAACCCGCGCGCCCCCCGCCGCCACCTGCTCGCCCTCGCGCTCGCCGCCGCGGTTTCGCCTACCGCCGCGCAGCAGGCCACGCAGCAGGCCACCGACCCGCAGGCCGCCTTCGGCATCGCGCCGGCCCAGGCGCAGCCGGCAGCTGAATTGGCCGCTGACAGCTTCGTCGTCGGCGACATCCGCGTTGACGGCCTGCAGCGCATCGGCGCCGGCACCCTGTTCACCTACCTGCCGGTCGAACGCGGCGACACCATGACCCAGGCGCGCGCCGCCGAGTCGATCCGCGCCCTGTACAAGACCGGCTTCTTCGAGGACGTGCGCCTGGACCGCCAGGGCAACGTGCTGGTGGTGACCGTGGTGGAGCGGCCGGCGATCAACAAGCTGACCCTCACCGGCAACAAGGACCTCAAGACCGAGGACCTGACCAAGGGGCTCGCGGACATCGGCCTGGCCGAGGGCAATACCTTCGACCGGTTGAGCCTGGACCGCGTCACCCAGGAACTGACCCGGCAGTACAACAACCGCGGCAAGTACAACGTGGCGATCACGCCGACGGTCTCGCGCCTGGACCGGAACCGGGTGGACGTGACCCTGGCCATCGACGAAGGCAAGGCCGCCAAGATCCGCCACATCAACCTGGTCGGCAACGAGAAGTTTGAGCAGGAAGAGATCCTGGACAACTGGGAGTCCAGGGAAAGCAACTGGCTCAGCTGGTACCGCCGCGACGACCAGTACTCGCGCGAGAAGCTAGAGGGCGACCGCGAGAAGCTGCGCAACTACTACCTGGACCGCGGCTACATCGACTTCGCCGAGGAGAGCATCCAGGTCGCGATCAGCCCCGACAAGCGCGACATGTTCATCACCGCCGGCATCACCGAGGGCGAGACGTACACCGTCTCCGGCGTCGAGGTCAGCGGCGACACCGTGCTGCCCAAGGAGGAGATCGAGAAGCGCCTGTTCGTGCGTGAAGGCCAGACCTTCTCGCGCGCGCTGCTGGAACTGACCTCCGATTCGATCACCAACACGCTGGGCAACATCGGCTACGCGTTCGCGCAGGTGAACCCGGTCCCGGCCGTGGACCGCGACAAGCGCACCGTCGCCATCAATTTCCAGGTCCAGCCCGGCCCGCGCGTCAACGTGCGCCGGATCGTGTTCAAGGGCAACACGCGCACCTCCGACGAGGTCCTGCGCCGCGAGATGCGCCAGTTCGAAGGCAGCTGGTACTCGCAGGCCGCGGTCGACCGCTCCAAGGTGCGCCTGCAGCAGCTTGGCTATTTCGAGACCGGCAGCGTCGACATCCAGACCGAGCCGGTGGAGGGCACCAGCGACCAGGTCGATCTGGCGGTGAACGTCAAGGAGACCACCTCCGGCAGCTTCGTGTTCGGCCTGGGCTATTCGCAGCTGTCGGGGTTGTCCACGTCGATCCAGCTGTCGCAGAACAACTTCCTCGGCAGCGGCAACCGCGTGTCGGTGGAAGCGAACCGCAACGTCTACCTGCAGCGTTACTCGTTCTCCTTCCTCAACCCGTACTTCACCGACAACGGCATGTCGCTGGGCTACAACCTGTCCTGGCGCGAGTTCGACAACTCGGACTTCAACACGGTGTCGTACTCGTCGACCAGCCGCCAGGCGCAGGCGGTCGCGGGCTTGCCGATCACCGAGTTCGACACGGTCTCCGCTGCGTTCGGCATCGACAGCAACCAGATCTTCGCCGGACCAGAATTCGGCTCGCCGCAGGTGATCAGCGACTACATCGCCGCGGTGGGCCAGCGCACGTTCCATGCGTGGCGCGGCGAGCTCGGCTGGGCGCGCGACACCCGCAACGACTTCTTCGCCCCGACCCGCGGCATGTACCAGCGGGTTTCGGCCGAGATCGCACTGCCGGGTTCCACGGTGGAGTACTACAAGCTCAACTATGAAATCTCGAAGTACTGGCCGCTTGGACGCGCGCTGGTGCTCAACACGCGCGCGGAACTCGGTTACGGCGACAGTTACGGCGATCCCGCGGTGCGCGATGTCTGCTTCACCAATCCGACCGATGTCGACAACGACAACAATCCGGCCACCCCACCCATTCGGGTGCCGGGTCCGCCGCCCACCGATCCGTGCCTGCAGAGCTCACCGGACTACGTGCGCACGATCACCGCGGACGGTCTGCCGTTCTTCGAGAACTTCTATGCCGGCGGCGTGCGCTCGGTGCGCGGCTTCCGCGACAACACGCTGGGCCCGCGCGTGTCCCGCTTCGCGGGCGGGCCACTGGAGCAGCCGATCGGTGGCGCGCTGAAGACGGTCGGTTCGCTGGAGCTGATCTTCCCCACCCTGCTCGACACACCGGCCGCGCGCGTGTCCGCGTTCGTGGACTTCGGCAACGTGTTCTCCGACGTGGATGCCTTCGATGCGGGCGACCTGCGCGCGTCGGCCGGCGTGGCCCTGCTGTGGCGCGCGCCGGTGGGTCCGATCTCGATCAGCTATGCGTACCCGCTGCGCAAGAAGGACGCGATCCGGGCCGATGACGGCACCCTGCTGCAGGAAGGCGACGAGATCGAACGCCTGCAGTTCACCTTCGGCGGATCGTTCTGATCCGCCGGAGCGCGGCCACGCCGCGCTCCGTACCCCGGCGGACAGCTGCGCGTGCAACGCGCAGCTGAGACAATGGCGGCCCGACCGCCGCCCGCCGACGCCGTGCCCCACGCCTCCCACCTCGCCCGCGATCTTGCCGAGCGCTTCGGCCTTGCGCTGCACGGTGCGGGCGATGTCCGTATCGACGGCGTGGGAACCCTGGCACAGGCGACGGCGAACCAGCTCGCATTCCTGGCCAACCCCCGCTACCGCGCGCAGCTGGGCGACACCGCCGCCGGAGTGGTGGTGATGCGTCCCGCCGATGCCGCCGGCTATGCCGGCACCGCACTGCTGGCCGACGATCCCTATGCCGCGTTCGCGCGCATCGCCGCTCTGTTCGACCATGTCGCGCAGACGCCTGCCGGCGTCCACCCGTCCGCAGTCATCGACCCCACGGCCGAGATCGACCCCGCGGCCCACGTCGGCCCGTTCGTCGTAGTCGGCGCGCGCTCGCGCATTGCCGCGGGCGCCAGCATCGGCCCGGGCTGCGTGATCGGACACGACTGCAGCGTGGGCGAAGGCGCGCGCCTGGTCGCGCGGGTCACGCTGGTGGTGCGCGTGCGCCTGGGACGGCGCGTCCTGGTGCACCCCGGTGCGGTCCTGGGCGCCGACGGGTTCGGCCTGGCGATGCAGGGCGGGCGCTGGCTGAAGGTGCCGCAGCTCGGCGGCGTGGTGGTGGGCGACGACTGCGAGATCGGCGCCAACACCACCATCGACCGCGGCGCGCTGGAGGACACCGTGCTGGAGGAAGACGTGCGCCTGGACAACCAGATCCAGGTGGGCCACAACGTGCGCATCGGCGCGCACACTGCCATGGCCGGTTGTTCCGCGGTGGCCGGCAGCGCGCGCATCGGCCGCTACTGCCTGATCGGCGGCGCGGCCGGCGTGCTCGGGCACCTGGAGATCTGCGACCGCGTGGTGGTGACCGCGATGAGCCTGGTGACGCATTCGATCCGCGAGCCCGGGGAGTATTCTTCCGGCACGCCGCTCATGGACAACCGCGAGTGGCGCAAGAGCGCGGCCCGCTTCAAGCAACTCGATGGCATGTACCGTCGCCTGACGGGCCAGAAGAAGGAGACCTGATGTCCGTCAACATCGACCTGCCGGCCGGCGTCGAAACGATCCAGCGCTTCCTGCCGCACCGGTTTCCGTTCCTGCTGGTCGACCGCGTGCTCGAGCTCGAGGCGGGCAGGCGCATCCTTGCGTACAAGAACGTCACCATCAACGAAGCCCACTTCCAGGGCCATTTCCCCACCCGCGCGGTGATGCCGGGCGTGCTGGTGATCGAGGCGATGGCGCAGGCCGGCGGGATCCTGACCCAGGTCACCAGCAACACCGAGGTGCACGACGTCAGCGACCGCCTGTCGTACCTGGTCAAGATCGACAACGCGCGCTTCTCGAAGATGGTCGTGCCCGGCGACCGGTTGGACCTGGAGGTCCAGGTCAAGCGCATCATCCGCAACATGACTCTGTTCCAGGGCACCGCGACGGTGGACGGCCAGATGGTCGCGTGCGCCGACATCCTGTGCGCAGAGGTGCCGCATTGACGGCGCCGGCGATCCGATGATCCACCCCACCGCCACCGTCGACCCGGCGGCGACGCTGGGCGAGAACGTGTCGATCGGCGCGTACACGCTGGTCGGCGCAGGCGTGGAGATCGGGGCGGGCACCCGCATCGGTGCGCACTGCAGCGTGCTGGGCCCGACCCGCATCGGCCGCGACAACCGGATCCTGGGCCATGCCGCGATCGGCGGCGAACCGCAGGACAAGAAGTTCGCCGGCGAGGATGCACGCCTGGAGATCGGCGACCGCAACACCATCCGCGAATTCGTCACCCTCAACCGGGGCACCGGTGGCGGTGGCGGCATCACCCGCATCGGCAGCGACAACTGGCTGCTCGCGTACACCCACGTCGCGCACGACTGCGTGGTGGGCGACCACTGCGTGTTCTCCAACAACGCCACGCTGGCCGGCCACGTGACCGTGGGCAACCACGTGATCCTCAGCGGCTTCGTCGGCATCCACCAGTTCTGCCGCATCGGCGACCACGCCTTCATCGGCATGGGCGCGTTCGTCAACGGCGACGTGCCGCCGTTCGTGATGGTGGCGCAGGAGGGCTATGGCCGCCCGCGCGGGATCAACAGCGAAGGCCTCAAGCGCCGCGGCTTCGACGCTGCGCGCGTGGCCGCGATCAAGCGCGCGTACCGGGCGGTCTACGTGTCCGGCGCCAAGCTGGACGAAGCCAAGGCGCAGCTGGCCGAACTGGCGCGCGACAGCGGCGACGTGCGCGCGATGCTCGACTTCATCGACGCGGGCGAGCGGCCGCTGCTGCGATGAGCGGCGCGGCTCGGGACTCCGACCTGCCGACCCGCGCTGCGCCCAGGACGGCGACGCGCGACGTGGGCGCCGCCCCCGCGCGGCAGGGCGACCGGCGCGTCGACGGAGGTCCGGCCGCTCCCGATCGCGCACCATTGCGCATCGCCCTGTGCGCCGGCGAAGCGTCCGGCGACCTGCTCGGCGCCGGCCTGATCGAGGCGTTGATGCAGCGCCATCCGGCCGCGGAATTTGCCGGCATCGGCGGCGACGCGATGCGCGCCGCCGGCATGGACGCCTGGCACGACGCGCAGGAACTGGCGGTGATGGGCCTGAGCGAAGTCATCGCGCACCTGCCGCGCCTGCTGCGACTGCGCCGCGCGTTCCGCGAGCGCGTGCTGGCGTGGAGGCCGGACGTCTTCGTGGGCATCGATGCGCCCGACTTCAACCTGGGCGTGGAGCGCTGGCTGAAAGCGCGCGGCGTGCGCACCGTGCACTACGTGAGCCCGTCGGTGTGGGCGTGGCGGGAAGGTCGCGCGGCGAAGATCGGACGCAGCGCGGACCGCGTGCTGTGCCTGTTCCCGATGGAGCCGCCGATCTACGCGCGTCACGAGGTGGACGCGCGTTTCGTGGGCCATCCGCTGGCCGATGCGATGCCGATGGATCCCGACCGCGCCGCCGCGCGCGCCGGGTTGCAGCTCGCCTTCCACGATCCGGTGCTGGCGCTGTTGCCCGGCAGCAGGCTGGGCGAAATCGCGCGCATGTTGCCGACGTTCCTGGACGCGGCTGCCCAGGTCGCGGCGCGCATCGGCGGCCTGAAGGTCCTGGTGCCGGCCGCCAATGCGGCCTGCGATGCGGCGATCCGCGCGCAACTGTCGCGCCATCGTGCGCTGGCGTCGCGCGTCCAGGTGCTGCAGGGCCGGGCGCGCGAGGCGATGGTCGCCAGCGACGTGGTGCTGCTCGCTTCCGGCACCGCGGCGCTGGAGGCGATGCTGGCGCAGCGGCCGATGGTGGTGGGCCACCGCATCGCGCCCACCACGCACGCGATCGTGCGCGGCTTCGGCCTGTTGAAGTCGCCCTTCGTCAGCCTGCCCAACGTGCTCGCCGGCCAGGCGCTGGTGCCCGAACTGCTGCAGGAGCGCTGCACCGCGCAGGACCTGGCCGCCGCCGTGCTGCAGTGGTTCGATTCGCCCGAAGCCGTGGCCGCCCTGCGGCCGCGCTTTCGCGCCCTCCACCAGGCGCTGCGCCAGGATGCGTCGGCGCAGGCGGCCGATGCGGTGCTGGACGTCGCGATGCCGGCGGGCCGGTTGAACGCGGACCGGGCACAAGAGACGGGCGCATGAACGGTTCTGCCGGCAGCGCGTTTGCCGAGTGTCCGCCGTGCGCGGCCGAGGCGCATGCCTCGGGATCCGATGTTCGGCCCAAGGCGCCCGGCCCTGCCCTGCGCATCGCCGGCGTGGACGAAGCCGGCCGTGGGCCGCTGGCCGGCCCGGTGGTGGTGGCGGCGGTGGTCTTCCCCGCGACGCGCACGCCGGTGAACGGGCTCGACGATTCCAAGCGCCTCACCGCCGCGCGGCGCGAGGCACTGTATCCGCGCATCGTGGAGCGCGCGCTGGCCTGGCACGTGGTGGTGGTGGATGTCGAGGACATCGACCGCCTCAACATCTACCAGGCCACCCTGCACGGCATGCGCCTGGCGGTTGATGCAGTACGACACGCCTGCGACCTGGTACGCATCGACGGCAACGCGCTGCCTACCGGCTTGCCCTGCCACGCCGAGGCGGTGGTGGGCGGCGACGGCTGCGACCGCGCGATCATGGCGGCTTCGATCCTGGCCAAGGTGACCCGCGATCGCGCCATGCAGGCGCTGCACGCGCAGTACCCGCACTACGGGTTCGACCGCCACAAGGGCTACGGCAGCCCCGAACACCTGGCCGCGCTGCGCACCCACGGGCCCTGCCCGCACCACCGGCGCAGCTTTGCGCCGGTCAGGCAGGGCGTGCTGGCACTCTAGCCAGCGTTCAACCGTGCCGCGGCGGAGGTGGCCTCGTGCTGCCGGCCGCCGGACTGCGGCAGGCTGCAGAGCACGCGGCCGAAGCCGCTCCGTCGCAGGCCTGCAAGGGACCTTGGCGACACGTCGAGCGGCCGCGACCGCGCCGGATCGCCCGGGCGGGAAGTCAAGCCTTGTCCGGCCCTGCGCCGGCCCCTACCCTTCCGGTTCACCGGCGACGCGCGATGCCTGCCCAGTTCGTTCACCTGCACCTGCACAGCGAGTACTCGCTGGCCGATTCGACGATCCGCATCCCGGAACTCGTTGCGCGCTGCGCCGCGCTGGGCCAGCCGGCGGTGGCGGTGACCGATCGCAACAACCTGTTCTCGCTGGTCAAGTTCTACAAGGCCGCCGAAGCCGCGGGCGTCAAGCCGATCGCCGGCGCCGACGTGTGCGTGGCCGACGGCGACGGTGCGTCGTGGCAGCTGACGCTGCTGTGCCGCGACCGCAGCGGCTACCTGCAGCTGTCGCACCTGCTCAGCCGCGCCTGGATGGAAGGCCACCGCCATGACGGCGTGGTGCTGCGCCCGCAGTGGCTGCAAGGCGAGGCGGGCGGTCCCGGCGTGGACGGGCTGTTCGTGATCGCGGGCCGCCACAGCCTGGCCGGCCAGCTGGCCACCGCGAACCGCCACGACCAGGCCGAACAGCTGCTGCGCGGCTGGCAGTCGGCCTTCGGCGACCGCCTGCACCTGGAACTGACCCGCTGCGGCCTGCCGGGCGAGGACGCCTTCAATGCCTTCGCGCTCAACGCCGCCGCCGGCTGCGGCATCCCGGTGGTGGCCAGCAACGACGTGCGCTTCCTGGACGAGTCCGGCTTCGAGGCGCACGAGGCCCGGGTGTGCATCGCGTCGGGCCGCGTCCTGGACGATCCGCGAAGGCCGCGCGACTACAGCCCCGCGCAATACCTTAAATCCCCGGCCGAGATGGCGGCGCTGTTCGCGGACGTCCCCGATGCGCTGGACAACACGATGGAACTGGCGCGGCGCTGCAACTTCGAACTGAGCCTGGGCACGTACTACCTGCCCGCGTTCCCGGTGCCGTCCGACCACACCCTGGAAAGCTGGATCCGCAGCGAAGCGCGCGACGGCCTGGACAAACGGCTGCAGAAGCAGCCGCTGGCGGACGGGCACACGCGCGAGGACTACGTCGCGCGCCTGGACCGCGAGCTGGACGTGATCGTGGGCATGGGCTTCCCCGGCTACTTCCTGATCGTGGCCGACTTCATCAACTGGGCGAAGGACCACGGCATCCCGGTGGGTCCGGGCCGCGGTTCGGGCGCAGGCTCGCTGGTGGCGTGGGCGCTGGGCATCACCGACCTGGATCCGATCCCGTACGACCTGCTGTTCGAGCGCTTCCTCAACCCCGAGCGCGTGTCGATGCCGGACTTCGACATCGACTTCTGCATGGACCGGCGCGACGAGGTGATCGACTACGTCGCCGCCAAGTACGGGCGCGACCGGGTCAGCCAGATCATCACCTACGGCACCATGGCCGCCAAGGCGGTGGTGCGCGACGTCGGCCGCGTGCTCGGCTATCCGTACGGCTTCGTGGACGGCATCGCCAAGCTGGTGCCCATGACCCTGGGCATCGGTTTGGAAGACGCGCTGGGCCGCACGGAAAAGTCGCGCAAGGACGATGCCTGGCGCAGCGACGAACTGATCGCGCGCTACAACGACGAAGACGACGTGCGCGACCTGCTGGACCTGGCGCTGCAGCTCGAGGACCTGACCCGCAATGCCGGCAAGCACGCCGGCGGCGTGG
>CAYRNF010000019.1:0-50106 GCA_964425695.1 uncultured Pseudoxanthomonas sp.
CGCCCTTGCCGGGGGTCACGCCGCCGACGACCTTGGTGCCGTAGTCGAGCATCTGTTCGGCGTGGAAGGTGCCCTGCTGGCCGGTAAAGCCCTGCACGATCACCTTGGTGTTCTTGTCGATCAAAACGGACATGTCGTTGAAGTCCCTTGGTATGCGTGTGTCGATTGCTTCGGCGGCATTGGACAAAGGTAAAGCGCCTTTGCCCGGCAGGTCGCCTGCCACAACCCCCACCCGCCGCTGCGCGGCGGGTCGCCCCCTTGACCCACGGGGGCTGGAAAATCCGGATCGCGTCAGGCGGCCTTGGCCGCAGCCACGGCCTTCTTGGCGCCGTCGTCGATGTCGTCGGCCGGCGTGATCGCCAGGCCGCTGTTCTTCAGCAACTCCTTGCCGGCTTCGACATTCGTGCCCTCGAGGCGCACGATCACCGGCACCTTGACGTCCACTTCCTTGACCGCGGCGATGATGCCCTCGGCGATCATGTCGCAGCGGACGATGCCGCCGAAGATGTTGACGAAGATCGCCTTCACGTCGCTGTCGGACAGGATCAGCTTGAACGCCTCGGTGACGCGCTCCTTGTTGGCGCCGCCGCCCACGTCCAGGAAGTTGGCCGGCTCGCCGCCGTTGAGCTTGATCACGTCCATGGTGGCCATGGCCAGGCCGGCGCCGTTGACCATGCAGCCGATGTTGCCGTCCATGGTGACGTAGTTGAGGTCGTGCTGGCTGGCCTTGACCTCGGTCTCGTCCTCCTGGCGGATGTCGCGCATCGCCACCAGTTCGGCGTGGCGGAAGCCGGCGTTGTCGTCGGAGTTGATCTTGCCGTCCAGCACGGCCAGGTTGCCGTCCTTCAGGATCGCCAGCGGGTTGAGCTCGACCAGCGCCAGGTCCTTGTCGTTGAACAGCTTGAACAGGCCCAGCATGATCTTGGTCAGCTGGTTCACCTGCTTGGCGTTCAGGCCCAGGGCGAAGCCCATCTCGCGGCACTGGTAGGGCTGCAGGCCCTGCACGTAGTTCACGTTGAGGGTCTTGATCGCGTCGGGGTTCTCCTCGGCGGTCTTCTCGATCTCCACGCCGCCGTCGGCCGAGGCGATGAAGGTGATGGTCTGGGTGGCGCGGTCCACCAGCACCGACAGGTACAGCTCCTGCGCGATGTCGGTGGCCTGGGTCACCAGCACGCTGTCGACGGGCAGTTCCACGCCGGCGGTCTGGTAGGTGGACATCCGCGTGCCGAGCATGCCCTTGGCGTAGCTGCGCACTTCATCCAGGGTCTTGGCCAGCTTCACGCCGCCGGCCTTGCCGCGGCCGCCGGCATGGATCTGCGCCTTGACGACCCAGAAGTCTCCGCCGATCGCCTTCGCGGCGTCCACCGCCTCCTCGGGCGTGTGCGCGACCCTGCCCGGGGGCACCGCGATGCCGTAGTCGCCGAAGAGCTGTTTCGCCTGGTATTCGTGGAAGTTCATGCGTCACCGATGGGGAGGGAGCGTGCGCGCCATGCCGCTTGGCGCCGGTCACAGGCGCAGGCGGCAGGGGCAAGGGATGCAGCGGAAGCCGCGCATTTTCGCCCATGCGGGCGCCGGGGGCAAAGCCGCCGCACGGGCCCGGCCGGCGCGTGCCTACAATCGCCTGGCCCCGCACGGATCCCGAGCGTGTCCCGACGCCGCCCCGAAACCCTGCCCCAGGACGACGCCGTACGCCGCGAGGTGTACGCCTTCGGCCTGTACCGCGTGCTCGAGGCGGCGCTGCTGGCGCTGATCTTCTTCGGCCCGCAGGAGAGCCTGTTCGGCGCGCCCCGGCATGCGCCGCTGGGCCAGGCGCTGACCGTGTTCTACGTACCGGCGGCGCTGCTGCTGCTGGGCTGGGCGCGGCAGGGCAACCGGCTGCGCTGGCATGTGCTGGTGGCGCTGGGCGTGGACATCGCGGTGGCCACGCTGGCCATCCACGCCATGCCCAGCGCGGCTCCCGGCGTGGCGATGATGCTGCTGTTCAACATCGGCGCCGCCGCGCTGCTGCTGCCGCTGCGCTACGGCATGGGCGCCGCGCTGCTGGGCGCGGTGGCGCTGGTGGGCGAGTTCGTGTGGAGCGGCGTGGTGGACGGCGACGCCCCCGGCCTGCTGGCCGAGCGGGTGATGTTCGCGGTGAGCTACGGCGCCTTCGCCCTGCTCACCCACGTGGTGGGCCGGCAGGCGCGCGACTCGCGGGCGCTCGCGGCGCAGCGCGGCGCGGAAGTCGCCGACCTGTCGGCGCTCAACGAACTGATCATCCGGCGCATGCGCACCGGCGTGCTGCTGGTGGACGCGCAGCGCAAGGTGCGCATGGCCAACGAGGCGGCGCTGCTGCTGCTGGGCCGCGCCGGCCAGGACGTGCTGGAGCCCGACCTGTCGGAGCTGTCGCCGGAGCTGGCGCAGCGCCTGGACGAGTGGCGCCGCAACCAGGACGGCGACCAGGCGCCGCTGCTGCTGGGCGAGGATCCGCAGGAAGTGCTTCCGCGCTTCGTGCACCTCATGGCCACCAGCCAGAGCACGCTGGTGTTCCTGGACGACGCGTCGCAGGTGTCGCGCCGCGCCGAGTCGCTGACCCTGGCGGCGATGGGTCGCTTCTCCGCCAGCCTGGCGCACGAGATCCGCAATCCGCTGGCGGCGATCAGCTACGCCACGCAGCTGCTGGAGGAATCCAAGGAGATCGGCGAGGCCGACCGCCGCCTGCTGCAGATCGTGCACCAGCAGTGCCAGCGCACCAACGGCATCGTCGAAAGCGTGCTCGGCCTGGCCCGGCGCGAACGCGCCAGCCCCGAGTACGTGGACCTGTGCGGCTTCGTGCGCCACTTCGTGGAGGACTACGCGCAGGTGCTGCCGCCGGAGAACGGCAGCCTGCGCGCGGTCGCGCCGGCCCAGCCGGTGCCCGCCCTGTTCGACCCGCGCCACCTGCAGCAGGTGCTGACCGTGCTGGTGCAGAACGCGCTCAACCACGGCCGCATGCCCGGCGAGCCGGCGCGCGTGGCGGTGAGCGTGCACCGCCAGGACGGCACCGCCGCCATCGACGTGCTCGACCGGGGCCCGGGCATCGCGCCGGGGGTGGTGGCGCAGCTGTTCCGGCCGTTCTTCACCACGTCCGAATCCGGCACCGGGCTGGGCCTGTATATCGCCCGCGAGCTGTGCCACGCCAACCAGGCGCACCTGGACTACGTGGGTGCGGCCGGGGGCGGCGGCTGCTTCCGGATCAGCCTGGCGGCCCCCCAGAGCCTGCTGGCCGAGGGCTGAGCGCCCGCAAGTCCGTCGGGCTGACGCCCTGCGTCACTCTTTGCCCCACGCCTGATCTCGGCTAATGTTCCCGCCCATGACCAGCCCCCGTAGCGTCCTGATCGTCGACGACGAGCGCGATATCCGTGAACTCCTCGTCCTGACCCTGGGCCGCATGGGCCTGCGTACCGACACCGCCGCCAGCGTCTCCGAGGCCCGCGCCCAGCTCGGCCGCGGTGCCTACGACCTGTGCCTGACGGACATGCGCCTGCCCGACGGCACCGGGCTGGAGCTGGTGGCCGAGATCAACCAGCGCTACCCCGACCTGCCGGTGGCCATGATCACCGCCTACGGCAACGTGGAAGCCGCGGTGGAGGCGCTGAAGGCCGGCGCCTTCGACTTCGTCAGCAAGCCGGTGGACATCAACGTGCTGCGCGAACTGGTCCAGCGCGCGCTGGACCTGCAGCAGCGCCCGCGCGCGGGCGGCAGCAGCGCCGGCAGCGACGGGCTGGGCCGGCTTACCGGCGCCTCCCCGGCCATGCAGGCGCTGCGCGCCACCGTGGCCAAGGTCGCGCGCAGCCAGGCGCCCGTGCACATCTATGGCGAATCGGGCACCGGCAAGGAGCTGGTCGCGCGCACCATCCACGCCGAAGGCGGCCGCGCCGCCGGTCCGTTCGTGCCGGTCAACTGCGGCGCCATCCCGGCCGAGCTGATGGAAAGCGAGTTCTTCGGCCACAAGAAGGGCAGCTTCACCGGCGCGCACGCCGACAAGACCGGCCTGTTCCAGGCCGCCAACGGCGGCACGCTGTTCCTGGACGAAATCGCCGAACTGCCTCTGCCGATGCAGGTCAAGCTGCTGCGCGCCATCCAGGAGAAGTCGGTGCGCCCGGTCGGCGCGCAGGCCGAGATCCAGGTGGACGTGCGCATCCTGTCGGCCACCCACAAGGACCTGTCCGCGCTGGTCGCCGACGGCCGCTTCCGCCACGACCTGTACTACCGCATCAACGTCATCGAACTGCACGTGCCGCCCCTGCGCGAGCGCGGCGACGACCTGCGCGAACTGGCGCGCGAGGTTCTGGTGAAGCTCGCCCGCCCCGGCCAGCCCCCGCCGACGCTGGGCGACGACGCCCTGGCCGCGCTGCGCGGCTACGGGTTCCCCGGCAACGTGCGCGAACTGGAGAACATCCTGGAGCGCGCCCTGGCCATGTCCGACGACGCCCGCATCGGCGCCGGCGACCTGCGCCTGCCCACCAATGGCAACACCCCGCCCGCCCCCGGCACCCCCTCGCGCCCCGCCGCCGTTCCCGGCCCCGTCGCGATTCCCGCCGGCCCCGACCCCGGCACCCTCAGCCCCTACGACACCGCCAGCAGCCGCCTGCCGGAGTACATGGAACTGCTGGAACGCAAGGCCATCGAACAGGCCCTGCAGGAAAACCGCTACAACAAGACCAAGACCGCCAGCGCGCTAGGCATCACCTTCCGGGCCCTGCGGTACAAGCTGAAGAAGCTGGGGATCGATTGAGGCGCGGATCGGCCGCATCTTGGGTGGAACTAAAGGGCTCGCTCCCCGCACGAGGCCGGTTGCCGGGGCGACGACTCACGCGCCATGACTCAAGCGGTGGGGGTTCATGGGTCCTTGTCCACACCTGCCCCCAACCCAAGCCGCTGCGCGTCAGAAGCTGACAGCGCACGTCACGTCGCGGGGCGGCCAAGGCCTGGAAACGTGACGCACTACACCGATACGCCGCCATGCACTCCCCGGGTGCCGGTTTGGCATGGCTCGTGCGTTCATCTGTTCTGCACGTGCGTCCTTGCACGGCTACCCGATGGACCGGCGGCGCCGGCCCAAGGGCACGTGAACTTCAACTCCTAGGGGAAACACCAAATGAAGAACCTGCAGAAGGGCTTTACGCTCATCGAACTGATGATCGTCGTCGCGATCATCGCCATCCTGGCCGCGATCGCGCTGCCGGCTTACCAGGATTACACCGCCAAGGCCGACGTCACCAACGCCATCGGTGGCTTGGCTGGCGAGAAGATCAAGGTCGGCGAGAACTTTGGAGCCGGTCAGTCGGGTACCTTCCTGTGCCAAGGCGCCGCCAGCGCCGCCAGCATCAGCTGCACTTCGGGCGTGCTTGCCGCCAGCTCCACGAGCGGCCGCTCTTCGGTCACCCTGTCGCCGACCTTCGGCACCGGCGGCAACCGCATCACCTGGACCTGCACCGTGAACTCGTCGATCGGCGGCCGCATCGCGTCGAATTGCACCGACCGCATCGTCGTCAACTGAACCAACGGCGCAACGCTTCCAGCGTTGCTCGCCTTCCCAGACCCCGCGAAAGCGGGGTCTGTCTTTTGCGGAACCATACGCCGATGTTCTTCAAACGCACAGTCAGCGCAAATCCAGCGATGTGGCTGATCGTTGCATCGCTTACAACCGTGGCCGTCTACTGGGTTGGACTTCAAGGCCCACTGCTGTTCGATGACATTAATGCGTTCGCGACCCTCAGGGGATGGGTGGCTGGCGAGAACTCACTTGCCCAAGTGGTGTTCGGCAACACATCCTGGGTGACGCATCGCGCGCTGGCAATGGGAAGCTTCGCTGCACACGTCGCGATCTGGGGATTTAAACCGTTCTATTTCAAACTCTTCAATCTCCTGCTGCACGTGGTCATCGGCTTGGTGATCTACCGGGTCCTTTCGCGTTTCCTTCGGCGCGACAACAAGCTAGCTGCTCGTCCAAACGTGGTCGCGCTGATGATTGCGATCGTCTGGCTCCTTCACCCGCTGCAGGTAACGACGGTGCTTTATGCAGTTCAGCGGATGGCACAGTGGGCCGCGCTTGCATGCCTGATTGGCGTCTGGCTATACAGTGCCATTCGTGATCGATTGGAGCAGGGGAACACCCGCGGCGCGTGGATGGCGTTGTTCCTAGGGATCCCGGCACTTGTGCTGATCGGAATACAAGGCAAACAGAATGCCGTAGTTCTGCCGGCATTGTGCCTCGTCCTAGAGCTCGCCTACTACAGGAATCCCCGACCTCTTCAGGTCAAAGCGTTCTTCGCAGTCTTCTTGGTCGCCCCTACGATTCTAGGGGTGTTTGCGATGATGGTCTGGCCCGATCGCTTTTTTGGCGAGTACGTGATGTACGACTTCACGATGGGGCAGCGCCTGCTGAGCGAAGCCCGGGTTCTCTGCGATTACCTAGGACAACTGCTGATCCCCCACACACCCTCGATGGGAGTCTTCACCGACGACTACAAGGCGTCGACTGGCTGGCTCGATCCGCCAACAACGCTGCTGGCAGTGGCAACGCTGGCAATCGTCACGATCTTCGTGTGGGCAGTCCGTGCACGGTTTCCGAGTCTCTTCGCCGGATGGTTCCTGTTCCTGGCTGCGCACGGCGTGGAAAGCACGGTGCTTCCCCTCGAGCTGTACTACGAACATCGAAACTACCTACCGTCCCTAGGCGTGTTTCTCGCAGCTGCAGCGCTGATCACGTCGGCGTCCAGTTCCTTGTCTTCGCGCGGCGTGCGGATGGGGCGCGTGGGTGCCGTCTGCGCAGCCGCCCTGCTGGTGACTCTGGCAGGACAGACGTTCGGGCGCGCCCGCGTCTGGTCCGATTCCCTGCTGCTGTTCAGCTCTGAGTTCAGGCACCACCCAGAATCGATACGCGCTCTCATAAATTTCGTCGGCGTAGCCAGCGATGTCGGCGACTTGGACACAGCTTATGCTGCCGCCGACCGAACGATCAAAAGTACGAACGATCCACGCCTGAAAGCACAAACGCTGATGTTCAGGACGTGGCTCGATTGCACGACGAAACAACAAGCCAACCCGGCCGATCTAGCGGAGGCGGTAAAACTTGTCACCGTCCGTGTCGACACGACCACGTACCACCTGATCGATCTGCTGGCGGCAACCATCAGCCACCGGCCGTGTGCAGGGATCGGCAGCAAACAGCTGGCCCGCGCCTTCGAAACCTTGGGAGACCAAGCCACTGCGCAGCCCATTGATTCGCTTGTCAGGGCAGGGATCAGAAATCGTGCGGCCCTGCTGTACATCTCTGCAGGAGACTGGGACCGCGCGCTGGCGCAGGCATCACTCGGTTGGCAGCCGAAGACTGCCAACCTTGATGGCGCTCTCCTGATCGAGGCCCTATTGGTGCACGGCGATACGGACCGTGCCAGGAGCGTGCTGGAGAGTGCCCTGTCCCGTCCGACCCTGACGCCCTTGGAGGCGCAGCGCTACAGGGAATTCCTCCCTCTGATCGCGACGGAGATCCAAGAGCCGGGCTACAACCGGCGACGCGTCAGTGCGTCCGGGACCCAGGCGGCGGTCGAAGGATTGCTTCGGCGGGACTACGCTCCGGGAGTTCCCAGTCAAGCCAAGTAGGTGGCTCCAACGTTTGACGTCCATCACGTTTGTGCGCGGCGTTGAGTAGATCCTCTGCAACCATCCGCCACTCGATTCCAATTTCACCCGTCTGCTTGGGCTGCGGCCCTTCAAACCGCCTTGCGAGAGTTGGCACGTTTAATGCTTTCTACTCTGACAAAGCCACCCCAGGACCTAGACATGTCTCGCAATGAGCACGGTTTCACTCTGATTGAACTAATGATCGTGGTCGCGATCATCGCCATCCTGGCCGCGATCGCGCTGCCGGCTTACCAGGATTACACCGCCAAGGCCGACGTCACCAACGCCATCGGTGGCTTGGCTGGCGAGAAGATCAAGGTCGGCGAGAACTTTGGAGCCGGTCAGTCGGGTACCTTCCTGTGCCAAGGCGCCGCCAGCGCCGCCAGCATCAGCTGCACTTCGGGCGTGCTTGCCGCCAGCTCCACGAGCGGCCGCTCTTCGGTCACCCTGTCGCCGACCTTCGGCACCGGCGGCAACCGCATCACCTGGACCTGCACCGTGAACTCGTCGATCGGCGGCCGCATCGCGTCGAATTGCACGAATCGGATCATCGTGAACTGACGGTTCCACGTCGTACGGATCGCTTTTTCAAGAACCCCGCGCCGCGGGGTTCTTTTTTTGGCTTCCTGACTGCAATAGGCTGCGCGTCAGCGGACAGTCGACTGATCTGGCGAGCTGGTACGGCTCAACGACGGCCCGTGTGTTTTCCGGTGAACGCGAAGGAAGGAAATCATGAGTGCAGCGCCCAACGCCAACCTCGTCGGTATTACCGGCATCGCGCGCCGCCTCGTCCTGGACGGCGCAATGGATGAGGCCACGGCCCGCGAAGCGATGGACGCCGCCACCAAGGCGAAAAAGCCGCTGGCGGTGCATCTGCTGGACAAGCGCCTGGTCACGCCGACGGCGCTGGCATCGGCCAACTCCATCGAATTCGGCATGCCCGTGTTCGATCCGATGACCATGGACCCGTCCCAGAACGCATTGAAGCTGGTCAAGGACGACCTGATCCAGAAGCACCAGGTGTTGCCGCTGTTCAGGCGCGGCGGGCGTCTGTACGTGGGCGTGAGCGACCCCACCAACGTGCAGGCGTTGGACGAGGTCAAGTTCAATACCAACCTGGTGGTGGAGCCGATCCTGGTGGCGGCGGACGTCATCACCCGTACCCTGGAGGCTTGGCAATCCAGCAGCGACAGCCTGGACGATTCGCTGGGCGGCGACGGCGATGGGCTGGAAAACCTTGAAGTCTCCGGCGGCGACGACGACTTGGCCAATGCGGCCGACAGCGGCGTGGACGCCAAAGGCGACGACACGCCGGTAGTCAAGTTCGTGAACAAGGTGCTGGTGGATGCGATCCGGCGCGGTGCGTCGGACATCCACTTCGAGCCCTACGAGACCAACTACCGGGTGCGCCTGCGCATCGATGGCCTGCTCAAGCAGATCGCCACCGTACCGGTGAAGCTCAATGCGCGCATCGCCGCGCGCCTGAAGGTCATGGCGCAGCTGGACATCGCCGAGAAGCGCGTGCCCCAGGACGGGCGCATCAAGCTCAACCTGTCCAAGAGCAAGCAGATCGACTTCCGCATGAGCACGCTGCCCACGCTGTTCGGCGAGAAGGTGGTGCTGCGCATCCTGGACGGCGGCGCGGCCAAGATGGGCATCGAGAAGCTGGGCTACGAGGCGGCGCAGCAGAGGCTGTTCGTGGACGCGGTTCAGAAGCCCTATGGCATGGTGCTGGTCACCGGCCCCACGGGTTCGGGCAAGACCGTGTCGCTGTACACGGCGCTGAACATCCTCAATGAGGAAGGCCGCAACATCTCCACGGTCGAAGACCCGGTGGAAATCCGTGTGCCGGGCATCAACCAGGTGCAGATGAACGTGCGCCGCGGCATGACCTTCGCCGCCGCCCTGCGCAGCTTCCTGCGCCAGGACCCGGACGTGATCATGGTGGGCGAGATCCGCGACCTGGAAACCGCGGAGATCGCCATCAAGGCCGCGCAGACCGGCCACATGGTGCTCAGCACGCTGCACACCAACGACGCGCCGCAGACGGTGGCGCGCCTGATGAACATGGGCGTGGCGCCCTACAACATCACCAGTTCGGTGACGCTGGTGATCGCGCAGCGCCTGGCCCGCCGCCTGCACGACTGCAAGCGCAAGGTGGACCTGCCCGAACACGCGCTGCTGGCGGAAGGCTTCACCGCCGACGAGATCCACGCCGGCATCACGATCTACGAGGCGGTGGGCTGCAGCGAATGCACCGAAGGCTACAAGGGCCGGACCGGCATCTACCAGGTCATGCCGATGACCGAGGAGATCCAAGCCATCGTGCTGGAGGGCGGCAACGCCATGCAGATCGCCGAAGCCGCCCAGCGCTCCGGCGTGCGCGACCTGCGCCAGTCCGCCCTGCTCAAGGTGCGCAACGGCGTGACCAGCCTGGCCGAGATCAACCGCGTCACCAAGGACTGAACGGGCAGGTCAGAAGGACAGCCTGCAAGGCGGGGTAGCAGCCAGCCCCCAAGGTAGTGCCCTGCGGGCCTTCCTCGCGTGGATCGCGGGGCAGGCTTGCAAACCCTGCACGCGGTCACGAACGGATTTTTCACTTTTGCCTGCAAACGCACTAGGATGCGGGCAGACCTGCCGGCTGGGGAGCCGGCGACTGGGGAGTTACCGCCATGGCCCTGAGCCGCTCCGTTGCCCGCAAGACCACCTCGCGCGCCGCCGCCAAGGCGCCCGCGCGCGAGGGTGTGACATTGCCCATGTTCGTCTGGGAAGGCACCGACAAGCGCGGCAAGAAGATGAAGGGCGAGCAGCAGTCGCGTAACGCCAACCTGCTGCGCGCCGAGCTGCGCCGCCAGGGGATCAACCCGACCTTGGTGAAAGCCAAGCCGAAACCCCTCTTCGGTGGCAGCGGGCAGCGGATCAAGCCCAAGGACATCGCCGTCTTCAGCCGCCAGCTGGCGACCATGATGAAGTCGGGCGTGCCGCTGATCACCGCGCTGGAGATCATCGGCAACGGGCAGAAGAACATCCGGATGAAGAAGCTGGTGGACGCGCTGCGCCTGGACATCGAAGGCGGCTCGTCCATCTACGAGGCGCTCAGCAAGCATCCCGTGCAGTTCGACGACCTGTACCGCCATCTGGTGCGCGCGGGCGAGTCGGCAGGCGTGCTGGAAACGATCCTGGACACGATCGCCACCTACAAGGAAAACATCGAGACCATCAAGGGCAAGATCAAGAAGGCGCTGTTCTACCCGGCCACGATCATCGCCGTGGCGATCCTGGTGTGCGCAATCCTGCTGATCTTCGTGGTGCCGGTGTTCAAGGAGTCCTTCGCTTCCTACGGGGCGGACCTGCCGGCGTTCACAAACCTGGTGTTCGGCATTTCCGCCTACATGGTGAAGTACTGGTGGGTGGTGCTGCTCGGCGCCATGGCAGCGTTCGGTGCCTTCATCTTCGCGTACAAGCGATCCGAAAAGCTGCGCTTCACGCTGGACCGGCTTCTGCTGAAGCTGCCCGTAGTCGGCAAGGTGTTGCAGGACTCGGCGATCGCCCGCTTCTCGCGCACGCTGGCGGTGAGTTTCAAGGCGGGCGTGCCGCTTGTAGAGGCGATGGACAGCGTGGCCGGCGCCACGGGCAACCGCGTGTACCAACAGGCCGTGCTGCAGATGCGCGACGACATCGCGGTGGGCTATCCGGTCAACGTGGCGATGAAGCAGGTCAACGTGTTCCCGCACATGGTCGTGCAGATGACGGCCATCGGCGAAGAGGCCGGCGCACTGGACACGATGCTGTTCAAGGTGGCCGAGTTCTACGAGGAAGAGGTCAACAACACGGTCGATGCGCTGAGCAGCCTGATCGAGCCGATGGTGATGGTGATCATCGGCACGTTCGTAGGCGCCATCGTGATCGCGATGTACCTGCCGATCTTCAAGCTGGCGATGACGGTCGGCTGAGGCCGTCGGTATCGGCCGCTTCGTCTTCCAGGAAGGCGCAGCAGGCTCGCTTTCATCGCTGTGCTCCTCTGAAGGGGAGACGCGCCGGAGGGTCTGCCTGTACCGTCACGCCTCGGCCGTACCGCGCAGCCGCGCGCCTGTCACACTTGCAAGCGGGCTGGGTGTCGCGGCCCGGCATGCACGGCAGGCCTTGCCAGGAGCTTGAATGGCGTTTCTCGACCAGAACCCCGCATTGGGATTTCCAGCCGCCGCCGTCCTGGGCGCGTGCCTGGGGAGCTTCATCAACGTGGTGATCCTGCGCTTGCCCAGGCGCATGGAGTGGCAGTGGAAGCGCGACAGCCGCGAGGTGCTGGGCGAGCCTGAGCTGTACGATCCGCCGCCTCCGGGGATCGTGGTGGAGCGGTCGCACTGCCCGCACTGCAAGGCGCAGTTGAGCTGGTACGAGAACATCCCGCTGGTCAGCTGGGCGATCCAGCGCGGCCGGTGCCGGCACTGCCAGGCGCCGATCTCGATCCAGTACCCCCTGGTGGAACTGGTGACGATGCTGCTGGTGCTGGCCTGCGTGTGGCGGTTCGGGTTCGGCTGGCAGGGGTTCGGGGCGATCGTGCTGACGTGCTTCCTGGTGGCGCTGTCGGGGATCGACCTGCGCACGCAGCTGCTGCCGGATTCGCTGACCCTGCCGCTGATGTGGCTGGGATTGATCGCGGCCAGCGACAACCTGTACCACCCGGCGAAGCCCGCGCTGCTGGGCGCGATTGCCGGTTACCTGAGCCTGTGGAGCGTGTGGTGGGTGTTCAAGCAGCTCACCGGCAAGGAAGGCATGGGCCACGGCGATTTCAAGCTGCTGGCGGCGCTGGGCGCCTGGGTGGGGCTCAAGGGCGTGCTGCCGATCGTGCTGCTGTCGTCGGTGGTGGGCGCGGTGGTCGGCTCGGTGTGGCTGGCGATGAAGGGCCGCGATCGCGCCACGCCGATCCCCTTCGGCCCCTACCTGGCGGTGGCGGGCTGGGTCGTGTTCATGTGGGGCGACGGGATGATCGACTGGTACCTGCGCTACGCGGGGCTGGCCTGACCGGAGGCGCAGACCGGCCCGCGAGCCGCGGGCTGGCAGGCCCGGCTCCGCCGGTCCGACTCGCAAGATTGCCTGGGAAGGTTCCCGCGGCGTGGATAATCCGCGCATGAGCGGATACGTGGTGGCCCTGACCGGTGGCGTGGCGTCGGGCAAGAGCGAACTGGCTCGGCGTTTTCGCGCACTGGGCGTGACCGTGGCCGATGCCGACATGGCCGCGCGCGATGCGGTGGCGGTGGGCAGCGACGGGCTGGCTGAAGTGGCGGCCGCGTTTGGCGCCGGCGTGCTGCAGGGCGATGGCACGCTGGACCGCGGGGCCATGCGGCGCATGGTGTTCCAGGACACCGATGCGCGGCGCCGGCTGGAGACGATCGTGCACCCGCGCGTGCGCACCGCCCTGCGCGCGGCCTGTGCGCAGGCGCCGGGGCCCTACGCGATGGCCGACATTCCGCTGCTGGCCGAAAGCGGGGGCCGCGGCGCTTACCCGTGGATCGACCGCATCCTGGTGGTGGACGTGCCCGAGCCGGTGCAGCTGCAACGGGTGATGGCCCGCGACGGCGTGGACGCCGCCCTGGCCCAACGGATGATCGCCGCACAGGCCACGCGGGCGCAGCGCCTGGCGATTGCCGACGACATCGTGGTCAACGACGGGCCGCTGGACGCGCTGGACGCGCACGTCTCCGACCTGCACCGCCGCTACCTGGCGTTGGCCGGCCTGCAGGCGAGCCACGGGGCCGCGGCAGGGGCAACAGCGCCGGGCTGACCGCGCTCGGCGCCGACGCGCCTACGGCCACATGCCGCGGATCGCGGCGATGCCTTGGGCGCCATGCGCGCGCGCCTGCGGGATGTCGGCACTGGACAGGCCGCCGATGGCATACAGCGGCAGCGCCGTCTCCTCGCGCAGCGCCGCGAAGGCGTCCCAGCCGATGCCTTCCGCATCCGGATGCGTCGCCGTGGGCCGCACCGGCCCCAGCACCGCGAAGTCGCAGTGCAGGCGCGCGGCATGGTGCAGGTCCTCGAGCGTGTGGCAGGAGGCCGCCACGGGCGTCCCCGGCGGCAGGGGCCGCGCGGCCATGCCCGCGAGCTGGTGCGCACGCAGGTGCACGCCAGTGCCGAGCGCGGACGCCAGCGCGACATCGTGGTTCACCAGCACCTGCGCGCCGGCGCCGTGGCACAGGCGCGCAGCTCGCTGGCACAGCGCCGCCCAGCCTGCCCCGTGGGTCTCCGCCCCGGGGCGCAGCTGCACGCGGCGCACGCCGCGCTGCAGGGCGGCGGCCAGGGCGTCCAGCCATGCGGCGTCGCCGCCGGCCTGCGGCCCGGGCGTGACCAGGTAGCGATCCGGCTGCTGCAGCGCCGCCACCACCGGCAGGTCGGCCGCGGGCATGGGGTAGCTGCCGAGCTTGGACGGCGGGACCCAGGCCAGGGCCTGTCCGTCCAGCCCCCTGGGCGTACCGCGGTACGCGGCGACGCGCCGCACGTCCAGGCGCAGGCGCTTGTGCGGATAGCGGTGCGGCACCGCGATCAGGGGCTCACCGACCGTCGCCTCGATGCCCAGCTCCTCGCGCAGCTCACGCACCAGCGCCTGCTCGGCGGTCTCGCCCGGGTCCACTTTGCCGCCGGGGAATTCCCACAGGCCCGCCAGGTCGCGCCCGCGCGTACGCCGCGCCAGCAGGATGCGGCCGCGCACGTCGGTGATGACGCCGGCGACGACGTGGATAGGCGACCCGGGGCCCCGACCCCTGGATTCAGAAGCCGCGGCTCCTACGCCGAGAGGCGCAGGATCCAGACTTGCGTTCGGGGTTGGGGCCGAGCGCTGGGCCGCGACGCTTGGCCTTGACTCGGTGTCTCCCGGATCCCCGCTGCGGGGCTCCGGCTCGCGGCTCCTAGGCCAGCTGCCCATGGCAGTGCTTGTACTTCTTGCCGCTGCCGCACGGGCACGGGTCGTTGCGCCCGACCTTCGGCATGGCGCGTGCGCCGTCCTCGAAGCCCGCCCCCGGCGCGACGACCGCGGCGGCTTCCTCGTCGGCCCCCAGCCCACCGGCATCGGCGTGCTGGAACTGCATCTGCCGGGCCATCGCCTCGGCGCGCTGGCGCTCGGCGGCTTCGGCCTGCGCGATCTCTTCCTCGTTGCGGATGCGCACGCGCGCCAGCAGCATGGTGACCTCGCGCTTGACCTTGTCGAGCATCTCGCTGAACAGCTCGAAGGCTTCCTTTTTGTATTCCTGCTTGGGCTGCTTCTGCGCGTAGCCGCGCAGGTGGATGCCCTGGCGCAGGTAGTCCATGCGCGCCAGGTGCTGCTTCCAGTTCTCGTCGAGCACGTTGAGCATGATGTGCTTCTCGAGCATGCGCATGTTCTCCGGCCCGATCTGCGCCTCCTTGGCGGCGAACAGGTTGCGCACGGCCTCGGCGACCTCGGACGCGATGGTCTCGGCGTCCAGTTCGCTGCGCTGCGCGGCCATTTCCACCAGCGGCATGTCCAGGCCCAGTTCCTCGCGCAGTTCGGTCTGCAGGCCCGGCAGGTCCCACTGGTCGTCGATGGAATTGGCCGGCACGTAGCGCTGCACGGTGGCCGCGATGATGTCCTCGCGGATGCCGTGGATGTTCTCCTCCACGCTGTCGGCCTCGAGCAGTTCGTCGCGCTGCGCGTAGATGACCTTGCGCTGGTCGTTGTTGACGTCGTCGAAATCCAGCAGGTTCTTGCGGATGTCGAAGTTGTGGGCCTCGACCTTGCGCTGCGCGTTGGCGATCTGCTTGGTCACCAGCGGGCTTTCGATGATGTCGTCTTCCTTCAGGCCCATGCGCGCCATGACGCGCTGCACCCAGTCGGCGGCGAAGATGCGCATCAGGTTGTCTTCGAGCGACAGGTAGAAACGGCTCGAACCCGGGTCGCCCTGGCGGCCGGAGCGGCCGCGCAGCTGGTTGTCGATGCGGCGGCTCTCGTGGCGCTCCGTGCCCACGATGTGCAGGCCGCCCGCGGCCTTGACCGCGTCGTGGCGCTGCTGCCATTCGGCCCTGACGCGGTCCTTTTCGCCCTGCGGCGCCCCGCCCTCGCCGAACTGTTCGTCCAGTTCGGCCAGCGCCGCTTCCAGCGAGCCGCCGAGCACGATGTCGGTACCGCGGCCGGCCATGTTGGTGGCGATGGTCACCGCGCCGGGCATGCCCGCGTTGGCGACGATCTGCGCCTCGCGCTCGTGCTGCTTGGCGTTGAGCACCTCGTGGTGGATGCCGGCCTTGCGCAGCTCGTCGCTGAGCAGTTCGGACACCTCGATCGACGTGGTGCCCACCAGCACCGGCTGCTGGCGCTGTACGCAGTCCTTGATCTCGTTGACCACCGCGCGGTACTTGCCGGCGCGGTTGAGGAATACCAGGTCGGAGTGGTCCTTGCGGATCATCGGCCGGTGCGTGGGGATCACCACCACTTCCAGGCCGTAGATGCTCTGGAACTCGTACGCCTCGGTATCGGCCGTGCCGGTCATGCCGGCGAGCTTGCCGTACATGCGGAACAGGTTCTGGAAGGTGATCGACGCCAGCGTCTGGTTCTCGCGCTGCACCGGCACGCCTTCCTTCGCCTCCACCGCCTGGTGCAGGCCGTCGGACCAGCGCCGGCCCGGCAGCGTGCGGCCGGTGAACTCGTCCACGATCACCACCTCGCCGTCGCGCACGATGTAGTCCACGTCGCGCTGGTAGATGGCGTGCGCGCGCATCGCGGCGTTGAGGTGGTGCACCACGTGGATGTTGTGCGGGGCGTACAGGCTGTCGTCGCCTTCCAGGATGCCGGCGCGGCGCAGCAGTTCCTCGGCGTGCTCCTGCCCGGATTCGGACATGTGCACCTGCTTGCCCTTTTCGTCCACCCAGAAGTCGCCCTCTCCGTCCTCGGTGGCCTGGCGGGTCAGCGAGGGCACGATGCGGTTGACCTTGATGTACAGCTCCGGCGACTCGTCGGCCGGGCCGGAGATGATCAGCGGGGTGCGCGCCTCGTCGATCAGGATCGAGTCGACTTCGTCGATGATCGCGAAGTTGAGGCCGCGCTGGAACCGGTCTTCTCTGGCCAGCGCCATGTTGTCGCGCAGGTAGTCGAAGCCGATCTCGTTGTTGGTGGCGTAGGTGATGTCGGCGGCATAGGCGGCGTGCTTGTCCGCATGCGGCATGCCCGGGTACACCACGCTGGTGGACAAGCCCAGCCATTCGTACAGCCGGCCCATCCAGGCCGCGTCGCGCTTGGCGAGGTAGTCGTTGACGGTGACCACGTGCACGCCCTTGCCGGACAGCGCGTTGAGGTACACCGGCAAGGTGGCCATCAGGGTCTTGCCCTCGCCGGTGCGCATCTCGGCGATCTTGCCCATGTGCAGCACCATGCCGCCGACCAGCTGCACGTCGTAGTGGCGCATGCCGAACACGCGCACGCTGGCCTCGCGGCACACCGCGAAGGCCTCGGGCAGGAGCTTGTCCAGCGACTCGCCGGCCTGCAGCCGCGCCTTCAGTTCCGGGGTCTTGGCCTGCAGCTCCGCGTCGGACAGCGCCTGCAGGCCGGGTTCGAGCGCGTTGATCTTGGCGACGATGCCCTCGAGGCGCTTGACCGTGCGGTCGTTGCGGCTGCCGAAGACGGAAGTGAGCAGGCGGTTGAGCATGGTGGGACCGGGTTGGGAGACGGTGGGTGGCGGGTACCGGCTTGAACGGCCGGGACGCGCCCGGCGCGCTGCGGACCAGGCCAGCGCGACGTACTTTGGGCGGCGCCGCAGGCGGGCGAGGCGCGGCCCGGAGAGGCCCGCCGGCGGAATCCCGCCAAAGAAAAAGGGCGCAGGGCGCCCTTTCTTTGGCAACGCGCGATTGTACTTGGTGACGCCCCGGCGGGGTATCAAGCGGCCATCGGGCGGCCGCCCGGTCCGGGTCTCAGCCGCGCCGCACCTGCTGTCCCAGGAACTTGCGCGGATTCACCACGCGCCCGTTTTCCCACACCTCGAAATGCACGTGGGCGCCGGTGGAGCGCCCGGTGGAGCCGGCCTTCGCCACCTCGTCGCCCACCCGCACCAGGTCGCCCACCTGCTTGAGCAGGCGCGAGTTGTGCGCGTAGCGGGTCACGTACCCGTTGCCGTGGTCCACCTCGACCACGTAGCCGTAGCCGCTGCGCACGCCGGAGTAGCTGATCACGCCGTCGGCCACGGACAGCACCGGATCGCCGGTGTTGGCGTCGAAATCGATGCCCTTGTGGAACTGCGTACCGCCGCCGAACGGGTCGGCCCGGCCGCCGAAGCCGGAGGTGATGTAACTGCGGGCCACCGGCGCGCGCGAGGGCAGCGCGTCGGCTTCCAGCTTGCGGTTGAACAGCAGCGTTTCCAGGACCGAGAGCTGCTGGCCGGACGCGCCGAACTGCGCCTGCAGGCGGTCCATGCCACCGCGCAGGTCCCCGGGCGCCATGTCGCGCACCGGGCCGCCGCCACCGGTGGGGACCGGCTTGTCGAAGTCGAATTCGCCATCGCCGAGCTGGCCGGCCCGGGTCAGGCGCTCGCCCAGCGCGTTGAGGCGGTTGGCTTGGGCCTGGAGCTCGGCCATGCGCGCGCCCAGGGCATTGACCTCGCGCTGGGCGGCATCGATGCGGCTCGCCTGGGCGGCGGCATCGGCGCGCAGCCGCGCCTGCTCGGCGAAGCCGGCGGCGTCGCGCAGCCCCGCGCCGGCGGCCACGCCCACGGCGACCAGCAACACGGTTGCCACGGCGGGGTTACCGAACGCGGAGCCGTGGACATGCGCGCCAAGGCGGGCGAATCTGTGGCCTACGTGCTGCACGGCCTGGTGGAGTTTCATCATTTCAAAGCCATCGTCTGGTTCATCGGGATCCGGTCCGCGTGGGGGCAACCCACCTCCCGGTCCCAAGCTGGCCGCCTTTCCGCAGCCGGCGCTGGATGCGCTGCTGAACGGTGCGGCCGGGGATCCGGTGCGCCGCGCCCTGTGGCTCGACGCGCTGGACCAGCGGCTACGTCCCTGCCTTCCGCCCGCGCTGGCCGCGCATGCGCGGCTGGCCAACGTGGATCGCGACAGGTTGGTGTTCCTCGTCGATGCCCCGGTCTGGCACGCGAAACTGCGCATGCACGGACCGCAACTGCTCGACGCCGCCCGCTCCCTCGGGCTGCAGGTGACCACGCTGGTCGCCCGGATCTCCCGGGCGCCCATACAGCCCAGTGAGGTCGTGCGGCAGCAGGTCGTTCCGATGTCGGACGCGTCGCGCCGGGCGCTGGAAGCCGCGCTGGCATCGTTGGTGGACGACCCACCCGAGCCTTCCGGACGCTCCCGCTAGGTGGCCGGCCCCGCCCCGGTTTCACGTCTTTGGGGCCCGCCATCCGACAACGGAGGCGGCATGCTACCGGTGGAGATGGCGTGAAGGGTTAAGGTAGCGCTAGAAATTCGCTAACGTGAAGTTAAACTTTTGTTAGGAATTCAGCTGCCCAAGCGGGGCAGCACAGCCGCGCTCAGGCGGTCTGGAACTCGGAGCCGTAGGCCACCGGCACGGGCGCGTCCTGCGCGTAGGTCACTTCCTTCCACGCGGTGGCGTCGGCCAGCAGCGCGCGGACCAGCTTGTTGTTCAGGGCATGCCCCGACTTCACGCCCTCGAAGGCGCCGATGATCGGATGGCCCGCCAGGTACAGGTCGCCCACTGCGTCCAGGATCTTGTGGCGCACGAACTCGTCCGCGTAGCGCAGGCCGTCTTCGTTGAGCACCCGGAACTCGTCCAGCACGATCGCGTTGTCCATGGAGCCGCCCAGGCCCAGGTTGCGCTCGCGCATGAACTCCAGGTCGCGCATGAATCCGAAGGTGCGCGCGCGGCTGACTTCGCGGATGTAGTTGGCGGTGGAGAACTCGACCACCGCACGCGACTGCGCGGTCGGGATCGCCGGGTGGTCGAACTCGACGGTGAAGTCGAGGCGGAAGCCCTCGTAGGGCACGAAGCGCGCGACCTTGTCGCCTTCGCGCACTTCCACCGGCTTGAGGATGCGGATGAAGCGCTTCGGCGCCGCTTGCTCCTGGATGCCTGCCGACTGCAGCAGGAACACGAAGGGTCCGGAGGAGCCGTCCATGATCGGCACTTCGGGCGCGGACAGGTCGATGGCGCAGTTGTCGATGCCCAGGCCGGCCAGCGCCGACAGCAGGTGCTCCACGGTCATGACCTTGCCGGACTGCGCCGACAGGCCCGTGCACAGCATGGTCTCGGTGACCAGGTCGGCGCGCGCCGGGATCTCCACCACCGGCTCCAGGTCGGTGCGGCGGAACACGATGCCGGTGTCGACGTTGGCCGGGCGCAGCGTCATGTACACCTTCTGCCCGCTGTGCAGGCCCACGCCGGTGGCGCGGATGGTGTTCTTCAGGGTGCGCTGGCTGGGCATGCGGAGGGGACGGGGCGTGATCTCGAAGAAGCGGGTCGCAGGCGCTTGGCGCGCACCGCCGGCAGCGGTGGGTCCGCCACCTGCGCCGCGGACCACGGGGCAAATGCGGCCGGGAAGGTTAGCACGCGGCCGGCTGAACCTGAATGGAAGAACGCCGCGTCTGTCGGCGCATCTGCGCAACGCTGCGTCGCCTTGCGACGGCGATCGCGCGGGTTTGCAGCCGGGTCAGGACGCGTTCACTGGTGGGTGCAAGAGGCCCGGCCGGCCAGGCCGGCCGGGCAAGGGGGTGCGCCGGGCCCGGCGCGGGCACCGGCGCGAGGATCACGGAAGCGACGGCCGATCAGCCGCCATGCCGGCACAGGGCAAGGCCTGGCGCCTGGAAGGCGCCCACCCGGGCTTCGCCGTACGGCCGGCCACGCAAGGCCGGGCCGCACGGTTCGATGCCAGGCACCTGCGCCCGCCACGGCATCAGTCGGCCTGGCGACGCAGGAACGCCGGAATGTCCAGGTAGCTGCTGTCGCCGCCGAAGTCGGCGGTGGCCGGTGCGGAAGACGCTTCGGCGCGGCCGCCGCGCAGGGCGGACGCGAAGCCTTGGTGCGGTGCCGGGGCCGGCTCGAAGTCCTCGTGCCCGAATTCCGGCTGGCCGGTGGTGGCGTTGCGGACCAGCTTGATCGGGGTGCGGAAGGCCTCGCGCTCGGTGCCGCGCACCGACTGGCGCGCCGCGGCGCGGTTCAGGCCGGTGGCGACCACGGTGACGCGCACGTCGTCCTGCATGTCCGGGTCGAGCACGGTGCCGATGACTACCGTCGCGTCCTCGCTGGCGAAGTTCTCCACCGTGCGGCCGACCTCGTCGAACTCGGCCATGGTGAAGTCCGGGCCGGCGGTGATGTTGACCAGGATGCCGTTGGCGCCGGACAGGTTGACGTCGTCCAGCAGCGGGTTCTGGATCGCCGCTTCGGCTGCGGCCTGCGCGCGGTCGTCGCCGCGGGCGTTGCCGGTACCCATCATCGCCAGGCCCATCTCGCTCATCACGGTGCGCACGTCGGCGAAGTCGACGTTGATCAGGCCCGGGCGCACGATCAGATCGGCGATGCCCTGCACGGCGCCCAGCAGGACGTCATTGGCGGCACGGAACGCCTGGATCATGGTGGCGTTGCGGCCCAGAACGGTGATCAGCTTCTCGTTGGGAATCGTGATCAGCGAGTCGCAGTGCTGCGACAGGTCCTCGATGCCCTTCAGCGCCACCTGCATGCGGCGGCGGCCTTCGAACGGGAACGGTTTGGTGACCACGGCCACGGTCAGGATGCCCATCTCCTTGGCCAGCTGCGCCACCACCGGCGCCGCGCCGGTGCCGGTGCCGCCGCCCATGCCGGCGGTGATGAACACCATGTCCGAGCCGTCCAGCGCTTCCATGATGCGCTCGCGGTCTTCCAGAGCTGCCTGGCGGCCGACTTCGGGATTCGCGCCTGCGCCCAGGCCTTTGGTGACGTTGCCGCCGAGCTGCAGCTGCAGCTTGGCCCCGCAGTTGCGGATCGCCTGCGCGTCGGTGTTCGCGGTGATGAACTCCACCCCGTCCACGCTGTTGTTGACCATGTGCGCGACCGCGTTGCCGCCGCCGCCGCCCACGCCGACGACCTTGATGGTCGCGTTGGGTGCCACTTTTTCCACCAGTTCGAAATGCGCCATGACCGTGTCCTCTTGATTTAGTTATGTGTCGTGCGGATTGCCAAATAAGTCATCGCCCTGCCCGCCTGCCTCCTGCGCGCCCGGTACCCATACCGGGTGCGCATCCCGCTTTCAGAACTCGCCGCGGTACCAGTCCTTCAACTTGTTGAAGAAGCTGCCCGCGCGCCCGGTGTTGATCGTGGGGCGCCGCGGATGCTCGATCTGGCTGCCCATCAGCAGCAGGCCCACGCCGGTGGCGTGCACCGGGTTGCCGACCACCTCGCCCAGGCCGGTGACGTGCTGCGGGATACCCACGCGTACCGGCATCTGCAGCATTTCCTCGGCCAGTTCCACCACGCCTTCCATCTTCGAGGCGCCACCGGTGAGCACCATGCCGGCGCGCACCAGTTCCTCGAACCCGCTGCGGCGCAGTTCGGCCTGCACCATCTCGAAGATTTCCTCGTAGCGGCCCTGCACCGCCTGCGCCAGCGCATGACGCGGCAGGCGGCGCGGCGGGCGATCGCCCACGCTGGGCACCTGGATGCTTTCTTCCGCCGTGGCCAGCTGCGCCAGCGCGCACGCGTAGCGCACCTTGATCTGCTCGGCTTCCGGCGTTGGCGTGCGCAGCATGTGCGCGATGTCGTTGGTGACGTGGTCGCCGGCGATCGGCAAGCTTGCGGTGTGGCAGATCGCGCCCTGCACGAACACCGCCAGGTCCGTGGTACCCGCGCCGATATCCACCAGCACCACGCCCAGCTCGCGCTCGTCCCCGGTCAGCACGGCGGTGGCCGAGGCCAGCGGGCCCAGCACCAGGTCGTCCACCTGCAGGCCGCAGCGCTGCACGCACTTGGTGATGTTGGCCGCGGCGGACTGCGCGCACACCACCAGGTGCGCATGCACCTCCAGGCGCACGCCGGTCATGCCCACCGGGTTGCGGATGCCTTCCTGCGAATCGTCCAGCACGTATTCGCGCGGGATCGCGTGCAGGATGCGCTGGTCGGCGGGAATCGCCACGGCCTTGGCGGCATCGAGCACGCGATCCAGGTCGGAATAGGTCACTTCGCCATCGCGGATCGGCACGATGCCCGGCGAGTTCTTGCACTGCACATGGTTGCCGCTGATCGATGCGTACACGCTGCGGATCTCGCAGCCGGCCATGAGTTCGGCTTCCTCCACCGCGCGCTGGATCGACTGCACGGTGGATTCGATGTCCACCACCACGCCGCGCTTGAGCCCGCGCGATTCGTGGGTGCCGATGCCGATCACCTCGATCGGGTTGCCGGGCGAGAACTCGCCGACCAGCGCCACCACCTTCGAGGTGCCGATGTCCAGACCGACGATGAGGGTCTTGTCGCCTTTGCGGTTCATGTCGTTGCAGCCGGCAGGGGAAGAGGGGAAATGGGCAATCGGGAAGCGAAGGGACGTGCGTGGCGGCGTTGTCCGGGAACCGCCACCGACGCCTGCGGCCGCTGCGGCGCCGATGTCCCGGCTCCCGATTCCCCCTCCCCGGTTCCCGGCTGATCCCAGATGAGCGCGAACCCGTTGGTATAGCGGAGGTCCGCGCGCACCAGCGGTTGCTGCTTTTGCGCGAACAGTTGCGGCAGCAGGCCGGCGAAGCGCTGCAGGCGCAGGCGCGCCTCGTTCTTGCCCACCACCACTTCGGTGCCGTCCGACAGGCGCAACGACCAGCTGCCGCGTGCGTCCAGCGCCATGGCGCGCACCTGCAGCGACTGCGGGGCGAACAATTCGCGCGCCTGGTTGTAGAGCGAGACCACGTCGGCCACGCGCGCATCGGGCCCGTGCAGCTGCGGCAGGCCCTTCGGCGGAACCAGCGCGCCGCGCGGGAAGATGCCGCCGTGCTCGGACAGCAGCCGGTCCTTGCCCCACAGGGCAAACGGGCGGTGCTCGACGATCTTCACCTCCAGCACGTCCGGCCAGCGCTTGTGCACCTCGGCATGTTCGACCCACGGCAGCTTCGCCACCGCGGCCTGCGCGTCGCCCAGCCGCACCGCGAAGAAGCCGTCCTGCGCGTGCGGCAGCACGGTGGCGCGCACGCGCTGCGCATCGACCCGCTCCAGGTCGCCCTGGATCCGCAGCTTGCGCAGCGGCCAGCGCTCGGCGCCGGCCCAGCCGTTGACCAGCGCGACGACCGGCAGCGAGACCAGCGCCAGCGCGATCACCCAGGCCAGGATGCGGACCAGCGCGCTCACAGCGTCTGCTCCAGGATCCGCCAGCACAGTTCGTCGAACGCGACGCCGAGCTGGCGGGCGGCCTTGGGCACCAGGGAGTGGCTGGTCATACCCGGTGCGGTGTTGATTTCCATGAGCGCGAAGCGACCATCGGCATGGCGCATCACGTCCACGCGGCCCCAGCCGCTGCAACCGGCGGCGCGGAACGCGGCCAGCGCCAGGCGCCGGATCTCGTCTTCGTCTTCGCCCTCCAGCCCCGGGCACAGGTACTGCGTGTCGTCGGAGACGTACTTAGCGTGGTAGTCGTACCACTCGCCGGCCGGCACGATCCGCACCGACGGCAGCGCCACGTCGCCCAGGATGCCCACCGTGAACTCGCCGCCCGCGACCAGTTGCTCGGCGAGCAGTTCGTGCGGGTACTCGCGCGCGAACTCCAGCGCGGGCGCAAGCTCCGCCTCGGTGGTGACGCGGAACACGCCGACGCTGGAACCTTCGGCAGAGGGCTTGATGAACACCGGCAGGCCCAGCTCACGCACGGCCGCGGCCAGGTCCGCGCCGGGCGGCAGCCGCACGAAGCGCGCGGTGGGCAGGCCTTCGGCCAGCCACACCTGCTTGGTGCGGATCTTGTCCAGGGTCAGCGCCGAGCCCAGCACGCCCGGCCCGGTGTACGGCACGCCCAGCGCGTCGAGCAGGCCCTGCAGCACGCCGTTCTCGCCCACGCCGCCGTGCAGGATGTTGAAGACCCGGTCGAATCGCTTCTGAGACAGCTCGCGCACGAGGCGATCCATGCCGTCGATGCTGCAGGCGGCGACGCCGCGCGCGCGCAGCGCCTCGAGCACGTTGCGCCCGGAGTCCAGCGACACCTCGCGCTCGGAACTGTCGCCCCCCATGAGCACGGCGACGCGACCGAAGGCGGCCGGGTCGGTGGTGCGCAGCGGCGGGAACGCGGTCGCGGCCATCAGCGCGCGTCCCGCAGGCCATCGCGCGCGATCTGCTGCGCGGCCGCGCCGATGTCGCCGGCGCCCATCATCAGCAGCAGGTCGCCGTCGGCCAGGATGTCGGGCAGCACCTCGGCCAGTTCCGCGGCCGAGCCGACCACCACCGGATCGATGCGGCCGCGCGCGCGGATCGCGCGCGCCAGGGACTTGGCGTCGGCACCGGCGATGGGCGCCTCGCCCGCGGGATACACCTCGGTCAGCACCAGCGTGTCCACGCCCGACAGCACGCCGGCGAAGTCGTCGAACAGATCGCGCGTGCGCGAATAGCGGTGCGGCTGGAACGCCACCACCAGCCTGCGCTCCGGCCAGCCGCCGCGCGCGGCTTCGAACACCGCGGCCAGTTCGCGCGGGTGGTGGCCATAGTCGTCCACCACGATCACTTCGCCACCCGCCGCCAGCGGCAGCTTGGCGAGCTGGTTGAAACGGCGGCCGATGCCGGCGAAGTTCTCCAGCGCGCGCGCGATGTCCGCCGGCGCCACGCCCACCTGCCAGCCCACCGCCGCGGCGGCCAGTGCGTTCTGCACGTTGTGGCGGCCCGGCAGTGCCAGCGTCACCGGCGTGCGCGAGCCGTCGGGCAGGCACAGGGTGAAGCGCATGCGCGCGCCGGTCTGCGAGACGTCTTCGGCGCGCACATCGGCGTCGTCGCGAAAGCCGTAGGTCATGGTGTGGCGGGGCATTTCCGCCGCGAGCTTGGCCACTTCCTCGTCGTCGATGCACAGCACCGCCAGGCCGTAGAACGGCAGGCGGTGCAGGAACTCGGAGAACGCCGCCTGCACGCGCGCAAAGTCGCCGCCGTAGTTCTCCAGGTGGTCGGCGTCGATGTTGGTGACGATGGCGATCAGCGGATCCAGGCGCAGGAAGCTGCCGTCGCTTTCGTCGGCTTCGGCCACCAGCCACTGCCCCTGGCCCAGGCGCGCGTTGGCGCCGGCCGCGAGCAGCTGGCCGCCGATGACGAAGGTGGGATCCAGCCCACCTTCGCCCAGCACGCTGGCGGCCAGCGACGTGGTGGTGGTCTTGCCGTGCGTGCCGGCCACCGCGATGCCACGGCGGAAGCGCATCAGCTCGGCCAGCATCTCGGCGCGCGGCACGATCGGGATGCGCTGCGCGCGCGCCTCGAGCAGTTCGGGGTTGTCGGCGCGGATCGCGCTGGACACCACGATGCAGTCCGCGCCCAGCACGTTGGATGCCGTGTGCCCCTTGTGGATCGTGGCGCCCAGCTTGGCCAGCCGGCGGGTGGTGGCGTTGTCGGCGTTGTCCGAACCGGACACCTCGTAGCCGAGCGTGCACAGCACTTCGGCAATGCCGCTCATGCCCACGCCGCCGATGCCGACGAAATGCACGCGACGATGCGCCTGCGCCAGATCGCCGGTGCCCTGCAGCCTGCGTTCTTGCACGCGCGGCGTCATTTCGTCTTCCTCAGGCCGGCGATGCCGGCACCCATGACAGGTTCGATGCGCTCGCGCAGTCGGCTCGTGCCGCGGGAAGCCGGCATCCGGGTCTCCGGATTCGGCGCCCGGTTCGTCGCGGTCTCGGTTGCGTGCCCGGCATGCATGGGCGGCGCAGTGCGCGGTGTGGGGCCGGCATGCGCTTCCCGCGTTCCGGGTCCGGGGTCGCGGGTGCCGGCCTCTCCACGCAACCGCGCCACCTGCCGCTCGGCGCGATCCAGTTCGTAGGACACGCGCAACAGCACGCCCATCGCGGCGCAGGTCATCAGCACGCTGGAGCCGCCGGAGGACACCAGCGGCAGGGTCAGGCCCTTGGTGGGCAGCAGGCCCAGGTTCACGCCGATCGACACGAAGCTCTGCAGCGCCACCCACAGCGCGATGCCGAAGGCGCAGTAGCCGGCGAAATGGCGGCGCATCTCCACGCATTTCAGCCCCACCCAGAACGCGCGGCCGGCCAGCAGCGCATACATCGCGATCACCACGCACACGCCGGCGAAGCCGAGTTCTTCGGCGATCACCGCCATGATGAAGTCGGTGTGCGCTTCGGGCAGGTAGGCGAGCTTCTGCACCGACGCGCCCAGGCCCACGCCGAACCACTCGCCGCGACCCACCGCCATCAGCGCATTGGTGAGCTGGTAGCCGCTGCCGAACGGATCGGCCCACGGATCCACGAACGAGGTGAACCGGCGCATGCGGTACGGCTCGGCGATGGCCACCATCGCCAGCACCGGCAGGCCCACCAGCACCGGCGCGGCCATCTTCGGCAGGTTCACGCCGCCCAGCACCAGCATGCCGGCGGTGATCGCCAGCAGCAGCGAGGACGAACCGAAATCGGGCTGCAGCAGGATCAGCGCCACCAGCGCCACCGCCACGCCCAGCGGCTTGAGCATCGCAGGCCAGGTCGCGTTGACCTGGTCGCGGAAGCGCACCAGGTAGCTGGCCAGCCACAGGATGTAGAGCAGTTTCACGGCCTCCACGGCCTGGAAGCCCATCACCCCGAAGTTGAGCCAGCGTCGCGCGCCGTTGACGCTGCGCCCCAGGCCCGGCACGAACACCAGCAGCAGCAGCACGAAACACGCCAGCAGCAGCAGCTGGCTGTGCTGGTCCAGCAGCTTCAGCTCGATGCGCGTGGCCGCGAACGCCAGCGCCAGGCCCACGCCCAGGAACAGCAGGTGGCGCAGCAGGAAGTAGAACGGGCCGACCTCGTGGTTCTCGCCGATGGCGATCGAGCTGGACGCCACCATCACCACGCCCAGGGCCGACAGGCCCAGGAACGCGAACAGCAGCCACGGGTCGAAGCGCCCGCGGATCGCGTCCAGGCGCGTGGCCTGGCGCACGCCTTCGGCGGCGATGTCGGCATGCGGCGAGGCGGCCATGACGCGTGCCATCAGCGCACCTTCAACGTGGCCAGGCCGACCAGCACCAGGATCACCGAGATGATCCAGAAGCGCACGATCACGCGCGGCTCCGGCCAGCCCTTGAGCTCGAAGTGGTGGTGGATCGGCGCCATCCGGAACACCCGCTTGCCGGTCAGCTTGAAGCTGGCGACCTGGATCATCACCGAGAGCGTTTCGACCACGAAGATCCCGCCCATGATCACCAGCACCAGCTCCTGGCGCACGATCACCGCCACGCAGCCGAGCACCGCGCCCAGCGCCAGCGCGCCGATGTCGCCCATGAACACCATGGCCGGGTACGTGTTGAACCACAGGAAGCCCAGCCCCGCGCCGGCGATGGCCGCGCAGATGATCACCAGCTCGCCCGCGCCGGGCACCTGCGGGATCTGCAGGTACTCGGAGAACACCGCATTGCCCGACGCGTACGCGAAGATGCCCAGCGCGCAGGCCACCAGCACCGCGGGCATGATCGCCAGGCCGTCCAGCCCGTCGGTGAGGTTGACCGCGTTGGAGAAGCCCACGATCCAGAAGTAGGCGATGGCCACGAATCCGATGCCCGCCAGCGGCAGCGCCACCGACTTGAACAGCGGGACGTAGAAAGTGGTGGCCGCGGGAACGTCCGCGTAGGCGTACAGGTAGATGCCGGCGGCCAGCCCGAAGATCGACTGCAGCAGGTACTTCCACCTCGACTTCAGACCGTTGGGGTCGCGCTTGACGATCTTGATCCAGTCGTCGTACCAGCCGATGGCGCCGAAGGCGACCATCACCAGCAGCACCGTCCATACGTACTTGTTGCGCAGGTCGCCCCACAGCAGCACCGAGGCGGCCACCGTGATCAGGATCAGCGCGCCACCCATGGTGGGCGTGCCGGCCTTGGAGAAATGGGTCTGCGGGCCGTCCTGGCGGATCGGCTGGCCCTTGAACTGCGCCAGCTTGCGGATCATCGCCGGGCCCCACCACAGCGACAGCGCCAGCGCGGTGAGTGCGCTGAGGATGCCGCGGAAGGTGAGGTAGCCGAACAGCGAGAAGGTGCTCTGCAGCTGTTCGAGCCAGCGCGTGAGTTCAAGCAGCATGCGCGGCCTCCGTTTCGAGCAACGCCCTGACGATGCGGTCCATGGCGCTGCCGCGCGAACCCTTGACCAGGATCCGCAACGCCGCGCCCTGCGCAGGCGCGGCTTCTACGAAAGCGCCAAGGTCCGCGCGCAGCGCATCGGCGAGCGCGGCATGGGTGTCGAAACTGCGGGCGCCTTCGCCGAAGGCCTGCACCGCATGCGCGCTCAGCTCGCCCAGCGCGTACAGCCGCGCCACGTGCGCGGCCTGGGCACGGCGCCCGGCTTCGGCATGCAGTGCGGCTGCGTCCGCTCCCAGTTCGCGCATGTCGCCCAGCACCAGCCACGATGCGCCGGCGCCGGCTTCGGCCAGCATGTCGATGGCGGCGTTCAGCGATCCCGGGTTGGCGTTGTAACTGTCGTCGATCAGCACCGCGCCTGCGCGCAGCGCATGGCGGATCAGGCGGCCGGCGACCGGCTGCGCGGCCTCCAGGCCGGCAATCACCGCGTCGAACGGCGCGCCGGCGCCCAGCGCCAGCGCCGCGGCGGCCAGCGCGTTGCGCACGTTGTGGCGGCCCGGCAGCGGCAGCAGTACCGCGCCTTCGCCTTGCGGCGTCGCCAAGGTGAAGGCCATGCCGTCGTCGGTGGCGCGGATGTCGCGCGCGGTCACGTCCGCGCTGGACTCGATGCCGAACCGCAGCACCCGCCGCCCCAGCGCGCGTTCGGCGAAATACGGCGCGAATGCGTCGTCGGCGTTGACCACTGCCACCCCGTCGTGCGGCAGCGCGTCGTAGATCGCGGCCTTGGTGTCGGCCACGCCCAGTAGGCTGCCCATGCGCTCCAGGTGCGCCGGCGCGACGTTGTTGACCACAGACACGTCCGGGCGCGCGATTTCGGTGAGGTAGGCGATGTCGCCCGGCTGGCCTGCGCCCATTTCGTAGACAGCGAAGTCGGCGTCGTCCGGTGCCTCGATCACCGCCAGCGGCAGGCCGATCTCGTTGTTGCGGTTGCCCGGCGTGCTGTACGTGCGGCCCGCGCGCGCCAGGATCGACACCACCAGCGCCTTGACGCTGGTCTTGCCGTTGCTGCCGGTGATCGCGACGACCTTGCCGCCGCGCCCGCGCTGCAGTGCGGCGGCGAACTGCGCGAGTGCGCGCTGCGTATCGGCCACGACCACGTGCGGAAGACCGGCTTCGATGCGGCGCGAGACCAGCGCGGCGACCGCCCCGCCCGCCTGCGCGGCCGCGAGGTGGTCGTGCCCGTCGAAGTTGGCGCCCTTGAGCGCGACGAACAGGACGTTTCCTGCCGCGGGCATGGCGCGCGTGTCGGTGGCGATGGCCTCCACGTGCACGTCGGCGCCTTCCAGGCGGCCGCCGGCCATGCGCGCGATGTCCGAGAGGAGCAGCCGCCTCATGCCCGCGCCTCCAGCGCTGCCCGTGCCACGGCGGAGTCGTCGAAGGCGTGCTTGACGCCGGCCACTTCCTGGTACGTCTCGTGTCCCTTGCCCGCGATCAGCACGATGTCGTCCGCGCCGGCGGCCGCGATGGCCGCCTCGATCGCCGCGCGCCGGTCGCGCTGCACGCGCACGGCCGCCGGCGTGGCGAAGCCGGCCATGATGTCGGCCACGATCGCATCGCCATCCTCGCCGCGCGGGTTGTCGTCGGTCACCACCACCACGTCGGCATGGTCCTCGGCGATGCGCGCCATCTGCGGACGCTTGCCGCGATCGCGCTCGCCGCCGCAGCCGAACACGCAGACCAGCTTGCCGCGCAGGTGTCCGCGCAGCGACTCGAGCGCCTGCTGCAGCGGATCGGGCTTGTGCGAGTAGTCCACCACCACCAGCGGCAGGCCGTCGTGTCCGCCCAGCCGGTTCATGCGCCCGGCGATCGGCTGCAGCCGGGGCAGTGCGGCGGCGATATCGCGACCGTGCTCGCCCAGCACATGCAGCACGCCGGCGACCGCCAGCAGGTTGTCCACGTTGAAGCGGCCCAGCAGCGGCGAGCGGATCGGGAAACGCGCGCCATCCAGCAGCAGGTCGAAAGCGATGCCGGAGGCGTCCAGCGACACCGTTTCGGCACGCACGCGCGCATCGGCGTGCCCGCGCGCGCTGGTGCCGGTCACGGCCAGCCCCGACGGCAGCGTGCCTGGCAGGGTCGCGCCGAAGGCGTCGTCGAGGTTCACCACCGCCCCGCGCAGCCCGTCGCGCGCGAACAGCCTGGCCTTCGCCGCGCCGTAGGCCTCCATGGTGTGGTGGTAGTCCAGGTGGTCGCGGGTGAGGTTGGTGAACACCGCCACGTCGTAATGCACGTTGTCCACGCGGCCCTGGTCGAGCGCGTGCGAACTGACTTCCATGGCCACCGCATCCGCGCCCGCGTCGCGCAGACCGGCCAGCAGCTCATGCGTCTGCAGCACCAGCGGGGTGGTGAATCCGGTGGCGCGCACGTCGCCGTACAGGCCGGCGCCCAGCGTGCCCACCGTGCCGGCGCGGCGCCCGCGCAGCTGCAGCGCCTGCGCGATCAGCTGCACGGTGGAGGTCTTGCCGCTGGTGCCGGTGACGCCGACCATGGTCATCGCGCGCGACGGCGCGCCGTGGAAGCGGTCGGCCAGCGCGCCCAGGCGCGCGCGCAGGCCGGGCACCGCAATGGCATCGGCGGGCGCGGCCAGGCCTTCGGGCACCGGCGGCTCGAACAGGATCGCGCTGGCGCCGGCGTCGCGGGCCTGCTGCACGAAGCCCAGGCCGTGCAGTCCGGTGGGTGCGCCGATGTACGGCCCGATCGCCACGAACGCATCGCCCTGGCGCACGCTGCGGCTGTCCTGCACCAGGCCGGTGACCAGCAGGTCGGAAGGAACGCCCGGTACGTCGGGAAGCAGCTCGGAAAGCAGCATCGCGCGGGTCATCGCGGCGCACCCCCCAGGTCGATGGGCATGGGCGCGCCGTCTTCGGCCATGGCGTGCGGCGCAGTCCGGGATGCGGGGCCCGCGGCCCGCGCCTGGCTCGGCGGATGCGCGGCCGCCGACACTCGCTGGACGCCCGCAGGCGAACCCGCGGACGCATCGGCGCGCGGCGCGCCCTGCACGCGGTCGCCGCCTGCCATGGCCGCGCCGGGCGCCGGGCCGCGGGGTCCGAGCGCCGCCGTGCGCTTGGCATCCGCCGCGGCCTGCGCGGCCAGCCAGGTCTCGATGTCGTCCGGCTGCACGTCCATCAGGCGCAGCGCGCCTTCCATGACATTGTGGAACACCGGGGCGGACACGATGCCGCCGTAGTAGCCCTTGCTGTTGTCCGGCTCGTTGATCACCACCGCCATCGCGAAGCGCGGGTTGTCCACCGGCACCACGCCGGCGAAGAACGACACGTACTTGCGCGAGTAGCCGCCGCCGCTAGCCTTGCGCGCGGTGCCGGTCTTGCCGGCCACGTGGTAACCCAGGATCGCCGCCTGCGTGGCGGTGCCGCCCGGCTCGGTGACGGTCTGCATCATCTTCATCACTTCGCCCGCGATCCGCTCGTCGAGCACCTGTGTGGGCGGGTTGCGCTCGCCCTTGACGAAGGTGGGGCGGATCGCGCGCCCGCCGTTGGCCAGGGTGGCGTAGCTGTGCGCGATCTGCAGCGGCGTGGCCGCCAGGCCGTAGCCGTAGGACATCGTCTGCTTGGTGGTGCCGCTCCACTGCGCCGGCGCGGGGAACAGCCCGGCGGCCTCCCCCGGAAAGCCGCTGCCCGTGCTCTGCCCATAACCGAACTTGCGCAGGAAGTCGTAGAACGCCTGGTCGCTGAGCATGTTCGCCACTTTCGCCGCGCCCACGTTGGAGCTCTTGCGGATCACGCCGGTGGTGTCGAGCACGCCGTAGTTGTGGGTGTCCGTGGTGCGGTAGCGGCCGTTGGGCATCCAGCCGGGGTTGGTGTTGAACAGCGTGGCGGTGGTGATGACGCCCGCCTCCAGCCCCGCCGCGACGGTGATGGGCTTCATGGTGGAACCCGGTTCGATGAGGTCGGTGACCGCGCGGTTGCGGTGTGCCTCGCGGTTGCCGGATTCGACCTTGTTGGGGTTGAACGACGGCAGGTTGGCCATGGCCAGCACTTCGCCGGTCGCCACGTCCAGCACCACCGCCGAACCGCTGAGCGCACCGGTTTCCAGCAGGCGGTTCTTGAGTTCGCGGTAGGTCAGGAACTGGATGCGCCGGTCGATGCTGAGCGTCAGGTCCTTGCCCGGCTGCGCGGCGCGCACCAGGTCCACGTTCTCGACGATGCGGCCGCGACGGTCGCGGATCACGCGCTTGGCGCCGGGCTTGCCGCGCAGCCAGTCGTCGAAGGCCAGTTCCACGCCTTCCTGCCCGTAGTCGTCGATGTTGGTGAAGCCCAGGATGTGCGCCACCGCCTCGCCCTGCGGGTAGAAGCGGCGGTACTCGCGCTGCGCGTACACCCCCGGCACGTCGTGCGCCAGGATCGCGCGCGCCACGGCCGGGTTGATGCGGCGCTTGAGCCACAGGAACTCCTTGCCGGCACGCTGCGCGACCTTGCGCTGCAGGTAGTCGGCGGGCACGCCAAGCGCCTTGGCCAGCTCAGGAATGCGGTGGGGGTGCTTGGACAGCTCCTGCGGGTTGGCCCACACCGATTCCACCGGCGAGGACACCGCCAGCGGCTCGCCGTTGCGGTCGGTGATCATGCCGCGCACCGTGGGGATCTCGATTTCGCGCAGGAAGCGCTCGTCGCCCTGCTTGCGGTAGAACTCGTTGTCCACCAGCTGCAGGTCCACCGCGCGCACCACCAGCGCCAGGGAGCACAGCCCCAGCGCGCCGGTCACCAGCGCCAGGCGGCCGCGCAGGTTGAACTGCGCGCGGTGCCGCGGCTTGTTGCCCGGACGCTGCGTGCGCCGCCCGAACAGGCGTTCGCGCAGGCCGGGGACGGTCGCGCCGCTCATGGCCGCACCACCACGATCTCGCCGGTTTCCGGGAACTTCATCCCCAGCCGGCTGCGCGCGATCTGGTCCACGCGGTTGCTTTCGGCCCAGGTCGCCTGCTCCAGCTGCAGGCGGCCGAACTCAATGTTCAGTTCGTCGCGCGCCTTCTCCAGCCGGCTCAGCTCCACGAACAGCTGGCGGTGGCGGTGGCGCGCGTGCACCACGCCGATGGCGCTGACGATGTTGGCCAGCACCAGCACGGCCAGGACCAGGCGCACGGTCATGCCGCCGCCTCCATTTTCTCGGCCACGCGCAGCACCGCGCTGCGGGCGCGCGGGTTGGCCTGCAGCTCGGCGGCGTCGGCGCGCTGCGCATCGCCGACCGCGCGCAGCGTGGCGACGAAGCCGGTGGCTTCCGGCAGGCGGCGGTTGCCCGCCGGCGCCCTGGCATGGCGCGCGATGAAGCGCTTGGCGATGCGGTCTTCCAGCGAATGGAAGCTGATCACCACCAGGCGGCCGGCGGGACGCAACGCGGCCAGCGCCGCGTCGAGCCCGGTTTCCAGATCGGCCAGTTCGCGGTTGACGTGGATCCGGATCGCCTGGAACGAGCGCGTCGCAGGGTGGATCTTGTCCGCGCCGCGCGGCATCACGGAGGCGATGACCTCCGCGAGTTCCGCGGTGCGCGTCAGCGGCGCCTGCGCGCGCCGCGCGACGATGGCGCGCGCGATGCGGCGCGACTGGCGCTCCTCGCCCAGGGTGTAGAGCACGTCGGCGATCTCGGATTCGCCCGCCCGCGCCAGCCACTGCGCGGCGCTTTCGCCGGAGTCCGGATCCATGCGCATGTCCAGCGGCCCGTCCTTGCCGAACGAGAAGCCGCGAGCGGCCACGTCCAGCTGCGGCGAGGACACGCCCAGGTCGAGGAGGATGCCGTCCACGCCGGCGGCGGCGGCGTCCCAGTGCGCGAGGTCGGCGAAGCTGCCGCGGCGGATCGCCACGCGGGCATCGCCGCCGAACTCGCGTTCGGCCACGGCGATCGCTTCGGGATCCTTGTCCATCAGCAGCAGCCGGCCTCCGGGGCCCAGTCGATCCAGCACGCCGCGCGCATGTCCGCCGCGCCCGAACGTGCCATCCAGATACGTTCCATCCGCCTTGATCCGCAGCCCGTCCATGACCTGCCCGAACATCACCGGCAAATGCGGCACCGGCACGTGCTGCAAAGGCAGGTGGCCGGGCACGGCGCCCGCGCCACCCCCCGTCACAGCCGCAGGTCGAGCAGGTCCTCACCCAGATCGGCGTCGCCTAGCGTCTGCCGGATCTGCGCGAGGTGCGCCTGCTCGCTCCACAGTTCGAACTTGTCGCCCATGCCCACCAGCACGGCCTTCTTCTCGATTCCCACCGCGTTGCGGTGGCTGGCCGGAATGGAGATGCGCCCGCTGCCGTCGGGCTCGACGAACGTGGCCGCGCCGACCAGCTTCAGCTGCAGCAGCCGGCTGGTCTGCTTGGTCCGGGGCAGCTTGTTCACCTGGTCGCGCACCCCCTCCCACACCGGCAGCGGATACAGGTACAGGCAGCCGGCCTCGAACGGGTTGTAGGTCACGACCAGGTGGTTGCCGCACTCACGCGCCACGACGTCCCGGTAGCTGGTCGGAATCGCCAGCCGGCCCTTGTCGTCGATGGTGATGGCGGTCTCGCCCTGGAACATGTCGGCCCTCGGCGCCCGCTCTGTCGGCGGGCTTGCTTGCCTCGGGAAACCACGGATTCCCCGGATTCCCCACGAGTTGCCACCTTAGGAGTGCCTCACAGGGTTGTCAACAAGTTTCCAGACGAATTTTCACTAAGCCGGTCAATGACTTGCGTGCAACTTCAGAGAACTGTTCAAGCTTTATCCACAACCGTTTGATTCGTCTCAAATTTTGAGATTGGGCACAATCTCGAACCCGGCTGCGACTGCGAGGCGCGGGCAGTGGCGAACCCTGATGCACTGCAGCATCCGCTGAGCCGCGCCCACGGATCGCTCACGCCGCCGTCCGGTAAGGTGGGTCCGCCCCCGCGGCTCCCCCCGCCGCGCCGAACCCCGACCCCATGCAGATGGACATGCGAGCAGCCTTCGCGCTGCTGACCTGCGGCCTGCTGGCTGCCTGCGATCCGGCGGCCTTGACCGGCGGGTCCTCCCCCCTGGATTCCCAGCCCGGCCCCCGCTCGACCACTTGGCACCTGCTCTCGGTACAGGTGGACGGCGCGCACGTGCTGGTGCGCGTCCGTGCCGCCTCCGCTCCCGGACGCCGCGAGAGCGTCTGGATCGAAGGTGAAGCCGCGAGCCTGATCGACGACGCTGCCGCGATCCGCTACCCGCTGCTGCTCGGCAGCGACGGCAGGCTGCTGGGAACCGCCGCCGATCGCCAGGCGCTGCGCATCGACGTGGAAGGCGACACCGACATCTGGATGAAGTTTGCCGCTCCGCCGGAGGCCACCCGCACGGTGTCCATCGCGCTGCCGCGCATCGGCACGTTCGACGCCGTGCCGCTGGATCGCTGAGCAGGCCGCAGGCGCCCGCTTCCCCTCTTCTTAACCTCCCCCTTCCCGACAAGGATCCCCACCATGCATGTTCGACTCGTTCCCGCCCTGCTCGCCGCCTGCATCGCCGTGGGCTGCGAGCGCCAGCCGTCTCCGGCCGATGCCGCAGCGCCGTCCGCGCCGGTCGCCGACGCGCCTTCCGCCAATGCTGCGAATCCGGCGGTGCGCGAGCCCGACGCGGTGCGTCAGGTCGCGCCCACCGGCACCGTCATCGCCTCGCAGCCCGGCCCCGACGGCAGCACCTGGGACCTGACCAAGGTCCGCGTAACCGGCAACCTGCTGACCGCGCAGTTCAACGTGCGCCCCCGGCTGCAGGAAGACATCAGCTACTGGGGCGAGATCGCCGACATCAGCCTGGTCGACGACGCGACCGCGCAGCGCTACAGCGTGGTGGAAGATCAGTCCGGCCGGCCGATGGTGTCCGAACTGTCCGGCGATTCGCTGCGCGTCAATACCCGCCGCGACGAGGCCGGCACCGTGTGGATCAAGTTCCCCGCGCCGCCGGCCAGCACCACCACGGTCTCGATCACGCTGCCGAAGGTCGGCAGCTTCGACGGCGTGCCGGTGTCGCGGTGAGCGCGCGATCGCAGGCGGGCGCGTCGCTGGGCGGCCTCGCGGGCGCGCTGGCGCTGCTGCTGGCGACCGGCTGCGGCGAGCGCGAGGACACGCGCGACGCGGCCGCGGGCACCCCAGCCGACGCCGCGCAGGCCGACCCGCGGATGGACCTGGAACCGGCGCCCCCGGCGCAGCAGGCCCCCGCGCAGCGCCTGACCGGGACGGTGTCGCAGCTGTCCGGCAAGGCCGCTGCGGTGTCCGGCGAGCGGTCGCCGCTGCAGGGCCTGGTAGATGCGCTGGGCGGCGAGGTGCGCGGCAACGAGATCTTCGTGGCGCTGCCGGCCGACACCCTGTTCGCGTTCGACCAGGCCGACGTGCTGCCCGCCGCCGAAGCCAACCTGCGCACCCTGGCGGAACTGATCGGCAAGACCCAGGGGCCCGTGCAGCTCAACGGCTATACCGACGCCAAGGGCGATGACGCCTACAACCTGGCGCTGTCGAAGCGTCGCGCCGATGCGGTCAAGGCATGGCTCGCCGCGAACGGCGTGCCCGAGGCCCGGCTGCAGTCCGTGGGCTTCGGCGAAGCCGACCCGGTCGCGCCCAACCAGCGCCCCGACGGCAGCGACGATGCGCAAGGCCGCGCGCAGAACCGGCGCGTGGTGGCCGTGATTCCCGGTTCGGACCAGGCTTCCGCGGACGCCCCCAAGCCCTCGTCCGCTGCGAGCAGCCTGCGCTGAGGCGATCGGCCCCGCACGCGAGGTGCGCGCATTGATGAGGAAAAGTGGCGGAGCCGGCCTGTAAGCCGGGTTCTGTCGTGGGCAATCATTCTTCTAGGCGCATCGTCGCCGATACGCTCGAGCAGCCTACCCGGAAGCGTCGCGGGCCACGACATCGCTTCCCTATTTGGCCTTGCTCCCGGTGGGGTTTGCCGTGCCGGTCGGTTACCCGACTCGCGGTGCGCTCTTACCGCACCATTTCACCCTTGCCGTCCTGCTTGCGCAGTCTTGGGCGGTATCTTTCTGTTGCACTTTCCGTCGGCTCGCGCCGCCCAGGCGTTACCTGGCACCGTGCCCTGTGGAGCCCGGACTTTCCTCGGCACCCTTCGCCCCGAAGGACTGGGATGACGCGACTGCCCGGCCGGCTCCGCCACCGCCATTCTGGCACGGCAGGCGGCTTGGCGGCCGTGCCGCGCGTTCAGTCGTGCAGCTGCCGGTAGGTCCCGCGCCCGGCCTGCTTGGCGGCGTACAGCGCCTTGTCGGCCAACGCCATCAGCGACAGGCCGTACGAGGCCTCGCGCTGGAAGCCGATGCCGATGCTGGCGCCCACCTGCACCGCGGCGCCGCCATCCAGTTCCACCGGCACGCGCATCGCCTCCAGGATCTTGCGCGCCACCACCGCCACCTGCTGGATGCCGGTCGCGTACTCGAACAGCACGGCGAACTCGTCGCCGCCGAGCCGCGCCACCAGGTCCACGTCGTAGGTGCTGGCGCGGATCCGGTCCGCGAAGGCGCGCAGCACCGCGTCGCCGGCCGGGTGTCCATGGCGGTCGTTGACCTGCTTGAAGTAGTCCACGTCGACCAGCATCAGCGCCAGCGGAAGCTCCAGCCGTCGCGAGCGCACCACCGCCTGCTCCAGGCGCTCGTCGAACTGCCTGCGGTTGGCCAGGCCGGTCAGCGGATCCTCGCGCGCCAGCTGCGCCAGTTCGCGTTCGGCGTGCTTGAGCGCGCTGATGTCGGTGGTGAGCGAATAGAAGCCGCAAACGCGGCCCTGCGCGTCGAACTCCGGCACGTAGCTGGCCTGGTATTCGAGCTGCACGCCTTCGCGCGGATGCTCCACGCCTTCGAACGTCTGCGGCTCGCCGCGCAGCGCGGCCTGCACGTGCGGCGAGATCAGCCGGTAGGCCGCCTCGCCGCGCACCTCGCGCAGGGTGCGGCCCACGATGGCATGCGGATCGCGCCGCAGCGCGCGGCCGATCGCGCGGTTGGCGAAGGTGTAGCGCTCGTCGGTATCGATGTGCGCCACCATCGCCGGGATGCCGTCGATCAGCGACTGCAGGCGCTGCCGGTTGCGCACCACCGCGGCCTCGGCGGCGACGCGCGCGGTGACGTCGCGCGCGGAGTACACCAGTTCGTGACCGTCGCGGCCGTCCCCGGACACGCGGGTGGCCAGCGCCTCCAGCGAGACGTCGCGGCCGTCGCGGTGGCGGACCCGGTAGACCACCTTGGCGTCGCCGCCTTGGGCCAGCAGCCGGGCGAAGACGGCATCGCGGCGGGCGCGGTCGTCCGGGTGCACCAGGTGGTCGCCGAATTCCGCGGGCGTCCAACCCAGCAGATTCTGCACCGACGGCGAGACGTAGCTGGGCTGGCCCCGGTCGCCGACCCGCACCACGATGTCCTGCGCATGGTCGGCCAGCAGCCGGTAGCGCGACTCGCTCTCGCGCACCTGCGCAGCCAGGCGCCGGCGCGCGGTCAGGGCCAGCGCCACCGGCAGCGCCATCAACGCCGTGGCGCCCACGAACACCTGCGCCAGCAGGTTGCGCTCGACGATGCTCGCCGAGGCCACCAGGCGGAACGGCCCGAACTGCAGCAGCGCGGCCGCGGTGCTGGCCACGCCCACCGCCCCCAGGCCCAGCACGGCGCCGCCCATGCCGTGCCGGTAGGTCAGCAGCAGCAGCGGCAGGTGCACCAGGAACAGCAGCGGATAGCGCTGCTGCGCGAACACCACGGCGCATGCGAACACCAGCAGCAGCATGCAGGCGGCGAAGTCTCCCCGGCGCCCCTGCCGGCCGAGCAGGTACAGGCCATCGCCCAGCGCGACCACCGCCAGGGTCGCCACGATCACCATGCCCAGCAGGTGGGCGCAGAACCAGGTCAGCCAGACCTCGCCGAACGGGCTGCCGTACGCGGCCCAGAGCGCCGCTGCGGCAGTGGCCGACAGCGTGCAGGCCAGCACCGTGGTCACGGTCGCCAGCCGCGACACCCGCAGCATCGCTTCGGGCGCGTCGATGTCCGGCACGCGCCGCCGGATGGTCACCGCGACCAGCGCCACCTCGGCCAGGTTGATCGCGGTCAGCCCGAATGCCACCAGCGGCGCGTCGCCCAGCGCCAGGCGTGGCAGGACCTGCGCCAGCGCCCCCAGTCCTAACAGCAACGGCCAACGCGGCGATGGCGTGCGCAGCAGCACGCCCACCAGGATGCCGTTGGCGATCCACAGCGACGCCACGCCGCTGGGAACGCGCGTCAGCGCCACCGAGATCGACACCGCCGCGGCCACTGCCAGCGTCGCGGCGGCCGGCGCCACCGCTTCGCGCAGCGACCGTGGCATCCACAGGCTCATGGGTGCGTCCGTCCTCCGGCCCGATGCGGCTCAGGCATCGCTGTCATCGTCGCGCGATCCGTACAGGGCCTTCCGTGGCGCGCCGCTCAGTTCGGCCGCCAGCCTGGCCGCCGTCGACGGTGGAAGGTGCGCCCCCAGCTTGGCGTACAGCCGCCGGCCTTCGGCGATCCTGGCGTCCGCTTCGTCGCCCACGCCCTGCACCAGCAGCACGAACTCGCCCCTGCGCTGGTCCGGGTCGGCCTCCACGCGCGCGCGCAGCGACGCCAGCGGGCCGTCGAGCACGGTTTCGAACAGCTTGGTCAGTTCGCGCGCCAGCACGGCGGTTCGATCCGCCCCGAACGCGGCCACCGCGTCGGCCAGCGTGTCGGCGATGCGGTGCGAGGACTCGTAGAACAGCAGCGTGCGCGGTTCGGACGCCAGCTGCGCCAGCCGCTCGCGGCGCGCCGCGGGCTTGGCCGGCAGGAAGCCTTCGAACACGAAGCGGTCGCTGGGCAGGCCGGCCACCGACAGCGCCGCCACCAGCGCGCTGGCACCGGGCACCGGGCTGACCCGGATGCCTGCCGCGCGCGCCGCACGCACCAGGCGGAAGCCCGGATCGCTGACCAGGGGCGTGCCGGCATCGGACACCAGCGCCAGCGAATCGCCGGCCTGCAGGCGCGCCACCAGGCGGTCGGCGAGTCCGGCTTCGTTGTGCTCGTGCAGCGCCAGCAGCGGCGTATCGATGCCGAAGCGCGACAGCAGTTGCCGGCTGTGGCGCGTGTCCTCGGCGCAGATCGCCGCGACCGACGCCAGCGTGGTGCGCGCACGCGGCGACAGGTCGTCCAGGTTGCCGATCGGGGTGGCCACCACGTGCAGCGTGCCTGCGCCCGGGGGCGACTTGGCGGGTGCGTTCACGCGATGACTCCAGGACGGGACGGGTAGAATCCTACCGTTCCCGCACGACACGCCCCTTCAACCGGCCGGATGCCATGCGCACTACGCTGCACCCCGTACCCCGCATCGCCTCGCTGCTGCTGCTCGTCGGCCTGGCCGGCGGCTGCGCCACGGTGCAGGTGACGCAACCTACCGCGCCGGTGCAGGAAGACACCCCTGCGCAGGTCGAACAGCGCGCCGAACGCTGGCGCTTCGATGCCGGCAACCGGCCGCCGGCGGAGCGCGATGGCTACCGTCCGCCGGTCAAGCTCGCGGTGCTCCTGCCGCTCACCGGCAGCCTGGCCACGGCCGCCTCGCCGGTGCGCGACGGCTTGCTGGCCGCCTACTACGGCGAGAACCGGCGCCGCCCGGAACTGGTCTTCTACGATACCGGCGGCACCGCCGGCGGTGCCGGCGCCGCGTATGCGCGGGCGGTGGCCGAAGGTGCGGACCAGGTGCTGGGCCCGTTGGGCCGCGACGAGATCGATGCCGTGTACCGCGGCCTGCAGCCGGGTGCGCCGGTCATCGCGCTGAACCGCGGCGCGGCGCCGCCACCCGCCAACAGCGCCAGCTTCTCGCTGGCACCTGAAGACGACGGCAGCGGCGCGGCGGATTACCTGGCCGCGCGCAATGCGAAGCGCGTGCTGGTCCTGGCCGGCGACGGCGACTACGCGCGCCGCAGCGTGGCGGCGTTCGGCAAGCGCCTGCAGGAGCGCGAGGGCGTCGTGGTACGCACGCTGCCGGTGTCCGGCGACAAGCCGGCCGACATGACCGAACTGCTGCGCAGCGCCGCGCTGGCCGAAGGCGGCGTGGACGCGGTGTTCCTGTCGATGCGGGCCGAACAGGCGCGCGTCATCGCCCCGCAGCTGGCCGCGGCCGGGCTGAACGCCAAGCAGCGCGTCGCCACCTCGCAACTGGATACCGGCGCGCAGAACGCGCAGCGCGACCGGGTGCTGGACGGGATCGCCTTCCCCACCGAAACCTGGGAAGTGCGCAGCGTCGGCGGCCTGCGCGATGCCGCCTCCACCGGCGCCGTCCTGCCCACCGCGCGCGGTGCGGCGGGGCGCCTGTTCGCCTTCGGCCACGACGCGTGGCTGCTCACCGCCTACCTGGAGCACCTGGCGCTGTCGGACGAGGCGCGCATCGAAGGGGCCACCGGCGTGCTGCGGATCGGTGCGGACGGCAACGTGGTGCGCTCGCCGGCATGGTCCACCTTTAGCGGCGGCGTGGTGGTGCCGCTGGCCGGCGCCGGCGGCTGACGCCGGGCTGCGACGCACACGGCATGGACCGCCGCCTGCAGGGAGCGCAGGCCGAAGCCGCGGCGCGGCGGCACCTGCTGCGCGCGGGCCTGCGCGAGGTGGCCGCCAATGCGAACTTCCGCCTGGGCGAACTGGACCTGGTGATGCTCGACGGCACCGGCCGCGGCGGCGAGGCGCTGGTGTTCGTGGAAGTGCGCTACCGCCGCACGGCGGGCTTCGGCGGCGGCGCGGCATCGGTGCATGCCGGCAAGCAGCGCAAGCTGGTACGCGCCGCGCAGCAGTTCCTGCTGGCGCATCCGCGCTGGGCGCAGGCCCCGTGCCGGTTCGACGTGGTCGAGGCCGACGGCGACCCGGCCGCCCCGCGCCTGCACTGGATCCGCGATGCGTTCCGTGCCGACGAGGCCTGACCGCACGCACCCGCAACGCGCACCGCGCGCACGGCCGCGCTCCCCTATCCAACGCGCGCGCGGCGCACGTACCCGACCTTGCAACCGGAGCTGCCGCCCATGCGCGCCTTCGACCTGCCCGCGATCGGATCGGTCGCTCCCACCCTGGACCTGCAGGCGGGCCTGGTGCTCATGGGCGTGGCGGCCGTGATCGCGCACGGCGCCGTGTTGCCGCCGCTCCATGCGCGGAACCGGCGGGCCGCCATAGCGCTGTCGCTGGCGTCCCTGCTGGGAGCCGGCCTGCTGGTCGCCACTCTGCAGGCCGCTCCGCAGCGGTTTTATGCGGCGAGCCTGGCCTACGTGGTGGCGTTCCTGCTGGGCGCCACCTTCGCGGCGCGGAATGCGGCCGACACGTTCGTTCTGCGCAGGCGCATCCTGCTGGGCGCGGCGCTGATGGCCGCAAGCGTCGCGATCGCCTGGTGGCTGGCGTTCGCGCCGCGCTGAGGCCCGCGGGCGCGACGCTCAGGCGAAATGCGCGTAGCCGCTGCGCGGCGGCTGCCACGCGGTCCCGTCGGCGCGCTGCGCGCGCACGCCCGGACCGGCCACGATGCGCCCCACGCGATGCATGGCGGTGCCGCTGCCGGCGGCCGCGGCGCGGACCGCATCGGCCAAGGTCGACGGCGCGGTGAAGCACAGTTCGTAGTCGTCGCCGCCGCAGGCCTGTTCGCCGTGCAGCGTGTCGCCGCGCGAGCGCGCCGCCAGGGCCTGCGATGCCGGCAAGGCTTCGAGCTCGATCACCGCGCCCACGCCGCTGGCCGCGCAGACATGCCCGAGGTCCTGCAACAGGCCGTCGGACAGGTCGATGCACGCGTGCGCGATGCCGGCCAGCGCCTGCCCGGCTTCGACGCGCGGCTGCGGGCGGTCCAGGCGCGCACGCAGCGCCGGATCGGCCACGCCGCCGGCCTGCAGCTGGGCCAGCGCGGCGGCCGCATCGCCGAGCGTGCCGGTCACCCAGATGTCGTCCCCGATGCGCGCGGCGTCGCGGCGCAAGGCGGCACCGCGCGGCACGAACCCGTGCACGGTGACGCAGGCGGACAGCGGGCCGCGGGTGGTGTCGCCCCCGACCAGCGCCACGCCGTATCCGGAGGCGAGCGCGGCGAAACCGTCGAGGAACCCATCCAGCCACGCTGCGTCCGGATGCGGCAGCGACAGCGCCAGCGTGCACCACGCCGGGCGCGCGCCCATGGCGGCCAGGTCCGACAGGTTCACCGCCAGCGCCTTCCAGCCCACGTCGGCGGCGGCGGTGTCGCGCGGGAAATGCACGCCGCTGTTGAGCGCGTCGGTCGCCACCGCCAGGTCGTGCCCGTCGGGGACGCGCAGCAGTGCGGCGTCGTCGCCGATGCCCAGCAGCACGTCGTCGCGCAGCAGCGCGCGGCGGCGGATGCGTTCGATCAGGTCGAATTCCGTGCCGCGGGCGACTGCGTTCATCATTTCCTCCAGCGCGCAGCGGCGCGGGACAGACCTGCCCGGTACACGGGTTCCGGCGCCATGCGGGCGGAGCCGCGCGTCAGCCCCGCCCGGCCTGCACTTCCACCGCCCGCCACTCCGCGGCGGCCCGGTCCAGCACGCCGTTGACGTAGGTGTGGCCGTGTTCGGAACCGAAGCGCTTGGTGGTGCGCAGGGCCTCGTCGATGACCACGCGGTACGGCACGTCGATGCGGTGCCGCAGTTCGTAGGCGGCGATGCGCAGCACGGCGCGTTCGATGGCGTCCACTTCCTCCACGCCGCGGTCCAGGTGCGCCTGCAGCGCCGCGTCGAGCTCTGGGCGATGCGTGGCCACGCCGCGCACCAGGTCCTCGAAGTACTCCAGGTCCGCGTCTTCGTGCGCCTGCTCATGCGCGAACTGCGCGATCAGGGCCGGCACGGCGGTGCCCGTCACCTGCATGGCGTAGATCGCCTGCAGGGCGCGGCGGCGTGCGCGGGAACGGCGGACGGGATCGATGCCGTCGGGGCGGCGCGTCGGGCGGCTCATGGGGCGGCACCACAGGCGGGAACGGAGGACAAGGATGCGGCGACGCTCGGGATCGCGCGACCGTAGGCCACTTCCTGCCGGGCGCGTCGTTCGCGGGTGCGGATCGCGCGTGCGCTCATGCCAGCTTCCCCAGCAGCTCGGCCATCTCGATCGCCACCAGCGCGGCCTCCTCGCCCTTGTTGCCGTGGCTGCCGCCGGCGCGCCTTTCGGCATCGGCGAAGTCGTCCACGGCCAGCACGCCGTTGGCCACCGGCACACGGTAGTCCAGCGACACGCGCATCAGCCCGTCGGAGCAGCCGTCGGCCACCTGTTCGTAGTGGCGCGTATCGCCGCGCACCACGCAGCCCAGCGCCACGATGGCCGCGTGCCTGCCGGCTTCGGCCAGGCGCGCCGCGGTCACGGGGATCTCCCACGCACCGGGCACGCGCACCACGTCCACCGCCGCCTCGGCCACGCCGTTGTCGGCGAAGGCCTTGCGCGCACCGGCCACCAGCGCATCGCTGATACGCGGATTCCAGCGGCTGGCGATGATCGCGAAGCGCGCGTGCTCGGGGGCGCGCAGGTCGCCTTCGTAGTGGGGCATGGAGGGGATCGACCAACGGAAAACGAACGCCATTGTAGGGCGGCCCCAGGCCCGCCGCTGTTCCGCCGCTGTCCCTCCACCAACAGCGCGCCAGGCCCCCGCTCACCAACCGCGTGGATCAGGCGACCCGGAGTGGAGGATGCCGGGCCGGGCCCGGCCTACGGCTCGACGTGGCCCACCACTTCCAGCCCGTAGCCGGACAGGCCCACCTGGCGGCGCGGCGTGCCGATGACGCGGATCTGCCCCACGCCCAGGTCGGCCAGGATCTGCGCGCCGGCGCCGTTGCGGCGCCACTGACCCACGTCCTTGCCGGGTGCCGATTCCGGCTGGGCGCGCAGCCGCGCCAGCAGGGCCGCGCTGTCGCGCGGTGCCGACAGCACCACCATCACCCCGCAGTCCGCGGCGGCGATGGCGCGCAGCGCGTCGGTGGCGGCCACGCCGAAATCCTCGCGCCGCCAGTGCAGCAGGTCGGCCAGCGGGTTCTCGACCTGCACCCGCACCAGCGTGGGCGTGCCCGGCGCGGGAACGCCGCGCACCAGCGCGAAATGCAGTTCGTGCGCGATGCGGTCGCGATAGGTCACCAGCCGGAAGCCGCCGAACTCGGTGTCGATCTCGCGTTCGTCGATGCGCTCCACCGTGTGCTCGGTGGACAGCCGGTGCGCGATCAAGTCCGCGATCGACCCCATCTTCAGCTCGTGTTCGCGCGCGAACACTTCCAGCTGCGGGCGCCGGGCCATGCTGCCGTCGGCATTGAGGATCTCGACCAGCACGCCGGCCGGTTCGAAGCCGGCCAGCATCGCCAGGTCGCTGGCGGCTTCGGTATGCCCGGCGCGGTTGAGCACGCCGCCGGGCTGCGCGCGCAGCGGGAAGATGTGGCCCGGCTGCGACAGGTCGCGCGGCTTGGCGTCGGGCCGCACCGCGGTGCGGATGGTGTGCGCGCGGTCGTAGGCGCTGATGCCGGTGGTGACGCCCTCGGCCGCTTCGATGCTCACGGTGAAGTTGGTGTGGTGCTGCGAGGTGTTGTCGCGCACCATCGGGTTCAGGCCCAGCTGCGCGCAGCGCTCGCGGGTGAGCGACAGGCACACCAGGCCGCGGGCGTGGGTGACCATGAAGTTCACGTCCGACGGTTTCACCAGCTCGGCGGCCATGATCAGGTCGCCTTCGTTCTCGCGGTCCTCGTCGTCCACGATCACGACCATGCGCCCGGCGCGCAGTTCGTCCAGCAGTTCGGGGATGGAAGCGAAGGGCATCGTCGACTCCGTGGCGTGCGCCGTGCGCACGATCGTCAGGAACGGGAAACAGCGGGAAGGGACAGCGGCCGCGCGCATGCGCAAGGCGCGCGCTAGCGGTGCAGCAGGCGCTCCACGTAGCGGGCCACCAGATCGATCTCCAGGTTCACCGGATCGCCCACGCGCGTGGCGCCGAAGGCGGTGTGGGCCACGGTGTGCGGCACCAGCGCCACCTCGAACGTGTCGCCCTGCACCGCGTTCACGGTGAGGCTCACCCCGTCGACGCAGATCGAACCCTTGCGCGCGATGTACTTCATCAGTTCGTCCGGCGCGGCGAAGCGCCAGCGCTGGGCGCGTGCATCCGGCTGAACGTCCAGCACTTCGCCCATGCCGTCCACGTGGCCGCTGACCAGGTGCCCGCCCAGGCGCGCGTCGGCACGCAGCGCACGTTCCAGGTTCAGCGGCGCGCCCGGGGCCAGCCTGCCCAGCGTGGTCAGCGCCAGGGACTCGTTCGACGCATCGAACGCGAAGCCTTCCGCATCGAATTCCACGACCGTCATGCAGGCGCCGTTGACCGCGATGCTTTCGCCCAGGGCCATGCCCTGCACCGGCAGCGTGCCGGCAAGCACGCGGATGCGCGCATCGCCCTGCCTGTGTTCGCGTGCGGCCAAGGCGCCGACGCCTTCGATCAAACCGGTGAACACGGACGTTCCTCCACTGCGGCGGGAAACGTCGTCAGGCACGTGAGCAGGCGCAGGCGCGGACCCTTACGGGCGCGCCGGCGCATGCGTCTTCTTTCATCCGGACTGTGACCGTCGGCCCCGGCATCCGACCGGGTCTGCTGACCTCCGGGCGCGGCCTCCGCGTGCGCGGTGCCGGATTGCGCCTGGAGCGCTCGCGGGCTCGCGCGGCGTGTCGTGGGACCTGCCGCGCCTACCGCCGGTGGGGAGTTTCGCCCCGCCCTGAAGACGTTGTTGCGGGGCGGATTCTAGCAAGGCGGCTTACCCCCGCCGCCTGCGCAGCCGCCCTGCCCCTGCAGGCACGGCTTCAGCCGCGCTCTTTTCGCGGCACGGTTGCATGAAAAGGCTCGCGGCTGCAGCCGCTCCTGCGGAGAGCTCAACCGCCGATGGCAGGCGGCGTGCCGCGCGGGCGCAGCAGCAGGCGCAGGTCCTGGCCGATCCGGCGCTGTTCCACCACCTCCAGCGCCAGCCGTTCGGCCATGGCATCGATGCGCAAGCCGCCGAACAGCGGGCGCGCGTTGCCGCCCAGCAGCACGGGGGCCACGTACAGCAGCACCTCGTCCGCCAGCCCCTGCGCCAGGAACGCACCGGCCAGGGTCGCGCCGGCTTCCACCTGCACTTCGTTGACGCCGCGCGCGGCCAGCAGGGCCAGCACCGCCGCCAGGTCTAGCGCCCCATCGCGCGCCGGCACGGCCGCGCGGTCCACGTGCAGGCCGTTGGGCGGCTTGATGTCGGGCGCGTGCAGATACAGCGTGGGGGCGTCGCCCTCGCGCACACGGCCGCGCGCCACCGTGGCCAGACCCGGATCCAGCACCACGCGCAGTGGCGGCACGAACGGCGCGCCGGCATCCGCATCGTTCGCGTCGAAGCGCACGGTCAGCTGCGGATCGTCCGCCAGCACGGTGCCGCTGCCGGTCAGGATCGCGCCGCTGCGCGCGCGCCAGCGCATCACGTCGCGGCGCGAGGCGTCGCCGCTGATCCACTTCGAATCGCCGTTGGCCAGCGCGGTGCGCCCGTCCAGGCTGCTGGCCAGCTTCACCCGCACCCACGGGCGGCCGCGCTCGATCCGCGACAGGAAGCCGCGATTGAGGGCGCGCGCCTGCGCTTCCATCAATCCGCACTGCACCGCGGTCCCGGCCGCGCGCAGCCTGTCGAAGCCCGCACCGTCCACCTGCGGGAACGGATCGCGCATCGCCGCCACCACGCGCGACACGCCGGCTTCGACCAGCGCCTCGGCGCACGGGCCGGTGCTGCCGGTATGCGCACACGGCTCCAAGGTGACGTAGGCGGTGGCGCCCCGCGCGCGGTCGCCCGCGGCCTGCAGCGCCAGCACCTCGGCATGGGCTTCGCCCTTGCGCCGGTGCCAGCCTTCGCCCACGACCGCGTCGCCTTGCACCAGCACGCAGCCGACCATGGGATTGGGCCTGGTGGTGTACGCGCCTCGCTCGGCCAGGCGCAGGGCACGGGCCATGTGCGCGTGGTCCGGGGCTTCGAACCCTGGCCCGCTCAACGCTTCTTGCCCTTCTCGATCGGCACCACGTCGCCGCCGAGCAGCGGCAGCTGGCCCTCGCCCGGCAGGTCGCGCTCCAGCCGGTCGAGCTCCTCGCGGAAGTCGGCCACGTCCTCGAACGCGCGGTACACGGAGGCGTAGCGCACGTAACCGACGTGGTCGAGCTTGCGCAGCTCGGCCATGACGAATTCGCCGACGCGGCGGCTGGGCAGCTCGCGTTCGGTGGTCATGCGCAGCTGGTGGATCACGGCGCGCACGGCGGCTTCGACCTGCTCCTCGGACACCGGGCGCTTGCCCAGCGCGCGGTCGAACCCCACGCGCAGCTTGCGCGCGTCGAAACTCTCGCGCCGGCCGTCGCTCTTGATGATCGCCGGCAGCTTCAGTTCGATGGTTTCCAGCGTGCTGAACCGCTCGCCGCACGCCTCGCACTCGCGGCGCCGGCGGATGGTCGCGCCGTCGTCGGACACGCGCGAGTCGATGACGCGGGTGTCGTGGTGCTGGCAGAAGGGGCAGTGCATCAGCGGGCCCGGACTCGGGACTCGGGACTCGGGACTCGGAAAACTTCGGTTCTTCTGGTCGCACGGACCGCGTACATGGAGTGGTCACGCGTTATTGCGAGAACCCCGCCCATCGATGCGCATCGCGCAGCGCTCAATCCGGGACGCGAGATCGTTCCGAGTCCCGAACCCCGAGTCCCGAGTCCCGCCATCTCAGCCATACACCGGGAACTGCGCGCACTGCTTCTCGACATTGGCACGCACGCCTGCAATGACGGCTTCGTCGTTCGGGTTGTCGAGCACGTCGCACATCCATTCGGCCAGCGCGACGCAGTCCGCTTCCTTGTAACCACGCGTGGTCACAGCCGGCGTGCCGATGCGCAGGCCGGAGGTGACGAAGGGCTTGCGCGGATCGTTGGGCACGGCGTTCTTGTTGACGGTGATGTGCGCCTTGCCCAGCGCTTCTTCCGCGTCCTTGCCGGACACCGGCTTGCCGATCATGTCCACCAGCATCAGGTGGTTCTCGGTGCCGCCGGACACGATCTTGTAGCCGCGGGCAATGATCGTCTTGGCCATCGCCTGCGCGTTCTTCACCACCTGCTGCTGGTAGGCCTTGAACTCCGGCTCCAGCGCTTCCTTGAACGCCACCGCCTTGGCCGCGATCACGTGCATCAGCGGGCCGCCCTGGATGCCGGGGAAGACGATGCTCTGCAGCTTCTTGGCGATCTCGTCGAACTGCTCGCCGGCGCCTTCGCGGCTGGCGACGATGATGCCGCCGCGCGGGCCGCGCAGGGTCTTGTGGGTGGTGCTGGTGACCACG
>CAYRNF010000020.1:0-42125 GCA_964425695.1 uncultured Pseudoxanthomonas sp.
TCGCGCCCAACCTGTCGTTCTTCTTCTCCAACGGCATGGACCCCGAGTACACCGTCATCGGCCGCGTCGCCCGCCGCATCTGGGCCCGCGCCATGCGCGAGCGCTACGGCGCGTCCGCGCGCAGCCAGATGATGAAGTACCACATCCAGACCAGCGGCCGGTCCCTGCACGCGCAGGAGATCCAGTTCAACGACATCCGCACCACGCTGCAGGCGCTGTACGCCCTGTTCGACAACTGCAACAGCCTGCACACCAACGCCTACGACGAGGCCATCACCACGCCCACCGAAGAGAGCGTGCGCCGCGCCGTGGCCATCCAGATGATCATCAACAAGGAGCTGGGCCTGAACTTCTGCGAGAACCCCTGGCAGGGCAGCTTCATCGTGGACAAGCTCACCGACATCGTGGAAGAGGCCGTCTACAAGGAGTTCGAAGCCATCAGCGAGCGCGGCGGCGTGCTCGGCGCCATGGACACCATGTACCAGCGCGGCAAGATCCAGGAAGAAAGCCTGTACTACGAGCACAAAAAGCACGACGGCTCCCTGCCGCTGGTGGGCGTCAACACCTTCCTGCCCAAGGAGCATGCGGGCGAGGTGGTCACCGAGATCGAGCTGATCCGCTCGACGGAAGAAGAGAAAGGCCAGCAGATCGAGAATGTGCGCGGCTGGCAGGCCTCACGCAACGTCCTGGCGCCGGTGGGCGAGACCGAGCATGGGCACGTGGTGGAGGATGCGATCGGCGAAGCCGCCGAACCGCACGACGGGCATGGGTTGGCTTACCTGCAGAAGACGGCGCGGGAGCGCAGGAATGTGTTTGCGGCGTTGATGGAGGCGGTGAAGACGCATAGCCTCGGGCAGATCTCGCATGCGTTGTATGACGTAGGCGGTGAGTACCGCCGCAATATGTAACGCCGCGTGGGCAGACGCTTGCGCATCGGCATCGTCGGTTACGGCACCGGCGGACAAGCGGCCGCGCTGCTGCTGTCCGCCGACGGGCATGAAGTCACTGTGTTCGAGCGCGCGCCGTTACTGGGGCCGGTGGGTGCGGGTTTCCTGCTGCAGCCCATCGGCCTGTCCGTGTTGTGGGAGCTTGGCCTGTTCGATGACGTGCTCGCCCACGGCTCAGTCATCCGGCGCCTCTACGGCGAAACCGTCGGCGGCCGACCGGTCATGGACATGCGTTATCGAGAACTCGATGCCCGCTTCTTCGGCCTGGGCGTGCAACGCGGCGCGCTGTTCCACTTGTTAGACACGGCCTGGCAAACAGGTCGCGATATCCGCTGCGGCGCCGCCATTACCGGGGTAGACCCGGATGCCGGCACGCTCACCGACGAACATGGCCAGACCCACCGTGGCTTCGACCTGATCGTCGTGGCCGACGGCGCAGCCTCACGCCTGCGCACGCAGGTGGTGCCCAACCGGTTGAATCGCCCGTACCCGTGGGGTGCGCAGTGGTGCTTGGTAGAGCGCGCGGACTGGCCCTGGCTGGACGAACTGCAGCAGCGCTACGTGGGTGCCCGCCGCATGGCGGGCATGTTGCCTGTGGGCACACGGCCCGGAGATCCCGTGCCACGGCTCAGCTTCTTCTGGAGCCTCCCGGTATCCGCGCTGGATGGTGGCCCCAGCGCGCTGCAATGGCGCGAGCATCTGGCGGCGTTGTGGCCACAGGCGGCCGAGCGCCTCCACACCATCGAGATTCCGGGTGGCTTGGCCAGTGCGCGCTATCGGGACGCAGTACACAGCCAGTGGTTCAAGGGGCGTGCGGTGCTGCTGGGCGACGCGGCGCACGCAATGAGCCCGCAGTTGGGGCAGGGCGTCAACATGGCCTTGCTGGATGCCCACGGCCTGCGCAGCGCACTGCGGGAGCGCTTGGATGTGCCCGCCGCACTGGCCGCCTACCAGCGCGACCGACGCGCGCATGTGGGGATCTACCACTTCTGGAGCCGCTGGCTGACGCCGCTGTTCCAGTCCGAGCGGGACACCATGGCCAGGCTGCGCGACGCCATGTTCCACCCCATGTCGCGCGTCCCCGGCGGTCGCGGGGAGATGCTGCGCGTGCTCAGCGGCACCCGGCGTGGGTGGCTGGGGGCTTTCGCCTTGCAGGAGGCGTTCTTGCAGCGGATGGGCGATGTTGCAATGCAGGAGCCGCGTGCGCTGCCGCGCGTTATGGAAATGACGCCCTGAGCAGGGCTATGCTCGGGACAGTGGCCGCCATTGGCCAGTACGGCAGGACCAGGGACAGGTTGATGGGTTGCGAGCACAAGAAGCACGACGGAGGCCTGCCGCTGGTGGGCGTCAACATCTTCCTGCCCAAGGAACACGCGGGCGAGCTGGTCACCCAGATCGAGCTGGTCCGCTCGACGGAAGAAGAAAAAGGCCAGCAGATCGAGAACTTGCGCGGCTTGCAGACCTCACGCACCGTCCTGGCGCCGGTGGGGGAGACCGAGTATGGGCATGTGGTGGAGGATGCGATCGGCGAGGGCGCCGACGCGCACGATGGGCATGGGTTGGCTCATCTGCAGAAGACGGCGCGCGACCGGAAGAATGAGTTCGCGGCGTTGATGGAGGCGGTTAAGACGCATTCGCTGGGGCAGATTAGCCACGCGTTGTATGACGTGGGTGGGGAATACAGGCGGAATATGTAGGGGGCGGCAATGAGCGAATTTCTTTCCAATGTCGAGCAAACCGTACTTTCGGCGGAAGAGAACCCGTCACGATTTGAAAGATTCTGTGTAGAAGTTCTATCAGCCGTTGAGGGTGGCGCAGCTGTCGTGCCGACTTCAGCGGTCTGGGACCGTGGTCGCGATGGCCGCGGTATTGGAGCGCTCACCGGCCTGTTTGTCTGCTCGAGTCTTCGTGACGATGTCGATGCAAAGTCGATTGAGGATGTTGAGAGGCTGTCGCAGACAACACGACAAGTAACCAGGCTCTACTTCTGTTCAAGCCAACCGCTCACAGAGCACCGTAGCGACCAGATGGCTGCATCTATCGCGGAGTATTTTCCAGCTTCCACGGCGGTCGTCGTTCTGGGTTCTAAACAACTGGCGGATCTTGGACGGCGCCATGACGGCATTCTCGAGCGCTTGTATGGCGGGGAGATTAAGGACGTTTTGTCGCGATTGGAGCGAGAACCCGATGGCGCGGAAGAGCTGCAAGGATTGAGGCTCGCGCTTCTATCAACGGGAGCGGAGGACTCTGTCGCAATTAGAGAGATGGTTTACCGAAACGCGATCTTGGACACATTGCTGGATGGGTCGGGTAAGACGCTGGAAAAAATCGCGATCGACTTATCCGGGATGCTTAGGCTCGGTAGACCAGTCGAGTCAGTGGGTTTGGTGCCCTACCTGAAGGGCCTTCAAGCAGAAGGCGCCGTCGTTGATATCGCACGTGGTGTCTACGCAATCAGCGAAGCCGGTCGCTCGTTAGTGGACTCGACGAAATCGGAAAGCGCTGCATCTTTCGTCGAGGGTCGAAACGCGATTCGAAGAGTCTTCGAAGAGGCCGTCGGATCACCCATTCTCGATGACGACTTCATGCGGATGTGGGGGGTCTTTGAAGAACGTTTGACTTACTACCTCCAGTCGCGCGGAGAGCAGATTGTTGCTGAGGTTTCCATGATCTTCGGAGACGCGTCTGCGGCCGAGTCGCCGTCGACGGATCAAAGCAATTCCCTGAGCTTTTTGGATGACTTGGCAGCGGCAGTTGCTGCGACCACCCGCCATGCGGAGAGGCAGGAGGCAATACGTCAGGCGGTGAAGGACTTGTTCGCAGATAGAACAGGAGATGCCGCGAAGTGGCTCGTCAGTGTTTGCGCGGCATTCATAACTGCATGCACGATGGGGCTTGAATATCGCAGTGGGGAAGTGGTGCGTTCTCTTATGCGAAGGATGGCTCTCGTCTTGGATACAGATGTTGTGCTCTCACTCATGGCGGAGGGGGAGCCAGATCACGTGGCGGTAACCACTATTGTCAAGAAGTGGAGGCAGAACAAAGGGAAGGTCTTAGTCGCAACGCCGGTTCTACAAGAGGTCGCATATCACGCTTCGATCGCAGACAACGATTTCGGTCAAGTGAAGTTCCGACTTCCTGGCTCGGAAGAGTACCGACTGAGAATCGTCGAAAATGCATTTGTAAGGGCATTCGCCTCCCTAATGGCTAATGATAGCGCAGTAAAGCTCCAGCATTGGCGGGCTTACATTTCCCAATTTCGGGGTATTAGCGAATATGACTATTCCCGAGTTTTCGAGTATCTAGCTTCAGAGCACGGTGTAAGTAGGTTGCCCGATCGCGATGCGATTCAGGCATCAGAAGTTGAGTCCGTTAAGAGATTCTTGCTCGACTTGGTGGAGTCGCAAAAGCTAAGGGTTGGAAAAAACGAGCGCGACAAGGCCTCTCGGGATGCTGAGCTCTATGTTTCCCTTGTGTCGCATTTGTCTAGGCTTCGCGACGCTGATCCAGACTCAAGTTGTCTCTTAATTAGCTCTGCTCGGAGGATTGCTTCGGTCGATGATGAGTTTAGATTGAGTGGGGAAGGAAGGTTGGTCCTTTCTACATCCGCCGCTCTTTTTCTGGTTAGTACGTTGCCAACGGTAAGTCTTGGCTTGTCTGCTCTGAAGTCATTTTTGTTTGAGGACCGCAGGTCCAGATTCACGTCCGACTTTGAAAGAACAGTTCTTCGGATGGTGAGCTCAAGTAGGGAGCATTCTGCGTTTGTCTTCTCGCGACGCGGGCTACTTATGCGTGAGCTGAAATCGCGCTTGGTCTCTAGAGCTGAGACCGTCGGCGGTGCACCGCACCGTCAAGATCTTTTTGAGGTGGAGAAGACAGCGCTGAAGCCAGCGAACCGTGAAATGCTCGTTGACACTTTGGCAGAGGCGCTAGATGCCGTGAGTGGAAACAGCAGAACCGATAAGAGGCTGAAAGAGGCTTTGACTGAACTGGCTGAGGTGAGGAGACAACTTGAGCTCGAGAGAAGCCGAGGGAAGCAGAAGGTAAAGAAGGTTCCAAGGTCATAACTGACTAAGGACTAAAGCGACTAAAGCGGGACGGAGGTAGTTAAACGACGCCTTCGACCGCCTTTGCACCTCGCGGTCGACCACTGGCCCTGAGTTCGACGGGCCGGTTCAGGGCCTTGGCCACCATCGCCTGGAATCGCGGATCGCCCAGCGCCTTTTCCTGCCGCATGTAGGCGCGTATGCGGGTCGACTCGTCGTCGTCCAGCGGGGCGTGCAGCCATTGGCAATAGGCGGCGGCCCGCTCGGGGGCGGATGCGCCGAGGGCGAGGTAGCCTGGATGCAGCGTGATCAGGGGATCGCTTGCCGTGCCCAGGTGCGTATGCACGCTGGACCAGCGGAAATCCTCGGGCCGCTCGACCATGGCCGCGCGCACCGGGTTGAGTTCGATATAGCGTATGACGCGGAGCAGGTAGGCGTCGGAATCGACGAGGCTGGACTTGAAGCGTCCCTGCCAGAGCGTGCCGGTGCGGCGGTAGCGGTGGTTGAAGGCCTGCACCTACATCTGGCCTGCGCGCCGCAGCGCACTTGAGATACGCCCTGCGACTGGGGCGCCCAGCAGCAGGTGCACATGGTTGTCCATCAGCACGAACGCATGGATCGCCACGCCCTCGCGCTGGCACGCCTCCCGAAGCAAGCGCCGGTTATGGTGGCGGTCGGCATCGTCCAGGAAGATGGCGCACCGGTTCACGCCGCGCTGGGTGACGTGCAGGGGAACGCCGGGCAGTTCGAGTCGTGGCTGGCGCGGCATGCGTGCGTCCAATAGGGGCCAAGGCCAGCGTGCGACGCCCTGGAACGCGGTGCCATCAGGGTTTGCCGCGCATGGCGTGGGAGATGGACTTAACTACCTCCGTCCCGGTTTTCCCCGCGCTTGGAGCTCTTGAGCCTCGCACGCCGGCCGTTTTTGCTTGCGCGCAAGGCAATTGCGGTTGCGCGCAAGGCTTTCCGGCTTGCGCGCAAGGCTGGGGAGCCTCGCGGCCGGGGCTGTCGAGCCTTGCGCGCCACCCCTTTTTGCTTGCGCGCAAGACGCCGGCGCTTGCGCGCAAGGCAATTCCGGTTGCGCGCAAGGCTTCTTCGCTTGCGCGCAAGGCTCCGAGCGCCGCGCGCGGGGCTTTCTGGCTTGCGCGCAAGGCTTGGAGCCTTGCGGACTGGCCTGAAGGGAAGCGCCAGGCGCCAGGCGCCTGGCGCAGGGCAGGGCGGGCATCGCCTTGTCGTCCGGGGCGGTAGGCTGGGTTGGTTTCACAACCCAGCGCTCTTTGCACCGGAAGCAGCGCGATGCTGGGTGGGCAGAGCCAACCCAGGCTACGGGGTTGAGGCCGGGTGCGTGCCGCTCGCCTTCGATCGCAGGGCCGTAGGTCGGGTTGGCTTCATCCAGGACAGTGAACCTGACCTCGTCGCTTCCGCGGCTCAGTCTGCGATGAACCCTCCCGACTGCCGCTGCCACAACTGCGCGTAGATCCCGCCTGCGGCGACGAGCTGCGTGTGCGTGCCCTCTTCGACGATGCGGCCGCGGTCCATCACCACCAGCCGGTCCATCGCCGCAATGGTGGAGAGCCGATGCGCGATGGCGATGACCGTCTTGCCCTGCATCAGGCGGTACAGGTTTTCCTGGATCACCGCTTCGACTTCCGAATCCAGCGCCGAGGTCGCTTCGTCCAGAACCAGGATCGGCGCATTCTTCAGCAGCACGCGCGCGACCGCGATGCGCTGGCGCTGTCCGCCCGACAGCTTCACGCCGCGCTCTCCCACCTGCGCGTCGTAGCCGCGGCGTCCCTTGGAATCTTCGAGCGACTGGATGAACTCGTGCGCGGCGGCCTGCGTCGCGGCTTCGATCATCTCGGCGTCGGTGGCATCCGGGCGGCCATACAGGATGTTCTCGCGCACCGAGCGGTGCAGCAGGGAGGTGTCCTGCGTGACCACCCCGATCTGCGCGCGCAGCGAGTCCTGCTGTACCGACGCGATGTCGTGGCCGTCGATGGCGATGCGCCCGCCTTCCACGTCGTGGAAGCGCAGCAACAGGTTGACCAGCGTCGACTTGCCGGCGCCCGAGCGGCCGACCACGCCGATCTTCTCGCCCGGTCGCACGTGCAGATCGAGACGATCGAAGACGCCGGCTCCCTTTCCATAGTGGAAGCGCACGCCCTCGAAGCGGACATCGCCGTGTACGTGCGGCAGCGCCTGTGCACCCGGGCGGTCGTCCACCGTCGGTGCCAGCGAGATCGAGCCGATGCCGTCGATCACGGTGCCCACGTTTTCGAACAGCGCGGACAGTTCCCACATGATCCACTGCGACATGCCGAGCACGCGCAGCGCCAGAACCAGCGCCACGGCCAACGCGCCTGCGCTGGCATCGCCCTGTCGCCACAGCAGCAGGCCCAGCGCGGCTACTGCGAACACCAGCAGCATGTTCAACGCATACAGGCCGCTGTTGACCCAGGTCGCCAGGCGCATCTGCTGGTGGACGGTCCGCAAGAAGCCGTCCATCGCGTCGTGCGCGTACGCCTGCTCGCGCCGGGAATGCGAGAACAGCTTGACGGTGGCGATGTTGGTGTAGCTGTCGACGATCCGCCCGGTCATCACCGAGCGCGCATCGGCCTGCCGCTGCGAAACCTCGCCCATGCGCGGCACGAAGTAGCGCATCAGCAACGCGTAGCCCGCCAGCCAGCCCGCGAACGGCAGCATCAGCCGCCAGTCCGCGCTGGCCGCCACGACCAGCACGCCGCCGAAATAGACCAGCACGTAATTGCCTACGTCGAGCAGCTTGATCACCGTTTCGCGCACCGCCAGCGATGTCTGCATCAGCTTGGTGGCGATGCGGCCGGCGAACTCATCCTGGAAATAGTCCATCGACTGCCGCAGCAGGTAGCGATGCACGTTCCAGCGGATCCGCATGGGAAAGTTGCCAAGCAGCGTCTGGTGCTGCACCAGCGAGTTGAACCACACCGTCGCAGGCAGGGCGACCAGTACCAGTACGCCCATCCATGCCAGCCGCTGTCCCTCGGCTTGGAAGAAGCCGGTGGTGCCGAGCGCCGCCATGCGGTCCACCAGTGCGCCGACGTAGGCATACAGGGCAACTTCCGCAACGGCGATGCCCGCGGTGGTCAGCGCCAGCCACGCCAGCCACGGCTCCGCGCCGCGGGTGAAATGGCGGCAGAACGCGTACAGCGTGGCCGGTGGCTGCGTGGGCGGCTCGGGCGGAAAGGGATCGAGCCGGGATTCGAACCAGCGCAGCATGGCGGTCTCTGCAAAGAGTGCGGTCGGCGGCGCGATGCCGCTCGCGATGCGGCATTGTAGAGGTGCGCGCCGGCCGATCGCAGACCGGGCGATGCTCGCGATCAGGTGTACCGCACGCTTGAGAACCGCCGGACGCACAAGCGTGCGAGTTCGCTGCGTTGAGGGCGCTGCGACCAATCGCAATCGCCGCTCGCCGACCGGCGGTTGTTGCGGCTTCCAGAATGCAGGGGCTTGTCGATTGCCCTGGATGACGCGGAGCACATGCCGGCGCGCCGACGCCGCGATGCGACGAACGAACCGGCCTTGATCGGCGTGCGTCAAGGCAGCGCGCATCCGCTTGCCATCCGAACCCGGCGTGGATGCGCAGGGCTTGCGTACACCTTCGTCTCGCGGACCGTGGGTGCAGTCGGCATGGACAGCCTGCGTGAGCCGTCGGTTGCCGGTCGCTGCCGGGACACGGCCCGGCGCAGGGCCTGCGCACTCGAACTGTGACGGGCAGGCGATCGCACATTCATTGTCGATACAGAACAGGGGCGCAAGCGTGGCGGTGCGCTGCGTCGGATCCGGCGTTATGTGCGCGAAACGCCGTTTAAGTGCACGTTTGGCCAGTCTGGCGGCGCGTCGTGACTCGGATAAACAGGGCGGCTATATTCCCGTCTCCCCCGACGCAGGAGCCCTGCAATGTTCCAAAGCAAACAGCATCTGAAGACAGCACGCATGTTCGTCGTGGCGATCGTCGCCACCCTGGGCCTTGGCGCCTGTGCGACCTACGACGACGAGTTCGCAGGGATCAACTCGCGCCTCGATCAGCTGGATGTGAAAGTGCAGAGCGCTGCGCAGAGCGCCGAGTCCGCCAATCAGTCGGCGCAGCAGGCCAACCAGCGCCTCGACCAGATCGAAGGGCGCGTGCAGCAGCTCGAAGCGGCGCCTCGCCGCACGCCGCGCGGGTGATCCTCCCCACGGTTGGGAACGTGGTGGCCTCTCGGCCACCACGTGCTCCACTTCAGCCGGTTTCCGGCGGCATCAACGATGGCATGCGTATGCGCCTTTACCCCGCGATCCGGGCCGCCTGCGTGGCGCTGGCTCTTGCGCTTGCCAGTGGCGGCGTGGCCAACGCCAAGGGCGCCGACGTGCAGCCGGCAACGGCCGTCGATCAGCTTCCGCCGGACCAGAAGGTGTCCGGCACGGTGATCGAGCTGGCGGGCTGGGTCGTCGCGAACAACGACAACCAGGGTTACCCCTTCGCGATCATCGACAAGGCTGCCGCACAGATCCTGGTGTTCGGCGGCAACGGCCGGCCTCGCGGCGCCGCGCCTGGGCTTTTCGGCTCGGCGACCGGCGACCACACGGCTCCCGGCATCGCCGGGCTCGCGCTTCGCGAAATCCCCGGTCGCGATCGCACGACGCCCGCTGGGCGTTTCGTGGGCGGTTACGGTCCATCCATCGACGCCGGACGCGTGCTGTGGGTGGACTACGATTCCGCGGTCTCGATCCATCCGACCGCCGATGGCGTCCCCGCCGAGAAGCGAGCCGAACGCCTTGCATCGCCGTCGCCGGACGACAACCGGATTACGCACGGCTGCATCAACGTCTCGCCCGAGTTCTACGACCTGGTCATCCGTCCCACGTTCGAGGGGGGCGGGGTGTTCTACGTGTTGCCGGAATCGGCGTCGCTGAAGGAGACGTTCCCGGAGTTCGCCGCGGCAGGAAAGCAGCGCAGGTAGTCGAGGACTCTTGCAGGCCGCTTCTGGCCTGCCCATCTGGCCGTTGCGACTTGAGCGGCCCGTTCGGGCCTCGGCATCGCCTCAGGAACGCTGCTGCGCCCTGTCGCCGCTCGCGAGCCAGCCAGGCGCGAAACGCGCCCAGGCCGTAGGCTGGGTTAGCTTCATCAACCCGGCGCTCCGCGCGCGGAACGCATCACGATGCTTGGTTGATAGAGCCAACCCAGCCTACGGGCTGCGGGACACCAAGGAGCCGAAGGGGCAGGGCGCGCGTGCGGCATACGCCGAGTGCGACGGTGCGCAGCCAGGCGTTAGCCAGGTACGGCGTGAGAGGGGATGTTGTGCCCCCAAGGCCGGGCTGCCTCTGCCTTAAGAAGAGGGTTCCCGTTCGACGCGTGGGGCTACGTCGCCGCAGCCGTCTTGATTGCCTCCGCCCGGGTTTTCTGTCCCGGTTCTCCGTCCCGGTTTTCCAGCAAAAAAGCCCCGCGTGCGGGGCTTCCTTGCGGGCGCGTGCACTGGTTAGAGATAGAGCGCGATCACCTGCGACGTCCACGTCGATTCCTTGTCGGGCTTCTGGCTCCGCCACCGCGCGGCCTGTTCCTCCAGGAATGCACGCGCTTCGGGCGTCCCCAGGTCGCCGATGGCCTTGATCGCCATGGCGCGGTCCTGCCACAACTTGGCGTCGGCATAGATGGACTTGAGCAACGGCAGCTGGTCCTGTGCCTGCAGGATGCCCAGCGACGAGATGGCCGCGATGCGCACGTACTCGTCTTCGTCCCTGGTCATCTGCACCAGCGCGGGCACGGCCTTGGCGTTGTTGCCGAAACCGAGTGCGTACGCATCGAGGTAACTGGCATCGTTGCGGGTCTGGAGCCTGGCGAGCAGGCGGTCCACTTCGGCATCGCTGACGCGTGCACCGTACAGCTCGCGCGAGAGCTTGCTGGCCAGTTCCTTGATGGCCAAGGACAGCGGCTCGTTCAGGGTTGGCTGCACGATCTCGTCGAAGCTCCAGACCGGAACCTTGCCGCGCTTGACGAACACTCCGACCCGTTTGCTGCCGGCCGCGGTGCGGACGTCGGCGCTGATGTAGGTGAAGGTGATGAAAGGCGTGTACCCGTTCGTCCGGTGGTTCTGCATGCGGAAGGTCCGGACGTCGACCTGCGGGTACCCATCGGCCGCCTTGCCGACCTGGACCGGCAGGTCGCGCGCGTCGAACTCTGCCTGCAGGTGGCGTTCGAGGAAGGCCATTGGGTCGATGGGCGAACCCTCCAACAGCAGCGTCACCGGCAAGGTGCCCTGGGAAAACAGTGCGCCCCCGCGGCTGTCGACGAGAGAGAGAGTCGAAGCCGGCGCCGAAACCGCTTCATAGCGTGACTCGGACGGCGTGGGCGCCTTGACGGCATACGATTTCGGCGCGCAGGCCGTGATTGCGAGAAGGCCGAGGGCGCAGGCCGCCGCCGTCAGTGCACGCTGGAGCGTGGAACGCATGGTTGTCCCCTGTGAGTTGAAGTGCGGCCCCCTGCCGCACGACGCTTATCTTAGGGTGACCGAGAGACGCTGGCCTGTTCGGCTGCAAGACACGGGCGAAAACGGGGCGGGTTGATGTTCCCCAACGAGCCATGGAGCTTCCCCCGCAGTCCGACTTCCATCCAGCGCCCCGTCGGCGCTTCGCTCTAACGCCGGAACCGTTCGCTATTCCATGGCGTTTGCTGCTGCGTGTGCAGGCGCAACGCGCACAGGGCGGCCGCGCCTGCCCTGTGCCGACGTGCGGAGCGCTGTTCACCGACAGCTGGCCGGAGCGCAGCACGCGCGGCGTTACTTGCTGTCACCTCAACTCGGACGACGCATCATGGCAATGAAGAAGGTCGGCAAGGTCGGGCGCGTGCCGGACGTGGGCAACCAGCCGCCGCCGATGGCGGCCATTGGTCCGCTCACGGTGACGGCGCAAGGTGCGATCCTGAAGGGCGACGAGCGCCTGATGTTCGCGGTGCGCGTCCTGGACGGTGCCGGCAAGCCCGTGACCGGCTTGCAGGACCAGCACTTCAAGGTCTGGCAGCTCGGCCACTTCTTCGGCGAGATCGGCGACACCTTCGTCGTGGAGCTGGGCGAGATCGACGGCTTGGAAGGCCTGTACCACTTGGTCCGCTCGCAGTGGTCGCTGGTGCCCAACGGCACGATCCCCTTCGCCATCCGGGTGGCGCGCAACAACGCCAGCACCGGCACCGCATTGACGTTCGTGGTCAAGGTGCGCGAGGGACTGGATACCTGATCCGCACGACGTGCGAAACCGCGGAAGGCGGGATCTAGCCCGCCCTACGTCCTGCCGCGTCAGGAGTTCGTAGGGCGGGCCCAGGCCCGCCTTCGGTCATGGCATGCGTCGGCACGGTGCGGCGCCTGTCGGTACGCGCGCGCATGACGCAAAGCCGCCAGTGCGATGACGCCTAATACTCGTCCGAGCCCTGCACCCACAGGAACGACTGCAGGTCGATCATGTCGCGCGGGCGCAGGTCCCTGAGGTCGCGGCGCACGAGTTCGGCGAAGGCCAGCAGGCTGCCGTAGGTCTCCCACGAGGGCCGCGATTGGTAGGGCAGGTCGTATCCGTAGGCACGGGCCGCGGCGCGGATGGTGTTCGGCTTCATGAACATGTGCTCTAGCGGCTGCGCGATGAAGCCGAACACGGTCACCAGCGGCCAGGTCAGCACACGCGTCTGGCGGCGCGGGAGGCCGTCGATCGTTTCGACCCAGCGCTCGAAGCGGCGCTCAAGCCCGCCGCGTCCATGCAGGTAGTCGTAGAGCCCGTGGGCAAAATCGCGCACGCCTTCCGGCGAACGCAGCGCGTCGCGCAGGGCCATCTTCTCGAACGAGAACAGCATGCTGTGGCGCGAACGCTGCTCAACGCGCAACGCACGCGCCGCCACTTCGGCGGCCTGACCGTCGCGCAGCAGGCGGCGGAACTTGTCGCGCGGCAGCGCTTCGTGCCAGCGCAGATGCGTCTCCCATTTGTAGTCGCGCTCCCAGTCCAGATACAGCGGGTCGCGGAAGCCGCGCGGGAACTGCCGCAGGAACTTGCGGCGACAGCGCAGGGCGCCGTGCAGGCCGGACGGGGGTGTCGGGACAGGGGCGTGCTTGCCGGCCATGGCATCGCTTGTAGCACTGGCCGGTGCAAGGTGATGTCCATGGAAAGCATTGAAAGACACCGGGCAGGGTCGTGTTCCGGATGAAGCCCTGGATGTCCTGCGGAGCCTGATCCCAGCCTGCGCAAGAGGGCTGCAGGCTTGTCTGGCCTGATCCAGACTGCGCGCATTGCAGCGGAAGCATCACGACGCCGGCCTGGTAAATCCAACTCCGCCTGCCGAGCGGGCGATCCGCGAAGAAGCGCGCTACCGGGTCGGCGATAAGCACCAGCCCATCGGATGTTCGCCGTGCGGGGCTACTTCGCCGCAGCGGCGAAGGGTCCGGGCCGCATGGACGACACGCACCCGGTCGGGATCGCGTCGGGGTCGGGTTGCGCGGCGAACGCCAGGATCATCGTGTCCAGACACTCCATGCCCGACAGGCCATCGGGAAAGTGGCCGAGGTGCGCAATGGCGACGACGCGACTGCGCGGAAACCGCGACGCGACGGCGTTCGCCCAGGCCACCGGCGTCACGTAGTCGCGCTCGCCGGCGATGAACAACACCGGGACGTCGGACGCGCTTTGCGGAAAGGGCACCTTGCGGCGGGGGACGTCCCAGATCGAACAAGCCGCGGCCTGGCGGTCGATGCGGTAGGTGCCGAGGAATGTGCCGCGGCTGGCGGCCGCGCGGTCTGCGGGTTCGATCCACGCCACGTCCTCGGCACAGGTCACCGACAGGTACAGGCCATCCGCCGCGGGGGGTCCGGGGGGCGCGGTGGAGGCGGCGGCTGCAGGCGGATCGGCGGCGGCCATCTGCGTGATGCGCGACGGCAGCGAGCGCAGGCCAGGCGTGGCGATCATCGACGCGCGGAACCGTTCGCGCGCCGCGCCGTCGAAATCGGGGCGGGCCAGCAGCGTCTCCCAGGCACGCGCCAGCGCTGGATAGGCGGCGGCGCATTGGGCGTCCGCGCGGCAGTCGGCGAAGACGGCGTCGAGCGTGTCCTGCGCGTTCCGGCCATGCCACAGCGGCACGCGTGCGTCCTCGGGCACGGTGCCGACCAGGACGGCCGAGCGGATGGCGTCGGGTTCGGTCGCGATCCACGCCAGCGCAAGCCGGGTGCCGTAGGAGATGCCGAACAGGTCCACCTTCCCGTGGCCGAGGGCAGCACGCACGGCCTGCAGGTCGGCGACCGCATCGGCGGTGGTGTAGCGAGACAGATCGGCCTGTTGCGCCAGGCGCGCTCGGCACGCGCGCACGGCCGCCTCCGGGTACGTGGTGCCGGTGGCTGCGAGCTCCGGACAGGCGAGCGGCGCCGACGCGCCCGTGCCGCGCTGGTCGACGAGCACGATGTCGCGCCCCTGCCGGTGCGCCTGGCCTGCCGTCAGGTAGAAGTCCGCACCGCCCGTGGCCGCAAGGCCCGGCCCACCGGCGAGCTCGTAGAGCGGGGCCATCGCCGGGTCTGGCTTGGTCGCCGGAATCACCACCACCCGCAGGTCGATGCGTCGCCCATCCGGCTTCGACCGGTCTTCGGGCACGGAGACGCTGCCGCAGCGCAGCGGTTGGGTGCTGCCGGGAACGGTGCACGGTTCCAGGCGCACGGCGGGCGACGCGGCGACTGCCGGGGAGGCGGGTGCGCCGACCGCGAGCAGAACGGTCGAGAGGACAGCGGCAAACGGCATGTGGAACTCCTGCGGAAAAGCGGGCGCTTTCCGTGCCAACGCCAAGACGGGCTATTCGGGGACGCAGGCGCATCGGGACGTAGCCGGGTGAGCCACTCCGACCTGCTCGTTTCCGCGTGCCCGCCCGCTCGCACTGACGGTCACCGCAGGATTCAAGACTTAACCGGGACGGACTTAACCGGGACGGAGGGAGTCAAGCCAGACCCACCTCCTTCTCCGTGCCGTGGCCGATTTGGCGCCACGTTCGAATGTGGTCGACCAACGCGCGCAGTCTCGCTTCCTTCTCCCGCGCGGCTGGAAAGAACAAGGACAGCCCGCGGAACGGCTGCTGGTAGTTCTCCAGCAAGGTCTTCAATCGGCCCGATGCAAGGTAGGGCGCAAAAACGGAGCGCGTTGCAAAGGTAATGCCAGCGCCTGCCAGCGCCATGCGCATCATCAGACGAAGATCGTTTGTGGTGAATCGCGGTTCGACGGCCAGACTGAAAGGCTTGCCGTCTTCCACGAACTCCCAGCGATACGGCGCCCGGTCATGGGCGGGACGCCAACCGATGCAGCAATGATCGAGCAGGTCGCGCGGGCGATGCGGTTGACCGCACCGTTCCAGATAGCGGGGAGCGGCGACCGCGACCTCCTGCTCCTCGTCGGTCAGCGGGACAGCGATCATGTCGCGCTCGATGAGCTCGTGCAGGCGAACGCCGGCGTCGAAACCTTCGCCGACGATATCGAACTGCGCATCGGTCACGGTCACCTCGACGGAAATGTGCGGATGCGCTTCGACGAAGCGGGTCAGCAGGGGCCCGGCCAGGAACTCTTCGGCGATCGAGGTGGCGGCAATTTTCAGATGACCACGCGGCGCTTCGGCCGGACCAACGCTCTCGAGCGCAGAGGCGATTGTCAGAACAGACGGTGCAACCGCCTGATACAGCTCGCTGCCTGCGCTCGTCAGGCGAACCGAGCGGGTCGTTCGCTGGAACAGGGCCGCTCCCGTCGCAGCCTCGAGCTTGCGGATGCTCTGGCTGACCGCGGGTCGGGAGATGCCGAGCCGCTCGGCCGCCGACCGGAAGCTCAGCTCTTCAGCGACCGCCAGAAAGGCCGCAATCAGCTGGAAGTCGATCTTCATTGGTAATTGTTGCTTCATGGGTCGCGCAGGATTGGTCCTCTAGAATAATCAGTCCTGATGGCTATCTTGATCCCTGCCGTCGCCCCGCGCGCGACGAATCAGGAGAAAACCGATGCAAGAACCTGCCAATACCACCCCCCTGGCGCTTCACCGGGAATGGATGATGGAGGGCTGGGAGCGCCGTGACGGCGATCCGCCCTTTGTCTTCGAGGACCGCATGGGACGGTTCTACGACCTCGGCGATCCGGCCGGGATCTACTGGGACAATTTCGCTCCGGGCGAGACACACTTGTTCGACAACGCGCTCACCTACGGTCGGAACTGGGAGGGCCTGCAGAACGAGGCGCGCTCGATCCTGCACGCGCTCACGGGCGGCGAGACCGAACTTGTCGGCGACGACGTGGCCTCCACGACGCTCGGCTTCACCGGGCTACTGACCCGGCTCGATGGCGAAGTGCTGGCCTTCGAAGGCCGCTCGCAGCTCGGCTGGAAACGCGTCGCGGGTGCCTGGCGGATCGCACAGGAACTCAATTACGCCTGGGTGGTCGATCCGTCCGAGATCCGTCATCGCTATCGCACTTGACCGTTACGGCGCTTGACCGGCGCGGACCTGGTCAAGCCGTCCGGCTTTGCTGTTGCGGCTCTGGCCCGGCCATTGGCGCGCTTGTTGCTACGATCTTTCCGACGCAGCACGGGGGTGCGCAATGGTGCAAGGGTGCCTGGATCCGCCGGTGTTCGAGGTGGAAAAGTTCTCGCAGCCGGTGTCGCTGGCGCATACGCCGTTCCTCTACAACGACGGCGGGCGCCCGGCGTATCTGTCGGCGCTGCCGCAGGGCGTGGTGGCGATGGATCCGGCGGCGACCGATCCCGAGCTGGCGATCGGACGCGAGCACGTGGTGTCGGAGGTGATCGGGCTGAAGCCCACGCCGCCGTACGGCGTGGAGACGCAGCTTGGCCTGGTGGCGGGGCAGGTGGCCTACGAGCCGCTGTGGGTCACGCGCGACATCGCGGCGGCGTTCGGCATCACCCTAGTGAAACCGGGCGAAGCGGTGCGCATGGACAGCCCGGTGCAGGACCTGTCGCAGGTCGAGTACGAATACGGCGTGTTCGCCGGCCACTGGTCGCCCTACCAGGGCACCGGCAACCGCCTGCTCAGCGTGGTCTGCACCGACCTGGAACACCACGATTTCCCGCACGTGTTCGCCTCCACCGACCCGGTGATGCCGCTGGTGATCTCGGTAGGGCGCTACTGGCCGCGCCTGGCCCGCATCCGCCTGGCGGACCTGTGGGTGCCGCGGGGATGGGCGCTGTACATCCCGCCCAAGCCGGCGGTGCCGGGGCAGGCGTGCATCGACCTGCACAACAACCGAAACTCGGCGCGCGCATGCTGGGGAGACATCGCGCACGACACGGTCACCACCCATACCCTGCTGCAGGCGACGGGCGGTTTCTTCCACTGGTACTGGAACGCGCACGACACCGGCCACGGCCGGCCGCTGGGAACCCCGCCCGCATGACCTCGCTCCGCCAGCGCTGACGCCGCATGCCTGTGCACGCCACGCCTTCAGCACACCTGCTTGCGCTGCTGCCGGACGCGGTGGTGCAGACCGACGCGCTGTGGAACATCACCTACCTCAATCCCGCCTGGCACAGGCTCACCGGCCATGCGGTGGACGCAGCGCTCGGCCGGCCGCTGCTGGAGTTCGTGCACCCGGACGACACCGGCACGCTGCGCGCGGGGATGCCGGTGTTCCGGCTGCGGTTCGCGGATGGGGACTACCGCTGGATGCGCCTGCAGCTGCACCCGGAATCCGACGCGGCGGAGCGGGTGATCAGCCGCCAGGGCGTGCTGATCGAGATCACCGAGGTCACCGAACAGGTGCTGGTGGAGGTGCGGCAGCGCTTCCTGCGCCTGCTGGAGACCATCGACGGCGTGGTCTGGGAAGCCGAATACGGCGTGGGCAACACCTTCCTGAGCCCCCAGGTCGAACGCCTGTTCGGATACACGGTGGAGGAGTGGCGCGCCGATCCGAACTTCTGGCGGGCGCACGTGCATCCGGAGGACCTGCCGGCGGCGCTGGCGATCGACGATGCCGCCTACCACGCCACGCACAGCTACGCGTACGAAATGAGCTACCGCCTGATCGCGAAGTCGGGGCAGGTGGTGTGGGTGCGCGACCTGTGCCGCGCGGTGGTGGAGGAAGGCCGGCCCAACCGCATGATCGGGCTGATGATCGACGTGACCCGGCAGAAGAACACCGAGCTGGAGCTGCTGCGCTCGGACACGCGCTACTCGCTGGCCACGCGCGGATCGAACGACGGGATCTGGGACTGGGACCTGCGCAAGGACCTGCTGCACGTGTCCGGGCGCTTCCACCAGATCGTGGGGCTGGGCGATGCCGCCCACCTGCACGAGGACGGCTGGGCCTTCCTGCAGCGGCTGATCGATCCGGACGACCAGGAGCGCGTGCAGCTCGCCTACCGCCGGCACCTGTCCGGCGACAGCGCCAACTTTTCGGTGGATTTCCGCGCCTGCCACGGGGCGGGCCGGCTCGTCTGGGTCAACTGGCGCGGGGTCGCGCAGTTCGAAGACGGCATCGCCGTGCGCATGGCCGGTTCGCTGAGCGATCTGGCCGAACGCGGCAGTTCCTACGACACCCTGACCAGCCTGCCGGGCCGGCCGCTGTTCCGGCATCGGCTCGAACACGCGATCGCGCTGCACCGGCACGTGGCCCCGCACGGCGACACCGCGCCGGCACGCGACGGCACCACCATGTTCGCGGTGCTGCTGCTGGACCTGGACCGGTTCAAGACCGTCAACGACACGCTGGGACACCATGCAGGCGACCAGCTGCTGCAGCAGGTCGCGCGCAGGCTCGAGTCGTGCGTCCGCGCCGTGGACCTGGTGGCGCGCATGAGCGGCGACGAGTTCAACGTGCTGCTGGAGTCCATCGATCCGGCAGACGCGCTGGACCGCGCCCGCCAGATCGCCGCCGCCCTGTCGGCGCCCTACGGGATCGGCGCGCACACCGTGCACAGCAGCGCCAGTATCGGGCTGGTCACCAGCCAGGCCGGCCTGGCGACCATCGACGACTACCTGCGAGCGGCCGACGCCGCCATGTATCGCGCCAAGAGCCAGTCGCTTGGGGTGTGCGTCTACCCGGCCGACGGGTACGGGGACACGGCGCCGTCCGGTCCGCCGTCGCAGGCGGCACACGCCCACCTGCCGGCACCCGCAGTTGCGCATCAGCGGGCCGATGTCGCCGACATCACCGCTGTCGCCGATTTCGCCGAACTGCGGCGGCGCGGCTAGCGGGCAGGTTCAACCGCACGCACAAGGTCCGGTTCCGCCTGCCGCGTATCGGGCACGATTCCGGTAACCCGCGCCTGCCGCACGTTCGCGTTGTGAAAATCCAGCCGCAGCGATGGCTGATGGCTCTTCCGGGCCTCGCCCGTATTGCCGCGCGGTTGGTATGCCTTGCCGTTGCGCCAGCAGGCGGTGGGATGCGAGCAACGCGGATCGACCTCGACGTCCGTCCGGCCCAGGGGTTCGCGAGGCGTTGGCAGTGCAAGGCGCGGCAGATCGCATCCGGGACGTTGTTGGCGCCGTTCGACGTTGTCCTGACTACCTGCCTGCGTTCTGGTATCTCCGATGCGCCCTCGCAACGCCTGCCTGGCATGCCTGTTGGCTTGGTCCGCCTGGCTGCCCGCCGTGGCGCAATCCATTCGCTTCGAGCCTTCCGACACGGTGCTGGACGGCGAGCCGGTTGCGTTGGTCGTGGAGGGGCTGCGCGCGGGTGAGGAAGTCGGCATCGACGCCACCCGCTGGTACGCATCCGGCGCGATGCCGCCGCGCTTGTTCCGCTCCGCGGTGCGCGTGCGCGCCGACCCGGCCGGCCGCGTGGACCTGCGGCACACGGCGCCGCTGTCGGGGAGCTACGCGGGCATCGACGCGCGCGGCTTGTTCTGGAGCATGGCGCGCGACGACGCCACGCCGGCCGCGCCGCATGGCGCGGACACGCGGGACGTGCGGGTGTCGGTGCAGCGCAGCGGCGCCGCGGCGCCGCTGTCGGCACGGCTCAGGCTGCTGTCCGCGCTGCCGCAGGTCGAGACCATCGCAGTCGATGCCCTGCCGGGCGCCGTGTTTGCCCGCTTGCCTGGCGGGGAGCGCAGGCCCGGGTTGATCCTGCTCGGCGGATCGGAGGGCGGCGACGGCATTGCGGCCGCCGCCGCACCATTCGCCTCGCACGGCTTCGCGGTGCTGGCGTTGCCGTACTACTCGCCACCGGACGGGAACGGCGTCCAGGCGTTTCCTGCATTGCCTGCAGGATTGGTGGAGCTGCCGGTGGAAACGCTGGATCGCGCCTATGCGTGGCTGTCCACGCGTGGCGACGTGGACGCCGCGCGTATCGCGCTGCACGGCACGTCGGCAGGCGCCACGCTCGCGCTGCTGGGGGCAGTGAACTTGGACTGGGTCGACGCGGTGGTGGCCAGCGTGCCGTCGGACGTGGTGTTCGATGGCTGGGGGCCGGGCGTGGCCGAGGGCACGCGGTCTGCGTTTTCGCTGCGCGGGCGGCCGCTGCCGTTCGTGCCGCAGATGGGGTACGAAGCCGAGGTGGCGCGCGCGGCGCGCCGGTTGGACGTACGGGTGCGCCGCGCCTATGAACGCGGCCGCGCCGCGCGCCCGGACCTGGCCGCCGCCGCGCGCATTCCCGTGGAGCGCTTCGCGGGCGAAGTGCTGGTGATCGGCGGCTACGACGACCAGATGTGGCCCTCGGGACAAATGGCGCAGGCCATTGCGGAACGGCGCCTCGAAGCCGGCAAGCCCGTGACCGCACTGCTGTTTCCGGAGGCGGGGCACCTGCTGTACGACACCGGCTACGCGCCGACCACCACCCGCAATCGCGGCGCGCGCAAGGTCGGCGGCACGCCCGAGGCGGACGCGCACGCGCAGGCGGACGCGTGGGTGGCGACGCTGCAGTTCCTGAAGCGCGTGCTGCGCCCGCCGCCTCCCTGACAACGCGTGAAAACGGGTCACGGTCGCTGTGTCACACCCGCGTAGCCGGCCACCCCGCGCGCGCGCCGGGTGGCGTTCGCGCGGCAGTGGCCGTGCCGCAGGTAGCGCCTGTCCGCGACCGGGCTAGCGCTGGAACTGGCACTCCCGGAGCATGAGTTTGTCGGGCGCGCCTGCAACGTACTGGGACACCGTGCCGGTCAGGGTCGCCCAGTCGCGCTCGACAAGCTTCAGGGCGCGCGCCTCGTGCGCAGACGCCATCACGCACACCACGACCGGCCAGACGCGGGAGTTGCGCTGGTCGCGCGATTGGCCGAACAGCGCGTTGCCGTTGCCCTGGTAGGTGTCGAACCACACCTGCAGGCCATTGCCGCTGTCCACCGGCGCGCTGACCTGGCCGTCGACGGTGTAGCGCCTGCCCCGGTACCGTCCTTCGAGCACGGCGGGCGCGACCGTGCGGCGCGCCTTCCCCAACTCCTCGGCCAGCGCGGTCGCCTTGATGGCGACGACCTGGTTGCGGCTGGAACCGGCCCGCGCGGTTGCGGCGACGGCTTCGCCTTCGCTGCCGGGCTTGATCCGAGCGATCATGCCGCACATGCCGGCACGGATGTCGTCCGCACGCGCCGTTGCGCCGCGGTTGAGACGGGTGCGCACCGACACGATGGTGGCGGCACCGGCGGGCTGCGCGCGCCATTCGATCAGGAACGGGCGGACGCCCTTGGACTGTTCGATGGTCAGGGTGCCGGCGGCCAGGTCTTCGCCCAGGACGCGGAAACCATCCGCAGCCGCAAGGGCCTGGAGTTGTCCCAAGGCACTGGCCGGGCTGGTGCGGTCGAGGCGCGCGGAGGTGGTGAATTCGGCCCCGTTGCGCGGATCGCCTTCGGTGGAAAATGCGGACTCGCAATCCGTGGCTGCCGCGGCGAGCGGAGAGGCCAATGCCAGCAGGACTGTCAGTGCGGTCTTCTTCATCGTTGCTCCGTGCGGGGTGGTGGGCATGGTCGGCGCGAAGCCGACGAAAAATGGGTTCGCTGTGGCTGGCGGTGCCGGTTGCCGGTGCTACTGCGCGCAGGACACGGACATCAGGGTCCGATGCAGCCGATGGTCGGTTGGCGGTTTGCCAGCCGAACCGGCCCATCGTCGTGAACCGTGTGTCCGCGAGCCGCGTATTGTCCAGAAGTGCGGCGCCGAGTCGACCTCCCGCATCCTCGACTCGCAGGACCGGGCCGTATCGCGCGGCCCGGCGCTGCGGGGTTGTCCACGTTGCCGCGCAACGCCGGGCCGCCCGGCGCAATGCGCTTCGGAGGCTCGGCCTTGCGTAGTCCGTGCACGGGTCAGTCGGCCGGGCTGCTGCGGTTGAGGTTCCCAAGCGACTGCCGCACCTGGTCGTCGCCAGGATCCAGCTGCAGCGACTGTTCGTAACTCTTCCTTGCTTCGGCGGTGTTGCCCAGCAGCTCGTAGGCGTTGCCCTTGCGCCACCACGCAGCCGCGCGCGAAGGCTGGGCGTCGGCGGTGGCCAGTTCGATGTAGCGGCTAAGCGCGGGCAGGGCCCGTTCCACTTCGACCTTGCCGTTGATGCGGAGCCTTGCGCTGGCGTAGAGCGCAGGCAAGTGCGGCGTGTCGGCAGCGGCGAGGCGATCCAGTAGCGACAGCGCGGCTGTCAGGTGGCCCTGCTCGCCGAACTGCTGCGCGCGTGCGTAGTCGGCATCGGCCCGGGTCGGCAGCGTGTAGCGCAGGCCGAACAGCGACTTCTCGATCTCGTCGGCCAGCGGCGTGGCGCCCATCTCGTAGTTGGACAGCACGATCACGGTGAGACCGTCTTCGGGATAGCGGCGGAACTCGGCATTGACGCCCGGCGCACCGCCGCCATGGCCGACGGCAAGATGCCCATCGACCCGCTTGGTGAACCAGCCGCTGGCATAGAACGGCGCGGGGCCAACGGGCGTCAGCATCCGCTGCCGGCTGTCGGCGCGCAGCAGGGCATCGCCGTTGAGGGCCTGGTCGTAGCGCAGCAGGTCCGGCGCGGTGGTGCGCAGTCCGCCATCGGCCGACGCGGGCATGATCTCGCGCAGGTTGGCGCGGTACCCGCCGCCCGGGTTCGGCAGGTAGCCGATGGACCGGTTCGGCAGCAGGTCGTCTTCCTGCGCCAGGTGGGTGTCCTTCATCCCGGCGCGGGCAAAGACGTGCCGCTGCAGGTAATCGGGGTAGGTCAGGCCGCTGGCTTTTTCGATGATGGCGCCCAGCAGCACCATGCCGGAGTTCGAATACCCGAAGCGTTCGCCGGGCGGGAACTGCGGCTTCTGCGTGTAGATGAGCGGCAGGATGTCGGCGATGGTGCGGATGCCGGATATGTTGCGCGTGTAATCGTCGTGCTCCATGTAGTTGCCCAGCCCGGAAGAGTGGTTGAGCAGGTGCTGCAGGGTGATCGTGTCCTTCTCCGGGAACGGGAACCCGGGCAGGTGCTTGGCGAGCGTGTCGTCCAGCCGCAGCTTGCCGGCCTCGACCAGCTGCATGACGGCAACGGCAGTGAAGGTCTTGCCGATCGAGCCGATGTTGTAGCTGGTGTCCAGCCGGTTCGGGATGCGGTGGTCCTTGTTTGCCTGGCCGTAGGCGCTGGAGTACACGACCTTGCCGCGTTCGGCGACGACCACGGTGCCGGAGAACAGATCCAGTTCCGCGTGGCGCGCGATGAGCGCTTCGATGTCTCGCACGTGCACGGCGGCCTTGGCGGCGAGCGCCGTGGACGGAATGGCCAGGAGTGCGGCCAGGACAAAGGACAGCGATTTCATGGAGCCTCGTCGGGCGACGGATGCGTGAAGCATCAGATGCGGGCACGGCCGCGGCGGTTGCGCTGGAGGCGACTCGCGCGGGCGACGCGGGGCGGGGCAATGGAGGCTTGGCGCACGCAAGGAGGCGCGCCTTCGATCCCGGATGTCCGCGCGGGCAGCATGCTGCCTTCAGCTGCCCTCGCCCCTGTTCCGGCCCAGCGGAAGGCCGGCTACCGTAGGCGCGTCGCCCCTGCGTCGTGTCCGTGTCGTCGCCATGTCGTTGGCCGCGGTGGGCGCACCCACAATCCTTGCGGCGCCTCGAAGGCGCACGGTGAATCGATGATCGTCAGGAAGCTCAGGCTGCAGCGCGGCTGGTCCCAGGCCCAGCTGGCCGAAATGGTCGGGGTGGCCACGCGCACCATCCAGCGCATCGAGCAGGGACAGCGGCCCAGCCTGGAAACCGCCAAGGCGCGGGCGTCCGTCTTCGAGGTCGACCTTTCCACCTTCCAGCCGGAGGAACCGACCATGCCCATCGAAACCGACCGCCTCGCATCGCATGCCGATGCCGACACCCAGGAAGCCTTGCGCCAGGCCCGAATGGCCAAGGAATTCCTCGACTCCGTGCCCGAGCTCAAGCGCGACGAGCAGGAGGCGATGGTCTACGCCAAGCGCGTGAAGGAGTTCTACGAGTTCCTCGCCACCTGGCTGGTGATCACGCCGGTGTTCCTGATCGCCTTCCACGGCTCGCACCGCGCCAGCATCGTCTACATCATCCTGGGCGCCCTGGGCGTGGGCGTGGTGATCCAGGGGCTGCTGGCGTTCGAGGTGATCAACCTGCCGTTTTTCGGGCCGCGCTGGGAGCGCAGGCTTGTGGAGCGGCGCCTGCGCAGGAAGCTGTGACCGGCATGGGGCGATAGATGCCGCCCAGTGCAGCGGGATGGCGAACGGTGTGCCCGCCAGCCGCCCGCCGCGCAGGGCCCGCATGCCTGCGAAATCGGCCCTGCCGCTGCGCGCGTCGCGTCAGTGGCTGCCTTGTCCGGGGGCCGCGCGCGCAGCCGGCTCTGCGGGAGCCAGCCGGCGTGCGCGGCCGTAGGGCGGGGCCTGCTTGCCGCGGATCCAGTCGCCGAGCAGGCGCAGGTAGCCGTCCGTGATGCGGGTGACCTGGCGGCTGCCGTCGGGCGCGGCGGTGAATTCCACCATGCCGTGGTCGGTATCGGGAAACAGCACCACCTCCACGGGCTTGCCAGAGGCCGCCAGCGACAGCAGCGCGTCGCGCGTGCGCTCGATGGGCGCTTCGCGATCCTGCTCGGCGAGCACCCATAGCAGCGGCGCATCGAGGCGGCGCAGCACGGCCAGCGCGTCGTGATCCCAGATGAGTTCGAGGTTGTCGAAGCGCGCGCGGCCGATGCGGCGCAGGTCGGCGTCGGACATGCGCAACATCGCGCCGCTGTGTTCGCCATGGATCCGGTCCGCCCAGCGGCGCGTCGCCGGATCGCGGCGGATCCGGTCGAGCGCCTCGTACCCGGTTTCGAAATGCGACCTGAGCAGCGTGGCGGTGGCGTCCGACAGCGCGTCGATCCCCGCAAGCGCATCTGTGCCGAGTCCGGCGGCGCGCGCCTCGGCGATCATCTGTTCGCGGTCCTCGTCGATCGGGGACACCACCAGGCCGAAACCGATCGCCACGAAATCGGCGGGCACGCGCGTGGCCGCCAGCGGTGCCACCCACCCGCCCTGGCTGCCGCCGTAGAAGCCGGCGCGGTCGAAGCGCCCGCGGGCGAGCATGCGCGCATGGGTCAGGGCGCCCGCCGCGTCGTCGGCCAGCAGCTCGAAATTCTGCGTGTACTCGCCGCGGGAGGCGCCGGTGCCGCGCTTGTCGTAGGCGAACACGCGGATGCCCTGCGCCGCCAGCGCATAGGCATAGGGGCTGTCGCGCGCCGCTGTGCGCTCGGAGCCGTGCACCATCACCACCAGCGGCAGGCGCTTGCCGGTGGATGCCGGTTCGATCAGGCCGCCCGCCAGTTCCGTGCCGGCGCTGGTAAAGCTGGTGTCGGTCCGGGTCAGTGCGATGGCGGGCCACGCCTCGGCCTGGCCGCCGCGGGCTACCACCTGCACCGCACCGGCCGCGCAACGCAGGGGCGCGGCGGCATCGAGCGTGCTGCCGCGGCGCCCGTCGCGAAACAGGTAGCGCAGCCCCGGTGCCGGGATGCTCTCCACCGGTGCCAGCACCACGAAGTCGCCGCCCAGCGTCCCGTACGCGCCCGGCGCGCAATCGGCGGCGCGCACCGTATTGCCGCAGGCCAGCATCAGCAGCAGCCACCACAGCCTGCTCATGGTGCGGACCTCCGCCCGGTTGCGGTGCGCCCGGCGCGCGGGCCCGCGATCGCCTTCTCGAACCACAGGTCGGCGTAGGGATTGTCGTTGTAGGCGGCGATGCGCGCGTAGCCGCTGCGTTCGTACAGCGCGATGGCCTCGACCTGGCTGGCGTTGGTATCGAGCCGCAGCGTGCGCAGGCCCATTTCGGCCGCCTGGCCTTCCGCGGCGTGCAGCAGGCGGCGCGCGATGGACAGCCCACGCACCGACGGATCCACCCACATGCGCTTGATCTCGCCCACCTGCGCGGCGATCACCTTGAGCGCGATGCAGCCGACGGCCGCGCCTTCCAGCCGCGCGAGCAGCAGCACCCCGTGCGGAGGCAGCAGGTCGGCCGGATCGGCGGTGGGACCGCGGCGCGGATCGAACCCGGCGATGCGCTGGCCCACCTCGCGCACGTAGGCACCGATGCACGCCTGCGCATCCGGGCTGGCCGGGTCTTCGGCTGCGATCACGACCTCACCGGCAGCGAGCAGCTGTTCGACTTCGCGCATCGCAGCGAGCAGGCGCGTGCGCTGGCCGTCGCTGAGCGGGGCCAGCAGCGTCTGCGCGATGGCGTTGGAGCCGGTCTCCATCTGCTTCCACTCCTGCAGGCCCTTGCGCGTGAGCGAGACGCGGCGCACGCGGGCGTCGTCGGCGCTGGGGCGCGAAGCGACCAGGCCCTGCGCTTCCAGCGAGCGCAGCAGACGGCTCAGATAGCCCGAATCCAGGCCCAGGCGCGCGCGCAGCTGGCGCACGTCCGCGCCCTGCGGGCCGATCTCGAACATGAGACGCGACTCGCCCCAGGGCCGTCCGCGGCCCAGGTAGTCGTCGGTGAGGATGCCGATCCGCCGCGTGACCGTGCGGTTGAACCGGCGTACGTGCTGGATAGGGTCGTCGTGCATTTGCTGACTTTAATCAGACAAATGCCATGCGTGCAATGTGCCGGAGGTCGTGGCCTGCGCCCGCGCCGGGGATGCGCCGGTCAGTCGGCGTCCTGTCCGGTACTCCGCTGGGCAATCGCCGCCTTCCCCAGCGCGAAAGCCAATGCGTCCGTGTCCACCGCATCGGTGCTGGCCAGCACGATCACGGTCAGACCGTCGTCCACGTAGCGCAGCAGCGCCGCGTTGGCGCCCATGATCCGGCCGGGGCGGTGCACGATGCGGTCCGCGCGGCCGGCGACACGCGTGGGAACGACCCAGGCGCCGAAGGCGTACGCCTCGCGCGCCGGTTTCAGCAGCTGTTCCAGCGATCCGGGCCGCAGCAGGCGCCCGTCAAACAGCGCGTCGGCGAAGCGCGCCAGGTCGCCCGCGTCGGACACCAGCGCCCCGGCCGCATGCCAGTTCTCCAGGTACACCGGCAGCTCGTTGATCCATTGGTCGCCGACCTTGAGGTAGCCGGTGGCCAGCCGCGGCTCGATGCGCCGCCAATCGGGCATGGCGGTGTTGCGCAGCTGCAGCGGTTCCAGGATGCGCCGGGCCAGCAGGTCCGCGTAGGACATGCCGCTGGTGCGCTCCAGGATGAGCCCCAGCAGCAGGTAGTCCGCGTTGTTGTAGTCGAAGGCGCTGCCGGGCGTGTTGCGCAGCGCACCGCTGGCGTGGCGCGCGACCAGCTGCGCGGTGGTGGCGGGACGCTGGTAGTTGGGGACGCCTTCGGTCACGGCCTGTTCGAAGCTTGCGACGGTGTCGCTGTTGGCAATGCCGGAGGTGTGCGTCAACAGCTGGCGCAACGTGACGCGCGGCCCGGCGGGTCCGGCGTAGTCGGGCAGGTAGCGCGCGATGTTGGCGTCGAGCTCCAGCACGCCGCGCTCCACCTGCTGCAGCACCAGGACCGCAGTGAACAGCTTGGTGATGGACGCGACGCGGAAGCGCGTGTCCTGTGCGATCGCGATGCCGAATCGGCGATCCGCCACCCCGGTGGCGTGCTGGTACAGCACCTGCCCATCGCGCTCCACGCGCACGACGCCGTGGAAGTCGCCCTGCGGGGCGTGCGCCCGCATCGCCTCCCCGTAGCGCCGGTCCGCCTGGGCGCCGTGCGCCACGCCGGAGAGCAGCCATCCCGCAAGCGCGCAGGCAGCGAGCGCGCGCCGTACCGCGCGTAAGGGGGTGCAGGTCATGCGCAGGTCTCCCAAGGGTCCAGTGCATGGATGCCCGCAGGGCGTTCCCGGTTGCGGGCCCTGCACGCGGCGCGACGCGACTCGACGCACGCCCTGGTCCAGCCGGAAGGTACTGCGGTTGCGGTTTGGGACGCGCGCAGGTTCCGCCACGCCCAAGGGGTCTGCGGCGCACTGCGGAAGGGTTCGGAGCGCGTCTGCCACGCGCCTTGAAGCGTGGCCCCACGAGGGCCGCCGGGCGCGAGTTGCCGGTGCCTCATCCGCGGTTCCGGGCGAGGTTGGCCGTGTTCGGCAGGGACTGCGTGAAGTCCTGCGTCCCCAACGGGGCATGGCGGCGCCGGTAACGCGCGGCCCGGCGCCGCCATCGCTTACAGCGAGCGGAACTCGCGCATCGCCTGTTCCACCGCGCGCATGCCCTGCGCGGAGGTCTTCCACGCGGCGTAGTCCTCGTCCAGCTGCGCCAGTTCCTCGGCGGAGAAGACCTCGCGCGCCTGCTTGAACATGGTCTTCTCTTCTTCCTTGGCGTGGTGGTCGATCATCTCGCCGAAGACCTTGGAACGGCCCGCGAACTCGGGCGTGGTGGTCTCGGACTTGAGCACGTCCGGGATCACGCGCATTTCAACGGCGCGATGCTCTTCCACCGCCTCGGCATGCGCCTGCAGGCCGTCGCGGTCCACGCGCGCCTTGAACGCGGGATAGAACACCGTTTCCTCCCACTTCGCGTGCGGGACCAGTCCGCCCAGGATCCTGTCGAGCAGTTCCCCGCGCGTCTTCTCCGCGCGGTCGGTGGTGTCCTTGAGCTTGTCGAACAGTCCGCGCAGTTCATCGTGTTCCTTGCGCAGCGTCTTGAGGATGTCGCCTGCCATGTGATGGTCTCCTGTGTGCGTTGCGGGGGCGCATGGCGCATGCGGCACGCGGTCGCGTTGCCGCGGTGCGGTAGCCGGGTCCCGGTCCATGCGCATGCGTCACGATGCGCGCGCCGCCGTGATGGCGCGGCCTACGTCGCGCAGCCGAACCTGAGCGGTTCATGTGATGGCGCGCGTATCGACCTGTGCATGGCGCAGCAGCAGCAGGGTCGCGCTCTTGCGGGCTAGCGAGCCCGATGCGACCGCGTTGGACGGCACGCGCACGTCGAAGTCGCGCATGTGCGCATCCAGCGCGGTGAGCATCACGCAAGACTCCGCCGGCTGCCCGGTGACGATCAGCGTGCGGCACTGCAGCCGCTCGAGCAGCTGCGGCAGCGGTGTCTGGTAGAAGCCCGAATGCTTCGGCTTGAGGATGAAGTAGTCGCGATCGGTGGGCCGCAGGGCATCGAGGACCGATTCGCCGCGCGTGCCGGCCACCGAGCCGACCAGGCCGGAGAGATCCGAGTTCCAGCGTCCGAAGTTGTCGTTGACATAGATGCAGGCGCCGCGGCGGCGCAGCACGCCGGCCTTGATCGCGGCGATGCGCGGCGCGATGCAGCGGCTCTCGCGCGCCAGCGCAGCGCCGCCTTCGAAGGCGAACGCGTTGATCATGTCCAGCACCAGCAGCGCTTCGCCTGCGGGCATCGGCTACACCCCCGTCTGGGAATGCGGCGCCTCCAGCGGCTTGGACTGCGGCGAATCCTTCTGGCGCAGCCAGATCGACAGCACCACCAGCGCAAGCACCGCGAAGAACTCGCTTTGCCAGTTCTGGAAGCTTTCGAACCAGAACTGCGCGCTGGCCAGGTGGTCGGCGATGCCGATCGCCGCATCGCCGTGCAGCGCGCGCTGCACGTTCTCGTGCAGCCAGCTGCCGCGCAGGTGCAACGCGAACGATGCGGCGAACAGCACGGCGAAGGCGATGGCCAGCGAATGGCCATAGAACGCGCGCCACAGGCCCCCGCGGCGCACCGGCCACGGCCGCGGGCCGCGCTCGATGCGCTCGTGTTCCTGGGCCGGGTCCAGGGGCCGGGATTCGGCGGAACCGCGCTGGCGCAACTTGACCGTGAGCAGCACGTACAAGCCCATCTGCAGGAATTCGCTTTCCCAGTTCTCGAAGGTCGCGGAGATGAAGTGGCCACTGGCCAAGTACGCGGCCAGTGCCTGCGGCAGCCCGCCTGCCTCGATGCGTTCCGCGTTGTCGACCCGCCATCCGGTCCAGACCTGCCCGGCCAGGGAGACCAGCATGAAGCCGATCAGCACCAGCGACAGGCCGTTGCGTTGCCAGAAGTTGAATGTCTGCTTGTCCATGACGGTCACCGCGCTGCGTGCATCGGGGAGAGGGCGCTGGGCCGCATCGGCCAGTGCGCGGGAGCGTGCACGCAGCGGCGTGGCGGAAGCGCGAACGCCACCGGGCGCGGCATCGCCGTCGTGGACTCCGCGACGCGGCGTCCAATCGAGGTCAGGCGGCCGGCAGCAGGCGCCGGTAGTGCAGTAGGTGGCCGCGCGCGGCGTGGTCGGCGTCGTCCATGGCGCAGCGCGAATGGCCGGTCTGGAAGCCCTGCGCCTCCAGCAGCCGGGTGAACCCGCCGCTGTGGCCGCGGCCCGGGTCGGTGATCACCACCTCGCACGCCGCGCGCGCGTGCCGCGCCACCACGTCGGCCAGGAGTTCGGCCTGGCCGCGTTCGTACAGCACGTCGCTGGCGATCAGCATGTCGAATTCGCCCAGCGCCGGCAGCGGGTGGCCCCAGCGCAGCTGCCGGTAGTGCAGGGCGGGCAGGCCGTTGAGCGCGGCGTTGTAGGCCAGGAACGATTCGGCCAGCGGATGCATGTCCGAGGCCACCACCTGCGCGCCGCGGCGCTGCAGCACCAGGCTGGCCAGGCCGATGCCGCAGCCGACTTCCAGCACGCGCTTGCCGGCGATGTCGGCCTGCGCCATGGCCTGCGCCAGCAGCCGCCCAGAGGGCCACAGCTGGCCGAACAGGCTCCATTGCGCCGACGAGATGCCCAGCCGTTCGCCGTGCCCGTCGGGATCGGCGAACTGCTGGCGGTCGCTGAGCACGCGCAGCCGGTACGGGTGGCCCCCGACGTGGACCACGAGATTGCGGGTGGTGAAACCGGGCACGATGCTCCCCGAGAAGCGTCGCCCGGCATGCAGGGCGATGACGCATGAAAGGGAGCGAGGCGGGCGCCGGGCGCCGCGCGCAACGCGCGTAGCGGGACGGACCCGCGGCGCTATGGTATGTCGAAGCGTGCCGCCGTGGCCGTGACGGCCAGCGTCCGCCGCCGCGGGGACCCGCAGCGAAGCGCGCGCCGGCTGCGCGCTGCGAACAGGGCGCGCCTGCGCGGCGCGGCAGGCGCGTGCAGCGCGCCGCGGGTTCGCGCTATCTTTTCGGCCGGGTGCTCAACAGGTCGCGCAAGTGAAGGCCACCGTCGCCGGACTCGTCACGCCACATCTGTTCAGGGTCGTCGATCTCGCCAGGCAGGCCGAGACCGGGGCCAAGGTCGACTGGCACCTGCACGACGCGGTGGCCAGCACCATCGATGCGCTCGCCCACCAGTACAACGCGCGCGACCTGCTCTCCAGCTATGTCCAGGGCCTGGAGAACGCCGCCAGCGAAGCCGGGCGGGGGCGCACCGTGTACGCCAATGCCCTGCAGCAGGCGGCCGCGCAGGCCGCGCGGCACCTGGACAGGCTGTAGCGGCGTCCGCGGCCGCGCCCGGCGCCTATGGCTTCCTGCGCAGGTGCGTCTTCGGCCCTCCGGCCGGCGGCGGCGCGCCTTCGGCCACCGGTTCCGCGGCGTTGTCGGGTTCGTCCTGCCCGGTGATTGCGCTGGCGGCGCTTTTGGCTTCGCGCTTGCGGGCGTCCTTTTCTTCCTGCTTCTTCTTCTTGGCCAGTTCGCGCTGGCGCTTTTCGAACGAATAGTTGGGCTTTGCCAAGAGGCAACCTCCTGAAGGTGGCGCCCCGGAAGGGGGTGGGACGCCCATGCATCGTACGGGGCAAAGGCACCCGGGTGACGCCTGGCGTGCGAATCGGCGGCACGGCGGCCCCGCGGCGCCGCGACGGTCCGGACCGCCGCGCGTGCGCAATTGCTAGGCTCGCTGCCCGCACACCGTCGCAGGAGCACGCCCCCATGGCCGGTACGCTCACCATCTGGACCCTGGACTGGGTGCCCCCGGGCCCGCGCGGGTTCGTGCGCGACCTGCGCCTGCGATGGGCGGCGGAGGAAGCCGGCCTGCCGTACCGGGTGCGCACGGTGCCGTTCGAGGATCGCGAGACGAACCACCTGGACGCGCAGCCGTTCGGGCAGGTGCCGTTCCTGGCCGATGGCGACCTGCGGCTGTTCGAGAGCGGCGCCTGCCTGCTGCACCTGGCGCGCGGCAGCGAACGGCTGATGCCGCGCGATGCGGCGGCCGCGGCGCAGACCACGCAGTGGCTGTTCGCCGCGCTCAACTCGATCGAGATGGTGTCCGTGCCGTGGTGGTTCCTGGGCCTGTCAGGGCAGGGCGACAACCCGCTGGGCGGGTGGCTGGACAAACGCCTGCAGCAGCTGGAAAACGTGCTGGCGCAGCGCGAATGGCTCGCCGCGGACCGCTTCACCGTCGCCGACCTGCTCATGGCCGACGTGCTGCGCATACCCGCCGTGCGCGCCCGCGGCGTGCGTCCGGCCAGCGAGGCCTATGTCGCACGCCTCACCGCACGCCCTGCGTTCGCGAAGGCCCATGCCGACCAGATGGCGCACTTCGCCGCGGCCGATGCCGCGCGCGCGCAGGCGCGCGGGGCGACCGGCGCGGACTAGGACGAAACCGCGCAGCGGCGTGCGCCCGGCGCCACGGGCGGCTGCCGCCCTGGCGCCGCCTACAATGCGCCATGTCCAAGCTGCTGCTGAACCTGCGCAACGTCCCCGACGACGAGGCCGACGACGTGCGCGGCCTGCTGGAGACGCAGCGCATCGCGTACTACGAAACCCCGCCCAGCATGTGGGGCATTTCGGCGGGCGGGATCTTCGTGTCCCACGATGCGGACATCGACGAAGCCAGGCGGGTGATGGCGGAGTACCAGCGCCAGCGCCAGGCGCGCGCGCGGGCGGAACATGCCGCCGCGGTGCGCGACGGCACCGCCGGCACCTTCCGCACCCAGCTGCGCGACGAACCGCTGCGCGTGGCGCTGGCGGTGCTCGGGATCGTGGCGGCGCTGGCGCTGCTGTTCGTGGTGCCCGTGGTGCTGACGCGCTGAGCGCGCACCGCGGGCGACATGCGTCGTCGCCGCCGGCTAGCGCTGGTCGAGCTCGTAGTGGAGCAGCACCACGCACTGCGATGCGAACAGCATGGTGCGGCCCAGGCTGATCCTGTCGGCGCCCAGGCGGGCCAGGCCATGCAGCGTGTTCTTCGGCATGGGGATGTGGTCGGTCAGCAGGAAGCAGGGGTTGTCCCCGAACCCGTGCCCGCGCACCGGCGCGCCCTTGGGGTCCAGCACGTAGAGCGCGTGCTCGCCGGCCAGGCCCTGCACCAGGCGTTCGAAACTCGTGGTCTGCACGGTGACGCCGGGCTGCACGGCGCGCGCCTGGTCCTTGGCCATGCCGGTGGAGGCATCCAGCGCGCGGGCCACGCAGCCCAGCAGCGCGCGTTCGTCGAATCCGCCGACGTCCTGCAGCGCGTTGCCGTCGAAACGGATCGTGCGCGAGAAGTCGCGCGTGCTCTCCAGCACCAGGTACACCACCACGTCCGCGCGGTGCGACTGCGCCACGAACAGCGCGTTCATCAGCGTGTGCGCCAGGATCTCGGTGTGCGCAGGCCCGCCCACCGCCGCCAGCAGCGCGGCGCTGTCGGTAGGCGCCGAACGCGCGCGCAGGACGAACGTCCTCATGTCGGACCTGTGCTGTGCATGGCGTGTCGAGCGGCCGGCGAGGACGCCATTGTCCACGCGCGGCCGTCGAATGCACGCGCGCCACGCCGCCCCGCCGTCGGCCTGGCGCGATGCCGCACGGCGCTGGACAGCCTGCCTACCGATGCAGTGTTCGAACGCGCTTCGCTGGCACGCTTGGCACGACTGGGGCGGCGTAACCCGGCCCGCGTGTGGCGCATGACGGCGCCGGAGCCCGACGCACGCCGCCGGGCTGCCGACGAAGATTGCCCTACGGCAGGTACTCCACCCGCAGCGTCGCCTGCGTCCCGCTGCCGACCCACAGGTAATGCGTGGCGGTCTGCGCGCTGGCGAAGCGCAGGCGCAGCTGGGTACGGCCGCTGCGGTTGACCGCGGCGAGGCCCGCGCTGGCAAAGGCGTTGCTGCTGCGGGTGCCGCCGGTGAAGGCGGTGACCTGGGCGATGCCGGGCGCCTGCATGGCGGCGCCGTAGTCGCTGGCCTGGGTCGTGCAGGTGCCGACGCAGCCGGACTGCGCATCCACCAGCAGGGTGTTGCCGGCGGGGTTCGACCACGGGTCGCCGCTGGCGCTGCGGTAGGTCAGGGTGACCGTGGCCGAGACGATGGTGGCCCCGTCGGGCAGCGGCGAGGTGTCGAACGACAACAGCGCGCGGTTGAGCTTGCCGTCCACGCCGCGGCCGATGGCCAGCCCGTAGCTGCTTTCCAGGGTGCCCACCGCGGGGCTGCTGCCATCGGCATTGGCCTTCACGTACCCGTCGTTGGCGGCTTCGCTGGCGAAGGTGGCCACCTGCGGCGTGCCGCCCCCGGTGCCGTTGCCCACCGTCACGCGGACCTGGTTCGACGTGCCCACGTTGTCCACCAGGTCCACCGCGCGCGCCTGCAGCACGTGCGCGCCGTCGCTGGTGGTGCGGCTGTCCCAGGCGTAGCCGTAAGGCGCGCTGGCATCGCTGCCGAGCAGGGTGCCGTCGCGCAGGAACTCCACCCGCGCGATGCCGATGTCGTCGCTGGCACTGGCCGCAAGGTTGACCGTGCCGGCGACGGTGCTGCCGTCGGCAGGCGCGGTGAGCGTGACCGACGGCGCGTTTCCGTCCAGGTCGTCCAGACCCCAGAAGTGGCCGATGTGGTAGCTCGAACAGATGTTCGCGTCCAGGACGTACGGCGCGGCCACACCGCACTGGCTCTCGCCCGTGCCCGGGTCGACGGGCGTGCCGTGCGCCATGCCGGTGATCAGCCAGGTTTCCACGCGCGCGGTGCCCGCGGTGTCCTTGTAGACCTTGTGCGGGTAACCGGCGGTACTGTCTTCGGCATCGGCGACCTGGTCGATGCCCAGCACGTTCGTCCATTGCTGCATGTGTTCGGCCAGGTTCATCGGGGCCACCACCGAGTCGCTGCCGCCGTGCCAGATCGACACGGTGGGGCGTGGTCCGGGGTAGCCCGCATAGGCGTTGCGCACGCGGTCGCCCCACTGCGCGGGTGTCAGGTCGGTGCCCGGATTCATGCAGCCGAAGGCGCTGCTGGTGCTGGTGGCGCAGCGGTACGGAATGCCCGCCACGATCGCGCCGCTGGCGAACACGTCCGGATACGTGGCCAGCAGCACCGCGGTCATCGCGCCGCCAGCGGACAGGCCGGTGACGTAGACGCGGGCAGGGTCGCTGCCGTGATCCGCCTTCATCCGATCGACCATCTGCTTGATGGACAGCGCCTCGCCCTGGCCGCGCGCGGTATCGGCGGGTTCAAACCAGTTGAAGCAGCGGCTGGCGTTGTTGGCGGTCTGCTGCTCGGGCAGCAGCAGGGCGAAGTTCCAGCGGTCCGCGAGCATGCGCCAGCCGGGTTCGTCGTCGTAGCTCGCGGCGCCCTGCGAGCAGCCATGCAGCGCCACCACCAGCGGCGCGTTCGCCGGCAGCCCGGCGGGCACGTGCTTGAACATGCGCAGGTTGCCGGGGTTGCTGCCGAAGCCGGTCACTTCGGTCTGGGCAAGCGCGGGCGCGGCGAACGCCGGGGCGCAGGTGATGCACAAGGCCAGCAGGCGCAGCATCGGGCGGAGGTTCGGCATGGCAGGGTTCCCGCGAATGCGGCGCACGACGGCCGCAATACGACTGCACCACCGGTGCCTGGCCGCAACCATTGGCCGATGGGGCAAGTTGCGCTGCAGCATCGCGTCTGCGGCGCTGCAGGCGCGGTGCCGCGCGTCAGGCTCGCCCAGCCAGGAGCCGAGGATTCGAACCCGATTCAGCCCGCCGGTGGGGCGCCATCGCGCAGCGGCAATGGCGTGTCGACGTGCTGTCGCGCCTCGATGCGCGCACGCTCGCGCCGGTCCAGGCTGGAGCAGGGCGCCGCGTGGAACGAAGCCTTCCACTGCGGCCGGCCGTCGCGCGTGGGCAGCGCGGGGCCGATGGTGAAGACGAAGCGGTCGCGCTGCACGGTGACCTTGTCGCGCACCTGCGTGGCATCGGCGTAGCCCACCCGCAACAGCGCGGCGCGGATCGCATCGAGCTGTGCCCTGCGCTCGCCCGGCGGTCCTGCGAAGCGCGCCCAACCCTGGTAGCGCCAGGCCGGCTGCGCCATGCAGCTGGCCCACTGCGCCGCGCCTTGCGCGTCGCTGCCGGCGATCGCGCCCATGGCGGCGGTCACCGCCTTCGGCGCTTCGCGCAGCACCAGCGCTTCGCTTTCGCCGACGCGGGGCGATGCGTCGCCGCCGCTGCAACCGGCGGGCGCCAGCAGCAGCCCCGCGAACATCAGGGCGAAGGTTGCGCAGGCTCGGGGCATCGGGCGCTGGTCCATTTCCAGAAGCGCGGGCACAGCGTATCGGTCACGCACGCGCGGCAGCCGGCCCGCACCGATGCCACGCGCGTCAGAACTTCTCGCCGGCCGGCAGGTAGCGCCAGGTCCCCACCGGCATCTTCGCCAGCGGCACCTTGCCGATGCGGATGCGGCGGATCGCCACCACGTCCAGCCCCACCTGCGCGCACATGTCGCGCAGCTGCCCGCCCTGTACGCCCTTGATCGCGAAGCGCAGGCGGATCTCGTTCTGCCAGCTCACCTTGCACGGCGGCAGCGCACGGCCGCCGTAGTGCAGGCCGTGCTTGAGCCTGTGCAGCCCGTAGGGTGCGATCTCGCCGGAAACTTCCACCACGTACTCGTGTTCGATCCCGTCGGCGTCCTCGGTCAGCCGGCGCCAGACCCGGCCGTCCTGGGTCAGCACCATCAGCCCGCTGGCCTCGGTGTCCAGCGGCACCAGCGGCGTGAGGCGGTGGAAGTGGCGTTCGAGCAGGCGCACGCCGGAAGGATCCTCCGCCCAGCGCGTCTCCGGCTGCACCAGGGCCAGCGCCGGCCTGGGGCCAACCAGCGTGTCGAAGCCGGGCGGCTTGTGCAGCAGCACCGTCGCCGGCTCCACCGTGTCGGCGCGCGCCGCGGGGTCGACGCTCACCTCTTCGGAAGTCACCGGGCAGGACGGATCCTCGACCACGCGCCCGCCCACGCGTACCCAGCCGTTCCTGACCAGCCGCTCGGCTTCGATGCGCGACGTACCCACCATGGCGGCCACGCGCCTGGCCAGTCGAACCGGTTCTGACATGCCGCGCGCCATGAGATGCAGGACACGCAGTGTAGCGATCGGGCACTCTGTGGTTCCGACAGCCGCCTTGCGCCGGTCCGCGCGATCATTCCCCAGCGAGATGCCATGAAAACCCCTCCGGGCCTGCAGCCCCTCATCGACGACGGCGTGATCGACGAAGTGCTGCGTCCGCTCAAGAGCGGCAAGGAGGCCGCGGTGTACGTGGTGCGCGCGGGCGACGAGATCCGCTGCGCCAAGGTCTACAAGGACATGGCGCAACGCAGCTTCCAGCAACGCGTGCAGTACCAGGAAGGGCGCAAGGTGCGCGGCAGCCGCGAGGCGCGGGCCATCGGCAAGGCCAGCAGGTACGGGCGCAGGCAGCAGGAAGCCGAGTGGAAGAACACCGAGGTCGATGCGCTGTACCGGCTGCGCGATGCCGGCGTGCGCGTGCCCGAGCCGTTCGGCTACTTCCACGGCGTGCTGGTCATGGAGCTCGTGGTGGACGCCGACGGGCATTCGGCGCCTCGCCTGGGCGAGGTGGAGCTGTCGCCCGAGCAGGCGCGCGGCGTGCACCGCGTGCTGGTGCGCCAGGTGGTGCGGATGCTGTGCATCGGCCTGATCCACGGCGACCTGTCGGAATACAACGTGCTGGTGTCGGAACAGGGCCCGGTCGTCATCGATTTCCCGCAGGTGGTCAGCGCCGCGGGCAACAACGCCGCGCGCACCATGCTGCTGCGCGACGTCAACAACCTCACCGCCAGCCTGGGCAGGTGGGCGCCGGAACTGTTGGAGACCTGGTATGGCGAAGAGATGTGGGCGCTCTACGAAGCCGGCGAACTGCACCCCGACAGTGCGCTGTCCGGCGTCTTCGCGCACGACGCCTCCGCCGTGGACCTGGACGGCGTGCGGCATGCGATCAACGACGCGCGCGAGGAGGCCCTGATCCGCCAGCAGGGGCGCGAGGCGGCTGCGGAAGAAGGGTAGTGCGCGCCCGGCGGGTCAGCGCCGTGCGCAAGGCGCCGGGTTGCAAGACGCAGCTCGGCTGGCAACCCGTTCGATGGCGCGTAGGCAGGGCGGGGCGTTGCGGGCCGAACGAAGGCTGCGTCCTGCGAAAGGCGCCGGGCGGCTGGCCCCGGGGTTGTACTCGACACGGCGCGGGCAAGCGCTCCTGTCGCTCGATTAGCGAAGCGTCGGGCCGGCATCGAAACGCGTCCCGGACCTCGGTTGCGTCGCTGGCTAGGCCGGACTTCCCTGGCCGCCGCGCCTGCGCCGGCAGCGCTCGGAGCAGTACTTCACCTCGTCCCAGACCCGGACCCATTTGCGGCGCCAGGAAAACGGCAGGCCGCAGGTGGCGCAGCGCTTGGTGGGCAGGTCGCCCTTGCGTGTCATCCGTGGCATCGCGTTCGCATCGGCGTCACCACGGCACGGGGTCGCCGCGCCAGTCGAAGAATCCGCCCGAGTCGGAGGCGGCGAGGGCATCGAGCACGCGCAGGATGCGCGCCGCGGCCTCGCGCGGCGTCTGCACCGTCAGCCCGGTCTTGGCGAAGGGAGCGGACAGCGCGGTGTCCACGGTGCCCGGATGGACCGCCACGCACAGCGCCTGGGGCGCGCGGCGTGCCAGCTCGATGGACGCGGTGCGCACCAGCTGGTTGAGCGCCGCCTTCGATGCGCGGTACGCATGCCAGCCTCCGAGGCGGTTGTCGCCGATGGACCCCACGCGCGCCGAGAGCGTGACGAACGCCGATTTGCCCTGGCGCGGCAGGTGCGGCAGCAGGTGTTTCATCAGCAGGGCCGGACCGGTGGCATTGATCGCGAACGCATGCGTCAGGTGCTCGGCATCCAGGTCGCGCAGGCTCTTTTCCGGCGCGAAGCGCGCATCGTGCAGGAAGCCGGTGGCGTCGATCGCCAGGCGCAACGTTCCGTTCTGCAACGAGGTCGCCACGGCCGCGGCGATGGAGGCTTCGCATGTCAGGTCGACGGGCGGATCGCTGCGGCGATGCAGGCGCACCACGTGCGCGAAGCGGCCGGATGCGGCCAGCGCGTCCGCCAGGGCCGCGCCGATGCCGCCAGATGCGCCCACCACCAGCGCCACGCCATCGGGCGGAAACGTTTCGAGCGACGGGGCGTGCGTTTCGGGTTCCATCGTTGCGGTGTACACCAAAACCTGGGCAAGCGGCACGTGCATCCTTCATGCCCGTTGAACGCCGCCTGCGGCAGGCTGTCGCTCCCCCATCCCCCGGAGCCATTCCATGGCCGACCGCAAGCGCATCGCCATCCTGTCCACCCACGGATTCGAGCAGTCCGAACTCGAAAAGCCGCGCGACCTTTTGCGCGAAGCCGGCTTCCATGTGGACGTGATCTCGCCGGAGGCCGGACCGATCAAGGGCTGGCAAGGCAAGGACTGGGGCAGCCCCGTGGACGTGGACGTGCAGCTCGCCGACGCCTCGCCCGACGACTACGACGCGCTGGTGCTGCCCGGTGGCGTGATCAACCCCGACACGCTGCGCACCAATGCCGATGCCATGGCGTTCGTGCAGGCCTTCGACAAGGCGGGCAAGCCGCTCGCCGCGATCTGCCACGGCCCGTGGCTGCTGGCCGAGGCCGGCGCGGCCAAGGGCCGCAAGCTGACCTCCTGGCCCAGCGTGCGCACCGACCTGCAGAACGCGGGCGCGCACTGGGAAGACGCCGAAGTGGTGGTGGACGGCCACGTGATCACCAGCCGCAAGCCCGACGACATCCCGGCGTTCACCGCAGCGGTGATCGAACGCGTCTCGACTTAGGCGGAGCGAGGATGTTCTGCGTCGGATCATTTCCATCCGGCGGTCTACGCGGGCGCGCCCTACAATCCTGCCCATGAACAACCTCCGCATCTCGCTGGTCCAGGGCGAAACGCGCTGGCACGATCCGGCCGGCAACCGCGCGTACTACGGGCGGCTGATCGCGCCGCTGCACGGCACCACCGACCTGGTGGTGCTGCCGGAGACCTTCACCAGCGGCTTCTCCAACGACGCCGTCGGCGAGGCCGAAACCATGGACGGCCCCACCGTGGCCTGGATGCGCGAACAGGCGGCGGCGCTGGGCGTGGCGGTCACCGGCAGCGTGCAGATGCGCGCGGGCGAGGGCGCTGGGCAGGTGTTCAACCGCATGCTCTTCGCCACGCCCGATGGCGCACTGGCGCATTACGACAAGCGCCACCTGTTTTCGTTCGCGCGCGAGAACGAACGCTATGCCGCCGGGCGCGACCGGGTGGTGGTGGCGTGGAAGGGATGGAACATCCTGCTGCAGGTCTGCTACGACCTGCGTTTCCCGGTCTTCTCCCGCAATGGGCACGACGCCCTGCGGCCCGGCCTGCCGGACTACGACCTGGCGCTTTACGTCGCCAACTGGCCGTCCGCGCGCGCGTATCCGTGGAAGACGCTGCTGCGTGCGCGGGCGATCGAGAACGTGTGCTACGTGGCCGGCGTGAACCGCGTGGGCACCGACGGCAACGGGCTGCACTACGCGGGCGACAGCGCGGTCATCGATTTCCTGGGCCACCCGCTGACCGAGGCGACGGACGAGGAGGTGGTGTCGACGATGCTGCTGCAGGCCGCGCCGCTGCTGGAGCACCGCGCACGCTTCCCCGCCTTGCGCGACGGCGACCGGTTCACGCTGCAGGACTGAGCGCGTGGGCCTGCGCGACTGGCTGCGCCGCCGCCGCGCCGCGCCTCGGCAGGTGCGCCGCGGCGAACTGCTCGATCTGCGTTTCGAATCCGGCGTGAGCCAGAGCCGGATGCGCGCCGACGCGCCGGACGAACTGGTGGTGGACTACACGCGCACCATGCTGGGCGCGCTGCTGCTGCAGCCGGTGCCGCGGAGCATCGGCATGGTGGGGCTGGGCGGCGGATCGCAGGCCAAGTTCTGCCTGCGGCACCTGCCCGGCGCGCACGTCGAGGCGTTCGAGATCGACCCACGCGTGCTGGCCATGCGCGCCGACTTCCACGTTCCCGACCACCCGCGGCTGCGGTTGGTCCAGGGCGATGCCGCGCAGTGGCTGCCGCAACGGCGGGATGCCTATGGCCTGCTGCTGGTGGACGGCTACGACGCCGGCGGCATCCCCGCCGCACTGTCGACGCAGGCGTTCGTGGACGCGTGCCGCGACGCGCTGCAGCCCGACGGCGCGCTGGCCACGAACCTGTTCGCGGCCGACCATGCCGAGCACTTCGCGCGCCTGCAGGCCGCGTTCGGCGGCAACACGCTGCTGCTGGAGGAGCCGCGTCAAAGCAACCGCGTGGCGTTCGCGTGGCGCGAAGGCGTCGCCCTGGAGCGCCTGCGGCCGCAGGCGGCGCTGGAGGCGGTGCTGGCGGACATGGACGCAAGCGCGCGCGCCCAGTTGGCAGAACCGCTGGCGCGCGTGGCGCAGGCGCTGGACGAGCATCTGGCCCAGGCAGGCGCGCCGCGCGGCTAGCGCAGCCGCGGGACCGGCCGTGGACGAAATACGGCGCACCGGCTTCGCGCGGCGCGTGGACGGCACCTGACCTTGGCGTGCGCCGTGCAGGTGGCGTGGCACGGCACAGGCTGCGCGCCGGAGCGGTTCGGCCAGGCCGGCCCGCAGGCCGGCCCGTGTCGCGGGTCAGCCGCGCCCGCGTCCCCGCGGGCCACCGCCGCCCGGCTTGGGACCGCGCGG
>CAYRNF010000021.1:0-37862 GCA_964425695.1 uncultured Pseudoxanthomonas sp.
CGGGGCGGCCGGGGCGGCCGGGGCGGCGGGCGCCGGCGCGGCGCTGCCCCCCATGGCGGCACGCTCCATGGAGATCAGCTGGTTGGCCACGCGCACCTGGTCGATGCGCGACGGTGCGGTGACCCGGTACTTGCCGGCGACCACCAAGGTGGGCGTGCCCTGGATCCCGCTGCGCTGCGCGAACTGCTTGGCCTTGGCCAGCTTGCCTTCCACGGCGAAGCTGCCCATGGCTTCGGCGAACTGGGTGGGGTCGGCGCCGTACGCCTGGTAGAAGCGGCCGATGTCCTGCGGCGTGTCCTGGCCGCGCTCGCCCTTGAGCGTGCGGTCGATGTGGATGGCGCGGTACAGCGCGTCGTGGGTCTTGTCCTCCAGGCCCATCGCCTGCGCGGCGTAGAACACGCGCGCGTAGGTGTCGAACGGGCCGCCGAACAGCGCCGGCACGTAGACGAAGTTCACGTCCGCCGGCAGCGACGACTTCCAGGCCGACACCAGCGGCTGGAAGCTGGCGCAGGCGGGGCAGACGTGGTTGAACACTTCGACCACCTCGATCTTGCCGGCCACGGCTTCGAACGGCTGGCCGTTGGGAATCACTTCGTAGTCCGTGCCTTCCACCGGCGGCGGCCCGGCATCGGACGCGAGCTTGGCGATTTCCTGCCGTGCGGCTTCGGCCATCTGCGCTTCCTCGGCGCTGGGCTGCGAGGGCGCAGCCGCCGGCGCGTCGGCGGCCGGCGCGGTGGCCGCTTCCGGCGTGGACGGCTTGCAGGCGCCCAGGCCCGCGGCGAGCAGCAGGGCCAGCGGAACGATCGAAAGGACGGTGTGCTTCATCGAAAACTCCTGGTGCCGTGGGGCGTGGTGCGATGGGCCTAGGGTAGCAGCGGCGGTCTCACGGGCGCCGCGTGGCGCGTACGTGCGCGACGACCGCGTCGGTGTTGTCCAGCAGTTCGGCCATGCTGTCGCCGAGGATCCGGTAGCGGCCGTCGACGATCAGTGTGGGCGTGCCTTCCACGCCGCTGCGGATCGCAAACTGGCGCGCCGCCGCGAGGCGATCGGCCAGGGCCGTGGCCTGCATCGCAGCCTGCAGCGGCCGGGCGTCCAGTCCCTGCTGGCCATACCACGCCGCCAGCTCGCCGATGGTGGGATTCTTCGGCACCGCCTGCGCCTGGTGCACCGCCTCGAACAGGCGGCCGTGCACCCTGTCGCCGGCGCCGGCCGCCTGCACCGCGAAGAAACCGCGCGCGAAGGCGTCGTCGCGACCGGAGGGCAACGGCACGTACACCAGCTGCACGTCCTTGGCCTGGCGCCGCTTCCAGTCCTCCAGCCGGGGTGCCAGGCGGGCGCAGTGGCCGCACCAGTAGGCGAAGACCTCGGCGACTTCGATGCGGCCGCCTTTGGCCGGTTGCCACGGTGCGCCGTCTACCACCAGGGCGTAGTGGCGGCCCTCCTGCACCGGGGCCGACCAGGTCGCGCCCACCGGCAGGGCGGCGACGAGCAGGACAAGCGTCACGAGGGACAGCAGGCGGCGAAGTCGGGTCATGGGCGTCACGGTGCGGGAGCGGGCAAAAAAAAGCCGGCGCAGCGAACGCTGGCCGGCGAGGATGGTTCAAGGGAGCTGTACGGCCTTGGACTGCGCGCCGGCGCGGAAGTTTCCGGCCATCGCTGCGTCGTTCACCGGACGCCCCCCGATGCGGTTACTGCGCGGTCTGGGGCGCGGGCTGCGGCTGCGCGGGGGCGTCCGCCGGTGCGGCGGGCGCCTCGGCCGGAGCCGGCGCGGGCGCGGGGGCGGCAGGCGCCGGGGCGGCCGCCACGGCCGTGCCTTCGGGCGCTTCGTCCGCGCGCGGGTGCAGGCCCTGCAGGTAGCTGCCCAGCGACTGGATCTCTTCGTCGGTCAGGTTCTTGGCGACCGCGGCCATCACGTTGAACAGCGCCGGGTCCGGTTCGCTGGTGGTGCCGGCGCGGTACTGCTCCAGGCGGCGGGCCACGTACCAGGCCTGCTGGCCGCCCACGTGCGGGTATGCCGGGCCGGGGTTGCCGCTGCCGGACGGGCCGTGGCAGGCGATGCAGCCGGGCAGGCCGCGGCTGGCGTCGCCGCTGCGGTAGAGCTTCTCGCCCACTTCGTAGAACTTCATGCCGGCATTGGGGCCGGAGGCGATGACGGTGTCGTCCGCGATGCCGGCGCCCGCCTTCTGGGTGGCGTAGTAGGCGCCCAAGTCGCGCATGTCCTGCGCGCTCAGCGGCAGCGCGAACGGCACCATCAGCGCGGCGTTGCCGTCGGTGCGCAGGCCGGCCTTGAACAGGGCCAGCTGGCGGGCGAGGTAGCGCTCGCTCTGCCCGGCGATGCGCGGATAGAGGTTGGGCGCGGCCGTGGAGTTGCCGTCCAGTCCGTGGCAGGCGGCGCAGGCGGCGGCCAGCGTGGCGCCCTTTTGCGGGTCGCCCCAGTTGGCCTTGGTCAGGTCGGCCATGGCCGACGCGTCCAGCGGCGCGGCCTGCACCGGCTCGTTGTCCGGCAGGGCGGTGACCGTGGTCTGGGCGAAGGCCACGGCAGCGGCGATGCCCGCAAGGGCCAGGCCGGCGATGCCGAGACGGCGTGAGGCGCGTGCGTGACGCATGGAGGCTCCCGAAAAGGTGGCGCGTTTCGCGTACCTGGCGCGCAGCCGCGGCGCGCGCAGGATTATGCGGTGATAGCAGGAAATTATCGTGGGCGGGCGCGGCGGGCGTCAAACCGCCGCCGGCGCGGCTCGTGAGAAGCTAGCGCGATGCCTGCCACCGCCCCCAACCCCTTCAACCGCGCCGACTACCTGCTGGCCGCCCACACCGCCCGCCAGCTGCCGCCGGATGGCGGCCTGGAGGTGGCGTTCGCCGGGCGCTCCAACGCCGGCAAGTCCAGCGCGCTCAACGCCCTGTGCGGCCGCAATGCCCTGGCCCGGGTGTCCAAGACCCCTGGCCGCACCCAGCAGCTGGTCTATTTCGGCCTGCCGCCGCACGAAGCCAAGTACCTGGTGGACCTGCCCGGGTACGGCTACGCCAAGGTGCCGCAGGACCTGCAGGCCCACTGGCAGGCGTTCCTGGACGCCTACTTCGGCAGCCGCATCGCCCTGCGCGGGCTGGTGGTGGTGATGGACATCCGCCACCCGCTGAAGGACTACGACCTGCAGATGCTCGGCTATGCGATGCAGCGCGGGCTCCCGGCCCACGCCCTGCTGACCAAGGCCGACAAGCTCAGCCGCGGCGCCGTGGGCAACACCGTGCTGGCGGTGCGCAAGCAGCTGCAGTCGGCATGGGGCGACAGCGTCAGCGTGCAAGCGTTCTCCGCCGAATCGAAGCAGGGCGTGGACGAACTGCGCGCCGTGGTGGCGGGCTGGCTGGAGCTGTAGGGCGGGCCACGTCCAAATTCCGCAAGGTCTCCGGCCCGCGTCGGGGTGTGCGGCGCAACCGCATCGCGCCGCTGCTTCTGCCGAGCAAAGAAAGACCCCGCGCATGGCGGGGTCAGGGGAGCGCGGCTGCGCGGGGGCGCCTAGAAGCGGTAGTTCACGCCGAGCAGGTAGGTGCGGCCCCATTCGATGTACTCGAGCGGGCGATCCTTGGTGCCGGCGTAAGTGCGGTAGGACTCGTTGGTGAGGTTGCTGGCCTGGAGCAGCAGGCTCAGGCCTTCCAGTGCGCCGCCGAACGCGTAGCTGACCTGGGCGTCGGTGATGTTCTCGCCCACCACGTAGCGCAGGGTGCGGTTGCCGGCGAAATTGCCGATCTCGCCGATGTAGTCCGAGCGCCTGCGCTGGCTCACGCGCGCTTCGAAGCCGTTGCGCTCGAAGTAGGCGGTGAGGTTGTACACGCGGTCCGACAGGCCGGGCAGGCTGATGTCTCCGCCGCCGACGCTCGACGCGCTTTCCGGGTCGCGGATCTGGATGTTGCTGTCGTTGAAGCTGGCGCTGGCGACGACGCCGAACCCCGCCAGCGGTTCGAAGAACAGGTCGAACGGCAGCGAAGCGGTCAGCTCCAGGCCCTGCAGCCGCCCGCCTTCGCCGTTCTGCGGCGCGGTGAAGTCGCCGATGTCCTGCGCCGGCTGCGTGCCGGGCGGCGGCACGTAGCTGGCCACGAACTCGGAGAAGTCGTAATCGTCGCGGGTCTGCGTATAGATGTACGTGCGCAGGTCCTTGTAGAAGTACGCCGCCGCCACGTACGCCTTGTTGCCGAAGTACTTCTCGTAGGACACGTCGAACGCATAGGCGCGCCACGGATCGAGCTGCGGGTTGCCGCCGCTGCCTCCCGGTCGGCCGGTTGCGGTGTTCACGCCGAACTCGAACGACGCGCGCAGCTGGTCCACGCGCGGCCGCGCGACCTGCTCGGCGAGCCCGACGCGCAGCGTCTGCTCGGCCGGCAACTCGAACGCGAGATTCATGCTCGGCAGCACGTCGGTGTAGGTCTTGCCGTCCTCGAACGGGAGCACCTGGCTGCCTGCGGGCCGGCTGCGGTCGAAGTAATTGGCCGAGGACGACTGGTCGACCCGCTGGATCTGCACGCCGATGTTGCCGCGCACCGGCACCGATCCCCACTGCGCATCCAGGTTGGCGCGTGCGTAGCCGGTGGTGATCTTTTCCTCCACCGTCCACGCCTTCGGGATCAGGTAGTCGAGATCCTCGACCGGATTGAAGGTCATGTAGCGCGCCACGGCCGCCGGAACGTTCCACGACGGGATGAACCCGATTCCGGCGAAGCGCAGGTCCACCAGCCCGTACTGCAGGTCGGGCGCGATCGCGGTATCGCCCTGCGGGCCGACGTTGATGTTGCCTTCGGGCTGGCGCTTGCTCTTTTCGCGATCGGCGTGGTTGAGCCCCACGTCGAAGTCCGCGATCCACGGCGTGGTCGCGGGTGCGGGCAGCGACGCGGCCACCTTGAAGCTCGCCAGCTGGTCTTCCACGCGCGGCACCTTGCCGTACCCGGATCCGTAGATGGTGTTGCGCAGGAACAGGCGGGTGGGGTCGGAATAGTTGAGCGTGGGCACCATCTGCGAGAAGTCGCCGCCACGGTATGTGAGTCCCACCGTGTCGTACTGTGGCGAAGGCACCAGCTGGGTGTTGTTCTCCAGATTCAGCTCGTCGCGCTCGGCCTTCGAGTAGCTGGCGTCCGTCGTGATCCGGACCGAGCCCAGGTTGAACTCGTTGCTCCAACCGAGCGCGCGGATTTCGTCCTCGCGCTTGTTGTACATGCCGCGGACCAGCGGATAGACGCCGGTCAGCGTGCCGCCGGTGAAGGTGCCGTTGCCGTTCACGGAGACGTTGCTGTAGACGCATTCCGGATTGCAGGGGAACGAGCCGTTGTACTGGGTGTTCATCTCCCACTGGTTCGCCGTGTCCACCTGCTCGGCCTTGGAGTAGAACAGGTCGAGGATGCTGGTCCAGTCGTTCGAGGGCCGGTACTGCAGCGTCGCAAGCACGCCGTCGCGTTCGGTGTTGCCGGTGCGGCGCAAGGCCTTGATGCCGTCGCTGGCGAAGGTTCCTGCCGGCAGCCCCGGGCGAGCATCGTTCTTCCAGGGCTCGTACAGGCCGACCTGGTTCTCCTGGATGGGCGTGTCAGAGTGCGAATAGCCGATCGAGAAGCCGAACGTGCGATCCGCGTTCTGCCCGATGTAGCTGGCGTTGATGCGGTTGCCGTAGGCGTCCACGTTGGCCGCGTCGCCCAGGGAGTTGCGCTGATAGCGCGCGCTCAGCGCAACGACCGGCTCGCTGAAGTTCAGCGGCCTGACGGTCTGCATGTCCAGCGTGCCGGACAGGCCCTGACCCACCAGGGCGGCGTCGGGCGTCTTGTACACGGTCACGCCCGCGATCAGCTCGGACGGGTACTGGTCGAACTCGACGCTGCGGTTGTCGCCGGTGCTGACCAGTTCGCGGCCGTTGAGCAGCGTGGTCGCGAAATCGGGCGACAGGCCGCGCACGCTGATGACCTGGGCGCGTCCCGCCACGCGCTGCGCGGCCAGGCCGGGCAGGCGCGCGATGGACTCGGCGATGCTCACGTCGGGAAGCTTGCCGATGTCCTCGGCCGACACGGCCTCGACGATCGACGTGGAATTGCGCTTGGTGTCGATGGCCGCCTCGATGCCGCGGCGGATGCCGGTCACCACCACCGCATCGAGATCCTGCGCTTCCTCTTCCGCAGTCTGCGGCGTCGGCGCTGCATCCTGCGCGTGAGCTCCATGGGTCAGCATCAACGTGGCCGAAGCCAACGCCACGCTCAGCAGATTGCGCTTGAGTTGCATGGTCTGTCTCTCCCCTCCCAAGGGTCCGTTGGCCGTGACCGAGCGCGGGCGCACGCGGGGGAATTCACGGAACCGTAACGTTGGCCGCATGGTAGTCGCGGGCTCGCGTACGCACGCCCACCTGCATACGTATTCATGCATGCACCCGCGAAACTGCTTCGGCATCGCCGTGTTTGCTGCAGTGCGGCAGAACGCGTGCCATGCCGCATCGCGCAGTGCAACGCGCGCGGTTGCTCGGGCCTCCGCACGTTTGCGGCCAATCCCCGCTTGTGCATCCCTGCGCCGCCATCGCAGCCAGGATGCGCCGTTCCCTACGCATGATGTCCGTTTGCACGGGCGGTGCGTTCCCGTTGCGAGCGCCCTCTTGTAGGGCTTGTCGAACGTGCGAATCGCTGTCTAGATCAGGCGCGCAGCGTTGGCCGGCGGGGCTACGCCAGGGCGAACCGATGCGGCGCCGCGCGAAGGCAATGCGATCACGTATCGCCACTCGCAGACGTACAGCGCCGACGCGGAAGACCTGACGAATGCACCCCGGCGCAGATCTGCGGGAGCGTTTGGCGGCTCGCGTCTGCGCGCCGGAAGCGATCTGGCGCAAGGCAACTGCCTGCGTCACGGGGTCACCTGCGAAGTTGCTACGGGTGCACTGACCAGGCGGCCATGTCGTCCGCGAACTGCTTGCGAACGATCAAGACAAGGCCAGCCCGCGCCGACGGGTGAACGCCTGCCGGTTCCATACCAGTGGCGCCCACGCACCGCCCACGCATCATCAACGACCGGGCGCCTTGCAGGGCGGTGCTTCAGCCCGCCTTGAACCGGATCGCCTGCCCACCACCCGGCGCCAGGCGCAACGTCAGCGTGTCCTTTGCGGTGACTTTCCGCGTCACGCGCTCGAACTTGAAGCGCTTCTCGCCCTGGTACGTGGTGTCCTTCGCATCGCGGTAGATCTGCGCTTCGTAGGTCTTGCCGGGATCCAGGAAATCCAGCTTCACCCGGACCGTGCGCGCGGTTTCGTCGGTGACGCTGCCCAGGTACCAGTCGTTGCCGCCGCGCTCCTTGCGCACGATGGTCACGTAGTCGCCGACTTCGCCGTTGGGCACGCGCGTGGTCTCCCAGTCTGTGGGCACGTCCTTGATGAACTGGAACGCGTCCATGTGCGGCGCGTAGTTTTCGGGCAGGTCGGCCGCCATCTGGATCGGGCTGTACAGCACCACGTACAGCGCCAGCTGCTTGGCCATGGTGCTCTGCAGCGGCATGCCGCGGCCTTGCAGGCTGAGGACGCCGGGCGTGAAATCCATCGGTCCGGACAGCATGCGGGTGAACACCAGGTTGGCCTCGTGCTCGGGCGGATTCGGCGGCTCGCCCCAGGCGTTGTATTCCATGCCGCGCGCGCCTTCGCGCGAGACCCAGTTGGGATACGTGCGGCGCAGGCCGGTGTCCTTGATCGGCTCGTGCGGGTTCACCGCGATGCGGTGCTTGGCGGCTTCGGTCACCACGCGCAGGTGATGGTTGCTCATGAACTGGCCTTCGTGCCACTCGCGGGTGATCGGGCCGCGCACCTTGTCCTGGCGCTCGATCTGTCCGGCATCGCAGACGTAGCCGGTCTTGACCACGTCGATGCCCATCTTGGCGTACCAGGCGAACGCCTTGGACATTTGCCGCTCGTAGTGGCTCACGGCGCAGGCGGTCTCGTGGTGGCCGATCAGGTGCACGCCCTTGGACCTGGCGTAGGCCGTGAGTTCTTCGATATCGAAGTCGGGCATGGCCTTGGTGAAATCGAAGCCCCAGCCATTGGCGAACCAGTCGCCGTCCCAGCCGGGATTCCAGCCTTCCACCAGCACGCCGCGGAAGCCGTGCTCGGCGGCGAAGTCGATGTGGCGCTTGGTGTTTGCGGTGGTGGCACCGTGCCGGGGGCCGCTGCCCCAGGTTTCGGTATCCAGGTGCATGCCCCACCACACGCCCACGTACTTGGACGGCTTGAACCAGCTCACGTCGCCGAGCTTGTTGGGTTCGTTGAGGTTGAGGATCAGGTTGGACGCTTCGTACAGCGCACCGGCGCTGTCGGCGATGGTCAGCGTGCGCCACGGCGTCTGCATGGGCGTGACCCGCGTCACCGCGGCCGCCGAGCTGCCCGGCGTCAGGTTGGCGCGCAGCTTGCGGCCTTCGAACTTGCTGACGTTCATGCCCGCGTAGTCGACCAGCGCAGCTTCGTGGATCGACACGTGCGTGCCGTCCGCGGTGCGCAGCGTGATCGGCGTCTGCGCGGTGCCGACCTGCTCCATCGGCGTGCGGTAATAGAGGTATTCCTCGCGGTTGGTCTCGTACGCGGGGATCCACCACGCGGTGGCTTCCGGCGCGATCGCGAACTCGGTGAGTTCATCGGCGATCGCCACCGTGGCCAGCTTCGGCTGCTTGGGTAGTTCGTAGCGGAAGCCGATGCCGTCATCGAACACGCGGAACACCAGGTCCATGCGCCGCCTGTCGCGGCCGCCCTCCACGAAGCGCGCGTGCAGTTCGTTGTAGTGGTTGCGCACCTGCCGGCTCTCGCCCCACGGCAGCTCCCAGGTCTGGTCGAAGCTGCGCGTTTCCTGGCCGTCCAAGGTGAAGGAGGCGAGCAGCTGCGCGCCCTGCTGAAGCCGCAGGCCCAGCTGCGAATCGCCCAGCAGCGGCTTGCCGTCGCGCAGCACGCGGTAGTGGATGCGGCCGGGCTTGTTGATGTCCAGCTCCACCTTCAGCCGGCCATTGGGCGAAGACACCGTGGCGACGGTCTCCGCATGGGCCGCCAGCGGCAGGCCTGCACAGCACAGCAGAACGACAAGGATGGGCGCGGCGAGGCGGGAAGCGGAAGCGGTTCGCAGGTTCATGGAGTTCTCACGGTGTGGGCCATGGCGCGGGCGTTGGAGCGGAAGGCGCGCGCCGTATCGTGGCCCCGGCGCAGGCCGGGGTCCAGCCTTGCGTGCGTGCGCAGGGAAGCGGGTGGAATGCGGGAGCCGGGCGTGCAGCGGGTGCGTGCGGTGGTGTTCATGGCAGCACGTACACCACGGCGGTGCGCGGCGGCACCTCGAACCGGCCGGTCGCGACGTCATGCCGTGCATCGCGTCGCGGGCGCGGATCGGCGGCGGCCTGGCTGGCCTGGACCGGATGCAGCACGTAAGGCTTGCCCGCGTGTTCGGGCAGCACCAGCGCCTGCGCCTGCGCGGAAACGTTGACCAGGTACAGCAGCTCACGGAACGCCGCGCCGGCATAGCCGTCGCCACGGACATGGCCGGCCATCACCCGCGGGTTCTGCGCTGCGCCGCTGTTGGGAAAGGTCAAGCGCTCCTGGATGTCGGCGGCCGTTCGCAGGCGGAACAGGGTGGAGCTGGCGCGGATGCGCAGCAGGTCGTTGAAGGCGTCCCGGACGAAGGCGATGTCCTGCGGACGCGGGGCGATGCGGGGGTCGGACAGCAGCGGACGCATGCGCGCCCAGTCGTCGGCGTTGTCCGCACGCGGCGGCAGGCCGGTGCCGTAGAAATTCTGGCGGCCGGTCCAGTCGATGCGGTTGAACCAGTCGCCGGAATCGAAGCTGTTGCGGTCCAACGACTTGCTGCGCAGCAGCTCGCCGCCGGCGTGGAAGTACGCGATGCCCTGGCTGAAGGCATTCAAGGCCAGCGCCAGCAACTGCACGCGCGCGCGGTCCTCGTGCGATGTGGACGCGGGCAGCTTCCAGGCGTTGATGTCGAACAGGGTCTGGTTGTCGTGATTCTCGACGTAGTTGACCACTTCGCCCGGCGCCCTCGCGTAGCCCGCGGGCTGGCCCTTGTAGTCGACGTCGGCCAGCGTGACTGCGCGGCCGGCGGCATCGGTGATGCGGTAGTCGCGCAGCGTGCCGGCCAGGCCGACGCGGACCAGGTCGGCGGCGTGGCGCAGCCGCGCGTGTGACGGATCGCGAGGCGTGTCCGCGCCGGCTGCATCCGCAAGTCCGTTGACGTAGCCCTTCGCACCGGCCAGCGCCTCCCCGCGATCGGACGGCCCGCCGCCGCGGATCGCGTCGCGCGCCCGGTCGCTGAAGGTGCCGATGCCGCTGCCGTTCAATGACCGCTGCGAGGCCTGCACGAAGCGTCTGCCGTCGGCGACTTCGCCGAAGTTCCAGCCTTCGCCGATCAGCTGCACGTGGCGGCCCGCGGCGGCATCCACGTCGCGCTGCAGGCGTTCCATCTGCGCGCGCGGCTGGTGGCCCATCAGGTCGAAGCGGAACGAGTCGATGCGGTAGTGACGCACCCACAGCGCGACGGAATCGCGCATCAGCTTGCCCATCATCCGGTGCTCGGTGGCGGTGTTCTCGCAGCACGTGGAGCGCTCCATCTGCCCGGCCGCGTCCAGCCGGTGGTAATAGCCGGGCACGATCCGGTCCAGCACCGACTGCGGGTGCTGCCCGGACGCGCTGGTGTGGTTGTAGACCACGTCCATGCCCACGCGCAGCCCGGCCGCGTGCAGCGCCTGCACCATGGCGCGGAATTCGCGCACCCGCACCGCGCCGTCGCCCGCATCGCTGGCGTAGCTGCCTTCGGGGGCGTTGAAGTGCAGCGGGTCGTAGCCCCAGTTGTAGCAGTCGCGCCCGGCGACCCGCGCCACCGCCGCCTGCTGGGCATCGCTGTCCGGCGCGGCGTTGGGAATGGCGGGCGAGACGCAGCCGGCTTCCGGCACGCTGGCGATGTCGAACACCGGCAGCAGGTGAATGTCGGTGATGCCCGCGGCCCGCAGCGCGCGCAGGTGGCGCATGCCGTGGGAATCGTCCTGGGCGAACGCCAGGTACTTGCCGCGCCGCGCGGCCGGGACGCTGGCGTCGTCGCGCGAGAAGTCGCGCACGTGCAGCTCGTAGATCGCCATGTCCACCGCCGCAGGCAACGGCGCCGGGCGTGGCGCGGCGTCCCAGCCCGGGGGCTTGGTCGCCTCCAAGTCCAGGCTTCCGATCCAGCTGCGCTGCGAATCGGTGGCGACGCTGAGCGAATACGGATCGGTCACGCGGTTGCGCACCACGCCGGTCCCGGGCACGAACACGTCCACCAGGTAGGCGTAGTAGCCGCCCGACAGGTCGCGCGCGACGCGCGTGGACCACGCGCCGGTGGTGGCGTCGCGCCGCAGCGGCAGCGCTTCGCGCGCAGGTGCGCCTGGCGTTTCGTACACGCACAGCGACACCGATTGCGCGGTGGGCGCCCACAGCCGCCACCGGGTCGAGCCAGGGGCGATGCCGACACCGAGGTCGTCCAGCGCCTCGGCAGCGCCGTACAGCGCATCCAGCGCGCCGGGCGCCTGGATGCGCGTCGCGTCGAGCACGCGCCCGCCCGCGTCCTCGCGCACCAGCAGCAGCTGGCCGCGCAGCAAGTCGGGCAGGCGCGCTGCCGCCGCGTCCGGCAGCGACCACTCCGGGCCTGCGCCCGTGAACGCGAAACGCCGCCGCGTTTCCGGGCCGGCGGCGGGAGCGGGCAGCAGCGCGACCGCCAGGTCCGCGCCCGCGACCCGCGCACCGGTCCGGGCTTCGAGCGCACCGGTGGCGGACGCGTACAGGCGCACGCGCCCGTCGCGCGCGGCACCCGGCCAGCGCAGGCTGCGGGCGTCCAGCCAGTACGCGCGCGCATCGTGCGCAGGCCCGGTGGAGACGTGCAGGGTACGGGCGACTCCGGCGGCGTTGCAGTCGGCCTGGGCCTGCGCCCCGGTTCCCGCAGCGCGGGCCGCGGCCGGCGTTGCTGCGCTGCATACGAATGCAGCGGCGAGCAACGCGCGCACCATGCGGTGACGCGCCGCCGCCGCCGCCGCATACTCGGCGACGGGGCGGCCCATGTCGCCGGTGGAGCAGGTGTCAGCCATGATCGAACGCATCCGGGACATCGTCATCGTCGGCGGCGGCACCGCGGGATGGATGACCGCCGCCGCGCTGGCCAAGCTGCTGAACGGCGCCTGCGGCATTCGACTGGTTGAGTCCGACGAGATCGGCATCGTGGGCGTGGGCGAGGCCACCATTCCCATGATCAAGCTCTACAACCAGGCGCTGGACCTGGACGAGAACGACTTCGTCCGCCAGACCAAGGGCTCGTTCAAGCTCGGCATCGAGTTCCGCGACTGGGGCCGAATCGGCGACAGCTACGTCCACGGCTTCGGCAAGATCGGGCAGGACCTGGGCCTGGTCAGCTTCTACCACTACTGGCTGAAGCTGCAGCAGGCCGGCAAGGCCGCTCCGCTGGAGGACTATTCGATCAACACCGCCGCGTGCCGCAGCAACAAGTTCATGCGCGCGCTGGCGGATCGTCCCAACTCGCCGCTGGCCGACATCGCCTACGCCTACCACTTCGACGCCGGCCTGTACGCGCAGTACCTGCGCCGCTACGCCGAAGCGCGCGGCGTGGTGCGCACGGAAGGCAAGGTGACCGACGTGGGGCTGCATCCTGACACCGGCTTCGTCGAGTCGATCCGGCTCGAAAGCGGCGAACACGTGTCCGGACAGCTGTTCGTGGACTGTTCCGGCTTCCGCGGCCTGCTGATCGAGCAGGCCCTGCAGACCGGTTACGAGGACTGGTCGCACTGGCTGCCGTGCGATCGCGCCGTGGCGGTGCCCAGCGCGAACGCGGGACCGACCACGCCCTACACGCGCTGTACCGCGCGCAGTGCAGGCTGGCAGTGGCGCATCCCGCTGCAGCATCGAACCGGCAATGGTTACGTGTTCAGCAGCCGCTTCATCAGCGAGGACGAAGCGACCGCCACCGTGCTGGCCAACCTGGAAGGCGAAGCCCTCGCCGAGCCCAGGGTGATCCGCTTCACCGGCGGCAAGCGCAAGGCGCAGTGGAACCGCAACGTCTATGCCATCGGCCTGTCCAGCGGATTCATCGAACCGCTGGAATCGACCAGCATCCACCTGATCCAGTCGTCCATCGCGCGGCTCACCGCGTTCTTCCCGCATGCCGGCTTCGACCAGGCCGACATCAACGAGTGCAACGCCCACGCGGACTTCGAGATCGAGCGCATCCGCGACTTCATCATCGCCCACTACAAGGCGACAGAGCGCGACGATTCCCCGTTCTGGGACCACTGCAGGACCATGGAGATTCCGGAGGCGCTGCGGCGGCGCATGGACCTGTTCCGCAGCAATGGCCGGGTGTTCCGCGAGGGCAACGAGATGTTCGCCGAGGTCAGCTGGCTGCAGGTGCTGCACGGGCAGCGCGTGCGCCCGGCCGGCTACCATCCCCTGGTCGACACCTACCCGGAGCAGAAGGTGGAAGCGTTCGCCGCGAGCGTGCGCAACGTGATCGCCCGCTGCGTGGAGGCCATGCCGGAGCATGATGCGTTCATCGCGCGCAACTGCGGCATCGGCGCGCAGGCCAAAGCCGCCTGAGCCCACGCGTGCGGGCTGCCGGCTCCGGCAAAGAGATGGATCCGCGCGGCGCGCGCGAACGCGGATGCCGTCGCGAGCGGCCTCGCTCCCACGGCCGCGCGCGGGCACCCTAGCGGTGCTCCGCAAACGCGGCGGCATGGGGGGAAAGCTGCATTTCGCCGTGCTGCACGTCCGCGCCTGCCTGGCCGGGCACGTCGATCCAGCGCAGCGCGGCGTGCGCCGGCGGGGTCCAGCGCACCGGCCGGTCCGACAGGTTGAACGCGACCAGCAGGGTGCCGTCGGCATGCACGCGTTCGAAGGCCAGCACCGGCTCCGGCGCGTCCACGAAGCGGATCGCACCGTGCATCAGCGCGGGCTGGCTGGAGCGCCAGCGCAGGAAGGCGCGCGCGGCGTTCAGGACCGACTGCGGATCGGCCTCCTGCACGGCGACGCTGCGCGCCACGTGGCCGGCGTCCACCGGTAGCCACGGCGTCGCGTCGCTGAAACCGGCGTGGGCGCCGCCGTTCCACGGCATGGGCGTGCGGCAGCCATCGCGGCCCTTGAAGTTGGGCCAGAACGCGATGCCGTACGGGTCGCGCAGCGCCTCGAAGGGCACCTCGGCCTCGGCCAGGCCGAGTTCCTCGCCCTGGTACAGGCACACCGATCCGCGCAGCGAACACACCAGCGCCAGCAGCTGCCGCGCCACCGCGTCGCCGGCCTGCGCGCCGCCCCAGCGCGTCACTGCGCGCTGCACGTCGTGGTTGGAGATCGCCCAGCACGGCCAGCCATCCGCGAGCCTGGCTTCCAGCGTTTCCACGGTGGCGCGGATGTACGCGGCCGAAAAGTCCTCGGTGAGCAGCTCGAAGCTGTAGCCCATGTGCAGGCGCTGCGGCGTGACGTATTCGGCCATGGTCGCCAGCGAATCCTCGCTGGAGATCTCGCCGAGCATGCCCACGTCGGCGTAGCCGTCGGTCAGCGCGCGCAGCCGTTCCAGGTAACCGAGCATCTCCGGCTGCGTGTTGTTGTGGTGGTGGTACTGGAACGCGTACGGGTTGTCGGGGCTGAAGCCGCGCCCGGTGCGCAGTTCCACCGGCTTGGGCGGGTTGTCGCGCAGCGCGGGATCGTGGAAGCAGAAGTTGATCGCGTCCAGGCGCACGCCGTCCACGCCGCGGTCCAGCCAGAAGCGCACGTTGTCCAGCTGCGCCTGCTGCACGTCGGGGTTGTGGAAGTTGAGGTCCGGCTGCGAGGACAGGAAGTTGTGCAGGAAGTACTGGCCGCGGCGCGGCTCCCACTTCCAGGCCACGCCGCCGAAGATGGACAGCCAGTTGTTGGGCGGCGTGCCGTCGGCGCGCGCGTCCGCCCATACGTACCAGTCCGCCTTCGCGTTATCGCGGCTCTGGCGGCTCTCGCGGAACCACGCGTGCGCTTCCGAGGTGTGGCTGAGCACCTGGTCGATCATCACCTTCAGGCCCAGCGCGTGGGCCTTCGCCAGCAGCGCGTCGAAATCAGCCAGCGTTCCGAACAGCGGGTCCACGTCGCGGTAGTCGGCGATGTCGTAGCCGAAATCCGCCATGGGCGAGGTGAAGAACGGCGAGATCCAGATGCCGTCCACGCCCAGCCCGGCCACGTAGTCGAGCTTCGCGGTGATGCCCGGCAGGTCGCCGACGCCGTCGCCGTTGCTGTCGAGGAAGCTGCGCGGGTAGATCTGGTAGATCACCGCACCGCGCCACCAGGGTGTGTTCGCCGCCTTCAACGCATCGCTTCCCGTCTTCGTGGACCCCGCGGGCGCCCGTGCGGGCCGCCTCCCGCAGCGGTCGCGCCACTATTCCACGCAGGCGCAGGATCGCGCCGGAGCCGGCCACGGCCGCGCGCATGAATACGTATGCATGCGCGCGTGCATACGCAGGCGTGTGCAGCGCGATACGCACAAGCCCTGCGCTTTTGGTCACACTTGCCGCGCACCCATCCGCCGAGGCGCCCATGCAAGGCACGCGCGAGAAACCGCCGCTGACGTTCTGGCAGATCTGGAACATGTGCTTCGGCTTCCTGGGCATCCAGTTCGGCTTCGCGCTGCAGAACGCCAACGTCAGCCGCATCTTCCAGACGCTCGGCGCGGACATGGAGGACATCCCGGTGCTGTGGATCGCCGCACCGCTGACCGGGCTGATCGTGCAGCCGATCGTGGGCTACCTGTCGGACCGCACCTGGACCGGGCTGGGGCGTCGCCGCCCGTACTTCCTCATCGGCGCGGTGCTGGCGTCGCTGGCGCTGTTCGCGTTTCCCAACGTGCCGGCGCTGTGGATCGCGGCGGGCATGCTGTGGGTGCTGGACGCGTCGATCAACATCTCGATGGAGCCGTTCCGCGCGTTCGTCGGCGACCAGCTGGCGCCGCGCCAGCGCGCGTCGGGCTATGCGATGCAGAGCTTCTTCATCGGCGTGGGCTCGGTGGTGGCCAGCATGCTGCCGTTTCTGCTGGAAAAAGCGGGCGTGGCGAACACGGCAGCGCCGGGCGAAGTCCCTGACACGGTGCGCTACGCGTTCTACGCCGGCGGCGTGGTGCTGCTGGGCGCGATCGGCTGGACGGTGCTGCGCACCCGCGAGTACAGCCCCGACCAGCTGCGCAGCTTCAGCGATTACGAACCGCTCGCTGCGGCCGCGCGACGCACCGATGCCACGCAGCCGCTGCGCCAGGGGGCGCAGGGCATGGCGTGGCTGGTGGCTGGGGTGGCAGGGGCTGCGCTGGTGTGGCAGTTCGCGCTGGACAAGCAGCTGTACATCCTGGCGGGGCTGCTGGCCGCCTACGGCATCGCGCTGCTGGTGGCAGGAAGGCTGCGCGTGGACGGGATGTTCGCCAGCATCGTGCGGGACGTGCACGACATGCCGCCCAACATGCGGCGCCTGGCGCTGGTGCAGTTCTTCAGCTGGTTCGCGCTGTTCGCGATGTGGATCTACACCACCGCGGCGGTGACCGGCGTGCACTACGGCAGCAGCGACACCGCATCGGCGGCCTACAACGAAGGCGCGAACTGGGTCGGCGTGCTGTTCGCCGCGTACAACGGCTTCGCCGCGCTCGCCGCCGTGGTGATTCCGTGGATGGTGCGGCGCATGGGGCTGCGCGTCTCGCACCTGGTGAACCTTGCGCTGGGCGGCGTGGGGCTGCTGTCCATGCTGTGGATCCGCGATCCGCAGTGGCTGCTGCTGTCCATGGTGGGCGTGGGCTTCGCGTGGGCCTCGATCCTGTCGCTGCCGTACGCGCTACTCTCCGACAGCGTGCCGGCGACCAAGATGGGCGTGTTCATGGGCATCTTCAACTTCTTCATCGTGATCCCGCAGCTGGTGGCCGCCAGCCTGCTCGGCTTCCTGCTGAAGACCTTCTTCGGCGCGCAGCCGATCCAGGCCCTGGCCATCGGCGGGGTGTGCATGCTGGTGGCGGGGCTGTGCACGCTGCGGGTGGCCGAACCGCGCGCCGCGGCGCTGCCGGCCTCGACGTAAGTCGGGGCCAGGCCCCACACCACACGAACGGCGTCGCCGAGAACAATCGGCGAGGCGTCTTCAATGCCAGACCCGGCCGGCTTCGATCATGCGGTGCTGGAGCAGCGGGCCGGTTGGTCTACGCGGCCGTTTCGTCCGTGATGTCGGGCCTGGCCCGACCTACGACCTTGCGGGGCAGGAGCGGCGCACCACCAGTTCGGTGGGCAGGCGCACGCTCTCGGCGGGCTTGCCTTCGGCCAGACGCACCACCGTATCCACCAGCAGTTCGCCGGCGCGCACCGTGTCCTGGCGGATGGTGGTGAGGGCGGGCGTGGCGATGCGCGCCGCGGGGATGTCGTCGAAACCGACCACCGCCACGTCCTCGGGCACGCGCACGCCGGCCTCCGCCAGTGCGCGCATCGCGCCGATGGCGATCAGGTCGCTGGCGCCGAACACCGCATCGAAGATCGCGCCGCGGCGCATGAGCTCGCGTGCGGCGGCGTAGCCTGCGTCCTCGGAGCTTTCGGCGTCCACCTGCAGCGTGCGGTCCATGCCCAGGCCGGCTTCGCGCAGCGCCGTGTCGCAGCCGTCGAAGCGTTCCAGGAATTCCGGGTAATGCGTCGACGCGTCGCCCAGGAATGCGATGCGCCTGCGCCCGCAGGCCAGCAGGTGGGCGCCGGCCTGGCGTCCACCACCCTGGTTGTCGCAGCCGATCGACAGCCCCGGCTGGTCCGGCAGCACCGCACCCCAGCGCACGAACGGCGTGCCCTGTTCCACCAGCTTCGACAGCCGGCCCAGGTAGGCCAGGTAGTCGCCGTAGCCCAGCAGGATCAGCCCGTCGGCCTTCTTGCTGTCGGCGTAGTCCGCGTGCCAGTCGTGCGAGAGCTGCTGGAACGAGATCAGCAGGTCCTGCCCGTGCGCGGCGCAGGCGCGGGTGATCGCGCTGAGCATGGGCAGGAAGAACGGGTTGATATGCGAGTCGTCGCTGGTCGGGTCCTCGAACAGCAGCAGCGCCAGCGTGCCGGCGCGCTGCGTGCGCAGGCTCGATGCGTGCTTGTCCACGGTGTAGTTGAGCTGCTCGGCGACCTCCATGATCCGCCGCGTGGTCTCCGGATTGACCAGCGGGCTGCCGCGCAGCGCGCGCGACACCGTGGACTGCGAGACCCCGGCCAGGTAAGCGATGTCGAACGAGGTGGCTTTGCTGGTCTTGGCCAAGGCATGCGCTGCGAAGGAAGTGCGCGCAGTCTAGGATGGGCGTTGCGCGCGCGCATGTTGCATTGCGGTCAGCGGTCAGCGGTCAACGGGCTCGGCCCTGCCATCGAGCGCAAGCCGCCGCTCGAAGGTGCCATCGCCCCGGGCATCGAACTCGACGGCGACCGGGCGTCCACGTTCGTAAAGCACCTGTTTGACCGGGTTCCCCGCCGGATCCATCCACTGCTCCCGCGAGAGGACGCCGGCATCAGCCTCGGCGCGGTAGTCGACGATGCCGTCGGAATCCCAGTCGGACTCGGTCTGCCGCCACAGGTTCCCGCTGTAGGAAGCGCGGGTCTCCATCGTGCCGTCGAAGTCGTTGTCGCTTTCCGCACTTGACGCGAAACCACCGCGGAAGTGCAGGATTTCGTCCACCTTGCCGTCCCTGTTGCGGTCGGTTTCGATGCGTTCCACGCCCCGCGTCGAACCGACGAATCGCTCGTCGATGCGCCCGTCGCCGTCGTGGTCGACGGCGTCTTCCACCGTCGGGCCATGGGTCGCCAGCCAGAGTACGCCGCCGCCCAGTGCCGCGCCGAGTCCGAAGGCAAGCAGTCCCATGCGCCTGCGCCGTGGAGTTGAATCGGGGGACGCGTGCGTTGGCGGCGCTTCCGGCTCGTCGGGCAGCGCGAACTCCCCGCGCTCCCATCGCGCCAGGAGCTCGACCGCTTCCGCTTGCTGCTCCTGTGCCACCCATACCGACACTAGGCCGCCAGCGGCAGGGAGTTCGCCGGTGGCACCCTGCAACACCGCGCCGCGCACCTGCGCATCGATGCCGTGGTCCTCGAGCAGTTCGCGCACGAGCGCGGCATCGGTCATGTCGCGTGCGTGGTAGATCGTCGGCATGGGCGGGTGTCCTCGTCGAGGCCTCATTGCAACTGCTGGTGGCCCCGCGTGCAACACAGCGGGTCGCAGACGCCTTGCGGACCCCGGCTATAGTGCGGACGTTGCGATGCCGGCGGTGCGTCCCCACATCGCGTCCTCCTTCCAGGGCCGCCCCCATGTCCAGCCCCAGCAGCGTCGCCGAGTCGCCCATCACCCACCGCGACCAGCTGGTGGCCTACATCGCCGAAGGCGGACGGCCGCGCGAGGCCTGGCGCATCGGCACCGAGCACGAGAAGTTCGGCTTCCGCTTCGACGACCTGCGCCCGCCGGAATTCGACGGCGAGCGCGGTATCGAGGCGCTGCTCAAGGGCCTGACGCGCTTCGGCTGGGCGGAGGTGCAGGAGCATGGCCGCACCATCGCGCTGGCCAAGGACGGTGCGTCGGTGACGCTGGAGCCCGCCGGCCAGCTGGAGCTGTCGGGAGCGATGCTGGAGTCGATCCACGAAACCTGCCGCGAGGTCGGTTCGCACCTGTACGAGGTCAAGACGGTCGCCGACGAACTGCGGCTGGGCTTCCTGGGCATGGGTTTCCAGCCGAAGTGGCGCCGCGACGAGATGCCGTGGATGCCCAAGGGCCGCTACCGGATCATGCGCGACTACATGCCCAAGGTCGGATCGCTGGGCCTGGACATGATGACCCGCACCTGCACCGTGCAGGTCAACCTGGATTTTTCCAGCGAGGCGGACATGGTGAAGAAGTTCCGCGTGTCGCTGGCGCTGCAGCCGGTGGCCACGGCGCTGTTCGCCGATTCGCCGTTCACCGAAGGCCGGCCCAACGGCTATCTCAGCTACCGCTCGCACATCTGGACCGATACCGACGCGGACCGCACCGGCATGCTGGATTTCGTCTTCGAGGACGGCTTCGGCTACGAGCGCTACGTCGATTACCTGCTCGACGTGCCGATGTACTTCAGCTACCGCAACGGCGAGTACATCGATGCCTCGGGCAAGTCGTTCCGCAAGTTCCTGCGCGGCGAGCTGGACGTGCTGCCTGGCGCGCCGCCGACGCTGCGCGACTGGTCCGACCACATGACCACCGCGTTCCCGGAAGTGCGGCTGAAGAAGTTCCTGGAGATGCGCGGCGCCGACGGCGGGCCGTGGAACCGGCTGTGCGCGCTGCCCGCGTTCTGGACCGGCCTGCTGTACGACGACGCGGCGCTGGACGCGGCCTGGGACCTGGTCCGGGATTTCACGCTCCAGGAGCGCAACGCGCTGCGCGACGGCGTGCCGCGGCATGCGCTGAAGACGCCGTTCCGCAGCGGCACGCTGCGCGACCTTGCGCTGGAGGCGCTGAAGATCTCCGCCGCCGGGCTGCAGCGCCGCGACCGGCGCAACCGCCACGGCGCGGACGAAAGCATCTTCCTGTCGCCATTGATCGAGTTCGCCGAGGCCAACGAAACCCCGGCCGAGCGCAAGCTCGCGCTGTTCCACGGCGAGTGGGGCGGATCGGTAGATCCGGTGTTCCGCGAGTTCGCGTACTGACGCTTCGCGCGCGGGCGCGCGTCGTGCTGCACCGCCGCACGCAAACGCGCTAGCCTCGCGGCATGAGCGCAGACCACGATCCGACCATCGCCGCCGCGGGCAACGGCGACCGCCTGGATTTCCCCGAAACCGACGCGCTGCTGCGCGACGACGTGCGCCGGCTGGGCGCGATGGTGGGGCAGATGCTGGGCGAGCAGGCCTCGCCGCGGCTGCTGGCGCTGGTGGAGGACGTGCGTCGCGCCGCCATCGCGCGGCGCGAGCACGACGCGCCGGTGGATGCGCTGGCGCAGCGGCTGGCCACGGTGCCGCTGGAGGACGCCGAGCCGCTGGTGCGCGCCTTCGCCGCGTGGTTCGGCGCGATCAACCTGGCCGAGCGCGTGCACCGCATCCGCCGCCGCCGCGACTACCAGCGCGCCGGCGCCGCGCCGCAGCCGGGCGGCTTCGAAGCCGTGCTGCGCGGGCTGCGCGACGAAGGCGTGACCCTGGACGACCTGCGCGCGCTGCTGCCGCGCATGCGCATCGAGCCGGTGTTCACCGCGCATCCCACCGAGGCCGTGCGCCGGGCGCTGCTGCTGAAGGAGCGCACCATCGTGGAGCGGCTGGTCGCCGACATCGACCGCACGCGCACCCCGCCGGAACGGCGCGCGGACGAGGCCCGCATCCGGCAGTCGCTCACCACCGCGTGGCAGACCAACGACGCCCCGCCGCACAAGCCCACCGTGTCCGACGAGGTGGAGCACATCGGCTTCTACCTGGGCAGCGTGCTGTTCCGGGTGCTGCCGGTGTTCTACGAAGCGTTCGGCGACGCCATCGAGGCGGTGTACGGCGAGCGCGTGGCGCTGCCCACGCTCCTGCGCTTCGGCACCTGGGTCGGCGGCGACATGGACGGCAATCCCAACGTGGGCGCAGCCACCATCGGCGATGCGCTGCGGGTGCAGCGCGGCATCGCGCTGGCCGGCTACCGCGCCGACCTGCGCGCGCTGGGCGACGTGCTGACCCAGAGCGCGCTGCGGATCGGTACCGATGCCGGCATCGGCGAGCGCATCGCGCGCTACGAGGCGCTGCTGCCCGAAGCGGCCGGCGACCGGCCGCGCCTGTCGGACATGCCGTACCGGCAGCTGCTGGACCTGATGCGCGAGCGGCTGGCGCGCACCGCGCGCGGCGGTCAGGGGGCATACGCCGACGCGTCGGCGTTCATCGCCGACCTGGAACTCATGGACGCCAGCCTTGCGCGCCATCGCGGCGAGCACGCGGGTCGGTTCGCGCTGCAGCGCGTGCTGTGGCGCGCGCGCAGCTTCGGCTTCCACATGGCCACCCTGGACCTGCGCCAGGATTCGGCCGCGCACGATGCGGCCCTGGCGGCGCTGGACGCGGCGCCAGCGTGGGCGGACCTGCCGGTGGAGGCGCGCGTGCAGCGCCTGCACGCCCTGATCGGAGGCGCCGCGGTGGCGCGGCCGGAGGCAGGGGAGGCGGCCGCCACGCTGGAGGTGTTCCGCACCGTGCATGCGTTGCGCCCGCAGCTGGGCGAACACGCCTTCGGCCCGTACATCGTGAGCATGAGCCGCAGCGCCGCCGATGCGCTGGCGGTGCTGGCGCTGGCGCGCATCGCCGGCTGCATCGGGACGGACGGCGAGGTTCCGCTGGACGTGGCGCCGCTGTTCGAAACCGTGGACGACCTGCGCGCCGCGCCGGCGGTGATGCGCGCCCTGTTCGCAGATCCGCTGTACCGCCGGCACCTGGCGGCGCGCGGCGACCGGCAGACGGTGATGCTGGGCTATTCCGACAGCGCCAAGGACGGCGGCCTGCTGGCCTCGCGCTGGGCGTTGCAGTGCGCGCAGCGCGACCTGCTGGCGCTGGCCGGCGAAGCCGGGGTGCGCATCGCCTTCTTCCACGGGCGCGGCGGGTCGATCAGCCGCGGCGGCGGCAAGACCGAGCGCGCGGTGATCGCCGCGCCGCGCGGCACCGTGGACGGCGTGCTGCGCGTCACCGAGCAGGGCGAGGTGATCCACCGCAAGTACGGGATCCGCGCGCTGGCGCTGCGCAACCTGGAACAGACCACCGGCGCGGTGCTGCGCGCGTCGCTGCGGCCGCGGCCGGCGGATGCACGCGAAACCGGCTGGCGCGCGATCGCCACCGAACTGGCGGACACCTCGCGCCGCCACTACCACGCGCTGGTGCGCGGCGAGGGCTTCGATGCCTACTTCCGCGCGGCCACGCCGATCGACGTGATCGAGCGCCTGCGCATCGGCTCGCGCCCCTCGCGGCGGCGCGACGGAGGCATCGCCAACCTGCGCGCGATTCCCTGGGTGTTCGCGTGGGCGCAGAACCGTTCCGCCCTGACCGCCTGGTACGGCGTGGGCACCGGCCTGGCGCACGGCATCGACACGCACGGCCTGGCCGCCATGCAGGAGATGGGACGCCACTGGCCGTTCTTCCGCAGCATGCTCGACGACGTGGCGATGGCGCTGGCCAAGTCCGACCAGGCCATCTTCGAACGCTATTCGCACCTGGCGGACGACGCGCACGGCGCGCTGTTTCCGGGCATCGCCGCGGAGTTCGCGCGTACCCGCGACGCGCTGCTGGCGATCCTGGGCCACGACACGCTGCTGCAGGACGACCCGCGCCTGCGCCAGTCGATCCGCCTGCGCAATCCGTACGTGGATCCGCTGAGCCTGCTGCAGGTGGACCTGCTGCGCCGCTGGCGCGAGACCGCGCGCCAGGACGATGCGCTGCTGGGCGCGCTGCTGAGCACCGTCAACGGGATCGCCGCCGGCATCCAGAACACCGGGTAGGCGCCTGCGCTGCGGCAGCGGCTTCGGACGCGAGGTTTTTTCCCTACGCACGCGCGGAAGATGGAAAGGCTCGCGGCTGAAGCCGCTCCTGCAGGCGTGGTGTCGCGATGACGTCGTGGCGTGGGGCGTAACATTGCCGCAGATCCTGGACAGGAACCGCCCCCATGAAATCCCGCGCTGCCGTCGCCTTCGCCGCTGGCGAACCGCTGAAGATCGTCGAGATCGATGTCGCCCCGCCGAAGGCCGGCGAGGTGCTGGTCCGGATCACCCACACCGGCGTGTGCCACACCGACGCGTTCACCCTGTCCGGCGACGATCCGGAAGGCCTGTTCCCGGTGGTGCTGGGGCACGAGGGTGCAGGCATCGTGGTGGAGGTGGGCGAGGGCGTCACCTCGGTCGCGCCTGGCGACCACGTGATCCCGCTGTACACCGCCGAATGCGGCGAATGCCTGTTCTGCCAGTCGGGCAAGACCAACCTGTGCACGGCGGTGCGCGCCACGCAGGGCAAGGGCGTGATGCCCGACGGCACCTCGCGCTTCACGTACCAGGGCAAGCCGCTGTACCACTACATGGGCTGCTCGACCTTCAGCGAGTACACGGTGGTGGCCGAAGTGTCGTTGGCGAAGATCAACCCGGACGCCGACCCGGAGCAGGTCTGCCTGCTCGGATGCGGCGTGACCACGGGCATCGGCGCGGTGCACAACACCGCCAAGGTGCAGGCGGGCGACAGCGTGGCGGTGTTCGGGCTGGGCGGCATCGGCCTGGCGGTGATCCAGGGCGCGCGCCAGGCCAGGGCCGGGCGGATCATCGCCATCGACACCAATCCGTCGAAGTTCGACATGGCCCGCGAGATGGGCGCCACCGACTGCGTGAACCCGAAGGACCACGCCAGGCCGATCCAGGAAGTGATCGTGGAGATGACCGGCTGGGGCGTGGACCACAGCTTCGAATGCATCGGCAACGTGGGCGTGATGCGCGCCGCGCTGGAATGCGCGCACCGCGGCTGGGGCCAGAGCGTGATCATCGGGGTGGCCGGCGCAGGACAGGAGATTTCCACGCGCCCCTTCCAGCTGGTCACCGGCCGCAAGTGGATGGGCACCGCCTTCGGCGGGGTGAAGGGTCGCAGCCAGCTGCCGGGCATGGTCGAGGACGCGATGCGCGGCGACATCCAGCTCGCGCCGTTCGTGACGCACACCATGGGGCTGGACGACATCAATTCAGCGTTCGACCTGATGCATGAAGGCAAGTCGATCCGCAGCGTCGTGCACTTCTGAGTGTTCGCCTCGCGCTTCGTCGCAGCGGGATCCAGGCCGACGGCCCCGTTGATCTTCGGTGCAGCGGTCCGATCCCCGGCGTTCCCCTTCCCCGGAAGGGGAAGACGCTCACGAGCTTCCCTTTCGAACCATGGGTGACATGCGCATGACGAACCACGACCTGCAACGCGTCGAGCACCGCGCCTGCTTCGGCGGCTGGCAGGACGTCTACACGCATGCATCGGCCACGCTCGGCTGCACGATGCGCTTCGCGATCTACCTGCCGCCGCAGGCCGAGCACGGCCCGGTGCCGGTGCTGTACTGGCTGTCGGGGCTGACCTGCACCGAGCAGAACTTCATCACCAAGGCCGGCGCGCAGCGGTACGCGGCGGAACACGGGATCGCCATCGTGTGCCCCGACACCAGCCCGCGCGGCGACCACGTGGCCGATGCCGAGGGGTACGACCTCGGCAAAGGCGCGGGCTTCTATGTCGATGCCACCCAGTCGCCGTGGGCGGCGCACTTCCGCATGCACGGCTACGTGGCGGACGAGCTGCCGGCCCTGGTCGAGGCGCAGTTCCCCGTCGGCGCCGCGCGTGCGATCAGCGGGCACTCCATGGGCGGACATGGCGCACTGGTGATCGCGCTGCGCCATGCGGGGCGCTACCGCAGCGTGTCGGCCTTCTCGCCGATCGTCGCGCCTTCGCAGGTGCCGTGGGGACAGAAGGCGTTCGCCGCGTACCTGGGCGGGGACCGCGCGGCGTGGGCCGCGCACGATGCCACGGCGCTGGTGGCGGGCGACCTGCGCGAGCGCCTGCCGTTGCTGGTCGAACAGGGCGCGGCCGACGAGTTCCTGGAAGACCAGCTCAAGCCGCACCTGCTGCAGGCCGCGGCCGCCGAGGCCGGTCATCCGCTCACCCTGCGCATGCGTCCGGGCTACGACCACAGCTACTACTTCATCGCCAGCTTCATCGGCGAGCACATCGCCCATCACGCGCAGGCGCTCCACGCGACCTGACGCATCCGGGTCGATCCTGCGCGGCGGGCTACGGCGGCAGGTCCCGTGCCCTGCGTCAGCGAGAAGCGCGCAGGACTGCAGCCGCGGCTACGCGGGCGGCCGGTCCTGCAGCCGGAAGTCGGTATAGGCGAAGCGCGCGTCGCGCAGCACGGTCTCGCCGCGCACCAGGTCGAGCGCGCGCGCGAACATGGGCCCGGCGCTGACGCAGGTATGGAACTCCCCGCGTTCGCCGCACGCATCCACCCCGGGCGGCAAGGCCGCGAGCAGCGCGGCGTCGAATGCCTGGCCGGCGAAGCCCGCATCGAGCTGCGTCGTGTCCACGCAGCACAGGTGCGCGCGCAGGCCGGCGGCATGCATGCGCCGTGCGAGCGTGGCGGTGTCGCCGGCCGCGTCGAACAGCGGGAACCGCGCAGTCCACCCCAGCGATGCGCACAGCGATTCGCGCCAGGCGCGGATATCGGCCAGGAACAGGTCGCCGAAGGCGATGGTGGCCAGCCCGGGCCAGCGTGCGCGCGCCTGCCCCAGGGCAGCGGTGAAGCTTGCAACGTAGGCGGCGTTGTCGGCGGCAGGCGGAATGCGCGCCTCCAGCAGCGGCAGTCCGGCCGCCTTGGCCTGCGCGCGGGCCACTTCCACCCGGATGCCCTGCATGGACACGCGTTCGTAGGCGTCGGTGACGGTGGTGAGCAATCCGGCCACCTCGTACGCCGGATCCTGCCGGAGGACGTGGAGCGCCCAGGCCGCGTCCTTGCCGCCGCTCCAGGAAAGCAGCACCGGCGTGCCCATGGACTGCGCCCGTGCGCCGGCTCGCGGGTCAGGCCGCGCTGACGTCGCGCAGTTCCCAGGCGTTGCCCGCCAGCAGGCGCAGCCGGTGCTTGAGCACGCTGCCCGGCAGCGAGGTGACCACGATCAGGTCCACGTGCAGGTCGTCCTGCTGCCCGGTCACGGTGGCCGCAGGGTCGGTCGCGCCCAATGCGGGGTCCACGCCGTCGGGATCCTCCTGCGCATTGCGCCAGCGTTCGAACAGGCCGTCGCTGCGCAACGCATCCTGGAACTGCTGTGCGAACGCCTCGCCGCCCTGCGCCGTGAACGCGAACGCGGGGTCGGCGCCGCGCGCCCTGGCCGGTTCCGGAAGGCTGATGTAGTAGCGGGTGGGCATGGCGTGGACTCCGGCTGCGGCTCAGGACAGGCGCACTAGCCTAGCCGGTGCGCGTTAGCGCGATGTCACGCGTGCGCGCCGCGGCGCAGCCGCGCCGGTCACGCGAACGGCGGCGCCTCGCCTGCGAAACCGGCCACCAAGGCGCCCCTGCCCACGTTGACCAGGCCGGACAGCCCCATCACGCTTTCGTACACCTCGACGTTGTGTTCGTCGCAGCGCGCGCGCAGGCGTTCGTAGCCGCGCATCGCGCGCATCTGCTCGAGTTCGCCGCCGTAGCTGAGCGACACCGTCGGCGTCATCAGCCCCTGCGCCACGCGCGCGCCCACGTAGTCGAACAGCTTTTCGCTGGCCTGTTCCAGCCCTTTCACCTTCGCCACCGGCCCGGTCTCGCCCCGGTTGCAGTGCAGTACCGGCTTGATGTCCAGCGCGGTGCCCAGCGTGGCGCTGAGGAAGCTCACGCTCTTGTCGCCGCGCTTCTTCAGGCGGTTGCGCATGTAGTGCAGGTCCGGCGGCACCATGAAGCCTTGCAGGTGCAGCACCAGGTTCTCCAGCCGCGCGCGGATCTTGGGCGCGCCTTCGCCGGCCGCGCGCAGCCGCGCCGCTTCCACCGCCAGCACGCCCACGGCGGCGAACACGTTCTGGCTGTCGATCACGCGCAGCGCGAACGGCGTGTGGTTGCCGGCCGCCTGGCGCACCGGCTTGTAGTCGTTGAGGATGGTGTAGCTGGCCTGCAGCGCGTTGTCGTAGATGCCGCTGCGCGTGCGCGTGGTGGTGATGCAGAACACGTAGTCGTAGTCCAGCACCAGCTTGCTGAGGAACAGGTCGTGGACCTGCGCCACCGTGAACGGCGTGGTCTCGGCCTCGAACGCGCGCGCGGCGGTTTCGCCGGTGAGGAAGGCGAGCGTGGCTTCCTCGTTGCGCGTGTCGGCCAGCACCGCCTGGCCGATCTGCACGGTCACCGGCAGGATCGTGATGTTCTCGCGCTCGATGAACTCGCTGGGCAGGTCGCAGGCCGAGTCGACGACGATTCCGATACGCATGGCAGGAAAGTCCTGTGACGGAGTGCGCGCAACGCTACTCCATCGTGCGGCGTGCCGCATCGTGCACTGCGATGCGGCCCGGCGCGGGTTTCGAGCCGCGTCAGGGTGCGACGCGATGCGTCCGCAGGTGTCGCGCCGCGTCGCCCCGAAGCGCGTTTTCAGGGGGCGCCGCGGCATCGTCGCGGCGCGACTGCGTCACTCGCGCGCGGACGGATACGCCCGGGGCAGGCCGTCGCCGGTCCGCAGGTAGCGGTCGCGCAGTTCGGTCTGCCGCGAGCGCATGGGCAAGGCGCGTCCGTCCAGCCACACCTGCTGCGCCACGCTGGACACGTCCAGCGGATCGCCGGTCCACAGCACCAGGTCGGCGCGGCGGCCGGGGGCGATGCCGCCGATTTCGCCTTCGATCCCCAACGCTTGCGCCGGCACGCGCGTCAGCCCGGCCAGTCCCTCTTCCCAGGGCAGGCCGTTGGCGACCGCATTGCCCGCGAGCTGGCGCATCTTGCGCGCGTTGTGCGACGCATCGCCGGTCTGGCTGAAGGCGACCCGCACGCCCGCGGCGTGCAGGCGGGCGGCGTTGTGCAAAGTGGCGCCGATGCGGTCGAAGTCGCCCGGCAGGTTGGCCAGCGGATCCACGAACACCGGCACGCCGGCAGCCGCGATCTGCGGCGCCAGCCGCCACGCCTCCACGCCGCCGGTGATGGCGATGCGCACGTTGCGGCGTTGCGCCCAGCGCAGCAGCTGGCGGATGTCGGACGCGCGGTTGACCTGCACGAACACTCGCCCGCCGCCGCCGAAGTACGTGCGCACCGCGTCGCGTCCTGCAGGCGTGAGCAGGGCCATGTGCGAATCCGCGCCGATGCGCCCGCGCGACTCGTCGATCAGCTGGTCCAGCAGCATCCACTGCGCGGCGCGCGATTCGCCGGTGAGCTCCGCCGCGCCGCCGCCCAGGTCCACGAACAGCACGCGCGTGCCGATCGGATCGGCGCTGCCGTCCAGGCGCATCGCCGCGCCCTGGCCGCCCACGATCGAGCCGCCCGCGGTGCTGCCCGCGCCGAGCAGGGTCCAGCCGATGCCTTCCACCCGCGCCACCGGCACCAGCAGCGACTCGGGGTTGTACGCCAAGGTCACGTCGAACTCGGGGCGCACCACCATGTGCTTGGCGTCGGCGCCCAGCGCGAGCGCGTGGTCGGTGGTGGCGTCCTCTCCGGACACTTCCTCGATACCGATGCCGGTGATGCCGCCGAACAGCGTCGGGGTGACCGGCCGGCCCTGCGCATCGACGACCTGCGCATCGGCGCCGGCGGACAGACCGCTGCCGACCGCGGCGATACGACCGCCGCGCACCAGCACGTCCGCGCCCTGCAGCGTGCCGCGTGATGTCGCGGTGTGGACGGTCGCGTTGCGGATGAGGACGTCTTGGGCGAAGGCGTTGCCTGCGGCGAGTGTGAAGAAGCAGAGGGCCATCGCCCCCGCCATGCCAACGCGGCAGTGCCGTTGATTAGCTCGCTCCCTTTCGCCGAAGGCGAAGGGGAGGGTCGGGGAGGGGTGGCCTTTGACCTTGGCCACGAACCCGCGCACTCGCGCGAAAAGCGCCCCGTCCCAGCCTCCCCCTTGCGCTGCGCGCACAGGGGAGGAGACAAGCGACGCGATCCGGGTCAGTGCGCTCATCGCACACCTCCCTGCGCCGCCGCACCCTGGCCCAGCATGAAATCCGACACCGGCTGCCGCGAGGCATCGGCGCGGTCGTACACGCGCGCGCCATCCACGTACACCTGCTCGGCGTGCGCGTACACGCTGAAGGGATTGCGGTTCCAGACCACCACGTCGCCCATCTTCCCGGGCGCCAGCGTGCCGGTCACGCCGTCGATGCCCATCGACTTCGCCGGGTTGAGCGTGATCCACCGGATCGCGCGTTCCGGAGCGATCTCGATCCCCGCGCGCTTCGCGTTCGCCATCACCTTCGCCGCCTCCTGGTTGAGGCGCTGGATGCCCTCGTCCGAATCCGAATGCACGATGGCGCAGCCGTTGGCCGGGCGGTCCACCAGCGCGATGTTCTCCTGGATGCCGTCCAGCGCCTCCATCTTGAAGCCCCACCAGTCGGCCCACAGCGCACCGCACACGCCTTCGTCCGCCAGCCGGTCGGCCAGCTTGTAGGCCTCCACGCCGTGGTGGAACGCGGCCACCTTGAAGCCGAACTCGTTGGCCAGGTCCAGCATCGTGGCCATCTCGTCGGCGCGGTAGCAGTGGATGTGCACCTGGATGTCGCCGTTGATGGCGCCGGCCAGCGTGTCCAGCTTCAGGTCGCGCTTGCCGCCGGCATCCTTGTCCGAGTCGGCGCCGTTGCCGGCGCCGGTGCGCTTCTTCAGGTACTCGGCCGCGTCGATGAAGGCCGCGCGGTAGCCGGCTACGTTGGCCATGCGCGTGGCCGGGCCGCCCTTCTGCCCGTACACGCGCTTGGGGTTCTCGCCGCAGGCCATCTTCAGTCCCCAGGGCGCGCCCGGAAACTTCATGCCTTGGTAGGTGGTGGACGGCACGTTCTTCAGGGTCACGCCGCGCCCGCCGACCAGGTTGGCCGAGCCGGGCAGGATCTGCAGGCTGGTCACGCCGCCGGCCATGGCGGCGTGGAAGCCGGGATCCTGCGGCCACACCGAATGCTCCGCCCAGACGTTGGCGGTGACCGGGCCGGTGGCCTCGTTGCCGTCGCTGTGCGCCTTCATGCCGGGGCTTGGATACACGCCCAGGTGCGAGTGCACGTCGATCAGGCCCGGCGTCACCCACTTGCCGCCGGCGTCCACGCGGATCGCGCCGGCCGGCGCCGCCAGCCCGGTGCCGATCGCCGACACCTTGCCGCCTTCCAGCAGCACGTCGGCGTTGTCCAGGCGCTCGCCGCTGCCCGTCAGCACCGTGGCGCCGGCGATCAGCACCGGCGGCGACGCGATCGCGCGATAGGTGCTGGGGTAGGGATCGTCGGTGAACGAAGGCCGCGCGGCCGCGGGCGCATCGGCTTGTCGCGGAGCGCTGGCGCAGCCGGCCAGCAGGATGGCCGCCAGTGCGGCGGACAAGGGCTTGAGCATGGTGGTCTCCCCGGAGCGAACGGCCGACCGTAGCGGCTGGCACGCGCCCTGCCAAGGTGGCGGAGGTCATGCGGCGAACGTGTCCGCCTGGCAGAGGCTTGTCTTCCACTTCGAATAAGGAGAGGAGGGGATGGCCTTTGACTTTCCGCTTCAGGCAAGCAAGATCAACGGCCCATCCCCCTGTCTCCCCCTTTTTTCTAAGGGGGAGAAGATCAAGACAGGCCAGAGGGCAAAGACCCGATGCCCCTCGCCGCACCCGGACATCCCGCCCCATGAAAGACAAATCCCAGATCGTCGACAACTGGCTGCCGCGCTACACCGGCGTGCCGCTGGACGGCTTCGGCGACCACATCCTGCTGACTAACTTCGGCGGCTATCTCGGCCACTTCAGCCGCATGACCGGCGCGCAGGTCGTCGGCATCGACCGGCCGATGCCCAGCGCCACGGCCGACGGGATCACCATGATCAACTTCGGCATGGGCAGCCCCAACGCGGCCACGATGATGGACCTGCTGTCGGCCATCGCGCCCAAGTCGGTGCTGTTCCTGGGCAAGTGCGGAGGCCTGAAGCGCAAGAACGAACTGGGCGACCTGGTGCTACCGATCGCCGCGATCCGCGGCGAGGGCACCAGCAACGACTACCTGCTGCCGGAAGTACCGGCGCTGCCCGCGTTCGCCCTGCAGCGCGCCGTGTCCACCATGATCCGCGACCTGGGCCACGACTACTGGACCGGCACGGTGTACACCACCAACCGCCGCGTCTGGGAGCACGACGACGCGTTCAAGGAGCGCCTGCGGCAGATGCGCTGCATGGCCATCGACATGGAAACCGCCACCGTCTTCGCCGCCGGCTTCGCCAACCGCATTCCCTGCGGCGCGCTGCTGCTGGTCTCCGACCAGCCGATGATTCCCGAAGGCGTCAAGACCGAACTGTCCGACGCCAAGGTGAGCGCGGAATTCGTGGAGCGCCACATCCAGATCGGCATCGAGGCCCTGCGCCTGATCCGCCGGCACGGTAAGTCCGTGCGGCATCTGCGGTTCGACGAATAGCGCGCTCGCTCTCGCAGGCCCGACACGCCGGCGCACGCGTCGGCGACTGCGTGGCACGGCCCATGGTTGTGAGCGCACGATCACGAAAAAATCCGGCTTCGGTCCACCTCGTTCGAGATTTCGTGCACACATGAACGCGGAAATTGCCGTCGGTCGGCGCGCGTTCTCTGTAAGCGGTTACACATGCGTCTCATCGACTCTGCGCTACGTCCACTGCGTTGACCGCCGCAACGTCTGCGGCGGCATCGCGAAGGAGTGCTAGACCATGATCAGAGTGTTACCGCTGCTGCTGGCCGCCGTGCTCGTGGCACCGTCTGCTTCGGCCCAGGTGCTGGGGGTGGTAGAGACGAGTCGCACCAACTCCGCAGGCAACTGCCACGGCGCACGCCCCATCGACCGCGAAGCCCTGCGCTTCCGTCCGCTGGCCGTCGTCAACGAGTACGGCACGGAATCGGCGTTCGTGACCTGTGCGTTCACCAGTACCGACAATCTGCTGGGAATCTCCGCCTTCGGCGTCGCCTTCACCAATCTGGGAACCTCGCCCCAGACGGTGAGCTGCACGGGAGTCGTGGGTGAGGAAGGCTCGCCACGCTATTACACCAAGGCGTTGACCCTTGCGCCCCAAGGCAGCGGCACGCTGGCCTGGAGCGGCAACGACAACGGCAACCTGTTGTTCGGCGACCGCCTGAGCGTGAGTTGCCTGGTGCCGCCGCAGGTGGGCCTCAACGACAACTTCGTGACGGCGCTTCTTCCGCTGCTGTGAGCCCCGCCGGCCACGCCTGCCGTGCCCACGGCAGGCGTGGTTCAGGGCCGCCCGAAGCGCAGGTGATCGACTGGCATGGCCTGCAGTACGCTCGCACGTCATGAGCCTGACCGATCCCGTGACAGACCCCTTGGCCATTCCCCGTTGCCGCGTACGCGGTGCGTCATGAGCGGTGGAGAGCCGCCCGTCGCGGTGGTCGATTTCTGGCGCGACGCCGGCTACGAGAAATGGTTCTCAGGCGGCGATGCGTTCGATGCGGCATGCGCGCGGTTCGCGTCCGCGCACCACGCGGCGGCGCGGCGCGAGCTGGAGGACTGGCTGGACTCCGACGACGGCGCGCTGGCGCTGCTGCTGTTGCTGGACCAGATCCCGCGCAACATCTTCCGGGGCAGCGGGCACGCGTTCGCCACCGATGGGCTGGCGCGGCAGTACGCGGACCTGGCGATCGCCGCCGGTCGCGATGCGGCGTTCGAGCCGGCGCTGCGCGGCTTTTTCTACCTGCCGTTCGAGCACTCCGAGGACCTGCACGACCAGCACCGTTCGGTCGCGCTGTTCACGGCGCTGGGCGATGCGGCCTATATCCGGTACGCGGTGGCGCACCATGAGGTGATCGAACGTTTCGGCCGATTCCCCCACCGCAACCGCGCGCTGGGGCGCATGAGCACGCCGGAGGAACAGGCGTGGCTCGATGCGGGGGGCGGGTTCTGATTCCGCCCCTGCACCACGGCTAGTCCGGGCGCGTGCGGTCGCGCAGGATCCAGCCCAGGCGCTTGGCGATGAAGTACAGCGCCGTGGTGACGATCAGCATCAGGAAGAGCTGGCGGCCCACCACGCGGCCGAGTTCGCCGGCGTTGGTGCTGCCGGGTTCAAGCGCGGCAAGCAGCACGCTGGTGGCGGCAATGACCGCGAGGAAGATGAGCAGGAACCAGCCGGTTTTCTTGAGCATGGGGATGTCGCTTCCTTTCCTTGGGTGCCAGTGGGCGCAGCGCAGACGATGGGCGTGCCCCGGCATCTCCGGGACCGCACGTGTGGCTCAGTACTTCGGGATGGACGTGTCGACGCTGTCGGCCCAGGCGTCGATGCCGCCTTCGACGTTGTAGACCTCGCGGTAGCCGAGCTCGCGGAAGTGTTCGGCGGCCTGCTGGCTGCGGCTGCCGTGATGGCACAGGAACGCCAGCGGCGCGTCCGTGGACAGTTCGCGCACGCCTGCGATGCCGTCGTCCAGGTGCAGGAAAGGGAGCGGCAGCGCCGCCAGCGCGCGTTCTTCGCGCGGGCGCACGTCCACGATCGTGAGCGTGCCGGCGCGCGCGCGCGCCTGCGCGTCGACCGGCGACATCGCGCGCACCGGCGCGGGCGCATTGGGGTTGTCGATGACCAGGCCGCGGCCGCGGGCGTCGTCGGCCCAGTCGATGCGCAGCCCGTCGGCGCGGCGCGCGCCGGCCAGGTCGAACTGCAGCGGCACGCCTTCGACTTCGGTGACGATGGCGCCGTCGCTGCGCGGGCCCAGCTGCAGGCGCGTGCGGAAGCGCGGGTCGATCTGCAGCTGCACCACCACGTCGCCGCCGGCATCGTCGATGGCGTTGCGCAGCATCTGCACCGCGGCCGGGGTGAGCGTCACCGACGGCGGGGTGCGATCCGGGGCCGGCAGCCCCAGCGCCGCGTGCAATTCGCCGCTGTTGGCCATCTGCTCGACGATGTCGCTGCCGCCCACCAGTTCGCCGCCGATGTACAGCTGCGGAATGGTGGGCCAGTCGCCGTAGGCCTTGATGCCTTCGCGGATCTGCGCATCGGCCAGCACGTCCACGTGCGCGTAGGCCACGCCCAGGTCGTTGAGCAGGCCGCTGGCCTTGGCCGAGAAGCCGCACTGCGGCGCGTCCGGCGCGCCTTTCATGAACAGCACGACGCGGTTGCCCTGGAGCAGCGATTCGATGCGTTGGCGGAGGGCGGGATCGAGTGACATGGCGGTGGGCCTGTGGCGGGGGCGGCGGAGGTGCGGGCGCGGCATCGGCCGCGAAGCGCGGTGGTGCGGAACGACCGGCATGGCGATGCTGCCGGTGGTGGGAGGCGTTCGCGGCCGTACCGGCCCGCGTCGCGTTGCATCGGCCGCGATTCTACGCCGTGCGATCATCGCGGCATGCCGCTTCCGCCCTTCCACCGCCCGCCGCGGCGACCGCACGCGTGGCTGTGGGCGCTGCTGGCGTCCCAGCTGCTGGTGGCCGCGATCTGGTGGCGCTTCGGCTGGCCGGTGGGACTGGCCTGCCTGGTGGCCAGCCACGCGCCGTTCTGGTGGGGCGTGCTGTGGCCGCAGTCGCGGCTGTACTCGCCGGTGCTGACCCGCCTGCCGCTGGCCGACGGCGACCGGCGGGTATGGCTGACCATCGACGACGGACCTTCCGAACAGACCCGCGCGCTGCTGGACCTGCTGGAGGCGCACGGCGCAAAGGCGACCTTCTTCCTGGTCGGCGACCGCGCGGCGCAGCGGCCCGACGACGTGCGCGAGATCGCGCGCCGCGGCCACGGCATCGGCAACCACAGCGCGTCGCACCCGCAGGCCTGGTTCTGGGCGCTGGGGCCACGGAGGATGGGGCGCGAGATCGCACGCACCCAGGACACGCTGCGCGGCATCGCCGGCACCGCGCCGCACTGGTTCCGTGCGGTGGTGGGCATGGCCAACCCGTTCGTGTCGGCGCCGCTCAAGCGGCTCGGGCTGGCGCGCGTGGCGTGGAACGCACGTGGCTACGACGGCGTGGGCGCGGCCCCGGACGACGTGGTGGCGCGGATCGCGGCGCGGCTGGCGCCGGGCGCGATCGTGCTGCTGCACGAAGGCGGCGCGGCGACGCGCAGCGTCGAGACCCTGGCGCTGCTGCTGCAGCGGATGCGCGAAGGCGGATGGAAGACCGTGCTGCCGGAAGACCTGGGGCAGGGCGTCGCCTGACGCCGGGCAGCGCGCGACAGTCCCGCGCCTACGCGGCGCCGCGTTCGGCCACCACCAGCCAGTTGTTGAACGGCGTGTTGCCGTAGAGCGGCTCGAACGAAGCGGCCAGGCCCGCGGCCTGCAGCTGGGTCGCCAGGCCGGCGCGCGTGGGGTACTGCTTCGGGATTTCCTGCATCCAGCCGAAGGTGTGGGCCAGGCGGTCGGTGATGCGGGTGGTGCGGCCGCGGCCCGACCCGTCGCCCAGGCCGGTGCGGATCACCAGGCGCGCGCCGGGCGCGAGCATGGCGGCGACCTGCGCGAGCAGTTCGTGCTGGCGTTCGAGCGACAGATACTGCAGCACGTCCAGGATCGCCACGCTGCCGGCGTGGCCGGGCAGGCCATGCGCCAGGTCGAGCACGTCGAAGCGCGCCCCGGCCAGGCCGGCACGCGCGGCGATCGCCTGCGCGCGCGCGATCTTGCTGGCATCGATGTCCACGCCCAGGTACGGCATCGCCTGCCCATCGGCGCGCAGGGCGTGGGCGAACAGGCCCAGCCCGCAGCCCAGGTCCAGCAGCGGCGCCTCGCAGCCGCGCAGCGCCGCCAGCGCGCCCGGATACAGCGGATCGGTGCGCAGCTTGGCCTGCGTGTAGTAGTAGTCGTAGCGATTGCCGTACCAGCGCTCGGGCAGGAAGGCGCGGGCGATGCGCGTGGCGTGGTGGCGATCGAAGGGGCGGGTGTCGGCGGCGGTGGACATGCGGAGCCGTGGTGCGGGGTGCCGCGACGTTAGCAGAGCCCGATTGTTTCCATGCCGCCGTGCCGCGTCCGCGGCGCGCGAAGCGGGTGTCTGCGATGGCCACCCACCGCGCGTGGTCCGCGAAGGCGGGCCACGCGATCCGGCGAGCCGCCGTCCGTGGACGGACCGCCGCCGTCAGCGCGTGGTCGTGCCGGAAAACAGCCGGCGCGCCACCGGCAACGCGGCGCCGGCCCACAGCGCATACATCGCGGCCGACGGATGCAGGCCGTCCTCGGCCAGCATCGGCGCCTCGGCGCCGCGGGCGCGGCTGGCGGGCGTGATGTCCACGAAGGCGACGCCGCGCCGCGCGCAGATCGCACGCGCCGCGGCGTTGTACGCATCCAGTTCGCGCGCGACCTGCGCCAGGTCGCGTCCGCTGTCGCGACCGAAGCGGGTCGCGCCCCAGTCCGGGATCGAGAGCACCAGCACGCGTTCGCTGCGACCGCCGGCGAAGCCGGTGGCGCGTTCCAGCAGGGCCTCGAACTGGCGCGCGTATTCGTCCACGTCGCGGCCGCGGTACTGGTTGTTGACCCCGATCAGCAGGGTGACGAAGTCATGATCGCCGGGCGGCGCGGCCGCATCGATGGCGGCGTCGAGCTCGTCGGTGGTCCATCCGGTACGCGCGATGGTGACCGGATCGCGCAGCGCGATGCCTTCCGCGCGCAACGCGGCGGCCAGTTGGTGGGTCCAGCGCCCGTCCGCGGCGACGCCTTCCCCGATGGTGTACGAGTCGCCCAGCGCCAGGTAGCGCAGGCCGCCTTCCGGCTCGGGCGTGCCGGCCCCGCGCGCAGCGCAGGCGCTCATGGCGAGCACGCAGGCCAGCGTCGCGACCGCTGTGGCCGCGCGTACGCATGCCCGGCCCGCATCACGCCACCGCCTGGCGCGCATCCCGGGTGTCCGCGTCGGCGGCGCTGTGTCGCGCGGCGTCGGCGCGGCGCGACAGCACGGTCTCGATCCGCGCGAACACCTCGCGCAGCTGGTCGGCTTCCGGCAGCAGGGTGACCCGGAAATGGTTGCGGTAAGGCACGTTGAAGCTGGAGCCCGGCACGATCAGCACGTCCTGGGTTTCCAGCATCTCCAGCGCGAAGCCGTGATCGTCGAAGCCCCGCGCCGCGTCGCCCACCACGCCGGGGAAGCCGTACAGCGCGCCGCGCGGCGCCACCAGCGACAGGTGCTGGCTGGCGTCGCAGCAGTCGATCAGCGCGCGCCGCGTTTCGTACAGGCGTCCGCCGGGCTGGCACAGCGCGCCGATGGTGTCGGCGCCGTGCAGCGCCTGCTGGATCGCGAACTGCCCGGGCACGTTGGCGCACAGGCGCAGCGCGCCGAGCAGGTCCAT
>CAYRNF010000022.1:0-31551 GCA_964425695.1 uncultured Pseudoxanthomonas sp.
CCGTCCACGACGGTGACGACGCGGCCGCCGGACCGCGCCGCGACGGGCTGACGGCTGCTTTGCTCGCGCAACGCGCCGCGGCGCGGGGAGGTGCCGCAGCTACCAGTCGATGTGGCCGTCCACGACGGTGACGACGCGGCCGCCGGACCACACATCGCCATCCTCATCCACCCGCAACTCGATGATCGCGTCGTGCCCCACTTCGCGCCCCTGGCTGACGCGGTAGAAGCCGGTCTCGCCAGGCAGCGCGTCCTGCGCGGCCAGCCATGCCGCCAGCGTGGCATTGGCGGCTCCGGACGCCGCATCCTCGAACGCAGCCGGCGCGCCCACCCAGGCGCGCACGGCCAGGTGGTACACCGGGTCGTCGCTGCGCGCGAAGACGCACAGGCCCATGCTCGCGGTGGCTTCGGCGAGCTTGCCGATGGCGCTCCAGTCCGGAACGGCGGCGCGCAGTGCGGACTCCTCGGCCACCTCCGCCAGCCACCAGCGGCGGCCGCCTTCCATCAGTACGGGCGGCAGGGTACCCAGCGCAAGGCCGGCCAGCGCATCGCGCAGGCGCACGTCGTCGGCGCTGCCGATCTCCAGCACGCTCGACCTGGGCGTGCGCACGGCGATGGTCCGCGTCCGGCCTTCGCCTTCCACGCGCAGCGGGAGGTCGCCGGCGATGCCCGACTGCACCAGCAGTCCGTCCGATGCCGATGCCAGCCCCGCCTCCAGCACTGCGTGCGCGGTGCCCACGCTGGGGTGCCCTGCGAACGGCACCTCGCGGCGCGGGCTGAACATGCGCAGGCCGTAGCTCGCACCGGCGCTGCGCGCGGGAAACACGAAGGTGGTCTCGGGAAGCCGCGTCCAGCGCGCAATGGCCTGCATGTCCTCGTCGCCCAGGCCCTCGGCATCGAGCACGATGGCCAGCGGGTTGCCCGCACCGGGGCGGTCTGCGAAGACATCGACTTGCTTGTAGCGGCGGCGGGTCATGGAACGGGACGCAGGGCAGGGCGGCGCAGCGTAGCCGCTGCCGCCGGGCGCGTCACCAGACGGCGCTGCCGTCAATGACCCGTTGCACCGCACCGCCGATCCACGCCTCGCCCTGCGCGTCCACCCGGACTTCCACGCGCCCGTCGCGTCCCAGCTCGCGCCCCTGGCTGCCCACGTAGCGGCCGCCCACGCCCGGTAGACGGCCCGCATGGGCCAGCTGTGCGGCGATCGCGGCCTGCGCGCTGCCGGTGACGGGATCCTCGGGAATGTTGTCGGCAGGGCAGAACGCGCGCACCGCCAGGTGGTGGCCGTCGCGCGCTTCGGGCGCGTGTACGGCCAGGCCGGTCGCTCCGCTGGCGCGGGTCAGCGCGGCGATCGCGCCCAGGTCCGGTCGCAGGCTGCGCACCGCGGCGGCATCGGCCAGTTCCACCAGCCACCACGATGGCCCGTTGTTCCACAGCGCCGGGGCCAGCGCGCCGCGCGTCCAGCCACGCGTGGCCGCGTCCAGCAGCTCCGCGCACTCCACGGCAACGGGGCGCGCGCGCGGCGCGCGGACCGCCGGCCTGACCGCTCCGTCCGCGCGGAGCAGTTCCACCGGCAGCAACCCCGCCGCGCATTCCTGCACCAGCGTGTCCCTGCCCGGATCCACCAGGCCGAGCGCGCAGGCCGCCCACGCGGCACCCACGCTGGGGTGACCGGCGAACGGCAGCTCCTGCCGCGGGGTGAAGATGCGCACGCGGTAGTCGGCTTCGCGTGCCTGCGGCGGCAGCAGGAAAATGGTTTCCGACAGGTTGGTCCACGCGGCGAACGCCTGCATGGCATCCGCGTCGAACGCGCGGGCGTCCGCCACCACCCCCAGCGGGTTGCCGTGCCCGGGCCGGGCGGCGAAGACGTCCAGTTGCAGGTAGCGGTAGTGGTTCATGTCGGTTCCGTCGTGCGCCTGTGCGCGGGGTCTGCTGGAGCGATGCGGCCGCATGCGTGCCGCATGCCTACAATTGGCGCCTCGCGCGCCCGCGTCCGGGCGCGAGCCGCATTCTATGTCCCCCAGTTCACTGCCCCTGGACGGCGTCGGGCCCGACGCCTGGATCGTGCTGAAGTTCGGCGGCACCAGCGTGTCCAAACGCCATCGCTGGGACAACATCGGCCGGATCGCGGCCGAACGCGGCGCCCGTGCGCGCGTGCTGGTGGTGGTGTCGGCGCTGTCCGGGGTCACCAACGCGCTGCAGGCGATCGCAGGCGAAGCCGGCGCGCATGCGCCGGACGCGCCCGATCCGCGCATCGAGGCGCTGGTGCAGCGGCACCGCGAGTTCTGCGCGGAACTGGGGCTGGATGCGGAAGCCGTGCTGGGCGAGCGCATCGCCGTCCTGCGCGCGCTGGGCACCGATCCGCGCGCGTCCACTCGCGCGCTGGACTGGCAGGCAGAGGTGCTGGGGCAGGGCGAGCTGCTGTCGTCCACCCTGGGCGCCGCCTACCTGCGCGCGCAGGGGCTCGACTTCGGCTGGTGCGATGCGCGCCAGTGGTTGCACGCGGTCGCGCTGCCCAACCAGAACGCGTGGTCCAAGCGGCTTTCGGTGTCGTGCGGCGTGGAGGCGGCGGACGGCTGGCGCGCGCGCTTCGACGCGCAGCCGCAGCGCCTGCTGCTGACCCAGGGCTTCATCGCGCGCCATCCGGAAGGCGGCACCGCGATCCTGGGCCGCGGCGGCTCGGACACTTCCGCCGCGTACTTCGGCGCCCTGCTCAACGCGCGGCGCGTGGAGATCTGGACCGACGTGCCGGGCATGTTCAGCGCCAACCCGCGCGAGGTGCCCGACGCGCGCCTGCTGACGCGGCTGGATTACGCCGAAGCGCAGGAGATCGCCACCACCGGCGCCAAGGTGCTGCATCCGCGGTCGATCGGCCCGTGCCGCGAGGCGCGCGTGCCGATGGCGATCCTGGACACCGAACGCCCCGACCTGCCCGGCACGCGCATCGAAGGCGGCGCGCTCACCGTACCCGGCGTCAAGGCGATCAGCCGCCGCAACGGGATCGTGCTGGTGTCCATGGAAAGCATCGGCATGTGGCAGCAGGTGGGCTTCCTGGCCGACATCTTCGAGCGCTTCAAGCGGCATGGCTTGTCGGTGGACATGATCGGCTCTTCGGAAACCAACGTGACCGTGTCGCTGGACCCCAGCGAGAACCTGGTCAGCACCGACGTGCTGGCGCAGCTGTCGGCGGACCTGGCCGAGGTCTGCCGGGTCAAGGTGATCGCGCCGTGCGCGGCGATCACCCTGGTCGGCCGCGGCATGCGCTCGCTGCTGCACAAGCTGTCGGACATCTGGGCGGCGTTCGGGCACGAGCGCGTGCACCTGATCTCGCAGTCGTCCAACGACCTGAACCTCACCTTCGTGATCGACGAGGCCGACGCCGAAGGCATGGTCGCGCAGCTGCATGCCGAGCTGATCGACAGCGAGGCGATGCCGGTGGCCGATGCCACCGTGTTCGGCCCGAGCTGGCGCGAGATCGCGCACGGCCGTCCGCAGCGCGCCGCGCCTTGGTGGCACGCGCGGCGCGAAGCGCTCCTGGAGGTGGCGGCGCAGGGCACGCCCGCCTATGTCTACGACCTGGCGACCGTGTGCGCGCGCGCGAAGGCGCTGCTCGACGTGGCCGCGATCGATCGGCGCTTCTACGCGATCAAGGCCAATGCGCATCCGGCGATCCTGCGCGCGCTGTACGCGCTCGGATTCGGGCTGGAATGCGTATCGCAGGGCGAGATCGAGCACGTCTTCGCCAGCGTCGAAGGCCTCGAACGAGGCCGGGTGCTGTTCACGCCCAGCTTCGCGCCGCGCCCAGAGTACGAAGCCGCGTTCGCGCGCGGCGCCACCGTCACGCTGGACAACGTGGAGGCGCTTCGACGTTGGCCCGAAACCTTCCGCGGCCGCGACCTGTGGCTGCGCCTGGACCTGGGCCGGGGCGACGGCCACCACGCCAAGGTGGTGACCGGCGGCATCGCATCCAAGTTCGGGCTCCCGCTGGTGGCGTTCGACGACTTCGTGTCCCAGGCGCGGCGCCTGGACGTGCGCATCACCGGCATCCATGCGCACCTGGGCAGCGGCATCGACACCACCGCGCACTGGCGCGAGGTCTACGCCGAGTTGGCCGGCTTCGCCGATGCCGTCGGCACGGTGGACACCATCGACATCGGCGGCGGCTTGCCGATTCCGTACAAGCCCGATGCGGAACCGTTCGACCTGCAGGCCTGGGGCGACGGGTTGGCCGGCATCAAGGCCGCGTATCCGCGCTACGCGCTGGCCATCGAGCCGGGCCGGTTCCTGGTGGCCGAGGCCGGCGTGCTGCTGGCGCATGTGACCCAGGTGGTGGAGAAGCAGGGCGTGCATCGCGTGGGACTGGACGCGGGCATGCATTCGCTGCTGCGCCCGGCGTTGTACGGCGCCTGGCACGGCATCCACAACCTGAGCCGCGCGCAAGAGCCCCACGATGCGCCGTGCGACGTGGTCGGCCCGATCTGCGAATCCGGCGACGTGTTCGGCACCGGGCGGCGCCTGCCGGCGGCCACGCGCGAGGACGACGTGGTGCTCATCGCCGACGCGGGCGCGTACGGCAGGGTGATGAGCAATACCTACAATCTGCGCGCGTTGCCGCGGGAGCATGCACTTGGGGAGCACGTGATCGATGACTGACTGGACCTTCGACCGCGACGCGATCCGGAGCTTCCGCTTCGTGCGATGCGCGTTCGACGCCGCCACCGGCCAGGCGCGGCTCGTATACGCCTTCGACGACGGCCCCGAACTGGTGGAGACCGTGACATTTCCCGGCGCCCCGTTCGCGCTGGACGGTGCGCGCGGCGCCGCCGTGCAGCAAGCCCTGCGCCTGCTTCACCTCATCGCGGGCGTGAGCTACTACAAGGCCGCGGTGCCCGGACAGATCCGCATCGAGGGCTATGCCATCGACGCGGACACGGCTGCGTTCCTGCAGGAGGTCTACGTCAACGGGCTGGGCGAATTCGCCTACCGCAACGGGCTGGACCTGCACGGGCGGATCGCGTTTCCCGCCCAGGGCGCTGCGGGGGCGGAATCTGCCGCCGCGCTTGGCCTGCGCGAACACGCGCTGGTGGCCATCGGGGGCGGCAAGGATTCGCTGGTGAGCATCGAGGCGCTACGCGACGCCGGGATCGACCAGACGGTCAGCTGGATCGGCGGCTCGCAGCTGATCGCCGCGTGCGCCGCGCGCACCGGCCTGCCCACGCTCAACATCGCGCGCCAGCTGGCGCCGCAGCTGTTCGACTACAACCGGCAGGGCGCGCTGAACGGCCACATCCCGGTGACCGCGATCAACTCGGCGATCCTGGTGCTGGCCGCGGTGCTGCACGATGCCGGCCAGGTGGTGTTTTCGAACGAGCGTTCGGCCAGCTACGGCAGCCTCATCGTCTCCGACGACGGCACCGCCACCCGCGAAGTGAACCACCAGTGGTCCAAGGGCTGGCAGTTCGAGCGCGATTTCGCCGCGCATGTGCGCCGGCACGTGGCATCCGACCTGCGCTACTACTCGCTGCTGCGTCCGCTGAGCGAACTGGCGGTGGCCCGACGGTTCGCGGCCACCGACCGCTACGACGCGCACTTCTCCAGCTGCAACCGCAACTTCCACCTGCTGGGCGAACGCCCCGCGAGCCGCTGGTGCGGCGTGTGCCCCAAATGCCACTTCGTGTTCCTGGCGCTGGCGCCGTTCATGCCCAAGCCGCGCCTGGTGGGCATCTTCGGCCGCAACCTGCTCGATGATCCGGCGCAGGTCGCCGGGTACGACGCGCTGCTGGAATACAAGGACCACAAGCCGTTCGAATGCGTCGGCGAAGGACGCGAGTCGCGTGCGGCGATGGCGGCACTGGCGCAGCGCCCCGAGTGGCGCGAGGACGCGGTGGTCCGGCGCTTCGCGCAGGAGATCCTGCCGCAGCTGGCCGGCGCCGAACTGGCACTGCAGCCGCTGCTGGTCCCCGACGACACGCACGCCGTGCCGGCCACGCTGTGGGAACGCCTGCGTGCGCATCTCGGCGCTTGAGGGGCAGCGCGTCGCGCTGTGGGGCTGGGGCCGCGAGGGCCGGGCCGCATACCAGGCCCTGCGCTCGCCGGTACCGGACGCTGCGGGGCACGGCGCGCCGCGGTTCGGAGGTGAGCTGACGCTGTTGTGCACGCAGCAGGAGGCGGCGGAAGCCGCCGCGCTGGGCGATCCGCTGCTGGCGGTGGAAACCGATCCCACTGGCGAAAAGCTCGCCGCGTTCGACGTAGTGGTGAAATCGCCGGGCATCAGTCCCTACGGCGAGGCCGCCGCGTTCGCGGCGGCGCGCGGTACGCGCTTCGTGGGCGGCACCGCGCTGTGGTTCGCCGAGCGCCCCGACGCGCGCACCCTCTGCGTCACCGGCACCAAGGGCAAGAGCACCACCACCGCGCTGCTGGCGCACCTGCTGCGCGCCGGCGGGCAGCGCACCGCGCTGGCGGGCAACATCGGCATGCCGCTGCTGGAACTGCTCGACGCGCAGGCCGACGACTGGGCCATCGAGCTGTCCAGCTACCAGACGCGCGATGTCGCCGCGTCCGGCGTGCGCCCGCACGTGGCCGTGGTCACCAACCTGTTCCCCGAACACCTGGACTGGCACGGTAGCGAGCAGCGCTACGTCGAGGACAAGCTGGCGCTGGTGACGCAGGCCGCGCCGCGCGTCGCCGTGCTCAACGCGGGCGATGCGCGCCTGTCGCGGCTCGAACTGCCGCGCAGCGACGTGCGCTGGTACGGCACCCCCGACGGCTGGCACCTGCGCGAGGACGAGCTCTTCCGGGGCAACGACAAGGTGCTGGATACGCGGCTGGTGCCGCTGGCCGGGCGCCACAACCGCAGCAACCTGTGCGCGGTGCTCACCGCCATCGAGGCGCTGGGACACGACGCCCTGTCGCTGGCCGCGCACGCGACCACCTTCCAGCCGCTGCCGAACCGCCTGCAGGTTCTGGGCGTGCGCGACGGGCTGCTGTGGGTCAACGACTCGATCAGCACCACGCCGCACGCCAGCCTGGCGGCGCTGGAGGTGTTCGGCGACCGGCAGGTGGCGATCCTGCTGGGTGGGCACGATCGTGGCCTGGACTGGGAGGCGTTCGTCCAGGCCATGCGCCGTCGCGCACCGGCCGTGATCGTGACCATGGGCCAGAACGGCCCGCGTATCCAGGCGCTGCTGGCACCCCTGCGGGCGGCGTGCGGGTTCCAGCTGCACGCCGCGCGCGACCTGGCCCAGGCCGTGGCGCTGGCGCGTACGGCGCTGGCCGGCGAGGGCGTGGTGCTGCTGTCTCCGGGCGCACCCAGCTTCGGGGCGTATCGCGACTACGTGGCGCGCGGGCGGCATTTCGCGGAACTGGCCGGCTTCGACCCCGACGCGATCAGCGCGATCCCGGGCCTGGGCGTGGCGTGAGTGCATTGCGCGCGGCGCGGCGCGGGGTAGGCTTGCGCTCGCCGCCACCGCGAGGACGCTCCATGTCCACACGTTGCCTTCGCATCGCGCTGTATGCCGCACTGTGTTTGGCCTCCGCGCCCGGCCTCGCCGCCATGCGGGAGACGCCGATGCAATGGCGCATCGGCGACCAGGAATTCAGCGGCATGCTGGTCTACGACGACGCGCAGCGGGGCCGCCGCCCCGGGCTGGTGATGTTTCCCAACTGGATGGGCGTGGGCGCCGACGCGCTGGCGATGGCGCGCACGGTCGCGGGCCGCGATTACGTGGTGCTGGTGGCCGATGTTTACGGACGCGATGTCCGTCCGCGGAACGACAAGGAAGCCCTGGCTGCGGTGCGGGCGGCATACGGCGATGGCGGCAAGACCCTGCGCGAACGCGCCGCGCGAGCGGTGGAGACGCTGCGGGCGCAGGCCGCGGCCGGGGTGCCGCTGGACGCCGGCAAGGTGGGGGCGCTGGGCTTCTGCTTCGGCGGCGGCGTTGCGCTCGAGCTGGTGCGTTCGGGCGCCGCGCTGCCGGGTGGGGTGGTGAGCTTCCACGGCAACCTGGACAGCTACCGTCCGGCAGACGGGCGGCTGCGGACCGCGGTGCTGGTGCTGAACGGCGCCGACGACACCCGCGTGACCACTGCACAGATCGCCGGCTTCGAGCGGGAGATGAAGGCGGCCGGGGCGGACTGGCAGTTCGTCAATTTCGGCGGGGCGCGGCACTGTTTCTCGCAGCCCGAGGACGCCGACCAGCCCGCCGACAGCAACTGCCGCTACGACGAACGCGCCGCGAAGCGCGCCTTCGAGATGGCCCGCGACTTCTTCCGGAGCCGGTTCACGCGCTGAAAGTCCGCATCGCCCCCGGTGGCGCCGCGGCGACTCAGTGGTCGCGCTGAACGGCGTACTGCGCCAGGCCGCGCAGCGCGGCCGTCGCGGGATTGTCCGGCAGGCCATCCAGCGCCGCCTGCGCTGCATCGGCGTAGGCCGTGGCGCGGGCGCGGCTGTATGCGAGCGCATCGGTGGCATGGATCGCGGCGACCGCCTCCGGCAGCGCGTCAGCGTCGCCGGTTTCCACGATGGCGCGCAGGCGCGCGCGCATATCCGGGCCGGATTGCGCCATGGCGCGGATCAGCGGCAGGGTCGCCTTGCCTTCGCCCAGGTCGTCGCCCAGGTTCTTGCCCAGGGTCGCGGCATCTGCGGCGTAATCCAGCACATCGTCGGCGATCTGGAACGCATAGCCCAGATTCAGCCCGTAGTCGTGCAATCGCTGCTGCACCTGCGCATCGGCGCCTGCCAGCAGCGCGCCCAGGCGCGTCGCCGCCGCGAACAGCACCGCCGTCTTGCGCTCGATGACTCGCAGATAGGCAGCTTCGTCCGTATCCGGGTTGCGCACGTGCAACAGCTGCAGCACCTCGCCTTCGGCGATGGCGTTGGTGGTGTCCGCCAGGATCCGCATCACCTCCATGCGGTCCAGTTCCACCATCAGCTGGAAGCTGCGCGAGTAAAGGAAGTCGCCCACCAGCACGCTCGCCGCGTTGCCCCAGACCGCGTTGGCGGTGCTGCGGCCGCGGCGCAGGTCGGATTCGTCCACCACGTCGTCGTGCAGCAACGTGGCGGTGTGGATGAACTCGACCACGGCCGCCAGCTGGTGCGCGTCGGCGCCGCCGTGGCCCAGCGCACGGCCGGCCAGCAGCAGCAGCATGGGACGCAGGCGCTTGCCGCCGGCGCCGATGATGTATTCGGCTACCTGGTTGATCAGCACCACGTCGGACGCCAGGCGTCGGCGGATCAGGGCGTCGACCTGCTGCATGTCGTCGCGCACCAGCGCCTGGATCGCGGGCAGGTCGGGCGGGCGCGTGGCGGTCGCGTGATCCATGGGCGCGGTGCGGGGGAGGGGCCGCGATTATAGGAGGGCGCCCCGCAACGACGCTGCGGCCGCCTTGGGGAAACCGCCTAGGCGTGGCCGCGGCGTTGTCCGATAGCCCCGGCCCCGGCCGCTATACTTCAATGCCGACTGCCGCGATCCGCGGCCGGACGAAGACGAAGGAATCCCGATGGCGCGCGGCGTTAACAAGGTGATCCTGCTCGGCAACCTGGGCAACGATCCCGACGTGAAGTACACCCAGGGTGGCATGGCCATCACCACGCTCAGCCTGGCCACCACCTCGGTACGCAAGGACCGGGACGGCAACCAGCAGGAAAAGACCGAGTGGCACCGCGTCAAGCTGTTCGGCAAGCTCGGCGAGATCGCCGGCGAGTACCTGAAGAAAGGGCGCCAGGTCTACATCGAGGGCCGCCTCGAGTACGGCTCCTACGACAAGGACGGCGTCAAGCACTACACCACCGACATCGTCGCCGACGAGATGCAGATGCTGGGCGGCGGCGGGAGCGGCGGCGAGCGCGGCGACTATGCCGGCGGCGGCGACCGCCCGCAGCGCCAGGCACCGCAGCGGCGCGAGGCCCCGGCCCAGCGCCAGGCCCAGCCGCAGCCGTTCGCGGACGACTTCGCGGACGACGATATTCCGTTCTGAACGCACGCGTACGGTGCGGGCAGGGCGTTCATCCTTCAATTCAGGAGCAAATTGTGCCGACATGGCTGGTCACCGGCGGCGCCGGTTTCATTGGCGGTAATTTCGTGCGGGAGGCGGTCGCCACCGGCGTCCGGGTCGTCAACCTCGACGCGCTGACCTACGCCGGCAACCTGGACACGCTGCGTTCGCTGGAAGGCAATCCCGACCACGTGTTCGTGCACGGCGATATCGGCGACCGCGCGCTGGTGGACCGCCTGCTCGCGGAGCACCGGCCCGACGCGGTGCTCAACTTTGCCGCGGAAAGCCACGTGGACCGGTCCATCGACGGGCCGGCCGCGTTCGTGCAGACCAACGTGGTGGGCACGCTGGCGCTGCTGGAATCCGTGCGCGACTACTGGAAGGCGCTGGAAGGCGACGCGAAGGACGCGTTCCGCTTCCTGCACGTGTCCACCGACGAGGTGTACGGCACGCTCGGCGAGACGGGCAAGTTCACGGAAACCACCCCGTATGCGCCCAACTCGCCGTACTCGGCCTCCAAGGCCGCGTCCGACCATCTCGTGCGCGCCTTCCATCACACCTACGGCCTGCCGGTACTCACCACCAACTGTTCGAACAACTACGGGCCCTACCACTTCCCGGAGAAGCTCATCCCGCTGGTGATCGCCAAGGCGCTGGCGGGCGAACCGCTGCCGGTGTACGGCGACGGCAAGCAGGTGCGCGACTGGCTGTTCGTTTCCGACCACTGCGAGGCGATCCGCACCGTGCTGCGCAACGGCCGGGTGGGAGAGACCTACAACGTCGGCGGCAACGCCGAGATGCAGAACATCGAGGTGGTCAAGGCCATCTGCGCCCTGCTCGACGAGCGCCGCCCGCGCGAGGATGGCCAACCGCGTGAATCCCAGATCGCCTACGTGGCCGACCGACCCGGGCATGACCGCCGCTATGCCATCGACGCCTCCAAGCTGCGCGACGAGCTCGGCTGGGAACCGAAGTACACCTTCGAGCGCGGTATTGCAGAGACCGTCGACTGGTACCTCGACAACCAGGCATGGGTGCAGCGCGTGCTCGACGGCAGCTATCGCCTGGAGCGCATCGGGGCGGCGGCATGACGGCGCGCAAGGGCGAGCTTCGAAAAGGAATTATCCTGGCCGGCGGGTCCGGTACGCGGCTGTATCCAATCACCCGCGCCATCAGCAAGCAGCTGCTGCCGGTCTTCGACAAACCGATGGTGTACTACCCGCTGAGCACGCTGATGCTCGCCGGGATCCGCGAAGTGCTGATCATCAACACCCCGCACGAGCAGGCGCTGTTCCGCAACCTGCTGGGCGACGGTTCGCAGTGGGGGATGCAGATCGAGTACGCGGTGCAGCCCAGCCCGGACGGCCTCGCGCAGGCATTCCTGATCGGCCGCGAGTTCCTGGCCGGAAGCCCGAGCTGCCTGGTGCTGGGCGACAACATCTTCTACGGACACGGCCTCACCGACCTGCTGCGCCGTGCGGACGAGCGCGAGCACGGCGCGACCGTGTTCGGCTATTGGGTCAACGATCCCGAACGCTACGGCGTGGCCGAGTTCGACGCGGCAGGGCGCGTGGTGGGCCTGGAGGAGAAGCCGTCCAGTCCGAAGTCCAACTATGCCGTCACCGGCCTGTACTTCTACGACGGGCGCGTGTGCGACTACGCGAAGGACCTCGCGCCGTCGCCGCGCGGCGAACTGGAAATCACCGACCTCAACCGCTGCTACCTGGAAGACGGTTCGCTTCACCTCGAAAAGATGGGGCGGGGCTACGCCTGGCTGGATACCGGCACGCACGAATCCCTCGTCGAAGCGTCGATGTACATCGAGACCATCGAGAAGCGCCAGGGCCTGCGCGTGTGCTGCCCCGAGGAGATCGCGTACTTCAACGGCTGGATCGACGACGGCGCCCTGCGCCAGCTTGCCGCGCCGCTGGCCAAGAACGGCTACGGGCAGTACCTGCTGAGCCTGCTCGAGCACGGGCGCGTCGAATGAAGATCATCGAGACCGAGCTGCCGGGGTGCCTGGTGTTCGAGCCGCAGGTGTTCGGCGACGACCGCGGCTTCTTCTACGAATCGTTCAATCGCGACAAGCTGCGCGCCCACGGCCTGGACCTCTCCTTCGCCCAGGGCAACGTCTCGCGCTCGACGCGCGGCGTGCTGCGCGGCCTGCATTACCAGTGGCCGAAGCCACAGGGCAAGTTCGTGTCGGTGACCGAGGGCGAGGTCTGGGACGTCGCCGTCGACATCCGCCGCGGTTCGCCGACGTTCGGGCGCTGGACCGCCGTGGTCCTCAGCGCCGACAACAAGCGCCATTTCTGGATTCCGGAAGGCTTCGCGCACGGCTTCTGCGTGCTGAGCGATACCGCCACGTTCACCTATCTGTGCACCGAGACGTACGACCGCGACGCTGACGCGGGCGTCCGCTGGAACGATGCCGCCCTGGCCATCGACTGGCCGATCGCCGAGCCGTCTCTTTCGGAAAAGGATGCGCGCGCGCCCTTCCTCGAGGAAGTCGCGCCGGAACGGCTGCCGACCTATACCCCGTGAAGGACGTGCAATGAGGATCCTGCTGCTGGGCGCGAACGGCCAGGTGGGCACCGAGTGCCGGCGTAGTCTGGCGACGGTGGGTGATGTGGTCGCTGCAACCCGCAATGGCCGGCTGGACAGCGGTGCCGAGTGCGAACGCGCGGACTTCGACAATCCCGATTCCCTTGCCCAACTGGTGGGCCGGGTCGCGCCAGACGTGGTCGTCAACGCTGCCGCCTACACCGCCGTGGACCGCGCCGAAACCGATCGCGAGGCCGCCTGGCGCGTCAACGCGGAAGCTCCTGCGAGACTGGCCGCCGCCTGCTCGGCGCGCGATGCGCTGCTGGTGCATTACTCCACCGACTATGTGTTCGACGGCACTGCGAGCCGCCCGTACCGGGAGAGCGACCCGACCAATCCGCTGGGCGTCTACGGCGAAAGCAAGCTCGCAGGCGAGGACGCGATCCGCGTGGGCGGCTGCAGGCACATGATCTTCCGCACCGCCTGGGTGTATGGCCTGCATGGCCACAACTTCCTGCGCACCATGCTGCGGCTGGGCGCGGAGCGCGATGAACTGCGCGTGGTCGCCGACCAGGTGGGCACGCCCACCCCGGCCGCGCTGATCGCGGACTGCACCGCGCAAGCGTTGCGGACCGGTTCGCCAGCGTCTGGCACCTGGCACCTGACCGCCACCGGCGCCACCAGTTGGCACGGTTTCGCGGAGGAAATCATGCGGTACGCCGTCCAGGCCGGCCTGCTGCCCAGAGCGCCGAGCGTCGTTCCCATCACCACCGCGGAATACCCCACGCCGGCGCGCCGTCCTGCGTACTCATGCCTGGATACGTCGCGTCTTGCCGGTGATTTCGCGGTCACGCTCCCGGAATGGCGCGAGGCGCTGGCTGGCGTCTTGGCGTCACGAGCGCTCTAGGGCAGGATGCTGCCGCGGGGGCGGTTGCCTCGCCGGCCCGTCGTCGCGTGGCCGTCCAGGGGACAAGGAGCAACATGAATGGGGATTCGTAGCGAGTGGGTGGCGATGGCCACGGTGGCGGCGTTGGCGTTCGCGCCCGGCGCCCGCGCGGTCGATGTGGATGCATTCGTGAAGCGCGACCAGTTCGGCGCGATTGAACTTTCGCCCGACGGCGCGCACTACGCGGCCACTGTGCCGCTTGAGGATCGCACGATCCTGGTGCTGCTGCGGCGATCCGACAACAAGGTTGTCGGCACCTTCAGCACCGGCAAGTTCACGCACGTCTCCGACTTCGACTGGGTCAGTTCCGAGCGCGTGCTGCTGTCGGTCGTCGAGAAGTTCGGCGCGCTGGACCAGCCGCAGTCCCTCGGGGAGATTTATGCGCTGAGCACGAGCGGGACGGCCGATATCCTGATCGGGCAGCGGGTAGGGCGTCAGCAACTCGGAACCAATATCAAGGGCAAGAAGGCTGAGCTGATCGCGGCTTACCTGGTCGACGACCTGCCAGACGATGATCACAACGTCCTTGTCTCAGTCATGCCCTTCACGTCCGACCCGTACACACGGCTGGAACGGATGGACGTGCGGTCCGGACGACGCACGCCTGTGGCGCGCGCGCCGGTGCGCAATGCGCGCTTTACGACGGACAACAGCGGCGAAGTGAGGTTCGCGCACGGCGCTGGCATTGACAACATCAACAAGCTGTACGCGCGCAGGACGACGGGCGGTGCGTGGGACCTTGTAAACGATGAGGCGGCGAGCAACCGCATCGAAGCGCCACTAGGCTTCTCCGCGGACAATGCCACGGCGTACCTGCAGGTCGAGCATGCGAATGGTCCCGACTCCATCGTCGCGATGGACATGGCCAGCGGCAAGCGCACGGAGGTGTTGCGCGACGACGATACCGATCCGCTGCATGCGATCTATCGAGCGGGGACGTCCGTCCCGGTCGGGGTGATGTTCATGGATGGCAAGCGGCGTGCCGCGTTCTTCGATCCCAAATCGCCGGAGGCGCGCCAGCAACGCAGCCTCGAGGCGGCATTCCCGGGCGATTTCCCGGTGATCACCTCCAGCACGGCCGACGGGAAGCTGAGCCTCGTCCGCACCGGCAGCGACCGCAACCCGGGCGACTTCTACATCTTCGACAACGAAGCGCGCAAGGCGGAGCACCTGATCAGCCGCCGCAACTGGTTCGATCCGGCCAAGATGGCCGAGACGCGCCCGGTGTCGCTCGCCGCACGCGACGGCCTGCCGCTGAAGGGCTATCTCACGATTCCCGCGGGAGGCTCGGACAAGAACCTGCCGATGGTGGTGATGCCGCACGGCGGCCCGTTCGGCATCTTCGACGACTGGGATTTTGACGGCGACCGGCAGATGCTCGCCGCGGCGGGCTACGCGGTACTGCAGGTCAACTTCCGGGGCTCGGGCAACTATGGCCGTGCCTTCCGCAAGGCCGGCGCGCGCGAGTGGGGCGGCAAGATGCAGGACGACGTTACCGACGCCACCAGGTGGGCTATCTCGCAGGGTCATGCGGACGCACGCCGCATCTGCATCTACGGCGCGAGCTACGGCGCGTACGCCGCGCTGATGGGCGTGGCGAAGGAGCCGGACCTGTACCGGTGCGCCGTGGGCTATGTCGGCGCGTACGACCTGCCCACCATGCATACGCACGGCGACATCCAGCAGCGCGGCTCCGGCGAAACCTACCTGCGCGAATGGATCGGCGAGCGCGACCAGCTGGCGGCGGTCTCGCCCAACCGCATGGCCGACCGGATCAAGGTGCCGGTGTTCCTGGCGGCGGGTGGCGAGGACAAGCGCACCCCGATCGAACACACCAAGATGATGGAACGGGCGCTGATCGCGGCCGGCAGGCCGGTGGAGACGCTGTACTATCCGAACGAAGGGCACGGCTTCTACGTCGAGGCCAACCGCAAGGCGTACTACGAGAAGCTGCTCGCCTTCCTGGGGCGTCACATCGGGGGCAAGGTCGCCTCCAGCGCCACCGCCACCAGGTAGCGCGCCGGTTCTGCGCCGGTTCCGCGGCGGCGCTCCGTGCGCCGCCGCATGGTCGCTAAGCGGCGCTTCGGCGCGGGATCGGGCCGGGTGCGCTGGCTGGACTTGGCCTGCCGCAACGCTTAGGTTGTCGCGACCTCGAAAGGCCCCGGAGCCCCGATGCATCCCGACAACCCCGCGAGCGCGCGCGGCACCCCGCAGCTCACCTTCCGCGCCGTCCTGCTGGCGATCATCCTGGCGGTGGTGCTGTCCGCCGCGAATGCCTATTTGGGGCTGTTCGCAGGCCTGACCGTGGCGACCGCGATCCCGGCGGCCGTGGTGTCGATGGGAGTGCTGCGGCTGCTGGGCGGCGGCACGATCCTGGAGAACAACATCGTGCAGACCGGCGCGTCGGCCGGGTCGTCGATCGCGGCGGGCGTCATCTTCACCATTCCGGCGCTGATCATCCTGGGCTACTGGGACAGCTTCCAGTACTCGTGGGTGCTCGCCATCGCCGGTCTGGGCGGCCTGCTCGGCGTGTTGTTCTCGGTGCCGCTGCGGCGCTCGATGATCGTCGAGGATCCGCTGCCGTTCCCCGAGGGCAAGGCAGCTGCGGAAGTCCTGAAGGCAGGCGAGAACCCGGGCCCTGGCTTGAAGCTGCTGGCGTTCTCCGCCGCGATCGGTGCGGTGCTGAAGATGGCCGCGCACAGCGGCATGCGCATCATCCCCGACACCGCCGCGGGCGCAGGCTTCTTCGGAAAGTACCTGGGCTACCTGGGCACGAACCTGTCGCCGGCGCTGCTGGGCGTGGGCTATATCGTGGGGCTGAACATCGGCATCGTGGTGCTGTCGGGCAGCATCCTGTCCTGGCACATCGCCATCCCGGCCTACCACGCGATGTTTTTGGGCAGCGACCCGGCCCTGGCGGCAAGCATCGCCGGCGCGGGTGCGGAAGACGCCGCCGGCGCGATCTGGTCGGCGAAGATCCGCTACCTGGGCGTTGGCGCCATGCTGATCGGCGGCGTATGGACGCTGTTCTCGCTGCGCAAGTCGCTGCTGTCCGGCGTGAAGAGCGGCATTGCCGCGGCGCGCGCGGGCTCCAGCGTCACCGTGGCCGAGACCGAGCGCGACCTGCCGATGAAGTGGATGCTGATCGCGCTGGTGGTGTTCGTGGTGCCGTTGCTGCTGCTGTACCAGGCGATCGTAGGCATGTGGCACGTGAGCATCCCCATGGCGATCATCATGATCGTGGCCGGCTTCCTGTTCGTGTCGGTGTCCGCCTACCTCGCGGGACTGGTGGGCTCGTCCAACAACCCGGTGTCGGGCATCACCATCGCCACGATCCTGTTCGCCTCCGCGGTGCTGCTGGTGCTGCTGGGCGAAAGCGGCCGCATGGCCGTGGGCGTCGCGGGCGCGCCCCTGGGCGCGGTGGCCGCGATCATGATCGGCGCGGTGGTGTGCTGCGCGGCCGCGGTCGGCGGCGACAACCTGCAGGACCTGAAGGCCGGTTACCTGGTTGGCGCCACGCCGTGGAAACAGCAGCTCATGCTCGGCATCGGTGCGTTCTCGTGCGCGCTGATCATGGCGCCGGTGCTGAACGTGCTGTCCGAAGCCTATGGCATCGGCGCGCCCACCGCGGAGCATCCGAACCCGCTGTCCGCGCCGCAGGCGACCCTGATGGCCTCGGTGGCCAAGGGACTGTTCGGCGGCGCCCTCCCATGGGGCATCATCGCCATCGGCGCGGTTATCGGCGCGGTCATCATCGCCATCGACGAGACGCTCAAGTCGCGCGGCTCGTCCTTCCGCGTGCCGGTGCTGGCCGCGGCGATCGGCATCTACTTGCCGCTCGAGCTGATGGTGCCGATTTTCCTCGGTGGCCTGCTGGCGTACTTGGTGGAGCGCCGCCACGGCATGGTGGGCACCAAGGACGAAGCCGCGCGCGACCGCCTGCATCGCCCCGGCACCCTGTTCGCGGCCGGCCTGATCACGGGCGAAGCGCTGATGGGCATCGCGGTGGGCGTGGCGATCTACGCATCGAAGGATCGCGACGTGCTGGTGCTGCCCGAAGCGTTCCAGCAGGGTGAGATCGTCGGCCTGCTGGTGCTGGCGATCGTCGGCTGGCTGCTGTATCGCGCCGGTGCCAAGTCCAAGCCGACCCTCGGCAACGCGGAACCCGGCCCGATGTAAGGCCCCACGCGACCGGCGCCAGGCGGCGCCGGTTCGCCTGCCGCTACCGGCGGCAAGAACACGCAAGCGAATTTTTCCGGAGACGCCATGAAACTGCGCCAAGCCCTGCTGTCCGCCGCCGTCCTGCTCGCGTTGCCCGCGTTCGCGCAGGCCCAGCGTGGCTTCGAAGTCCGCGACCTGGCCGCGATGGACCGCTACTCGTCGCCCGTGCTGTCGCCGGACGGGCGCAAGGTCGTGTTCGCCAAGCGCGTGGCCGACCTGGACGCCAACAAGTCCAATACCTCGCTGTGGATCGAGGACCTCATGGCGCGCGACGCCGCGCCGCCGAAGCGCTTCACGCCGGAAGGCTGGAACGTGAACTCGCCGGAATTCTCTCCGGACGGCAGGACGGTCTACTTCCTCAGCGCCAAGAACGGCAGCTCGCAGCTGTACGCGCAGCCCGTGGCCGGCGGCACGCCGCGCCAGCTCACCGACCTGCCCGTCGACGTGGACGGCTTCAAGCTGTCGCCGGACGGACAGCGCGTGGCGCTTGCGATGGGCGCCTTCGCCGATTGCGGATCGGACCTGGCGTGCACGAAGAAGCGCATGGACGAGACGGGCAAGGAGAAAGCCAGCGGCGTGCTGTACGACCGCCTGTTCGTCCGCCACTGGGACACCTGGGCCGATGGCCGCTACAACCGCATCTTCGTCGCCGGGCTCGGCGGCAAGTCGCCCGTCAAGTCGGCAACGCTGGTGGGCGCCGACCTGGCCGCCGACGTGCCCTCGAAGCCGTTCGGCGATCTGTCGGACCTGGCCTGGGCGCCGGACGGCGACAGCCTGGTGTTCAGCGCGCGCAAGGGCGACCGCGAGGAACCGTGGTCCACCAACTTCGACCTGTACCAGGTCAGCGCCGATGGCAGCGGTGCCGCGAAGAACCTCACCGCGTCGAACGCGGCATGGGACGCCGGCCCGGTGTTCAGCAGCGACGGCGCCACGTTGTACTACCGCGCGATGAAGCGCCCCGGCTTCGAAGCCGACCGGCTGGCGCTGATGGCCATGGACCTGTCCACGGGCACCACGCGCGAGATCGCGCCGAAGTGGGACCGCTCGGCCGACGGCATCACCTTGTCGCAGGACGGCAAGACCATCTACACCACGGCGCAGGACACCGGGCAGCACCCGCTGTTCGCGGTGGACATCGCCAGCGGCGGCGTGACCCGGGTGGTGGGCGATGGCAGCGTCTCCGCGTTCGACATGGCCGGACCGACGCTGGTCTTCACGCGCAACACGCTCAAGAGCGGAGACCAGCTGTTCACCGGCGGCGTCGGCGGCGCGCCTGTGCGCGCCATCACGCCCAGCGCAGGGGAAATGCTGCCCGACGTGCGCTGGGGCGACTACGAACAGTTCACCTTCAAGGGCTGGAGCGGCAACACCGTGCACGGCTACGTGGTCAAGCCGTGGAACTATCAGGCAGGGCAAACCTATCCGGTCGCGTTCCTGATCCACGGCGGCCCGCAGGGCAGCTTCGGCGACGGCTGGAGCTATCGCTGGAATCCGCAGACGTATGCGGGGCAGGGCTATGCGGTGGTGATGATCGACTTCCACGGCTCCACCGGCTACGGCCAGGCGTTCACCGACGCGATCACCCGGCATTGGGGCGACCGGCCGCTGGAAGACCTGCAGAAGGGCTGGAAAGCCGCGCAGCAGAAGTACGCCTTCCTCGACGGTGAGAAGGCCTGCGCGCTCGGCGCCAGCTACGGCGGCTACATGACCAACTGGATCGCCGGCAACTGGTTCGAGCGCGGCGGCGAGGCGCCGTTCAAGTGCCTGGTTACGCACAACGGCGTGTTCGACACGCGCTCGATGGGCCTGGTGACCGAGGAACTGTGGTTCACCGAATGGGAGTTCGGCGGCACCGTGTGGGACGAGCCGGAGAACTATGAGCGCTTCAACCCGGCACGCCACGTGCAGAAGTGGAAGACGCCCACGCTGATCGTGGCCGGGCAGAACGATTTCCGCGTGCCCATCGACCAGAGCCTGTCCGCGTTCACCGCATTGCAGCGGCGCGGCATCGAGTCGCAGCTGCTGTACTTCCCGGACGAGAACCACTGGGTGCTCAAGCCGCAGAACAGCGTGCAGTGGCATGACACCGTCAACGCTTGGCTGAAGAAGCACATCGGCCCGTAACGCTCTCGCACTGCGCGGGGCGCGCACGCTCCCCGCTCCGCACCCCTTGCCGGAAACCGAATGGCTGCCCCGACCGATCCCGCCGCCGTCAGCACCGCGCTGATCACCAATGACATCGTAGTCTTCGGCTTGATCGCGGCCACGCTGGGTGCGGTGTTCTGGAGTGCGTCGCGCACCGCGGGGCCCTGGAAGAAGTTTTACGCCTTCGTGCCGCCACTGCTGCTGTGCTATTTCCTGCCGGGCATCTACAACAGCGTGGGCCTGATCGACGGCGCTGCGAGCAAGCTCTACAACCCGGTGGCCAGCCGCGTGCTCCTGCCGGCGGCGCTGGTGCTGCTGACGCTGACCGTGGACTTCAGGGCGATCGTGCGGCTGGGGCCCAAGCTGCTGGCCATGTACGCGGGTGCGTCGCTGAGCATCATGCTGGGCGGCGTGATCGCGTTCCTGGTGATGCGTGCGCTGTTCCCGGCGACCATGGCCGGCGACACCTGGGCCGGCATGGCCGCGCTGGCCGGCAGCTGGATCGGCGGCGGCGCCAACATGCTGGCGATGAAGGAGATCTTCGACGTGGACGCCACCACGTTCGGCCAGTTCGCGGTGGTCGACGTGGGCGTGGGCTATGCGTGGATGGCATTGCTGATCTTCCTGGCCAGCAAGGCCGGCGCGATCGATGCACGCAGCGGCGCCGACGTGGGCGCGCTGGAAGACCTGAAAGAGCGCGTGGCCGCCTACAAGGCGCAGCACGAGCGCGTGGCCACGTTGACCGACTACATGCTCATCATCGGCCTGGCCTTCGGCATCGTGGGGTTGGCGCACTTCATCGCCACCCCGTTGTCGGCCGCGTTCGGGCAGACGTTTGCGTGGGCCAGCCGGATCGGCCTGCACGAGCCGTTCGTGTGGATCGTGGCGATCTGCACATTCGCGGGACTGGGGCTGAGCTTCACCCGGGCCCGCTCGCTCGACGGCGCAGGCGCCTCCACGATCGGACAACTGTTCCTGTACTTCCTGATCGCGGCGATCGGCATGCAGATGGAGATCGGCAAGCTGCTGGAGAAGCCGCTGCTGCTGCTGCTCGGCTTCGTGTGGCTCGGTTTCCACATCGCGTTGCTGTGGGTGCTGGGTCGGCTGCTCAACGTGCCGTTCTTCTACTTCGCCATCGGTTCGCAGAGCAACGTGGGCGGCCCGGCCTCGGCGCCGGTGGTGGCGTCCGCTTTCCATCCGGCGCTGGCACCGGTGGGTGCGCTGCTGGGCGCCCTGGGCTATGCCACCGGCACCTTCGCAGCGTGGTTGCTGGGTCTGGTCCTGAAGGCGCTCGCCGGCGCGTAATCCTGCGGCTGCGCGGCGCTGCGCGTGCCCCGGCCGGATGGGCGGGAAGGCGCAAGCAACCCGTCCATCCTTGCCTTGCTGGCGATCAGTTCAGCGGGCGGCCCGGGTTGTCTTAGGCATCCAGCGCGGCCGCCAGCGACAGCATCACTTCGCGATCGCCCGTCTGCGGCGCATCGCGCACCCGCGCGGCCGCGACGGCTGCGGTCTCGGGGTCACCCGCGCTGCGCGAAGCGGCGCTGAGGAGCGCGTCATCGGCTGTTTCGGCAGCAGGTGGCTTGCCTCCGAGCGCGCCCGCGTCGCAGCTGTCGTTGAACGCCTGCCGGAAGCGGTGGCTGCGGGCGGGAGGTCCCCGTACCGTCGGCAGCCCGCGAGCCGCCGCAGGCAGGAGACCTCCGGGTGGAAGTGACCAGCGCAGCGTAGGGGCACGGCACCGCCGCCCGCCGCTGCCCGCGTGATGAATGGATCGCCCGTGCCTTGACGGCCACGCAGCAGCCCGCCGATGGTGGATCCGGACGTTGGGGTGCGCGGCGGCCTGTCTGCGTTGCCGCATGTGGCCGGTTCCTGCGTTGACCCGCGGGTGACCCAGGCGGCAGGAGGCGGGCATGCGCGGGACCGAACCCATCGCACCGGGCTGTCGCGCCGGTGAGCGACGCAGCGGCGTGGAACGCAGGCAGGGCCGCGACCGGCGCGAGGAGATCCGCTTCGAACCGGACAGGGGCGACCGCCGCAACGGCGCGGACCGGCGCCGCCGCGGCCAGTGGGCGGGCAGCGCGCACGACCGCTGGTAGGGGTGGCGTCCGGGCGCGGTGGACGCGTGCGCGCGGCGGGTCAGTCGCGGTCCGGTGCCCCGGGCGGGAAGTAGCCGCGATAGGGACGCGCCTCGTCCACGGCGCGCACCACCGCGGGGTGGGCGAGCAGCCGCGCGCGGTAGGCGCGCGCGTACACCCGCGCATGGCCGATGGGGTGCACCCAGTCCGCGTAGAACAGCGCGGGTGCGGCGGCGCAGTCGGCCATGCCGAAGGCATCGCCCTGCGCCCAGGTGCGCGTGGCGATGTGCTGGTCCAGCCACGCGTACGCACGCTCCAGCAGTGCGTGCGCTTCGGCCACGCCCGCTGGATCGCGCTGGCCCGGTTCTCGGCGGTGGTCGAGCACGATCTTCTGCATCGGCTCCATCACGTAATGGTCGAAGAACCGGTCGAGCATGCGGGTTTCCACGCCGTCGCCGTGCACCAGCGGAACCGGGCCCCGATGATGCGCGTCCAGGTGTTCCAGGATCGCGCTGGCCTCGAACACCATGCGTCCGTCATCCACCAGCACCGGAAAGCGCCTGATCGGCCACAGCGCCTCCCACTCGCGCGCGGCGTTGGGGTCTTCCAGCATCCGGTAGTCGAAGGCGATCTCATTCGCCCACAGCGCGATCAGCACCTTCTGCGAGTAGGACGAGAACGGATGCGCGTACAGCGTCAGCATGGCGGCGGCCTTGGGGTCGGATTCAGTCGAGCGACGCACGAGCGTGGCCGGGATCGACCTTCAGCACGATCGCCACGTCCAAGCCCCGGGAGGCCTCGCTTTCCGCCATCCCGGATGCCATCGGGGATCGGCTTTGCGTGCCCTTCGGGGGAACGCAGGCCCAGCGCTGCGCCCGGGATGACCGTGCGCGTGTACACACGCGAGCCGCGCGCCACGCTCAGCAGCAGCGCGACCGCCCGCGCCCGTAGCGCGCCTGCATGCGCTCCCGGAAGAAGGCGTCGCGCTCCATCGGCACGACGCCCGGATGGCGGTCGCGGACGTGCGCCACGTACGTGTCGTAGTCGGGCAGGCCGATCGCCTGACGCGCCAGCCGCGCCGCGAACGCCCAGGCGCGCCGCAGCCGCTCAGCGGGCGAGGGCATCGAACGCGACATGCTCGGTCTCTTGCGCGGTGGGCGTGGCGCTGCGGCGGGCCGCCAGCGCCGCGCGCACCCCGAAGAACACGGTGGCCACCACCACCGCCATGAAGAGCGTGCACAGCCCGGCATTGAGCGTGTTGTTGAACACCACGCGCTGCATCTCGTCCAGCGACTTCGCCGGCGCGAGCACTTCGCCTCGCGCGGCGGCGTCGGCGAACTTGCGTGCATTGGCCAGGAAGCCGATCTTCGGGTCTTCGTGGAACAGCTTCTGCCAGCCGGCGGTCATCGTGCAGATCAGCAGCCACGCCGTGGGCAGCAGCGGCACCCACAGGTAGCGCTCGCGCTTCATCTTCACCAGCGCCACGCAGGCGAACACCAGCGCCAGTCCCGCCAGCATCTGGTTGGCGATGCCGAACAGCGGCCACAGGGTGTTGATGCCGCCCAGCGGATCCACCACGCCCTGGTAGAGGAAGTAACCCCACATCGCCACCGCGGCGCCCGTGCAGGCCACGTTGGCCACGTGGCTCTCGGTGGACTTGAACGGCGCATACGCCATGCCCACCAGGTCCTGCAGCATGAAGCGCGCCACGCGCGTGCCCGCGTCGATCGTGGTCAGGATGAACAGCGCTTCGAACAGGATCGCGTAGTGGTACCAGAACGCCATCATCCCTTCGCCGCCGGCCAGGCCGTGCAGGATCTGCGCCATGCCCACCGCCAGCGTGGGTGCGCCACCGGTACGCGAGAGGATGCTCTGTTCGCCGATCTCCGCCGCGGTGGCGGTGAGCACGTCCGGCGTCAGCACGAATCCCCAGCCCGAGATCGCGGCCGCGGCGGATTCCACGGTGGTTCCGATCAGCGCCGCGGGCGCGTTCATGGCGAAGTACACGCCCGGCTGCAGCACGCTGGCCGCCACCAGCGCCATGATCGCCACGAAGGCTTCCATGAGCATGCCGCCGTAGCCCACCAGGCGGATGTCGCCTTCGTTGTCGAGCAGCTTGGGCGTGGTGCCCGAGGACACCAGCGCGTGGAAGCCCGACACCGCGCCGCAGGCGATGGTGATGAACAGGAACGGGAACAGCGACCCTGCGAACACCGGGCCGGTGCCATCCACGAAGCGCGTCACCGCCGGCATCTGCAGGTCCGGCGCGGCGAACAGGATCGCCACCGCCAGCAACAGCACCGTGCCGATCTTGAGGAAGGTGGACAGGTAATCGCGCGGTGCCAGCAGCAGCCACACCGGCAGCACCGCGGCGATGAAGCCGTAGCCGATCAGCAGCCACGCCAGCGTGGTGCCTTCCAGGTGGAACCATTCGGCCCACACCGGATGTGCGGCCACCTTGCCGCCCAGCCAGATCGACAGCAGCAGCAGCACGAAGCCGAGCACCGACACTTCCAGGATCCGTCCCGGCCGGATGTAGCGCAGGTACACGCCCATCAGCAGCGCGATGGGAATGGTGAGCGCCACCGTGAACGTGCCCCACGGGCTTTCCGCCAGCGCCTTCACCACCACCAGCGCGAGCACCGCCAGCAGGATCACCATGATCATCAGGATCCCGACCATGGCGCATACGCCGGCCGCCGAACCCAGCTCCGTGCGGATCATGTCGCCCAGCGAGCGCCCGTCGCGCCGGGTTGAGAAGAACAGGATCATCATGTCCTGCACCGCGCCGGCCAGCACCACGCCGACCAGGATCCACAGCGTCCCGGGCAGGTAGCCCATCTGCGCGGCGAGCACCGGTCCGACCAGCGGGCCCGCGCCCGCGATGGCCGCGAAGTGGTGGCCGAACACGATCCCGCGATGGGTCGGCACGTAGTCCAGCCCGTCGTTGCGCCGCCACGCCGGCGTCGCCCGCGTGCGGTCGACCGCCAGCACCTTGTCGGCGATGAAGCGCGAGTAGAAGCGGAATGCGATGGCGAACACCGCCACCGAGGCCGCCACCAGCCAGATCGCGTTGATCGACTCGCCGCGCGACAGCGCCACCGTACCCAGGCAGAACGCCGCGAAGACCGACAGCGCGATCCAGCCAAGTCTTGCTGCAAGCGTCATGCGCGCGTCCGGTGGTGGCGAAGCGGCAAGCCTTGCGCCCTGCGCGACGCAGGTCAACCGGCACTGCAGCATGGAAGCGCCGGGGGGCCTCCGTGGCAGGCAAGGTCGTACTTGCGCGTTGGGGGCGCCCCCGTCCCCGCAACTACCCCATTCGCGGTGGCGCCTGTTCCGTTGCCTGCGGCTTTCCGGCAGGCCCTCGGCGCTCGCGGAGAAGCTGCGGCCGGCTGCCGCCCCGGCCTGCGTATGCAGGGCAGGAGGTGCCCATGTCGCAGGCGCCAGGAGGCGGCCGCGTGCGGATCAGCATCGATGCGGTGGCCGCAGCGGCCGGCGTGTCCATCAAGACCGTCTCGCGTGTCCTCAACCACGAGCCGGGCGTGACGCCGCAGACCCGGGAGCGGGTGCTGGAAGCGGTGTCGCGCCTGCAATACCGGCCCAGCCACAGCGCGCGCAGCCTCGCCGAGCAGCGCAGCTTCATGCTGACGTTCGCATACGACAACCCGTCCCAGAACTACATCATGGAGATCCAGGCAGGCGTGCTGGCGGCCTGCCGCGCCATGCACTACCACCTGGTGCTCGCGCCGCTGGCGTACGCCAGCCCAGCGTCGCTGGCGGAAACCGACGAGCTGCTTGGCCACTTCGGTTCCGATGGTTTCGTGCTGGTACCGCCCCTGGCGGACGACAGCGCGTTCCTGGCGCACCTGCACGCGCGCGGCATTCCGTTCGCCTGCATCTCGCCGCGCTGCGAGCAAGGAAGCATCGGCGTGACCGTGGACGACCGCGCGGCGGTGGGCGAGCTCGTCGCACACCTGCTGGCGCTCGGGCATCGCGACATCGCCCACATCGGCGGCCACCCGGACCACAGCGCCAGCCAGTGGCGACTGCAGGGCTACCGCGATGCGCTGGCCCAGGCCGGGATCGCGCTGCGCCAGGAATGGATCGTGCCGGGCGCGTTCACGTTCGAGTCCGGCGTGGAGGGCGCGCGCCGGCTGCTGGACCTGCCGCGGCGGCCGACCGCCATCTTCGCGGCCAACGACGACATGGCCGCGGGCGTGCTGCGGGTGGCGGCCGAGCGCGGCTTCGCGGTGCCCTTCGACCTGTCGGTGTGCGGCTTCGACGACACGCCGTTGTCGCGCCATGTGTCGCCGCCTCTGACCACCGTACGCCAGCCCACCCGCGAGATGGGCCGCGTCGCGGCCCTGGAGCTGTTCCGCGAGATCCGCGAGCGCGGCAGCGGCACCCTGGCCCGGCTGCCCTACGCGCTGTGCCTGCGCGCGTCCACGGGCTTGGCGCCGCGCCCGTGAGCGCTCCGCGCTACAGCCAGCGCACCTTCTTCAGGTACCGGTACAGCACCAGCACCACCGCGGCCACCACGCCGATCAGCACGAAGTAGCTGTTGCGTCCGGCCAGTTCGGGCATGTGCGTGAAGTTCATGCCGTACCAGCTTGCGATCAGCGTCGGCGCGGCCAGCAGCGCCGCCCAGCCGGCGAGCCGCTTCACTACCTCGCCCTGCGCGATCGTCACCAGCGACAGGTTCACGCTCATCGCCGCCGTGAGCATCTCGCGCAGCGTGTCGATGGATTCGTTGAGGCGCACGGCATGGTCGAGCACGTCGCGCAGGTAGAGCTTGGCGTCCTCGCCGAACTGCAGCATCGGCGCGCGCACCACTTGCGCCACGATGTCCTGCACCGGCGCCACCGCCAGGCGCATCTGGGTGAGTTCCTTCTTCAGGTCGTACAGGCGCAGGATCGTGTCGCGGCGATAGGTCTCGGCGAACACGTCCTGCTCGAGCGCGTCCAGCGCGTCGCGGAAGGTCTCCACGATCGGCACGTAGTTGTCCACGATGAAGTCCAGCACCCCGTACAGCGCCGCGGCCGGCCCCTGGGCGAGCATCTCCGGTTCGCGCTCGAAGCGCGCGCGAACCGGCGCGAACGACAGCGACGCGCCGTGGCGCACGCTCAGCAGGAACCGCGCGCCCACGAACAGGTGGGTTTCGCCGAAACGCACGTGGCCTTCCACCATCTGCGCCGTGTGCAGCGCCAGGAACAGGGTATTGCCGTAGGCCTCGAGCTTGGGCCGCTGGTGCGCGTTCTGCGCGTCCTCGACGGCCAGGTCGTGCAGGTCGAACTCTTCCTGGAGCTTGTCCAGCAGCGCCGCTTCCGGTTCGTAGAGGCCCACCCACACGAAGCTGCCGTCGTCGCGGGCCAGGACGTCGCTGATGCCTTCCAGGTCGATGTCGTGGCGGCGCCCGTCACGGTCGTAGTAGGCGCAATTCACCACGCAGGGCGGCAGGTTGTCGCAGCGCGTGGACGGGTGCGGAGTGAGGGTCTCAACCATGCGGTGCATCGTGCGCCGGGGCGGCGGCAGCGGCAAGCGTGCCGCGCCGCAGCCGCCACCACAGCGCCAGGTGCACCGGCAGCACCAGCGCGATCCACGGCGCGTTGCGCTGCGGCTGGAGCGGCAGCCATAGCAGGAACAGCGACAGCACCGCCAGCCATGCCACCACCGGCAGGAGGGTCCGGAACAGGCGCCCCGGCTCGCGTCCGCGCAGCAGGCGAACGGCTCCCGGCAGCAGCAGCGCGCACGCAGGATTGAACAACAGCAGGTTGTGGTTGGCCCAACCGGCGCGGTGGGCGGTGAAGCCCCACAGGTACAGCATCAGCGCCCCCAGCACCGCGCATGCCGTCCATAGCGGCAGGCCGACCCACAGCGCGTGCCTGGCGCTCCTGTGCGATGCGGCCAGCGCGAGGCCGGCCAGCAGCAATCCGGCCAGCAGCCACGGCACCCAGCGGCGCGGCCGCGCTTCGGGTTCCGGAGCGATGCGGTGCGGGAGCAGCTGCTCCTCGCGGGCCACCAGCGCACGCCCGTCGGCGCGGCGGATATTGCGCAGACCATCGGCCAGGTGCATCGGCACGAAGGCGTCTTCCCAGCGCGATCGCGGAACATCGGCGAAGGGGCCCAGCCCCACGTCGAAGCCCAGCCACATCCAGCCCGCGGGCGAGGCCAGACGCACCGCCTCGCTGCGGTAGGTGTTGCCCTGCGAGCGCGGCTGCAGCTGCCGCTGCAGCAGCCCGCCCAGCGCGGTGTCGAGCGCGTCGCGCACGCGCGTGGCGCAGTTGTCGGTGAAGTAGTCGTAGCGGTAGCGGGCGTTCTCCGGCTTGGCGTTTTCCGCCAGCGCCGCGGCCAGGCGCGTCGCTTCCGCGTCGCTCAGGGCGAGCCACTGGATCGACACGCCGCGGCCGGTGTCGCGGTAGTAGGCCAGGTCGTCGGCCAGTGGCAGGGCCACCAGCTGGTACTCCATCTCGCCACGCACGAAGCGCCCGAGGAAGCCCGGTTCGCTCAGGTCGAAGTAGCCGAAGTTGTAAGACACCGGCGGACCGTTCGCCGGATCGTCCACCACGATGGCGTCGTGGCCGAAACGCTCCCAGAAGATCTCCCCCGGCTGCATCGTGGCCACGCCGATCCGCGGCGCACAGACGGCCAGCATGGGCAGGCACAGGAGCAGCGCGAGCAACAGCGTGGCAACGCCCGGAGACCGGCGCGTGTTTCTGTTGCTGCTGCACAGGCGGAGCGCCACTGCACCGCTGTTTTCCACCTTGTTCGCAGCCGCGGTGCGCACGGCAGCTACACGGTGCGCGAGCAACCCACGCACCTCATGCATCCGCATGCACGCTGACGTGCAGTGCATGCAGGCGCCGCGCATCGGCGCGCGCCACCCGGAAGGTGAAGCGCCCCAGCGTCAGTTCCTCGCCCGCCTCTGGCAGATGCCCGATCGCCGCGGTGACCAGCCCGCCGATGGTGTCGTACTCGTCGTCCGCGAAATCGGCCTGGAAGCGTTCGTTGAAGTCCGAGATCGGGGTGAGCGCATCCACCACGTACTGGCCATCGGCCTGCGCGGCGATCAGCGTGGTCACGTCCTCGGCGTCGTCGTGTTCGTCGTCGATCTCGCCCACGATCTCCTCGAGCACGTCCTCGATCGTGATCAGGCCGGCCACGCCGCCGTACTCGTCGATCACGATCGCCATGTGGTTGCGGGTCTGGCGGAACTCGCGCAGCAGCACGTTGAGCTTCTTCGACTCGGGAATCAGTACCGCCGGACGCAACAGCTCCCGGATGCTGCCTGGTCCGTTGTCGGCGACCACGCCGCGCAGCAGGTCCTTGGCCAGCAGGATCCCCAGGATCTCGTCCTTGTCCTCCCCGTGCACCGGAAACCGGGAGTGCCCGGATTCCACGACCTGCTTGAGCAGGTCCAGGAACCGGGTTTCCACCGCCAGCGACACCATCTGCGCGCGCGGCACCATCACGTCGGCCACGCTCAGCTCGGACACCGAGATGGCGCCTTCCATCATCCGCAGCGTGTCGGAAGCGATCAGCCCATCGGCCTGCGCGTCGCGCAAAAGCTCGACCAGGTCGTCGCGGGAAGTCGGTTCGCCGGACAGGGCGGAACTGATGCGATCCAGCCAGCTGCGCCTCTTTTCAGGCGCTTCGCTCGGGATATGGCTACTGTCGTCCTCGGACATCGGGGTACGCGGGGGCGCGGTTGGGGCGTGGCGAAAGTCTAGCGCGGGTGCGCGACACCCCGGTGAAACCCGCCGAACCGGTCGATCCCAGGAGAGCCGCGGCACGATCCGATGCGGCGCCGGGTGTTTTTCCGATGGTCCTCGCCAGCGGGGCAGGCGAGACTGGGTTAGCGGATCGTTCCGCACCCATGCGTCACGGAGGACGCCCCATGCCCATTCGAAATCTCTTTCGACCCCTGGCCCTGCTCGTGGCGATGATGCCGCTGTCCCAGGCCGCCATGGCGCAGTCGTCGAGCCACTACGCCGACGTGTCTGCATACCCCCTGGACGAGGCCCGCTACGAAGCCTGGCTCGACCTGCGCAACCGCCTGCACCGCAGGTTCGACGACATCTGCGGCGACACCTTCTGCGAAGGCGAGTTCAGCAACATCCAGTCCCTGCGCTTCAACTGCTCGGTCCACCAGACCAGCGGACGTATCGGCATGTGCGCCTGGGTCTTCGCCGCCAGCAACGAAGAAATCGACCCGGCCACGGGCCGCATCCGGGTCTCGCAGCGCGGCTTCTGGCGCTGCCGCATGCCGCTGGCGCCGGATACCCGCATCGAGCGACTGGTCGACGCCCTGCAGGTGGAGCGCCCCCTGTACGCGCCACTGCCGCGCACCACCCGGACAATCATCGACGGGCTGATCGAATGCCTGTGAGCCACTGCGCACGGAATCCACGGTCCGCTGCAAGCCGGCGTGTCTAGCGGTACGGATCCGGGATTCCCAGCCCCGCCAGGATCTCGCGCTCCAGGGCTTCCATGCACTCGGCGTCGCGGTCGTCCTGGTGATCCCAGCCGAGCAGATGCAGCACGCCGTGCACGGTCAGGTGCGCATAGTGCGCATTCGGCGGTTTCTTCTGCTCCCGGGCCTCGCGCGCCACCACCGGCGCGCACAGCACGATGTCGCCCAGCAGCGGGAGTTTCACGCCCTTGGGCAGCTTCACGCCTTCCGCGATCTCCGCCGGAAAGCTGAGCACGTTGGTGGCGTAGTCCTTGCCGCGGTAATGCCTGTTGAGTGCCCGGCCTTCATCGGCCCCGACGATGCGCACCGCCAGGTCCGCCTCGCGGATGCGCGATGCGAGCGCCGCGGCGACCCACTTGCGGAAACTCAGCGCCGACGGCACGCCGCCGCGCGGGGTGGCGTAGCTGACGGAAACATCGAGGCGGACGGGGCCCTTGGTCACGCGTCGATTGTAGCGCGCGCGGCACGTGCGGCCCTGGCGCCTGTCGCCGAGGCGCGCAGTCGCATCAGGTGGGGCGGGATGCGCACGCGCAACGCGCTGCTACACGCCCGTCTGCGCGTCCTTGGCATCGCGCGCGTCGTATGCATCCACGATGCGCGCCACCAGCGGATGGCGCACCACGTCGCGCGCCTCGAAGAAGGTGAAGCTCACCCCGTCCACGCCGCGCAGCACTTCGATCGCATCGCGCAGCCCGGATTTCACGTGCTTGGGCAGGTCGGTCTGGGTCATGTCGCCGGTGACCACCGCGGTGGAGCCGAAACCCAATCGCGTCAGGAACATCTTCATCTGCTCGATGGTGGTGTTCTGCGCCTCGTCCAGGATCACGAACGCATCGTTGAGCGTGCGCCCGCGCATGTAGGCCAGCGGCGCGATCTCGATGACGGATTTCTCGAGCAGCTTCATCACTTTTTCCACGCCCAGCATCTCGTACAGCGCGTCGTAAAGCGGACGCAGGTACGGATCGACCTTCTGGGTGAGGTCGCCGGGCAGGAAGCCGAGCTTCTCGCCGGCTTCCACGGCCGGGCGCACCAGCACCAGGCGCTGCACGCGCGACTCGTTCAGCGCATCCACCGCCATGGCCACGGCCAGGAAGGTCTTGCCGGTACCGGCCGGGCCGATGCCGAAGTTGATGTCGTGGGTGGCGATGGCGTGCAGGTACT
>CAYRNF010000023.1:0-27768 GCA_964425695.1 uncultured Pseudoxanthomonas sp.
CGGCCTCGTCGCGGTAGCGGCGCGCGTCGTCGGCGGTGGTGTGGTCGTGCAGGCGATAGGTCAGGAACTCGATCACGCTGCCGCCTTCGCCGCTGCGTGCGCGCTCCATCGCGCGACGCATGCCCTCGAGCACGGCGATCAGGTCGTTGCCGTCCACCTGCAGGCAGTGCAGCCCGCCGGCCAGGCCCTTCTGCGCCAGGGTAGGCGCGCCGGTCTGCGCCTTGCGCGGCACGCTGATCGCCCAGCCGTTGTTGATGATGCACTGCACGAACGGCAGCGCGTACGCGCCGGCGGAATTGATCGCGGCGTAGGTGTCGGTCTTGGACGAGCCGCCGTCGCCGCAGCAGGTCACCGCCACGCGCTGCTCGCCGCGCAGCTTGAACGCAAGCGCCGCGCCGGCCGCGTGCAGGCACTGGGTAGCGATGGGCACGCACCACGGGAAATCGTGCTTGGGGCCGGCGAAGTCGTTGCCGCGCTCGTCGCCGCCCCAGTACATCAGCACCTCGCGCGGCTGCACGCCGCGCATGAACTGCGCGCCGTACTCGCGATAGCTCGGTGCGAAAACGTCCTCGGGCCGCATCGACGCGCCGATGCCCACGTGCGTGGCCTCGTGTCCCAGGCAGGCGGCGTACGTGCCGAGCTTGCCGGTGCGCTGCAGGGCGATGGCCTTGCCGTCGAAGGTGCGCACGAACAGCATCTGTTCGAACAGAGGCACCAGCGATCTGGCGTCGAAGCCTTGCGGCAGGTCGGCGACCGCCTTGCCGTCCTGGTCCAGGTACTGCAGGTACTCGATTTCGAAGCGTGCGGCGATGGTCATGCGGGACACGGCGCGATGGGATGCGCCGGATGATAACCGCCGCAACGAAAAGGCCCGTTGCGCAGTGCGCAACGGGCCTCGTCGTTACCGGACGCGCGTGCGCGTCGGACCGGACGGCGATCGCCGGCGTGGCGCCGGCGTTCGCTTGCTCAGGGCGTCAGTTGCGTCTGCAGCGCATCGGCGTTGTTGTCGAGCGTTGTTTCCTGGCTCGACGTGGTGGCCGATGCATCGACCGCGATGACGCTCGCGGACGGGACCGCCTGGCCGGGCGCTTCGAGCGCGAAGTTCACGCTGTCGCCCGCAGCAAGTGCATTGGCGGTTGCGCAGGTGAACCCCATGCGGCCCGAGGCCGCCGTGGCCGTGCAGCGCCAGCCGGCGGGCGCGGTGATCCGCGTGGCCAGGCGGGATGTATTCGCCTGGATCCGCACCACCGGGCGCGAGGCCGCATTGCCACCGACGTTGCTCACCTGCAGGCCGTAGGTCAGCCTCTGGCCGCGCGGCGAAGACGCGGGGCCTGTGAGAGCTACGGAAAGGTCCGCGAGCGACGTAACCGTGACCTCCGCAGTCGCAGAGTCGTTGGCCGGATTCGGATCAAAGGTCGGAGATTCGACAGCGACAACCATCCTGATCGCATTTCCGGCTTCGCTACCTGGGGCTCGGGCCTGGAGAGGGATGTTCAGCGTGTTTTGCATCACCCCAAGCGGGCGATCGAATGAGCACGCAACCGTGGTCGTTCCTTGGCCAACGACGGGCGCTCCACACGTATAGAAGCCGGGAACCGGGGGAACGACAAGGTCAGGCAATTCCGCATCGAATGCAAAGCCAATGCCCACCGATTCGGCGCTGTCAGGGCCATCATTCTTGATGTATCCCCAGAATGTCATCAGCTCCCCAACATTTACAGACGCCGGCTCTGCAGCTGCCGTGATCTGCATATCCGCCGACGCGACGTCGATGTACGCCACCGCAGGGTCGTGGTCGGCAAGACGCGCCACGGTGCCCGTGTTGCCGCGCAGGATCTCCGGGAAGTCCGCGTTGATGCGGGCGTGGTCCAGGTCCACCGCGCTGGCCGACGCGCCCAGCGCCTGGTTGATCAGCACGTGGTCCAGCGACTGCGCGTTGCCGTCGAATTCGAACGAGTAGCGCTGGTCGGGGGTTTCTTCGACGAACAAATTCAGCAGGTCCTGCGCCACGTAGTCCACGCCGTCGCCGGCGACGGCGGTCTGGTTGTCGGCCGAAGGCAGGCCGGTCACCGTGCCCATGGCGTCCACCAGGCCGTCGTTGAACTCGAACGCGTTGAAGTCGCCGCCCACCGCGATGCGGCGCTGCGGATCGGCCGCCTGCATGTCGTCGATCTGCTCGGCCAGGAACACCGCCTGCAGGTGGCGCTTGGTGCGGGTGCGGTCGCCGCCGGCGTCGTTGGCATCGGCGCCGTTGAGCGAGCGCTGGTGCACCTGGATGACGGTGATCGGGAACGTGCGGCCGTCGGCGTAGTTCACCACCGCGTCCATGAGCAGCGGCGGGCGGTCGTTGAGCAGCGTGCCGGGGCCGTTGACCGGGTCGTTCCAGGTCGCGTCCTTGCCCAGCTGTACCACGTTGCCGACCACTTCGACGCGCGGGGACCCCGGTGCGACTTCGGCGGTCTTGACCAGGTAGCCCACGTCGATGCCGCCCACGTCGTTGCCTTCCAGCAGGTAGGCCACGTACTGCGGGTCGGGCTGGCTCGCGGCCACCGCGTCGGTGCTGATGCGCGCCGCCAGGGCCTGCAGCGTGGACAGGTTCTCCACTTCCACCACGCCCAGGATGTCCGGCGTGTGCAGGAAGTTGCGGATGCCCAGCGACGCCTTGGCCAGGCGGTTGTCGAAGGCCTGCGCCGTCAGCACCGGTTCGCCGATCGCCGGGTCGTTGACCGTGTCGAAGAAGCGCTCGAGGTTGTACGACGCGTAGGTGAACTCACCGGCGGTCGGCAGGCGCGCTGCCGTGGGCGCGGGGCCCGCGGTGACCGTCGGGGTGACCGTGGGATCCTGGTGCACGCTGAAGCGGCGGAAGCCGTAGTCCAGCGGACCCACGTAGTTCTGCAGCGTGGTGCCCACGGCCAGGTCGAGGCGCGGGCCGCCCAGCGCGTCGGTATCGCTGAACAGCAGTTCGGGGTTGAAGTCCCAGCGCGGGATGGGCGGAATGCTGCCGCCGCCCGGGGCGGGATCCGGGGCCTGGATGCCGGGCTCGCGGAACGGGCGCGGCGTGCCGGTCACCACCAGGTTGATCTGGCCGTTGCTGCTGCCCGTGGCATTGGGCTCGCTGGTGTTGCCGCCGGTGGCGGCGACCACGGTGAAGCTCTCGGCGGTGACGCGCATCGCCTCGACACGCTCCAGCTGGTCCAGCGGGCCGGCCGGATCCGGGAAGGTCGTGGTCAGCTGCACCGGCGTGGGCAGCGGGTTCATGGTGCTGACCAGGGTGAGGGTGGGGCCGGTGATCTCGGTGAGCGACAGCTGGCCCGGGTCGGCGGCCGGCACGAACTCGATCACCGTTCCGGTGACGAACAGCGCGTTTCCGATCTGCGCATCGGCCGGCGGCGCGCTGTTGGTGAACACGAAGACGCCCTGCGACGTGGCCGGATCGGCATCCGCGTCCGCGTCCGCGGTCTGCAGGAAGAAGCCGTTGCCGCGGCGGCCGGTGACGATGCCGCGCGTGGTGACCGACTGGCCGGCCAGCGGCGAGATGTTGCCGTTGCCCTGGATGTCGTGGATCGGGGTGATCGTGACGTCGTCGTTGACGATCGTGCCCAGGCTCTGCCCGTCGGCGACGATCGCGCCGCCGGCGTTGTCGATGTTGATGAAGAACGTTTCGTTGGGCTCGACGACCGTGTCGCCGTTGACCACGATGCCGATCACCACCGACGTGGTGCCTTCGGCGATCGTGGCCGAGGCGTTGGACACGGCGACGTAGTCGCCGCCCGCAGTCGCGGTGCCGTCGGCGGTGCTGTACTGGAACGTCAGCCCGCCCGGGCCTGCCGGCTGCGACAGGCTCATGGTGAACATGAATTCCTTCGTGCCCGCATCGCCTTCCACGGCCGACTGGTCGCCGAAGGTCAGGGCGGGCGTGCCGCCGCCACCGCCGGCGGTGATCGAGATGTCGTCGATGCCGACCGATTCATCGTTGCCGGCGGCGTTGGACGTGATGATGCGGACCTGCACCAGGGGCTGGTTGTCGGCGCCGGCGGGGAGCAGGGCGGACACCGGCGTGACCAGGGTCGCGAGGCTGGGGCCGGTGGTGGCGTCGGCCACGAAGCCGGCGGGCACGTTGATGAAATTGCCCGTGTTGCCGACCCGGTACTGCAGCGCGACCGGTTGCACCGAGTTGTCGGCCGAACTGTCGAGGTCGCGCAGGTTGTACGCGACGTTGATGCCGCTTTGCCCGGACGTGTTGAGGTTGATGATGATGTTCGGGGCATCGGCGGTGCCGGAGCCCTGGAACCCGATGGTGGGATCGGCGACCTGGAACTCGATCACGTCGCCGTTGGTGATGTTCGGATTGGTCTGGTTCGCCAGCACGCTGAGGTCGTTGGCGGCCGCGCTGGTACCCAGCAGCGTCTGCGGATCGGTCCCGGCGGCGGTGGTGAGGTCCTGGCCGAGGAAGCCCTCGATCCCGGGCACGCCCGTCCACGCGTCGTTGGCGGTGATCTGGCCGGTGTCGGTCCAGTTCTGCGAGAACGGCAGCGGTTGCGGCGTGTTGTCCGCATGCGCGCCGAGCGCGGCGCAGCCCAGCATGATCCCCAGCGCCCAGCGGCGCGCGATCCGAGTCTTCAAGTCAATTCCCCTGGAATCCGAAATCCGCCGCGGCCCCACGCCGGGCGACGCGCGATTCTGTCCGAATGTGATGGCGTTTGCATGACTGCGGCCGCCCGGACCCCTGCGGTACCCTGCCGCCATGAGCATCCGCGACAACGAACGCCCCCTCGAGGACGGCATCCATACGGACCTGTCCGGTCGCATGACCTATGCCGGCTACCTGCGCCTGGACCGGCTGCTGTCGGCCCAGCAGCCGCTGTCGGACCCGCCGCACCACGACGAGATGCTGTTCATCGTCCAGCACCAGGTCTCGGAGCTGTGGCTGAAGCTGCTGAACCACGAGCTGTCCGCGGCCATCGGGCACCTGCGCCACGACCGGGTCTGGCAGTTCGGGAAGGTGGCGGCGCGCTGCAAGCGCGTGCTGGAGCAGCTGACCGCGCAGTGGTCGGTGCTCGAGACGCTGACGCCTTCGGAATACATGGAGTTCCGCCACATCCTGGGGCCGTCCTCGGGCTTCCAGTCGCTGCAGTACCGTAGCGTGGAATTCCTGATGGGCAACAAGAACGCGGCGATGGTGCGGGTGTTCGCGCACGACCCGGAAGGGCAGGCCGGATTGAAGGCGACGCTGGAGGCGCCTGGCCTGTACGACGAGTTCCTGCGCTATCTGGCGCGCTGGGGCCATGCGGTGCCGGGCGCGCACCTGCAGCGCGACTGGTCCAGGCCGCACGTGCTGGACCCCGCGCTGACCGCCGTGTTCGAGCGCATCTACGAAGACACCGCGCGCTACTGGCGCGAATACGCGCTGTGCGAGGACCTGGTGGACCTGGAAACCCAGTTCCAGCTGTGGCGTTTCCGCCACATGCGCACGGTGATGCGCATCATCGGTTTCAAGCGCGGCACCGGCGGCTCGTCGGGCGTGGGCTTCCTGCAGCAGGCGCTGCAGCTCACCTTCTTTCCGGAACTGTTCGAAGTGCGCACCAGCATCGGCGCCGGCGACGGCTACGGGCAGGCGCCCGCACAGCGCGACACCGGCGCCTGAGCGCGGGCTGATCGCAGGCACACCGGCGGCCCATCGACGCTCGGCGAAGTGAGGGCGATCCGGGCGGGGGTCGCCGGCCTTGTTGCGCCGCAACACGAACCGGGGCCGTGAACGCGCGCGCGCCGCGGGTTTGACGCCCGTGGCGGACGGGGCGATCCTGCCGCGTCCCGCGCAGCGGGCCATCGCATGACACTCAACCAGAACACGGGGGATCCCGCCGCATGACTTCCAGAACCAACGTCGAACCGTCCGGACCGGGCATGGAGCGCCCTGCAGGACCTGACCAGCCGCCGCAGTACGCGCAGGTCATGGGCCATCCGCGTCCGCTGTGGATGCTGTTCATGACAGAGTTCTGGGAGCGCTTCGCCTTCTACGGCATCCGCTGGGCGTTGGTGCTGTACATCGTGGCCCAGTTCCACGGCGGCGCGGCCACCGGCGAGGCGTCGGCCAACCAGACCTACGGCGCGTACCTGGCGCTGGTGTATGCCGCGGCGATCTTCGGCGGCTACGTGGCCGACCGGATCATCGGCTACCAGCGGTCGATCCTGGTGGGCGCGGTGATCATGGCCGCGGGCCTGTTCATGATCGCGATGCCGGACGAGAACATCTTCAACTTCGGGCTGGCCACGATCATCGCCGGCAACGGCCTGTTCAAGCCGAACATCTCGACCATGGTCGGGAAGCTCTATGCGCCGGGCGACGGCCGCCGCGATTCGGGCTTCACCCTGTTCTACATGGGCATCAACCTGGGCGCGATGCTCGCGCCGATCCTGACCGGCTGGCTGGCCGAGCGCATGTTCGGCGGTAGCCCCGACCTGCCGGCGTACAAGATCGTGTTCATCGTGTCCGGCATCGGCATGCTGATCAGCCTGGTGTGGTTCTGGTTCGGCCGCGCGCAGCTGCAGGGCGTGGGCGCACCGCCGGCCGGCGGCGAAGGCATGGGCCGCGTGCTGATGACCGCGATCGGCGCGGTGGTGGCGATCCCGGTGATCTGGTTCCTGCTGTCCATGGGCGCCAGCGCGCTGCAGTGGCTGCTGACGGCCATGTTCGTGGGCCTGGGCATCATGCTGCTGGTGGAGGGCATCCGCGAAGGCAGCCGCCAGCGCGACATGGTGATCGCGATGCTGATCATCTTCGCGTTCAACGTGCTGTTCTGGTGCTTCTTCGAGCAGGCCGGCAGCTCCTTCAGCTTCCTCTCCGACAAGATCGTGGACCGCGACCTGGGCGCGCCGGGCGGCTTCATCTGGCCGAACGCGTGGTTCCAGTCGGTCAACTCGGTGGCGATCATCGCCCTGGCGCCGATCCTTGCGTGGCTGTGGGTGAAGATGGGCAGCGCGAACCCGTCGATCCCGCGCAAGTTCGGCCTGGGGCTGATCTTCAATGCGCTGGCCTTCGCGCTGCTGTGGTTCGCGCTGTCGAGCCTGGTCGATCCGCAGACCATGAAGATCCCGTTCTGGACGCTGTTCATGGTGTACGTCATCCAGTCGGTGGGCGAGCTGTGCCTGTCGCCCATCGGCCTGTCGATGACCACCAAGCTCGCGCCGGCGAAGCTGGTCGGTTTCGCGATGGGCGGCTGGTTCCTGTCCACCGGCATCGGCAACAACCTGTCGGGCATCTTCGCCAGCCACGTCAGCGGCAGCGAAGGCATGACCGTCGCCTCCGCGCAGGCCGGCTACACCATGGGCTTCTGGATCCTGCTCGGCTTCGGCGTGCTGCTGTTCCTGATCGCCCCGCTGGTGCAGAAGCTGATGCACGGCGTGAAGTGACGATCCGCAAGCCGCCGCGCGCAGCGCGGCGGCGCCGGCGGATGGTCGTCCCCGCGCTGGCGGGGATCCAGGGACGCCGAGGTTCAAGACCGCCGCGCACTGCGCAGCGGTTTCTTTTGCGGGCTGGGGTGGCGGCAGGCGCGTCTTCGGACGCGAGTTCCTGCCCGGGCCCGTAGCGATCCGCGCGCACGCGCGCGACTGAAGCCGCGCCTACGGGACGCGGGGCGCGCGTGTACAGTCGAGGCACCCCGCTTCGACCAGCGCCGAGCCGATGCCGCCCACCGAACCTGTTGCGCAGCCCTCCACCGTCCAGCGCTGGTGGGTGCTGCTGCTGGTCAGCGTGGCCATGTTCGGCAACTACTACGCCTACGACGCGCTCAACCCGGTGGTGGACCTGCTGCGCACGCAGCGCGGCCTGGACTACGGGCAGGTCGGCATGCTGTCCACGGCGTACAACGTCGCCGCGTTGCTGGTGCTGCTGGCCGGCGGCTACGCCATCGATCGCTGGGGCACGCGCCGCGCGATCCCGGTGTTCGCCGCGGTGTGCGTGGCGGCGGCCGCACTCACCGCGTGGGCGCCGAACTACGAAACCCTGGTGGCGGGGCGGTTCCTGCTGGGCGTCGGCGCCGAACCGCTGATCGTGGCGGCGACCACGGTGCTGGCGCGGTGGTTCAGCGGGCGCGAACTCGGCTTCGCCTTCGGCCTGAACCTGTCGGTCTCTCGGCTGGGCTCGGCGTCCACGGACTGGTCCACGTCGTTCGCCGCGCCCCTGTACGCCAGCTGGCAGGATCCGCTGTGGCTGGCCACGGGCGTCGCCAGCGCCGGGCTGGTGGCGGCGCTGCTGTATGCGCGGCTGGAACGGCGCGCGCCGCGCGATCTGCTGCCCGCCCTGCAGACCGACGAGCTCAAGCTGCGCGAGCTGTACGCCTTCGGCACCGCCTACTGGTACATCGTGGCGCTGTGCGTGGTGTTCTACGCCGCGATCTTTCCGTTCCGCACGTTCGCCATCGACTATTTCCAGCAGGCGCATGGCCTGCAGCGCGAAGCCGCGGGCGTGCTGAGCAGCCTGCTGCCGATGGCGGCCATCGTGGCCACGCCGCTGTTCGGGCTGTGGGCCGATCGCGTGGGCCGGCGCGCGCTGTTCATGCTGGCCGGCACGCTGGGCATGCTGCCGCTGTTCCTGGCGGCGACCTACCTGCCGCCGGGTCCGGCGGTGGTGCTGCCGTTCGCGGACGTGCCGGTGCCGCTCACGCTCCTGGCGGTGATGACGGTGCTGGGCATCGTGTTCTCGCTGATCCCGGCGGTGATGTGGCCGGCCGTGGCCTACCTGGTCGACGCGCGCCGGCTGGGCTCGGCGTACTCGCTGATGACCTTCTGCCAGCAGATCGGCTGGGCGGTGGTGCCGCTGGCTATCGGCGCGCTCAACGACCGTTTCCAGGCCGGGCCGCAGAACACCGCAGGCTATGCGCCGGGCATGTGGTTCTACACCGCGCTGGCGGCCGTGGGCGTGCTGTTCGCGTGGCGGCTGCGCCAGCTCGAAGCGCGCGCGCCACGGTCCTGACCGGTCAGGCCTGCGTCCCGCCCAGTTTCGCGTCGGCGGCGGCCATGGCCGCCATGCCCGCTTCGGCACGCAGTTCGTCGGCATCCAGCCGGTCCAGCAGGCGGTAGAGCAGGGCCAGGTCGGCTTCGTCGAAGCCGGCCAGCAGGTGCGCCTCGAACGCCAGCGCGGTGGGCGCCACCGCGTCGTAGATGCGGTAGCCGTCGGCGCTCAGGGTCAGGATCGAACGGCGCCGGTCGCCGCCGTGGATGGCGCGGTCCAGGCGTCCGGCCGCGATCAGCCGCGCCACCGCGCGGCTCACCGCCACCTTGTCCATGGCGGTGCGCTCGGCCACCTCGTTGGCCGACAGCCCGGGGAAGCGCCCCAGCACCGCCATCACCCGCCACTCGGTCACGCTCAGCCCGAAGCGCTCGCTGTAGATGCTGGAGATTGCATGGCTGATGCGGTTGGACAGCACCGACAGCCGGTAGGGCAGGAAACGCTCCAGCGCCAGCGACGCATGGTCCTTCGCCGCGTCGGCCTCGACGTCGTCGTCCTGGTCGGGGGTCATACTGGGGGCTCCTTGCTCATGGTTGCAGGTGAAACTAAAATCAGGGCAACGACACCGGCTTCGGCGCACCCCGCGCCGGCCGCAAGGCACCGTACCAGCAGGAGACCGCGATGAGCGCACCACAGCAGACCGGACAGGCGCAGGGCGCCGGCGGCCCCAACCTGGGCATGCAGGTCACCACGTTCGAAAACCCGATGGGCATCGACGGCTTCGAGTTCGTCGAGTTCGCCGCGCCGCCCGGCCAGGGCGCCGCGATGCACGACTACCTGCGCCGCATGGGCTTCACCGCCACGCGCCGCCACAAGGCGCGCGCGATTACCCTTTACCGCCAGGGCGGCGTCAACTTCCTGCTCAACGAGGAACCCGGTTCGTTCGCCGCCGACTTCGCCGCTGCGCACGGCCCGTCCGCCTGCGGGTTCGCGATCCGCTTCCGCAAGCCGATCGCGCAGGTGTTCGACGCGGTGGTGGCCAACGGCGGCGAGGCGATCGCCCACAAGGCGGACACCCGCGCCGTGGACGCACCGGTGGTGAAGGGCATCGGCGACTGCATGCTCTACCTGGTGGATGCCGAGGCCGGGAACCTGTACGCGGACTTCCAGGCCATCGACGGCGTGGAGCAGGATCCGGCCGGGTTCGGGCTGACCTTCATCGACCACCTCACCCACAACCTCTACTTCGGCAACATGCAGAAGTGGAGCGACTACTACGAGAAGCTGTTCAACTTCCGCGAGATCCGCTACTTCGACATCAAGGGCGCCAAGACCGGCCTGGTGTCCAAGGCGATGACCGCGCCGGACGGCATCGTGCGCATCCCGCTCAACGAATCCAGCGACCCCAAGAGCCAGATCAACGAGTACCTGGACGCGTACAAGGGCGAGGGCATCCAGCACATCGCGCTGTTCACCGACGACATCTACGCCACGGTGGAGAAGATGCGCGAGCAGGACATCGCGTTCCTGGACACTCCGGACACCTATTTCGAGGTGATCGACCAGCGCGTGCCCGACCACGGCGAGGATGTGGCGCGCCTGGCGAAGAACAAGATCCTGATCGACGCGGATCCCGAGACCAAGCAGCGCAAGCTGCTGCAGATCTTCACCCAGAACGCGTTCGGGCCGATCTTCTTCGAGATCATCCAGCGCAAGGGCAACGAAGGCTTCGGCGAAGGCAACTTCCAGGCCCTGTTCGAGAGCATCGAGCGGGACCAGATGAAGCGTGGGGTGCTGTAGCGCGCTGCTCCCTGAAGCCCCTCTCCCATCGGGGGAGGGGTTGGGGTGAGGGGTCTACGAAGCCGGACACCCCAGATTTCACCGGTACGCAAGATCCCGAAATCCGTTAGCGACAAGGATGGTCGACATGCCTCACCACCTCCGCGCCGCGTTGCCTACCCTCGGACTGGACCAGGCACGAAGCCTCCGCCAGAACGCCACTGATGTCGAAAACGAACTCTGGTACCACCTGCGAGCCCGCCGCATGCAAGGCGTCAAGTTCCGCCGCCAGCACCCGATTCCGCCGTACACGGTGGATTTCTATTGCGATGCCGCAAAGCTGGTGGTCGAACTGGATGGCGCGCAGCACAGCGCGGAGCGTGATCGGTCGCGCTCCGACTACCTCGAGCGTCTGGGCTTGCGGGTGATGCGCTTCGACAATCTCGACGTGATCCGTCATCGCGATGCGGTGCTCGATGCGATCTGGAAGGCCGTCGCTCCGTTCGCCCCTCACCCCAACCCCTCTCCCGATGGGAGAGGGGCTTAACGCGAAGCCTCCTGCCATGAATCCTGTCACCGACGACAACGTGATCCCCATGCCGCAGCGCGATGCGCACGCGCACGCCGCCGCGCGCTACATGTCCGGTTTCGGAAACGAGTTCGCCACCGAGGCGGTCCCCGGCACGCTGCCGCAAGGGCAGAACTCGCCGCAGCAGGTGGCGCACGGGCTGTACGCGGAGCAGATCTCGGGCACCGCGTTCACCGCGCCGCGCGGCGAGAACCGGCGCAGCTGGCTGTACCGCATCCGTCCCGCCGCCATGCACGGCATGTTCGTGCCGATGTCGCATGACGCGTTCCACAACGATTTCGGCACCGGCCCGGTCACCCCGGACCAGCTGCGCTGGAATCCGCTGCCGCTGCCGGAGGCGCCGGCGGATTTCGTGGACGGGCTGTACACCATGGCCGGCAACGGCTCGGCGGCCGCGCAGCATGGCGTGGGCATCCACCTGTACGCCGCCAACCGGTCCATGGATGGGCGCTTCTTCTACGACGCCGACGCCGAGCTGCTGATCGTGCCGCAGCAGGGCCGGCTGCGCATCGCCACCGAACTGGGGGTGCTGGACGTGGAGCCGCAGGACATCGCGGTGGTGCCGCGCGGCATCCGCTTCCGCGTCGAGCTGCCGGACGGCCCGTCGCGCGGCTATGTGTGCGAAAACTTCGGCGCGTTGATGCGCCTGCCCGACCTGGGGCCGATCGGCAGCAACGGCCTGGCCAACCCGCGCGATTTCCAGACCCCGCAGGCGGCCTACGAGGATGTCGAAGGCGAGTTCGAACTGGTCGCCAAGTTCCAGGGCCACCTGTGGCGCACCACCATCGGGCATTCGCCGCTGGACGTGGTCGGCTGGCACGGCAACTACGCGCCGTACCGGTACGACCTGCGGCGCTTCAACACCATCGGCTCGATCAGCTTCGACCACCCCGACCCGTCGATCTTCACCGTGCTCACCTCGCCCAGCGACACGCCCGGCACGGCCAACATGGATTTCGTGATCTTCCCGCCGCGCTGGCTGGTGGCGCAGCACACCTTCCGCCCGCCGTGGTTCCACCGCAACGTGGCCAGCGAATTCATGGGCATCGTGCACGGCGTGTACGACGCCAAGGCCGAAGGCTTCGCCCCCGGGGGCTGCTCGCTGCACAACTGCATGACCGGGCATGGCCCGGACGCGGAGACGTTCGACAAGGCCAGCCGTGCGGACCTGTCGAAGCCGGACGTGATCCGCGACACGATGGCCTTCATGTTCGAAACGCGCGCGGTGATCCGGCCAGCGCAGCAGGCGGTGGACGCCGCGCACCGGCAGCGCGACTACCAGGCCTGCTGGGCGGGATTGCAGAAGCGCTTCGTGCCGCCTGCCTGATGCGGGCGGCGCACACGCGCGTGCCGCGGATGCGCCACGCCGCGGCAGCGTGACGCGCGCGGACATTCGCGATGCGTTCACCGGCGATCCCTAGGCTGCGATGCGATCCCGCAAGGAGCCCGCCATGAACCGCATGATCCTTCCCGCCCTGCTCGCCGCGCTGCTCGCGGCGTGCAGCAGCGAACGCGCCCCCGCGCCCGCGTCTGCCGAGCCGCGTCCGGAAGCCGCGGCGCCGTCTCCCGTCGACGACCAGCCCGTACAGGACATCCCGCCGGCCACCGCGCCAGCCGCGCCCGCGCCGGGTGGCGTCCCGGATGGCGATCGCGGCCTGGCTCGTTTCGACGGGTATGGCGACATCCGGTTCGGAACCGCCGAGGCCGGGATGGAAGGCGCGTGGGGCGGCGAACTGAAGGTGCTGGGCAAGGAGGACAACGCCGCCTGCTACTTCCTGACCCCGACCTGGGCCACGGTACCGGCACGGTTCAACTTCATGATCGGCGACGGCAAGTTCGCGCGTTTCGGTACCGAGGACGCGGCGTTCGTGGCGCCCGGCGGCGGACGGATCGGCATGACCAAGGACGAGATCGCTGCCCTGTACGGCTCGGTGGATGCGCAGCCGCACGCGTATACCGACGGCGAATACCTGCGCATCGCAGATCCTGCCGGCGGCCCCGGTGTGCTGGTCTTCGAGACCGATGGCAAGACCGGCGCCGCCCGGGTCACCGAATGGCGCGTCGGCCTGCCGCCGTACGTCGACTACGTCGAAGGCTGCGCGTGAGCGCGCCCACTGTCGTCAGAACAGGCTGCCGGCGCATCGCTGTCCTGGCGGCGGTGCTCGCCACAGGGCTCGCGGGCTGCGGCGAACGGCCCGCTGATTCACAGGCCGCACGGCCCGCTCCGGCACACAGCGATGCCAGGCCCGCACCCGTCGCAGCCACGCAACCCACGCCGGCAGCGGCAAACCCGGCGCCGGTGGGCGGGGCAGCACCTGCCGCCTCGCCCGCCGAAACACCGCGGGACGCGCGCCTGGATGGCTTCGGCCCGCTGCGCTTCGGCATGAGTGCCGCGCAGGCCGAAACGGCATGGCCGGGACTGTTCGCGCGCATGGGCGGGCCGTTGCAGCGGCGCGACTGTTTCCACGTGGGCACCGACCTGCCTTACTTCACGCTGATGTTCGACGGCGGCCGCTTCGTCCGCTACGACACCGGCGACGAATCGCTGACCGCCCCCGGCGGCGGGCGGCGCGGCATGCGCGAGGCCGCATTGCAGGCGCTGTACCGCGACGCGCTGGAGGCGAAGCCGGACCGCTTCGCGCCCGGCGGCAAGTTGCTGTCCATGCACGCCAGTGGCGTGGCGCCTGCGAAGCTGGTGTTCGTGCTGCGCCCGGACGGCGTGGTCAACGAATGGCGCGTGGGCCTGTTGCCGCACGCGGACTACGACGAGGCTTGCGAAAGCGCCGGCTGATCGCGCCACGAGGCGGCGCTGGCCGCTGTCTATACTGGCGCCATGAGCGAAGCACGCATCTTGGACCGCGCGCGCCATGCGCTGGCGGATTTCCTGCACCTGGAATCGGCGGGCGGCATCCTGCTGATCGGCGCTGCGTTGCTGGCGCTGATCTGCGCCAACTCGCCCCTGGAAGAGTTCTACGACGGCTTCCGCGACCTGCCCGTTGCCGTGCAGGTCGGCGCGCTCAAGATCGCCAAGCCGCTGCTGCTGTGGATCAACGACGGCCTGATGGCCATCTTCTTCCTGCTGGTGGCGCTGGAGATCAAGCGCGAGGCGCTCAGCGGACAGCTGTCCAGCCGCGACCAGCTGGCGCTGCCGCTGCTGTGCGCGGCCGCGGGCGTGGCGGTGCCGGCGGCGATCTTCTACGCGGTCAACCGCCACAACGCCGCCGCGCTGCAGGGCTGGGCGGTGCCCGCCGCCACGGACATCGCGTTCGCGCTGGGCATCCTGTCGCTGCTCGGTTCGCGCGTGCCGGTGGGCATGAAGCTGCTGCTGTCGACGATCGCGGTGATCGACGACCTGGCCGCGATCCTGATCATCGCGCTGTTCTACAGCGGAGGCCTGTCGCTGGTCGCGCTGGGCTGGGCCGCGGCCGCGGTGGGCGTGATGGTGCTGCTCAACCGGCGCCACGTCACCGCGCTGACGCCGTACCTGCTGCTCGGGGCGGTCGTGTGGATCTGCGTGCTGAAGTCGGGCATGCACGCCACGCTGGCCGGCGTGATCACCGGCCTGCTGATCCCGCATTACAACCGCAAGGACGCGATCGACGACGCCACGCAGTACTCCCCGCTGGAATCGCTGGAGCACGCGCTGCATCCCTGGGTCGCCTACCTGATCCTGCCGCTGTTCGCCTTCGCCAATGCCGGTCTTGCGCTGGGCGGGTTCGCGGCTTCCGACCTGCTGTCGCCGGTGCCGCTGGGCATCGCGCTGGGGCTGGTGCTGGGCAAGCCGGTGGGCGTGGTGGGCATGGCCGTGCTGGCGCGCGCCACCGGCAGGGTGCGTTATCCGGAAGGCATGGATTTCCGCGCGATGGTGGGCCTGGGTCTGCTGTGCGGCATCGGCTTCACCATGAGCCTGTTCATCGCGTCGCTGGCATACGCCGCGCACGAAGACCTGATGGCGCGTGCCGTACTGGGCGTGCTGTGCGCGTCGCTGGTGGCCGCGGTGGCGGGGTACGTCTGGCTGCGCGCGGTGCTGCCGCCCGCGCGTGCGCGCTGACACGTGACGCCAGCGGGTAGACTGCCGCCCCCTCCGGCGCGCCACGCCCGTATGTTTGCCCAGCTCAACGCCCCGATCCGCCGCGCCACCGCGCGCACGCGCCTGTCCATGGCCCCCGCATGAAGCACGCGCTGGTCTTCGGCGCGAGCGGCCAGATCGGCTGGCCGTTGCTCACGCTGCTGCATACCGGCGGCTGGCGCGTGACCGCGTTGAGCCGGCACGAGCGCAACGACCAACCCGGACTGCACTGGCTGCGCGGCGACTTCGCGCAGCTGCCTGCGCTGCCGGCGCGCGTGGATGCGGTGTTCAGCTGCGGCCCGCTGGACCGCTTCTCGCACTGGTACGCGCAGTCCGTGCTGGAAGCCGGGCGCGTGGTCGCGTTCGGCTCCACCAGTGCGGACGTGAAGGCGGCCTCGGCCGACGACGCGGAGCGCGACGTCGCGCAGCGCCTGCAGATGGCCGAAGCGCGCGTGCTGGACACCGCACGCGCACGCGGCGCGGGAGCCACGCTGCTGCGGCCGACGCTGGTCTACGGCGTGGGGCGCGACCAGACGCTGACGCGCATCGCGGCGCTGGCCCGGCGCTGGAACCGGATGCTGCTGCCGCGCCGCGCCGACGGATTGCGCCAGCCGGTCCACGTCGACGACCTGGCCGCGGCCGCGTACGGCGCCGCGCATTCGACGCAGGCGGCCGGCCGGACCTACGCGCTGCCCGGCGGCGAAGCGGTGCCCTACCGCGAGATGGTGGCGCGCGTGCTGGCGACGCTGGAGCCGACGCCCCCGCTGCTGGAAGTGCCGGGGCCGGTGTTCGCGGCGCTGCTCAAGGCGGCGCAGGCGCGCGGCATCGGGACCGGGCTCGGGCAGGCCGCCGTGTCGCGCATGCGCACCGACCTGGTGTTCGACGCCGAACCGGCGCGGCGCGATCTCGGCTTCGCCCCGCGCGCGTTCCGGCCGGTGCGCGGCATGTTCGAACCGCGCCAGATCAGCTAGCGCGGCTTCCGACCCGCGGCGCCGCGCTGCGGTTTTCGCCGGGCGGACGGATTGCGCGCTAGGGCCCCGCCGCCTTCGCCAGGCTGCGCGACTTCGCCAGCGCCCGCAGCGCGATCGCCAGCACGCCGCCGAGCACCATCGCGCCCCCGAGCCACAGCCGCGGACCCGGCCGGTCGCCCCAGAACGCGATGCCCAGGCCCATCGCCAGCACCGGGACCAGCAGCAGCCACGGTGTCACCTGGGCCACCGGGTGGCGCTGCACCAGCACGTAGTACAGGCCATGTCCCAGCAGCGACGATACGAACGCGGCATAGGCCGCGCCGAACCACGCCACCCAACCCGCGTCGCGAAGGACGTCCAGGCCATGGGGTTCCAGCCATGCGCTCAGCGCGAGCAGCGGGCCCACGCTCACCACCGCCATCCAGCCTTGCTGGGTCGGCATGGAGATCCCGCGCAGCCCCTTCATCAGCACCGTGCCCAGCGCCAGCAGCAGCGCGGACAGCAGCATCATCCACAGCGCGCGGGGGTGGTCCAGCACCATCGGATCGAAGCCCAGTACCAGCACGCCCGCGAAGCTCAGGCCGATGGCCGCGCCGGTGCGCCAGCCGAAGCCTTCGCCGAGCCACCACCACGCCAGCAGCGCGGCCATGGGCACGTAGCTCTGCATGACGATGGCCGGCGAGGACAGGTCGCCGGCCAGCTTGAGCGCGGCGAAGCTGGTGGAGAAATGCAGCACGCCCACGCACACGCACACCGCCAGCAGTCGCGGCCACTGCCCCGGCGGCGGCGCGCGCAGGAACGGCAGCAGCGGCAATGCCAGCAGGGCGAAGCGCAGCGCCGTGAACAGCACCGGCGGCAGCTCGCGCAGCGCCAGCGCCGAAGTGAGGAAGTTCAACGCCCAGGCGACCACGATCACCAGGGCCAGGGCGATGTCGCGCGGGCCCATGCCCGGCGCAGGCGACGCGCTCAACGCAATGCGCGGATCACCACGCGATGCCGAGCCTGCGATACGCCTTGGACAGGATCCACGCCGGCCCGATCAGCAGGTAGCGCAGGTCGGTGAAGAAGCTGGGACGCTTGCCTTCGAACAGCTTGCTGTGGCCGATAAACTGCGCCACCCAGGCCACCACGAACACCGCCGCCGCCGTCCACGCCAGGCGCTGCGTGCCCAGTTCGCCGTGCAGCCAGCGCGTCAGCAGGCCCAGTGCCACGAACACCAGCAGCATGCCGAAGCCGATCCGCCGCGACGCGCGGTAGTAGAACAGCCATGTGCCAAACATGGCCGCGCCCGCCCAGAACCCCTGGGTGAACCACGTGCCCGGCACGGGCACGCACCACAGCAGCGCGATCACGCTCCACAGGATCAGCGGCACCGCGACGATGTGGATCCACTGGTTGGCGTGGTTGCGGTGGTCGGCGGCGTAGCTGTCGAACCAGGCGTCGATGGGACGCTGCCGCGGCGGGGGCAGGGGGTCGGCGTGCGCGTTCATGGCGGGCTCCCGGGGAGAGGGGAAGCATACCGCCGGCACGGGGGTAACCCGGCCTGGACTCGGGGAGCGCTGGCGACTTCCGACGATGCGGAGTGCAGGACGACCCTAAGGGGGCGGCGGGCCCTGGCGAGCCGCGATGGTGCCTTTCCGGCTCAAGGGCGGATCGGCTGGATCGTCCTTCGACGATTGGTCCGCGCGCCCCGGTTGGCTGCCGCACGGACCCCGCTCACCGGAGCGGAGCAAACCGCGGTGCGGCAGCGCACCGGGACGTCGCCCCGGCGCGCTACGCACTGCCGGCCGCGCGATCAGGCCATCGCCGCCCGCACCGGCGTTTCGCGCACCTGCGCATCGGCCTGCTCGCGCGCCCTCGACGCCTGCTGCGACTGCTCGCGCGTGTGGTCGCTCATCTGCTGCAAGGTCGGCGTGGGCGCCTGCAGGTCCACCTTGACGCGTTCGCCCGGCACGTTGCCCATCACGAACACGTCGCTCCCGCGAACGTCCACGCGCGACAGCCTGTCCGGCGCGGTGATGCCGTTCTCCATCGCCTGCAGGGTGACGTTCGCCACCGCCTCCGGGCGCGTGCCCGGCGGAAGCTGGCGCGCGATCTCGGCGTACAGGAGGTGGTTGGGGTGCGTGGCTTCCGACAGCAGCGGACGCGTCGCCGCCACGCGAAGTGCGGCACCGGTGTCGCGGCCCACGATCCCGTCCACGTCCGCAAGCCCGTGCCGGCGCTGGAACTGCTCCACCGCGTAGTGCGTCTCGGGCCCGAACACCCCGCTGCGCGTTTCCAGCGGCCGCCCGCCGCGCCCGGTATAGCCCAGCCGGTTGAGCGTTTCCTGCAAGGCGACCACCTCCGGCCCGCGGTCGCGCTGCCGCAACACGCCGTCGGCCATGGCGCTGGACTGCGCCGGGCGTTCTGTGCCCGGCCGCTGAGGTACCTCCACCGCGCGCCCGTTCCAGAAGCGCTCCGGATCAATAGTCCGCCCGCTGGGATCCCTGATCTGGTAATGCACATGCTGGGCCATGCGCGGATTGTCGGGATTGGTGTTGCCCATCGTGCCGATCGGATCACCCGCCTGCACGCGCGTCGGCGGACTGGTCACACGCACCGAGCGCGAGTCGAGATGCAGGATCTCGTGCGTGTTCCCCTGATCGTCGCGAATCTTCACCGTTCCGTAGTTGCCCTGACCTGCGCCATAGACAACGACCCCACTCACGGGAGACCGCACTTCCGGATGGCGCAGATTCAGTCCTGATTGACCACCGACGTAGTTGAAGTCGACCCCGCCATGGTCGTCACGGCGACCATAGAGCGTCCGTGGCCCGTAGTCGCTCGTCATATGTGGTGCAACGCCATTCTTTGGCGGCAGCATCGTGCGCATAACGTCGTCGAAGTTGCCTGGTACGGCGCGCGTTCGTTCCGATTCGGTCGTCGGTTGTTGCGTCCGGGTCATGAGAGCGCCCAAACCATCCCGGTTGCGTGTGATGTCATGGTAATAGTCGTAGTTGCTGGTTCCGTTCTCGTCACGGATAACGCGTCCGCCTTGTACGACGTTGCGCGCACCTTCGTACCCTGAGATATGGCGAGCCTTCAGGAAGCCGGCGATTTGCTCCGGCGAGGAATTCTCGTCGAGCAGACCACTCCTTAAGGCTTGACGATAGGACCTGTTGCAGTTGATGCGGAATGCCCGGTCCTGCAGATCGTCGGACGCCATGTACCGCTCGAAATTCAAACCACCCGTCCAGTTGCGGGCATCCTGCATGAAGCGAAGCTGGCCACCGCCACGCTCCCAGTCCCGGTCGGACATACTTGCGCGCGCTTGCCGGTATCTATCCAGGTCCATGTAGCCGGCGTCGACCAGCCATGCGGCGCCAGCCTGATATCGCCCTACGTAGCCAAGACGGTTAATGGGATTCAAGTCGCCGCCATAGCTCTCAGTCAGCACGGTGGACGCGACTAGCCTGCGTGTCATCGCGTCGTCGAGGTTGGCGATGTTGCCTTGATCGTAAGCTTGGGCAGTGGCCACTGCCTTCAGTCGATTATCAGCCATGGGAAAACTCCTTATGGATAAAGACTGGTGATGGAAAGGGCGACACCCTTGTCGACCCTAGCGTCTCGGCTACATCAACTTCTCTTGCACTGCATGGCTTCGATGCGTTCCGCTGGTTCCTCCTTGTAGAAGAAGTAGGTCGTCGATCCCGGGGAGTACTTGCCGCCATTCGCATCTACGCTTCCCTCTGCAAACAGGCGGCTGCCGTTCGGAAGGGTCAGCTCGAAGAACTCGTTGCGGGAAGCGTTGGCTTCACCTGACGTCGTGCCTTCCGCCAGGCGGCAGTCCGTGGCTACGGCACGAACGGAACCATCGGTTCCGATCTGGTTCTCGAGGACCTTGCGGTAATCCTGGTCCGGATAGAACTTGTTCACGGCGATTGAGGTCACTCGCTTCGCAGTCCCGTTGAGCGTTACTCCGGACTCGCCTTCATTGCCACGCACATAGTCGGCCTCGGGTCCGGTCTTTCCGTTAGGAAGGTCCGTTTCAGCGAAGCCGGAGAGCGTGATCTTTCCGGAGCGGTTGTAGGCGTTCTCGGGCTTCGCGTCCGGGTTCTCGGTTTTTTCCGTTTCCGTCCACTCCACTCCTGCCACGGAAATGAACGCATCCCACGAAGCGGGAGTGGCGGAAGCGTAGGTGCTCAATAGGCGTTCCAATGCCGGCATGTCCTTGATTCCTTGCATGTCCCTGTTGGATGAACTGTTAGGTGTCTGTTGAAGCGGCGAGATATCGTTGGCGGCAGGCGTCGCATCCGTGTCCGATGGCTGACAAGCACAAAGCGCCATCAACAGTAGGCTCATCGCCATTGATACAGGAACGTTCGAGCTGTTCATTTGAACTCCGATCCATCTATTGCAGGCTTGGGGCAACGGGTTGACGGGCGAGGAATCGCGCCGCTTGCGTGAACACCAATCGCAGGACTGAGGCGATCCATGCTTCATTCCCCTCACGTCGAAGGTTTGTGCGGTCGACGTTGCAGTGCTTGAAGGCGCTGCTGCGACTGGATGCAATGCAAGTCCGTCCAGTGTTCTTGATCAAGATCCTGGTGTTGGCTCTCGGCATCGTTGCCTTGCATGCCGGGGCCTGTGTGCTATCGAATGTATTGCACCTCCGGGTGAGGGGTATCCAGCTCCTGGAGCAGCGCCTGATACTCACGCGTATTGGAGCTTAGGCGCTCACCTTCGCGACGCGATTCGTCGATGAGGATTGGAGGCGTGCTGCGAGTCAACTGCTTGCCCTGAAGGTCATACAGATAGAACCACTCGCAGAACTTGCAGCCGGACGACAGCTCTCCGTACTGGACGACGAAATAGGAGTCGCCGTTTCCGGCTGCGGCGCAACCAAGCCCGACGGCGGTGTAATCCGACATCTCTTCGGGCTTGTCGATCGTTATCGACTCGCCCTCCGCATCAACACTGAGAAGGGAAGTGCGTTTTGCGCCGCGTTCGGGATCACGGGAGATCCGGAACATGACGCCGCCGCATGATTCTTCGATCGCGACTTCCTGTGCGGCCGTGGCATCCGAATGTGTGCTCACTTTCCTGGCATTCGGCCCGACGGTCTCCGGGGCCAATGCAGCGCTTTCGGTTCCTGTGTCCACCGGCCGGGCAGGATCGCCGACAGCGGCCTGCGGAGCCCGGCAAGCGGCCATTGGCAGCAACACCGATGCGACGAGCGCGGGCTCAAAACGGGAGCGACGCATGGCCGTGGTGAACACTCGACTGCCGCTTCAGAGCATGTCATTGCTGACGCGCACAAGGGTCCAGCACGGTTGTGCCTGGAAATTGAACCGGACTTGCGCGTCGCTGTCGGGGATCCCGTGCGTGACTTCCCGTTCGGCCGGCCCTAGTTCGGTCACCGTCTCCTGAAGTCCTTCGGCTTCGCGCCGGGTCGAATCGAACAGGATCGGGAACTCGACGTCCGCCAACGGGATCTGCCTGGTTACCCGTCGTGGTTCCGGTGTGGCATCCGAGTTGATCGATTCCATCGTGAGCGGATCCGCGGTCGCAGTGCGCTGTGCCTGCGCGCTGCCCTCGAATCGCTTCAGGAACGCTGCGAAGTCCGCGTCCGGGCAGGAGGCAGGCGTTGCCGGTTCGGAAGGGGTGGCGGCAGGCGGCGCCGGGGCCGCGGCTTGCGGGTCCGCAGGCGCGGCGGCTTGCGTGCAGGCCGTCAAGGTCAGCAGCAGGGCCAGTAGCGGGGGATACGGGATGGGGCGCATGTGATCCGTCCTCTGGAACGTGATGGCGCAGGACGCTTCCCTGCGCCTGGGGGCACCTTAGCCCAGATGGGCGGGCGTTGTCTTGTCGTGACCGGACGGCCGTGCCGGCGCCTCATCAGGGCAGCAGGCAATGGGGTTTCCATGCGGCGGGCGCCGCGATGGTGCGCTCAGTCGATGCTGATGCCCGCCAGCCGCTGCAGCGCCTCGGCGTACTTGGCTCGCGTGCGCTCGATCACTTCCGCCGGCAGGCGTGGGCCGGGTGCGGTCTTGTCCCAGTCCAGCGTTTCCAGGTAGTCGCGGACGAACTGCTTGTCGTAGCTGGGCGGGCTGGTGCCGGCCTGGTACTCGTCGGCGGGCCAGTAGCGCGACGAATCCGGGGTGAGCATTTCGTCCATCACGTACAGGCGGCCGTCGGCGTCGGTGCCGAATTCGAACTTGGTGTCGGCCAGGATGATCCCGCGCTGCGCGGCGTGGTCGCGGGCGAACGCGTACAGGCGCAGCGTGGCGTCGCGCACCTGCTCGGCCAGGTCCGGGCCGATCGCCCTGACCATGGTGTCGAAGTCGATGTTCTCGTCGTGGTCGCCCACCGCGGCCTTGGTCGAAGGCGTGAACACCGGCTGCGGGAGCTGTTCGGCCTGGCGCAGGCCGTCGGGCAGGGCGATGCCGCTGACCCGGCCGGTGCGCTGGTAGTCCTTCCAGCCGCTGCCGATCAGGTAACCGCGGGCGATGGCCTCCACCGGTACCGGCTTGAGCTTGCGCGTCACCACCGCGCGCCTGGCGTACAGCGCGGGGTCCACGCTCTCGGGCAGCACGCTGGATACTTCGATGCCGGTGAGGTGGTTGCGCATGAGGTGCGCTGTCTTGTCGAACCAGAAGTTGCTGATCTGGCAGAGCATCTCGCCCTTGCCCGGGATCGGGTCGGGAAGCACCACGTCGAAGGCGCTCAGCCGGTCCGTGGCGACGATGAGCAGCGTGCCGTCGCCCAGGTCGAACACGTCGCGGACCTTGCCGCGGTGGCGCAGGGTCAGGCCGGGCAGGTCGGATTCGAGCAGGGTCGTGGCCACGTGCGCGGGCGGTCCGTTCGCGGCGGGCCAGTGTAGCGCCGCCGCGCCTGTAGACTGGCCGCATGACGCGCTGGTACGGCAAATTCTTCGGCCTGGTCGCCGGTTGGCTGCTGCTGCGCCATCCGGCCGGCGGATTGCTGGGTCTGCTGGTGGGGCACGCCTTCGATGCGGACTGGTTCCGCTCGCCGCGCGACAACCCCTACCGGATCTTCGGCCTCACCGAGGAAGCCAGCGATGCGGAGATCGACCTGGCCTACCGGCGCCTGATCGGCCAGTACCACCCCGACCGGCTGGAAGGCGCGGCGCCCGAGCTGCGTCGCCAGGCGCAGGACAAGGCCCGCGACATCAACGCCGCCTACGACCGCATCCGCGCCTTGCGCGCGAAGCGGAAAAAGTGACCGCCGCCGGCCGCGGGAAGGAGCCACACCCGCGGACGGCGACGATCAACCCCACGCACTCAGAAGCGCCACGCTGCGGTCAGCTTGACGGTGTTGATGTCGAAATCGGTATCGGTCCGGCGCGCGTCGGTGCCGGCACGGTTCACCAGCAGGAAAGGATTGGTCGGCGGTGCGGTGCCGGGGCCCACGCGGACCACGTTGTCGTCCACGTCGAGCCGGGTGAACACGTACTCCAGCCCCACCGAGAGGTTGTCCAGCACCCGGCGCTCGATGCCGATGCCGGCCTGGTAGCCGTCGGCCTCGTCGTCGCCGCGCAGGGTGAAGCTGTTGGCCGTGTTGCTGGAGCGGAAGCTCTGGTCGACCTTGCCGCGGGCATAGCCGGCGGTGAAATAGCCCAGCCAATCCTGGGTTTCGCCGAACGCATAGCCCACGCGCCCGCGCACTGCGAGCATCTCGTCCAGGTCGCGGGTGAACTCGTAGAACGCCGGCGTGGTGCTGAAGAAGCTCTGCGAATCGCGCGCGTCGTTGCTGGTGTATTCCACCAGGCCACCGAACACCAGGTTGCCCATCTGCCAGTCGTAGCCGGCGCGGGCGCCCCATTCGTCGCCGCCGCTGTCGTCGGGGCAGCCGGTGCCGGGGCGTGGCGAAGAGGAGCGGCCGCCGCAGAAGCCGGGCGAGAACGCATTGGCGCCGGCGCCCGTGCGGACGGTGTCGCCGTACTGGCCGTCGAGGTTGGTATCGAACTCGACGCTGCGGTCGGTCTGGTCGGAAGGCACGTTCGCGCCCACCGAGCCGCCGATGTAGAAGCCGGTCCAGTCACCCGGATTGCCATCCTGGGCCAGGGCGGGCAGCGCCGCCAGCGTCAGCGTGGCGGCGAGCGCTGTCGCCAGGGGTTTGCGCATGGGCATGCAGAAGTCCTTTTTTTCGAGGCGCAGGACGCGCCGGTCACCGAGGTACGGGGCCGGCGCGCGACCGGATGCAGCCGTGCGGGTTTCACGCAGCGTGCACGCCGCAGCGTCCGCTTTGCGCGGCGCTAGAATCCGCGTCCACACCGCACAGGGCGCCGCCATGCAGTCCACCGTGATCGCTCCATCCATCCTGTCGGCGAACTTCGCAAGGCTGGGCGAGGAGGTCGACAACGTGCTGGCCGCCGGCGCGGACTGGGTGCATTTCGACGTGATGGACAACCACTACGTGCCCAACCTCACCATCGGTCCGCTGGTCTGCGAGGCGCTGCGCAAGCACGGCGTCACCGCGCCGATCGACGTGCACCTGATGGTGGAGCCGGTGGACCGGATCGTGCCGGATTTCGCGAAGGCGGGCGCCAGCGTGATCAGTTTCCATCCCGAAGCCAGCCGCCACGTGCATCGCACGATCCAGCTCATCAAGGGCGAAGGCTGCCAGGCGGGTCTGGTGCTGAATCCCGCGACGCCGCTGGAGGTGCTGGACTACGTGCTGGAGGAACTCGACCTGGTGCTGCTGATGTCGGTGAACCCGGGCTTCGGCGGGCAGGCGTTCATTCCCTCGGCGCTGGACAAGCTGCGCGCGGTGCGTGCGCGGATCGACGCCACCGGCAAGCCGATCCGGCTGGAGATCGACGGGGGCGTGAAGCCGGACAATATCCGCGCCATCGCCGAAGCCGGCGCCGATACCTTCGTGGCCGGCTCGGCGATCTTCGGCCAGCCGGACTACGCGGGCATCGTGGCCAGGATGAAGGACGTGGTGGCCGCGGCGCGCAGCTAGCGCATCCGGGCTCGGAACGCGGACGCACAACGCGTCGTCGCGCCCGTGCGCGGTTCACGGCGCCCGGTCGAGCCCGGTGCAGCCTGTGCCAAGACGCGGAAGAAGCCGGCGCACCGGCTTCTTCCGCTTGGTGAGGTTGGAGACATCCTGTCTCCGCGTTTCGTCCCTGGCTATGACCTTCCACGCTACAGGCGGCGTGTGACCGTTTTGCGGCAATCGAATAAGCCGGTGCCGCAGCCGGGTGTGCAACCGATCACCCGCCTTGGCCACCCTTGCGCTAGCCTTCGCGCATGAACGCGAACCCCAAGCGCTGGCGTTTGATCCTCAACGGCAAATCCGCCGGCGACGAGCCGCTGCGCGACGCGGTGCGCGCCATGCGCAAGCGTGGCATCGCGCTTGACGTGCGCGTCACGTGGGAGGGTGGGGACGCCGAGCGCTACGTGGCCGAGGCGATCGCCGACGGCGTGGATACCGTCATCGCCGCCGGCGGCGACGGCACGCTCAGCGAGGTCGCCACCACGCTGGCGCACCGCGACGAGCCGGCCGATGCCCTGCCTTCGCTGGGACTGGTGCCCATGGGCACCGCGAACGACTTCGCCACCGCCGCGGGGATACCGGAAGCGGCGGCGGACGCTTTCGCGCTGGTGGACGCACAGCGCGCACGGCCGATCGATCTGCTCAAGCTGATCGCCAACGGCGAGCCGCACTGGGCGGCCAACCTCGCCAGTGGCGGTTTCGGCACGCAGGTCACGGTGGAGACGCCCGAAGGCATGAAGAAGCTGCTCGGTGGCCTGGCCTACCTGATCACGGGCATGTCCAAGCTGGGCCGGATCGAGCCGCTGCAGGCGCGGATCCATGGCCCGGACTTCGCCTGGGAAGGCGGCTTCATCGCCTTGGGGGTGGGCAACGGCAAGCAGGCCGGCGGTGGGCAGGCGCTGTGCCCGGACGCGACCGTGGACGACGGCCTGTTGGACGTGACCATCGTTCCCGAGCTGGCGGGTCGGGTCGGCGAAACGCTGGGCACGCTGTTGACCGATGGCAAGCACGCGGCGCTGGATCGCGTTGCCCTCCGCGCGCAGCTGCCCTGGGTCGAAATCGACGCTGCGCGGCCGCTCACGCTCAACCTGGACGGGGAGCCGGTGGAATCCGGCCATTTCCGCATCGAGTGCGTCCCCGGGCGGGTACGCATGCACCTGCCGCAGGACTGCGCGCTGCAGCGACGCATCGCGCCTGCGCGCGCGCCGCGCTAGCGGGTGCGGGTGGCGGCCGAACAGCGCGTTTGGGTAGAGTAGGGCGCATGACGCACCTGTTGCCGCATCCGCACCACGAGACCGCCCCCGGCTGGCGATGGTGGCCGCGCTTCCGCGCCGTCCCGTCCGTCCGCCTGCCCTCGAAGGAATGCCCGCGTCATGTCGCCCGCCACGCCGGTCACGCAAGCCCGATTCCAGCAGCTCGCCGCTGAAGGCCATACCCTGGTGCCCGTGGTGCGCGAGGTCCTGTCGGATCTCGACACGCCGCTGTCGGTGTACCTGAAGCTCGCCGACGGGCCGCACAGCTACCTGTTCGAATCGGTGGAGGGCGGCGAGCGCTTCGGCCGCCATTCGATCATCGGCCTGCCCGCGCGATGCGTCTACGAGTTCCGCGAACGCACGCTCACGGTGCGCGAGCATGGCGAAGTGGTGGAAGAGCGCCAGGTGGACGATCCATTCGCCGAAGTCGAGCGCCTGCGCGCCGCGCATCGCGTGGCCCACGTGGAAGGGCTGCCCGGCTTCACCGGCGGGCTGGTGGGCTGGTTCGGCTTCGAGTGCGTGGAGATGATCGAGCCGCGCCTGGGGCGGAGCGCCAAGCGCGACGAACTGGGCACGCCCGACATCCTGCTGATGCTGAGCCAGGAAGTGGCGGTGTTCGACAACCTGAAGGGCCGCCTGTACCTGGTGGTGCACGCCGATCCGCGTGAGCCGCAGGCCTGGGCGCGCGCCAACCGGCGCCTGGACGCGCTGGTGCACCGCCTGCGCCACGCCGGGGCCGGCTATCCCGAAACGCTGGATCCCAACGGCCTGGACGAAGCCGACTTCGTCAGCGGCTTCACTCGCGACGGCTTCATCGACGCGGTGGAGCGTTCCAAGGAACTGATCCGCGCCGGCGACATTTTCCAGGTGGTGCTGTCGCAGCGGCTGAGCGTGCCGTTCAAGGCGCGTCCGGTGGACGTGTACCGTGCGCTGCGGGCGCTGAACCCTTCGCCTTACATGTACTTCCTGGACGTGGGCGGCACCCAGGTCGTGGGGTCCTCGCCGGAGATCCTGGTGCGGCTGCAGGGCAACCGCCTCACGGTGCGGCCCATCGCCGGCACGCGCCCGCGCGGCGCCACGCCCGAGCAGGACGCGGCGCTGGAAGCCGAACTGCTGGCCGACCCCAAGGAGCGCGCCGAGCACCTGATGCTGATCGACCT
>CAYRNF010000024.1:0-27103 GCA_964425695.1 uncultured Pseudoxanthomonas sp.
GCGCTGCAGCTCGAGGACCTGACCCGCAATGCCGGCAAGCACGCCGGCGGCGTGGTGATCGCGCCGTCGCCGCTGTCGGAGTTCTGCCCGCTGCACGCCGAACACGACGGCCACGGCAACGGGCGCAACCCGGTCACCCAGTTCGACAAGGACGACGTCGAGTCCATCGGCCTGGTGAAGTTCGACTTCCTGGGCCTGCGTACGCTCACGATCATCGACTGGGCGGTGAAGGCGATCAACACGCGCCGCGATCCCGGCGCGCGGCTGGACATCACCGCGCTTGCGCTGGACGACGCGCAGACCTACGAGGTGTTCGCGCGCGGCGACACGGTGGCGGTGTTCCAGTTCGAATCGCGCGGCATGCGCGAGCTGCTCAAGCGCGCCCGGCCCGACCGCTTCGACGACCTGATCGCGCTGGTGTCGCTGTACCGGCCCGGCCCGATGGACCTGATCCCGGACTTCATCGAGCGCAAGCACGGCCGCCAGGTCGTGCAATACCCGCATCCGCTGCTCGAGCCGGTGCTGGCGCCCACCTACGGCGTGGTGGTGTACCAGGAACAGGTGATGCAGACCGCGCAGATCCTGGCCGGCTATTCGCTGGGCGGCGCCGACCTGCTGCGCCGCGCGATGGGCAAGAAGAAGCTCGAGGAGATGGCGAAGGAGCGCGCCAAGTTCGAAGCCGGTGCGCGCGAACACCACGGCCTGGAACCGCGCGTGTCCGGGCCGATCTTCGACCTGCTGGAGAAGTTCGCCGGCTACGGTTTCAACAAGTCGCACGCGGCCGCCTACGCGCTGGTCTCCTACCAGACCGCGTGGCTCAAGGCGCACTACCCCGCCGAGTTCATGGCCGCGGTGCTGTCCAGCGACATGGACAACACCGACAAGGTGGTGATGTTCCTGGACGAGGCCCGCGCGCTCGGGCTGAAGGTCCTGCCGCCGGACGTCAACGCGTCCTCCTACATGTTCGAGGCGATCGACGCTGGCGCGCCGGGGACAGGCGATCGGTGCCACACCATCCGCTACGGGCTGGGCGCGGTGAAGGGCGTGGGCCGCGGCGCCTGCGAGGCGATCGCCGAAGAGCGCGCGCGGGGCGGCCCGTACGTGGACATCCTCGACTTCTGCCGGCGCGTGGACTCCACCCGGCTCAACAAGCGCGTGCTGGAGGCGCTGGTCAACGCCGGCGCGCTGGATGCCCTGGGCAGCAACCGGCCGTCGCTGCACGCGCAGCTGCCCGAAGCGCTCAAGGCCACCGAGCAGCTGGCCCGCGAGCGCGAGTCCGGTCAGAACTCGCTGTTCGGCGCGGCCTTCACGGGCAATGCCGCCGAACCGCGCAGCGACACCACCGCACTGCGCATCGAGCTGCCCGAAGTCGCCGACTGGCCGCTGGCGCAGAAGCTGCAGGGCGAACGCGAGACGCTGGGGCACTACCTCAGCGGGCATCCGGTCGATCCGTACCGCGAAGAGCTCAGGCAGCTGGTCGGCCACGACCTCGGCGACCTGGATGCCCTGTGGCAGAACCGCCCGCAGGAAGCGCGCAGCGGCTGGCGCCCCGAGATGACGGCGATCGTCGCCGGCCAGCTGGTCGGCATGCGCAAGAAGGGCGACAGCCAGGCCTTCGTGCAGCTCGAGGACGGCAAGGGACGCATCGAGTGCGCGTTCTTCTCCGAGACCTGGCTCGAGTACGCGCCGCTGCTGACCCGCGACCGCATCCTGGTGGTGGAAGGCGGACTACGCGAGGACGAGTTCAGCGGCGGCTTCGCCCTGCGCGCGCGCCGCTGCTGGGAGTACCGCAAGCTCTGCGAGCAGTCCGCGCAGCGCCTTGCCCTGCGCCTGGACCTGCGCGTGCCCGGCGCACTGTCGCGCGTGGACGAACTGCTGGCCCAGCATCGGCCCGGCAGCACGCCGATCCGATTCGACCTGCTGCTGCGCGACGGCTCCGCCGGCATGCTCGACCTCAACGGCGCGCACGGCATCCGCGCCGATGCGGACCTGCCGGCGCTACTGCGCGCGCAGGAAGGCGTGCGCGCGGTCAGGCTCACGCTCGGCCGGCCCTGGGGCTGATCCGCCGGGCGCGCATCCGGGTCGGGAGCGCGCCGGCCGTGGACGCATCGGGAGCGTTCGCACGGGAGCGTTCCGCTGCATCGCTGCACACGGCCGCCACGGTCTCCGGCTGCCGGCCCGCGGGTGGTGCGGCACGACGATCGCCCGGCGCATGCCGGTCCGCAGGCGGCTGCGCGGCCCTACCGCCGCGTACGGCCCAGCCCCGCTCGAGCCGCTAGACTGTCCGCCTTCCTGCCCTCCGACGTACCGATGAACCCCAACTACCTCGACTTCGAGCAGCCCATCGCCGACCTGGAAGCGAAGTTGCAGGAGCTGCGCCAGGCCAGCGCCGGGCCGGCGGTGAACGTGGATGCCGAGGTACGCGCGTTGCAGGACAAGCTGCGCACGCGCACCGCGCACATCTTCCGCGACCTGTCGCCGTGGCAGGTGTCGCAACTGGCGCGACACCCGCAGCGTCCGTACACCAACGACTACATCCGCGAGATCTGCGACGAGTTCGAGGAACTCGCCGGCGACCGCGCGTACGCGGACGATGCCGCGATCGTCGGCGGCCTGGGCCGGATCGACGGGCGCAGCGTGGTGATCATCGGCCACCAGAAGGGGCGCGACACCAAGGCCAAGGTGCGCCGCAACTTCGGCATGCCGCGCCCCGAGGGCTATCGCAAGGCGCTGCGCCTGATGAAGATGGCCGAACGTTTCGGCTTGCCGCTGCTGACCTTCATCGATACGCCGGGCGCGTACCCGGGCGTGGGCGCCGAGGAGCGCGGCCAGTCGGAGGCCATCGCCCGCAACCTGATGGAGATGGCCGAGCTGCGCATTCCGATCGTCTGCACCGTGATCGGCGAAGGCGGCTCGGGCGGCGCGTTGGCGATCGGCGTGGGCGATCGCACGCTGATGCTCGAATACAGCACCTACTCGGTGATCTCGCCCGAAGGCTGCGCGTCGATCCTGTGGAAGTCCGCCGACAAGGCGAAGGACGCCGCCGAACAGCTGGGCCTGACCGCGAAGCGCCTGAAGGAACTCGGCCTGGTGGACAAGGTGGTGCGCGAGCCCATCGGCGGCGCGCACCGCAATCCGGCGCAGATGGCCACCCGCCTGAAGGCCGTGCTGATGAACGAACTCGACGCGCTGGAACGGCTGCCGGTGGACGCGCTGCTGCAGCGCCGCTACGAACGCATCCGCGGCTACGGCGCGTACGAGGCGAACTGACGCCGCCAGGCGTCGGCCCCGCGCCGAACCGCTCGCCGGCATGCCGCCGCGCCCGGACATCGCCCTGCTCCCGCCCGGCCTCGCGGGCCGCCCGGTGGTGGTCGGCTTCAGCGGCGGACTGGATTCGAGCGCGCTGCTGCAACTGCTGGCGAGCGCGCCGGGCGTGCGCGCCGCGGGCCTGCGCGCGCTGCACGTGCACCACGGGCTGCACGCGCAGGCCGATGCGTGGCTGGCGCACTGCCGGCATGCGTGCGATGCGCTGGACGTCCCGCTGGCCGTGGCCCGCGTGCATGTGGATGAGACGTCGCCGCTGGGGCATGAGGGCGCCGCGCGCGAGGCACGGCACGCCGCCTTCGCGCAGGCGCTGCGCGACGGCGAGGTGCTTGCCCTGGCCCACCATCTGGACGACCAGGCCGAAACGTTCCTGCTGCGCGCGCTGCGCGCATCCGGGCCCGATGGACTGGCGGCGATGCAGCCGTGGCGCGTCTTCGGCCCGGGCTGGATGTGGCGGCCGCTGCTGGCCACCCCACGCGAAGCGCTGTGCGCCTACGCACGCACACAGGGCCTGCAGTGGGTCGAGGACGACAGCAACCGCGACACCGCGCCGGACCGCAATTTCCTGCGCCACGTCGTCATGCCCCTGCTGCGCGACCGCTGGCCGCGCGCCGACGCGGCGCTGGCGCGCGCCGCCGCGCTGCAGGGCGAAGCCGCCGCGCTGCTGCACGCCGGCGATGCCGCGGCGCTGGCGGCGATCCGGACCGCCGACCCCGCGGTGGTCCGCTGCGATGCGCTGCTTGCGCTGCCCGCCCCGCGCCGCGCACGCGTGCTGCGTGCCTGGATCGCATCGCTGCGGCTGCCGCCGCTGCCGGCGCAGGGCGTCGCACGGATCGAAACGGACCTGCTGCACGCACGCGCCGATGCGGACGCCGCCTTCGCCTGGTCCGGCGTCGCGGTGCGCCGCTGGCAGGGACTGCTGCACGCCGGCGTACCGCGGCAACCGCTGCCGCTTGACTGGTCGGCGCGCTGGACCCTGGATGCGCCGCTGCCGCTGCCCGGCGGGGCGTCGCTCGCCGTCGAAGGCGAAGGCATCGGCGCGCGCGCACGCGCGGCAGCGCCTTTCGTGCTGCCGCTGCGCGTGCACGCGCGCCGTGGCGGCGAGCGCATCACGCTGCCGGGGCGCCGCCATTCGCACGCGCTCAAGCATGTGCTGCAGGATCTGGGCGTGCCGCCCTGGGAGCGGGTCGACATCCCGCTGGTGTCCGACGCGGCAGGCACGCTGCTGGCGGCGGCGGACCTGGCCTATGCGGCCGGCTTCGACGCATGGCTGCGCGACCACGATGCCAGGCTGGCTTGGGTGCCTGCCGGCGCGGCCGCGGCGTAACGGCGCACGCGCGCCATGCGCGTCGCGCCACGCCGTGCCAGCGCGCCTGCAGTAGACTCGCCGCATGCCACGCAAAGCCGCTCCCGACGCATCGCCCGTCGCCGATTTCGAAGCCTCGCTGGAGGCCCTGGAACAGCTCGTCGAGCAGATGGAGCGCAGCGAGATGGGGCTGGAGGAATCGCTGGCCGCGTACGAGCGCGGCGTGGGCCTGTACCGGCGCTGCCAGGCGGCGTTGGAACAGGCGGAACTGCGGGTGAAGCTGCTCAGCGATCCGGCCGATCCGGCCACCGCCGAACCGTTCCGCCCCGACGCCGCGGATGCCTGACCTGGACGCGGTGCCTGCGCTGCTCGCCGGCTGGCGGCAGCGCGCCGATGCTGCGCTCGCCGACGCGCTGCCCGATGCCCGGACCGAACCGCGCCGCCTCCACGCCGCGATGCGCCACGCCGTGCTGCTGGGCGGCAAGCGCATGCGGCCGCTGCTGGTGTATGCCACCGGCACCGCGCTGGGGATGGAAGCCGGCAAGCTCGACGCCCCCGCCGCGGCCGTGGAATTGATCCACGCCTACTCGCTGGTCCACGACGACCTGCCGGCGATGGACGACGACGCGCTGCGCCGCGGCCAGCCGACCGTGCATGTCGCCTTCGACGAGGCCACCGCGATCCTGGCCGGCGACGCCCTGCAGACGCTTGCGTTCGAGACGCTGACGCGCGCGCCGCTGGAGGCGGACGTGCGCGTGCGGATGCTCGCCGAACTGGCGCACGCGGCCGGCGCGGCGGGCATGTGCGGCGGACAGGCGCTGGACATCGATGCGACCGGCCGCACCGATGCGGTGGACCTGCCTGCGCTGCAGCGCCTGCACGCGCTCAAGACCGGCGCGCTGCTGCGCGCCTGCGTGCGGCTGGGCGCACTGGCGGCGCAGGTCGAAGCCGGCATGGCGGCGCGGCTGGACGGCTTCGCCGACGCGCTCGGCCTGGCGTTCCAGGTGCGCGACGACCTGCTCGACGTGGAAGGCGACAGCGCCACGCTGGGCAAGACCGCCGGCAAGGACGCGGCGCAGGCCAAGGCCACGTTCCCTGCGCTGATCGGCGTGGACGCTTCGCGCGCGCACCTTGGCGAACTCGCCGCGGCGATGCACGACGCGCTGCGGCCGTTGGACGGGAACGCCGCCGCACTGCGCGCGCTGGCGCGCATGGTGGTGGAGCGCGACCGCTGAGACACCCCCGCTCGGGATACACCCGCTGCCGGCACCGACCCTGCTGCGCGGCCGCAGGGTCGGTCCGGATCGCGGCTTAGCCGATCAGCCGATCAGGCGGATGGTGAGCGGATAGCGGTATTCCTCGCCGTTCCAGGCCTTGACCGCGGCGATGATGCTGCACACCAGCCACACCACGGCGATGGCGCAGAACGCCAGCAGCAGCAACAGGCCCGCCGGCGCGGTCAGGATCGCGCCCAGCCCCAGCGTCAGCACGGTGGCGCCCAGCAGCACCAGGCCAATGGCCACGCCGATGGCGCTGTAGATCAGCATGCTGAGATTGAAGTTGATCGCTTCCCGGGCGTGTTGCGCCGCGAACGGCGAATCGTCGCGCTTGATGAAATACACGATCGCCGCGCCCACCACGCCGGCAACGCCGACGATCCAGCTGGTCAGCAATGCGAAGACCAGGGCCAGCACGTGGGCGCCGGCCGCCCACTGGCGGTCGGACTGGCTCGGGGACACGGCCTGCGAGGCGTTGTGGATCATGGTTTCCATGCTCGGCTCCTCCCGGAAGCGTTCCGGTGCAGGCATCAGATGGTGGCGCCTGCACGCGGCTCAAGCCAACTTTCGATCCAGTTACACCCTAACGCGCGTGCCTACTTCACCAGCCGCAACGCGAACGGATACCGGTAGGCCACGCCGTCGTTGGCCTTGATCGCGGCGATCACCACGAAGACCAGCGCCGCCACGGCCACCACCAGCATCAGCGGGGCGGTGACCAGGAACCCGAGCCCGAACGTCCCGACGCCCAGCAGCACCAGCACCAGCATCGCCAGGGCCACGGTGATGTTGAAGTTCAGCGCCTCCCTGGCCTGGTCGGCCACGAACGGCATGGTGTCCTTCTTCACCAGCCAGATGATCAGCGGCCCCAGGATGCAGCCGATCCCGCCCATCAGCTGGCTGGTCAGCAGCGCGCCCACGATGGCCGACAGGTGCGCGAACATCGCCCATTGGCGCTCCTGCGCGTCGGGCGTGCCGCCGGGTGCGGGCGGCGGTTGGGTGGCTTCGTCCCAGCTGGTCATGTGGCGGGCCCGCGGCGGAAAGACGCCATGACTCTACGCCAATGCGGTGCGGCCTTCATGGCAGCGGCAGCCGTGCGCCGGGCGCGGCCAGGGAGCCGGCTTACTGCGCACCCGCTACCGTCATGCGCCCCACCAGGATCGGCCCCGTGCGCACGTGCGAGCGCGGATCCACGTCGCTGCCCACCGCCTCGATGGCCTGGAACATGTCGCGCAGGTTGCCGGCGATGGTGATGCCGTCCACCGGCGCGACGATGGCGCCGTTCTCAACCAGGAAACCGGACGCGCCGCGCGAGTAGTCGCCGGTGACCGTGTTGACGCCCTGGCCCATCAGGCTGGTGACCAGCAGGCCGCGCCCCATGCCTGCCACCAGCGCGTCCTGGGTGCCTGCGTTGGCGGTCACCAGCAGGTTGTGCACGCCGCCGGCGTTGGCGGTGGTCTGCAGTCCCAGCTTGCGCGCCGAATACGCGCCGAGCACGTAGCGCTGCAGTACGCCGCCTTCGACCAGCGCGCTGCGCCGCGTGGCCACGCCTTCGGCATCGAACGCCGCAGAACGGAACCCGCGCGGCAGGAACGGATCCTCCACGATCGAGAACCACTCCGGGAACAGCCGCGTACCCGCGGCGTCCAGCAGGAAACTCGCGCGCCGGTACAGCGCGCCGCCGGACACGGCGCCGACCAGCTGGCCGACCAGGCCGCGCGCCATCTCGGCCGAGAACAGCACCGGCATCTGCGCGGTGGCGACCTGGCGCGGATCCAGCCGCGCCAGGGTGCGCTCGGCGGCGATGCGGCCCACGTCACGGGGCGCCTGCAAGTCCTGCGCCGCCAGCGCGATGCTGTACCAGCCTTCGCGCTGCATGGCATCGCCGTGCCCGGCGATCAGCGCGCACGAGATCGAATGGTGCGTGCTGCGCTCGCTGCCGGTGAAGCCATGCGAATTGGCGTACACCGACACCGCCGCGCCGGTGCCCACCGCCGCGCCGTCGGAGTTGGCGATGCGCGCATCGGCCTGCCGCCCGGCCTGCTCGCAGTCCAGGGCCAGGTCGATGGCGGCATCCGCGTCCAGCGCCCACGGGTGCCAGCCGTCGAACTCGTGCAGCCCGCCATCGCCGAGGCGCGCCATGAGCTGCGCATCGGCCAGCCCGGCGGCCGGGTCTTCTTCGGTGTGGCGGGCGATCGCGCACGCCTGCGCCACCGTCGCCTGCAGGCTCTCGGCGCGCAGGTCGGCGGTGCTGGCGCTGCCCTTGCGCTGACCGAAGTACACGGTGACGGCGATGCCGCGGTCGCTGGTGGATTCGACCGTTTCCACCTCGCCCATGCGCACGTTCACCGACAGGCCGCGCTCCTCCGAGCACGACACTTCCGTCTGGGTGGCGCCTTGCGCGCGCGCGAGCTCCAGCAGGCGCGCGGCCACGCCTTCCAGGTGGCGGATCCGTGCGGCGCTGTCGTCGGTCGCGACGGGATCGATCACTGCATTCAATGGCTTATCCTCTTGTCGTCATCCCGCGGCCGCAGGCCGGGGGACCTGCTTTCACTGCACGCAGCGCCGCAATGCACCCGCGGTGCCTGCGCCGCCCCGGAACCACACCCCCATGCGCGGACGCGACGAAGACACCGGCGAATTCCTGGCCCCGAGCCGCAAGCAGCAGCGGCGCGATGCGCTGGACGTGCTGGCGCTGGCCCAGGCGCTGGGCGAGATGAGCGCCACGCAGCTGGAAAAGCTGCCGGTGCCGGAGCACCTGCTGCCGGTGTTCGCCGACCTGCGCCGGATCACCGCGCACGGCGCGCGCAAGCGGCAGCACGCGTACATCGCCAAGCAGATGCGCAAGGAAGACGAGGCCACGCTGGACGCGATCCGCGACGCCATGGATGCCGGCGGCGAGGCGGCGCGGCAGGAAACCGCCCTGCTGCACCGCGCCGAGCACTGGCGCGAGCGGTTGCTGGAGGGCGCGGACGACGCCCTGGCCGAATTCCTCGACGCGCATCCGCATGCCGACCGCCAGCAGCTGCGCCAGCTGGTGCGCAACGCGCTGGACGAGCGTGCGAAGAACAAACCGCCGCGGGCGTTCCGCGAGCTGTTCCGGCTGGTGCGCGAGGCGATCGCGCAGGGTGTCGAGGACGGCGAAGATAGCGAGCAGATGCCGGAATAGCGAAGCCGCCGTTCTTCTTCCCCCTTTGGAAAAAGGGGATCGAGGGGGGCGAAGCGGCACGTGCCTGCACGCCATTGGCGTGCGTGCCGCTGAGCGCCCGCGCTGCTGGCGTGGGCCGGGAATCGCGACGCGATTCGCCTTTGACCTGCGCAAGATCAAGAGCGAATCCCCCGTAGCCCCCTTTTTCAAAGGGGGCGAAGCAAGAGCGGTGCCTCTAATCACGCCCGTGTGCCGCCCACCGTGAGCTGCGAGATCAGCAACGACGGCTGGCCCACGCCCACCGGCACGCTCTGCCCGTCCTTGCCGCACACGCCCACGCCTTCGTCCAGCGCCATGTCGTGGCCGATCATCTGCACGCGCTGCATGGTCTCCGGGCCGTTGCCGATCAGGGTGGCGCCCTTGACCGGGGCGGTGACCTTGCCGTCCTCGATCAGATACGCCTCGGTGGCCGAGAACACGTACTTGCCGTTGGTGATGTCCACCTGCCCGCCGCCGAAATTGACCGCGTACAGGCCGCGCTTCACCGAGCGGATCATGTCCTGCGGATCGTCCTGGCCGGCCAGCATGTAGGTATTGGTCATGCGCGGCATGACCAGGTGGGCGAAGGATTCGCGGCGGCCGTTGCCGGTGGGCGCCACGCCCATCAGGCGCGCGTTGAGCGTGTCCTGCATGTAGCCGGTGAGCACGCCGTCCTCGATCAGCGTGGTGCACTGGGTGGGCGTGCCTTCGTCGTCGATGTTGAGCGAGCCGCGCCGTCCCTGCAGCGTGCCGTCGTCCACGATGGTCACGCCCGGCGAGGCCACGCGCTGGCCCATGCGGCCGGCGTAGGTGCTGGTGCCCTTGCGGTTGAAATCGCCTTCCAGGCCATGGCCCACGGCCTCGTGCAGCAGCACGCCGGGCCAGCCGGCGCCCAGCACCACCGGCATCACGCCGGCGGGCGCGTCGATGGCTTCCAGGTTCACCAGCGCCTGGCGCAGGGCCTCGCGCGCGAACTTCTCCGGGCGTCCGTCGCCCAGCAGTTCGGCGTACGAGTAGCGACCGCCGTAGCCGGCGAACCCGGATTCCCGGCGGCCGCCCTGTTCCACGATCACCTGCACGTTGAGCCGCACCAGCGGCCGCACGTCGCCGGCCAGCACGCCGGCGCTGTTGGCCACCAGCACCGTGTCCACGCCGCCGCTCAGGCTGACCACCACCTGCTGCACGCGCGGATCGGCGGCGCGCAGCATGCGGTCCACGCGGCGCAGCGCCTCCACCTTGGCGTCGTTGCCCAGCGCGTCGATGGGATCGTCGGCGGCGTACAGCGTGGCCCGCGCGCCGGACGGCGCCAGCGCGCGGGTGGCGCCAGCGGCATCGCCGCCGCCCTTGGCGATGGCGCGTGCCGATCCCGCCGCCGCCAGCAGCGCCTCGGGATTGATGTCGTCGGAATAGGCGAAGCCCGTCTTCTCGCCGCTGATCGCGCGCACGCCCACGCCCTGCTCGATGGAGTGCGCACCGTCCTTGACGATGCCGTCTTCCACCGTCCAGCTCTCGCGGCGCGAATGCTGGAAATACAGGTCGCCGAAGTCGATGCCCGGCGCGAGCAGGCGGCCGAACGCGCGTTCGAGCCCCGCGCCATCGAGCCCGGCGGGCAGCAGCAGGCGGGACTGGGCGAGTTGCAGGCCTTGGGTCATCTGGAATTCCGGGCTGTGGAGAGCGTGCGATGGGACGTGCCGAGCGTAGCGGCCCAGCCGCCCGCGCGCGATGCACGCAGGTCGCTGGTCATGCCCGGGGATGACGACGATGTGGCGATGCAGCGCAGGCGAATCAACCCTGCGCCGGCCTGCGCGTGGCGGTGTCGCCGCGATCGACGGTTTCCACCTTGGGGTCCTTCCAAGGCCCGGTCACGCGGTAGGTGCGCACCGCGAGCTGCCGCAGCGGCTTGCTCAGCACCGCGTTGGCGGCAGCGCCGATGGCCGCGCCGACCGGACCACCGGCCAGCGCGCCCGCCACCGTGAGCAGGTTGCCCGCGCGCGGATACACGTCGATGGTCTGGTCGTAGGTCTGCGCGCGCAGGTTGGCGGCGCCGCGGATGCGGATTTCCGCGGCTGGCCCCTCGATGGCGAGGTTCTCGCTGCGTGCACGGCCGCCGCCGAACTGCACGTCGCCCTTGACCGTGTTGAACGCGAACCCCTTGTCGAAGAAATCGCGGAAATCGAACAGCAGGCGGCGCGGCAGTTGCGCGATGCTCAGCAGGCCCAGCACGCGCCCTGCGCCGGGTTCGACCTCCACCAGCTGTCCGTCACGCACGTCCAAGGTCATCTGTCCGCCCAGGTCGGCCAGGCGGAACGCGCCCGGCCCGCCTGGCCAGCCGGCCTGCAGGCGCATGCTGCCCTGGCCCTTGGCGAGCTGCCCGCCGAATCCGAAGCCTTCCAGCAGGCGGCCGAAATCCTCGCTGCGCACGCGCGCATCGAGCTGGGTGCGCTGGCCGCCCGCGGTACGCGTCCAGTCGCCGCTGACGTCGATCTGCTGGCCGGGTGCGCGGGTGGACAGTTCGGCGATGCGCAGGCCGGCCGCCGTGCGCTGGGTGCGCAAGCTGGCGCTGCCCAGGCGCGCGTCGCCGAAGCGCAGGTCTTCGACGGCCAGGTTGAGCGGCGGAATGCGGGACGGATCGAGTTCATTGCCGCTTGCCCCCGCGGGAGCCGGCGCAGATGCGGCCGCGGCAACCGATGTCGATGCCGCAGCGGATCCCGATGCCGATCCGGACGCCTCACCGCGCCGCGCCGCGGCTGCCGGTGCACGCCAGTGCAGCCGCTCCAGCTTGCCCGCCAGTGCGGCGCCTTCGGCAGCCGGGAGCATCAGGGCGCCTTGCAGCTCGCGGCCGTCGAGCCGCACCGCGGTGCCGCCCGCCGCAGGCACGGCGCGCAGGCGTGTCTCGGGGAACTCTCCGCCGATCAGCTGCAGGCGCGCGGCGGTCACGTCCACGCCGCGCAGCACCAGGCCACCCTTGCCGCCGCCGCTGCCGCCCTGGGTCAGCGCCGCCCAGCCGATGCCGTCGAGCCGGTCGCTGCGTCCCGACGCGACCAGCCCCGAGGCCGGAGGCGGCGCCTCGACGCGGCTCGCGCCCAAGGCCACCCGGATGCCGGTCTGCCCGGCGGCGCTGCGCGCACGCAGCGCCATGCGGTTGCCGAACGCCACCGCCACTTCGCCTTCGCCCAGCGGCAGGTCGATGTCCACCGTGGTCGGCAGCGCCGCGGCGGCGGGCTTGTCCATGGGCGCCGGCAGCTTCAACGCCGTGCCCACCAGGTCCGACCGCAGCCGCAGGCGGCTCGGCGTGGGCCGCGCCGCGGCCGTGGTGGCGGCTGCGGGCAGCGCCACCGCGACCGTCCACGCGGAACTGCCGGCCACGCTGGGGCGCAGCCACGCCAGGTCCGGCGCGCGCTCCAGCAGTTCCTGGGCCCCCAGCCGCGCCTGCAACTCGGCTTCGAGCGCGTGCCCGCGCTCGCGCACGAAACCGCCTGCGCGCAGCGACAGCGTTCCGGACTGGCCCTGGTGGCGCACGGACAGCGCATCGGCTTCGAACCCGTCTTGCGCATACGTGGCCGTGCCAGTCACGCCGTCGAAGGCCAGGTTCCAGCGCTTCTCGCGCAGCCGCGCTTCGCGCAGCGCCACGGTGCCGCGCATCGTCGCCGGCGGCGGATCGGGGTGCAGCGGCAGGGTCAGCGCGTACTGGACGCGCGCGGCGCCGGCCGCTTCGAGATTGCCCAGCGTTTCGCCGTGGGTCCGCTGCAGCGGGCTCTGGCGCAGCAGGCCGAGCAGCGCGGCGGTATCAGCGGACGCCTGCGCCTGCACCGTCAGCACCGCACGGCCGAAGCGTTCGATGGCCGCGTCGAAGCCGCCGATGCGCACGCCGGCCAGCGACGCGCCACGGCCGCGCACGCGCAGGCCATCGACCAGGAAGGCCACGTCCGCGTCCAGGTCGCGTGCTTCCGGCCAGTCCGCCTGGAACCTGAGGACGGCGTCGTCGATGCGCGCGGTGGCATGGAACACGCCGGTCGCCGGCGCGCCGTCTCGGGCCCTGAACGGCCACAGGTCCAGGTCGCCGGACAGCACGGCGCGACCGTCGCGCACCGTCCCGCCCTGCAGCGCCGCATCCAGCCAGCGCACCGCGCTGGGCGGCATGCTGGCGCGCAGCAAGAAGCGCTTGGCGGCCACCACCGGCGCGGTCGCGACGTCCGCCGCCAGGTCGAAGCGCGGGCGCGTGCCGTCGCCCTGGAACCACAGTCCGCCGCGCAGGTCCGCACCGTAGTCGGTTCCGCGCAGCGCCAGCGCGGGCGTGGCGGCACGCCAGCCGGTGCCCTCGCGCCAACCCGCCACGGTGCCGTGCAGGCGTATCCGATGCGGCGCGGCCAGGTTCCCCGGCCAGGCGACGGTGACCGGCGCCGCGGCATCCAGCTCGAATGCCAGCGCGTGTTCGTCGCCGCGCAGCGTGCCGCCCAGCCCGCGCACGCCGGGCGCGCCGCCCGCGGCCGAGAAACCGGCATCCGCCAGCCGCGCGCGCACCTGCAGCCGGCCGCCGGGCGCGGTGGCCACCCGCACGGCCGACAGGCGCGCGTCCGGGCGGGCTTCATGCAACCAGCGGCGCAGCCGCGGTGCCATGCGCGGGCCCAGCGCCGCCACCGAGGCCAGCGGCGCCACGTCCACGCGCTGCGCAGACAGCGCGAACCGCCGGCCACCGGACACGGCCAGCCCGGCGATCCTGTCGCCGTCCGCGCCTTCGCCCAACCGCAGCAACGGCGTGTCGATGCGCCAGCCGGTCGCGGTCGCGGACCAGCGGACGCGGCCCTGCACGCGCGGCAGCACGCGGCGCGCCGGCGCCTGGCCCGGCGACAGCGGCGCGCCCTGCAGCGCCAGGCCACGCAATGCCACGTCTGCGTCCACGCGCACCAGGCGGTGGTCGCGCAGCCGCGCCCACGCCTGCGCATCGCCACGGCCGCGCACGGCGGTCACGCCTTCGACCGGCAGCAGTCCGCCCCATGGGCCCAGGTCCAGCTTGCGCGCGCCGACCCAGGCGGTGCCATCGCCCCGCGCGCGGTCGAAATCCAGCACGCCCAGCACCGGGACGGCATCGTCTGCGGTGGTCGCGCGCACGCCGGCACGCAGGCGCGCGCCGTCCACCTGCAGGCGCACGTCCACGCGCGGCACGCGGCTGTCGATGCGCAGCGCGGGCGCCAGGATGCGCAGCTTCGCGCCGATCACCTGCAGCTCGCCCAGGCGTTCCAGCGCCGCGAACGGATCGCCGCCGGGCTGCTGCTGCCCCGGGAAACCGCGCACCTGCCAGCGCCCGCCTACGTCGCGCTCCAGCGTGAGGTCCAGGTTGCGCACCCGCAGTTCGGTGAACGAGCGCCCCGGCAGTAGGCCCGCGTACTGCGACACCAGCACCTCGGCATCGCCCAGCGCCACGGCCCGCCTGCCGCTGCCGATGCGCAGGTTGTCCAGTTCCAGCAGCGGCCCGCGCCGCGTCCAGCGCGTGCGCACGGCGTCGAAGGCCACCGGCCTGCCCGCACGGTCGCTGAGCCAGTCGGCGATGCGCCCGGGATGCCGCTCGGCCAACGGCAGCACCTGGCTGGCCGCCAGCCCGACCAGCGCCATCAGCACCAGCACGCCGGTGAGCAGGTAGGCCAGGCCGTGGTGGGCGCGGCGCAGGCGGCGCAGCGGATGCATCAGCGGCGCGCTCCTGGCGCGTGCGCCGTGCGCGACGGGACTCGGGACTCCGCAGCCGGGACTTTCGACAAGGCCCCCGCGCAATGCACCGATCCGAGCAACGCCGACGCAGCTGCGGGAATCCGCCGCATTGTTCGAGGTCGCGGCCATTGGCGCGACCGCCGGTCGGGGCCACGCGACTGCCGCACGACGGAATCGCCGGTTTCCCGAGTCCCGCTCCTACAGCAGCACCACATCGAACTGCTCCTGCAGGTACTGCTCGTCGGCCTGGAAGCGGATCGACTTGCCCAGGAATTCCTCCAGCTCGGCCACGGCGGCGGATTCCTCGTCGGTGATGCGCGCCACAACCTTCGGCGATGCGATCACCAGCAGGCGCGCGGCCTCGAACTGGCGCACCGCGCGGGTGATCTCGCGGAAGATCTCGTAGGTCACGGTTTCGGCGGTCTTCAGCATGCCGCGACCGGTGCACTCGTGGCACGGTTCGCACAGCTGGCGCTCCAGCGACTCCACCGTGCGCTTGCGGGTCATCTCCACCAGGCCCAGCGGCGAGAAGTCGTACACCGTGGTCTTGGCGTGGTCCTTGGCCAGCGACTTCTCCAGCGTGCGCAGGACCTGGCGCCGGTGCTCGGGATCCACCATGTCGATGAAGTCGATGATGATGATCCCGCCCAGGTTGCGCAGGCGCAGCTGCCGCGCCACCGACTGCGCCGCTTCCAGGTTGGTGCGGTAGACGGTTTCCTCCAGGTTGCGCTGCCCCAGGAACGAACCGGTGTTCACGTCCACCGTGGTCATCGCCTCGGTCTGGTCGATGACCAGGTACCCGCCCGACTTCAGCGGCACTTCCTTCTCCAGCGCGCGCTGGATCTCGTCCTCCACGCCGTACAGGTCGAAGATCGGGCGCGCGCCCACGTAGTGCTCGATCTTCTCCGCCAGGTCCGGCATGTACTGCGCGGCGAAGGTGCGCAGCTTGTCGCAGGTCTCGCGCGAGTCCACCTTCACCTTCTCGACGTCGCGCCGCATCAGGTCGCGCACCGCGCGCAGCGGCAGGCTCAGGTCTTCGTACACGCGGCTGCCGGTGCGGGCGCTGCGCGCCTGCTCCTCCACCAGCGCCCAGGCGCGGCCCAGGTAGGCGATGTCTTCGGCCAGCGCCTCGGAGGGCTGCGACTCGGCATTGGTGCGCACGATGTAGCCCTGCGCGGCGCTGGGCGCATGCTGGGCGACCAGCGCCTTCAGGCGCGCGCGCTCGTCCTCGTCCTCGATGCGTGCCGACACGCCGATCACCTGCGACTGCGGCAGCAGCACCAGGTAGCGCGAGGGAATGCTCAGCTGCGTGGTCAGGCGCGCGCCCTTGCTGCCGATGGGATCCTTCACCACCTGCACCACGATGTCCTGGCCTTCGCGCACCAGCTCGCTGATCGGACGGTGCGCCGGCGGCGGCACCGCCACCGCGCCGTCTTCCTCCACGCCCGCGCTCGGCACCGGCGCGGGGCGGAAGATGTCGTTGGCGTGCAGGAATGCGGCGCGGTCCAGGCCGATCTCCACGAACGCGGCCTGCATCCCCGGCATGACCCGCTGCACGCGGCCCTTGTAGATGTTGCCCACCACGCCGCGGCTCCAGCCGCGCTCGATGTGCAGCTCCTGCAACATGCCGTTCTCGACCACCGCCACGCGGGTTTCGCGCGGGGTCACGTTCACCAGGATCTCTTCGGTCATGCGCCCAACCCGAACTGGCGCAGCAGCGCCGCGGTCTCGCGCAGCGGCAGGCCCATCACGCCGGAATAGCTGCCCGACAGGCGCGCGGTGAAGGCTTCCGCGTAACCCTGGATCGCGTACGCGCCGGCGCGGCCCATGGGCTCGCCGCTGTCCACGTAGCGTGCGATGGCCGCATCGTCCAGCGCATCGAACGTGACTTCGGAAGCCGACACCGCCTGCGCCTCGCGATCCGCCGACACCAGCGCCACCGCCGACAGCACGCGGTGGGTGCGCCCGGACAGCCGGCGCAGCATCGCCGCGGCATCGGCGGCGTCGCGCGGCTTGCCGAAGACCTCGTCGTCCAGCACCACCTCGGTGTCGCCGCCCAGCACCACGGCGCCCGGCACGGCGACCACCTCGAGCAGGCCTGCGCCGGCCTTCTCGCGCGCCACGCGGCGCACGTAGTCGTCCGCGGGTTCGCCGGTGGCGCGCACCTCGGGCACGTCCACCTCGAGCACGCCGAAAGGCACGCCCAGGCGTGCGAGAAGTTCGCGCCGGCGTGGGGATTGCGAGGCCAGATGCAGCATCCCGGAAGCATAACCCGTGCCTGCTGGCCGACTGCCCGCTGAAGCGCCGCAACCCCGGTGCGGCTCACGGACCGTTCACCGCTTCCTGCAGACCCTGCCACCCTCGCACTGGAGACCCCCATGCCCCGTCCCGCCCTCCGCCCGCTGCTGCTGGCCACGGCCCTTGCCCTTGGAATCCTTGGAACCCCCGCGATGACCGCTTCCGCCCAGAACACGGGCCATGCCATTCCCACCGACGGCACGCTGCTTTCGGTGTCCGCGCAGGCCGAGGCGCGGCGCGTGCCCGACGTGGCCAGCGTGTCCACCGGCGTGGTCACGCGCGCCGCCGACGCCAACGCCGCCATGCGCGCCAATGCCGAGCAGATGGACAAGGTGATGGCGGCGATCCGCGCCGCCGGTGTCGCCGAGCGCGACACGCAGACCACCGGCATCAACCTCAATCCGGACTACCGGTACGAGGAGAATAAGGCACCCGTCATCACCGGCTACCAGGCCAGCAACAACGTCAGCATCAAGGTGCGCGACGTCTCCAAGCTGGGCAAGGTGCTCGATGCGCTGGCCGCCGCAGGCGCCAATCAGATCAACGGCCCGTCGTTCGAGATCGACGAGCCGGAAGCCGTGTACGACGAAGCCCGCCAGGCGGCGTTGAAGAAGGCGCAGGCACGCGCGGAGATGTACGCCAAGTCGCTGGGCGTTCGCGTGCGCCGCATCGTGAGCATCAGCGAAGGCGGCGGCTTCCGCCCGCCGGTGCCGATGCCGATGATGGCAATGGCGCGCGACAAGGCCGAATCGTTCGACACCGCGGTCTCGCCGGGCGAAACCGCGCTGTCGGCCAACCTCGACGTCGTCTTCGAACTGGGGAACTGACATGGCCGGAAAGACCGCACCGCCTTCGCCCGATCCGAAGCCGGGCCGCAATCCCGGCTACGCCGAGCCGCAGCCGCGCGACAAGGGCGATGCGCAGCAACCGCCCACGCCGGCACAGGATCCGGAGGAAGGCGGGCTGGAACACGAGCCCGATCCCGGCGTCTGACACGCACCGAAGTCCGCACGAAGCCCGCCGCCCGGCGGGCTTCGCGCATCGCGGTGTGGCGAACGTGCGCCTGCGGCGGGCGCATCGCGCAGGGACGCGCGACGGCGTGCGACTTCGCCGAGCGGCGCCATCCGCGCGAGATGCGCATCGTCCGCACCGCGCAACGCGCCGGCGCCCCTGGCGCGCATCGCCACGCATCCTGCCTTCCGGGCCGCCTGTCCGGACGCGCTTGCCTACGCGTCCGCGCACGGCGCAGCGTGGCCTTGCGACAGGCTCACGACGCGGATGCGGATCGACGCCTAACCCCGCCCTCCGTGCCGGTGCGTTGTTGCGGATGCGTCCGCTTGCCCGCCCACACAGGAGGTGCGTCATGGTGCTCGTGCAGTCCGCCCGCCTTTTTCCCGCCGCGCGTCCCAATCCCGTCCGCGTCACCGGTCTGAGCATGGCGATCGTGCTCAACGTCGCGGTGCTGCTGGCGGCATCGGTGCTGATGAAGCCGCCGCTGTTCCTGCAACCGGCCAGCGACGCCATCGCCGTGGTCCACCTGCCCGCCGAGCGCACGCCGACGCCACCGCCGCCGCCCGAGGTCGTGCCGGTGGTGCGCAGGCAGGACGCCGCGCCCGCACCGCGGCCAGTGCCGGAGCCACGGGCGTCGCTGCCGGACACGCGCGCGCAGGCGATCGCGACCGGGCCGGTCGTGGATCCCGCCCCCGACGCATTCGTCGTGCCCGACGCCGGCGCCGCGCCCGACCCCGCTCCCGCCGGGCAGCCCGTGGCCGGCGTGCGGCTGGAATACGCGTCCGCGCCTGCGCCGCGCTACAGCGCGGAACTGGTCCGGGCCGGCGCGCAGGGCACCGTGCTGCTGCAGGTGCACGTGGGCGAGGACGGAAGGCCGCTCGACGTGGTGGTCCATCGCAGCAGCGGCAACCGCCGCCTGGACCGCCTGGCGCAGCAGCACGTGCTGGCGCACTGGACCTTCCGTCCGGCGATGCGCGATGGCCAGCCGGTGCAGGCGATCGGACTGGTCCCGATCGACTTCCGGCTGGACTGACCGCCACGGCTATTGCGGGGTCGCGCGCCGCGCGGCCCCGCGAACCGCGCGTCCTGCGGCGTTCGACTGCGGATGACGCGGTGCCGGGAGCAGCGTCGGGAATCGCGACGTCATCCCGATGCCGGTGGAGCTCCAGCGCATATGCGCCACCCAATGGCGTAGGCGCTGGACGACCAGACCTGCGTCTGCTGAGAAGCGCGTCCCGCTCACGGAGGAAGGACGAGCTCGAACAAGCCTGTCGCGGCCGGGCTTGCCGCACGCCACAACGATCCCTCCGTTGCGCTGTCGTCGTGGAGCGGACGCCGACGCGTTCGCCTGGAGACCCGCCTTCGATGCGCGCTGCGGCGGCGTGTCGCGCCGCCCGCGCCCCGCCTCAGGCGCGGTGGTACGGATGGTTGGCCAGCATCGCCGCCGCGCGGTAGAGCTGCTCGGCCACCACCAGCCGCACCAGCATGTGCGGCAGGGTGGCCGCGCCCAGCGACCAGGTTTCGTCCGCACGCGCCAGCACGTCGCCGGCGTGTCCTTCCGGGCCGCCGATCAGGAACGCCAGGTCCTTGCCCTGCCCGCGCCAGTGTTCCATGCGCTGCGCGAGCTGTTCGGAGGACCAGCACCGGCCGCGCCCGTCCAGCGCCACGACGTGCGCGCTGCGCGGCAGCGCGGCGATCACACGCTGGCCTTCGTCCGCGGTGGCGCGCGCCGCATCGCGGCCCTTGCCGCGCAGCCCGGGTTCGATCTCGACCAGGTCGAACGGCAGCCAGTGCGACAGCCGCTTGCGGTATTCGGCGAATCCTTCGGCCACCCACGCGGGCGCGCGTTCGCCGACGGCGATCAGGCGGGCTTTCATCCGCGCATGGTAAGCGGCGTGCGCGTCGCGGCTGCTCGCGGCGTGTCACCGCCGTGTCATCTCCGCGTTACGCGGCCTTTCCAGACTCCACGCCTCCCCCCAGCGAATCGCCAGGAGTCGCCGATGACCGCCACCGATCCCACCCGCCGCCAGTTGCTGAAGGGCTCCGCCGCCATGATGGCGATGGGCGCCATGGGAAGCCTGGGCGGCCTGTACACGCGCCAGGCGCAGGCCGCTGCCGGTTCGGTGCGCAATGCGCCCGCCCCGAGTCCGTACGGCGACCTGGTGCCGGTGGCCGACGGCAGCACCGGGCTGCCGCTCCTGCTGCTGCCGGCAGGCTTCCGCTACACCAGCTTCGGCTGGACCGGCGACCGCATGGACGACGGCAACCCCAGCCCCGGCAACCACGACGGCATGGCGGTGATGCAGCGCGGCGCCAGCCTGCGTGGCGGCCGCGGCGTGGGTCGCGGTCCGGAGCTGGTGCTGATCCGCAACCACGAACGCGGCGCGACCTCCACGCCCATCCAGGCGCCCGGCGTGTACGACACCGGCAGCGTCAACGCAGCCGGACAGCGCGCCGGCGGCGGCACCACCACGCTGCGTTACCGCAACGGCGAGTGGACCCATGCCGAAGCCAGCCTGGGCGGCACGCTGGTCAACTGCGCCGGCGGCCCGACGCCCTGGGGCACGTGGCTGACCTGCGAGGAGATCAAGACTAACGCGGTGTCCTCCACCGGCCGCCGGCATGGCTACGTGTTCGAGGTGGACGCCGATCCGGCGCGCACCACGGGCCGGCCGCTGGTCGGGCTGGGCCGGTTCTCGCACGAGGCGGTGGCCATCGATCCGCGCACCGGCTACGTCTACCTCACCGAGGACGACCGCAACAAATCCGGCCTGTACCGCTTCATCCCCAACGATCGCGGCGGCCGCAACGGTTCGCTCGAGAACGGCGGGCGCCTGCAGGCGGCGCGCGCGTTCGGCCGGCCCAACGCCGACCTCACCGTGGCCGCCATCGGCCAGCGCTTCCAGCTGACCTGGGTGGACGTGCCGGACCCGGACCTGGATTCGATCGCGGCGCCGGCCGGCTTCCTCGACATCTCCGCCGGCGACACGCTCAGCGGCCCGTTCGCGCAGGCGTGGTCGGAAGGCGCGCTGCGCATGAGCCGCGGCGAAGGCATCTGGTACGCGCACGGCAAGATGTTCATCGTGGACACCGCCACCGGCGTGGATTCGCAGGGCCGCAAGGGGCGCGGCAACGGATCGGTGTGGGTGCTGGACCTGGCGACGCAGACGCTGACGGCCCTGTTCGTCAGCGGCGACCAGCTCGCCGCCAACAATCCGGACAACATCACCGTCAGCCCGCGCGGCGGCGTGGTGCTGTGCGAGGACGGCGGCGAAAGCCCCGACCGCTACGGCCCGGGCGCGCGACTGCTGGGCCTGACCCGCGGCGGCGAAACGTTCTACCTGGGCAAGAACAACATCCAGCTCAACTCCACGCAGATCGCCAACGCCGGCAAGCAGGTCGCCGAAGGCGATTTCCGCGGCAGCGAGTTCTGCGGCGCGTGCTGGAGCCCGGACGGCCGCACGCTGTTCGTCAACGCGCAGACGCCGGGCATCACCTTCGCCATCGAAGGGCCGTGGTTGAACGGATCGCTGTAGCGCCGGCATCGGTACGCGCGCCGGGCGGTGGCTGACGCCGCACCGGCGCAGGGCGGCCCGCCACGGACGGCGGAGGCGGCGCCGCATCGCAAGGCTGCCGGGCGCGTGCTGCGTGCCCGGCGGTTCGCATCGCGGCACGACGCGGCGCGATCGTCGCGCACCGTCCCGCAAACGAGAACGGCGCCCGCAGGCGCCGTTCTTGCGTCACGGGAGCACCCGTCAGGGCGCGCCTTCCGCTGCGGCCGGCGGCGGCTGGTCGCCCACCGTCCACAGCCGCTCGAGTGCGTAGAACTCGCGCACCCGCGGCAGCATCACGTGCACCACCACGTCGCCCAAGTCCACCAGCACCCATTCGGCCTCGCGCTCGCCTTCCACGCCCAGCGGCATGACGTCGAGCTGCTTGGCGAACTTCACCACTTCGTCGGCGATCGACTTGACGTGACGCGTCGAGGTACCGGACGCGACCACCATGTAGTCGCACACGCTGCTCTTGCCACGCACGTCGATCTCGACGGTGTCCCGGGCCTTGAGCTCCTCCACGGCGGCGTGGACCTGCCGCAGCAGTACGTCGACCGGGGGCGGGGGATTGGGCAGGCGGGTCTTGATGACCTGGGCGTTGCTGGTCAAGGGCGTGCTTGCTCGAAACGCGCGGAAATTCGCGGGCCGCAGTATACCGGCGCTAGCGGTACAGGCCGTGATGCCGGATATACGCCGCCACGGCCGGCGCCACCCAGTCCTGCCACGGCTCGCCGGCGCCGATCCGCCGGCGCAGCTCGGTGGCCGATTGCGGAAACAGCGGCTGCCGCAGCGCATACAGCAGGCCGGAGGGCGACGCGTGCAGCGCCGACGGATCGTCCACCCAGCGGCCTTGGGCGGCTTCCCGCAGGGGCGGCGGCAGGTCCGCGGGCGCGGCGTGCGCCCGGCGTGGCGGACCGTGCGCGGCGCGGCCGGCCACCACGATGTGCGCCAGCCCGAACAACTCGCGCCAGCGATGCCACGTATCGAGCATCCGGAAGCTGTCGGCGCCCACCAGGATCGCCCAGGGCGCGTCGTCGCCCACCTCGTCGCGCAGTCCGCGCAGCGTGTCCACGGTGTACGAAGGCCCGCTGCGGCGCAGCTCGCGCAGGTCCACGCGCAGGCCCGCTTCGCCGTCCACGGCCAGGCGCAGCATCTTGGCGCGCTGCGCGGCGTCCGCGCGCGTGGCGCCCTTGTGCGGTGGGTCGGCCGCCGGCATCAGCGCGACATCGGCCTGCAGGCTGTCGCGCGCATGGCGGGCCACCCCGAGATGCCCGTTGTGCACCGGATCGAACGTGCCGCCGTAGAGCACCTGCAGGCTCAAGCGCCGCCCCTGCGGCCTGCGCGCGCGGTACGCGTGCGCGCCGGACAGGTCCGCGCGCCGAGCACGTTACGCGGGGAGCAGGCGGGTGGCACGGGTGTCGGCCACGGCCAGCAGCAGGCGTTCCAGCTGCTGCCACGCGTCGCCTTCGCCGCGGCCCTTGGCGGTGCGGTCGATACGTCCGACCGCGGCCACGAAGCGTTCCCAGCGCGGCGCGTCGTGGCGCGCCAGCGCCCGCCGGTACGCGGCCTGCTTGGAATCCCAGATCCGCTGCGCCTTGAATTCCGCACCCAGGTTGCCGCCGCGCGCCTGCACCTGCGCCAGCGTGGCGGCGCGCTGCAGCTCCATCGCCACCATGCCCAGCAGCGCCGGCACGGCCGCGCCTTCGGCGCGCAGGCCGGCGAGCATGCGCGCGGTCTGCGCGCCCTGCCCGTTCATGGCGGCGTCCACCAGGCGGAAGACGTCGTAGCGCGCCGCATCGGCGACCAGCGATTCCATCCGCGCCACGTCCAGGGTGCCTGCGTGGCCCAGCAGCGCGAGCTTGTCGATTTCCTGCGCGGCGGCCAGCAGGTTGCCTTCCACGCGTTCGGCCAGGGCCTGCACGGCATCGTGGTCCGCTGACAGGCCGCGGCTGCGCAGGCGCTGCTCGATCCAGCGCGGCAGTTCGTCCACCCGGATCGGCCACGCCACCGCGACGCGCCCGACCCGTGCGATGGCCTCGCTCCACTTGCCGCCGTGCTGGCGGCTCCAGTCGTTGCAGGTGACCAGCAGCACCACGTCGCGGGGCGGATCGTCGAGCGCCTCGAGCAGCGCCTTCTCGCCCTGCTTGCCCGGCTTGCCGCTGGGCAGCCGCACCTCGATGAGGCGCTGCGCGGAGAACAGGCTGGGGGCGTTGAGGCTGGCGGACAGCGCGTTCCAGTCGAAGCCGCGCGCGTCGGCGTCGAACACCTCGCGCTCGGTCACGCCCTGGCGCCGCGCATGCGCGCGGATCGCGTCCGCGGCCTCGAGCACGCGCAGCGTTTCCGCGCCGGCAATCAGGTAGGCCGGCTGCAGCGGCGCATCGCCGAGCTGCGCGGCCAGGCGTTCCGGGGTCAGCTCCATCGCCGCGGTCGCCGCGCGGTCAGGGGGTGGGAAGCGCTTCCGACGCCGCCGGCCGCGGGGCTTTCGACACCGCGTCGATCCTGCGCAGCATGGACGCGATCATCTCGCGCCGCAGTTCGCGCACCAGGATCTCGCGCTCGGCTTCGGCGCCGTCCGAATCGGTGGGCGGCGCCACGTAGTCGCGCCCCAGCTCGATGGTCTGCCGCGGCACCGCCACGCTGCCGTCGGCGCGGCGCATGTCGAAGACGGTGGCGTACTGCAGCGTGAATTCCAGCGCGCGCCCCTGCGCGTCCACGGCGATGGGATTGCTGCCCCACTGCTCGCCGATGATGTTCAGCGTGGCCACGCCTTCGCGCGGCCCGTCCACCGAGGCCTGCCCGCCCGAGCGCTCCAGCGCCTGCGCCAGGCCTTGCGCCAGCGGGCTGTACGGATCGGGCGAGGTGACCCGGATCGGCCCGATGTCGGCCGGCAGCGTCAGGGCGCCGCGCAGGTGGAACCCGCAGGCGGACAGCAACAGCGCGGCCATCGCCGCCATCAGGAATCTGGTCATGCGCGAAGTCTGGACGAGGGGGGCATGGGGGGCAAGGCTTGACGGAAGCGGGTTCAGGGGCGGTGGCATGAAGGTCCTCGCCCGCGCGTCAGCGCCAGCCCGCGGCTCGCGCCGGCAGGCGGCGGCATCGCATGGGGCGCGTGCAGGCGCGCCGCGAGCGGCGCCGTTGCGCGACGACGGTGTCCGCCTGGCGCCGCGATTCGCGACGCTTGCGGTGCTCAACCCGCCACGATGTTGACGATCTTGCCCGGCACCACGATGACCTTGCGTACCGCCAAGCCCGCCAGGAAATCCGCCACGCGCGGCTCGGCGATGGCGGCCGCCTCGATGGCTTCGCGCGGCGCTTCCACCGGCACTTCGATCTGGCCGCGCAGCTTGCCGTTGACCTGCACCGCCAGGGTCACCGCGTCGCGGACCAGCGCGGCCGGGTCGGCCTGCGGGAACGGAACGTCTTCCAGCAGTGTTTCCGGATGCCCCAGCGCCTGCCACGCGGCGTGGCAGAAGTGCGGGGTGATGGGGTTCAGCAGCAGCACGATGGCCTCGAACGCCTCGTGCCGCACTGCGCGGCCCTGGTCGCTCATGTCGCCGAACTTCGACACGTGGTTCAGCAGCTCCATCAGCGCGGCGATGGCGGTGTTGAAGCTGTGGCGGCGGCCGTAGTCGTCGCCGACCTTGGCGATGGTCTCGTGCACGTGGCGGCGCAGGGTCTTCTGCGCGGCGTCCAGCTGCGCGGGATCCACGTGCGGATGGTCGGGCTGGGAGACGTGCGCGTGCAGGTCGCGCCACAGCCGGCGCAGGAAGCGCGCCATGCCTTCCACGCCCGCGTCGCTCCATTCCAGCGACTGCTCCGGGGGCGCGGCGAACATGGAGAACAGGCGCACCGTGTCCGCGCCGTAGCGGTCCACCAGCACCTGCGGGTCCACGCCGTTGTTCTTGGACTTCGACATCTTCTCGGTGCCGCCCACGGACACCGCCTGGCCGTCGGCGCGCAGCGTCGCGCCGGTGACGTGGCCGCGCTCGTCGCGCGCCAGGTCCACGTCGGCCGGATTGATCCACTGCTTCGCACCGTCCGCGCCGGTCCGGTAGAAGGTGTCGGCCACCACCATGCCCTGGGTCAGCAGCCGCGTGGCGGGCTCGTCGCTGTGCACCAGGCCCGCGTCGCGCATCAGGCGGTGGTAGAAGCGGAAGTACATCAGGTGCAGGATCGCGTGCTCGATGCCGCCGATGTACTGGTCCACCGGCAGCCAGTGGTTGGCGCGTTCATCCACCATCGTCGCCGCGCCCGGCGACGTGTAGCGCGCGTAGTACCAGCTCGACTCCATGAACGTGTCGAAGGTGTCGGTTTCGCGCTCGGCCGGTGCGCCGCACTGCGGGCAGGTGGTCTTGCGCCATTGCGGGTCGGCCTTGATCGGCGAATGCACCGCGCCGGGGTTGGAGAAGGCCTCCTCGACGTTCTCGGGCAGCAGCACCGGCAGCTGGTCTTCCGGCACCGGCACCGCGCCGCAATCCGCGCAATAGATCACCGGGATCGGGCAGCCCCAGTAGCGCTGGCGGCTCACGCCCCAGTCGCGCAGGCGGTAGTTCACGCGGCGCGCGCCGCGGCCGTCGGCCTCGAAGCGCGCGGCCAGCGCGTCGAACGCGGCCTGGAAGTCCATGCCGTTGTACTCGTGCGAGTTCACCAGGAAGCCGCGTTCGGTATGCGCGCCGGTGTCCTGCACGCTGCGCTCGAACTGTTCCACCACCTGCACCGCGGCGCCGGTGTCGTACACGTCCACCGCGCCGGTTTCGCCCAGCGCGGCGCCCATGGTGTCCACCTCGTTGCCCACGTCCGCGGCGATCTGCGCCAGCGCGTCGCGCACATGCAGCGGCACCACCACCATGCGGATCGGCAGGCCGTAGGCCTTGGCGAATTCCCAATCGCGCTGGTCGTGGCCGGGCACGGCCATCACCGCGCCGGCGCCGTAGCCCATCAGCACGAAATTGGCCACCCACACCGGCACTTCCTCCCCGGTGACCGGGTGCACGGCGCGCAGGCCGGTGTCCATGCCGCGCTTTTCCTGCGTTTCCAGTTCGGCTTCGGTGGTGCCGCCGCGGCGCAGTTCGGCGATGAAGTCGGCCAGGGCGGGATCCGACGCGGCCGCCTTCGCCGCCAGCGGATGTTCGGCGGCGATCGACAGGAAGGTCACGCCCATCAGCGTGTCCGGGCGCGTGGTGAAGACGGTGAGCGGCTGTTCCTGGCCTTCCACGCGGAACTGGATTTCCAGGCCTTCGCTGCGCCCGATCCAGTTGCGCTGCATGGTCTTGACCGACTCCGGCCACCCGTCCAGCGTGTCCAGGCCGTCGAGCAGTTCCTGCGCGTAGTCGGTGATGCGCAGGAACCACTGCGGGATCTCGCGCTTCTCCACCAGCGCGCCGGTGCGCCAGCCGCGGCCGTCGATCACCTGCTCGTTGGCCAGCACGGTCTGGTCCACCGG
>CAYRNF010000025.1:0-23418 GCA_964425695.1 uncultured Pseudoxanthomonas sp.
TGGGGGGTGACGCGCTGGAGGGCGACCCGGGGGCCGCCGGCTCCTCCGCGGGCGTGCGCGGGGCCGGTGCGGCCGGCGGCTGCGGCGCGGCAGCCGGCGGCGCTGCGTCCGGGCGCACAGTGGACGCGGCGACGGGCGGATCCCCGGGCCGCGCCACGAACACCAGCGCCGCCAGCGCGAACGCGGCGCCCCAGGCGATCGCCGCATCGCGCCGGGTGCGCGCATGCACCGCGCCCAGAATCACCCGACGTTGCTCGGCCTCCAGCAGCGGCGCGACTTCGGCCCACAGCGTGCGTCCGTCCAGCACTTCGATGCGCTGCGTGCGCGCCAGCGAGCGCGTGTCGGGGCGCACTTCGCCCGCGGTGACCATCAGCCCGCCCTGCGCGCCGCGCAGTTGCATCGCGTTGGCAAATTCGCCCACCGCCGCGGTGCCCAGCACGTACGCGGTGCCGTGCTTGGTGGACAGCAGCCAGGTGGCGTCGTCGCGCAGCAGCGGCACCAGCCCGTCCTCGCCGGGCAGCTCCGGAGCGGCGAGCGGCCTGAACCCGCGTTCCTGCATCGCCGCCACGACCAGACGCTGCAGTTCGCGCCAGTGCATCGCCGACAGGGCCATCAGCCCGGTGGACAGCCGCTCGCGCGGCTCGCGCACCTTGTACAGCCAGGCGCTGGCCACGCCTCCCACCACGGCGAACACCAGCAGCGGGACAAGAACGGTACTCATGGTGGCTCGGATCGGCGGGGGCGCAAGGATAGCCGAACGCCGATGCACGCCATGCAGTCGCACGATGGCGTTGCGGCGGGCATGCACAAGAAGGCCCGCCAGCCCCAAGCCTGCGGGGAGGGAGCGAGGCGAGGGGGGCTGGCGGGCCTGAAGTGGCGCGCGCGAAGGCGCGCGGCGATGCGATCAGCTTTCCGGCGCGGCCTTGGCGGCGCGGCGCGCGCGCTTGGCGGCGGGCGCCTTGCGCGGCGCCTTGGCGGCCTTGCGCGCGGGCGTCTTGGTCGCCGGTCCGGTGGCAGCCTTCTTGCGCGCGCGCGGCGCGGCGGACGCCTTGCCCTGGCGCCGCAGTTCGCCGGTGAGCGTGTCCACGCGGCGCGCCAGGTCCGCCAGGTCGTCGCGGCCGGGGACGCCGAGTTTCACCAGCGCGCGCTGCACGCGGTCTTCGAACACCTTCTCCAGGCGATCCCACGTGTCGCTGGCGCGTTCGCGCGCCTGGCCGACCTTGGACTCCACCGCGTCGCGCACCGAATCGGCGCGGCCGCCGGCGAAGCGGCGCGCCGTCTGCTCGAAGTTCATGCCTTCCTTGACCAGCGCCTCGAACAGCTTGGTGCCCTCGGCCTGGGCACGGCCGAATGCCCCCACGCCCGCCAGCCAGACCTGCTGCGCGGACTCGCCCAGCTTGCTGGACAGCTGCTCGGCCTGTTGGCGCGCGTTGGCCTGCTCGCCTGCGGACTTCCTGCCTGCCTTCTTGAACTTTGCCATCTGTCGTTGCTCCCGGACTGCGGCGTTGTGCGGCGCAGGATCGAACCTGCGGCTAGAGCATTCACACCATGCGGCGGCGGCGCGCGCGGCGTGTGCGGCGCGCCTGCAGCAGGTGCTCGGTGTCGTCCAGCGCACGGCGCAGCCGTGCGGTGGTCTCGGTGCTGCGCGGCGGCGCGTGCGCAAGCCCGGCCAGGATGCTGCGCTGCGGATCGTCCAGGATCGCGTCGCGCAGGGAAATGCCGTGCGCCGCGAACAGCGGGCGCAGTTCGTCGCGCCTGCTGGCCAGGTCGTCCAGCGTGTTGCGGTAGCCGAGCTGGCAGATGCGGCGGCGGGCGCCGAAGCTGAAGGCATTGGCGAAGAACAGCTCGCCGTCCGATGCGTTGGGTTCGAACACCAGCTGGTCCACGTCCGGATACTGGTGCGCGTAGCGCGACAGGCCCACCTGCATGCGCGATTGCAGCAGCGTGCGGAAGGTCTGCGACAGCACCGCGGGCAGGCCGCCTTCGGCAAGGCGGCGTCCGCGTTCGCCGGGGTCGCCCGCGGCGGGTTCGTTGCGCCGCGAATCGAACGGCACCAGCGGGTTCACGCCCAGCAGCAGGTCGATGCCGCGTTCCAGCAGCACCGAGGCATGCAGCGTGCGCCGCAGCGCGCCGTCCACGAACTGGCGGCCGTGCCCGCTCTTGTCGGGGATGATCACCGGCGGGTACAGGCCGGGCAGGGCGGCGCTGGCCTGTACCGCCTTGGAGATCGGCACGTCGTCCCAGCCTTCGCTGCCGAAGACGACCGCTTCGCCGTTGTCCAGGTCCACCGCCACCACCGCCAGCCGGCCCTGCAGCTCGCGGAAATCGTTGCTGCGGCCGCGCCGGGTGAAGATCCCGCGCAGGAAGCGCTCGACTTCGCTGTTGTCGAACAGGCCGGTGGGCACCAGCCCGCCGAAGCGGTTGAGCAGGTCCGTCCAGCGCGCGTCCTTCGGGCCCCACAGCAGTCCGCGCCACCATTCGAAGGTCAGCCGCGGCAGGCTGGAGGCGCGGCGCAGGTACTCGTAGAACGCCGGCCGCAGGAAGGTTTCGGGGCGGAAGCGCACGTCGTCGCTGTCGCCGGTGATGAAGATGCGGCACATCTCCGCGGTGCCCATGCCGTTGGCGAGCCCCGCGGCAAGGAACGCGCCGCTGCTGACGCCCACGTAGCAGTCGAGCCGGGTCAGGTCCAGGCCTTCCAGGGCTTCATCGAACGCGCGTAACGCACCGAGTTCGTACATGCCACCGATGGGGCCGCCGCCGGCGATGGCCAGCCCGATGCGCGGCACATCGCGCGACGTGTCGCGCTGGCGGGCGGCGTGGACTGAGAGCATCGAAGGGCCGGTCGGGTGGTGGCCCCCGAGTGTAGCGAATGCGGCGAGCGCGCCTGCGCAGGCGAAATCGCCGCACCGCCTATGATGTGGCATGGCCCAACGCCCTGCCGCCACGCGCCTCGCCAGCCTGGTCGCGGCCCACCAGGCCCTGCACGACGCGGACCGCGAGCCGCGCAACCGGTTGCCGTGGCTGCGCGAACTGCGCCGCTGGCAGGCGCAGCGGCTGCGCACCAGCTTCGCCCGTTTCCTGGCCGATCCCGCGCAGCGGCCGGCCGCCGAGTTCTTCCTCAGCGACGTCTACGGCGACCACGATTTCGCGCGCCGCGACGCCGACATCGCCAAGGTCATGCCGATGATGCAGCGGCTGCTGCCGGCGACCCTGCTGGACACCATCGCGGCGGGGATCGAACTGGGCACGCTGACCCATGCCCTGGACCTGGACATGGCGCAGACGCTGCAGAGGCTGGCGCCGCGCCGCAAACGGCTGGATGCCGAGTTGTACGCGAGCGCCTACCGCGAGGTCGGCCAGCAGGAACGGCGCGCGCGCCAGATCGAGCTGATCGGCCGCGTCGGCAACGGCCTGGCGCGGGCCGTGAAGACCGGCGGCGTGGCCACCTTGCTGCGGCTGGCGCGCGGACCTGCGCGCGCGGCCGGACTTTCGGAACTGCAGGGCTTCCTGGAACGCGGGTTCTCCTCGTTCGGGCTGCTTGCGGATCCCGCCGGCTTCATCGACGAGATCGTGGCCGACGAACGCGATGTGTCCCGGCGACTGTTCGCCGGCGTCCCCGACCCGTTCCACGCCGAATGACCAACGACCGACACACGGACCCCCACGGCGAAGACGCCGCGACCCTGCGCCGCCTGCGCTGGCGCTGCCGACGCGGCATGCGCGAACTGGACCAGCTGCTGGGACGCTACCTGGACCAGGCATGGGCGCAGGATTCCGAGCGCGAGCGCGAGGTTTTCCTACGCCTGCTGGCCTGCGAAGACGACAAGCTATGGCACTGGTTCATGGGCCATGAGGCGCCACCGGATGACGAACTCGCTGCGCTCGTCGCACGCATCGGAGACCTGCCGCGTTGAGTGGCGGCCTTCGCGCCTGTTGCGCGCGCTGCTGGGCGGGCTGGGCGTGACGGCTGCCGGTGCGGTCCTGCTGTCGGGCATGCCTGCCCCCAGCAGCATCCCGCTGGCCGCGGCCGCGCTGGCGGGCGGCTGGCTGGCGGGCGTGCGCGATGCCGCCCGCCCGGCGCGCGCCGTGCTGTGGGACGGGCATGCCGGCGTGGTGCGCGTGGACGGCGTGGCGGTCTGCGAACCGTGCCTGTCCTGGCGCGGTGCGCTGGCCTGCCTGGCGTGGCGCGACGCACGCGGGCGCAGGCAGCGGCTGCTGTTCTGGCCGGACGTGCTCGATGCGCGCCAGCGACGTGAACTGCGACTGGCCGCCGGCCCCGCGTCCGCTTCGCCCGCGGAGCCTTCGGTGGCACCATAGCGCCTCGCTTGATCCTTGCTTCGCGGGCCCCGCCCGTGCTGGCGCACGAGGCCCGATGTTCAAACCCATTCCCGTCGCCATCGGTCTGCGCTACCTGCGCGCCAAGCGCCGCAACGGCTTCATCTCCTTCATTTCGCTGGCCTCGATCCTGGGCATCGCCATCGGCGTGGCCGCGCTGATCACCACGCTGGCGGTGATGAGCGGGTTCCAGCGCGAGATCCGCGACCGCATGCTGCAGATGGCCGCCCATGCCACGGTCAGCGCCGACGGCGGCGAGATGCAGGACTGGCGCCTGGCGGTCAGCGAGGCGCGCAAGGATCCACGCGTGGCCGGCGCGGCGCCTTATGTCGAAGTGCCCGGCATGCTCGCCGGCATGCGTACCGAAGGCGCGCTGATCCGCGCGGTGATCCCCGGCGAGGAGAGCAAGGTCTCGGTCATCGCCGAGCGCATGGTCCAGGGCAAGCTGTCGGACCTGCAGCCCGGGCGCTTCAACATCGTGCTGGGCAAGGAGCTGGCGCTGTGGGCGGGCGTGGGCGTGGGCGACACGGTGATCGTCACGCCCGCCAGCTTCCGCGCCACGCCGGTGGGGGCGATCCCCGGGCTGAAGCGCTTCAAGGTCAGCGGCATCTTCGAAGCCGGCTACCAGGAGTACGACCGCAACCTGGCCATCGTGAATTTCCAGGACGCGCAGCGCATCCTGCGCATGGGCGATGCCGCCACCGGCGTGCGCCTGAAGCTGCACGACATGAACCAGGCCTGGGACGTGGCCTACGACCTGGCCGGGCGCCTGGCCCAGCGCGGCGCCGCCTACCGGGTCAACGACTGGAGCCGCGAGAACGCCAACATGTTCCGCGCGCTGAAACTGGAGAAGACGATGATGGCGATCCTGCTGTCGCTGATCATCGCCATGGGCGCGTTCAACCTGGTGTCCTCGCAGGTGATGCTGGTGACCGACAAGCAGGCCGACATCGCGATCCTGCGCACCCTGGGGCTGACCCCGCGCGGGGTGATGCAGGTGTTCATGGTGCAAGGCACGCTGATCGGCGTGGTGGGTACGGTGCTGGGCGTGGTGGGCGGGATCCTGCTGACGCTCAACCTGGAGCACATCCTCAAGGCCATCGAAACCGTCTTCGGCGTGGTGCTCATGCCCGAGGACGTGTACTACGTGACCGGCCTGCCCACCGAACTCAACCCCGACGACGTCACCATCATCGCGCTGGTCGCTTTGGCCATGGCGTTCCTGGCCACCATCTACCCGGCATGGCGCGCTGCGCGCACGGCGCCGGCGGAGGCGCTGCGCTATGAGTGAGCACGACGCGACGCGCGCGGTGATCCATGCCGAGGGCCTGGGCAAGACCTATGCCGAAGGCGACCTGCATACGCCGGTCTTCGATGGCCTGGACATCGCCGTGCAGGCCGGCGAGACCGTGGCCATCCTGGGCGCGTCGGGCGCGGGCAAGAGCACGCTGCTGCACCTGCTGGGCGGTCTGGACACGCCCACCGCAGGCGAGGTGTACGTGGACGGGCAGAAGATGAGCGCGTTGTCGGACGCGGCGCGCGGGCAGCTGCGCAACCGCGCGCTGGGCTTCGTGTACCAGTTCCACCACCTGCTGCCCGAGTTCACCGCGCTGGAGAACGTGATGCTGCCGGTGCTGCTGGGCGGCACCGCGGTGCCCGATGCGCGCAGCCGCGCCAGCGCGCTGCTCGAATCGGTGGGACTGGGGCACCGGCTCGCGCACAAGCCGGGCGAACTGTCCGGCGGCGAGCGCCAGCGCGCCGCGGTGGCGCGTGCCCTGGTCAATCGCCCGGCGTGCGTGCTGGGCGACGAGCCGACCGGCAACCTGGACGAAAAGACCGCGGCGACGGTCTTCGACCTCATGCTGGAACTCAACCGCGCCGAGCGCACCAGCCTGGTGCTGGTCACCCACGACCGACGCCTGGCGCGGCGGCTGGATCGCGTACTGGAACTGCACGAGGGCAGGCTGCGCGAAGTGGCGGCCGCCGACGTCTGAGCGGCGCGCGCACCGTGTCCACCTTCGCCAACGACCGCCCGACCCGCATCCGCGTGCGCCTGGACGCGATCGGCGCGAACCTGTCCGCGATCCGCGGCCACGCGCGCGTGCCGGTCATGGCGGTGGTGAAGGCCAATGCCTACGGCCACGGGCTGGTGCCGGTGGCGCGCTACCTCCAGGCGCGCGGCGTGGACCAGCTGGGCGTGGCGTTCGTGGAGGAAGGCGTGGCGCTGCGCAAGGCGGGCATCACCGTGCCGGTGCTGGTGATGGGCGGGATCTTCGGCCCGCAGATCGCGCAGTTCATCGCCCACGACCTGGAAATCACGGTGTCGTCCATCGACAAGCTGCGCCAGGTGGAAGCCGCGGCGCAGGCGGCAGGGCGCAAGGCCGTGGTGCACCTGAAGATCGACACGGGCATGGAGCGCATCGGGGTGCACGCCGCATCGTCGGGTGCCTTCATCGAAGCCGCCGTGGCGTCGCGCTGGTGCACGGTCAAGGGCGTGTACTCGCACCTGGCCTGCGCGGACGATCCGGCTTCGCCCATGACCGCGCGGCAGCTGGAACGGTTCCTGGGCGCATGCGACCACTTCAGCCGGATCGGCGCCCCCATGCCGGTGCGGCACCTGGCCAACTCCGGCGGGGTACTGCATTGGCCGGACACGCACCTGGACATGGTGCGGCCCGGGATCATCCTGTACGGCGTGCGCCCGGACCCGGCTTCGCGTCCCCCGTTCGCGCTGCAGCCGGCGCTGTCGCTGGTCTCCAAGGTGGTGTACTTCAAGGTGGTGAAGGCGGGCGACCCGGTGAGCTACGGGGCCACGTGGGCGCCCGGCGCCGACACCCGCATCGTCACCGTGCCGGTGGGCTATGGCGACGGATACCCGCGTGCGCTGTCGTCCCGCGGCCAGGTGCTGGTCCGCGGCCGCCGCGTGCCGCTGGTGGGGCGCGTGTGCATGGACCAGTTCATGGTGGACATCGGTCCGGACGGAACCGCGTACAACGAGGACGAAGTGGTCCTGATCGGGCGACAGGGCGATGCCGCCATCGGCGCCGAAGACGTGGCGCTTGCGGCCGGCACGATCGCCTACGAGATCCTGGTGGGGCTCAACGAGCGCATCCCGCGCGAGTACCCGGACGCCTGATCCCCCGCAGCCGTGCTGCCGTTGGCAGCGCGGACGGCAGCCATGCGGTTCTGCATGCGCCGCGTGCACGCCGCGCGTTTAGTCTGGCGCGATGTCCAAGCAGATGCCCGTGCGCAACCTGGTGCTGGTCCTGGGCGACCAGCTCGATGCCGCCTCCGCCGCGTTCGCCGATTTCGATCCGGCGCAGGACCTGGTATGGATGGCCGAGGTGGCGCACGAGGCCACCCACGCATGGAGCACCAAGGCGCGCATCGCGGTGTTCCTGGCCGCGATGCGCCACTTCCGCGAGGCGCTCGAGGCGCGCGGAATCCGCGTGCACTACCGCCAGCTCGACCGGCACGACGCCCCGACCCTGGAAGACGCGCTGGCCCGCGATCTGGAGCTCCTGCGGCCCGAGCGCGTGGTGGCGGTAAAACCCGGCGAGTGGCGCCTGGCGCAATCCCTGCCTGAGGTGGCGCGCGCCGCAGGTTGCGCCTGGTCGGAGCGCCCCGACCTGCACTTCTACTGCGATCCGCAGGAGTTCGCCGACTGGACCAAGGGCCGCAGGGAACTGCGGATGGAGCATTTCTACCGCTGGATCCGGCGCCGCGAAGCCGTGCTCATGGCAGGGGACCAGCCTGTCGGCGGCCGCTGGAACTTCGACGCGGACAACCGCGGGTCGTTCGGCCGCGCCGGGCCGGGCCTGCGTGCGCAGCCGTGCGCCTTCGCGCCGGATGCCATCACCCGCGAGGTGATCGCCCTGGTCGAGACGCGCTTCGCCGGGCATCCCGGCGCGCTGGACGGCTTCGGCTGGCCGGTGACGCCGCAGCAGGCGCAAGCCGCCCTGGACGATTTCATCGCGCATCGCCTGCCGCTGTTCGGCCGCTACCAGGACGCGATGTGGGCGCAGGAACCGTTCCTCTACCACTCGCTGCTGTCGGCGGCGATGAACCTGAAACTGCTGTCGCCGCGCACCGTGGTCCGGGCCGCGGAGGAGGCGCTCGCGTCCGGCGCCGCGCCCGTCGAGGCGGTGGAGGGCTTCGTCCGGCAGGTGCTGGGCTGGCGCGAGTTCGTGCGCGGCGTGTACTGGCTGCGCATGCCGCAGTTCGTCCACGACAACGCCCTGGGCGCCGACGCGCCGCTGCCGGGCATGTACTGGACCGGGCGCACCCACATGGCCTGCATGCGCGATGCGCTGCGGCAGACGCTGGAACTGGGCTATGCCCATCACATCCAGCGGTTGATGGTCACCGGCAACTTCGCCCTGCTGCTGGGCGTGCGCCCGCGCGAGATCCACGCCTGGTACCTGGCGGTCTACGTGGACGCGGTGGAGTGGGTCGAGCTGCCCAACACCCTGGGCATGAGCCAGTTCGCCGATGGCGGCCGCATGGTGTCCAAGCCGTACGCGGCGAGCGGCAAGTACATCCAGCGCATGTCCAACTACTGCAAGGGCTGCCGCTACGATCCGGCCGAAGCGGTCGGGGAGAACGCTTGCCCCTTCACCACGCTCTACTGGGACTTCCTGGCGCGGCATGAGGCGCGCTTCCGCGACCATCCGCGCGCCGCGATGCAGTGGCGCAGCCTGGACCGGGTGCCGGAGGCGAAGCTGGCGGCGATCCGCGAACGTGCGCGCTGGCTGCGCGAGGTGCTGGGCGCGCAAACCGACTGGTACCGCCCGGCCGAGGCTGCCGATGCGCCCTCCTGACCGGCCGTCCTGACCGGCCGGGCAGAGCGCCACCGGCGCGTCGGCGCGCGCCCGGATGCGGCCACGTGACGTCTTCTTGCCGCCGCTGCGCTAGATTCGCCAGCACTTCGAGCGGCGACACCCCATGCCCAACGCCCTGGTCTGGTTCCGCAACGACCTGCGCCTGGCCGACAACCCGGCCCTGCGCGCGGCAATCGATGCGGGGCACACCCCCGTGTGCGTGTACATCCACGCGCCGGAGGAGGAAGGCGACTGGGCGCCGGGCGCGGCCTCGGATGCGTGGCGCCACCGCTCGCTGGCGGCGCTGGACGCATCGCTGCGCGAACGCGGCAGCCGCTTGCGCCTGTTCGCAGGACCCAGCCTGCCGACCCTGCAGACGCTGGCCGCCGCGTTCGACGCGCAGGCGGTCTACTGGAACCGCCGCTACGAACCGGCCATCGAAAAACGCGATGCCCGCATCAAGAAGAGGCTGCGTGACCAGGGCCTGCGCGCCGAGAGCTTCAACGGCAGCCTGCTGTTCGAGCCCTGGGAGCTGCGCACCAAGGCGGACGGCCCGTACCGCGTGTTCACGCCGTTCTGGCGCACGGCGCTGTCGCAGTGGCGAACCGAAGCCGACGCGGACGCTCCTGCGCGCATCGAGGCGGCAACGGAGGGTCCCGCCGGGGTGGCGCTGGAGGCGTTGCGCCTGCCACCGCAGCTCGCATGGGATGCCGGCTTCTGGGAGTACTGGACACCGGGCGAAGCCGGCGCGCACGAGGCGCTGGAAGTGTTCGTTGACGGCGCGCTGCGCGGCTACCGGCAGGGCCGCGACCGGCCGGACCGGACCGGCACGTCGCGACTGTCGCCGCACCTGCACTTCGGCGAGATCGCGCCGTGGCGCGTGGTGCACGCGCTGGAGGCGGAGCGTGGCGCGGGCGTGGATGCCGACATCGACGCCTACGTGCGCGAACTGGGCTGGCGCGAGTTCGCACACCACCTGCTGCACCACTTCCCCGAAAGCACCAACGCCAATTTCAACCCCCGCTTCGACGGATTCCGCTGGGCTCGCCCGGACCGGGCGCAGCTGGCCGCGTTCCAGCGCGGCCTGACCGGCGTGCCCATCGTGGATGCCGGCCTGCGCGAGCTGTGGCACACCGGCTGGATGCACAACCGGGTGCGCATGATCGTGGGCAGCTGGCTCACCAAGCACATGCGCCAGCACTGGATGCACGGCGCGCGCTGGTTCTGGGACACGCTGGTGGATGCGGACCTGGCCAACAACACGCTGGGCTGGCAGTGGGTGGCCGGCACCGGCGCCGACGCCGCGCCGTACTTCCGCGTGTTCAACCCGGTCACCCAGGCGCAGAAGTTCGACCCCGACGGCAGCTACATCGCGCAGTGGGTGCCCGAGGTGGCCGAACTGTCGCTGCCGGCGCGATTCGCGCCCTGGACCGATCCGAAGCAGGCGCGGATGCTCGCTCCGCGCTATCCGCACGCGCCGATCGTGGATCTGGCGCGGGGGCGCGAGGATGCACTGGCGGCCTACCGTTCGATGCCGTGAGCGCACCGCGCCGCGGGCGGGGCATCGCAACGACGTCCGCGTTTGACGCTTTTCGCGGCCGCGTGATTCACTCGCGCAGGCTCACATTCGCGCAGGATCGCCGGAGACCGCCATGCCAGCACGCAGCACCGCGCCGCGCAGGCGCAAGCGCGAACCCATGTCCCGGGTGGACACCGCGTGGCTGCGCATGGAGCGTCCCACCAACCCGATGATGATCACCGGCGTGCTCATGTTCTCCGAGCACATGCCGCTGGCGAGGCTGCGCAAGGTGGTGGAACGGCGCTTCGTGCGGGAGTACCCGCGCTTCCGCTGCCGCGCGGTGCAGGGCGCAGCGGGTGCTGTGTGGCAGGACGACGAGCACTTCGACCTGGACTGGCACGTCCCGTTGGCGGCACTGGCGGCCAAGGGCAACACCCCCGGATCGCAGAAGCGCGCGCTGGAGAAGTTCGTCAGCCAGCTGGCGTCCAGTCCGCTGGACAAACAGCGGCCGCTCTGGCAATTCCATCTGGTCGAGCGCTACCGCGGCGGCTCCGCGCTGGTGGTGCGCATCCACCATTCCTATGCCGATGGCATCGCCCTGATCCAAGTACTGCTGTCGCTCACCGATACCAGCCGGGAAGGGCGCAGCGACAAGGCGCTGGGCAAGGCCTGGCTCAAGGACGACGGCGCCGCCGTGGCGCGGCGCGTCGGCGCCGTGCAGCGCTACACGCAGCTGGGCGGCAAGGTGCTGGGCAAGGGCATGGAGATGGGTGCGGAGATGTTCCGCGATCCCACCCTGGCGGCGATGCTGGCGAAGGAGGGTGGCGAAATCGCCCGCGAACTGCTGACCGCCCTCGCGCTGCCGGACGACCCGCCTTCGATGCTGCGCGGCCGGCTGGGGGTGAGCAAGCGCGTCGCCTGGGCGCCGCCGCTGGACTTGGACGACGTCAAGGCGGTCGGCCGAGCCTGCGGCTGCACCGTCAACGACGTGCTCATGGCCGCCGCCGCCGGTGCCCTGCGCGACTACATGCTGGAACGCGGGGAGGACCTGGCCGGCATGACCCTGCGCGCCACGGTACCGGTGAACCTGCGTCCGCTGGAGCACGCCGCCAAGCTCGGCAACCACTTCGGCCTGGTGTTCCTGGACCTCCCCGTGGGCGAAGCCAACCCCGTCCGGCGCCTGGAGCACGTGGCCGAGTGCATGAACCAGCTCAAGCAGTCGCGGCAGGCGATCGTCGCCTTCGGCCTGCTCGCCGCGCTGGGCATGGCGCCGGCCGCCGCGCAGGAGGTCGCGCTCGAACTGTTCAGCCGCAAGGCCAGCGCCGTGGCCACCAACGTGCCCGGGCCGCAGCAGCAGCTGTTCCTGGCGGGCTGTCCCATCGAGGAAATGATGTTCTGGGTGCCGCAGACCGGCTCGATCGGGCTGGGCATTTCGATCCTGAGCTACAACAACCGCGTGCACTTCGGGCTGATCGCCGACGCGCGCCTGATCCCGGATCCCGACGCGGTGATCCGCCGCTTCGGTCCTGAGTTCGACAAGCTGCTGTACCTGGCGCTGATGTCAGACTGGCACCGTGAACTCGATTCGGTGGATGCCGAAGCGCTCATGGACGAAAGCTGAATGCGAGGCGGGCGGGCGTCTCGCCCGTCACCGTTCACTCATGGCGCGGCGTTTAGCGTTGCGGCGGCTCGAACCGGCCCATCCGCGGGCCGCCACACCAGACGAGGAACCGCAATGAACAAGTTCGCCCTGACCGGCCTTGCCACCGCCATCGCCATGCTCGCAGGCTGCGCCACCTACACGGGGCAGACCAGCGACCCCAACGACCCTAACCGCACCGGCCGCGGCGCTGCCATCGGCGCGATCGCAGGTGCCGTGGTGGGCGCCGCCACCGGCGACGACGCCACCGAGCGCCGCCAGCGCGCCACCGTGGGTGCCGCCGCGGGTGCCGCCCTCGGCGCGGGCGTGGGCGCGTACCAGGATCGCCAGGAGGCCGCGCTGCGTCGCCAGATGGCCGGCACCGGCGTCGAGGTCGAGCGCCAGGGCGACAACATCATGCTGAACATGCCCAGCGGCATCACCTTCGATTTCGACCGCTACGACCTGAAGTCCGAGTTCCGTCCGGTGTTGGACAACCTGGCGAACACGCTCAACGAGTACGGCCAGACCCGCATCGAGGTGGTGGGCCACACCGACAGCAAGGGCACCGACAGCTACAACCAGACCCTGTCGCAGAACCGCGCCAACGCGGTGGCCGGTTACCTGGGTTCGCGCGGCGTAGCCAGCAGCCGCATGATCGTGTCCGGCGCCGGCGAAACCCGCCCGGTGGCCAGCAACGACACCGAGTCCGGCCGCGCGCAGAACCGCCGCGTCGAGATCACCCTGGTGCCGATCCAGGGCTGAGCCAGCCTCGACCTGTCCATTCGCAATAGGCGAAAAAAGAACGGGCCGCGAAAGCGGCCCGTTCTGTTGTTGGTGGAGGTGGGCGGAATCGAACCGCCGTCCGAAGGCACTCCATCCCCGGCACTACATGCTTAGCGCTCCGTTGGATCTCGTTCCCGGACAGCACGGCGCGCAAAGCGCATCCGGGAACCAGCCTGCTTGATTAGACCCGCGGCTGACAGGCAGCCACCGCGAGCGCTTCCGTGATAGTGACCCTACACCCATTAGCACGGACACAGACTGGGTTCGGGGCTTACGCCTTAAGCGGCGAGAGCGTAGTTGTCGTCGTTGGCAACTAGAGTTTTGCAGCTGGATTTACGAGGAAAGCTACCCCCTCGGCATGCGCCAGGCGATTTCGCGACCCCCGTCGAAGCCAGTGCACCCCCGGGACGTCGATACAGCGCTGACGGCGCGAGTATAGGGGCGGGGCCGGGTAGCGCAAGCTGCGCGTCCGCGGCATCCCGGTCGGCGTTCATCCACGCGCTGGCGGTTGCGCTGGTTATGCTTGTCCGGATGCGCTCCCCACCGCCCGATGCCGCTTCCGCCGGCGATGCCGTCCCGCAGACTGCCCGCCATGCATACCTGCTGGCGGGGCTGGTACTTGTCGGCTCTCTCGTACTTGTGGGCCTGTACGCCCGCTACGCCAGCGAACGTGAGCGCGACCTGGCGAGCGCGCGACTCGCGGCCGATGCCAGCCAGACCGTGGCGCTGATGCGGCGCAAGATGCTGGTGTACGAGCTGACCGTGCGCGGTGGCGTGTCGCTGTTCGCGACGGTCGAACGCCCCAGCCACCTGCAGTGGCGCAACTACGTCGAAGGCCTGGACCTGGAACGTCGGTTCCCGGAAATGATGGGGCTGGGCTTCGCCGAGTGGCTCACTCCTGTCGAACTCCAGTCCCTGCAGCTGGAGTTGCGCGATGCGGGCATGGGGCTGTTCACCGTGCGGCCACGCGGCGTGCGCGAGCACTATGGCCCGATCGTGTACCTGGAGCCGCAGACGGAGGCCAACCGCAAGGCGATCGGGTACGACATGTTCTCCGAGCGCGCGCGGTCGAACGCGATGTCGGCCGCGCGCGACAGCGGCGAAGCGCGCATGACCGAGGGCGTCCACCTGGTCCAGGACGAAGCCGCGCCCCGCGCATTGGGCCTTCTGATCTATGCGCCCATCTACCGCGGCGCTGCGCGTCCCACCAGCGTCGTCGCGCGTCGCGAGGCGCTCGTCGGATGGGCCTACACCCTTTTCCGGATGCGCGTGTTCGTGGCGGACACGCTGCGTGAACTGCCCAGCCGGGTCACCCTTCGTATCGTGGACGTCACCGGGGGCGGTGCCCAGTTGCTGTACCCCACCGCCGAGGACAGCGGCCTGTTCGACGCCACGGGCGATGCGCCGCGGCACTCGATCGTGGAGGAGTTCCACGGCCGCCGCTGGCGCATCGACGTGCAGCCGCTGCCCGCCGCGTCCTACGTCTCGCACAGCCCCGGCCTGCGGGCAACGGTCGGGGTGGGCCTGCTGGCTTCGCTGTTGCTGTTCGCGGTTGCGCTGTCGCTGGCGCGGACCCAGTCGCAGGCGCAGCGCATCGCAATGCGCATGAGCGAGTCGCACCGGCGCAGCGAACAGCGGTTCCGCAGCGCGATGCGCTATTCGGCGATCGGCAAGGCGTTGCTCGATCGCGACGGTCGGATCCAGGAAGCTAACCCGGCCCTGGCCGAGATCCTGCGCACGCCCGAGCATGAACTGCAGGGGACGCTGCTTGGCCAGCATTTCGTCGACGGCGACGCGGATGCCATGCGGTCGGTCGAACGCCAGGCGCTATCCGACGACGGCGCCTACCGCGTCACCCGGCGCCTGCGGCGCAGCGACGGCGAAGTGCGTCACGCGAGCCTGGTGTTCGCCACCGTGCCGGGCGAGCAGGGCGAGTCCTTCGCCAGCCTGGTGCAGGTGGAGGACGTGACCGAGCGCATGCGCTCGGAGGCCCGCGTGCAGGCGCTGAACCGCACGCTGGAGGCGCGGGTCGCGCTGCGCACCCGGGAACTCAGCCACGCCAACCAGGAACTGGAGGCGTTCGCCTACAGCGTCTCGCACGATCTGCGCGCGCCGCTGCGTTCGATCGACGGCTTCAGCCGGCTGCTCAACGAGCGCTACCGCGACGTGATCGACCCCAGCGGACTGGATCACCTGCAGCGCATCCGCAACGCCAGCAAGCGCATGAGCGACCTGATCGACGCGCTGCTGAAGATGTCGCGGGTCTCGCGCGCCGAACTGAAGTTCATGCACGTGGACCTGTCCGCGATGGCGGGCGAGGTCGCGGCGGACCTGCGCAACGCCGATCCCGAGCGCAACGTCGCCTTCGACATCGAGCAGGGCCTCGACGTCAGCGGCGACCCTGCGCTTCTGCGCAACCTCATGGAGAATCTGCTCGGCAACGCGTGGAAGTTCACCGCGGGCACTGCGGACGCGCGGATCGAGGTGGGGCGCAACGCGCAGGGCGAGGTGTTCGTGCGCGACAACGGCGCCGGCTTCGACCCGGCCTACGCCGCGAAGCTGTTCCGTCCGTTCCAGCGCCTGCACTCGCAGGAACAGTACGCGGGCCACGGCATCGGCCTGGCGTCGGTGCGGCGCATCGTGGAGCGGCACGGCGGCAGCGTGCGTGCCGAAGGCAGGGCGGGAATGGGGGCGACGTTCTTCTTCCGCCTGCCGCTCGAACCGTTGGAGCAGTAGCGAAGGCCGGCGTGCGGGTGCTCGTCGTTACGCGTCGCGATTGTGCCGACGCATGACCCGCTGCTTCTCGCGTTCCCAGTCGCGCTGCTTGCTGGTGTCGCGCTTGTCGTGGGCCTGCTTGCCCTTGGCCAGGGCGAGCTCGGCCTTGACCTTGTTGCCTTTCCAGTACAGCGCGACCGGCACCACGGTGTAGCCGTCCCGCTGCACCTTGCCGATCAGCTGGTCGATCTCGCGCCGGTGCAGCAGCAGCTTGCGGTCGCGGCGGTCGTTGGCCACCACGTGGGTGGACGCGGAGATCAGCGGCGTGATCTGCGAGCCGTACAGGAACAGCTCACCGCCGCGCACCATCGCGTAGGCATCGCCGATGTTGGCCCGCCCGGCGCGGATCGCCTTGAGCTCCCAGCCCTGCAGCGCCAGCCCGGCTTCCAGCTTCTGTTCCAGGTGGTATTCGTGGCGCGCGCGCTTGTTCAGCGCGATCGTGCCGCCGCCGCCCTTTGCCTTATCCTTTGCGCCCTTCTTGCCCATCCCGCCATTGTCGCGCATGCGCGACGCCGGAAGCCAACGCCCGATGCCCAAGATCCAGCGCAGCGCCCTGGTGGAACATTCCGCGGCCCGCATGTTCGCGCTGGTCAACGACGTCGAGGCGTACCCCGGCCGCTTCGACTGGTGCCTGGGTGCGGACGTGATCGAACGCAACGACGCGCGCGTGGTGGCGCGCCTGGATCTTGGACTCGGCGGGTTCCACACGTGGTTCACCACCCAGAACACGCTTGCGCCACCACACCATATCGACATGGAGCTGCGCGACGGCCCGTTCCGCCGCCTGCAGGGTCGCTGGCAGTTCCACGCCCTGGACGAATCCGCCTGCAAGGTGAGCCTGGTGCTGGATTTCGAACCGCACAGCATGCTGCTGGCGCCCGCGCTGAGCCTGGGCATGCAGGCGCTGGCGGACCGGATGGTGGACGACTTCGTGCGCGTGGCGGACCAGGCAACGTGAGGCCCGCGCCGTGAAGGTGGAGGTCGTCCGCGCGTGGCCGCGCCACGCGGAGCGGCGCCTGCTCGACCTGCCCGAGGACGCAACCGTGGACGATGCGGTGCGCGCCAGCGGACTGTCACTGGAGGGCGTTGCGGGGTTGGCCGTGTACGGCGAGCGCGTCACCGGTGGGCGCGTGCTGCGCGCGGGCGAACGCGTCGAACTGCTGGCGGGGCTGGTTGCCGACCCGAAGGAAGCCCGCCGCAGGCGGGCGGGGCAGGCGCGCCGTTCCTAGCGGCGCCGGCTCTTCTTGCTGTCCTTGGCCAGGTTGGGCCCGAACTTGCGGGTCACGAATCCCACCAGTTCCGCGTCCTGCTCAGGGAAGTACTCGCCTTCCCAGCGGGCCAACGCGTCGTTCTCGAACCACAGGGTCATGTTCTTGACCTCGGTGGTGCCGCGGCGGTTGGTGCGTTGCGTGGCGGTGTAATCCCAGCGGTCGTGGTGGAACGGGTCGGCGATGGAAGGCGAGCCGATCAACGCCTCGACCTGCTGCTTGCTCATGCCGGCCTGGAGCTGGTCCACCTGCGCCTTCTCCAGCAGGTTGCCCTGGTAGATCGGCTGCTTGTAGAGAATGCCGCAGCCGGCGGTGGCCGTTGCGATCAGCGTGGCGAGCAGGAGGTTCTGGGACAGCGGGCGCATGCGGCGTGCCTGGGGCGGATCAGCGGCCGATGATACACTGCGGCGGCGCGCGGACGGGTGGCGCGCAGCTCCGTTAAGCCGCCGTTGCGAGCCTTGATTCGCGTCGGCGGGGCTCGGTGGACTCGCGCTCCGGCACGCGTCCACCGTGGGACGGGATTCGGCTCGAACCAGGGTGGATGTGACGATGGAATCGCAGGAACTGCGCAAGGCCGGCCTCAAGGTCACCCACCCGCGGATGCGCATCCTGGAGTTGCTCGAGCAGACCCGGCCGCGGCACATGACCGCCGAAGACATCTACCGCCACCTGCTCGAGAGCGGCGAGGAAATCGGCCTGGCGACCGTGTACCGGGTACTCACACAGTTCGAAGCGGCCGGCCTGGTGCTCAAGCACAACTTCGAGGGCGGCCATGCCGTCTACGAACTCGACCGCGGAGAGCACCACGACCACATGGTGGACATCGACACCGGCAAGGTGATCGAGTTCCACAGCGAGGAGATCGAGCGCCTGCAGTCCGAGATCGCGGCCAAGCACGGCTATGTGATCGAGGAACATGCGCTGGTGCTGTACGTGCGCAAGAAGCGCTAGCGCGCGTGGAAACCTCGGGGCTGCAGGCCGCGAAGCTGGCGGTGATGTCGCTGACCAACCTGTCACGCGATGCGCTGCACGTGCATGCCGGCTTGCTGGTCTTCGTGGCGTCGGCCTTCGTGCTGCGCAGCAACCTGCGTTCGCCGTGGCCCTGGCTGGCCGCCTTGGCCGTGGCGTGCGGGATGGAAGCGATGGACGCGGTGGACGGCATCGTTTCGTACGGCCATTGGCGCGTACGCGCCAGCGTGCACGACGTGGTCAACACCATGTTCTGGCCCACCGTGCTGGCGCTGGCCTGCCGGTACACGCGGGTGGCGGCCCCTCCGGCTGCCGGCGCCGCGGCGCGTGGGCCGCACGAGTAGGGAGCGCCGTGGGAATGGCGCGCGATCAACGCGCGATCAAGCGGCGGCATCCGCGTATCGTGCATCCAGGCGACACAGCCCAGGGCCCCTCGCGGCGCGGCAGGCGGCTTCAGCGCGTCAGCAGCTTCTTCGCCGCGGCGCGCGCTTCCCGGCTCACTTCCACGCCGCCGAGCATGCGCGCCAGTTCCTCGGTGCGCGCCTTGTCGTCAAGCAGTTCCACCGCGCTCTGGGTCATGCCTTCCACCGGCGCCTTGCTGACCCGGTAGTGCACGTGGCCCTGCGCCGCGACCTGCGGCAGATGGGTCACGCACAGCGCCTGGCGGCGCTCGCCCAGCGCACGCAGCTTGTGTCCGACGATCTCCGCGGTGGCCCCGCCGATGCCGGAGTCGACTTCGTCGAACACCATGGTGGGGACCAGGTCGTGGCCCAGTGCGGCGACCTCGATCGCCAGCGAGATCCGCGACAGCTCGCCGCCGGAGGCGACCTTGCGCAGCGGCCGTGGCGGCTGGCCGGCGTTGGCCGAGACCAGGAACTCCGCGCGCTCCGCGCCGGCGGCATCGGGCGCGGCGTCCTCCACCGGTAGCAGCGCGGCCTGGAACACGCCGCCGCCCATTCCCAGTTCGCCGATCAGCGTCGAGACGCGATCCGAGAGCGTGGAAGCCGCCTGTCCGCGCGCCCGGGTCAGCTGGGCGGCGGCGTTGCGCCATGCAGCGGCCGCCGCGTCCAGCTCGGCGTCGAGCCGGTCCAGGCGCTCCCCGGCGCCGCGCAGCGCCTCGAGTTCCCGCGCGATCGCGTCGCGACGCTGCGCAAGTTCCTCGGGTGCGACGCGGTGCTTGCGCGCGAGGTCGTGCAGGCGCGACAGGCTGCGGTCGAGTTCGTCGTAGCGCTCGGGATCCAGGTCCAGGTCGCCGCGGATGCGCTCCAGCAGCGACAGCGCCTCGTCGAGCTGGATCGCGGCGGCATCGAGCATGGCGCCGACATCCGCCAGGCGCGGCTCGTCGGGGGTCGACTTGTCCAGCAGGTGCCGGATCTGGTGCAGCCGGTCGGCCAGGGCGGGGCCGTCCTCGCCCGCAAGGCCGCCGACCGCGGCTTCGCAGGCGGCGATCAGTCCCGCGGCATTGGCCTGGCGGCGATGCGCTCCGACCAGCTCGGCGATGGCCTCCGGCTCCAGCCGTTCGCGCTCCAGTTCGCGCCACTGGTGGTCGAGCAGGGCGATGCGATCGGAGACGTCGCCCTGGGCCAGCAGCCGCTGGCGCTCGGCCTGCAGCGCAGCCCAGGTGCCGGCCGTTCGGCACACGTCTTCCAGCACGCCCGCATGGCCGCCGAAATCGTCGAGCAGGGCCAGCTGCGCCTGCCGCGACAGCAGCGCCTGGTGTTCGTGCTGGCCGTGGATTTCCACCAGGCGCCCAGCCAGCTCCGACAGCTGCGCCAGCGTGGCCGGCCTGCCGTTGATCCAGGTACGCGAGCCGCCGTCGGCGCGCAGGGTGCGGCGCAAATGGCAGGTGTCCGCATCTTCCTGGTCGGCATCGAGCATCTCGTGTTCGAGCAGCCAGGCACGTGCGGCCGGCGCGTCGTCCAGCGCGAACTGCGCCGACAGCTCGGCGCGCTGCGCGCCATGCCGGACCATGCCGCTGTCGGCACGCTGGCCGGACAGAAACCCCAGTGCGTCCACCAGCAGCGACTTGCCCGCGCCGGTTTCGCCGGAGATCACGGTAAGACCAGGCCCGAACTCCAGCTCGGTGGCACGGACAACGGCGAAATCGCGGATGGCCAGATGGGTCAGCATGCGGGGCGCATTGTGCCTGAGGGACTTGCTACTCTGGCCCGCATGGTTCGCAGCAAACGAGACAGCGGCGGCGATGCGACGGGACTCGATCCGCGTGCCCGCCAGCTGCTGCGCACGCTGATCGGCCGCTACATCCGCGACGGCGAACCGGTCGGTTCGCAGACGCTCGCGCGCCATGCGGGGCTGGATGTCAGCCCGGCCACCATCCGCAACATCCTGGCCGACCTCGAGGACGTCGGCCTGCTCAGCGCCGCGCACGCGTCGGCCGGGCGGGTGCCCACGCCGCAGGGGTATCGCGTGTTCGTGGATTCGCTGCTGCAGGTCAAGCCCCTGCGCGAGGCGGAGATGGCACGGCTGCGCGCGGAGATCGCCGGCGGGCAGGGCACGCAGTCGCTGCTGGGCAGCGCGTCGGAACTGCTGTCGGCCATGACCCATTTCGTGGGCGTGGTCAGCGCGCCGCGGCGGGAGCAGTTCGCGTTCCGCCACATCGATTTCGTGCCGCTGGACGCGCAGCGCGTGCTGGCGATCCTGGTGTTCGCCGACAACGACGTGCAGAACCGGATCATCCTCACCCGCCGCGCCTTCGATGCGTCCGAACTGGAGCGCGTCTCGAACTACCTCAACGAGCATTTCGCCGGGCGACCGGTGTCCGAGATCCGCTCGCGCCTGCTTGCCGAACTGCGCGACGCGCGCGACGAGATGGAGCAGCTGCTGGAAAGCAGCGTGGAGCTGGCCGAGCAGGCGCTGGCAAGCCCGGCGGAGAACGAGCAGGTGGTCCTGGCCGGGCAGAACCGGTTGATCGGCGTGCAGGACCTGTCCGACCTGGACCGGCTGCGCGAGCTGTTCGAGGCCTTCGCCCGCAAGCGCGAGATCCTGCAGCTGCTCGAGCGCACCATCCAGGCCCAGGGCGTGCGCATCTTCATCGGCGAGGAGACCGGCCTTGCGCCACTGGAAGGCATGTCGCTGGTGACCGCACCCTATGCCGCCGGTGGCCAGGTGCTCGGCGTGCTGGGCGTCATCGGCCCCAGCCGCATGGCCTACGACCGGGTGATCCCGGTGGTGCAGGCCGCGGCCGACGTCCTGGGCGCTGCCTTGAATCCGGATCGCACGCCCTCATAGGTTGGCGGATCGGGCGCCCCACCACCGCCCGCGAGCCAATCCTGCATGCAGCACACCCACGACCCGTCGGCCGAAGACCAGGGCCTGCCGCCGCACGGCGCCGCCGAACCGAACGCCTCCGGCGAGAGCCCGGAAGACCAGATCGAGGCCCTCCGGGCCGAACTCGAGCAGCTGCGTGCGCAGGGCCTGCTCGAGCGCGCCGACCTGGAGAACCAGCGCAAGCGCCTGGTGCGCGACGTCGAACAGGCCCGGCGATTCGCGAACGAGCGCCTGCTCGCCGACCTGCTGCCGCTGTTCGACAGCATGGAAGCGGGCCTGGCTACCGCCGCCGCGGACGATCCGCTGCGCGCCGGCCTGGAGCTGACCTTGAAGCAGCTGCACACCATCGCCGAAAAGAACGGATTGACCGAGGTGGCGCCCGCCGCGGGCGACGCCTTCGACCCCGAGCGCCACCAGGCCATGAGCATGGTGGAAGCCGCCGGCATCCCGCCCGGCGCGGTGGCCCAGGTGTTCCAGAAGGGCTACGTACTGAACGACCGCCTGTTGCGGCCGGCGCTGGTGGTGGTCGCCCGCAGCGACTGACCGGCTTTCGGGAGCGTTTCGGCGGCGAGCGGTTGTCGCTGCCCACGGCCAGTTCCCGAAAGGTCGCGACGCGAGCCCCCCGGCCGCGCCGCAAGGGGTTGGAGGCGGCTGTCGCCGGGTCCCGCCCTTGAATCGGCCCGGCTCACCCCTAGATACGCCCCAGCTGCGGCTTTGCCGCAAATCCATATCCAGCAAGTTTCGAGAGGGAGCACACACCATGGCCAAGATCATCGGCATCGACCTGGGCACGACCAATTCGTGCGTGGCGATCATGGAAGGCGGCAAGGCCCGCGTCATCGAGAATTCCGAGGGCGACCGCACCACGCCTTCGATCGTCGCCTACACCAAGGACGGCGAGGTCCTGGTGGGCGCCAGCGCCAAGCGCCAAGCGGTCACCAACCCCAAGAACACCTTCTACGCGGTGAAGCGCTTGATCGGCCGCAAGTTCACCGATGCCGAGGTCAAGAAGGATCTCGAGCTGGTCCCGTACGCGATCGTCGAGCACGACAACGGCGATGCGTGGGTGTCCACCAGCGACGGCAAGAAGCTTTCCCCGCAGGAAGTCTCCGCCCGCATCCTGGAGAAGATGAAGAAGACCGCCGAGGCCTTCCTGGGCGAGACCGTCACCGAGGCGGTGATCACGGTGCCGGCGTACTTCAACGACTCGCAGCGCCAAGCCACCAAGGACGCCGGCAAGATCGCGGGCCTTGACGTCAAGCGCATCATCAACGAACCCACTGCCGCAGCGCTGGCCTACGGCCTGGACAAAGGCGACACCAAGGACCGCAAGGTCGCGGTGTACGACCTGGGTGGCGGCACGTTCGACGTGTCGATCATCGAGATTGCCAACATCGATGGCGAAAAGCAGTTCGAGGTGCTGTCCACCAACGGCGACACGTTCCTGGGTGGCGAGGACTTCGACAAGCGCGTCATCGACTACCTCGTGGACGAGTTCCAGAAGGAACAGGGCATCGACCTGCGCAAGGATCCGCTGGCCCTGCAGCGCCTGAAGGATGCGGCCGAGCGCGCCAAGATCGAGCTGTCCAGCTCGCAGCAGACCGACGTGAACCTGCCGTACGTCACGGCGGACGCGTCCGGCCCGAAGCACCTCAACATCAAGCTGACCCGCTCCAAGCTGGAAGCGCTGGTGGAGGACCTGGTCAAGCGCACCATCGAGCCGTGCAAGGTGGCGCTGAACGACGCCGGGCTGCGCGCGTCAGACATTTCCGAAGTGATCCTGGTCGGCGGCCAGACCCGCATGCCCAAGGTGCAGCAGGCCGTGGCCGAGTTCTTCGGCAAGGAGCCACGCAAGGACGTGAACCCGGACGAGGCCGTGGCCGTGGGCGCCGCGATCCAGGGCGGCGTGCTGCAGGGCGACGTCAAGGACGTGCTGCTGCTCGACGTGACCCCGCTGAGCCTGGGCATCGAGACCCTGGGCGGCGTGTTCACCAAGATCATCGAGAAGAACACCACCAT
>CAYRNF010000026.1:0-15122 GCA_964425695.1 uncultured Pseudoxanthomonas sp.
CGACCACGCCGACATCTTCCCCGACGTGGCCGCGATCCAGCGCCAGTTCCACCACCTGGTGCGCACGGTGCCCGGCAGCGGGCGGCTGATCGTGAACGGCCACGACGCGCGCCTGGCCGAAGTGCTGGCCATGGGCTGCTGGACGCCGGTCGAACGCTTCGGCTTCGACCCCGCGTTCGAATGGAGCGCACGCAAGCTCACCGACGACGGCGGCGCGTTCGCGGTGCTACAGCGCGGGCAGGAGCTCGGCACCGTGGCGTGGTCCCTGCTGGGCGACCACAACGTGCTCAACGGGCTGGCCGCTCTGGCGGCGTGCGCGGCGGTCGGCGTGGACGTGGCCGCGATCCTGCCGTCGCTGGCCGCCTTCCGCAGCGTGAAGCGTCGGCTGGAAGTGCTGGGCACGCAGCGCGGCATCACCGTGTACGACGACTTCGCCCACCATCCCACGGCCATCGCCACCACGCTGGCGGGACTGCGCGCAAACGTCGGCTCGGCGCGCATCGTGGTGGCCATGGAGCCGCGCAGCAACTCGATGCGCCTGGGCGCGCATGCCGAAGCGCTGGCGCCGTCGCTGGACGGTGCGGACGCGGTGGTGTTCCTTGCCCGGCCGGAGCTGCCGTGGGATGCCGCGGCAGTGATCGCCTCCGTGCGCGGCGACGCACGCGCGGTGGCGGACGCCGACGCCCTGATCGCCGCTCTCGCGGCCGCTACGCGCGATGGCGACCATGTGGTGTTCATGTCCAACGGTGGCTTCGACGGTGCCCCGCGCCGCTTCCTGGCCGCCCTGGCAGACCGGGCCTTGTAGCAGCCGCTTCAGCGGCGAGCTCTGGTTCCCGCCTGGCGGTAGCCCCGCGCCGTTCGTTCATTCCGCTGTCGTCATAGGCACGCTCTGCCCGCATCCGCTGCCGGCGCCCGCCATCGCGTCAGCCTGGAGCATCACGGCAGAAGCTCGCGGATGGAGCCGCTGCCGCAGGGCCGGTGCTACGCTGGCCGCGTGTCCGAAGAGCTGCACGCACCGGATTCCGCCGCGCCGGAATCGCTTCCCCTGTTCCCGCTGCACAGCGTGCTGCTGCCGGGCGCTCCGCTGCACCTGCGCGTGTTCGAGCCGCGCTATCTGGACCTGGTCCGCGACTGCGGCCGCACCGGTCGCGGCTTCGGCGTGTGTCTGATCCTGGAAGGCGGCGAAGCCGGCGCGCCGGCCACGCCGGCCGCCTACGGCACCGAGGCGCGGATCGAGGATTTCGGCAGCACCGAGACCGGCCTGCTGACCCTGCAGCTGCGCGGTGTGCGCCGCTTCCACGTGCGCCGTACGCGGGTGCGCGACAACGGGCTGGTGGTGGGCGAGATCGAGTGGCTCGCGGCCGATCCCGACGACGAACTGCGCCCCGAGCACGGCCTGCTGTCCACGCTGCTGGAGCGGGTGATCGGCCACGTCGGCGGCGAGTACGCGCGCGCGCCCTCGTCACGCCTGGACGACGCGGCGTGGGTGGGCTGGCGCCTGGCCGAACTGCTGCCGCTGGAGCCCGCGCAGCGCCAGGCGCTGCTGCAGGAAGACGACCCGCACGCGCGCCTGGACCAGCTGCTGGCGCTGATGCCCTGAACGCGCGGCCCGCGTGCCTCAGCGAGCCCGGGGCAGGGCGGGCGCGGGGCGGCGCGGTCCGGTCGCTGCGCTGCGCGTATCCACCAGCAGCACTTCCGAACCACCCGGCGCATGCGCTGCATTGCGCACCGGCAAGCCGGCCACGTCGCGACGCACCGCCGCCAGCGCCGCGCTGCCATCGGCGCCGGGCTGCCACAGCCCGAACAGTCCGAACGGCCGCGTGTAACGCAGGGTCTGGGTGGTGCCGATCCACAGCGGCGTGCCGCCCTCCAGCTGCACCGGCGCGCGCCACAGGCGCAGCACGTGGGCCTCGCGCGGGTGCGTGCCTGCGCGCCGCAGCAGCAGGGTTTCCGGGGCCGCGTCCAGCGTGGCCGGCAGCACCGGCTGGTCGCGCGGTGCGCGGTCCTCGTTGAGCAGGCCCAGCGTCTCGATCCAGCCGGCCTCCGGCTGCACGCGCCAGCCGCGCGCCTGCAGCTGCGCCTGCAGCGGCGCCAGCGGGCCGGCGACCTGCACGTCGAGCTGCCAGCGCAGGCTGGCGTCGCGTTCGTTGCGGCGCTGCGGCAAGGTGCGCCAGCCGCCGTCCCACCAGGCTTCGGCGGACAGGTTGGCCGCCACCGGGTGCGAAGCGAATTTCGCCAGCACGCCATCCACCGCGCGCGGCGCGTGCCACAGCGCGGCCACCAGGAACGTGCCGTAGAACAGCCAGCCCAGCGGCTTGATCCAGAACGAGCGGCTGACGTGGCGCCGGTAGGCGATGCCCAGCACCAGCAGCCACATGCTGCCCAGCAACACGCCGGCGACCACGTCGCTCGCCCAGTGCGCGCCCAGGTACAGCCGCGAGAAGCCGAGCAGCGCCACCACCACGCCGGTCAGCAGGTAGGGCCACACGCGCTGCCGGCCCGGCCACTCGCGCGCGATCAGCACCGCGAAGAAGCCGAACACGATCGTGGTCATGGTCACCGAGATCGCGGGGAAGCCGAATCCCTGCGGTGCGGTGGGCGGACGCGGCATGTCGATGGCCACCGCCAGCAGCGCGGTCAGCGCGAAGCCGAACGCCAGCGCCGCCAGCCAGTGCGCCGCGGCGATCCAGCGCCGCCGCCACAGCAGGAAGCCGAGCGCGGCGGCGGCGGCGGGCAGCAGCACCTGCGGATCGCCGATGGACGCCAGCCCGGCCATCAGCCGGTCCGCCAGCGGATTGCGCAGGGCGAACATGGCCTCGTACACGGTGCGGTCCAGCGGCAGCGGTTCGCCGCGGCTCCACATGGCGGCGAACAGCGTGAAGCCGGCCCAGGCCATGCCCAGCAGGCACACCGCCAGCAGCGCCAGCGATGCGGATTCGGGCCGGTTCGGGTCGATCAGCGCGGCCGCGTAGCGGCCCAGTCGCGGATGCGCGCGGGTCCAGCGCAGCGCGCGCGCCAGGAAATTGTCGGCATGCCGCGCGAACCAGCGCCATGTGTACAGCACGCCGGCCCAGACCGCGGCCAGCACCGCGGCCAGCGCCAGCAGCACCAGCGCCAGCCGGTCGGCCACCGCGGCCACCGCGTCGTAGGACGCACCGAAGATCCAGCCCGGTGCCAGGAAGACGGCCGCCCAGGTCAGCGCGGCGATCGCGCTGATCGGCGCATAGCGCTTCAGCGGCATCTGCAGCGTGCCGGCCACCGCCGGCACGAACGGCCGCACGGCGCCCACGTAGCGCGCGATCACAATGGCCTTGGCGCCATGGCGCCGGAACAGCTGCTCGCCGCGATCAATGAATTGCGGGTAGCGCCGGAACAGCATGTGCTCGCGCATCTGCGGTCCCCAGCGGCGGCCGAGCCAGTAGCTGACGAAGTCGCCCAGGAACGCGCCTGCCGCCGCGCACACCACCGCGTACGGGCCGTCCACGTGGCCCAGCCCCACCAGCGCGCCCACCGCGAACAGCAGCGGCAGCGCCGGCACCACGATGCCCACCACCGCCAGCGCGTCGCAGAACGCGATCAGGAAGATCACGCCCCCGGCCAGCACCGGGTGCGCGCTGATCCATGCGACGGTGCCGTCGAGCCATGCAGGTTGCATCGCCACATTGTAGGTGGGTCACCGGAGACGACCGCCGCGGCAAGGGCGTGAGGCAGGAGCGGTTGGCGGACGCAGCCTCGCAGCGGCATCTGGTGCTGGTGCGGCACTGCCCGCGAATGCCTGCGCCACGGGTTGCAGCCAAACCCCCGGGCCATGCGCCGTGGCGGCCGGGGCCGCTCCCATGGGGTTCGCCCCAGTGCGCCGAGAAGCCCGCCCTACAATGCCGCGATGGATCGCAGCGATGCCGTGGAAATCCAGGCGCTCAAGTCGGACAGCTTCGGCCGCATCTCGCTGATGCGCGGCGCGGACGGGGAGTTCGTGCGCCGCGACCTGCGCTTCGTGCCGCTGTGGCTGCGCCTGCCGGCCTGGTGGCTGGCGCGGCGCGAGGCGCGCGCGCTGCGCCACGTGCACGGCCTGCCGGCCATGCCGCAGCTGCTGGGCTGGAACGGCCGCGTGCTGGACCGCAGCTTCCTGGACGGCGCAGCGATGTACCAGCGCCCGCCGCGCGGCGACCTGGCCTATTTCCGCGCTGCGCGCCGCCTGCTGCAGCGCGTGCACCGTGCCGGCATCGCCCACAACGACCTGGCCAAGGAAGCCAACTGGCTGGTGCTGGCCGACGGCTCGCCGGGGATCATCGACTTCCAGCTGGCGGTGGCAGGCAACCCGCGCGCCCGGTTCATGCGCCTGCTGGCACGCGAGGACCTGCGCCACCTGCTCAAGCACAAGCGCATGTACTGCGCGCATGCGTTGACGCCGGTGGAGCGGCGCGTGCTCAAGCGCACCTCCTGGCTGCGCGAGGCCTGGTTCGCTACCGGCAAACCGGTGTATCGCTTCGTCACCCGGCGGATCCTGAAGTGGGAAGACAACGAGGGGCAGGGGCCGAAGCCGTAGCGTGGGGATCAGGGATTAGGGATGCATAGAAACTCTCATCCTGAGCGCAGCGAGGGGTCTGCTCTATGGGGCTCCGACACAGCAGATCCCTCGCTGCGCTCGGGATGATGGAAGTCCTGGCTGTTTCACGAAGCACCTCTTTCGAAGCCCGCCCATGACCGACCTCGCCAACAAGACCCTGTTCATCACCGGTGCCTCGCGTGGCATCGGCCTGGCCATCGCCAAGCGCGCGGCGCGCGATGGTGCCAACGTGGTCATCGCGGCGAAATCGGCCGTGGCCAATCCCAAACTGCCCGGCACCATCCACACCGCTGCCGCCGAGGTCGAGGCGCTGGGCGGGCGCGCGCTGGCCCTCAAGTGCGACATCCGCGAGGAAGCCGACGTGCGCGCCGCGGTCGCGGCCGGCGTGGAGGCGTTCGGCGGCATCGACATCCTTGTGAACAACGCCAGCGCGATCTGGCTGCGCGGCGCGCTGGACACGCCGATGAAGCGCTTCGACTTGATGCAGCAGGTCAACGCGCGCGGCAGTTTCCTGTGCGGGCAGGCCTGCCTGCCGCACCTGCTGCAGGCGGAGAATCCGCACATCCTCACCCTTGCGCCGCCGCCCACGCTCGACCCGAAATGGTGGGCGCCGCACACCGGCTACACGCTGGCCAAGATGGGCATGAGCTTCGTCACCCTGGGCCTGGCGGGGGAGTTCGGCCCGCAGGGCGTGGCGGTGAACGCGCTGTGGCCGCGCACCGTGATCGCCACCGATGCGATCAACATGATCCCCGGCGTGGACGCGCGCCGCTGCCGCACGCCGCAGATCGTGGCCGATGCCGCCCACGCCATCCTGGTGCGGCCCGCAGCCGGCTTCCACGGCCGGTTCCTGCTGGATGAAGACGTGCTGCGCGAGGCGGGCGTCACCGCCTTCGACGACTACGCGGTGGAACCCGGGCAGCGACTGCTGCCCGACCTGTTCCTGGGCTGAGGTCTCCACCGCGCTGCAACGCGGCCCGCGCACACGCTTCGTTCCAGTGCGCGTGGTCGTGCGCGGTTTTGCGGCGTGAGATCATCGCGCCACCCGCGCCAGGATCCACCACGATGAAATACCTCCACACCATGGTCCGCGTCCGCGACCTCGACGCCTCGCTGCGCTTCTACTGCGACGGTCTGGGGCTCACCGAGACCCGACGCATGGAGAACGCGCAGGGCCGCTACACGCTGGTGTTCCTGGCGGCTGCCGAAACGCCGCAGGCGGAGATCGAGCTGACGTACAACTGGCCACCCGAAGACGGATCCGCGCCGGAGGACTACGGCAGCGCGCGCAACTTCGGCCACCTCGCCTTCCGCGTGCCGGACATCTACGCCACCTGCGCGCGCCTGCAGTCGCTGGGCTACACGATCAGCCGCCCGCCCCGCGACGGGCACATGGCCTTCGTACGCTCGCCCGACCTGATCTCCATCGAACTGCTGCAGGAAGGCCACCTGCCGCCGCAAGAGCCTTGGGCGTCGATGCCCAACACCGGAACGTGGTGAGCATGACCAGCGTCACGCCGCCGGACCACGCCGCAGCCCACGAGACGGCATCGGACGACGCAACGGCACGCCTGCTCGCGCTGGGTCGCGACCGTTACCTGCCGGTGTACCGCCCGCGCGAACTGATCCTGGCACGGGGTGAGGGCGCACGCGTCTGGGACTCGGCCGGACGCGACTACATCGATTTCGGCGCGGGCATCGCCGTGTGCGGGCTGGGTCACTGCGATCCGGACTTGGTCGCCGCGCTCGAGACGCAGGCGCGCACGCTCTGGCACACCAGCAACGTGTTCTACAGCGAACCGCCGCTGCGGCTGGCGGACGAACTGGTGACTGCCTCGCGCTTCGCCACGCGCGTGTTCCTGTGCAACTCCGGTGCCGAAGCCAACGAAGCCGCGATCAAGCTGGTGCGCAAATGGGCGGCCGCGCAGGGCCGGCCTGCGGAGCGCCGCGTGATCGTGACCTGCCACGGCAGCTTCCATGGCCGCACGCTGGCCGCCGTCACCGCGACCGCGCAGCCGAAGTACCAGGAAGGCTACGAGCCGCTGCCCGGCGGCTTCCGCTACATCGCCTTCAACGATCTCGAAGCCCTCGATGCGGCCATGGCCACGGGCGACGTGGCCGCCGTGCTGCTGGAACCGGTGCAAGGCGAGGGCGGCGTGATGCCGGCCGCGCCCGGCTACCTGGCCGGCGTGCGCGCGCTGTGCGACCGCCACGGCGCGCTGCTGGTGCTCGACGAGATCCAGTGCGGCATGGGCCGCACCGGCACGCTGTTCGCGCACTGGCAGGACGGCGTGCAGCCGGACATCGTGACCCTGGCCAAGGCGCTGGGCGGCGGCTTTCCGATCGGCGCGATGCTGGTCGGTGCGCAGGCCGCGGACGCGATGCAGTTCGGCGCGCACGGCACCACCTTCGGCGGCAACCCGCTGGCGGCTTCTGTGGCGCGCGTCGCCCTGCGCAAGCTCGCCTCGCCCGACATCGCGGCCAATGTCGAACGCCAGTCGCGCGCGCTGCGCGAAGGCGTGGAGGCGATGGACGCATCCTTCGGCCTGTTCTCCGAAATCCGCGGCCGCGGCCTGATGCTCGGCGCCGTGCTCAAGCCCGAATACGCCGGCCGCGCCGGCGAGATCCTCGACCACGCCGCCCGCGCCGGCCTGCTGCTGCTGCAGGCTGGACCGGACGTGCTGCGCTTCGTGCCGCCGCTCAACATCGGCGATGGCGAAGTCGCCGAGGGCCTGGCCCGGCTGCGCGCTGCGCTCGAGTCGTGGCTCGCAGCGGCATCCAGCTAGGCTTGTGACCCGCAAACCAGAGAGCTAACGTGCGCGGTCGCCGCCTGGGAGAGCCGCATGGAATACCTGAAAGGATTGCCCGCGTTCGCCGCGTACTTCGGCATGGGCGTCGGGTTCGTCGCCCTGTTTCTGCTGCTGTTCCTCCATTTCACCCCGCATCGCGAATTGCGCCTGATCCGCGAAGGGAATCTCGCCGCGAGTACCGCACTTGCCGGTGCGCTGATCGGATTCTGCCTTCCGCTCGCAGCGGCGATCGCGCACAGCGTCAGCACGCTCGATCTCGCCATCTGGGGCGGCGTCGCGCTGATCGCCCAGGCGGCTGCCCATCTGCTGGTCCGACTTCTGCTCCCGGCATTCCCCCAGCGCATCGAGCGGGGCGAGCAGTCTGCGGCGGTGCTGGCGGTGGCGCTGCACGTGGGCACGGGACTGGTGAACGCCGCCGCGATGGCTTACTGACATGAGCCGGCGCAAGAAGCGCAATCACTATCCGGGCGTCTTGCAGCGTGCGCCCGAGTCGCGGCGCAAGCGATCCTACGAAGTGCCGTTGCTGTGGCTGGGGGCGGCGGCGTTCATCGGGTTCCCGATCCTGCGCGATGCCACGGCCGATCCGATGCAGCGCAACCGCTATGGCAACGACCGCTACAGCTGCGAGTGCGACTACGGCGCAGACCGCTGCAGCTACACCGACCGCGGGTGGGTTGGCCCCTGGTACGCCGAGCGTGCGGCGGACCGCGGCGCTGAGGATCCTGGAACCGGCCGTTGCTGGCAGCCACGACCGGGCGGTAGTTACTATGCGGGCACGGGACGGCCGGTTCACGACGCCTACCGCCCGCCGAGCGGTGTCGAGCGTGGGTATCGCGGTGGCTTCGGCGGGACGGGGCGCATCCGCGCCGCCGGATCCTGATGCGACGCGAGACGATTTCCCCGCGCCGGGACTGGCGGTCGCGGGTCGAGTCGCTCGGCTTCGACTTCCACACGCTCGACGGCCCGTATTGGGTGGACGACGGGTGCTATCGCCTGGACGCCGCGGAGGTCGATGCGATCGAAGCGGCAGTCAATGAACTGCACCCCATGTGCCTGGACCTGGTGGGCGACGTGGTTCGCGCCGGCGATTACGCCGGTCTCGGGCTCGATGCCCGGGCATCAGCGCTGGTCGAGCGTGCCTGGTACGCGGGGCATACGGCACTGTACGGTCGCATGGACCTCGCGTACACAGGGCAGGGTCCGGCAAAGCTGCTCGAGTACAACGCAGATACGCCGACCGCGCTTTTCGAAGCAGGCGTGGTGCAGTGGTACTGGCTGGAGGACACGCGAGCGGGCGCCGACCAGTTCAACTTCATCCACGAAGCGCTCGTCGAAACCTGGCGTACCCGCTTCCTTGAAAAGCCGCAGGTGCACTTCGCAGGGTGCCTGGAATCGGTCGAGGATCGCGTGACGCTGGATTACTTGCGCGACACGTGCCATCAGGCAGGCCTGCGCACTCAGCGTCTGGACATATCGCAGATCGGGTTCGACGGATATGGATTCGTGGATCTTTCCGACGCGCCCATCTCCCACTGTTTCAAGCTCTATCCCTGGGAATGGATGCTTGACGAACCGTTCGCCGAGCACCTGGGTGCAGCAACGACGCACTGGATCGAGCCGGCCTGGAAGATGGTGCTTTCGAACAAGTCGCTGCTCCCACTGCTGTGGAACAGACACCGCGGACACCCCAACCTGCTGCCTGCCTCGCACGACCCGGCGGACATCGCGGGCGCGACGGTCGCAAAGCCCCGCTTCGGTCGTGAGGGCGAGGGCGTGCATGTTTCCGATCGCGGCATGCACTTCGCCGAGCCGGGCATGATCTATCAGGCACGCGCGCCGTTGTTCCACAGCGCTCATGGCCATGCGTTGCTCGGGGCGTGGGTCGTAGGTGACAGGGCCGCGGGACTCGGCATCCGCGAGGACCATTCGCTGGTGACCGGTAACGCGGCACGCTTCGTACCCCACTGCTTCGATTGAGGCGGCTGCCCCGGGTGCGGTGCCGGGCTATGCCAGCGCCTGCGCCCAGTCGCCGATCAGGTCGTCCGCATGCTCGATTCCCACCGACACGCGCAGCAGGTCCTGAGGAGAGCGTGGGTTCGGCCCTTCGACCGAGGCCCGATGCTCCACCAGCGATTCGCAGCCGCCCAGCGAGGTGGCGTTGGTGAACAGGCGGAGTCTTGAGGCCGCAGCCAGTGCCGCCTCGCGGCCGCCACGCAGCTGCACGCTGAGCATGCCGCCGGCATCGCGCATCTGCTGCATGGCCAGTGCATGGCCGGGGTGGGTGGGCAAGCCCGGATAGTTCACCCGCTCCACCGCCGCGTGCCCGGACAGGAACGTCGCCAGTGCCCGCGCGTTCGCGCAGTGCATCGCCATGCGCGCCGGCAGCGAGCGCAGGCCGCGCAGAATGAGCCACGCGCTGAACGGCGCCAGCGTGGGCCCCGCCAGGTGCAGGCGACGCGCGACCGTGGCCAGCAGCGCATCCTCATGCGCGAAGGCCAGCGCGCCACCGAGCACGTCGCTGTGGCCGCCGAAATACTTGGTGGTGGAATGCATCACGATGTCCGCGCCCAGCGCCAGCGGGCGCTGCAGCAGAGGCGTGGCGAAGGTGTTGTCGCACACCACCACCGCGCCGTGCGCATGCCCGATCCTCGCCAGTGCGGCAATGTCGGAGACGCGCAGCAGCGGGTTGGAAGGCGTCTCCAGCCAAAGCATGTGCACGCCTGCCGCACAGGCCGCTTCCACCGCCGCCAGGTCGCTGGTGTCCACCGGCGTCACCACCGCGCCGCGCGGCACCAGGAACTCGCGCACGTACATCTGCAGGCCCACGTAGCAATCGTCGGCCATCACGATGCGCGCCTGCGCCGGCAGCGATTCCAGCAAAGTGCTGATCGCGGCCATGCCGGATGCGAAGGTGAGCGCGCGCTGCGCGCCTTCCAGCGCCGCGATCGCCGCGCACAGCCGGTCGTTGGTCGGGTTGCCTTCGCGCTGGTATTCGTAGCCTGCCACGCGCGTGCCGTCGGCACCGTGGCGGAACGTGGTGGCCAGGTGGATCGGCGGCGCCACGGCGCCAGTAGCCTGGTCCGGCTCGTTGCCGACGTGCACGGCGAGGGTGTGCGGATTCCAGTCGCCTTGCGTGATGCTCATGCGCCGATCTCCGCAAATGCCGCGCGCGCGGCCTCGATCGTCTGCGCAATGACGGCATCATCGTGCGCGGCGGACATGAAGCCGGCCTCGAACGCCGACGGCGCCAGATACACGCCGCGCGCCAGCATGGCGTGGAAGAAGCGGTTGAACGCGGCCGTGTCGCAGGCCACTGCCTGCGTGTAGGTGTCGACGACTTCGCTGCTGAAGAACAGCCCGAACATCCCGCCCACGCGCTGGGTGGTGAAGGCAATGCCTGCCTCGCGCGCTGCGGCTTCCAGCCCGTCGCATAGCGCATGCGTCCTGGCTTCCAGGGCATCGTGGAAGCCGGGTTGCGACACGAGGTCCAGCATCGCCAGGCCCGCGGCCATGGCCACCGGATTCCCGCTCAGCGTGCCCGCCTGGTAGATCGGCCCACTCGGTGCGATCTGCTGCATCAGCTCGCGCCGCCCGCCGTACGCGCCCACCGGCATGCCGCCGCCAATCACCTTGCCGAAGCAGCTCAGGTCCGGCGTCACGCCGTAGCGCGCCTGCGCGCCACCCAGGGCCACCCGGAAACCGGTCATGACCTCATCGAAGATCAGCAGCGCACCGTGCTGGGTGCACAGGGCGCGCAGGTGCTGGAGGTAGCCATCGCGCGGTGGCAGGCAGTTGGCGTTGCCGACCACGGGTTCAATGATCAAGGCGGCGATGTCCCTGCCTGCGTCTTCGAACAATGCAGTGGCGGCGTCGAAGTCGTTGTAGGGCAGGGTGAGCGTCAGGTCCGCGAGCGCCTTGGGCACGCCGGGGGAGGTCGGCACGCCGAAGGTGAGGGCGCCGCTGCCCGCCTTCACCAGGAACGAGTCGCCATGCCCGTGGTAGCAGCCTTCGAACTTGACGATGCGTGTGCGTCCCGTCGCGCCGCGCGCCAGCCGGATCGCGGAAAGGGTGGCCTCGGTGCCGGAGTTCACCATGCGCACCATCTCGCAGCTGGGCACCAGCCGGGTGATGGTCTCGGCCATCGTGACTTCCAGCGGGTTGGGCGTGCCGAAAGACAGGCCGCGCCGCGCGGTTTCCACCACCGCCTCCAGTACTTTCGGATGGTTGTGGCCGGCGATCATCGGCCCCCAGGACCCGACATAGTCGATGTAGCGGTTGCCGTCGACATCGAAGAGGTAGGCGCCTTCAGCGCGCTCGGTGAAGAACGGTTCGCCGCCTACCGACTTGAAGGCGCGCACGGGAGAGTTCACGCCTCCCGGCATCAGCGCCTGGGCGCGGGTGAACAGGTCGTGCGAGCGGGCATTGGGCATCGGTGTTCTGCAGTCAGGGATGGGATTGGAAGCACGCGAGGTAAGCGCGCGCGGCTGCGGCGGGATCGGGTGCGTCGAAGACGCCGCTGATCACCGCGACCAGGTCGGCGCCGGCCTCGATCAGCGTCGCGGCATTGTCGGGGGTAATCCCGCCGATCGCCACGCGCGGCAGCTGCAGGTGAGCGGCGTCCCGCAGCAGCGCGGGGTGGGCGCGACGCGCACCCGGCTTGGTCGTCGACGCAAAGAACGCGCCGAAGGCGATGTAGTCGGCGCCCTGCGAAGCGGCACGCCGGGCGCGTGCGAGATCGTTGTAGCAGGACACGCCGATGATTGCCTTTTCACCGAGCGCCTGTCGCGCCTGCGCCAGCGTTGCGTCGTGTTCGCCCAGGTGCACGCCGTCGGCGCCGGTGGCGCGCGCCAGGTCCAGGTGGTCGTTCACCAGCAGCGGCACGCCCGCGGTACGGCACAGCGGGAGCAGCGCCTCGACCTGGGCGGTCCGTAGCGCATCCGGCGCGGTCTTGTTGCGGTACTGCAGCAGGCTGGCGGAGCCGAGCACGGCGGTCACGCGCGCGAGCAGCCGCGCGGTGTCGGGTTCGTCCGGCGTCAGCAGGTACAGCCCGCGCCGCCAGCTGCGGTCGTTCATCGGCCTTCGCCCGGTACCGGGCCCCGCATGGGAGAATGCGCCTGCATTCCCACATTATCCGCCGATGTCCGAGAACACCGAAACCGCCGCCGCCACCCGCACCTGGATGTGCGTGGTCTGTGGATTCATCTACGACGAGGCCGCCGGCCTGCCGGAAGAAGGCATCGCGCCGGGCACGCGCTGGGAGGACGTGCCGGACACGTGGACCTGCCCGGACTGCGGCGTCACTAAGGACGACTTCGAGATGATGGTGGTCTGAGCCGCAAGTCGGCGCCACCTGGGCGGCCGGCGCGCGCTCAGTGCGGACGGGCGCCGGTCTTCAACCCGACCAGGCGCTCGCGCAGCGCCGCTGCGTCGGCCGCGTCGGGTTTCAGCTGCAGGTAGCGACCCAGGTCCTGGCGCGCGCCCAGCGCATGGCCGAGGTGGAGGTAACCCAGGCCGCGATCCCGCACTGCCTCGGCATTGGCGGGCGACAGCTTCAGGATCCGGTCGGCGCAGCGAACCGCTCGTTCCCAGTCGTCGGCTTCCGCGTAGACCCCGTGCAGGTTGCGCAGCATCCGCATCAACATGCCGCGATGCGAAGCCGGGCTCAGGATGTGCCCCATCGCCTCGTCGTCCGGTGCGTCGCCTCCCAGATGCGGCCTGGCGCGTTCCCGCAGTTCGTCCAGGTCCAGGGGACGGCCGCGATTGAACGGGTCCATCACCAGCACGCCATCGTCGATCGGCAGCCGCACCAGGAAATGCCCCGGGAAGGACACGCCGTCCAGCGGTACGCCAAGACGCCGCGCCACCTCCATCTGCACCAGCGCCAGAGAGATCGGGTTGCCGCGCCTGCGCTCGAAGACTTCGTTGAGGTAGCTGTTGCGCGGGTCGTAGTACTGCTCGTGGTCGCCCGCGTAGCCCAGCTCCTCGAACAGATGCCGGTTGATCGCCTGCATCTTGTGCGGCCACGCGTCGATACCACCGATTTCGCCGCGCAGGTGTTCGACGTGGCTTTCCAGCACGGTGTCGTAGAGGTCAGCGTCCAGCTGCGGATACTCATCACGCGCGATCAGCAGCGCGGTGCCCAGCAGCGGCACCGCAGCGTCCTGCAGGGTGCCCAGCGCATGCCAGTCCGGAAGATCGATCTTCTGCCGCATGTCGGCAGACTGCGCGGATCACCGCAAACGCGCAAGATTCCGGGCGGCCCGCACCCCTGCAGGCTCAGCAGGGCTGGGGCCGGCTACTCGATTCCCGGCCCGAAGCGCAGTTCCGCGCCGTCCTGCAGTCCCAGCCGGGCCGCTTCGCCCGCATTCAGCTCCAGCACATATCGCGCCGGCGCGTCGCTCGGATACGGCGGGCAGCGGTTGCCCAGCGTGCAAGGCGGCACGTCCCGCTGCTGGGACACCAGCCTCCGGCTGCCGTCGAAGTACAGGATGTCCAGCGCGATCCGCGTGTTCTTCATCCAGTACGCCAGCGGCTCCTCGCGTTCGTGCAGGAAGAGCATCCCGGCCTTCGGCGCCAGCGTGTCGCGGAACATCAGGCCGCGGGCGCGCTCGGCATCGTCGTCGGCGATCTCCACCGCGTAGCGTTGTCCGCCGATTTCCACCCAGGGCCCGCCGCTTGCGCAGCCGGTCATGGGCGCCAGGCAGGCCAGCAGCAGCGGAAAAACGCAGGAAAAACGGGGCATTGGCAGCTCCTGGGCGCTATGGACGGCGAGGTTCGGCAAGGATCGTCCACCCGCGAACGGACGATTGCAAAAATTTCGTTGTCAACCCCTTCCCAAACGCTTTGTCGCTATGCACAATGCGCCTCCCTCGCCGGGGCAGCCAGTTCGGACCCCGGCCGGGACGTCAAAAAATCTCCTCACGAGGTGTTGACGTACCGAAAAAGGGCTGTATGATGTGCGGCTCCCTCGGGCACTTTGCAGAGGGACGCAAAACGGGACGCGGCGCTGAGGCCGGTTCCAAAGATCTTTGACAGTGTGCGCAGGTAACTTGTGCGGACGTCTGGCAGGTGGAAGCTGTCCATCTTGCAGACGTTCGAAACAGAACCAAGTCGATTCAAAGCATGCAAATGCAAAGAGTAAATTTGGCTGGGACGACGACTGCACTCAAAGCATTGGCAAGGCCTTCGGGTCGAGCCGAAAAACTTAAGTGAAGAGTTTGATCCTGGCTCAGAGTGAACGCTGGCGGCAGGCCTAACACATGCAAGTCGAGCGGCAGCGGGTCCTTCGGGATGCCGGCGAGCGGCGGACGGGTGAGGAATGCATCGGAATCTGCCTCTATGTGGGGGATAACGTAGGGAAACTTACGCTAATACCGCATACGACCTACGGGTGAAAGCGGAGGACCTTCGGGCTTCGCGCAGATAGATGAGCCGACGTCGGATTAGCTTGTTGGCGGGGTAACGGCCCACCAAGGCGACGATCCGTAGCTGGTCTGAGAGGATGATCAGCCACACTGGAACTGAGACACGGTCCAGACTCCTACGGGAGGCAGCAGTGGGGAATATTGGACAATGGGCGCAAGCCTGATCCAGCCATGCCGCGTGAGTGAAGAAGGCCCTCGGGTTGTAAAGCTCTTTTGTCCGGAAAGAAAAGCGCTCGGTTAATACCCAAGCGTCATGACGGTACCGGAAGAATAAGCACCGGCTAACTTCGTGCCAGCAGCCGCGGTAATACGAAGGGTGCA
>CAYRNF010000027.1:0-14339 GCA_964425695.1 uncultured Pseudoxanthomonas sp.
ACCGCTGGCACCGCCCGCGCCCGCGCCGGGATCGCCCGCCACGCCGCCCGCGCCGCCCGCGCCGCCTGCGCCCCCGGCACCACCGCCGCCTCCGGCGCCGCCCGTTGGCATGCTCTGAGCCGGCGTGCGTTGAACTAGGAACGCTGGACCGTGGCCGCGGCCGGCCGCGCATGCGCGGCCACGCGCTGCGCCGCGCATCGCCACGCTTTGGCATCCGCGCAACAGCGCGGCGACCGTGCGCGGCTGCGCGAACCCGGCGCCCGGCCGGGGCGGCGCTTTATCCGGAATTCGCCTCGCGCGCGAACAGCGATGGCGCGCCGCGCAGCCGGAAACGCAGCTCGCTGCCCGGCGCCACGCCGTGCGCCTCCTCGAGTTCGGCATCCGCCGCAGAGCCGTCGGCGAAGCGGATGCGCGCCAGATGGTGCGGGCCCTGGAACGCGATGGACTCCACCTGCGCACGGATCGACCCTGCGGGATCGGCCAGCAGGTCGCCCGGCCGCAGGCGCGCCTCGACATCGTGCGCCAGCCCAAGCATCGCGCCGGACACCCAGTGCCCGCGGCCGACGAAGCCCGCCACGAAGCGGTCGGCCGGCGCGCGGTACAGCGTGGCCGCGTCGGCCCACTGGTGCAGGCGGCCCGCGCCCATCACGCCGATGGCATCGGCCATGGCGAAGGCTTCGCCCTGGTCATGGGTGACCATCAAAGCGGTGGTGCCGCTGTCCTTGAGCAGCGCGCGCAGCTCGCCGGCCAGGCGTTGGCGGCCGCCGGCGTCCAGGTTGGAGAACGGCTCGTCCAGCAGCAGCAGCGCGGGGCCCGGCGCCAGCGCACGCGCCAGCGCCACGCGCTGCTGCTGGCCGCCGGACAGCTCGTGCGGGTACGCGCGCGCGCGCTCCGTCAGGCCCACCAGGGCCAGCATCGCGTCGACGCGCGCGGCGCGGTCGCGAGCGCCGCGCTGCAGTCCGAAACCGACGTTGCCGCGCACGTCCAGGTGCGGGAACAGGGCATAGTCCTGGAACACCATGCCGACGCGACGCTGCTCGGGCGCAAGCGACGTCGCCGCATCGGCCACCGTCGTGCCGCGCAGCACGATGCGTCCGCCCCGGACCGGCTCGAAGCCGGCGATCGCGCGCAGCGCCGTGGTCTTGCCGCAGCCGGAGGCCCCCAGCAGCGCACCGATCTGCCCGGCGCGCAGCGACAGCGACAGGCCGTCCACCACCAGGCGCACGGCGCCATCCAACGCGTATCCCACGCGCACGTCGTCCAGGCGCAGCACTTCGTCGCCGTCGATGGAATCATGGTTTGCCACTGCGCCGCCCCTTCGCGTCATGTTTCCGTCCCCGCCTGCGCCGCGGTCATCGCGCCCACTGCCGGCGCGCCCGGTTGCGCGCGCGCCAGCAGCACCACCGGCAGCAGGCCCGCCAGCACGATCAGCAGCGCCGCCAGCGCACCGTCCTCGTAGGTTCCGCGCGCGGCCTCCGCGTACAGCGCGGTGGCCAGCGTCTCGAAATTGAGCGGCCGCAGCAGCAGCGTCGCCGGTAATTCCTTCATGGTGTCCACGAACACCAGCAGCGCCGCGGCCAGCAGCGCGGGGCGCAGCAGCGGCAGGTGCACGCGTCGCAGGGTGCGCAGCGGACTTGCGCCCAGCGAACGGGCGGCATCGTCCAGCGCGGGTGCGACGCGGGCGAAACCGGCTTCCAGCCCGCCGGCGGCGATGGCCAGGAAACGCAGCGTGCACGCCAGCGCCAGCGCCGACAGCGAACCCACCAGCAGCGCAGGCGGCGATACGCCGAGCGCGGACGCCCCGCGCGCCAGCCACCCATCCAGCACGCCCAACGGCGCCAGCAGCGCGATCGCGAGCACCGTGCCCGGCAGCGCGTAGCCCAGCGCGCCGATCGCCAGCGGCATGCGCGCTGCCGCGCCGCGCCGCCAGGCCTGCTGCAGGCGCGCCGCCCAGGCCAGCAAGAGGCCTGCGGCCACGGCGAACGCGGTGGCCAGCAACGCGATCTGCACGGTGTTCGCCGTGGCCGCCAGCAGTGCCGTGGACACGCCGTGCGCCCGCACGCGCTGCAGCGCTTCGAAGCACAGGAACAGCGCGGGAGCGCCAAATCCCAGCAGCACCGGCAGCAGGCAGGCGGCGGTGGCGGCCCAGGCGCGCGCGCCGCGCAGCGGCTGCGGCTGGATCGGGCGCGGACGCTGCGCGCTGGCGTAGCGCTGGCGGCGGCGGCCGCGATGTTCCAGCAGCAGCAGCGCAGCCACCAGCAGCAGCGTGGCGCAGGCGATCTGGGCCGCGCCCGGCAGGTCGCCGCGCGTGACCCAGGTGCTGTACACGGCCACCGTGAGCGTCTGCACGCCCAGGAACTCGGACGCGCCGATGTCGTTGAGCACCTCCAGCAGCGCCAGCGCCGTGCCCACCGCCAACGCCGGGCGCGCAAGCGGCAGCGCGACGCGCCGGAACAGCGCGAATCCGCCGACGCCCAGCCCGCGCGCGGCTTCCACCAGGCTGGCCGCCTGGGTCAGGAACATCGCGCGCACGGTCAGGTACACGTACGGGTACAGCACCAGCGACAGCAGCACGATGCAGCCCGGGAGCGAGCGCAGGTCGGGCAGGCGGAACTCGCGGGGGCTGCCGATGCCCAGCAGCGCGCGCAGCCCCGACTGCACCGGCCCCAGCGGGTGCAGCAGGTCCAGGTAGGCGTAGGCCACGATGTAGGTCGGTACCGCCAGCGGCAGCAGCAGCGCCCATGCCAGCACGCGCCGGCCGGGGAAGTCGTACGCGCTGACCAGCCACGCCGTGCCTGCGCCCAGCGCGACCACCAGCGGCCCCACGCCACCCAGCAGCAGGGCGGTGTTGCGTGCGGACGTCGGCAGCACGTAGGCCAGCAGGTGCGACCACAGGCCCTCGCTGCCGCGCATCGCCGTCAGCGCGAGCGACAGCAGCGGCAGCAGCATGGCGAACGCGACCAGCCACGCCGCGGCGCGCCAGGGCCAGACACCGGCGCGGCGGCGCCCGCGCATGGCAGCGGCGCGCGGGGCGCTCATGCCTGCGCCAGCGAAGCGAACGCGCAGGCCGACCGGGCGCGCGGCATCACGCGAGCCATCGCCTGCGCGCCGTGCCTGCCGGTTCCAGTCAGTTGTCGAAGCCGACCTTGTCGATCAGCTCGCTGGCACGCTTGCGGTGCTTGTACACCTCGGTCAGCGGCAGGCGATCCACCTGCAGCGGCCCGAAGCTCGCCACCACCGGGTCGAGCCGGACGCCGCGCTTCACCGGGACTTCGTAGTTGGCCTGCGCGTAGAGGCTCTGGGCCTCGTCGCCCACCAGGTACTCGAGCAGGCGCACCGCATTGGCGCGGTTGGGCGCGTTGCGCGCGACCGCCGCGCCGCTGATGTTGACGTGCGTGCCCGGGCGCTTGGCGCTGGCGAACACCGGACGCACGACCTGGATGGCATCGCCCCAGGCGCGCTGCTCGTCGCCGGCGGGCGCGCTCTTCATGCGCCCCACGTAGTAGGCATTGGCGATGCCCACGTCGCAGATGCCGGCCAGGATGTCGCGCGCCACGTCGCGATCGCCGCCGGCGGCCTTGCGCGCAAGGTTGGCCTTGACCCCGCGCAGCCAGCGTTCGGTCTTCGCCTCGCCTGCATGGGCGATCATCGCCGCGACCAGGCTGGTGTTGTAGGGATGCTGGCCGGAACGGATGCATACCCTGCCCTTCCATTTCGGGTCGGCCAGCGACTCGTAGGTGAAGCCGGGCAGCTTCAGCGACTTGTCGGCGTACAGCACGCGGTCGCGCAGCGACAGCGCGTACCAGTGTCCGGTGGCGCCGCGCAGGTGCGCGGGGATCGCCGCGTTCAGTACCTTCGACCGTACTGCCTGGGTCACGCCACCGGTGGTCAGGTCGAGCAGGTTGCCGCTGTCCACCGTCATCAGTACGTCGGCCGGCGAGCGCGCGCCTTCGGCGCGAACGCGCTCCAGCAGCCCGTCGCGCACGAACACGGTGTTGACCTTGATGCCGGTGTCCTTGCTGAAGGCATCCAGCAAGGGCTGGATCAGGCCGGGCTCGCGCGTGGTGTACAGGTTCACCTCGCCCTTGGCGGTCTGGGCAGTGGCAGGGAACGCGGACAGCAGCAGCGCCGGCAACAGCAGCGCACGCAGCGCGCGACGGAACGTGGGCAAAGACATCCGGTGTACCTCCATGGGAAGGCGTAGCGCGCGGCCGATGCCGCGGACGGAATCGCGATGCGCGCGATTGTAAGTGAGCGCCCGTGGCGCAGGCCGGGGCGGCGGGAGCGCATCGTGCGACGGGCGCGGCGATGAGCCGCATCGCGCAGCGCGTGCACGGGCAGTGCGCGGCGTCCGCCCGGCGGCGGCCCGCGTTCCGCCCTACTTGGTCAGGATCAGCTTGTCGTTGCGGGTATGCCGCAGGCGATAGCACTCGCCGCCGTGGCGGATCACGACCTCGCGCTGGCCTTGCAACAGGCGCCGGCTGTCGTGTTCTGTGCACTGCGCCGTTTCGCGGCGCAAGACTTGGCTGGGCGACGCATCGGCGCGGTGGGCATGGGCATCACGGACTTCCAACATGGCAGGGCTCCCTAGCGGCGTGTCGAGTCGAGATTGATGATATTGATTCTCATTTGAAAGTCAATCTCATTTCAACGCCGCGGCGCATCGGCGGCTATCATGCGCGCCCCTCCTCCGGGGAGTAGCCCACCGGCCATGCCGGGCGGCGCGTCAACACACTTGGCCCACAGGCCATGGCGCGCAGGGCGGCGTTTCGCGCCGCCGGGCAAGACCGAAGGCAGGCGCTGCGCACCCGGCCGGGCGACGCGGCGTCTGCTTTCGTTCGCAACCGCACGCCTGGCCCCCGGAGTTTCCGATGCTGTCCTTCCCCGAGCCGGGCGCGCTTCCGCTCGCCACCGCGGCGCTGTCCACCGGCGTGGTGGCGCTGGCGGAAATCGGCGACAAGACCCAGCTGCTGGCGTTGCTTTTGGCGGCACGGTTCCGCAGGCCGTGGCCGATCGTGTGGGGCATCCTGGCGGCGACCGTGCTCAACCATGCCCTGGCCGCGTGGCTGGGGGCGCTTGTCGCTCGATTCCTGACCCCCGACGTCCTGCGTTGGATCGTGGCGGCCAGCTTCGCGGCGATCGCACTGTGGGCCCTGAAGCCGGATGCGCTCGACGAGGGTCACGAGCTGCCCGCGCGCAGCGCCTTCGTCGCCACGACGCTGGCGTTCTTCGTAGCGGAGATCGGCGACAAGACCCAGATCGCCACCGTACTGCTGGCGACGCGCTACCAGCCGCTGTGGGAGGTGGTCGTGGGCACGACGCTCGGCATGCTGCTGGCCAACGTGCCGGTGGTGATGCTGGGCAGCCGCTTCGCGCAGCGGCTGCCGCTGCGCGCGGCGCGCATCGCCGCCGCGGCCGTGTTCGGTCTGCTGGGCGCCTGGGTGGCGCTGCGCGGAGTCGGATGAGGGCGCTATCCTCCGCGCTCCACCCACGCGAGCCTGCCCCCGGCCATGCGCGCCGCCCTCTCCTGGTTTCGTGAACTGCTGTCGCGTGCGTGGGCGCGGCCGGACGAACTGATGCTGCAGTTCGGCGCCGGCGGCGAACTGCTGGTGGCGCGCGTGCGCGCGGTGCTGTCCGCGCTGGTCCTGCTGCTGCCGCTGCTGCACGCCGCGAGCGGCGGCGATTCCATCGAGCTGATGATCGGGCTGGGTGCCGCGGTGGTGGTCAACGTGATGGCGCAGGTCTGGCTGGCGCTCGCACGCCGGCGCCGCCTGTACCGCTGGCTGCCGTACGCCACCGGCACCTATGACGTCACCGCCACCACCGGCGTTCTGGCGCTGCTGGCGTGGAGCGACCCGGTCGCCAGCCTGAACAGCATGGTGGTGTGGGCCTTCTATCTCATCGCGATCACCATGACCGCGCTGCGTAACGATGTCCGGCTCACCCTGTACGTGGGCGGCCTGGCGATCGTGCAGTTCGCCGTGCTCGCAGCGCTGGTGCTGGGCGGCGCGGACTCGCCGGAAGCGCTGATGTCCGCGGACTACGGCACGGCTAGCGCGTCCAGCGTCACCCAGCGCCTGGTCCTGCTGCTGATGATGACCCTGCTGACCAGCGCCGTGGTGTTCCGCATGCAGCGCCTGATCGAGCTGTCGGGCAACGACGGCCTGACCGGCCTGCCCAACCGGTCGTGGCTGCTGCAGCGCATGCCGGGCCTTTACGAGGCGCTGCAGCGCGACGGCGGGTCGCTGAGCCTGGCGCTGCTGGACGTGGACAACTTCCGCCGCGTGAACGACGCGGCCGGCCACCTCGACGGCGACCGCGCGATCCGACACGTGGCGCAGATGCTCAAGGGCATGCTGCGCGAAGACGAACACGTGGTGCGGCTCGGCGGGCAGGAATTCGTGCTGCTGCTGCGCTGCCCCATCGGCAGCGCCTGGGAACGCTGCGAGCGGATCCGCCGCGAGCTCGCGGGCCGCCCGTTCGCCAGCGAGCGCAACGCGGACGTGTTCACCCTGACCTTCAGCGGCGGCCTGGCCAGCTGGCCGCAGGACGGCGCCGACACGCGCAGCCTGCTGTCCAGCGCCGACCGCCGCCTGCAGGCGGCCAAGCACGCCGGGCGCAACCGGGTGCTGGCGCGCGACGTGTAGCCCCAGCCGCGCAGGATTGCCGGTTCGGGGCGCCTGCCCTACCCTGCGCCGGACTTTTGCGACGGCAGGCGGGGAAGATGGAAGCTTTGGGACGGATCGGCTTCGGCCTGTTCGGATTGGCGGTGCTGGTCGGGATCGCGTGGCTGTTTTCCAGCAACAAGCGCGCGGTGGACTGGCGGCTGGTCGTCACCGGCATCGCGCTGCAGATCCTGTTCGCGGCGTTCGTGCTGCTGACCCCTTGGGGCGAAGGCATCTTCGACCGCCTCTCGCAGGCCTTCGTGCGGGTGCTCGGCTTCACCTCCGCGGGGTCGGGGCTGATCTTCGGCGGGCTGGCCGATCCGACCAAGTTCGGCTTCGTGTTCGCGTTCCAGGTGCTGCCCACCATCATCTTCTTCGCCGCGCTGATGGGCGTGCTGTACCACCTGGGCGTGATGCAGATCTTCGTGCGCGCGATGGCGTGGGCGATCACCAAGGTGATGCGCGTGTCCGGCGCGGAAACCACCAGCGTGTGCGCCAGCATCTTCATCGGCCAGACCGAGGCGCCGCTCACCATCCGCCCGTACCTGTCGCGGATGACGCAGTCGGAACTGCTCACGGTGATGATCGGCGGCATGGCGCACATCGCCGGCGGCGTGCTGGGCGCCTACGTGCTGATGCTCGGCGGCGGCGACCCGGCGCAGCAGGCCTTCTACGCCAAGCACCTGCTGACCGCGTCGATCATGGCGGCGCCCGCCACGCTGGTGATCGCCAAGCTGCTGGTGCCGGAAACGCAGGAACCGCTCACCCGTGGCACGGTGAAGATGGAAGTGGAGAAGACCACCACCAACGTCATCGACGCCGCCGCCGCCGGCGCGGGCGACGGCCTGAAGCTCGCCCTCAACGTGGGCGCGATGCTGCTGGCGTTCACTGCGCTGATCGCGCTGCTGAACTGGCCCATCACCGCGATCGGCGATGCCACCGGCATCTCCGCGGCCATCGGCCGGCCGCTCGACCTGGGCGTGATCCTGGGGTGGGTGATGGCGCCGGTCGCCTGGGTGATCGGCGTGCCGTGGCAGGACGCGGTGACCGTGGGCGGCCTGATCGGGCAGAAGATCGTGCTCAACGAGTTCATCGCCTACAGCGAACTGTCCAAGATCGTCACCGGCCAGGTCCCGGGCGTTGCGCTGAGCGCGCAGGGCACGCTGATCGCGACGTATGCGCTGTGCGGCTTCGCCAACTTCAGCTCCATCGCGATCCAGATCGGCGGCATCGGCGGGTTGGCCCCCGAGCGCCGCCAGGACCTGGCGCGGTTCGGCTTGCGGGCGGTGCTGGGCGGTTCCATCGCCACGTTCATGACCGCGACCATCGCCGGCGTGCTGACCTGGGTGGGCAGTTCGGCCTGATCCAGCGATCCGGCCGCTGCGCCGGCGCGCGGTGGCGAAACCGGAGCGGCAGCCGACCCTGGCGCGCTTCACCGCTCGCCGACCACGCCGCTGCCACGGTGGCGCGGTGCCGCACCGGAGAATCGCCATGCGCAACGCGCTCGCCGCCAGCCTGCTCACCCTGCCGCTTCTCATGGGCGGATGCAGCAGCGACGGATCGCGCGTTGGCGCGGTAACGCCGCAGGCGCCGGCGCAACGGCCCGCGGACGCCTGCGACTGGCGGTCGATCGTGCAGGCGCCGGACCGCGCCGCGGTGGAGGCCGAGGCGGCCGACGCGCTCGCCCGCATCCCTTCCTCCGCGACCGCGCCCGATTACCTGGGCGAGGACCTGAAGGAAGCGTCGCTGAAAGGCATCGTGCTGGCGCATGCGTTGCTGCAGCGCGCGCGGACGCCGCTCCCGCTGGGCGACGTGACCGGCGCATGGCAGGTGCGTTCGGTGCAGGCCAGCGGCGAGGCGGTGTACGACTATCCGTTCTTCCGCGCCCACATCGTCCGCACCGCCTGCGGCTTCGACTTCAGCAAGACCACCGGTTCGCAGCGCCGCAGCGGACGCCTGCTGGTCATGGAGGACCCGCGCGCGCTGGCATTCCTGGGCACCGCCACGGTCAACGACAACCCCACCGGCGCCTATGGTCCGGACCATCCGCCGCGCGGCACCGCCAGCGGCTCGATGGGCGATGCGCCGGTGAACAGCGCCGGGCGCCTGGTGCGTATCGGCACGAGCGAACTGCTGATGATCCTGGACCTGGACGCGCGTGGCTTCGAGCTGTACCACCTGAAGCGCTGACCGCCGGGCCCCGTTGGCTGCGCGACGCCGGCGTCCGGCAAGCGCGCCCTACAATGGCCGCATGCGCATCGGCCCGTATGCCATTGCCCCGAACGTGATCCTCGCGCCCATGGCGGGCGTGACCGACAAGCCGTTCCGGCTGCTGTGCAAGCGGCTCGGCGCGGGGCTGGCGGTGTCGGAAATGACCACCAGCGATCCGCGCTTCTGGAACACGCGCAAGTCGCTGCACCGCATGGACCACCAGGGCGAACCCGACCCGGTCAGCGTGCAGATCGCCGGTACGGTGCCTGCGGTGATGGCCGAAGCGGCCCGCCACAACGCCGCGCAAGGCGCACAGATCATCGACATCAACATGGGGTGCCCGGCGAAGAAGGTCTGCAACGCATGGGCCGGCTCAGCGCTGATGCAGGACGAGGCGCTGGTGGCGCGGATCCTGTCCGCGGTGGTGGGCGCGGTGGACGTGCCGGTGACCCTGAAGATCCGCACCGGCTGGGACGCGGCGCACCGCAACGCGCCTGCGATCGCCCGCATCGCGCAGGACTGCGGCATCGCCGCGCTGGCCGTGCACGGCCGCACGCGCGACCAGCAGTACGGCGGCCACGCCGAGTACGACACCATCGCCGCGATCAAGGCCGACCTGGCCATTCCGGTGATCGCCAACGGCGACATCGATTCGCCGGACAAGGCCGCCCAGGTGCTGCGCCACACCCGATGCGACGCGGTGATGGTCGGCCGCGCCGCGCAGGGGCGTCCGTGGATCTTCGCCGCCATCGCGCATTACCTCGCCACCGGGGAGCGCCTGCCCGAACCCGGACTGGCCGAAGTCCGCGACCTGCTGCTGGGCCACCTGGACGCCCTGCACGCGTTCTACGGCGAACCGGCGGGCGTGCGCATCGCGCGCAAGCACCTGGGCTGGTACGCGAAGGACCGTCCGGAAAACCGCGCGTTCCTGACGGTCGTCAACCGCGCCGAGGACGCGGCGTCGCAGGTGCGCCTGACGCGCGACTACTTTGATGCGCTGATCGCGGGAACCGCGCCGGAACTGCCGGCCGCGGCGTAACCCGCGACGCGCGCCTGACGAGCGTGGCGCACGGCGCCGGCGATACGGCGCGCACGCCGATCATCATGCGGCTCGCGCGCACCGCGCGCGCTAGGGCTGGCCGCAGCCGGCGCCCGCGCACAGCCCAGGCCCCATGCGCACGTTCTCGTCCCACATGCGTCGCCAGGTGAGCGCCAGATTGCGGCCTGCGCCCAGGTCGCCCTCGAGCTGGCGCGGCGGGATGGCGCGCCATGCGCTGCCGCGCTCGGCCACGGCGAAGCGGAACACGTAGTCCGGCTCGCTGCCCATGCGCAGGTCGCTGAGCAACAGTTCGTCGCCGGCCACCTGCGCGCGCATGAAACCGTGGTTGAACCACGACAGCCGCGCCACGGCGGGAACCGTGCGCGCCTGCGCCAGCGCCTGCACGTTGGACGGGTAGCCGGTGAAGGTCATCGGGCCGTCGTCGGCCAGCGAGCGGAAGCCCTCGACGTAGCCGCCCGGCGTCATCGCCACGACGCGCCACAGCACGGTGTTGAGCGGCGTCGGCGTGGAAAAACGCGGTGCCTCGGCCAGGCCCAGCGCCGCGAGCGTACGGTCGGCTTCGCGCTCGACCATGGCCTTGGCCAGGAGCGACCAGCCGACATATGCGGTGCTCAGCACCAGCCCCGCGAGCAGCGCACGCTGCGCTGCCGCCCGCTCGCGCAGGAAGAACGCCGCGACGCACGCCGCCAGCAGCCAGATCGTGTAAAGCGGATCGACGATGAACAGGCTCGACCACATCACCGGCGCCGTCGGCAGCGGCCACAGCAGTTGCGTGCCATAGACGGTGAACGCATCGAGCAGCGGATGCGTGAGCAGCGCCAGCAGGATCGCCCAGAACCAGCGCCGCGGCGCCTCGGCGACGCGCCCGCCGCGGCTTCGGAATAACCCCCAGAGTGCCCAAGCCAGCAGCGGCAGCACGAACAGCGAATGGCTGACGCCGCGGTGGTAGGTCATCAGCGCCACGGGATCGTCCGTGAACAGCGCGATGGGCAGCGAGTCCAGGTCCGGCAGGGTGCCGAGCGCGGCGCCGGCGAGCAGCGCGGCACGGCGGTGGCGCGCGGGTGCGATGGCGGCCGCAACCGCGGCGCCCAGAACAAACTGGCTGAGGGAATCCATGCCGGGATGGTAGCCGCTGGGCGTGGTGCCTTGACGTGGTGGTGTCAACCGCATCGCGCGCCGGCGCGTCGGAGCGCGTTGCTCTGCCGGTCCCTGATGCGTGACCCGCGCGCGGCATTGCAGCGGCGGCTTTGCGGGTTCGCTGCCCATCCGTCATGCATGGGGCGACGCGCGATCGACGCGGCGTGCGCGAGTCAGGCCGCGCGCCGCAACGCTGCCTGCGGCACCAGCCGCAGCCGCGGCGGCAGCTCCTGCAGTACCGTGCCGTCGTGCGCCAACAGGCGCAGCGTGCCGTCGTGGCCCTCCGCCAGTGCGGTGAGCGACTCCACCCAGTCGCCGTCGTTGGCGTACACCAGCCCGTCGCGCTGGACCAGCGCGGCGCGATGGATGTGGCCGCAGACGATCCCGTCCAGCCCGCGCCGCCTGGCGTCTTCCAACCCCGCCTGCACGAAGCGTTCGATGAAGCGCTCGGCCGCGAAGCTGCGGCGCTTCAGGAATTCCGCCAGCGACCAGTAGCGCAGGCCGATGCGCGCACGCGCGCGGTTGAGCCACTGGTTGCCGGTGAGGATCCGGTAGTACAGCCAGTCGCCGAAGCGCTCCTGCACGCCGCCGAAATGGGTGGCGCCGTCGTAGTCGTCGCCGTGGGTGACCAGCAGGCGGCGCCCGTCGGCGGTGACGTGGACCGCGCGGCGCCGCACCCGCATCGCCGGCAGCACCAGTCCGCATACGCGGCGGATCGGGCGGTCGTGGTTGCCCGGCACGTAGACGATGCGCGTGCCGGCGCGGCCCAGAGCGTGCAGCGCCTCCACCACGCGGTTGTGCGCCGGGCCCCACGCGGCGCGGCGCTGCGCCAGGTACCACAGGTCCACGATGTCGCCGACCAGGTACAGCCGCTCGCAGGCCACGCCTTCCAGGAACGTGGCGAGCGCGGCCGCGTGGCAATGGCGCGAGCCCAGGTGCACGTCGGACAGGAACACGGTGCGGTAGCGGCCGCTCATGCCGGCGTGCGCGCGTCGAGGTAGCGCCGCCGCCTGTGCGGCAAGACCCGCTGCAGGTCCACTTCGACCAGGCCATCGATGCTGTCGCTGAAAGCCGGATCCACCCCGAACGCCAGGAAGCGCGCGCCGCCGGGTTCGCACAGGTCCGCGTACTGGCGGTAGAGCACGGGCACGGTGGTGCCCAGGCCGGCCAGGTTGGCCTTCAACATGTCGAACGCGGTGTCCGCATCGAGAGCGCCGAACTGCGGTGGGGCGGCGCGGTACGCGAACGGCCGCCGCGCGCGGGCGAGCGCATCGTCGCTGCCGTAGTAGCGCGCGTAGTAGGCGACGACCTGTTCGCGCGCGGCAACGGGAAGCGCCGCGCTGATCGAGACCGCGCCGAACAGATAACGCACGTCCGGATGCCGGCGCAGGTAGGCGCCGATCCCTTGCCACAGGTAATCCAGGCTGCGGCTTCCCCAGTAGTCGGGCACCACGAAGCTGCGGCCCAGCTCCATGCCGGCGGCGATGCGGGGAATCGCCTCGTTGGCGTAGCGGAACAGGGTCGCGGTGTACAGGCCGCCCAGTCCCGCACGCGCCAGCGCCTGCGCGCCGCGCACGAGCCGGTAGGCACCGGCGATGCGCCCGGCCGCGTCGTCCCACACCACGATGTGCCGGTAGTGCGGATCGAAGCGGTCGACGTCGCGCGCCCGGCCGGTGCCCTCGCCCACGGCGCGGAAGGTCAGCTCGCGCAGGCGCCCCAGTTCCAGCAGCAGCGGTGAGCGCGCATCCAGCGTGGCCAGCCGGATCTGCTTGCCGTCGGGCGTGGCGCCCAGCAGTTCGGCGTGCGCGATGGCCCCGCGCAGCCGCGCAGGTGCGATCGCCGGCGCGAGCGGCTGTAGCGGCTGGAGCGGCCGTCCGCTGCGCCCACGCCGGCCCAGCCGATAGACCGCGTCGCGCACCGCGCGCGCCGCCGCGGCGGGTTCGGCATCGGCCGCCACCGGCATCGGCGCGCCCACGTGCAGGCGCAGCGGGTGGGCGCGGCGCGCGAACATCTCGCGCGCCAGCAGCGCGGTGCCGGCCGGCTTGAACAGCGCGGACGCGCCGTAGAACAGCGCCGAATTGCGGGCCTGGATGCGCACCGGCAGCACCGGCACGCCGGTGCGACGCGCAAGGCTGGCGAAGCCACGTTTCCAGCGCGCGTCGCGCACGCCGCGCGGCCCCAGGCGCGAGACCTCCCCGGCCGGGAACACGACCACGCACTGCCCCCCGCGCAGCGCCTGCTCGATCGCGCGCACGCCCGCCACGCCGGACCCGGCGCGGCCGAACACCGGGACGTCGAGCAGCAGCCCGGACAGCGGCGCGAGCAGCGACAGCGCCTGGTTGGCCACGATGCGCACGTCGCTGCGCACCCGCCCCACCGCGTGCAGCAGGGCCAGCGCGTCCAGTGCCCCCGAAGGATGGTTGGCGACCACGAGCAGGCCACCACGTGCGGGGATCGACTGCAGGTCCGCGGCGTCCACCGCATAGCGCAACTGCAGGAACCGGAGCGTGGCCTCCAGGAAGGCGGCACCGCGCAGGTGGCCCTCGCGGGCCAGGAAGTCGTCGATCGCATCCAGCCGCGACCAGCGCGCCGCGGTGCGCAGCAGCGGCCGCGCCATCCGCCCGCGCCGGCCCGTGAACCAGTGCGGGTAGCGCTGCGTCAGGCGGTCTTCGATTCGGAGCATGCTGCGCTGGTCGGCCCGGCCCGCGGGCAGCCTGCGCGGGCGAGGCGACAGGCGCATGTCGTCCACGCGGCACGCGCGTGACAGGCCGGCGCCGGAGGAGGTGGCGGGCCGGGTCGGTTAACCCGCCCGAAACGTCTCCGGACGCACTATGCCCCCCGCCGCCGCGCATGTATCATGCGCGCCCATCTTTTCATCCCGATTGAAGGATGAATCCCCCTCTACAGGAGCCAGCGATGTCCAGCTACCTCTTCACCTCCGAATCGGTCTCGGAAGGCCATCCGGACAAGATCGCCGACCAGATCTCGGACGCGGTGCTCGATGCGATCCTCGCCCAGGACAAGCGCGCGCGCGTGGCCTGCGAGACGCTGGTGAAGACCGGTGCGGCCATCGTCGCCGGCGAGGTGACCACCTCCGCGTGGGTGGACATCGAGGCGCTGGCGCGCAAGGTGATCAACGACATCGGCTACGACAACTCGAACGTCGGCTTCGATGGCCATACCTGCGCGATCATCAACATGCTCGGCAAGCAGTCGCCGGACATCAACCAGGGCGTGGACCGCAAGAAGCCGGAAGAACAGGGCGC
>CAYRNF010000028.1:0-13834 GCA_964425695.1 uncultured Pseudoxanthomonas sp.
CCCGGCGCGCAGGTGCGCGACAACGCGCTGAGCAAGGCGCGCTTCGAATTCCGCTGGCAGGACCAGTTCAACCTGGGCCTGGATCCGGAGAAGGCGCAGGAATTCCACGACGAGACCCTGCCCAAGGACGCGCACAAGGTGGCGCACTTCTGCAGCATGTGCGGCCCGCACTTCTGCAGCATGAAGATCACCCAGGACGTGCGCGACTACGCCGCCGAGCACGGCGTGGACGAAACCGCGGCGCTAGAAGCGGGCATGGCGGACAAGTCCGCGCAGTTCCGGGCGGAGGGTGGCGAGCTATATCGCCCCGGGTAACCGCAACCCGACCCGGAGGCGTACCGCCCGGGTCGAACGTCAGGGCGGGCGCAAGCCCGCCCTGCGGCTGAATGATTCACGTGTGTGCGTGCGCCGTGGTCGCGGCCCGAATGCGGCGCCTTCGCAGGTGAGCAGGGCCGTTGCGCGCCTCCGTCCGTCGGGCGCGCAGGAAGTGCCTGCAACGCCTCACGCTGCGTTGCCTGCCGCGTGCTAGCGTTTCCCCAGCCGAACAGGGAGAACCGCCATGACTGCCTTGCATCGCGTCCGCGCGTGGTCCGTCGCCGTCGTCGCCGCCCTGGTGCTGGCGGCCTGCGCCACCGGCCCGCGGGTGCGTACCGACTACGACCCCACCGCCGACTTCGGGCGCTACCAGACCTGGGGCTTCTACAAGCCGATCGCGATGGAGGAGTCCGGCTACTCGACCTGGATCTCTGACCGCATCAAGGACAACGTGCGCCGCGAGATGGAAGCGCGCGGCTACCGCTTCACCGAATCGGATCCCGACCTGCTGGTGAATTTCCAGGGCATCGTGCGCGAGAAGACCGACGTGTGGACCACGCCGCGCACCGACTTCCAGTACTTCTACAGCTATCGCCGCCGCGCCTACTTCGCCGTGCCGGTGTGGTACGACGAAACCCAGGTGAGCCAGTACACCGAGGGCACCCTGACGGTGGACCTGGTGGACGCGGACCGCAACCGCATGGTGTGGACCGGCGCGGCGATCGGCCGCGTGATCAACCGCACGCCGGCGCAGAAGGCCGCCGAAGTGGATGCGGCGATCGCCGGCATCTTCGCCAAGTATCCGTATCGCGCCGGAATGGCCCAGCCGGCACCAGTCGAGTAAACGCAGGTACGCATGGCCAACGGCATCGACGACCGGGTGGAGTCCGCAGGGGCTCCGCCGCTCTCCTGGCACGCGCGCAAGTGGCGACAGATCGCAGCGCGCCACCCGTCCGCATTCCTGCTGGCGGCGCAGCTGCTAAGCCTGCTGCTGTATCCGCTGATGGACGAGACCCACAGCGGGCGCCTGCTGTTCGGCGCGGTGGCGCTGGTGGTGGTGCCGCTGGCGGTGTGGGTGGTCAAGCGCAGTCCGTCCGCGAACCTGATTGCCTGGCTGCTGGCGGTGCCCGCCATCGTGCTGACCGTGCTCGGCGTGGCGTTCGACCAGAGCGCGTTGCTGCCATGGGCCGCGCTCCTGGAAGGCGCTCTGTACCTGTACGCCGCCACGAGCCTGGTCTCGTACATGCTGCACGATCATCACGTGACCACCGACGAGTTCTTCGCGGCGGCCGCGACGTTCACCCTGCTGGGGTGGGGGTTCGCCTATGCGTACATGGCTTGCCAGGCCTGGTACCCGGGCAGCTTCACCGGCGCCGTGGAACCGGAACGCCCGCGGCAGTGGATGGAGCTGCTGTTCCTGAGCTTCACCAACCTCTCGGCGACCGGGCTGGGCGACGTGCTGCCGATCAGCCCGCAGGCGCGGGTGCTGGCGATCCTCGAGCAATGCGCCGGCGTGGGGTACATCGCCGTCGTCGTGTCGCGCCTGATCGGACTGAGTCTTGCGCGAAAGCCGTCGCCGGATTGATCCGGCGACGGCAGGCGTCGTGATCCGCACGCCGCAGGCCGGCGGCGGAATCGCTCAGAACTTCGGCTTGTCCGCCGTGGCCTGGTAGCGCTCCACCGACTCGCGAAGGATCTGGCGCGCTTCGTCGCGGCCGCCCCAGCCGTCGAGCTTGACCCACTTGCCGGCTTCCAGGTCCTTGTAGTGCTCGAAGAAGTAGCCGATGCGGTCCAGCCAGTGCTTGGGCACGTCGTCCAGGTGCTTGATGTGGGCGTAGCCGGGGTAGACCTTGTCGATCGGCACCGCCAGGATCTTCTCGTCGGCGCCGGCCTCGTCGCTCATGCGCAGCACGCCCACAGGGCGCACCCGGATCACCGAGCCGGGGATCAGCGCCAGCGGCATCAGCACCAGCACGTCCGCCGGGTCGCCATCGCCGCACAGCGTGTGCGGGACGTAGCCGTAGTTGCACGGATAGCGCATCGGCGTGGACAGCACCCGGTCCACGAAGATCGCGCCGCTGTCCTTGTCCACCTCGTACTTGACCGGCTCGGCGTCCTTGGGGATCTCGATGATGACGTTGAGTTCGTCCGGCGGGTTCTTGCCGGTCGGGACGAGGTCCAGGCCCATCGGTGTGGCTCCAGCGTGCGGAAAGGCGCGCATTCTACGCGTTCGTGTTGCAGCGCAGCAGCTGCGGTCCCCGCCGGGCCGCGCCGCCTCGCGGCTTCCATACGCTAGGGTACGCCCTAGCTGTGCCTGCTCCATACGGCTGCGTATACCTGTTCCGCACCCCGGACCTGAGAGCGCTGCCGTGAGCCTGGATACCCGCATCGACCCCGTCTCCACCGCCACCGCCCGCAGCGCCGGCTACTGGGAGGATCCGCGGCAGCAGACCGATGCGGTGGACTCGCAGTCGGACCTGGACCGCAATCCGCTGCCGGAGGCGTCGGGCAACCCGGAGCCGCGGCCGTTCGGCCTCATGGCGCAGGCCGATCCCGCCATCGCGATCGACGGCAGCAACAGCAATCCGTCGCAACGCACCCTGGGCCGCACGCCCGACGGCAAGCAGATCCAGGTGGATCCGCTGCACACGGGGGAGCAGGCCAGCATCGCGCGCGAGCGCACCATCGCCCAGGCCGGCTTCGGCCAGACCTACGTGAGCAGCGACCAGCTGGTGTTCACCACCACCGGCACCGGCAACGACCAGGTGCGCGTGAGTCAGCGCAGCGACGGCACGGTGGAGGTGTCGGTCAACGGCGAGACCTACGACGTCGACCTGGAGCAGCGCCAGGAGCTGACCCTGCGCGTGGGCGCTGGCGACGACCTGGTGGAGGTGGCGCCGAACGTGCGCGTGAACATCGTGGTCGAAGGCGGGGCCGGCAACGACAGCATCGCCACCGGCGCGGGCGACGACCGCATCGACGGCGGCGCGGGCAACGACACCATCGCCAGCGGCGCCGGCCGCGACGACGTGTTCGGCAACACCGGCAACGACACCGTGGATGCCGGCGAGGGCGACGACGTGGTGTACGGCGGCGACGGCATCGACACGCTCACCGCAGGCGGCGGCACCAATTTCATCGAAGCCGGCGCCGGCGACGACGTCATCGTGGCCAGCCAGGGCCAGAACATGGTCTCCGCCGGGACCGGCAACGACCGCGTCACCAGTGGCGGCGACAACAGCGTCTACCTGGGCAGCGGCACCGACAGCGTCGAGGGCGCCACCACGCGCGACCGGATCCACGCCGAAGGCATCGACGCGGTGCGCTTCGCCGCAGGCCAGCGCGACACCGGGCAGGTGGTGGTGAACGTGGCGATCGACGCCAGCCTGGGCCGGCGCGGCGTGGTCGTGGAAGGGTCGGCCTCGTTCCGCCAGCGCGTGGAGGCCGAGATCGAGTTCCTGCGCAGTTCGCCCAGCGGACAGCAGATGCTGGCCGAGTTCGACGAGGCCGCCGCCAAGGGCAATACGGTGACCATCCGCGAACTGGCCAACGAACAGAACGGCTACGCCCAGACCCTGGGACGCGGCAATGCCGAGATCGCAGGCGGCCGCGCGGGCACCGGTTCGGACGTGGTGATCAGCTACAACCCGTCGTTCCACATGGACGCCTTCCCGGCGCCGGCGGTGGTGCTGTACCACGAGATGTCGCACGCCTACAACGGCGTCACCGGCACCTTCCAGCCGGGCACGTACCAGGGCACCGGCCCGGATTCGGGCAGCGTGCGCAACGCCGAACGCCAGGCGGTGGGGCTGGAAAGCAGCGCGCCGGCGTTCGATTTCGACGGGGATCCGGCCACGCCGCCCACCACCCACAATCCGATGCCGCTCACCGAGAACGGCATCCGCCGCGAGCTGGGCCTGCCGGACCGGCCCAACTACACCTTGTAGCGGTCTCGACCACCGCACAGGGAAAGGGGCGGGACGGCGCGCAGCGATGCGCGCCGTTTTTTTGTGTGTAGGAGCGACTCCAGCCGCGAGCTTTTGCCATGTTCCGGCGGGCAGCGGCATGCACCGTAGCGCGCTTCATCGCCACGGGGCGTGCATCACGAACGTGCACGGGCGCGCAGTGCATACCGGGATGAAAGCCCGCGGCTGAAGCCGCTCCTGCGTGGGGCCTGCTCCGCGGCGCCGCGCTCGCATCGGGCAGGAACGAAAACGGCGGCACAGGGCCGCCGTTTCCGCTCCAGCGTTGGCGCCGCTACTGCACGGTCACGTCCACCCGCGGGGCCTGGCCAGACTCCACGGACGCCTGCTCCACTGAGATCCGGTCCGCCGCGATGCCCTGCGCTTCGAGCCACTGCCGCGCATCGGCGGCGCGCGCTTCGCCCAGGGACGGATCCTCGCCGGCGGCGCGCTGGCTGACGATCCGCACGCGGGTGGCGCGATCCTGGCGCAGGTCCGCGATCAGGCCGGACAGTTGCGCCTCGGCGTCGGCGGGCGCGACCGCCGAACCGGCCTCGTAGCCGAGCCGGGCGGACGGGCCGGCCGGCTGCGCGGCTGCCAGGCGCGCATCGGCGCTGGCAACGGCCTGGTCCGCGCCGCGCGCGGGCGCCCCCGGATCGCCGCCGAGGCCGGTCACCGGCAGCAGCGGCACCATCAGCAGCGCCACGATGTTGATGATCTTGATCAGCGGATTGATCGCCGGGCCGGCGGTGTCCTTGTAGGGATCGCCCACCGTGTCGCCGGTGACCGCGGCCTTGTGCGCCTCGGAGCCCTTGCCGCCGAAGTGGCCGTCCTCGATGTACTTCTTGGCGTTGTCCCATGCGCCGCCGCCGGTGGTCATGGAGATCGCCACGAACAGGCCGGTGACGATCGTGCCGATCAGCAACCCGCCCAGCGCCTGCGCGCCCAGCGTCAGGCCCACCACGATGGGCACCGCCACCGGCAGCAGCGACGGCACGATCATTTCCTTGATCGCCGAACGCGTCAGCATGTCCACGGCCTTGCTGTAGTCCGGTTTGCCGGTGCCTTCCATGATCCCGGGGATTTCGCGGAACTGGCGGCGCACTTCCTCCACCACGCTGCCCGCCGCGCGGCCAACCGCTTCCATGGCCATGGCGCCGAACAGGTACGGGATCAGGCCGCCGATCAGCAGGCCGATGATCACGTTGTGGTTGGACAGGTCGAACGTGTATTCCACGCCCGGATGCGCGGCGCTGAGGTTGTGCGTGTAGTCGGCGAACAGCACCAGCGCCGCCAGGGCCGCCGAACCGATGGCATAGCCCTTTGTCACCGCCTTGGTGGTGTTGCCCACGGCGTCCAGCGGATCGGTCACGGCACGCACTTCCGGCGGCAGTTCCGCCATTTCCGCGATGCCGCCAGCGTTGTCGGTGATCGGGCCATAGGCGTCGAGCGCCACGATCATGCCGGCCATCGAGAGCATGGCCGTGGCGGCGATGGCGATGCCGTAGAGCCCGCCGAAGGAGTAGCACGCCCAGATTGCGAAGCACACCGCCACCACCGGCAGCGCGGTCGACTTCATCGAGACCCCGAGCCCGGCGATGATGTTGGTGCCGTGGCCGGTGGTGGAGGCCTGCGCCACGTGCTGCACCGGCTTGTACTGCGTGCCGGTGTAGTACTCGGTGATCCACACGATGGCGCCTGTGAGCAGCAGGCCGATCAGCGCGCACAGGAACAGATTGGTGGGCCCGTAGACCGAATCGCCCATCATCTCGGCGGTGACGAACCAGAAGAACACCGCGGCGATGACGCCGGACACGATCACGCCCTTGTACAGCGCGCCCATGATCGACCCGCCTTCGGTCACCTTCACGAAGAACGTGCCGATGATCGAGGCGATGATTGACACCCCGCCCAGGACCAGCGGGTACAGGATCGCGTTGGCGCCGGCCTCGGCCATCATCAGGCCGCCCAGCAGCATGGTGGCGATCACCGTGACCGCGTAGGTCTCGAACAGGTCGGCGGCCATGCCGGCGCAGTCGCCGACGTTGTCGCCCACGTTGTCGGCGATCACCGCCGGGTTGCGCGGGTCGTCTTCGGGGATGCCGGCTTCGACCTTGCCCACCAGGTCCGCGCCCACGTCCGCGCCCTTGGTGAAGATGCCTCCCCCTAAGCGCGCGAAGATCGAGATCAGCGACGAGCCGAACGCCAGGCCGACCAGCGCGTGCAGCGCATCGGCTTCGCCCACGCCCGTCGCGCGCAGCACCATCCAGTAGCCGGCCACGCCCAGCAGGCCCAGGCCGACCACCAGCATGCCGGTGATAGCCCCGCCCTTGAACGCGACGTCCATGGCCGGGCCGATGCCGCTGCGCGCGGCCTCGGCGGTGCGGACGTTGGCGCGCACCGACACGTTCATGCCGATGTACCCGGCAGCGCCGGACAGCACCGCGCCGAGCAGGAAGCCCACCGCGCTGGGCCAGCTCAGGAACAGGCCGATCAGCACGAACAGCACCGCGCCGGCGATGGCGATGGTGGTGTATTGCCGGTTGAGGTAGGCGCGCGCGCCTTCCTGGATGGCGCCCGCGATTTCCTGCATGCGGGCATTGCCTGCGGGTTGCTTGTTGATCCAGGCGGCGTAGTACACGCCGTACCCGATCGCGACGATGGCGCAGATCAGCGCCAGGACCAAACCGTACTGCTCCAGCATGTAACCCTCCCCGGGAATGCAAGCGATGGCGGTTGATGAAACTGGGTGAACAGGGCCTAACCCGCCCGACTATCGCATAGGCCTGCGTCGCGGGGCACGCTGCCGCGCCGCGAAAGTCCCCGGCACGGCCACGGATGCGCACGGCGGCATGCGGAGTGGCGAAGGAGGCGTTCAGCCGGTGCGTGCCAGCCTGCGCACCCACCGAACCAACCGAACCACAGGAGCACGGCATGCGCGCCACGCCGCTCATCGCGATCCTTTCCCTGGCCTGCGCCGCCGCGCCTGCGACCCTGCTCGCGGCCGATCCCGCCCCGGAGATCCAGCGCAAACCCGGCGCCGCCCAGGCGATCAACGCGCTGCACACGCTGCGCCAGATTCCCGAAGCCTGCGCGCGCCTGGAAGGCATGTTCACCGCCAATGCCGCCGAGCCCTACCGGTTCGCCGTAGTGCGCACCAGCCCGAGCTGCCAGCCGCGGGCGCGCTTCGCCGATTTCGCCAAGGCCAGGCCCGGCGTGGCCAGCGGTTGGAAACTCAACGACGTGATCCGCGTGCCCAGCGCGGCGTGTCCGTCGCAGCAGGCGGTGGTGCGCGTGTGGCGCAAGCCGGCCGACGTGGCGCCGCCCAAGTTGGACGCGCAGGGCCGCTCCCGCCTGTACCTGAAGGAGATGCAGGCCGCCGCCAAGCAGGGCGGCTACCAGCCGCTGCCGATGTTCGCCGCGCAGATGACGCTGGAAGGCAAGGCCTGCGGCAGCTGAGGCCCGCACGCAAGCCGCGCCTGCGCAGGCCTGCGTAGGCGCGGCTGCAGGTCCGAAGGTTCCCAGAAGCGTCGATCCGTGCGATCGAGCCGGACGCCCGCGAAGAAGCGCTTTCCGCCGCGACCGCCCTGATCCCGCTGCCTGCGATGTCGCCTTGCGTCCGGGCACGCCGCCGCGCATTGCCCGTCGCGCGTCGTTCGCGGACACATCCCGGCGTGTAAACCCATGTGCGCCTCATCCGGACCCCGCCTTCCGCGCGCCGCAAGCCCCTGCCATGCTGGGTGCGCATGTCGATTCCGCCTTCCGCCGGTCCTGCCGCCGCGCCGTCGCCACCACGGATCTCGCTGCCGCGCCTGTTCCTGCGCTTCCTGCGGTTCGGCGCGCTGGGCTGGGGCGGGCCGGTCGCGCAGATCGGCCTTTTGCGCCATGCGCTGGTGGACCAGGAGCGCTGGATCTCCGGCGCCGAATTCAATCGCGTGCTCGCGCTGTACCAGGTGCTGCCCGGCCCCGAAGCGCACGAGTTATGCGTGTACTTCGGCTATCGAGCGCGCGGCCGCCTGGGCGGACTGCTGGCCGGCTTGGGCTTCATGCTGCCCGGCTTCGCGCTGATGATGCTGGCGGCGTGGGCGTACGTGACCCACGGTGCGCGGCTGGCGGGCATGGCCCCGGTGTTCGCGGCGGTGCAGGCGGTGGTCGCCGCCCTGATCGTGCGGGCGGTGGTGCGCATCGGCGGGCATGCGCTGGCGGACCGGTGGCTGTGGGCGATCGCGGCGCTGGCGATGGTGGCGCAGCTGGCCGGCGCGCACTTCGGCATCGTGCTCGTGGCGGGCGGGGCGGCGTACGTGCTGGCGGGCAGGGTGCGTGCCGCGGCGGCGCTGCTACTGGCGGCGCTGGCCTGCGCGGCCGCGTGGCGGGTGGCGGATACCGGTGCGCTGGCCGGGTTCCAGGCGCTGGCCGACCCGCTGGCGGTGGCCAGCGGGGCCGTGCAGCCGGTGTCGGTGACGGCGCTGTTCTGGTTCGGCCTCAAAGCGGGCCTGCTGACCTTCGGCGGGGCGTACACGGCGATCCCGTTCCTGCAGCGCGATGCGGTGGTGCAGGGCGCATGGATGACCAACGCGCAGTTCCTGGACGGCCTGGCCTTGGGCGGCCTGCTGCCGGCGCCGCTGGTGATCTTCGCCACCTTCGTGGGCTATCTCGGCGGTGGACCGTGGGGCGCGGTGGCGATGACCGCCGGCATGTTCCTGCCCGCATTCGCCTTCACCCTGCTCGGGCACGAGGCGATGGAGCGGCTGGTGCGCCGCCCCGGCGTGCACCGCCTGCTGGAAGGCATCACCGCGGCGGTGGTGGGGTTGATCGCAGGCACCACGCTGGCGCTGCTGAAAGCCACGGTGACCGGCCTGGAAGCCGCGCTGCTGTTCGCGCTGGCGCTGGGCGTGCTGTTCGCCACCAGGCGCGTGTGGGCGATTCCGGCATTGATCGTGGGCGCAGCGTGCTGGGGCTGGATCGGCGTGGTGTAGGGCGGGCGGCGGCGTCCGCTCAGCGATGGCAAGCCGGTGTCTAGACCTCGTCCAGCCGCTCCAGGCGCCCCTTGCGCTTGACGATGCTCCTGTAGTCCCACTGAATGTGCCGCGCCTTGCCGAGCCAGCGCGCCAGGTCGGCGGCATCCACGTCGGCAGCGGCGGTGTAGAACACCGACGCGTCCTTGAACTTCGCGCCGCGCACCGGCAAGCCGGGCTCGTCGAAACCGGCGCCGCTCCAGAACATGAGCCGGATGCCGGGCTTCTGGCGGCTGTATCCCACGATCGGGTTGTCCTGCAGGAACCAGACCGGATGGCCGTGCCAGAGCTTGCCCTGCGCCTCCGGCAGGTGGCGCTCGATCGCCTCGGCCAGCAGGTCGCACAGCGCGCGGTCTTCCGCCGTCTGCCCGCGGTGGTAGGCGGCAATGTCCGGATGCATCGGATCGCTCCAAGGTCGGCACGCGGCGCCACGCCGCGTGTCCATGCTCGACGGGCGGCACCGCCGGGATTCGACGTCCTACGCGCGCGGCGCCGTCACGAGCACCGCCCACAGCCCCAGCACGGCGGCGAAGTTCACCACGAACACCAGCCCGCGCAGCCGCACGTTGGCCGTCAGGATCTGCACCGCGCTGTGCAGCAGGCGCCCGGCGATGAAGGCCCACGCAAGCCCGGTGGCCAACGCGTCATCCCCGCGACCCAGCACGATCAGCAGCACGCAGGCGACATGGAAGAACAGCGGCCACTCGAACTGGTTGGACAGGTTGGCACCGATCCGCGGCTCCACGCCTGCCCAGGGATTGCTGCCGTCCCCGCGCCGGCCGATGCCCCAGATCGCCGGTGCGCGCGCCACGGTCAACAGCGCGTACAGCAACGCGGCAAGGGCGACGTGGGCAGTCATCGCAACGATCAGCGGGTGTGGCATGCAGTTTCAGCCTCGTGTGCGTTGGGGCATGGGCCCGGTTCTCATGCGGCAGGCTGGGCTGGCTACATCAATCCAGTATGAATTTTCGCGACCATCGCGACGACGGGTAGGCAGAGCGATTCAATCGCGCGCTGGGCAGCAAGGGGTGCCGAGGTGGAGAGTACAGGCCCTGACCGGATCACGCGTCGTGCGCGCCACCACCCCGGTGACGAGAACGCGGCCACCATTTTGATGTTTTTGACTGCAGAGCGCAGCCGAAGGCAGTTACTCTGCGAGTCCGCCGCCGGCGGAGCGGAAGTCCTTCAGACTGCCGCAAACTGATGATGGAGTATCAGAAAATGAAAGTAGCTTCAGCTCTTGCGACCATGCTTGCTGTTTGAATCGGTTTCGCGGCTGCATCCGCTCCGAGCCAGGCTTCGGCTCAGACAATCACCCTATTTTGCGAACAAGGCCATGTGAACTCGTGGAAGCTTTGCGAAGTAAGGCCCGAAGATTTCTCGAGATATGTCTGGTCTGCCACTGGGGTGGCGGTGATCGACCCATACGTTTGCACCGAGAATTCTCCGGTGTGTACTGCATGGTGCGACCATGGCACGCAGCCAGGTGGCGTGAAAGTTGATCTTTACAATGCGAGCAATCAGCTTGTTGCAACGCGGTCGCGCTCCATTGGATGTATGGGCGGCTAACAGAGGCGCAGCGTAAGTAGTGGCGGTCGCTGAAAGGCGGCCGTCATTTGGAAATTTTTGATTGATGCGGGCTTGGCATCGGTGGTGACATTCACTACAGGCCTTGTCTGCCAAATCGAGTCGCTCAGGCGCGGCGAGATCCAGTCAGACGCGTGGGCGCCGCTTCAGTTGTACTCGAAGCGTGCCAGTCTCACGACGCCTTGCAATGTACCTTGCGAACTCTCTGGACAAGATCGGTCTCGCTGCGGCGAGCGGTCACGTGCGCGGCATGCTTGGGTTTGCGGCAAAGTCGGGTCTTATTCGCCGAGTGCGGGCAGTTTTCTGGGCAACAAAACGTTCCGCAGCTCCACATACTTCGGAATTCCATCTCTGCCATACGGCGGCGGGGCCTCGCCCCGGATCAGCGGCTCCAGGTACTTCCTTGCCGCTGCGGTGATGCCATAGCCGTCCTTGCGGATGAAGCCGGCCGGCATCTTCTTCTCGTGGTTGGCGATCTTCGACAGCGGCGCCGGTTCGATCTTCCAGCGGTACGGCGCATCGGACACGCGCCTGATGACCGGCATGGTGGCGTTCATGCCCTTCAAGGCGTACTGCACGGCTGCCTTGCCGACGGCCATGGCCTGCTCGAGATCGGTCTTGGACGCGATGTGACGCGCGCTGCGCTGCAGGTAGTCGGGCAGGGTCCAGTGCACCTTGTAGCCCAGCTCCGCCTTGACCCGGCCGGCCAGGAACGACGACACGCCGCCGAGCTGGGTGTGGCCGAAGGCATCCACCGTGCCCATGTCGGCGACGAACCTGCCGTCGGCGGTCTGGATGCCTTCGCTGGCGACCACCACGCAGTAGCCGACGCGCTCCACGACCTGCTTCACCTTCGCCAGGAACGCGGTTTCGTCGTAGGCGCGTTCCGGAAACAGGATCAGGTGCGGCGCTTCGTCGGGCCCGTTGCCGGCCAGCCCGGCGGCCGCGGCCAGCCAGCCGGCGTGGCGGCCCATGGCTTCGTAGACGAAGACCTTGGTGGAGGTTTCGGCCATGGCCGCCACGTCCAGCGCGCATTCGCGCACCGACACGGCCGTATACTTGGCCGCCGAGCCGAAGCCCGGGCAGCAGTCGGTCACGGCCAGGTCGTTGTCCACCGTCTTGGGCACGCCGATGCAGGTCAGCGGGTAGCCGTACTCGGCGGCCAGCTGCGACACCTTGAGCGCGGTGTCGGCCGAATCGTTGCCGCCGTTGTAGAGGAACCAGCGCACGTCGTGGGCCTGGAACACCGCCAGCAGGCGTTCGTAGCGGGCGCGGTCGGTTTCGAGCGATTTCAGCTTCACCCGGCAGCTGCCGAAGGCGCCGCCCGGGGTGTGGGCGAGCGCGCGCAGCACCGCGGGCGATTCGCGTGCCACGTCCACCAGCTCCTCGCGCAGCGCGCCCAGGATGCCGTTGCGCGCAGCCAGCACCCGCACCTTGCGCGCACGCGCCTCGGCGATCACGGCCGCGGCCGTGGCGTTGATCACGGCGGTGACGCCGCCGGACTGGGCGTAGAGCAGGGCGGGGGCGGGTCTGGGCATGCGGATGGCTCGGCTGTGGCGCGATGCGGGCGCGCGGACGCTTTACGGTAAGCTGGCCCGCGTTGGGGTGCGGGTTTCGAGTGTAGTCCCGGCCCCGTAGGGATTTCGGAGGATTGCGGATGCGATTGGTGTTGCTGGGCGCGCCCGGCTCGGGCAAGGGCACGCAGGCGGCCCGGCTGAAGGAGCACCTGCAGGTGCCGCACATCTCCACCGGCGACCTGCTGCGCGCCGAGGTGACCGCGGGCAGCAAGCTGGGCCTGGAAGCCAAGGAAGTGATGGCGCGCGGCGAACTGGTCAGCGACGCGATCCTGCTGGGCATGCTCGAGGACCGGTTGTCGCGTCCGGACACGGCCGGCGGTTTCATCCTGGACGGCTACCCGCGCAACCTGGCCCAGGCCGCCGCGCTGGACGGGCTGCTGCAGCGCATCGGCCAGCCGATGGACTACGCCGTGCAGCTGGACGTGCCGAGCGAGCTTCTGGTGGAACGCATCGCCGGCCGCGCCAAGGCCGAAGGCCGCGCCGACGACTCGCCCGACTCCGTGCGCACGCGCCTGCGGGTGTACGAGCAGCAGACCGCGCCGGTGATCGAGTTCTACCGCGCCCACGGCCAGCTCACCGTCATCGACGGCGTGGGCTCGCTGGACGAGGTGTTCACGCGGATCGTGGAGACCATTGCGCCGGTGCGCGAAGTCGGCTGACGCGCGCGGATCCATGCCGCGTCCGACGCCCCGGCCAGCCGGGGCGTTCTTGCTCTGGGCGCACCGGTCGCGCGACCGAATCGGGGACAATGTCGCGCATGAGCAGACTCCACATCCTCGGCATCGCCGGGACCTTCATGGGCGGCGTGGCCGCACTGGCGCGCGAACTCGGATACGAGGTCGAAGGCAGCGACCAGAACATCTACCCGCCGATGTCCACGCAGCTGGAGCAGCTGGGCATCGTGCTGAAGCAGGGGTACGCCGCCGAGCACATCTCGGACGACTGCGAGCAGGTGGTGATCGGCAATGCGCTGTCGCGCGGCAATGCCGCGGTGGAACACGCGCTCGACGCGGGCCTGGCCTACACCTCGGGCGCGCAGTGGCTCAGCGAACGCGTGCTGCCCGGCCGCGACACCATCGCGGTGGCCGGCACCCACGGCAAGACCACCACCACCACGATCCTGGCCTACCTGCTGCAGTCCGCGGGGCGCGAGCCGGGGTTCCTGATCGGCGGCGTAGCGGAGGATTTCGGCGTGTCCGCGCGCATCGGCAGCGGCCGCGCATTCGTGGTGGAAGCCGACGAGTACGACACGGCGTTCTTCGACAAGCGCAGCAAGTTCGTGCACTACCGGCCGCGGGTGGCGATCCTCAACAACCTGGAGTTCGACCACGCCGACATCTTCCCCGACGTGGCCGCGATCCAGCGCCAGTTCCACCAC
>CAYRNF010000029.1:0-12299 GCA_964425695.1 uncultured Pseudoxanthomonas sp.
GGCGCGGCCCGGTCCGCGCGCGCGCGCGTCGCCGCACTGCTGCGCGAGGCCGCCGCCGCCGAAGCGCGTGGCGACCTGCTCACGCCGCCGGGCGAGAGCGCCTACGACAAGGTACGCGCGGCGGCGGCGCTCGCGCCGCAATCGCCGGGCGTGCGCAACGCGCAGCGACGGCTGGCGCCTGCGGCGCGCGCCTGTTTCGAGCGCGAACTGCCGCGCAACGACCTGGGCCGCGCGCGCGCCTGCCTGGAATCCTGGGTGGCGCTGCAGGGCGAGGGCACGGCCACGCGGCGCGCGCGCACCCGCCTGGCGCAACGCTGGCTGGCGGTGGGCGACGAGCGCATGGTGGCGGGCCAGATCGCGGGCGCGCAGGCCGCCCTGCAGGCCGCGCATGCGCTGGACCGCAGCGCGCCGGGCATCGAGGAATTCCGCCGCCGCCTGCGCGTGGCGACCGCCTCGGGCGAATAGCGCCGCGTCGGCTTCAGCCGCGTTTCGCGTCGCCAAGGAGCACGCGCCGCACCGTGTCGCGCGCCGCATCCAGCGAGAAATGCGCGCGCACGTTCTCGCGCCCGTGCTCGGCCAGTGCCTGCCACAGCGCCTCGTCGCGGTACAGGCGCAGCACCGCGGCGGCGAAACCGGCCGCGTCGTCCGCCACCAGCACGTCGTGGCCGTCGCGCAGGTGCATGCCTTCCACCGCGGTGGCCGTGGCGACCACCGGCTGGCCGTGCGCCATGCTCAGGTTGACCTTGCCCTTGACCCCGGCGCCGAAACGCAACGGCGCCAGCGCCACGCGGCAGCCCTCCAGGTACGGGTCGATGTCCGGCACGTGGCCATGGATCACCACGTTGGGCTGCGTGCCCAGCGCCTGCACGGCGGGCGGCACGTGCCCGCCGATGCAGTGGAAGCGCACGTCCGGTTCGGCCGCGCGCACCAGCGGGAACACGTCCTGCACGAACCAGCGCACCGCATCGACGTTGGGCGGATGCCGGAAGCCGCCCACGAACACCAGGTCGCGGCGCTGCGCGAACGCGCGGCCCGCGCTGCCAAGACGGTGCAGGTTCGACAGCACGTCCACCTGCGCCGCGGGCGCGTCGTGGGCCAGCAGCTCGCGTTCGGCCTGGCTGACCACCAGGGTCATGTCGCTGCGCGCGATCACGTCCAGCTCCAGGGCGCGGGTCCGCTCGGCCGCGCGCGCCAGGGCGGCGTCGCCCGCCAGTTCGGCGCCGCGACGTTCGCGCAGGTAGTGCAGGTCCACCGTGTCGAACACGATCCGCGCCTGCGGCGCATGCCTGCGCAGCAGCGGCAGGAACTCGCGCGCCACGTAATGCCGGCACACCAGCACCGCGTCGAAGCGCGGGCCGTACTCGCGCAGCCACGCCGGCGGCCGCGCGGCCTGCGGCGCATGCCACGCCTCCACGCCCATGTGCTGCAGCTGCCGCGTGTACTCGCCCGCATGCGCGCGGTTCGCGGGCAGGAACACCACGTGCGCGCCCTCCTCGCGAAGCAGGCGCATCAGGTTCACCAGGCGCAGCGAACCGGAGTCCTGGTCCGGCGTGGGGGTGAGCGCGTCGATCACCAGCACCTGGCGCTGGCGCGCGTGCAGCAGGGCGGGCGTCGGCACCGCGTCCGGGGCCGGTTGCGCCTGCAGCGCGGCGGCGTGGCGCTGCGCGAAACGCTCGCGGTTGCGCACCTGGTATGCCTTGGCGCCGCTACCGGTATCGGTGCCGGCGGTGGCGCCTTCGGCGTGCACCACCACCGCGCGCGGCTGGTACACGACCTTGTGGCCGGCCGCGCGCACCTTGAACGCCAGGTCGGTGTCCTCGTAGTACGCCGGCGCGTAGTGGTCGTCGAAGCCGCCGAGCGATTCGAACAGGTCACGCGGGATCGCGATCGCCGCCCCGCTGAGGTAGTCGGCTTCGCGCAGGTAGGCATGGCGCGGGTCGTCGGGCGAGGCATGGCGGCCGTAGTTCCAGGCGCTGCCGTCGCGGAACACCACGCCACCGGCCTCCTGCAGGCGGCCATCGGGGTAGCGCAGCTGCGCGCCGGCCAGTCCGGTGCCCGCCACTTCGGTGAAGGTGTCCGCCAGTGCGTCCAGCCAGCCCGGCTGCGGCACCGTGTCGTTGTTCAGGAACACCAGCAGCGCGCCGCGCGCCAGCCGCGCTCCGTCGTTGCACGCGGCGATGAAGCCGCCGTTGCGCGCGCGGCGGTGGTAGCGCAGCCCGGCGATGCTGGCCAGCCTCCCGGGTGTCGCATCGGACGAGCCGTCGTCCACCACGATCACTTCGAACGGCGTGTCCGCCGGCAGCTGCGACAGCGCCCACAGGCAGCGCAGCGTGTGCGCGACCTGGTCGTACACGGGGATCACGATGCTGGCCACGGGCGCATCGCGGGTGGGCAGCGCGAAGCCGCCTTCCGGCGTGGGGCCAGGGTCGAACAGTGCCGGCGTCGCCACGGGGCGCAGGCGCGAGAACTGCGCCAGCGTGCGTTCCCAGCTGGCGCGCAGGCCGCGGGTGCGCAGGCTGGCCAGTCCACGCCGCAGCAGGCCGGACGCGCGGCGCAGCAGGAACCGCGCATCGGCGAGGGACCACGGCATGTGAACGGAACTCCGGCTGACTGGGTGGGGTCGCTGCGTCCCGGAGGGCGCAGGATGCTGCGTTAGACTCGCGCACCGACACGCCCGCCTGCGGCAACCGCCGCGCATTGTCGCACCACTACGGTTCCGCCTTGGCCCGCATCGACTACGACGAAGACGACCATTACGACGGCAGCGACGGCGACGCGCCGCACTGGCGCAAGCGGCTGCTGACATGGGCACTGGCCATGGCCGCGCTGGGGCTGGGCTTCCTGATTCCGTACACGCTGTACCTGAACACCCAGGTGACCAAGCGCTTCGGCCAGCTGCAGTGGCAGCTGCCCACCCGCGTGTACGGGCGGCCGCTGCAGCTGGCGCCGGGCGTGCCGATGGACGTGCGCACGCTCAAGACCGAGCTCGATGCCGCCTCGTACCGCGAAGGCGGCGGCCAGCGGCCGGGCAGCTACGTGCGCGACGGCAGCCGCTGGACCATCGCCAGCCGCGGCTTCCACGACATCACCGGGCCGGTGGGCCCGAGCCGGGTGCAGGTGACGCTCTCCGGCGGACGCGTCACCCAGGTCCGCGACCTGGTGGGCGGGCGCACGGTCAAGGCGGTGCGCCTGGACCCGGCGCGCATCGCCACGCTGTACGGACAGAAGCAGGAAGAGCGCCGGCTGGTGCGGATCGACGAGGTGCCGGACCTGCTGGTCACCGGCCTGCAGGCGGTGGAAGACAAGGACTTCGCGCGGCACCACGGCATCGACCTGTCCGGGATCATGCGCGCCGTGTTCGTGAACATGCGCTCGGGCGAGGCGCGCCAGGGCGCCAGCACGCTGACCCAGCAGCTCGCGCGCAGCGGCCTGCTGGGCATCGGCCGCGAACAGACCTACACCCGCAAGTTCAACGAGATCCTGTACGCCATGCTGCTGGAGCTGCGCTACGACAAGCGCACCCTGCTGGAGGCGTACTTCAACCAGGTGTACTGGGGCCAGCGCGGCGCGCAGGCGATCCACGGCGTGGCCGCCGCGTCGGAATTCTGGTTCGGCCGCGACCAGCGCGACCTGTCCACCGAGCAGATCGCGCTGCTGGTGGGCATCGTGCGCGGTCCGTCGCACTACGATCCGCGCAAGCATCCGCAGCGCGCCACCGAGCGCCGCAACTTCGCGCTGGAAAAGATGCACGAAGCCGGGCTGATCGACGATGCCGAGTTCGCGCGCGCCAGCAAGGCGCCGCTGGGCATCACGAAGGAGCCCGGCAGCGTCGCCGCCAACCGCTTCCCCGCCTACGTGGACCTGGTGCGCCGCCAGCTGGCCGTCGATTACCCCGAGGAATCGTTGCAGGGCGCGGGCCTGAGCGTGATGAGCGGCATGGCGCCGTCCGCGCAGGGCTACGCCGAAGGCGCGGTGACCCGCACGCTGGACGGGCTGGGCAAGCGCAAGGTGCCGCTGCAGGCCGGGCTGGTGGTCACCGACACGCAGACCGGCGACGTGGTCGCCGCGGTCGGCAGCCGATCGTTCGCCGAACACGGCTTCAACCGCGCCATCGAGGCCAAGCGCCCGGTGGGCTCGCTGCTCAAGCCGTTCGTGTACCTGCTGGCGCTGGCCGATCCGGCGCGCTGGACGCTGGCCACGTGGCTGGACGATTCGGAAGTCACCATCCCGCTGGACGACGGCAAGCGCTGGAGCCCGCGCAATTCCGACGGCCGCAGCCACGGCAGCGTGCGCATGATCGATGCGCTGGCACAGAGCTACAACCAGGCCACCGTGCGCCTGGGCATGCAGGTCACCCCGGAGCGGCTGGCCGGGCTGCTGCGCACGCTGGCCGGCTTCGAGTCGCCGCGCAATCCGTCGCTGATCCTGGGCGCGGTGGACCAGAGCCCGTATGCCATGGCGCAGGCCTACCAGTTCCTGGCCACCGGCGGCGAGATCCAGACCCTGCGCCTGGTGCGCGGCGTGCTGGACCGCGACGGCAAGCTGCTCAAGCGCTACGACAAGCCGCCGCAGGCCGCGACCGAGCGCGATTCGCTGTCGGCGCGCTTGGTCACGCTGGCGCTGCAGAGCGCGGTGACCAACGGCACCGGGCGCCAGCTGATCAGCGACGGCCGCGGCAAGCTCAAACCGGCGGGCAAGACCGGCACCAGCAACGACAGCCGCGACAGTTGGTTCGCCGGCTGGACCGGCGCGCACTTGGCCGTGGCGTGGGTGGGCAACGACGACAACAAGTCCACCGGCCTCTACGGCGCCACCGGCGGCATGCGGGTGTGGTCGGACCTGTTCGCGCGCCTGCCCAGCAGCCCGCTGGAAGTGGACAACACCGGGATCGAATGGGCCTGGGTGTCGCAGTCGTATTCCACCGACCCGGGCTGCCCCGGCGCGCGCCGCTTCCCCTTCGTGAAGGGCTACGTGCCGGCGCACCAGCCGTGCGTGGCCGCCCAGCCGGCGGATCCCTACGGCGAAGACGCCACCCAGGACTACGGCGACGGCCGCGAGCGCCGCAGCTGGCGCGACTGGTTCGGCTTCGGCGATCGCGACGCGCCGGACGAGGCGCCGCCGCCGGAACCCGCGCCCGCACCCGAGCCGGTGCCGCCCCCGCAGCCCGTGCCCGAGGAATAAGGCATGCGCAAGCCGGTCACGTTGTCCCTTGATTTCCGCGTCACGCGTGTCTGCGCGATTGGACTGGCATTGGCAGCGGCCGGATGCGCATCCACGCCGCAGACGCCCCAGGCACAGGCCCCGGCCGATGCCGAGCCTGCGCGCATGGTGGCCACCGTACGCGCGGCCGCGGGCAGCGGCGAGGGCGAACTCGCGGTGGCCCCGCTGCGCGATCCGATGGTCGAAGACCTGCGCCAGCAGGCCGTGGCGCACGAGCGCGCCGGCCGGTACGCGCCGTCCGCCGCTGCGCTGGACCAGGCCCTGCAGATCGTGCCGGACGATCCGGCGGTGCTGCAGGAGCGCGCCGAAGCCGCGCTGCTGCTGCGCGACTTCGCCGGCGCCGAGCAGCGCGCGCGCCGCGCGTTCGAACTGGGCGCCAAGGTGGGGCCGCTGTGTCGCCGGCACTGGGCCACGGTGCGCGCGGTGCGCTACGCCGCCAACGATGGTGCGGGCGCCGCCCAGGCGCAGCAGCAGTTGGACGCCTGCAAGGTCGCCGCGCTCGAGCGCTTCTAGCGCTCCGCTTTGCCTCCCCCTTTGAAAAAGGGGGACTGAGGGGGATTTGCTCTTCCCCGCCAGAACACCAAGAGCAAATCCCCCGTAGCCCCCTTTGAAAAGCGGGCAGATCGAAAGCGCCCCGAGCGCGGCCAATGCAGGAGCGGCTTCAGCCGCGAGCTTCTTCTCCCACCTCCGGCAGGCACCGCAAACTCGCGCGACCACATCCGTCGCTGCCATCGCGACCTGCCTGCATCGGTCAGATCAATCCATCTTTGCCGGCGAAACAAAAGCTCGCGGCCGAAGCCGCTCCTACAATGCACGGACGCATGCCGCCTTCCGATCTCGCCACCGACAGTCTCGCCGCGCTCAGCGCCGGCGGGCTGCTCGCCGAGCGCATTCCGGGCTTCCGCCCGCGCATCGCGCAACAGCGGCTCGCGGAAGCCGTGGCGCAGGCGTTCGACGAGCGCGGCGTGCTGCTGGCCGAGGCCGGCACCGGCACGGGCAAGACCTACGCCTACCTGGTTCCCGCGCTGCTGTCGGGCAAGAAGACCATCGTGTCCACCGGCACGCGCGCGCTGCAGGACCAGCTCTACCACCGCGACCTGCCGCGCGTGCGCGATGCACTGGGCACGGGGCTGAAGACCGCCTTGCTCAAGGGTCGCGCCAACTACCTGTGCCTGTACCGCACCGAGCAGGCCAAGGGCGAACCGTCCGGTTCGCGAGGCGCGTTCGCCAGCCGCGAACAGATCACCCAGTTCCAGCGCATCGTGGCGTGGGGCGGGCGCACGCGCATGGGCGACCTGGCCGAGGTCGAAGGCCTGCCCGAGGACTCCCCGCTGATCCCGTTGGTCACCTCCACCGCCGAGAACTGCCTGGGCGGCGAGTGCCCGTTCTACGCGGATTGCTTCGTGGTGCAGGCGCGGCAGCGCGCGCAGGCCGCCGACGTGGTGGTGGTGAACCACCACCTGCTGCTGGCTGACCTGGCGCTGAAGGAGGAGGGCTTCGGCGAGATCCTGCCCGGTGCGCAGGCCTTCGTGGTGGACGAAGCGCACCAGCTGCCGGAACTTGCGGCGCAGTTCTTCGGCGAAGGCATCGGCGCCCGGCCGCTGGTGGAGCTGGCGCGCGACGCGCTGGGCGAGAGCAAGGACGTGCCCGGTTCGCTTGCGGTAGTGCAGGCGCCAGCGCAGCAGCTGGAGCAGGCGGCCCGCGCGCTGCGCGCCGCCATGGAGCCGCTGCCGTTGCGCGGCACCTTGCAGCGCGCCCTGCACGATCCCGGCGTGGACGCGGCCTTCGAGGCACTGGCGCACGCGTTGGCCACCCTGCACGCGGCGCTGCAGCCGCTGCGCGAGGCCTCGCCCGGCTTCGATGCCTGCCACGCGCGGGCGCAGGAATTCGCGTCGCGCCTGGCGCGCTGGCGCGTGCCGCGCGGTACCGCCAGCGAAGGCATCGGCGACGACTTCGACAGCCCCGACCAGGATGTGCGCTGGTACGAACTCACCCCGCGCGGATTCCGCCTGCAGCGCACCCCGCTGGACGTGTCCGGTCCGCTGCGCGCGCACCGCGAGCGTTCACACGCCGCATGGGTGTTCACTTCGGCCACGCTGGCGGTGGAAGGCGGCTTCGCGCACGTCGCCCAGCGCCTGGGGTTGAGTGGGCAGGGGCAGGACGAGCCGCGCACGCTGCTGCAGCCCAGCCCGTTCGACTGGACCACCCAGGCGCTGTGCCTGCTGCCGCCGCGGCTGCCGGAGCCGGCGTCGCGCGACTACACCCGCGCGGTCCTGGATGCCGTGCGGCCGGTGCTGCAGGCCAGCGGCGGTCGCGCGTTCCTGTTGTTCGCGTCGCACCGCGCCCTGCGCGAGGCCGCCGATGCGCTGCGCGGCGGCCCGTGGCCGCTGTTCGTGCAGGGCGAGGCGCCGCGCCACGTGCTGCTGCAGCGCTTCCGCGAGTCCGGCAGCGGCGTGCTGCTGGGGACCGCCAGCTTCCGCGAAGGCGTGGACGTGGCCGGCGATGCGCTGAGCGTGGTGGTGATCGACAAGCTGCCGTTCGCCGCGCCGGACGATCCGGTGTTCGAGGCGCGCCTGGACGCGATCCGCCGCGCCGGCGGCAACCCGTTCCGCGACGAGCAGCTGCCGCAGGCGGTGATCGCGCTGAAGCAGGGCGCCGGGCGCCTGATCCGCACCGAGACCGATCGCGGCGTGCTGGTGCTGTGCGACCCGCGGCTCACCGGCAAGAGCTACGGCCGCGTGTTCCTGGATTCCCTGCCTCCGCTGCCGCTCACGCGCGAGGTGGGCGACGTGCGCGCGTTCTTCGCGGAAGCGCCCGACGCAGCCTGACGCGGCGGCCGCGCGGACAACCGCCGCGCGCTGCTGCAGCGCGGACGGTGGTCGGTGCGCAAGTGGCCAGGTGCGGACGCCATCGCGGTGTGGACGTACCATCCGTCATCCCGAGCGCCGCGCGGGCCTCGATCTACGTCGCGCGCGCCCATCACGCTTCGCACGCTGACACCCCGGAACGCCTGTAGACGCCATGCACCTGCTCGCCTTTGAAACCGCCACCGAAGCCTGTTCCGTCGCCGTGTGGGTGCACGGGCAGGTGCGCGAACGCTTCGAAGTGGCGCCACGCCGCCATGCCGAACTGGCGTTGCCGTGGGCCGACGCATTGCTGGCCGAAGCCGGGATCGCGCGCGCGCAGCTCGATGCCATCGCCGTGGGCCGCGGCCCCGGTGCGTTCACGGGCGTGCGCCTGGCGATCTCGCTGGCGCAGGGCATCGCACTGGCGCTGGATCGGCCGGTGGTGCCGGTGTCCACGCTGGCGACGCTGGCGATGCAGGGGCAGGGCGACACCATCGCTGCCATCGACGCGCGCATGGGCGAGGTTTATGTCGCTGCGTTCCGTCGCGAAGGCGACGGCGTGCTGCTCGTGGGTGCCGAGACCGTCTGTGCGCCCGACCAGGCCGAGCTGCCGCCGTCGGGTGCCTGGCACGGCGTGGGCACCGGCTTCGCCGCCGCGGACGGCGCCCTGCGCCAGCGCCTCGGGCCCTTGCTACAGGTCGTGGATCCCGCCGCGCTGCCGCACGCCGCCGATATTGCGCGGCTGGCGGCGCTCGCCTTCGCCCGCGGCGAGGCGGTGGCCCCGGAACGTGCGGAACCGGCCTATCTGCGCAACCAGGTCGCGCTCACCCTGGCCGAGCAGCAGGCGCTGCGCGCGTCGCGCCCGTAACGCGTCGCCATACCGCGCGGCCGCGGCCGTGCACCCGGCGCGTCACGGTGTCCCCGCTCGCCCGCACACGTCCCCGCCTCGCCTTCGGCATGCCCGTTTCGGCGCCCGTGGGAACCGATTGCGCCCCGCAGTGGTCCGTACGGCAACCCAGGCAAGAAGGCCGCGCGCCATGTCCCAGCCGCACCCAAACCCCGCCCGCAGGCCTGCCGCCGTGTGGAAGGAAGCGCGTTCCCTGCTGCTCCTGCTGCTGCTGATGGGCCTGGCACGCACGTCGTTCGCCAACCACTACCAGGTGCCCAGCGGTTCCATGGAGCCCACGCTCTTTCCCGGCGACCGTGTCGCCGTGGACATGAGCGCATACGGCGTGCGCGTGCCGCACACCGACGTGCAGCTGGTCCGGCGCGGCGTGCCGCAGCGCGGAGACGTGGTGGTCTTCAAGTCGCCGGCCGACGGCACCCGCCTGATCAAGCGCGTGGTGGCGGTGGGCGGCGATCGCGTACGCCTGGTGGACGGTCGCCTGCACATCAACGGGCGCGCGCTGGCATCAGCGGACGATCCCCAGGCGGAAGTCTTCGGCGAGCGCGTGGCGCAGCTGGACCTGGACATGGGCGGCGGCCCCGACATCCCCGGCCTCACCATTCCCGCCGGCAAGCTCCTGGTGCTCGGCGACCACCGCGGCAACAGCGTGGACGGCCGATACTTCGGCCTGGTCGATGCCGCAACCATCTACGCGCGCGCCGTGGGCGTGTACTGGCGCGCGGGCGAAGGTCCGGTCTGGAAGCGGCTGTAGCCCGCGTCTTCCGACACGCAAGACGCTTCCGCAGCAGAGGGTGGCAACGCGCCGCCCGCAGCGGCGGGGCGCAGGGTCTGCACGAAGCGCCGTGCAGGTCGCTACTCGTCGATCAGTTCGCCGCCGGGCAGGAACTGCCAGGTCCGGGTCACGTGCAGCACGTCCACATCCTCGGACGTCTTGGGCAGCGGCGCGAACGGCGCGGACAGGTTGACGATGCGCAACGCGGCCGCGTCGAGCATGGGGATGCGGCTGGACTGGATGATGTCGGCGCGCTCCACGCTGCCGTCGCGGCGGATCGCCACGCTGATCACCAGCAGGCCGCCGATGCGCCGCTGGCGCGCCTCGTCGGGGTAGTTGAGGTTGCCCACGCGTTCGACCCGGTCCACCCAGCCGCGCAGGTAGGTGGCATAGGCGTACTCGCGGGTGCTGGCGGAGACGAACTTGCGCTTCGGGCGCTTGGCATAGCGCTGCGACCGCAGGTGGATCTCCGCGGCAAGCCGTGCCATCGCCAGGTCGTGTTCGATCTTCTGCTCGCCCTGCGGCAGCATGCTGCGCTCGACCTTCGGCCGCGATTGCGGCACCGGTAGCCGGTCGGGACTGCGCAGGTTGCTCACCACGCGATCCTGCGGCGCCGGCGCGGGCGCGGGCGACTGGGCGCGCAACGCGCGTGGCGCCACGCCCGCCTCCGCCTGCGGCATGCGTCCGGCCTGCGCCTCGCGCGGGCGCGTGCTCTTGTCGTGCTCGCCGCCGCCCTGGTTGCTCGCCTGCGCCAGGAAGTCCGCCTGCTTCTGGGTCAGCGGGCTCTGGGTTTCGGTGAGAATCACGTCCAGGGTCGGCAGCACCGGCGCGGCTTCCTCCAGGGCGAAGCCGACGCCCAGGATCAGGGCCGCATGCACCAGCAGCGAGAGCACGAAACTCGCGCTGAAGCGCTCGGGTTCGCCGATGCGCGGAGCGGGCAGGGGTGGGGCGGCCGACATCGAACGCTATTGCCGACGGTGCGCCAACCGTGTGCCGGGGACACAGGGCGCGCATCGAGGCATGGGGCTGCCCGGGTCGGCGAGCGATCGCCTGCGGCGTTCGTCAAGGCCGGGCATCTGGCATGTCCTGTTCCGCCTTCCCGCTGTGCGACGTTCCCTCGATCGCATCGAACAGCAGGCCCGCGATGTTGATCCCGAACTGCTTGTCCAGCTCGCGCACGCCGGTGGGGCTGGTCACGTTGACCTCGGTCAGCCAGTCGCCGATCACGTCCAGGCCCACGAAGCGCATGCCGCGGCGCTTCATCTCGGGGCCCACCTCGGCGGCGATCCAGCGGTCGCGTTCGGTCAGCGGCCGGCCTTCGCCGCGGCCGCCCTGGGCCAGGTTGCCGCGGAACTCGTCGCCCTGCGGGATGCGCGCCAGGCAGTACTCCACCGGCTCGCCGTCGATCAGCAGGATCCGCTTGTCGCCGTCCACGATCTCGGGAATGTAGCGCTGCGCCAGCGCCAGCTGCGTCCCGTCGCGGGTCAGGGTCTCCAGGATCACGTTGAGGTTGGGCTCGCCCGCCTGCGCCCGGAAGATCGAACGCCCGCCCATGCCGTCCAGCGGCTTGAGCACCGCCTGCCCGTGTTCGTGCACGAAGGCCTTCAGCGCCTTCGCGTCGCGGCTGACCAGCGACGGCGGGCAGCACTGCGGAAACAGGAACGCAGCCAGTTTCTCGTTGAGGTCGCGCAGCCCGCGCGGGTCGTTGACCACCTGCGCGCCCTGCATCCGGGCGATGTCCAGGATCTGCGTGTCGTACAGGTAGTTGGCATCCACCGGCGGGTCCTTGCGCATCAGGACCACGTCGCCGCGGACCAGCGCACGTTGTGACGCACGTCCCAGTTCGTACCAGCCTGCCGGGTCTTCGACCACCCGCAGCGGCGCCAGCAGCGCCTCGGCGGAACCGCCGCGCAGCGTCAGTCCGCCGGGAACCACGTAATGCAGGCGGTGGCCGCGGCGTTGGGCCTCCAACAGCATGGCGAACGTCGAATCCTTGGCGATCCCGATCCCTCCGATGGGGTCCATCACCACGACGACATCCAGGGCCATGCGAACCATCCGCGGCAGAAAGTGACCCATGTTAGCAGTGCCCCTGCGCCGCGCCGCGCGCGCGTTTTCGCGCCGCGCGCGGCCTGTCGCGCGCCGTGCTTGACAGGCAACCAGCAGGCTGGAATAAAGCTTCGCACTGCAGCGGCGCCGGCATCGATGAAGCGCAGCGCAACGGGGAGAACGGGATGACGCAGGACGACAACGCCACCGGCGGCCTCCAAGGGCTGCGGGTGATGGTGATCGACGACTCGAAGACCATCCGGCGCACCGCCGAAACCCTGCTCGCCAGGGAAGGCGCCGCGGTGACCACCGCCGTGGACGGGTTCGAAGCGCTGGCCAAGATCGCCGAGACCGAGCCGCAGATCATCTTCGTGGACATCATGATGCCGCGGCTCGACGGCTATCAGACCTGCACGCTGATCAAGAACAACCCGAAGTTCCGCGACACGCCGGTGATCATGCTGTCGTCCAAGGACGGGCTGTTCGACAAGGCGCGCGGCCGCAT
>CAYRNF010000030.1:0-9996 GCA_964425695.1 uncultured Pseudoxanthomonas sp.
GATCCGCAGTTCAGCGGGCAGACCAAGGAGCGCCTGAGTTCACGCCAGGCCGCCGGCTTCGTGGAAGGCGCCGCGCACGATGCCTTCAGCCTGTGGCTCAACACGCATACCGAACTGGGCGAGCGCATCGCGCAGCTGGCGATCGAGCGCGCCAGCGCGCGGCTGAAGACCGAAAAGCAGATCGTGCGCAAGAAAGTGACGCAGGGCCCGGCGCTGCCCGGCAAGCTCGCCGACTGCATCAGCCAGGACCTGTCGCGCACCGAGCTCTTCCTGGTGGAAGGCGATTCGGCCGGCGGCAGCGCCAAGCAGGCGCGCGACAAGGATTTCCAGGCGATCCTGCCGTTGCGCGGCAAGATCCTGAACACGTGGGAAGTCGCTTCCGGTGGCGTGCTGGCGTCCACGGAAGTGCACGACCTGGCGGTGGCCATCGGCTGCGATCCGGGCAAGGACGACATCTCCGGCCTGCGCTACGGCAAGGTGGTGATCCTGGCCGACGCGGATTCGGACGGCCTGCACATCGCCACGCTGCTCACTGCGCTGTTCCTGCGCCATTTTCCCGCGCTGGTGAACACCGGCCACGTGTTCGTGGCCATGCCGCCGCTGTTCCGCGTGGACGTGGGCAAGCAGGTGTTCTACGCGCTGGACGAGGAGGAAAAGCGCCTGCTGCTGGAACGGGTCGAGCGCGAGAAGCTCAAGGGCGCGATCAACGTCACCCGCTTCAAGGGGCTGGGCGAGATGAACCCGTCGCAGCTGCGCGAGTCCACCATCCATCCGGATACGCGGCGCCTGGTGCAGCTCACGGTGGACGACGCCGGCGAAACCCGATCGCTGATGGACATGCTGCTGGCCAAGAAGCGCGCCGGCGACCGCAAGGCGTGGCTCGAGCAGAAGGGCGACCTGGCGACGCTGGAGGTCTGACCTCGCCCCGGGGGGATGGCGCGACGCCCGACCCCGCGCTCGCCAGCCGGTTGCTGCGCGACGCGTGCGTGGTCGCGCCGGAGCGCCTAGGCCAGGTAGCGCCACCCGGCCAGCACCGCCAGGTGGCCGGGGTAGAACACGTAGAACACCCAACGCTGCCGCGGCAGGTCGATGCGCACCCGCGACACCAGCCAGGCGAGCGGCAGGGCCAGCAGCGCATAGGCATTGGCGTTGACCACGCATACCAGCAGCAGCGCCGCCAGCACGCTCGCCCACGCGATCACGCCGGGCCTTGCGAAGGCCGCCCAGCAGGCCACGACCAGCAGCAGCCCTGGCCAGTGAAACTCCACCAGCAACCCGCCCACCAGGAACAGCACCGAACCGATCAGTGCACCGACCACGTCGTTGCGGCGGATGCACCACACCAGCGCCAAACCGATCGCCAGGGTGAACAGGATGTTGACCGGCAGCAGGTCCCAGCGCTGGAAGGCGAGCACGCTGAACGGAAACGCCAGCACGCCGAAGCCGAGCAGCCTCACCAGCGCGCGGCGGTACGCCTGCCGCCGTTGGGCATCCGGACGCGCCAGGTTGCAGCCGAACACCAGGGCGAACAGCGGAAATGCGATGCGTCCGGCCTCGCTCAGCCACGGCAACGCGTCGGCGAACAGCGCCTTGTCCACGTGGTCGCCCAGCATGGCCGCCAGGGCGATCCACTTGAGGGCTTCAAGCGTGCCGGAGCGCATCGTCCAGCAGCTGCCGCAGCAGGCGCTGCAGCGCGCCGGCGCGTGCCTGGTCCCAGGCGAAGCTGTCCTCGTCCATGTAGGTACGCTGGGTGATCTCGAGTTGCACGGCGTCGATCCCGCGCGCCGGGTCGCCGTAGTGGCGGGTGATGTGGCCGCCCTTGAAGCGGCCATTGGCCACGAAGTTGTAGCGCTGCTGCGCCGCCAGCACCGCTTCGAGCCGCGCCTGTCGCGCAGGCGAGCAGCTGGTGCCGCCGGCAGTGCCCAGGTTGAGGTCCGGCAGCCGGCCTTCGAACAGGAACGGCACTTCGCCGCGGATCGAATGGGCCTCCCACAGCACCACGCGGCCGTGCACGGCATGCAGGCGCGCCAGCTCGTCGCGCAACGCCGCGTGATACGGATGCCAGTACGTCTGCACGCGTGCGCGCACTTCGTCTTCGGACGGCGCCTGCCCCTCCAGATACACCGGATCACCGCTGAACCGCACCACCGGGCACAGCCCCGTGGTGTTCTGCCCCGGGTACAGGGACACGTCGTCCTCGCCACGGTTGAGGTCGATCACGTAACGCGAGAAGCGTGGCACCAGGATCGAGGCGCCCAGCCCGCGCGCGAAGTCGTACAGGCGCGCCACGTGCCAGTCGGTATCCGGAACCCGCCGCGCTTCCGGCGTGAGCCGCGCCGCGATCGCGGCCGGCACCTCGGTGCCGTCATGCGGCACGCTGACCAGCAGCGGCGCGGTGCCGCGATGCAAGGTGAACGTCTCCATCCGGCGATTGTAGGGCCTACCCCGGGCGCGATCCGTGCCCGTGCCCGCGCACACGGACGTGTGGATGCCACGACATGGGTCAACCGGTTCCGGCTGAGCGCGGACGCGCCCCGGATCCGCGCGTGTGGTGGCGGACCCGGGGCCCACCCTACCGCATCAACACGATTTCCTCGGCGCTCGTCGGATGGATCGCCATGGTGTCGTGCAGGTCGCCAAGCGTGATCCCGCGCTTCAGTGCCACCGCGAAGCCCTGCAGGATCTCGTCGGCGGCCTCGCCCAGCAGGTGGATGCCGAGCACGCGCTGGCTGCGCGGATCGTCGCCGCTCCCGGCCACGCAGACCAGCTTGAACAGGCTGCGTTGCGGCACGTCGGCCAGCGCGTACAGCATCGGCCGGAAGCCGCTGCGATGGATGCGCACCGCATCGCCGTGACGCTCGCGCGCTTCGGCTTCGGTCAGGCCCACCTTGCCCAGCGGTGGATGCGAAAACAGCACGGTGGCGATGTCGTCGGTGTCCAGGCGCGCATCGGGCTGGCCGCCGAACAGGCGGTCCATCAGCCGCCGCGCCGCGGCGATGGCCACCGGTGTCAACGCAGGCTGCCCGGTCACGTCGCCTACCGCATGCACGCCGGTCACGTTGGTGTCCTGCCGGGCATCCACCTGCACGTAGCCAGGCCCGTGCGTGGCGATGCCGGCAACCTCCAGCCCCAGCGTCGCGGTGTTCGGCCTGCGTCCCGTCGCGAACAGGACCACGTCGAACGACTCCGCGCCGCACGCCCCGCCGCCTTCCAGGCGCAGCTGGCCGGCGTCGCGATGCACCGCGCTGACCGACGTGTCCAGGTGCACGCGGGTACCGTGGTGATGCAGGCCTTCGGCAAGCTGCGCGGTGAGTTCTGCGTCGAAGCCGTCCACCAGTCGCGATCCGCGCACGAACATGTCCACCCGGCTGCCCAGCGCCTGCAGCACGCCGGCCAGCTCCACGGCCACGTAACCGCCGCCGACCAGCGCGACCCGCGGCGGTGCCTCACGCAGCGCGAAGAAGCCGTCCGATTCGATGCCCAGGTCCGCGCCCGGGATGTCCGGCCGCCATGGCTGCCCGCCGGTGGCGATGAGCACGTGCGCCGCGCGCAGCCGCACTCCGCTGTCGGCCTGCACCTCGCGCGCGGCGGTGAACGTGCCGCGACACGGCAGCAGGGCGATCCCGGCTTCGTCCAGGCGCTTGCGGTAGCTGGCGTGGATGTTGGCGATGTAGCGCTCGCGGTGCGCCACGAACTCGCACCAGTCCAGCGCCGGCGGCTGCGGCGGCGTGTCGAAGCCCAGCTGCGCCGCCAGTGCCATGCGGTGCGACAGGTCCGCGGCCAGCCACATCGCCTTCTTCGGCACGCAGCCCACGTTGACGCAGGTGCCGCCCAGCGCGGCCGGTTCCAGCAGGGCCACGCGCGCGCCGTGTGCCGCCGCGCGGAACGCGCCGGCAAGGCCACCGCTGCCGCCGCCGATCACCACCAGGTCGAAATCGTCGCTCACAGGAAGCGTTCGGCGCGGTACGGGGCCGGATCCAGCGACGCCGTCCGCCCGCACAGCAGATCCGCAAGCAGCTGCGCGCTGGCCGGGCTCATGCCCATGCCCATCATCCCGTGACCCGTACAGGCCCAGACATGCCGATGCCCCGGCACGCGGCCGATGATCGGCAGGTCGTCGAAGGTGAGCGGACGCCACCCGAACCATTCCTCACGCCGCACCGGGCCCACCGGCTCGTGCAGGTATTCGGCCGCTCCGCGTTCCAGCGCATCCAGGCGGCGCCGGTTGAGCGAGGTGTCGTAGCCGGAGAACTCCATGGTGCTGCCCAGCCGGTAGCCGCTGTCCCATGCGGTCACGCACACGCTGCGCTCGCGCAGCACCACGGGACGGCGCGGCACCAGCGCGGGCCGGTCGTAGGTGATCGAGTAGCCCTTGCCCGGCTGGATCGGCAGCGCCGCCAGCCCCGCGCTGCGCGCGAACCGCGGGGACCACGCGCCGGCGGCGATCACCACGTCGCGCGCCAGCCGTTCGCCCTGCGCCGTGTCCACGCGCGCGCCATCGCGTTCGATGGTGATGCCCAGCGCCTCGCAGCGCTCTTCGATGATGCCGCCGCGTGCGCGCACCACGCGCGCCAGTTCGGCCACGTAACGATCCGGCCGCAGCCGTGCGTCGCCCGGGAACCGGATCGCGCCGACCACGCCCGGCTTCACCGCCGGCTCCTGGCGCTCGTAATCGGTGCCTTCGATGGCCTCCGCCGCGATGCCCAGCTCGCGCAGCGGGCCGATCTCCCCGCACTCGTGCTCGAAGCCGGCGCGGGTGCGGAAGATGTAGTCCACGCCGGATTCGGCGAACTCGCAGTCCAGGCCATGGCGCGCGATCCATTGCGGGAACGCATCGCGCGAGGCCTGCAGGATCGCGCCCTTGTGGCGCATCGTGTCGAGCCAGTCGCGGCGGTTGCAACGCGCGGCGAAGCGCGCGAACCAGCGCCACAGCGCAGGATCGATGCGCGGCTTCACGTAGAACGGCGCATCGGGGGTGAACATCCAGCCCAGCGCCTTGCCGATGGTGCCCGGCGCGGCCAGCGGCGCCGCATGGCTGGGCGTGAGCGTGCCGCAGTTGCCGTGCGAACTGCCGCAGCCTGCCGTGCCCGCCTCCAGCACGCGCACGCCGCGCCCGGCATCCAGCAGCGCCAGCGCACCGGCCAGGCCGATCACGCCGCCGCCCACGATCACCACGTCTTCGCGTCCGCTCATGCGGCAAGCGTAGCCGGATGCGTCATGGGGTCATAGCGCGTCCGCGTCACGCGCATCGCAACGTCCTGCGACGCAACGCGCGTCCCCATGTCGACATGCGTTGGGAGCGGCGTGAGCGGCGGGCATCCCGTCCTGTCCGCATGGCACGACAAAAGACCCCGGACCGGCGGCATCCGCGCATGGTGCACGCTGCTGCACGCATCGAACGGCAAGCGCAACAGTCGGCGGCGGTCGCCGCTCAGCAGGCGCCGAAGCCCCGGGTATGCAGGGCTTCGGCGGGTCCCGCAGGAATCGCAGCAAACGCCAGGAGCGGTTGCTGCGAAGCCGAATCAGTGCTGGTGGCCGCCCTCGCCGTGCACGTGCCCGTGCTCGATCTCTTCCGCGCTGGCCTCGCGCACGTCCACGATCTCGATGTCGAAGTGCAGATCCTTGCCGGCCATCGGGTGGTTCAGGTCCACGTCCACCACGCTCATGCCGACCTTCTGGATGGTCACCGCGCGCGGGCCGAAATTGGTGTTGAGCACCACCTGCATGCCCGGCTCCAGCTTCTGCGCGCCGAAATGCTTCTTGGGGATGCGCTGGCTCAGGCCGTCGCGCTTCTCGCCGTAGGCCTCGGCCGCCGGCACGTCCACGCCGAAGCTGTCGCCCGCCTCGCGGCCTTCCAGCGCCTTGTCCAGTCCCGGGATGATGTTGCCGCGCCCGGCCAGGATCGCCAGCGGCTCGCGGTCCTTCGAGCTTTCCAGCGGCTCCTGGCCCTGTTCGGAGACGGTGTAGTGGAAGCGGACGGCGCGGTCTTTCTCGATCTTCATGGGGCTCGGATTCCAGTGCGGCGGTGCGGTGTGAGGCGGCGGCGCGCCGCCAGGGTGCGCTTGTCGCCGGGAAGGGGATTCGGCCAAGATCGGCCGCGATGAGAGCCGCGCATTATCCGGAACCGACTCGCAGCGCGCCAATCGCGCTGGCCGCCCTGCTGGCCTTGGCGGCCACGTGGCTCGCCGGCTGCGGCCGCGCGGACGTGCGTACCGCCGCCCCGCCGGCCCAGCGGGTGGCGCCAGCCGTGCCGGCCTCGACCCGCTGGGACAGCGTGCCGCCGGCGGATCCGGCGCGCGCCAATGCGGTGCTGATGCGGGCGATCAGCCTGGTGGGCACGCCCTACCGGTACGGCGGCAGCACGCCCGAAGGCGGATTCGACTGCAGCGGCCTGGTCAACTATGTGTACCGGGACATGCTGGACCTGCGCCTGCCCCGCACCTCGCAGGCCCTGGCGCAGTACCAGGGGCCGCGGATCGCACCGGACCGCCTGGCCACGGCCGACCTGGTGTTCTTCGGCAGCGGCGGGACCGTGAGCCATGTCGGGATCTACGTCGGCGACGGCCGGTTCGTGCACGCGCCGACCACCGGCGGGACGGTCCGGCTGGACCGGCTGGATGGTCCGTACTGGCGGGACCGGTACAGCGGCGCGCGACGCGTCCTGCACTAAGCTGAATACGAAGCGCTGCAAAAATGTGAACAAAAACATTCACTTCCGCGCATTCATAAAACCAAAATTTAACCAATCAGCCGTTTGAGTCCGGCACCATCACGCCTCCTTTACGGACGTGAAGCCCTCGTGACGACCAACGAGTTCGCCTCCGGCCTCCGCGCCGCCGACATCGCCGCACCCCGTCGCCCCCGTCCGGGCAATCCCCTGCTCCTTTCGCTTCTGCTCTGCCTGCCGGCGCTCCCGGCCCTGGCGGACAACGCCACCGTCGCGGCGACCGCCGCCGCCGTGGTCAGCGACCCCATCCCCATGGCCGATCGCTCGATGCTGTTCGGCGCCGACGTGGAGCAGCTGATCGCCAGCCAGCCCACCGCCGCCAAGCCCGAAGCCGCCCCCAGGGTCAGCGACCGGGTGCAGAGCATCCTGCGCCGCGCCACCGCCCTGCTGGGTACCCCGTACCGCTGGGGCGGCACGTCGGAAAACGGCTTCGACTGCAGTGGCCTGGTCGCCTACGTGTTCAAGACCGCGCTGGGCATCGACCTGCCCCGCGTCTCGCGCGACATGGCCAACAGCGGCGAGCGCGTGGAGCGCACCTCGCTGAGCGCCGGCGACCTGGTGTTCTTCAGCCGCCGCGGCAGCCGGGTGGACCACGTGGGCATCTACGTGGGCAACGGCCAGTTCGTCCACGCCCCGCGCACCGGCAAGGACGTGATGGTCAGCAGCCTGGACACCGGCTACTGGAGCGGCAAGTACATGCAGGCGCGCCGCGTCGCCGGCATCTGAGTCCGGCGTCCGCCGCGCGAAAGGCCGCCCACGGGGCGGCCTTTTCGTTTGCGCGAGCGGAAGGTAGGCCGTTCGCCCGGATCCACGCCCGGGCGCACCCTAGGTGCAGGCCTTCCCCTGGTATTCGCGCCGGTGCGGCGCGTAGCTGCGGCCGTTCCAGCGCAGCACGGGGAAACAAAACCCCGGGCCGCCGATCGAGAGGTCTGGCCAGCGGCCCGGGCCGCGGGTTGGCAGGAATTCCGGGATGCCGCTGGCGGAGTGCAGGACCTGCCATCGGCCGCTCGCCTGCCGGGTCAGCAGCACGAAGCCGGCGCCTGCGTGCCCGTGGCAGAAGCTGCCGTCCTCCATCACCACCGCCTCGGGGCGGCCATCGCCGTTGAGATCGCGCACGCTGTCGACCTGCGCGCCGCTGGTGTGCGGATCCTCGCTGCAGATCACCCAGCGCCCGGCGCGCTGTGTGGCGCCAGCGGCTTGCAGGATGGCGGCGCGGTCCGCGGCGGCCAGGGCAGGCGACTGCGCCTGCAACGGCGCGCACAGCGTCCCGCAGGCCAGGGCCAGGCAGAAGCGGTGGCGGATGCCGGTCATGGTGGAGCCTCCGATGCGGTCGCCCGGGACAACGCGGGGCTGCAGCGGCCGCGGCCATCCGCCCCGCGCGCGCGATCGCGCGGAGGGCGCAGGGGCGTGGATCGACAGCGGCGCCGCCGCAACCCGGCACGTGCGTGCCGGTGGCCGGCTTCGGTCCGAGGCGTCGCTGGGAAAGCGTGGATGCGAAGCCACACGCCACACGCGTGCCTCTAACGCGGCGGTGCGAACCCCCGCCTCCGGCGCTTGCGGCCGATTACGTTGTGCCCTCAGGCGTCGCGGTACCGCGCCACCGTCTCTTCGATGCCCTTGCTCAGCGCCATCACCTGGGTGGCGTACTCGGCCAGCCGCCGGTCCTCGTCGGTCTGCGGTTCCCAGGCGGGCACCGGCGTGGGCTTGCCTTCCACGCCATCCAGCGCCACGAACACGATCACGCAATGCGTGCACAGCCGCTCGCTGCCGTCCTGCATGGGGTCGCGGGCGCGCACGTCCACGGAGAAGTGCATGGAGCTGGTGCCGGTGTGCACCAGCTTGGTGGTCACGGTCACCAGGTCGCTGATCCGCACCGGCGCCACGAAGCGGATCCCGCCCACCGCCACGGTGACGCTGTAGCGCCCGCTCCAGCCCACCGCCGCGGCGTAGCCGGCCTGGTCGATCCACTTCATCACCACGCCGCCGTGCACCTTGCCGCCGTAGTTCACGTCGGTGGGTTCTGCCAGGAACCGCAAGGTGAGTTCGCGCTGCTGCCCGCTCATGCGCGGCTCCGTTTGGGGGTGAGGGCCAGCATAGCGCCGGTGCCGGATCGCGCCGCGCGCGTTATCCTTCGACGCACACGGACGACGCGACACACAGGGACGAAACCGCATGCGCACCGCACTGGGGATCCTCATCGGCTTGGGCCTGGCCGCGGCCACGCTGGCCGGCTGCGGCTGGCTGCTGACGCAGCGCCTGCATGCCTTGCCCGCCGGGTTCCGGGCGCTGTCGCCGCAGGATCTCAGCGACTACATGGCCGGCGCACCGACGCTGGCGCTGCTGCTGGTCGCGACCGCACCGGGCCTGTCCGCCCTGATCGGCGCATGGCCTGCGGCACGCATCGCACGCAACCGCGGCCCTGCCGCGCTGTGGATCGGTGCACCGCTGACGATGCTGGCGATCGCAGGCGCGGCCCTGGTGCCGCAGCCGGACTGGGTGCCGATCCTGGGCATGCTGCTGCCGATCCCCATGGCCGTGGCCGCATGGCGGCTGGCGATCCCGCGCCGCGAGCTCTGACGCGCAAGGCAAGCAGCCTTGCACCATCGCCGTGCCCTGGCGTGCCCATCGAGATACGCGCATCGCGCGACACCTGTCCATCACGCGCGGCCGCCGGCCTTGCCGCATCACCAAACCTTGCGCCACGGCGGCACCGGCGCGATCCTCGGCCCGGGGACCATCGAGGGGACGACACCATGGGACGCACGATCCTGGCCATCGTGGCAGGCGCAGTGGTGATGTGGCTCACCATCTTCGCGCTGGAATTCGCGGGCCACGCGCTGTTCCCGCCGGCGGCCGGCCTGGATCCCAGGCAGCAGGCCGATCTGGCCACCATCGTGGCGCAATCCTCCACCGGCGCCATGGCGATGCTGGTACTCGCCTGGGTGGCAGGCGCCTTCACCGGCGGCTACACCGCCGCGCGCATCTCGCAACGCCACAAACGCGCCGCAGCCCTGACCGTCGCCCTGCTGGTCATGGCTGGCGTGGTGGGCATGATCTGGCTGGTGCCCAACCACCCCGTCTGGGTCAGCGCCCTTGGCCTGCTACTGCCGATTCCGTTCGCATTGACCGCCCACCGGCTTGCTGCGCGGAGCGATTCGCGTGCGTAAGGGTTACGCGCGCGGATTACGGATGAAGAACGGTCATCGAATCAATTGTTAGATGCGCGAACATAGCTCTTTAGTCTGCGTGGTCTTGGCTTTGGCCGCATG
>CAYRNF010000031.1:0-9923 GCA_964425695.1 uncultured Pseudoxanthomonas sp.
GTTCCGCCCGGGCCTGGTGGGCGGCCACTGCATCGGCGTGGACCCGTACTACCTGATCCAGAAGTCGCAGTCGCTGGGCTACTACCCGGACATCCTGCTGGCGTCGCGGCGCATCAACGACTCGATGGGCCGGCACGTGGCCGCTGCGGTGATCAAGGGCATGATCCAGAAGCGCACGCCCGTGTCGGAGGCGAAGATCCTGATCCTGGGCCTGACGTTCAAGGAAAACTGCCCGGACCTGCGCAACACGCGCGTGGTCGAGGTGGCCAAGGAGTTCGAGCAGTACGGCGCGCAGGTGGACATCCACGATCCGTGGGCGGACGCCGCGCAGACCCGGCACGAATACGGCATCGACCTGCTCGAACAGCTGCCCGAGCACGCCGAGTACGACGCGATCCTGCTGGCCGTGGCGCACGATCAGTTCAAGTCGCTGGGCGCCGAGGGAGTGCGCCGGCTGGGCCAGCCCAACGCGGTGGTCTACGACATCAAGGGCATCTTCCCGAAGGATGCCGTCGACGGCCGGTTGTGAAGGCACGGCTCGACACGCTGCCTCGCCTGCCGGCGAACGCCGGGGTCCTGCGTTACGGCGCGTATGTCCTGAGCCTTGCGCTGCTGGCGATGTCGCTGGCCCTTGCATCGCGCGACGGGCGCGACGCCTGGAGCGTCGTCGCGCTGGTGTCGGGCGCGCTGTCGCTGCTGGGCACGTGGGACCTGCTGCAGAAGCGCAGCACGCTGCGGCGCAACTATCCGATCCTGGCCCATTTCCGCTACGGGCTGGAGTCGATCGGCCCGGAAATCCGCCAGTACTTCATCGAGCGCGACACCGAGCGCGCGCCGTTCTCGCGCGAGCAGCGCGCGCTGGTCTACCAGCGCAGCAAGGACGTGCAGGACACGGTGCCGTTCGGCACCGAGCTGGACGTGTACGGCACCCGCTACGAATGGATCAACCATTCCATGGCGCCTTCGCAGCATGCCGGCCACGACTACCGCGTGCTGGTGGGCGAGCGCTGGGCGCAGCCCTACAGCGCCAGCGTGTTCAACATTTCGGCGATGAGCTTCGGCTCGCTGTCGGCCAGCGCCATCCGGGCGTTGAACGCGGGCGCAAAGCGCGGCGGCTTCTACCACGACACCGGCGAGGGCTCGCTTTCGGACTACCACCGCGAAGGCGGCGGCGACATCGTCTGGGAGATCGGTTCGGGCTACTTCGGCTGCCGCACCGCGGAGGGCGGGTTCGATCCGGACGCGTTCGCACGGGTCGCGCGCGAGCCGCAGGTGAAGATGGTGGAGCTCAAGCTGTCGCAGGGCGCCAAGCCCGGGCACGGCGGCGTGCTGCCAGCCGCCAAGGTCACGCCCGAGATCGCGGCCACGCGCGGGGTGCCGCTGGGCCAGGACTGCGTCTCGCCGGCGCGCCACGCGGTGTTCGACACGCCCGTGGGCCTGCTGGAATTCGTCGCGCGCATGCGAGAGCTGTCCGGAGGCAAGCCGGCCGGCTTCAAGCTGGCGGTGGGCCACCCATGGGAGTGGTTCGGCATCGCCAAGGCGATGCAGGACACCGGGTTGGTGCCGGACTTCATCGTGGTGGACGGCGCCGAAGGCGGGACCGGAGCGGCGCCGGCGGAATTCATCGACCACGTGGGCCTGCCGATGGTGGAAGGCCTGCTGCTGGTGCACAACACGCTGGTGGGCCTGGGGCTGCGCGACACGGTCCGGCTGGGCGCCGCCGGACAGATCGTGAGCGCGTACGACATCGTGCGCACGCTGGCGATCGGCGCGGACTGGTGCAACGCGGCGCGCGGTTTCATGTTCGCGCTGGGCTGCATCCAGTCGCAGAGCTGCCACACCGACCGTTGCCCCACCGGCATCGCCACCCAGGATCCCGGACGCTGGCGCAAGCTCGACGTGCCGGACAAGGCCACGCGGGTCTTCCAGTTCCATCGCAACACCCTGCGTGCGCTCCACGACCTGCTGTGCGCCGCGGGTCTTGACGATCCCGCGCAGCTGGGTCCGGAGCACATCCTGCGGCGGGTGTCGCCGACCGAGATCCGCTCGTTCGCGGGGATCTATCCGTACCTGGAGCCGGGGGAGCTGCTGGGCGGGGTGCCGCGCCACGCGGTGTTCCAGCGCTTCTGGGCCGGAGCGCGCAGCGACAGCTTCGCGCCGCCGCACCAGGCCGCTGCGATGCGGCAGGCAAAATCGACCTAGTTCTCACACAATCGCCTCCGGATCGTGGTACCTAGGGCGCAGGCTGATTGCCGGGGTGCTGCCATGATCGCGTTGCTGCCCGTCGCGCTTGTCCTGACCCTTTCGCTGGCGGCCTGCATGCCCGTCGGCTCGCAGCAGCGGCCGCGTGCTGCAGCGACCAGTGCCGCGCAGAAGGCCACAACGCCCGCACCGGCGGCACCGGCTGGCACAGCGGTGGCCACCGCGCCGCAGGCTGCCCCGATGGCCCCGATGGCCCCGGCGCCCGACGCGATTCCGGCCGGCGGCATGCCCACGGGCGGCAACCAGCAGGCCCTGCGCGAAGCCGACCCGCCATTCGTGGCGACCGAGCGCGGCCGTTTCACCGAGCCCTGGGCGATGGCCTTCCTGCCCGACGGACGGCTGCTAGTGACCGAGAAGGGCGGCGCGCTGCGGTTGTTCGATCCGTCCAGCGGGCAGTCCGGCACCATCCTGGGCACGCCCCAGGTGGCGTACGGCGGGCAGGGCGGCATGGGCGACGTGGCGCTGCACCCGGGCTTCGCCAGCAACGGCTGGGTCTACTTGAGCTATGCCGAAGCCGGTGCCAACAGCACGTACGGCGCCGTCGTCGCGCGCGGCCGGCTCACGCTCAACCCGGGCAGCAACGGCGGCAGCCTGGCCGAGTGGCAGGTGGTGTGGCGGCAATCGCCCAAGGTCACCGGGCAGGGACACTACAGCCACCGCATCGCCTTCGATGCGGGCGGCAGGCTCTGGATCACCTCGGGCGATCGCCAGAAGGCCACGCCGGCGCAGGACATGGCCCAGAACCTGGGCAAGGTGCTGCGTCTCAACGACGACGGCTCGGTGCCTGCCGACAATCCGTTCGCCGCGCAGGGTGGCGTGGCGGCGCAGGTCTGGACGCTGGGCCATCGCAATCCGCTGGGCATCGCGTTCGACGGGGCCGGCCGGGTGTGGACGCACGAGATGGGGCCTGCCGGCGGCGACGAACTCAACCTGATCGAACGCGGTTCCAACTACGGCTGGCCGATCGTCTCCAACGGCGACAACTACGACGGCTCGGTGATCCCCGACCACCCCACGCGTCCGGAATTCAATGCGCCGGAGGCATGGTGGACCCCGGTCATCGCCCCGGCGGGCTTCGTCATCTACAGCGGCGACCTGTTTCCCTCGTTCCGCGGCCAGGGATTCATCGGCGGGTTGGCGTCGAATGCGCTGATCCGGATCCGTTTCGAGGGCGCCAGCGGAGCGGAATACAGGCGCTACCCGATGGGCGCGCGGATTCGCGAGGTGGAGCAGGGGCCCGACGGCGCGCTGTGGGTGCTGGAGGACGGCGGCAACGCGCGCCTGCTGAGGCTCACCCCGCGCTGAGCCACCCGGCGCTGCCGCTCAGAGCAGTCCGAGCACGCGTTCGGGCGGACGCCCGATCACCGCGCGCCCGCCGGTCACCGTCCGCACGACCAGAATGGGGCGCTCGATCAGCTGCGGGTGTGCGGCCATCGCCGCGACCAGGGCGGATGCGTCCAGCGCCGGGTCGTCGAGCCCCAGCTCGGCATAGGCAGGCTCCCCGGTGCGCAGCAGCTGGCGCGCGCCCAGGCCCAGCATCGCGAGCAGCGCCTCGACTTCGGCGGCGGAGGGCGGATCGCGCAGGTAGTCGCGGATCGCCGGTTCGATGCCGCGTTCGGCCAGCAATGCCAGCGCCGCGCGCGACTTCGAACAGCGCGGGTTGTGCCAGAGCAGGTGCTCCTGCCGCATGCCTGCATCTCCGGAAAAGACGAAGCCGGCCACGGGGGCCGGCTTCGGGGTCTGGTGGGCGGTGCAGGGATCGAACCTGCGACCCTTGCCGTGTGAAGGCAATGCTCTACCGCTGAGCTAACCGCCCGGGTCTTGCGTGCCGGCGCCGTGCGTCGGGCCGCGCATTCTACGGGGCGGGCGCGGGGGCGACAAGGCCGGGCCGGCGATTCATTCGATCTCGGAGCGCGCGTAGGCGGCGTCCAGCGCCTCCATCGCGTCCTGCGGCTTGAGCCCTGCGGCCTTCTCGTAGGCGGCAGCGGCGGCGGATTCCTTCTTGTCGCCGTGCAGGAGCAACAGCACGTTGCCGTGCTCGATGTGCGCGATAGGGGAGGAAGGCGTCAGCTTCAGCGCTTCCTTGATGTGCTTCTCCGCTTCGCTGGCCTTCGCGCCGTAGGTCAGGCCGCCGATCATGGCGCCGATCTTGCCGATGATCTCGGCGTGGTACAGGGCCAGTGCGGTGTGCGCCTCGGCGTGTTTTGGGGCCAACTTGAGCGCGGCGTCGAGCGATTCGCGCACCTTGCCGGCGATGCCCTGCTTGAGCGCCTTGGCGATGGACAGGCCCTGGCTGTAGCGGCCCAGCGCGAAGGCGTGGCGGTAATGGCTGTTGGCCTCGCCCGGCAGGGCCTTGACCGCGGCCTCGGCCAGCTTGGCGGCCTGTTCGAAGCGCCTGAGCTTTTCGGCCTCGTCGCCCACCAGGTACGTGGCGTGGATACCCAGCGCCTTCACGGCCACCGACGCGCCCACCGGCCCCAGCGTTTCGCCGGCGTCGTACGCGGTCTTGAAGTCGCCGGCATGGAACGCGCGCCATGCGTCCTGCAGCGCGGCGGCCAGCGCAGGCGCCTCCAGCTTTGGCGCGGCTTTGCCGGCCGCCTTGAGCAGCGCCGCGGCCCGCTTGTCGTCAGGGAACGGCTCGGTGTCGCCGGCGTGCAGCTTGGGCCAGGCCTTCTTCAGCGCATCGCCCGGGTAGGCGAAGCCCTTGGCATCGTGCGGGAACGGGGCCCAGCTGGACTTGGCGGCCATGGAACATCCTGCTTGCGTCGGGAACCGGGAGCATCCCGCTTCCATGGCGCGGGAGGCAAGCCCGCGATGCGTCGCGACCGGCGGCGTGGCCGGGATAGTGTGATTGCTCTGCCCGTGCGGCGCAGCCTGTGGGTCCCATCCCCTGCCCATGCCCAGGGCCCGAAGGCCACAGGAGCCGACGATGACCATGCGAACCCAGTCCCGCCGCCGCGCCGGCAGCCCGCAGACCACGCCGCGCCATGTCTGGCTGGCCGCACTCGGTGCGTTGGTCGTTGCCCGGCGCGAGGCGCGGGCCGGTGCGGACGCGGCACTGGCCGCTGCCGCGCAGGCAAGCCAGGACGCGCAGCGTGTCGCACAGGACGCGCGCGATGTGGCGCGCGGTATCGCGATGACGGCCGAAGAGCGCCTGCAGCCGGTGCTTTCGCGGATCGGGGACCAGGTCGAGGCGCGGATCGCCACCGTGCTGTCGCGCCTGGGCGCGGGTGGCGAGAAAGGCGCCGCCAGGGGCGCGACGGCGCGCCGCAGCGGCGGCGGTGCCCGCCGCAAGGCGGCGCAGCGCGTCGCCCGCAAGGGCCGGGGCTGAGCCCGGCAACGATGCCCGGCGGCGCCGGCGTGGCGCCGCGCGTGGTTCAGTCGCGGTACGCGCGCACCAGCGTGTCCAGGTGCACGCGCTCGGCGTCGCGCAGGAACGGCGCCAGCGACATCATCACCTGCACGATGCCCTGGCGGATCGCGGACTGCTCGTCCTTGTCGCCGCGCACTGCGGCGTAGTTCAGCCAGAAGGTGGCCAGCACCAGGATGTTGGTCGAAGCCGCATCGAGCTCGGCTGCCGATGCGCGCATCACGCCCGCCTGCGTCAGGCCGCGCATCACCAGGTGGGCCTGGTCGTCGGCGCGCTTGAGGATCCGCGCGAAGCGGATGCGCAGGCGCCGGTTGCGGCTCAGGATGTCCACCAGGTCGCGGTACAGGAACCGGTAGTCCCAGATGCACTCGAACACCAGGTGCAGCTGCAGCCACACGTCTTCCAGTTCCGGCAGCCGGCCGCTCGGCGGGGCCAGCGCGTCGTCCATGCGCTCCTCGTAGCGGCCGAAGAGCTGCTCGATGATGTCGTCCTTGTTGCGGAAGTGGTAGTACAGGTTGCCCGGGCTGATCTCCAGCTCGTCGGCGATGTGGTTGGTGGTGACGTTGGGCTCGCCCTGCGCGTTGAACATGGCCAGCGCGCAGTCGAGGATGCGTTTGCGGGTGTCGCGTGCCATGGACAACGCCTTGCGCGGCAAGGCCTCCGGTTGCCTCCCGTCAGCGGGGAGGCGGGGTGGGGGATCGCAGTCGTCGCACCGTGCACCGCGTGCACGGGCGGGGTGGGCCCGTCACTGCCGCGCCGTCTCCAGAACGCAGCGGGCGCTCAACCGCGGAGCCTGTTCACCAGTTCCACGTACTGCTTCATCGCGTCTTCCTGCGTCGTGCCCTTGAGCTTCGACCACGCCTCGTACTTGGCGGTGCCCACGAAGTCGAAGAATCCCGGCTTCTCGCCGCTGACGTCGCCTTCGGCACCCTGCTTGTACAGCGCATACAGGCGCAAGAGCGTGTCGTTGTCCGGACGTTCGGCAAGGCCCTGCACGTCCTGTTTCGCCTGTTCGAACTGCTGCCTGAGGTCGCCCGACTTGGCCATGGACCGCTCCGCGATTGGGTGGGCCGCATGACAGCACGGGGGCCATGGGGGGTCAATACGGCGTCTGATTGTGGGCCGCGCCCGGCTCTGGCAACGTAAAGCACTGGCGCCCTGCGATGCGGCGCACCTGACAGGGAGCCCACATGAACTACTTCGTCACCGGCGCCACGGGATTCATCGGCCGCTACCTGGTCGGCAACCTGCTCAAGCGCAAGGGCACGATCCACGTGCTGGTGCGCAAGGACTCGCAGAAGAAGCTGGAAGCCGCGGGTCGCGCGATGGGCTGGGACATGAAGCGCATCGTGCCGGTGCTGGGGGACATGACCGCGCCGAACTGCGGGCTCAGCGCCGCGCAGGTGCGTGCGATCAAGGGCAAGGTCAAGCACTTCTTCCACCTGGCCGCGATCTACGACCTGGAAGCCAGCGCGCAGAGCCAGCAGGCGGCCAACATCGACGGCACGCGCAACGCGCTGGACCTGGCCGCGGCCGTCGGCGCGGGGTGCTTCCACCACACCAGTTCGATCGCCGCGGCGGGCCTGTATCCGGGCGTGTTCCGCGAGGACATGTTTGCCGAAGCCGAGGGTCTGGACGATCCGTACCTGCGCACCAAGCACGAGTCCGAAGGCCTGGTGCGGCAGGAGAAGCGCGTCAAGTGGCGCATCTACCGCCCCGGCATGGTGGTGGGGCATTCGCAGACCGGCGAAATCGACAAGATCGACGGTCCGTACTACTTCTTCGGCCTGATCAAGAAGCTGCGCGAACTGCTGCCGCCGTGGATGCCCGTGCTGGGCCTGGAAGGCGGGCGCATCAACATCGTGCCGGTGGACTTCGTGGCCGATGCCATGGACCACATCGCGCACAAGCCCAAGCTCGACGGCCACACCTTCCACCTCACCGACCCGGAACCCATGCGGGTGGGCGAGGTGCTCAACACCTTCGCGCGCGCCGGGCACGCCCCGCAGATGACCATGCGCATCGACGCGCGCATGTTCGCCTTCGTGCCCTCGGGCGTGCGCATGGCGGTGGGCAACCTGCCGCCCATCCGCCGGTTCGTGGGCATGATGCTGCGCGACTTCCGCATCCCGAAGTCGGTGCTGAAGTTCATCACCTATCCCACCCGCTTCGACAACCGCGAAACCGAGCGCGCGCTGCGCGGCAGCGGCATCGCGGTGCCGCGGCTCGAGGATTACGCCTGGCGTCTGTGGGACTACTGGGAGCGGCACCTCGATCCCGACCTGTTCATCGACCGCACGCTCAAGGGCAAGGTCCGCAACAAGGTGGTGGTGATCACCGGGGGCTCGTCGGGCATCGGCCTGTCCACCGCGCAGCGCGTGGCGGAAGCCGGGGCGATCACGGTGATCGTGGCGCGCGGCGAGGAAGAGCTGTTCAAGGCGCGCGACGGGATGCGGGCCGCCGGCGGCAAGGTCTTCGCCTACACCGCGGACCTGGCCGACATGGCCAGCTGCGACGCGCTGGTGCAGAAAGTGCTGCAGGAGCACGGCCACGTCGACATCCTCGTCAACAATGCGGGCCGCTCCATCCGCCGGTCCATCGAGCTGAGCTACGACCGCTTCCACGATTTCGAGCGCACCATGCAGCTGAACTATTTCGGCAGCCTGCGCCTGATCATGGGTTTCATGCCGTCGATGACCCAGCGCCGCAAGGGCCACATCATCAACATCAGCTCGATCGGCGTGCTGGCCAACTCGCCGCGCTTCTCGGCGTACGTCGCGTCCAAGGCGGCGCTCGACGCCTTCAGCCGCTGCGCGCAGGGCGAGCTGTCGGGCAAGGGCATCAGCTTCACCACCATCAACATGCCGCTGGTGAAGACGCCGATGATCGCGCCGACCAAGATGTACGACAGCGTGCCCACGCTGACGCCCGACGAGGCGGCGGACCTGCTGGTGAAGGCCATCATCGAAAAACCCAGCCGCATCGCCACGCGCCTGGGCATCTTCTCCGCCCTGATCAACGCGCTGGCGCCGAAGGCCTACGAGGTGATCATGAACACCGCCTTCGAGCTGTTCCCGGATTCGGCCGCCGCCAAGGGCGACAAGGCCGCGCTCAAGGGCGAGGCGGCGCCCAGCAACGAGCAGATCGCGTTCGCGGCGCTGATGCGCGGCGTGCACTGGTAGCCGCCCGGTCGGGGGTCGCTGCAGGGCGACCCGACACTGTCGAATCCGGAAGTCGGCATTCGTCGTCTCCCAGTCGCCGACCGAAGGGGCACACCCTTTCGTGCGACGTGCCCGTGCCGTGGTGCGGCAAAGCCACGGTGACCCACTTCCAGGGAGATTCCATGAAGATCGTGACCAGCCTGAGTTTCCGCGGCCAGTGCCGCGAAGCGTTCGAGTTCTACGCCAGGGTGCTGGGCGGCAAGATCAGCGCCGCCATGCCCTACGGCGACGCCCCGCCGGACATGCCGATCAGCGACCCGAAGTACAAGGATTGGCTGATGCACTGCTGGCTGGACGTGGGCGACCAGGCGCTGATGGGCGCCGACATGGACACGGACTGGGCGCCCAACATCGACAAGCCCAAGAACGGCTTTGACGTCACCGTGCATACCGACGACATCGACCAGGCGCGTCGCTGGTTCGACCAGCTGAAGGAAGGCGGGAAGGTGGTCATGGAATTCTCGGAAACCTTCTGGTCTCCCGGCTACGGCAGCCTGGTGGACAGGTTCGGCGTGCCGTGGATGGTGAACACGATTCCCGGCGCGGACTGGAAGCCGGCGCAGGCCGGGTGAGTCAGCCTGGTCGAGGCATGCGCCTCACGGATCGAAGGATCACGATCGCCGGCCAAGAACCATGAGAGCGCAAGGGCGCAGAGGGATCGCACGCCTGTTTCAGGCGTGCCGGGAGACCAGCCGGCGGCGCAGGGTAACCGCGACCCGGTTCAGTACACCCTGCACTGCATGAAGCGCACCGGTGGCGCGTCGTCGCCGGTGGCCTGCAGCTGCAGGCGCGACGCGCGCAGCTCGGGGTAGGCTTCCACCACGTTGCACAACGCGGGCTTGTCCACGGTGGCGCCGGGTTGCAGATGGATGACCAGCGTGGACTGGGTGGACCAGCCGGCGCGCACGATCCACGGCAGCGTGGCCACGGAGCGGGCGAGGGTGCGCCGACGCTGGGCAAGCGCTGCCGGATCCTCCGGCACCGTTTCCGAGGCCGGCGCGGGCGCGGCTCGCGCCGGCGCAGCGGCTGGCGCTGCCGCGCTGGGGGGTGACGCGCTGGAGGGCGACCCG
>CAYRNF010000032.1:0-8548 GCA_964425695.1 uncultured Pseudoxanthomonas sp.
CGCGAAGCTGGTGCTGCTGCAGGAGCTGCACAACGGCGCCTACTTCTGCCAGCACGAGGCGGTGGACGAGTTCGACCTGGCCGAGCCGATCCCCGGGCCTTCCACCGAGCGGCTGGGCGCGCTGGCCAGGCGGCACGGCGTGGTGCTGGTGAGCTCGCTGTTCGAGCGCCGCGCGGCAGGGCTGTACCACAACACCGCGGTGGTCTTCGACGCCGACGGCAGTACCGCCGGCAAGTACCGCAAGATGCACATCCCGGACGACCCGGGTTTCTACGAGAAGTTCTATTTCACGCCGGGCGATCTCGGCTTCGAACCGGTCGACACGTCGGTCGGCCGCCTGGGCGTGCTGGTGTGCTGGGACCAGTGGTATCCGGAGGGCGCGCGGCTGATGGCGCTGGCCGGTGCGGAGCTGCTGCTGTACCCCACCGCGATCGGATGGGATCCCGGCGACGACCAGGCGGAGAAGGACCGCCAGCGCAACGCGTGGATCCTGAGCCACCGCGGCCACGCCGTGGCCAATGGCCTGCCCGTGCTCAGCTGCAACCGCGTGGGCCACGAGCCTTCTCCGCTGGGCGCGGCCGGCATCGATTTCTGGGGGTCGAGCCATGTGCTCGGCCCACAGGGCGAGTTCCTGGCCGAAGCCGGTGCGGACCCTGACATCCTGATGGCGGACGTCGACATGGCGCGCAGCGAACACGTGCGCCGGATCTGGCCGTTCCTGCGCGACCGCCGCATCGACGCCTACGGCGATCTGCTCAAGCGCTACCGCGACTGACCGGGCCGCAGCCCGCGCTGACGCGCAACCACCGTAGCGGCCCGCCGCGCCATGGGCCCACCGCCTGCGTTCGCCGCCGGCAGGCGCGGACGCTATGCTGCGCGGCCGCTTCCCACGCGCATCCCGCATGTCCGACGCAGTCGCAACACCGCCGTTCCTGCACGACCAGCCGCACGCCATCGTGGAACGCGACGGGGTGCGCTACACGCTGCTGGGCACGGCGCACGTGTCCAAGGCAAGCGTGGATGCCGTGCGCGGCGCCATCGACAGCGGGCAGTTCGACAGCGTGGCGGTGGAACTGGACGAAGGCCGGCTGCGCGCGATCAGCGATCCGGACGCGCTGGCGAAGCTCGACCTGGTCAAGGTGCTGCGCGAAGGCAAGACCGCACTGTTCGCCGCCAACCTCGGGCTGGCCGCCTACCAGCGGCGGTTGGCCGAGCAGCTGGGCATCCAGCCCGGTGCGGAGCTGAAGGCGGCGGTGGACGACGCGCACGCGCGCGGCCTGCCGATGAACCTGATCGACCGCGACGTGGGCATCACCTTCAAGCGCGCGGCGCAGCGGCTCGGGTGGTGGGGCCGGATGAAGCTGGCGACGGGACTGGCCACGTCGCTGTTCTTCGACGAAGAGGTGGGCGACGACGAGATCGAGAAGCTCAAGCAGGGCGACCTGCTGGAAGCGAGCTTCGGAGAGTTCGCGAAGGAAAGCCCGGCGCTGTACGAGACCGTGATCGCCGAACGCGACCGTTACATGGCAGCGCGCCTGCTGGAAACCGCGGACGACTCGCGCAACGTGCTCGCGGTGGTCGGCGCGGGGCACCTGAAGGGCCTGGCGGCGGCGCTGGCCGGAGAGACGCGCGATCCGTCCGAAGTGACGGCCGAGCTGGAAGCCGTCGAGAAGAAGCGCCGTATCCCCTGGATCACGCTCACCCTCACCGCGCTGGTGCTCGGAGGCATCGCGTGGGGGTTCTGGCGCGGTGGCTTCGACGTGGGCGCCGACCTGCTCCTGCAATGGGTGCTGTTCATGGCCGGCGGCGCGGCGCTGGGCTGCATCGCGGCGCTGGGGCACCCGCTGGGCGTGCTTGCGGCGGCGATCGTCGCGCCGCTGAAACCGTTCCGCCCCGGCATACCGCCGGGGCTGGTGAGCGCCCTGATCGAGGCGCGCCTGCGCAAGCCGGCCTACCCCGACTTCCTTGCGTTGCGCGACGACGTGCAGACCCTGCGCGGCTGGTACCACAACCGCGTGTCGCGGGTGCTGCTGAACTTCATCCTGACCAACCTGGGCAGCAGCATCGGCTTCTGGCTGGCCGGCGCGCGGATCTTCGGCAAGCTGGCGGGCTGAAGCTGGCCCCGCATCGGCTCGCAACGCCTTCGTGCAGTAGCGGCTTCTCCCTCGAGCATTGCCTGGGTCGCCGCGCATCGCGCCCCTGCCCGCGGTTGAAGCCGCTTCTAGCGCGTCGTCATTCCGCGGTACCGACGACCGGCGCGGACGGCAACGGCTCGCCCCGACGCTGCCGCGCCTTGCGCAGCCCGCGCGCCGTGGCGTTGCGCAGGTCGTCGAGCATGGCGTAGATCGTAGGCAGGAACAGCAGGCTGACCACGGTGGAGAACGCCAGCCCGCCGGCGATCGCGCGGGCCATCGGGAAGTAGCTCGGGCCGTCGCCGCCGATCTGGGTGTCGGTGAGCGAGATCGGCACCATGGCCAGGATCGCGGTCCCCATGGTCATCAGGATCGGGCGCAGCCGTTCCCGGCTGCCTTCCACCAGCGCATCGGTGCGGTTCATGCCGCGCCGGCGCAGGTTGTTGATGTGCTCGATCATCACGATGCCGTTGTTCACCACCACGCCCATCAGCACCAGGATGCCGATGAAGGCCATGATGTTGAACTCGGTGCCGGTCAGCCAGAACAGCCAGAACACGCCGAACACGCTGAACAGCACGCCGGACATGATCGCGCTTGGGAACAGCAGCGACTCGAACACCGCGGCCATCACCACGTAGATCATGACCAGCGCGATGACCAGGTTGAACATCATCTGCTTCATCGCATCGTCGTCTTCCTGGAAGCCGCTGCCCTCGAACGTGTAGCCGTAGCCGGCCGGGAACGCGACGCCTTCCAGCGTCTCCTCCATGGCCTTGCGCGCATCGGGCATGGTGACCTTGTCGCCCAGGTTGGCCTGGATGGCCAGCGTGGTCTGGCGGTTGGCGCGCGAGACCTGCGTGGCCGAAGGCCGCACCGCCACGTCGACCATCGCCAGCAGCGGCACGCTGCGGCCGTCCGGGGCGCGCACCATGAAGCCTTCCAGGTCCGCCGTACCGTAGTCCTCGGCGCCCGCGAAGCGCACCCACACCGGCACTTCGGTGTCGTTGCTGCGGTACTCGCGCAGCGGCGCGCCGCGCAGCGCCAGGCCCACGAACTGCGCCACTTCCTGCGCGCTGAAGCCGAACGCCGCGGCGCGCTCGCGGTCCACGCGGACCGACAGCTCGCTGTTCTGGTCGCCGGTATCCACGCGCACGTCGCGCAGTTCCGCGCGCTTGGCCAGGATCGGCACGATCTCCTTGGCCAGCTCCGCCAGCACGTGGGACGAGTCGCCGGTGAGCTGCACCGACACGTTCTCGCCCGGCCCGCCGCCACCACCGCCTGGCCCGCCCTGGTTGCCGATGCCGATGTCGGCCCGCGCGGATTTCGGCAGGTCCTTGCGCAGCTGCTCGGTCAGCGCCTTGACGTCGCCGGCCTTGTCCATGTCGAACTTGACTTGGGTGCCGCCCCACCCTTCCTCGCTGTAGTACGAGTAGATCTGCTCGATGTGGTACTTGGCCCGGTTCGCGTCCAGGAAATTCTCAACGCGCAGGATCTCGTCGGACATCTGCTCGCGGGTGTAGGCGCCCTTCCACTGGTAGTAAAGCTCGGCCTGGTCGCCGTCGTCGCCGCCGAACATGTTCTTCTTGGTCCAGATCATGGGGCCCACGCTGATCGCCACGATCAGCGCGATGCCCGCCACGCTCCAGCCGCGGTGTTCCAGCGTCCAGCGCAGGAACCCCGCGTAGCGCTTCTGCAGGCGCGGGATCACGCCGTTGGCCGAATGCAGCGCCGGCGGCGTCTTGAGCCGCGCGGAGATCATGGGGATCAGGCTCACCGCCACCAGCCACGACGCCAGCAGCGACACCGAGATGGTGATGGCGATCTGCCCCAGGTAGATGCTCAGGAAGTTCTTGTCGCCGAACAGGTTGGGCAGGAACACGATGCAGTGGCACAGCGTGCCGGCCGACAGGGCGATGGCGACGTGGCGCGTGCCCAGGATCGAGGCCAGCCGCGGCTGGTCGGGCATGCGCTCGCGCTCCTGGTAGATGCTTTCCACCACCACGACCGCGTTGTCCACCAGCATGCCCACGGCCAGCAGCAGGCCCATCATGGACAGGATGTTGAGCGTGACGCCGAAGAAGTACATGAAGCCCAGCGTCATCACGAAGCAGATCGGAATCGCCAGGCTCACCATCGCCACCGACGGCCAGTGACGCAGGAAGAACCACAGCACCATGATCGACAGCAGCAGGCCCACGCCGCCGGCCTCGGCCAGTTCCAGCAGCGACGAGGTCACGTTGTCGCCCTGGTTCTCGATGATGATGACCTTGATGTCGCTCAGCGCCGGATCCTTGCGGATCTCCTCCACCTCGGCCAGCGCATTGCGCGACACCTCCACCAGATTGGCGTTGCGCTCCTTGAAGATGTCCAGGCCGATGGCGGGCCTGCCGTCCAGCCGGCGCCCGTAGTTCAGGCGCGAGGGTTTCAGGCGCACGTCGGCGATGTCGCCCAGGCGCGTGCCGCGCGCATCGAGCACCAGGTCGCGCAACTGCTGCAGGTCGGCGATCTCGCCCACCGGCTGCACGCGCAGCCGGCGTCCCGCATCCTCGATCTGTCCGGCCGAAACCGAGAAGTTGATCGCCTGCAGGCGCCTGGTCAGTTCGTTGAGGCCGATCCCGTGCGCGGTGAGCCGGTCGGGGGCGATGGCGATCTCCACCTCGTTGGGTGCCGCGCCGGTGACGTCCACGCGTGCCACGCCGGGGATGCGTTCGAGGCGCCGCTTGAACTCACGGTCGATCATCTCGTACGCGCCGGTCAGGTCCGCCTGGCTGGCCAGGCGCACGCGCAGCACCGGCTGGTCGGTGGTGCTGAACTTGAGCACGTTGTAGCGCTGCAGGTCGTCCGGCAGCTCGTCGCGGATCGCGTCGATGCGCTCGCGCGCCTCGGACGCGGCGATGGCGACGTCGCGTTCCCAGTCGGAGAACTGCAGGAACACCCGCGCGCCTTCCGAATTGGCCTGCGCGTCCATGCGCTTGATGCCGGTCATGGTGGAGATGGCCTCCTCCACCGGGCGCAGCACGGTGCGCTCCACTTCCTCCGGCGTGGAGCCCGGGTACGGCAGCTGCACGAAGATGAAGGGCGGCGAGACTTCCGGGAACGCCTCCAGCGGCAGCCGCACCGCGGCGATGAGCCCGATCACGAACAGCGACACGAACAGCATCACCGTGCTGACGGGCCGCTTGATGCTGAGCTCCGCGACGCTCATGTCAGCGCGCTCCCTGCGGCAGGCCGTCGCCGTCCAGCGGCTGCTGCTCCTCGGCCACGTGCGCGGCGACCTCGCGCGCGTCGCGCCGCGCACGGCGTCCGCGTTCGCGGTAGCTCTCGTCCGACCGGCGATCCAGCAGGTCGTACACCACGGGAATCACCAGCAAGGTCAGCAGCGTGGACACCAGCAGCCCTCCGATCACGGTGATCGCCATGGGCGAGCGAACTTCGGCGCCTTCGCCGAAGGCCAGCGCCAGCGGCAGGAAGCCGAACAGCGTGCACAGCGTGGTCATCATGATCGGCCGCAGGCGCGAACGCGCGCCCTCGACCAGCGCCTCGCGCTTGGCCACGCCCGCCTCGCGCAGCTGGTTGACCTTGTCGATCAGGATGATCGCGTTCTTGGTCACCAGCCCTACCAGCAGGATCAGGCCGATGAACACCACCACGGAGATCGTGGAGTTGGTGACGAGCAGGGCCAGCACCGCGCCCACCAGCGCCAGCGGGATGGTGAACAGGATCACGAACGGATGCAGCAGGGATTCGAACTGCGACGCCATGACCAGGTACACCATGAACACCGCCAGCGCGAAGGCGAACAGCAGCGAGTTGATCGACTGCTGCAGCTCCTCGCCCTGCCCGCCGATCTGCATGCGCACGTCGGCGCCCAGGCCGTTTCCTTCGGCGGCCGCATCGTCGACCATTTGCTGCACTTCGGCCACCGCGCCGCCCAGGTCGATGTCGCGCAGGTTGGCCGAGACGATGGCCACGCGCACCTGGTCGGCACGGTGGATCTCGCTGGGCCCGGTGGTGGCCACGACGTCGGCGACCGATGCGAGCAGGACCGGCTGGCTGCTGCCCGGGTTCACCACCAGGCGCCGGATGTCCTCCACCGACGCGCGGTCGGATTCGCGCGCGCGCACCAGCACGTCGATCTTGCGATCGCGGAAGCTGTAGCGCGTGGCCACGTCGCCGCGCACCTTCTTCACCACCTCGTCGGCGATCTGCCGGGTCGACAACCCCAGCGCGCCGGCGCGCTCCTGGTCGAAGCGGATCTGGATCTCGGGGAAGCCTTCCTCCACCGTGGAACTCACGTCCGCGTAGTGCGGGTTGGCGCGCAACATCGCGGCCAGCCGCTGGCCGGCGCGCTCGATGCTGGCCAGGTCCTGGCCCTGCAGTTCGATTTCCAGCGGCGGCGAGAACGAGAACAGCTCGGGCCGCGAGAAATCGACCTGCGCACCGGGATGGTTGCGCATGGTGGCGCGCAGCTTCTCGGTCTGGCTGGCTTCCAGCTCCGCGCTGCCGCCGTCTTCCATGACGATGGAGAGCTTGCCGATGTTCTCGCCGCTCTCGGTGGGACTGGCGTCCAGCCGCGTACCGGTACCGCTGACGCCGTACAGCGCGCGGATGCCCTCGTCCTTGCCGTGCGCCACCTGCAGGTCCTTGACCAGCGCGTCGGTCTCGCGCAGCGGCGTGCCGGGCGGCAGCTTCACCGTCATCTCGAAGCGGTCCTGCGCCAGCTGGGGGATCAGGTCCGTACCCAGCAGCGGCACCAGCAGCAACGTGCCCACGAACGCGCCGCCGGCCAGCACCAGCACCAGCGCGGGGCGGCGCAATGCATTGGGCAGCAGGCGCAGGTAACCGCGCTCGGCGCGCTCGTACGGCGCCATCGCCAGGTCGCTGGCCTTGCGCATTACGGGACCAACCACGGCCACGATGCCGCGCCACAGGCGAATGAACCCCCAGGCGATGGCATAGAACACGCTGCGGATGGCCAGCCCCACGCCACGCTTGCCTGCGGCGACGGGCTTCTTCCAGCGTGACTGCGGCTGCCACTGCGGGTGCGGCGGTTCCTCGGCGAAACGCCCTGTCGGCGTGCCCTTGAGCGCGCTGAGCATGGGGATCAGCGTCATCGACACGATCAGCGACATGAAGATCGCCAGCGCCACCGTCAGCGCCTGGTCGCGGAACAGCTGTCCGGCGATGCCCTGCACGAACACCAGCGGCAGGAACACGGCGATCGTGGTGAGCGTGGATGCCACCACCGCCATGCTGACTTCGCGCGTGCCGGCGATCGCGGCGTCGAGCACGCCCAGCCCGCGCTCGCGCGCCTTGGCGATGGATTCCAGCACCACGATCGAATCGTCCACCACCAGGCCGGTCGCCAGCGCCAGGCCGCCCAGCGACATGACGTTGAGGCTCAGGCCGAACTGGCCCATGAAGAAGAACGTCGCGACGATCGAGACCGGCAGCGACAGCGAGATCACGAACGTGCTCCAGCCGTCGCGCAGGAACAGGAAGATGATCAGCACCGCCAGCAGGCCGCCGATGACCGCGTCCTTCTTGACGTCGCTGATGGCGTGGCGGATGAACTGCGACTGGTCGTCGATGACGGTCAGCTCGATGTCGTCCGGCATCTGCTCGCGGATCTGCTCGAGCCGCTCGGTCACCGCATCGGCGGACGACACGGTGTTGGCGTCGCCTTCCTTGTAGATCGCCAGTTCCACCGCCTCGCGGCCGCCCAGGCGGATGATCGCCTCGCGTTCCTTGTAGCCCTGGCGCACATCGGCGATGTCCTTCAGCCGCACCGGCTTGCCGCCGGCCACGGCCGAACTTCCGCCGGCGCTCTGCGCGCGCGACGCGGCCGCCATGGAGGCCGCATCGCCCGACGCGGCGGCCACGCGCATCATCTCTTCCGCCGCGGCGTTGTCGCCACCACCCGCGCTCTGCGTGGTGACCAGCATCTCGCGCATTTCCTCGACGCTGGCGAACTGGTTCACCGTGCGTACCAGGTAACGCTGCGTGCCTTCCTCCAGGCGTCCGCCGGAGACGTTGACGTTCTCCTGCTGCAGGCGCTGGATCACCGTGTCGATGGGCAGGTTCAGCTGCGCCAGCTTCTGCTGGTCGATATCGACCTGCACCTCGTCCTCGAGACCGCCGCCCACCTTGACCGCGGCGACGCCGTCGACCGGCTCGAGCTTCTTCTTCAGGTCGTCGTCCGCGTAGCGGCGCAGCTCGGTCAGGCGCCGGATCGCGTCGCCTTCGTCGTCGCCCTTCGCCGACAACGCCAGGCGCATGATCGGTTCGGTGCTGGGATTGAAGCGCAGCAGCACCGGCGGCTCGGCCTCCAGGGGCAGCTGCACGATCTCCATCTTGTCGCGCACCTCCAGGCTGGCCTGGTCCATGTCGGTGCCCCAGGCGAACTCCAGCAC
>CAYRNF010000033.1:0-8309 GCA_964425695.1 uncultured Pseudoxanthomonas sp.
CCGGCCGGGCCGATGCCGAAGTTGATGTCGTGGGTGGCGATGGCGTGCAGGTACTTCTGCTGGTTCGGTCCACGTCCGCGGATGGTGCCGCGCTTGACCCGCACCGCCACGTCCTGCGGGGCATAGGCCCCGCGTGCGGGCGGCGCGGATTCGCCCGAGGCCAGCGCGTTCAGCCGCAGGTTGATGGCCTGGCCATCGAAGGTCTCGTCCGCGGCTTCGTCGTACAGGCGCTGCAACAGCTTCTTCGCCTGCGCCACCGCGGCATCGTCGCGCCCGGTCACCCGGAACACGTTGCCGCGGTTGGCGATCTCCACGCCCAGGTGCAGCTCGATCTGGCGCAGGTGGGCATCGAACGGGCCGGCCAGGTTGGCCAGGCGCTCGTTGTCGGCGGGTTCCAGGGTGAAATCGTCTTGGTGCATGGGGCCGGGAGGGTAGCGGGTGCAATGCGAAGCCGCCATGACGCTGGCGTAGGGCCGCACGGGCTCGCGTAAAGTCGCAGCATCCGGACGGGGGAGCGAACATGCGTGGAGCGATGCAGGGGTTGGCCGGCGCGTTGCTGGCCTTGGGAACAACGGCCGCTTTGGCGCAGACCACCGTACTCAGCGCAGCGCGCATCCACACCATGGATGCCGCGCGCCCGGTCGCGCAGGCGCTGGCCTATGACGATGCCGGCCGCATCCTGGCGGTGGGCCAAGCCGACGCGCTGCTGCGGCGCTATCCGGGCGCGCGCCGGCTGGACCTGGGCGATGCCACGGTGATCCCGGGCTTGATCGACGCGCACGCCCACATCGCGGACCTGGGCATGACCCGCCTGACCGCCGACCTGGTGGGCGCCCGCGACAAGGCGGATGTGCTGGAACGCCTGCGTCGCTTCGCCGCCACGCTGCCGCCGGACGCATGGCTGATCGGCCGCGGCTGGGACCAGAACGACTGGCCCGGTGGCGACTGGCCTACCGCCGCTGACCTCGATGGCGCGTTCCCCGAGCGCCCGGTCTGGCTGGAGCGCGTCGACGGCCATGCCTGGTGGGCCAACAGCGCCGCGATGCGTGTCGTCCGGCGCGAGCTGTCCGGCGATTGGCAACCCGAAGGCGGCGAGATCCGCCGCGACGAGCGCGGCCGCCCCACCGGGGTGTTCATCGACAGCGCCATGGAGCTGGTGCGCGACGCCCGCCCCGCCGTCGATGCCGCCACCGCCGAACGCGCGCTGGTCCTGGGCATGCGCGAAGCGGTGGCGCATGGGCTCACCGGCGTGCACGACGCGGGCGTGCCGATGGCCGACTTCGACCGCTACCGGCAGCTCGCGGATCGTGGCGAACTTCCGCTGCGGATCAGCGCCATGGCCGCGGGCGACGAGGGCGCGCTGGAGTACGTCTGTACCCGCGGGCTGTACCGCCACCCGTCCGGCCGCCTGCAGCTGCGCGCGGTCAAGGTGTACGGCGACGGCGCGCTCGGCAGCCGCGGCGCGGCGCTGCTGGCGGACTACAGCGACGATCCGGGCAACCGCGGCCTGATGCGCACCTCGCGCCAGGAGCAGGACCGCATCGCCGCCAAGGCACGGCGCTGCGGCGTGCAGGTGGCCACCCATGCCATCGGCGACGCCGGCAACCGCGAGACGCTGGACATCTACGCCAAGGCGCTGGGCGATGCCGCCACCGGCGACCACCGCTGGCGTATCGAGCACGCACAGGTGCTCGCGCCCGCGGACCTGGCCCGGCTGGCGCCGCTGGGCGTGATCGCCGCCATGCAGCCCACGCACGCCACCAGCGACATGCCCTGGGCCGAGCAGCGCGTCGGCCCGCAGCGCATCACCGGCGCCTATGCGTGGCGGCAGCTGCGCGACGCAGGCACGCGGCTCGCGCTGGGCTCGGACTTCCCGGTCGAATCCGTCGATCCGCGGCTGGGCCTGTACGCCGCCGTGACCCGCGCCGATGCAGACGGCCGTCCCGCAGGTGGCTGGATGCCGCAGGAGAAGCTCACCGCGTTCGAGGCGCTGCGCGGCTTCACCCTGGACGCCGCCTACGCGGGCTTCGCCGAACGCGAAGTCGGCAGCCTGGAACCCGGCAAGCGCGCGGACTTCGTCGTGTTGGACGCGGATCCGCTCGCCGTCGCACCGCGCGACCTGCTCACCATGCGCGTGCGCGCGACGTACGTGGACGGAAAGCCGGTCTACGAGGCGGACGCCGCCCCTTCAGCGGGCACGCCATAGCGCCACCAGGCCGATCGCCGCCAGCAGCAGCGACCCCGCCAGCCACAGCACGGCGTCCGGCGCATGCGCCGGGGCGCCTTCGCGCCCCACCTTCATCCACCAGCGCAGCAGGCCCAGCGCGGCGATCCCCAGGAACCACAGGCCGAGCGCGCGTCGCGCCAGCCAGCGCCTGGCGTTCATCGCGCCACCCCGCGCACGGCGCGCCGCATCACGCCGCGCCGTCCACCAGCAGCACGCGCCCGCGCAGCGAGTTGGGCAGCGCCTCGGTGACCACCACGTCCACGAACTGCCCGATCAGGCGCGCCGGACCGGCGAAATTCACCTGGCGCATGTTCTCGGTCTTGCCGGTCAGTTCGCTCGCGTCCTTGCGCGAGGTGCCGGTCACCAGCACGCGCTGGGTACTGCCCACCATCGCCTTGGACAGGGCGAAGCTGTGCGCATTGATATGCGCCTGCAGCCGCGACAGGCGCGCGTGCTTGGTGGCGTCGTCCACATCGTCGGGCAGGTCCGACGCGGGCGTGCCCGGGCGGCGCGAGTAGATGAAGCTGAAGCTCTGGTCGAAGCCGACGTCCTCGATCAGCTTCATGGTGCGCTCGAAATCCGCATCGGTCTCGCCAGGGAACCCGACGATGAAGTCCGAGGAAATCGAAATGTCCGGCCGCGCCGCGCGCAGCTTGCGGATCTTCTGCTTGAACTCCAGCGCCGTGTAGCCGCGCTTCATCGCCGCCAGGATCCGGTCGCTGCCGGACTGCACCGGCAGGTGCAGGTAGTTGGCGAGCTTGGGCACGTCGCGGTAGGCCTCGATCAGCGCGTCGCTGAATTCGAGCGGGTGCGAGGTGGTGAAGCGGATCCGGCCGATCCCGTCGATCTCGGCGATCGCGCGGATCAGCAGGGCAAGGTCCGCAACCTCGTCGCTGCCGCTGATCGGGCCGCGATACGCGTTGACGTTCTGGCCCAGCAGGTTCACCTCGCGCACGCCCTGCGCGGCCAGTTGCGCCACTTCGACCAGCACATCCTCGAACGGGCGGCTGACCTCTTCCCCGCGGGTGTACGGCACCACGCAGAAGCTGCAGTACTTGCTGCAGCCCTCCATGATCGAAACGAAGGCCGACGGCCCCTCCGCGCGCGGTTCGGGCAGGCGGTCGAACTTCTCGATCTCGGGGAAGCTGATGTCCACCTGCGCCCGGCCGGACGCGCGCCGGGCCTGGATCAGTTCCGGCAGGCGGTGCAGGGTCTGCGGCCCGAAGACCAGGTCCACGTAGGGGGCGCGCTTCAGGATCCCTTCGCCCTCCTGGCTGGCCACGCAACCGCCGACGCCGATCAGCACCGGCGGCGCGCCCGTGTTGTGCCGGCCCTGCTTGAGCTGGCGCCAGCGGCCGAGCTGGCTGAACACCTTCTCCTGTGCTTTTTCGCGGATTGAGCAGGTATTGACCAGGATCACGTCGGCTTCTTCGACGTTCGTGGTCAGCTCCATGCCTTCGGCCGCGGCCAGGACGTCGGCCATGCGCGACGAGTCGTACTCGTTCATCTGGCAGCCGTGGGTCTGGATGAAGAGCTTGCCGGCCACGGGCTTGCCGGGCGCAGACGGGGCGCCGGGTGCGGCATCGGAGGGCGGCGACAGGGTCGGGAAGGCGTCGTTCATGGGTTTTCCGGGGCGCGGAGGTGATGCCGGGCCGGAGGCTGCGGCGCGGGGCCGGGGCAATCAGTGTATCCGGTCACGTCCTGCCGCTTCCGCAGCTTGCGTTGACAGATCAAGGACTTGGCAAGCGAGGCAAGGCGGGTGACACTCGGCGCGATGAACGGGGGAAGGGGACACGCGAAAGCCCTGCTCGTGCTGGCGGCGCTGCTGCTGGCGCCGGCGGCCATGGCGGGCACCGTCTACCGCTGCGAGGGCAAGGACGGCGTACGCAGCTATTCCAGCAAGCGCGTGCCGGGTGCGTCGTGTACCGCGGTGAGCACCTATTCCGAACCCCGGCAGCGCCGTTCCAGCGCGGCGCCGCCTGCGCCCGCCGCCGCCGGCGCGGTGACCGCTGCGGCGTCGCCCGCTACGGCGGGTCCGGCCACCGCGACCCCGGCGAGCGCCGGCACCTCCACCCCGCGCAAGGCGCGCTTCGTGCGCATGGGCGCGTCCACCACGTATTCCTACGTGGATGCCAAGGGGGTGCGCAACTACAGCAACCGGCGCCCCAAGGGCGTCGCCAACGTGAGCGTGAGCCGGGTCGAATATCCCATCTTCGAGATGGAGACCTGCTACGCCTGCGGCGTGCAGCCCAGGGTGAACTTCGGGCGGGTCACGCTCAACACCAGTGCCTACCGGGCCGAAATCGCGGCGGCCGCGCGCGATTTCGGCGTCGAGGAAGCCGTGGTGCGCGCGATCATCCATGCCGAATCCGCGTACCGGCCCAATGCCCTGTCGCGCGTCGGCGCCCAGGGGCTGATGCAGCTCATGCCCGCCACCGCGCGCCGCTTCGGTGTCAGCAACGCGTTCGATGCCGGCCAGAACATCCGCGGCGGGGTCCAGTACCTGTCGTGGCTGCTCAAGCGCTTCAACGGCAACCTCACCCTGGCCGCCGCCGGCTACAACGCCGGCGAGGGCGCGGTGGACAAGTACAAGGGCGTTCCGCCCTACAGCGAGACCCGGCGCTACGTGGAGCGCGTGGGGATGCTCGCGGACCGCTACCGGGCGACGCTGCGGACCCAGTGACGCCCTGGGAAGGCGGGCGGAGATTGTCGGCCGATTCAGCGTTCCGCTACACTTGACCGTCTTTGCGGCAGCCGCTTTCGCCACCGCGCGCATGCGCCTGGCCGCCCGGAACTGTCGTATTTCAATGCAAGCCCGCGCCAGCGGGCCTGATTTTCGGAGTGGCGGATGTCCAACCAAAGTGTGCTGGATCCGGCGCAGGCCGGCCAGCCTGACAACGCACCAGACCAGGTGCCCGACAACCTGGGCCGCCGGCGTTTCCTCACTGCCACCACGGCGGTGGTGGGTGCGGTCGGCGCGGGTTTCGCAGCGGTCCCCTTCATCAAGTCCTGGAGTCCCAGCGCCCGCGCCAAGCTCGCCGGCGCGCCGGTGATCGCGGACATCAGTGCGCTCCAGGAAGGTCAGCGCCTGATCTTCGAATGGCGCGGCCAGCCGATCTGGATCGTGAAGCGCTCGAAGGCGATCCTGGAGGCGCTGCCCACCCTGGACGGCAACCTGCGTGACCCCAAGTCGCAGAACGCGGACCAGCAGCCGGCCTACATCCAGTCCAGTAGCCCCGAACTGCGTTCGATCAAGCCCGAGATCTCGGTGCTGGTCGGCCTGTGCACGCACCTGGGCTGCTCGCCGGAGATGGTGGCTGAGATCCGTCCGGCGCCGTTCGATGCGGAATGGAAGGGCGGCTACTTCTGCCCGTGCCACAAGTCGAAGTTCGACATGGCCGGCCGCGTCTACGAGGGCGTCCCCGCGCCGACCAATCTGGTCGTGCCGCCGCACCACTACCAGGACGACAACACCATCGTGATCGGCGTCGATCCCTCGCAGTCAAATAGCGCGTCCGGCACGGGGGCGGCGTAAGCCATGGCGAACATCATCACCCGCGGCGCCAACAACGTCATGGACTGGGTCAACGAGCGCGCGCCGGCATTGATGCCGGCGTACCGCAAGCACATGACCGAGTACTACGCGCCCAAGAACTTCAACATCTGGTACATCTTCGGCGTGCTGTCGATGGTGGTGCTGGTCAACCAGATCGTCACCGGCATCTTCCTCACGATGCACTTCAAGCCGAGCGCGGCGGAAGCCTTCGCGTCGGTCGAGTACATCATGCGCGACGTGGAGTGGGGCTGGCTGATCCGCTACATGCACTCCACCGGCGCGTCGCTGTTCTTCATCGTGGTCTATATCCACATGTTCCGCGGCCTGATGTACGGCAGCTACAAGAAGCCGCGCGAGCTGGTGTGGATCCTGGGCATGCTGATCTACCTGGTGCTGATGGCCGAGGCGTTCATGGGCTACGTGCTGCCGTGGGGCCAGATGTCGTTCTGGGGCGCCAAGGTGATCATCTCGCTGTTCGGCGCCATCCCTGTGATCGGCAACGGCCTGACGGAGTGGATCATGGGCGACTACCTGCCCAGCGACGCCACGCTCAACCGGTTCTTCGCGCTGCACGTGATCGCCCTGCCGCTGGTTCTGCTGCTGTTGGTCGTGCTGCACATCGGCGCGCTGCACGAGGTGGGCTCCAACAACCCCGACGGCGTCGAGATCAAGAAGGGCCCGAAGGGCAACCGCTGGTCCGCCGCCGCGCCCGCCGACGGCGTGCCGTTCCATCCGTACTTCACGGTCAAGGACACGTTCTACGTGTTCTGCTTCCTGACCATCGCGGCGTTCATCATCTTCTTCGCGCCCGCGTTCGGCGGCTGGTTCCTGGAGCACGACAACTTCACCGAGGCCAACCGCCTGGTGACGCCCGAGCACATCAAGCCGGTGTGGTACTACACGCCGTACTACGCGATGCTGCGCGTGGTGCCTGACAAGCTCGGCGGCGTGATCGTGATGTTCGCGGCGATCGCCATCCTGTTCCTGGTGCCCTGGCTCGACCGCAGCCCGGTGCGGTCGCACCGCTACCGCGGGTGGATCACCAAGGCCATGCTCGCGATGCTGGTGGTGTGCTTCGTGTGGCTGGGCAAGATCGGCGCCGGCCCCGGCACCGATCCGGTGGAAACCCAGATCGGCCGCGTGCTGACCTTCCTCTACTTCGCCTTCTTCATCACCATGCCGGTGTGGACCAAGCTCGACAGGACCAAGCCGGTGCCGGAACGGGTGACGATGCATGATTAAGAATTTCGCCCGCAAGGCGGCCTGCGTGGCCGCGGGCCTGATGCTGTCCTTCGGCGCCCTGGCGGCCGCTGGCGGCGACGTGGAGCAGGCCGGTACGGACCTGGGCGACCGCGCGTCCTTGCAACGCGGCGCGCAGCTCTACATGAACTACTGCTCCGGCTGCCATTCGCTCAAGTACCTGCGCTATTCGCGCATGGCCGAGGACCTCGGTCTGAGCGAAGAGGAGGTCATGGAGAACCTCAACTTCACCGGCGCGAAGTTCGGCGAGCACGTCCAGGTGTCGATGCCGGCAGCGGGCGCGGAGAAGTGGTTCGGCAAGATGCCGCCCGACCTTTCGCTGATCACCCGGGTGCGCGGCAGCGACTGGGTGTACACGTACCTGAAGTCGTTCTACCTGGACGAGTCGCGGCCTCTGGGCTGGAACAACAAGCTGTTCCCCAACGCCTCGATGCCGAACCCGTTGTGGGAACTGCAGGGCCTGCAGCAGGCTGAATTCGGCAAGGCCGATGCCGCGGGCGAGCGGCCCGTGGAAGCGCTGAAGGTCGCGCGGCCGGGCACCCAGAGCGCCGAGCAATTCAACCAGACCGCGCGCGACATCACCGCGTTCCTGGAGTACGCCGCCGAGCCGGCCGCGCTCAAGCGCGAAGGGATCGGCGTGTGGGTGATCCTGTTCCTGGTGCTGCTGAGCTTCCTGGCCTGGCTGCTCAAGAACGAGTACTGGCGCGACGTCCACTGACGGTGCAAGCGCCGCCGCAGCGTCCGCGAACCGCGCGCGCTGCGGCGTCCGGACCCCGCCTGCCGCGCCGCCGCAACCCGGCGCCCCTGTGCGAGACGCGCGAAACCGCATAGAGTGCGGGGCCGTGGCCAGCCGCGCCAGGGCGACCATTCCTGCGAGGGGCAGGTGGCGCGGGCCGGCCGTCCGGTTATGGAGAAACCCATGGTGGCGGTGAGCCCGCGCTTGCGTAACACGCTGACCCTGTTTTCCTCGGTGGACGACGTCCTTTGCCACCGCGTGCGTCTGGTGCTTGCCGCCAAGGGCGTGACCTTCGATTTCGTACCGGTGGATCCGCAGAACCCGCCGGAAGACCTGATCGACCTGAACCCCTACCACTCCGTGCCGACGCTGGTCGAGCGCGAGCTGGTGCTCTACGCAGCCAGCGTGGTGAGCGAATACATCGACGAACGCTATCCGCATCCGCCGCTCATGCCCGTGGACCCGCTGTCGCGCTCGCGCCTGCGGCTGGCCATGCTGCGCATCGAGCACGACTGGGTGCCGCAGGTGCA
>CAYRNF010000034.1:0-7270 GCA_964425695.1 uncultured Pseudoxanthomonas sp.
TTCCTGCGCATGGAGAAGTGGATCTTCGACTCGCCCGACCAGGCCGGCGAAGCGTTCCGCCAGTTCATCAAGCAGTTCTACCAGGGCAACGGCTTCGTCAACGGCGGCGTGACCATCGGCGGGAACGAAGTGCACCTGGGCATGGTGGAGATGCCCGTGCTCAACATCTACGCGGAACAGGACCATCTGGTGCCGCCGGACGCCTCGCGCGCGCTGAAGGATCTGGTGGGCACCGACGACTACACCGAACTGAGCTTCCGCGGCGGCCACATCGGCATCTACGTGTCCGGCCGCGCGCAGAAGGAAGTGCCGCAGACCATCCACGACTGGCTGGCCGCGCGGGCGGGGTAGGAACCGGGTACCGGCTTTCCGCCGTGGCATGGAGCGCAGGCGCCCACGCATCGCGGCGGTGGAGCCATCCGTGCAAACGCGCGATCCCACCGCGTTTGGGGCGACAGAACCTTGAAGGCGCGCCGCGCTAGACTCGGCCCAACCCCCGACCTTGTGTGCGCATGAACACCCACGTCCCGATGACCCGTTCCCGCCACGATCGCATCCTGGCCGGCGTGCTGGGCGGCATCGCCCGTCGCTACGGTTGGAACCCGACGCTGTTGCGGTTCCTGTTCGTGGTGATTTCCATCGTGTCGGTCGCGTTTCCCGGGATCCTGGTCTACCTGATCCTGTGGCTGGTCATTCCGGAAGGCAGCGATTGACCACGCGCCACGCGCCGGCGCGGCCCGGCCTCACCGCCGCGCGCGTGCTCGGCGTGCTGTGGGCATCGCCCAACACGCTGCTGGGTCTGGTCGCCGGCGTCGTCGGCATTGCCTTCGGCGCGCACGCGCACTGGAGCCGGCGCGACCTGGCCATCGTCTTCCATCGCTGGCCGTGGGGGCCGGGCGGCGCGCTCACGCTGGGCAATACGATCCTGCACACCGGCGACACGCTCGATTCGCCCTGCGTGACCTACGCGCACCGCGCCGGCCACGGAGACGAGCCGCCGATCCTGCTTGCCGACCACGAGCGCGCGCATGTGTTCCAGTACATGGTGCTCGGCCCGCTGTTCCTGCCGCTGTACCTGCTGTGCGGCGGCGTGAGCGTACGCAACCGGTTCGAACGCGCCGCCGATCGCTACGCGCAGTGCGGACAGGGCTGGTGGCCCTGGGCCTGAATGCGTGCGCGACCGCCCATCGGTTGCGCGCGAATCGGTCACCGGATTGACACTTTCTTAAGACGGCGCGTCGTAACCTGCACGTGTCGAAGAAAAAGTGGAAGACGCGGAAGACATCGAAGACGCAAGTCGGAGACATCGGAAGCTTCGGAAGCAATCGCTTCGGCATAGAAGGCTCAGCCGACCAGGGCAACCTGGGAGACTGGGCCTTCGCTTGTTTGGGGCATGTGCGCGCCGTGCCTGTCGCGCGTGAGTCTTGCGCGCAACACATCGTCTGTCGCCGCAGGCCGATCGGTCGAAACGCACCCACATGGTGCCGTCGCCTTCGAACTAGGCACGTGCGACAAGTCGCGATTGTCGAATCCGCGCCCCCATACGCGTCATCCGCATGACACGCCACCAACGCGGTGGCGGCCCGGAGATGCGTGTTGCCGCTGCACGACGATCCGCTTCGCATGGTTCCGGCGTGCGCAGTTGGCGCGTGGCCGCGCTGCCGGTGCGCAATGGGGGCCGGGGCCGGCCATCGGATCGGTGGGGGCGCAAGGTTCCTGTCGCCCGCATGGCCGGTACAAGCCGGCGTTGCGCTCGCGCAAGCGCGGCGCCGTACGCGTTACGAAGGCCCCGCTCCTGGCGAAGGCGATGTGCCCCGCGCGCTCCGCCACCGCAGCGAACCGCGCTTCCGGGACTTGCATGCATCCGGCACGGGTGCTCATATCGCGGCCCATGTCCGATCCAGATTTCCACCGCACGCTCGATGCGCTGTGGCGCATCGAATCCCCCAAGGTCATCGCCGTGCTGGCGCGCATGCTGCATGGCGACGTGGGAACGGCCGAGGAACTGGCCCAGGACACGCTGATCGCGGCCCTGGAGCGCTGGCCCCGTGACGGCATGCCCGACAACCCGGGTGCCTGGCTGATGGCCACCGCCAAGCGCCGCGCCATCGATGTGGTGCGCGCGCATGCCCTGCGTGCGCGCAAGCACGAGGACATCGCGCGCGAGCTCGAGGAGGTGCAGGCCGCCAGCGGCGATGCGATCGAAGAAGGAGCCGACGACGACATCGGCGACGACCTGCTGCGCCTGGTCTTCACCGCCTGCCATCCCGTGCTTTCGACCGAGGCGCAGGTGGCGCTGACCCTGCGGCTGCTGGGAGGGCTGACCACCGACGAGATCGCGCGCGCGTTCCTGGTGCCGGAGGCCACGGTGGCGCAGCGCATCGTGCGCGCCAAGCGCACGCTGGGCGAGAGCGGCGAGCCCTACGAAGTACCGCGCGGCGACGAACTGGAAGAACGCCTGTCTTCCGTGTTGGCGGTGCTGTACCTGATCTTCAACGAGGGCTACAGCGCCACCGCGGGCGACGACTGGATGCGCCCGGCGCTGTGCCAGGAGGCCATGCGGCTGGGGCGCGTGCTGGCCGGCCTCATGCCCGCGCAACCGGAGGTGCATGGGCTGGTGGCGCTGATGGAACTGCAGGCCTCGCGCCTGGACGCGCGCACCGATGCGGAAGGCATGCCGATCCTGCTGCTCGACCAGGATCGCGGCCGCTGGGACCGCCTGCTGATCGGACGCGGGCTGGCGGGCCTGGACGTGGTGCGTCGGCAGGGAGGCGAAGACGGCTTCTACGCGCTGCAGGCCGCGATCGCCGCCTGCCATGCGCGCGCGGCGAGTGCCGGCGACACCGACTGGCGGCGGATCGCGCGCCTGTACGAGCGCCTGCTGCAGGTGGCGCCGTCGCCGGTGATCGCGCTCAACCACGCGGTGGCGGTGTCGATGGCCGAAGGTCCCGACGCCGCCCTGCCGCTGGTGGACGGGTTGCGCGGCGAGAAGCAGCTGCAGGCCTACGCGCTGCTGCCGGGTGTGCGTGGCGACCTGCTCGACCGGCTGGGGCGCAGGGACGAGGCCCGCGAGGAGTTCCTGCGCGCCGCCGGCCTGACGCGCAATGCGCGCGAGCGCGAAACCTTCGAACGCCGCGCGGCGAACTGCGCGTAGCGGGCTGGGCATGCTGGGCGACGGCCGCGTTGGCTAGGCGGTGCGTGCTCGGCCTCCTGCCAGCTGGGATTCTTCACGCCGATCCGCCTTGCCCGCAAATGCCGGCTTACAGGGGCGCGGGCCCGGGCGGATCCGGGCCCGCGCCTTCGGCATGACCACGCGCACGCCCGGGGGCACGGTGCGCGCTGCGGCTTACGCCATGGAATGCAGCCCGAACATGTTGCCCTCGGTGTCGAAGGCCAGCACGATGAACCCGTACTCGCCGATCGACATCTTCTCGCGCTGGATGCGCCCACCGGCCTCGGCGACGCGCGCGCCTTCCACCGCGCAGTCCTCGCAGGCGAAGTACACCAGCGTGCCGCCAGGACCGGACGGCACGCCCGGCATCCGGCACAGCGCACCGTTCGCTCCATAGCGCTCCATGTCGCCGGGGAATGCCAGCATTTCCAGCCCGGGACTGTCCGGATCGTCCGGCACCTTCAGTCCTTCCAGGCGGATGCCGAAGACGGTTTCGTAGAACGCGCGGGCGCGCGCCATGTCCTGCACGTAGATCTCGAACCAGTTGACGCTGTTGGCGGTGTTCATGGGGGTTCCTTGTTGGATGTGGGGCAATACGAGCCTACGCCCGCCCGGAGGGCGGCGCCAAGGCGGCGCTGCCGGGCCGGGCCGGCCGTTCTGGAGAGCACGGATCGGCGGGGAAAACGGAGCCGCGCGTGCCGGTCACAGCTTCACCACGGACTTGAATCCGCCCCACACCATCCGCTGCGCGTCGAACGGCATCGGATTCGGCGGACCCATGGCTTCGATGCGCGGATCGGCCATGACCTTGGCGTTCACCGCATCGCGGTGCCGCCGCGACCGGTAGACGATCCATGAGAAGAACACGACTTCGTCCTTCTTCAGCTGCACCGCCTGCGGGAACGACGTCAGCTTGCCCGGCGGCACGTCGTCGGCGATGCATTCGACGTAATCGAGTGCGCCGTACTCCTTCCAGATCCGGCCCGCCTTGCGGGCCATTTTCGTGTAGGCGGCCACGTTCTTTCTGGGAACGGGCATGAGGAAACCGTCGACGTACATGCAGAGCTCCTTGCGGGCGTTGGAAGCGATGCGGTTCAGGCGGCCGGCGGCTCGCCGTCCATGAAGAACACCTCCCACAGGTGTCCATCCGGGTCCTGGAAACTGCGCTGGTACATGAAGCCGTAGTCCTTCGCCTCGGCGAACGCAGTGCCACCGCTGGCCAGCGCCTTGTCGGCCATGGCATCCACCGCCTCGCGGCTGTCCATGCCGATCGCATTGATCACCTCCACGTGGCCGCGTGCGTCCACGATGGTCTTGTCGGTGAAGGTGGAAAAGAACTTCTCCACCAGCAGCATCGCGTAGCAATCGCTGCCGATGATCATGCAGGTGGCGTTCTCGTCGGTGAACTGCGGGTTGAACTCGAAGCCCAGTGCGGTGAAGAACCGCACCGAGCGGTCGAGATCCTTGACGGGGAGATTGACGAACAGCTTGCGTGACATGGCGTCTTCCTGCGTGGAGTGGGAGGGGAGGGTTGTGTGTCGGAACGTGAGCGTGCGAGGGCGTGGTCGGCGCGGTCAAGGCAGCGGCATGGCTGGGCGAGGCCCTGGACGCTGCGCATGTCAGGCGATCTGCAGACGCGGAGACGGCGCGGTGTGCCCGGCGAGTTCCTCGGCTTCGTACAGCGGGCGGATCTCGATCTCGGCCTGCTCGCCGGGCGGGCAGGGACAGCGTCTCGCCCATTCCAGGGCCTCGTCCATGGTGCGGACCTCCCACAGCCAGAAGCCGGCCAGCAATTCGCGCGTAGGCGCGAACGGCCCGCGCAGCGCAGGGTGTTCGCGCCCGCCGCAGCGCACGCGCACGCCATGGCTGCTGGGCTGCAGGCCTTCTCCCGCCAGCAGGATGCCGGCGCGGTCGAGCTGGCCATTGAAACGCGCCATCTCGTGCAGGAACGGCTCGTCGGGCATCTGTCCAGCCTCGGACTGGGGCGTGGCCTTGATCATCACCAGTACGCGCATGGGGCTGCCTGCGTGGCGCGTGGCGCGCGCCTTCCTGACGGCGACGAACCGGCCGGGCGGAATTCGACACGACGCGCGCATTGCACATGGGCGGGCGAGGCATGACTTCGGCGTGCCGCGTGGCATCGCGATGGCGGGGCAGGGCCTGGGAACGGTGGCGGGGCCGATCGCCACCTGCCACAGCATGCTTGGGAAGGCCGATGCGCCGGCCCACTACCCGCGGTGCTGGGGCGCTACGCCGTGGTGCGGGAGACGCTGCGGGCGTGGAGGGTCGGCATGGGTGGCGCATGGCGCCAGCCGACGTCTGATCGGCCTTCGCGCCTCCCGAGCCCGCGGAAGCGTCGGCCGCCCTGGGCTCCCGTCGTCGAGCCGGATGCGTCGCTTCGCTCCGCGCAGGATCCCACGCGGGCGCATCTGCAAAGGCCTACGCGCGCAGCCAGCGCACCATCCGCGGATAGACCGATAGGCCTGCCGCGCGTGCGGCAGCGCCCACATGGGTCATGCCGGCTGCGGCCAGGCCCGGGGCTCCCGGATAGACGCCCAGCGCGAACGTCGCCACCAGTGCGGGCGCCGCGCCCTGGTATCCGCCGCCGTGGAACACCACGGCCGGATCCAGCTGGAGGTGGCAGGCAGCCGCGTAGGCCCACGCCGAGACCTCGGCCTCGGTGGCGTGGCCCACGTCGCCTGGCAACTCGATCCCGCCGTCGAGCGTGCCACGCAGGGCTGCGGGCGTCGTCGCGATATGTCCGGCTTCGTGCAGCAGGTCGCCGGGCCACCGCAGCGTGGGCGGGTCGTACACCAGCGCACCGCGCGTCACCCTGATTCCAGGCAGGAAGGCGTCTCCAGGGACCACGCCCTGGCGCGTGGCCACGCCGATGCTGTTGAGGAAGGCGACGATCTGTTCGAGCTGGGTCACGGCGGTCGGCGGCACTGGCTGAAGAGGGTCTATCCGGTATGCGCCAAGCCTAACCGTCCCTGTCGCGCGCTTTCGATCCCGACGTCGACGGTGCGGTCGCGGGCGCGGCCAAAGTGTCGAAGCGGCGCCGCGTCGCATGGACTGACAGTCGGCTAACTGAAGGGAACGCTGCGCAACCATCCGCCCAGCCAGAGGGCCATGGACAGTTATGCCCAGCGATCGCCAGTGCGGCTGTCCTCATGCCTGCGGAGCCACCGGTTGTTAGAACCCACCCAGCCAACTCTCAAGCGATGGGCTGACGACCGAGAAAGCTTGACTCCATTCATCGCCGGGACCGAAGGGGTTGGGATCAAACTGCACCACGGGATTGCCAGGCTCGGCCAAATTGACGCAGTAGTAGATGGCGCAACCGACATGCAGAATCGGCAGAAGTGGACGCGGCCAAGCCCACCCCGAGTCATCGGGGTCCAGTGAGGAGAGCGATTGGTACAGGGCTAGCGCTGAGTCTCCCTGATCTGTGGTGTGCCCCGAGGCCAGCCCCAGCAATCCGTACTCCGGGCCAAAGCCTCCGTTTCCACGCGACACATAGGCTGCAAGCAGTGGTGCAGGCAGCGAATAGCCCAGCTCAGCTTCAACCTTTGCGATTTCCTCTGCCGCCGGCGCCGGAAAGCTCATGTGGGCTCTCACACCTGACTTAAGCCGCGCCGCGATGGGGCGTCGGCTTGAAGGAATTGTTAGAGCCCAGCCGACGCATACGCGGCCAGCACAGACTCACGGAGTGCGGGGTCGAGCTTGTCATAGTCTGCCGCGCGATCGGCAAACGTGCCAGCAAGATCTGTGGAAGTGTCGAACCCTGAGCGCACCGCGGCGATCACTAGCAAAGTGCAGGCGACGAACTCCCGTTGGTGGCCAGGAACCAAGCTGTGCGCGCCGAGTTCGACCACCTCATAGGGATGCCAATACTGGTTCTCTCGGAACCTTCCCCCAGACTCAACCACGCCTCGCAGAGATGCCAAATGTGTGTCGGCATCCTCGCCATAGTCGCGCCTTGCAATGAAGCGAAGTTCCTCCGGCTTTAGCGACTTCAAGAACTCGACCAAATCCATCTGGGCTCTAACGCCTGAATTAAGCCGCGCCGCGAAGCGGCGTCGGCTTGAATGAATTGTT
>CAYRNF010000035.1:0-3388 GCA_964425695.1 uncultured Pseudoxanthomonas sp.
ATCGCCGGCATGGACTCGATCCGCGACCAGATCCAGGAAACCTCCAAGCGCATCAAGCGCCTGGGCGAAAGCTCGCAGGAAATCGGCTCGATCGTGGAACTGATCAACGACATCTCCGAGCAGACCAACATCCTGGCGCTGAACGCGGCCATCCAGGCGGCGTCGGCCGGTGAAGCAGGCCGCGGGTTCGCGGTGGTGGCCGACGAAGTGCAGCGACTCGCCGAACGCGCGTCCAACGCCACCAAGCGCATCGAGACCCTGGTGCAGACCATCCAGTCCGACACCAACGAGGCGGTCAGCTCCATGGAGCAGACCACCACCGAGGTGGTCGCCGGTGCGCGCCTGGCCGAAGACGCCGGTACCGCGCTGGGCGAGATCGAAAACGTGTCCACCAACCTCGCCGACCTGATTCAGGGCATCTCCACCGCGGCGCAGCAGCAGTCCACCGCGGCGACCAACATCACCTCGGCGATGAACACGATCCAGTCGATCACCGCGCAGACCTCGCAGGGCGCCAACCAGACGGCCGAGTCGATCGGCACGCTGGCGCAACTGGCGGCCGACCTGCGCCGCTCGGTCGCCGACTTCAAGCTGCCTGCCTGAGCCCGAGTGCCTGAGGGAATGCCGCAGATGGCCGCCATCGCCGCCGGGCCAGTGACGCCCGCCCCGACCCCGCGCCGCGCGGATGCGCAGCGCACGGCGCACGCCGCGCGCGGAGCCGTGCGATGACCGCGCTGCGCCACGCGATCGACCGCACCGCGCTGGGCTGGGTGAAGCCCGAGCTGGATACGCTGCTGGGCCAGGCGCGCATGGAGGTCGAGGCCTGGGCCGAGCGCCCCGCCGACAAGGCCAGCCTGACCACCTGCGCGGACCTGCTGCAGCAGGTCCGCGGCAGCCTGCAGATGCTGGCGCTGCCGGCATCCGCGCTGCTCGCCGACGAACTGCGACTGCTGGCGCTGGCCCTGCGCGATGGCGCCACCGGCGATGCCCATGCCGCAGGGTCGCTGCTGATGCGCGGCCTGGTGCAGCTGCCCGACTACCTGGAGCGGCTGCAGGGCGGCCACCGCGACGTGCCCGAGGCGCTGGCGCCGCTGCTGGACCAGATCCGCACCATCCGCGGATCGGAACGGCTGGAACTGCAGGCGCTGCGCGACCTGGGCGACGGCCGCGCCGCAAGCGACGCCGAACTGGCGCATGCACGCGCCGTCCTCGGCGGGCGCAACCGCGAGCTGATGAGTACCGTCTCGGCGGCGGTGAAAGAAGAACTGATGCAGGTCAAGGATGCACTGGACCTGCACCTGCGCGGCACCCAGCGCGGCGTCGACGGCCTGCAGCCGCACGCGGTGGCGCTGGCACGGATCGCGGATACGCTGTCCATGATCGGCCTGGACGGGCCGAGTTCTCGCATCGCCACCCAGCGCGACGCGCTGGCGGCGATCGCGCGCGGCGAGTCGGCCGCCAGCGAAGATGCGCTGCTCGACATCGCCGGCACCCTGCTGCGCGTGGACGCCTCGCTCGACGACCAGGTCGAGCGCATGGGCGACGCGGGCAGCGACGCGGGCGGCGACCTGGTCGCCAGCGGCACGCGCCAGGTCACCGCGGTTCTGCTGCGCGAGGCCGGCGCCAACATGGCGCAGGTGCGCGAGGCGGTGATGGCGTCCATGCTCGACGGCTGGCACCCGGACGTCGCGGCCGACACCCCGCGCCTGCTGCACGAAGTGGCCGGCGCGCTGCGCATGCTCGACCAAGGCCATCCCGCCGACCTGGCCACCGGCCTGCAGGATTACCTGCAGGCGGGCCTCGCCGGCGGCGAAGCCGCCCCGGATACCGCAAACCTCGAACGCCTCGCCGACGCCGTCTCCAGCCTGGAGATGTACCTGGAAGGGCTGGACGAAGGCGCGCGCCGCGAGGACCTGCTCGACATCACCCGCGCCAGCCTGGCCACGCTGGGTTACTGGCCGTTGCGGCAGTCCGCGGCCGATGCCACCTTCGACGAGCGTACCGGCCACGACGAGGAGGACGCCACGGCTGCCGCCGAAGTCGCGCCGCCGCCGCTCGTCGACGTGCAGACGCCCGCCACGGCCGCGTCCGAAGCGGCGGCACCCGCGGGCGAAGCGGCACCCGCGCTCGCGACCGGCTTCGATGCGGCCGGCGACGAGATCGACGACGAAATCCGCGAAGTCTTCCTGGAGGAGTTCGAGGAAGAGATCGGCAACCTGTCCGAGCTGCTGCCGGCGTGGCGCGACGAGCCGGAGAACCTGGAGCGCCTGCACCCGGTCCGCCGGGTCTTCCACACCCTGAAGGGCAGCGGCCGCCTGGTGGGCGCGCGCCTGCTGGGCGAGTTCAGCTGGAAGATCGAGAACATGCTCAACCGGGTGCGCGACGGGCACCGTCCCGCGACGCCCGCAGTGGTGGCCGTGGTGGAGCAGGCCGCCGCCGCGTTGCCGCAGCTGCACGCCGCGCTGCGTGGCGAGCCGGTCGCAGCCGTGGTGGACCTGGACGCACTGCAGCAGGTCGCCGACCGCGTCGCCGCCGGCGAGGAGGTGCGCCTGGCCGCGTCCGCCCCGGCGCAGCCGCCGGTCGAGGCTTCGCCCGCCGCGGCCGGCATCGCCGTCGACGTTGATGCGGTGCTGCTGGAAATCCTGGACGCCGAAGTCGCAGGCCACGTCGAAACCGTGCGCCACTGGCTGCGGGGCGCGGCCCCGCAGGTGGACGAGGCGCTGCTGCGCGCGTTGCACACCAGCAACGGCGCCTTCGCCATGGCCGAAGTGCCGGCGATCACCGACGTGCTCGGCCCCGCGGAAGGCTACGTCAAGCGTCTGCGCGCCGACGCGCAGCCCGCGTCCGCCGAAGGCATCGCCGCGCTCAAGGCGGTTGCCGACGCGATGGCCCGCACCCTCGAGTCGCTGCGCACGGACTCGCCGCGCGTCGTGCCGGACCCCGCGCTCGCCGCGCAGCTGGCATCGCTGCGCGATGCGCTGCCCGAGCCGGCCACGCACGAACACGCAGCGTCCGGTTCCGCGGACCTGGATGGCCTGGGAATCGCAGGCCCGGCGCCGGTGCCGGACGCACCCATGGTCGAAGTGGATCCGCTGGAAACCACCTCGGTCGAGGCCTTGCTCAGCGGCCATGCCGGACTAGTGGAGGAGCAGGCCCAGGCCGAACGCCTCGCCGCCGAGCGCGCCCAGGCCGAACGCGACGCCGCCCAGCAGGCGGAAGCCGCACTGCTGGAAGCCGAGCGCATCGAGGCCGAGCGGCTTGAAGCCGAACGCATCGAAGCCGAACGTCTCGAAGCCGAACGTCTCGAAGCGGAACGCCTCGAAGCGGAACGCCTCGAAGCCGAACGCCTCGAAGCCGAACGCCTCGAAGCCGAACGCCTCGAAGCCGA
>CAYRNF010000036.1:0-3360 GCA_964425695.1 uncultured Pseudoxanthomonas sp.
GTGCTGGCAGAAGTAGGCGCCGTTGTGCAGCTCCTGCAGCAGCACCAGCTTCGCGCCACGCTTCGCAGCCTCGGCCACGCGCTGCTCGATGATCGACAGGTTGGCGTCGGCATTGCCGGCGCCCTGGTCGATGACGGCGCGCTCCTGGATCAATGCAACGGGAAGGGTCTTGGTCTTCATGGCGGCATTGTAGGGCGGCGTGTGCGGTGGCGCGTTCGACCGGTGGGCGCGTTCACGCGCCGACGGCCCAGGGCGTTCGGCGCACGGCGGCGGCGAAACGCACCGCCGCCGCGCAGGAGTCAGCCTTCGGCCCCCACCAGTCCCGCAGGCAACTGCATCGTCAGGCAATGCAGGCTCCCGTTCTGCCAGATGATCGGGCGGCAATCGATCTGCACGATCTCGCGTCCCGGGAATGCCTCGGCCAGCACGGCGGCCGCCTTCGCGTCGGCCGGATCGCCGTAGGCGGGCATCAGCACCGCACCGTTGACGATGAGGAAGTTCGCGTAGCTCGCCGCCAGGCGACGCCCGCCGTCCAGGATCGGCTGCGCCCACGGCAGCGGGAACAGCCGATAGGGCGCTCCTTCGCGGGTGCGCAGCGCGGCGATCTCGGCCGCCATCGCGGCCAGTTCGGCGTGGTGCGCATCGGCCGGGTCGTCGCAGGCCTGGAACACGATGGCGTCGCCCGGTGCGAAGCGGGCGAGGGTATCGATGTGCGCATCCGTATCGTCGCCTTCCAGGTACCCGTGGTCGAGCCACAGCACGCGGTCCTGGCGCAGCGCGCCGGCAAGCGTCGCGGCCAGCGTTTCGCGCGGTGCGTGCGGGTGGCGTTCGTGCAGGCAACGCCAGGTGGTCAGCAGCGTGCCCGCGCCGTCGGTCTCGATGGCGCCGCCTTCTAGCGCGAAGTCGTGCGCTTCGCGCAGGGCATCGCGGAACACGCCGGCGTCATGCAGCACTTCCACCAGGCGGTCGTCGCGGCTGGCTTCGAACTTGCCGCCCCAGCCGGTGAAGCGGAAATCGAGCAGGCGGAAGGTCGCATCGGCGCGCGCCGTGTCGCGCAACGTGATCGGGCCGGAGTCGCGCAACCACGTGTCGTCGTAAGGCGCGGTCACGAAGCGCACGCGCGCCATGTCGACGCGCGCGGAGCGTAGCCGCGCTTCGGCATAGGTCTGCAGGTCGTCGTCGGCCACGCACACCACGGCGTCCTGGAAGCGGGCGATGGCACCGATCAGCGCGACGTAGGTGTTTTCCACTTCGCCGAGCCGCGCGGCCCAGTCGGTGTCGGCATGCGGCCACGCCAGCAGGATCGCCGACTGGGGTTCCCATTCGGCCGGGAAACGCGCGGGAGGGTGGTTCATCGGGACGGACACGTGCGGATCGGGCGGTCATTGTCCCTGCAAGCGGCCACGAACGAAAACGCGGCGCCGCAAGGGCGCCGCGTTTGCAAGGCGCGAACCGGTCAGCGGATCGGCGCTTTGGGCCCGACTTCGGTGGGATCGGCGCGCACCGCCACCGCGTCGATCACCTTGTCGCGCTCGAAATACACGACGAAGTTCGGGTAGCGCCAGCGATTGATGGTGGGCCACTGCCGCTTCTGGCCGCCGCGCGGATCCAGGCGGTCGCTGGGGGCGCCGAACCTGGCCTGCACCTGGGCCATGCTCAGCCCGCGCGCGGGCAACGCCATGGTTTCTTCCTGGACGCGCTCGATCAGCAGCGTTTCGGCCGGCGCAACGCCCGGCAGGGCCAGTGCCCCCAGCAGTGCCAGCATGGTGATGCGTTTCATGGTCGGTTCCCCTCGTGGACGGAGCAGGCGTGGATCGCAGGCAACGTAGGCACCGCCGCGACGATGCGGCGTGACGATACCCGATAAGCCGGCCTGCCCGACACGGGGCCGGTCACACACCCTCACGTCTCCCCGGAAAGCAGAAAGGCCGCATCGCTGCGGCCTTTCGAGTCGGTTCCGGGCGTGCCGGACGCGCAGGTCAGCGCTGGCGCGCCTTGAAACGCGGATTGCTCTTGCAGATCACGAAGATCTTGCCGCGGCGGCGGACGACCTTGCAGTCGCGGTGGCGGGCCTTCGCCGACTTGAGGGAGGACAGGACCTTCATGATGGAACCTCGGCGTGAAACGTGAAAGGACGGAACGAAGCCGCGCATTCTACCGGGACTTTCCCCGTCGATTCAAGCGCTTGCAACGCGAGCCTGAAGCCGGCGGCTAGAATGCCCCGTACCCCGCGGAGCGCGCCATGCCCAAGACTGTACCGGTACTCACCATCGACGGCCCATCCGGGTCCGGCAAGGGCACCATCAGCCGCCACGTGGCGCAGGCGCTGGGCTGGCACTACCTGGACTCTGGCGCGATCTACCGGGCCGTGGGGCTGGCCGCCGCCTGGGCCCAGGTCGACCTGAGCGATGCCGACGCGGTGGCGGCCTGCGCCGCGCGCGCCGAGATCCGCTTCGAGACCGGTGCCGGCGCGGGCGAGCCACGGGTGATCGTCAACGGCAAGGACGCGACCCACCAGCTGCGCATGGAAACCGCCGGTGCCGCGGCTTCGGCCATTGCCGCCTTGCCGCAGGTTCGCGCGGCCTTGCTCGACCTGCAGCACGGCTTCCGCAAGCCCCCGGGACTGGTCGCGGACGGCCGCGACATGGGTACCGTGATCTTCCCGGATGCCCGGATCAAGGTGTTCCTCACCGCCAGCGCCGAGGAACGTGCAGCCAGGCGCTATAAGCAATTGAAAGACAAAGGGGTTTCGGCTACATTGGACGGTCTGCTGGGCGAGATCCTCGCCCGCGACGCCCGCGATGCGAGCCGGGCGGTGGCGCCTTTGCGACCGGCACCCGATGCCGTGACCATCGACACCACCGGCCTTCCCGTCGATGCGGTGGTCGCACGCGTGCTGGCCCTGGTGCCGCCACGCAAGGGTTGAGACCCGTCCAGCAGGCAGCCCCGCCGCATCCCCGCGGCGGAATCCTCAATTCCTTCAACTCCAAAGGCCCGCGCATTCCGCGCCGGGCACCAACGGGTGGGCAGTGCGCGCCAGTCGAAGCGCCTGCCTGGATCTCAACGAGAACGCAACAATGACCGAATCATTCGCAGAACTGTTCGAAGCCAGCCAGGCCAACCTGGCCAAGCTCAAGCCCGGCGCTATCGTCAAGGGCATCGTGGTCGACGTCCGCAACGACGTGGTGGTGATCAACGCCGGCCTGAAGTCCGAGGGCATCGTGCCCATCGAACAGTTCCGCAACGACGACGGCGAGATCGACGTCGGCATCGGCGACGAGGTGAAGGTCGCCCTCGACTCGCTGGAGAACGGCTTCGGCGAGACCGTGCTGTCGCGCGAGAAGGCCAAGCGCGCCATGG
>CAYRNF010000037.1:0-2946 GCA_964425695.1 uncultured Pseudoxanthomonas sp.
CGGTGATCATGCTGTCGTCCAAGGACGGGCTGTTCGACAAGGCGCGCGGCCGCATCGTCGGCTCCGAGCAGTACGTCACCAAGCCATTCACGCGCGAGGAACTCCTCGACGCGATCCGCAAGCACGTCACCGCCTGACAACAAGGCCCAGGGGAAGGCAACACACCATGGCTCGCATCCTGCTGATCGAGGATTCGCCGACCGATACCGCGGTCCTCACCCAGCTCCTGCAACGCAACGGTCACGAGGTGCTGTCCTCCAGCAGCGCCGAGGACGGCATCGAGGTCTGCAAGCGCGAGCTGCCCGACCTGGTGCTGATGGACGTCGTGCTCCCCGGCATGAACGGCTTCCAGGCCACCCGCGCGCTGTCGCGCGACGAAGCCACCAAGGCGATCCCGGTGCTGATCGTCAGCACCAAGGCGATGGACACCGACAAGGCCTGGGGCATGCGCCAGGGCGCGCGCGACTACGTGGTCAAGCCGCCGGTGGAAAGCGACCTGATCGGCCGCATCAACGCGCTGCTGCACGCCTGACATGTCCCGCAAGCGCAACCGCCATGCTCCCCGCAAGCCGGCGCCCGCCGCGCCGCAAGCTGGCGGCGGTGCCGCCGTGCAGCCGGTGTCCGGACAGGCTATCGAAGACCAGGCGGACGCGCCGCAGGCGACTGCGGAGCAGGGCGCCGTAGAGCAGGTCGTCGCAGAGCAGGCCATCGCAGAGCAGGTTGCAGCGCAGGTCGCGGAGCAGCCGGAAGCATCGTCCGCCAGCACGGGGCAGAACCATTTGGACGGCACGCCGGACGCGCAGCCCGATGCCCGCGCGCCCGCCGAACCGCGCCGCGCCCGCGCGCCGCGCGTGCACAAGCATGCGGCCGATACGCGCGAACCGTTCGCGATCCTGCTCGATTACGAAGACCGCAGCCTGCGCCACGTGGCCGGCCTGCCCGAGCAGATCGACGCGCCGGGCCTGTGGCGCGGCGTGGGCTACCGCGTCGGCTCGCGTCGCCTCGCGTCCGGCTTCGGCGAAGTGGTCGAGATCCTGCCGATGCCCCAGGTCACCCATGTGCCCGGCGCGCAGCCGTGGATGCTGGGCGTGGCCAACGTGCGCGGCAACCTGCTGCCGATCGTCGACCTCAAGCAGTTCCTGGAAGGCGAACGCACCGTGCTGCACGAAGGCCAGCGCATGCTGGTCGTGCGCCAGTCCGGCGGCGACGTGGCGATCACCGTGGACGAGCTCTACGGTCAGCGCAGCTTCGTGGAAGAGCAGCGCATCGACACCGAAGGCGCCGAGGCCAAGCCGGGCGTGGCGCTGGCCGCCGGCCGCTACGCGCACCTGATCGAGCGCGCCTACCGCATCGATGGCACGACCTGGGGCGTACTCAGCCTGGACCTGCTGTCGCGCACCCCCGAATTCCGGCAGGCCGCGGCCTAGCGCCGACGTCCTCCACCCCATGTGACACCACGCGCAGTCAAGAGAGAACGCAGCATGAGCACCACGATCGACAACATGGCGGGCCGGGCCCGCGGCATCGGCAGCAACGTGTGGATCTGGCTGCTGCTGCTTTCGCTGCTGGTCTTCGCGGCCAACACCCTGTACGCCACCACCAAGGCGGCGCGTTTCGGTGGTGCCAGCACGGCGGCATCGAGCCTGCAGGTGAACTCGCAGCGCCTGGCCAACCAGGGCCGCGACGCGGTGGAGGGCAACGCGGAAGCCTTCGCTGCATTCAAGGCCACCAAGCAGCAGATCGACGACGACCTGCGCACCCTCAACGACAACTTCGGCAACAGCGAAGTCGGCGGGCCCATCAAGGCGGTGAGCGACCGCTGGGCCACGCTCGGCAAGAGCGCCAACCAGCTGATCGCCAGCGAACGCGCGGTGCTCGGCCTGGCCGGCAACGCCGATCGCTTCACCCAGCGGGTGCCGCAGCTGCAGGCGCAGCTGGACGAAGTGGTGCGCGCCATGTCGGCCAGCGGCGCCCCGTCGTCGCAGATCTACATCGCGCTGCGCCAGGTGGTGCTCGCGTCCACCATGGCGCGCCGTATCGCCGAACTGCGCGCGGGCGGCCCGGCCGCCGCCGGCGCCAGCACCGCGCTGGGCCGCGACATCGCGTTCTTCCAGCAGGTCATGGACGGTCTGCGCCAGGGCGGCGCAGGCGAGGTGCAGCGGGTCGGCGGCGCCGCCGCCGCGCCGCTGAACCAGGCCAACGCGCTGTGGGTGGAGATGAAGAAGGACGTGGATGCCATCCTGGCGTCGTCCACCGAGCTGCTGAACGCGCAGACCGCCGGCGCCGCGCTGGCGTCGGGCTCCAACCAGATGCTCGCCGAGAGCGAGGACCTGTTCCGTTCGCTGACCGCGTTCGGCAGCCTGCGCGACACCAGCATCATCGGCGGCGTGTGGATCAGCATCCTGTCGGGCCTGCTGGCGCTCGTGTCGCTGGTCGGCCTGTACTTCAGTACGCGCCGCGCGGAAAAGGCGCGCTATCAGGGCACGCTGGAACTGAACAACCGCAACCAGGAGGCGATCATGCGCCTGCTGGACGAAATGGGCTCGCTCGCCGAAGGCGACCTCACGGTGAAGGCCACCGTGACCGAGGACATGACCGGCGCGATCGCCGACTCGATCAACTTCGCCGTGGAGCAGCTGCGCAGCCTGGTGCAGACGATCACCGACACCTCGGTGCAGGTCGCCTCCAGCGCGCAGGAAACGCAGGCCACGGCGATGCACCTGGCCGAAGCCGCGGAGCACCAGGCGCAGGAAATCAACTCCGCGTCCGACCGTATCAGCGAAATCGCGGCCAGCATCGACCAGGTGTCGCGCAACTCCGCCGAGTCGGCCAACGTGGCCCAGCGCTCGGTGGAAATCGCCACCAAGGGCGCGGGCGTGGTGCGCGAAACCATCGCCGGCATGGACTCGATCCGCGACCAGATCCAGGAAACCTCCAAGCGCATCA
>CAYRNF010000038.1:0-2862 GCA_964425695.1 uncultured Pseudoxanthomonas sp.
AGCGGCCGATGTAGGCGCGCGACTGGATCTCGATGCCGTTGATGTTGAGGATGTCCAGGCCGCCGGAGACTTCCTGGAACACGTTGTGGTTGCCGGTGAGCGCGTCGCGGCTCTGGTCCACGTAGGCCAGCTGCACCGTCGGGCCCATCTCGATGCTGCCGCTGTCCGGCTTCTCCTGCCCGGTGATCATCTTGAACAGCGTGGACTTGCCGGCGCCGTTGGGGCCGATGATCCCGACGATCGCGCCCGGCGGCACGGTGAAGCTCAGGTCGTCGATCAGCAGCCGGTCGCCGAAGCGCTTGGATACGTTCTTGAACTCGATGACCTTGTTGCCCAGCCGCTCGCCCGGCGGGATGAAGATCTCGTTGGTCTCCTGCCGCTTCTGGTAATCGACCGACTGCAGCTCCTCGATGCGCGCCAGGCGCGCCTTGCCCTTGCTGCGGCCGCCCTTGGCGTTGCTGCGCGCCCACTCCAGTTCCTTGGCGATGGCCTTCTGCCGCGCCTTCTCGCCCGCTTCCTCGCGCTTGAGCCGGTCTTCCTTCTGCACCAGCCATTCGGTGTAGTTGCCCTTCCACGGAATCCCGCGGCCGCGGTCGAGCTCAAGGATCCACTCGGCGGCGTTGTCCAGGAAGTAGCGGTCGTGGGTCACCGCCACCACGGTGCCGGTGTAGCGGGCCAGGAACTGTTCCAGCCATTCCACGGACTCGGCGTCCAGGTGGTTGGTGGGTTCGTCCAGCAGCAGCATGTCCGGCTTCTGCAGCAGCAGGCGGCACAGCGCCACGCGGCGCTTCTCGCCGCCGGACAGCTTGCCGATCACCGCGTCCCACGGCGGCAGGCGCAATGCGTCGGCTGCCACTTCCAGCTGGTTCTCCAGGGTATGCGCATCGCCCGCGGCCAGGATCGCCTCCAGCCGCTCCTGCTCCTTGGCCAAGGCGTCGAAGTCCGCGCCTTCCTCCGCGTACGCGGCATAGACCTCGTCCAGCCTGGCCTGGGCCTGCAGCACCTCGCCCACGCCTTCTTCCACCGCCTCGCGCACGGTCTTGGTCGGGTCCAGCTCCGGTTCCTGGGCCAGGTAGCCCACCTTGATCCCGGGCTGGGGGCGCGCCTCGCCGGAGAAGTCCTGGTCCACGCCGGCCATGATCTTGAGCACCGTGGACTTGCCGGCGCCGTTCAGGCCCAGCAGGCCGATCTTGGCGCCGGGGAAGAACGACAGCGAGATGTCCTTGATGATCTGGCGCTTCGGCGGCACGGTCTTGCTGACGCCGTTCATGGTGTAGATGTATTGCATGGGGCTCGATGTCCTGTCGCTGCGGGCACGCGGCGGGCCCGGGCGGTGCCGGGCCAGCGTTGGCGGGAGTGGCCGAAATTATAGCGGCCGGCGGCGACGGCTGGCCGGCAAATGAACGCCTTTCACGCGCCCCTCACCGGTGCGGCCGACATTCAGCGCACGCCTCCGATAGTGCGGCCCATGCGAGCGCGAGGCGCGCGCACGACAGCCCGCAACCCAGGAGAACGCCGTGAAGACTGCATTGAAGATTGCCCCGCTGGTGCTGGCGCTGATGGCCGTGGCGACGCCGGCCCTGGCCGACGACGACGACCGCCGCGGCTGGCGCGACCGCGACCATTACGGCTATCGCGACCGCGACGACGACGACGACCGCCGCTGGGACCGCGACGAGCGTCGCGCCTACTACCACGGCTACCGCGACGCGCGCCGCCACGACCGCTGGGAAGACCGCTACGAGCGCGACCGCCGCTACCACGCGCGCAGCGGCCACTGGGACAACGGCCGCCGCGGCCCCCCGCCGTGGGCGCGCGGCCGCGACTACCGGGCCTATGGCTACCGCAACGTCTACTACGTGCCCGTGCACGAGTATTCGCGCTACCGGTTGTATCGCCCGGATTACGGCTACCGCTGGGTGCGCGACGACCGCAACAACTTCCTGCTGGTCGCCGCCGCCACCGGCATCATCAGCCAGATCCTGCGACCCGGTTATTGAGGCATCGCCCGCGGCGCAACGGCGAAGGCGCACCCCCGGGGGGTGCGCCTTTTTCGTGCCGGCGCGGGGAATCCGGGGCCGGGGCGCATGGGCCGGGGCTAGAATCGGCACCAGCACCCGTATCCGCCCTTTCCCCGGAGTAACGATGTTTCCGCGCGACGCCCGCATCGAAGGTTACGACCCTGAACTGGCCGCGGCGATCGCGTCCGAGAACCGCCGCCAGGAAGACCACGTCGAGCTGATCGCGTCGGAAAACTACTGCAGCCCGCGGGTCATGGAAGCCCAGGGCAGCCAGCTCACCAACAAGTACGCAGAAGGCTATCCGGGCAAGCGCTACTACGGCGGCTGCGAGTACGTGGACGTGGCCGAACAGCTGGCCATCGACCGGTGCAAGGCACTGTTCGGCGCCGACTACGCCAACGTGCAGCCGCACTCGGGATCGCAGGCCAACCAGGCCGTGTACTTGGCGTTGCTGCAGCCCGGCGACCGGATCCTGGGCATGTCGCTCGCGCACGGCGGCCACCTGACCCACGGCGCCAAGGTCAACGCCAGCGGCAAACTGTTCGATGCCGCGCAGTACGGCGTGGACGCGCAGGGCCTGATCGATTACGACGAAGTCGAGCGTCTCGCCCTGGAGCACAGGCCGAAGATGGTGGTGGCCGGGTTCTCCGCGTACTCGCAGAAGATCGACTGGGCGCGCTTCCGCGCCATCGCCGACAAGGCCGGCGCATACCTGTTCGTGGACATGGCGCACGTGGCCGGGTTGGTCGCGGCCGGCGAATACCCCAACCCCGTGCCGCATGCGCACGTGGTCACCAGCACCACCCACAAGACCCTGCGCGGCCCGCGCGGCGGCATCATC
>CAYRNF010000039.1:0-2093 GCA_964425695.1 uncultured Pseudoxanthomonas sp.
GCACCGGCGGCGCCGGCAAGTCGTCGGTCACCGACGAACTGCTCAACCGCTTCCTGGCCAGCTTCCCGCAGATGCGCATCGCGGTGATCAGCGTGGATCCCACCCGCCGCCGCAGCGGCGGTGCGCTGCTGGGCGACCGCATCCGCATGAACTCGCTGCGCTCGCACCGCGTGTACATGCGTTCCATGGCCACCCGCCGCCAGAACACCGCCACCAACGCGGTGCTCAAGGACTGCATCGGGTTCCTGAAGTCGCTGGGCTTCGACCTGGTGATCGTGGAAACCGCCGGCATCGGCCAGAGCGATTCGGAGATCGTGGACCTGGTCGATTTCCCCATGTACGTGATGACCAGCGACTACGGCGCGGCCAGCCAGCTCGAGAAGATCGACATGATCGATTACGCCGAGCTGATCGTGCTCAACAAGTACGACAAGCGCGGCGCCGAGGACGCCCTGCGCGACATCCGCAAGCAGTGGAAGCGCAACCGCGTGGCGTTCCAGGTGGCCGACGAGAACGTGCCCGCGTATCCCACCATCGCCAGCCAGTTCAACGACCCCGGCATCAGCTGGATGTTCGTCAACCTGTGCCGCCTGCTGCGCGAGAAGGTGCCGGCCGCGGCCGCGCCGGGCGCGCGCTGCGACTTCGCTCCGCAGCTGGACACCACGCTTCGGGAGCCGCGCGCCACGGTGCTGATCCCCGGCGCCCGCGTGCGCTACCTGGCCGAGATCGCCGAGCAGGGCAGGGCGATCAACGCCGGCATCGAGAAGCAGGCCGAAACCGCCGACCGCGCGCAGTCGCTGTGGGAAGCGCTCAACGAACTCGGCGACGACCGCCTGCCCAGGGCGCTGGACCTCTACGACGCTGCATCGCTTCTCCTCCCGGGAGAAGGTGCCCGAAGGGCGGATGAGGGTGCGCAGCACCGTGACCCCCAAAGTGCTTCGAACCCTCACCCCAACCCCTCTCCCGAGGGGAGAGGGGCTTCGGCCGTCGACCGCAGCCTCCTCACCCTGCGCCAGCGCTACAACGACGCCGTGCAGTCGCTCACCAGCGAGAACCTCAAGCTGCTGCGCGAATGGCCGCAGCGGCTGAAGTCCATCACCGACAACGTCAACGAATACCAGGTCCGCGGCAAGACCATCCGCGTGGAGAACTACCGCGAATCGCTGAGCCACCAGCACATCCCCAAGATCGCCGCGCCCACCTACCGCAGCTGGGGCGAGCTGCTGGTGTTCCTGGGCAAGGAGAACCTGCCCGGCGCCTACCCGTACACCGGCGGCGTGTATCCGTACCGCCGCACCGGCGAAGACCCCATCCGCATGTTCGCCGGCGAAGGCACGCCGGAGCGCACCAACCGCCGCTTCCATTACTTGAGCGTGGGCCAGCCCGCGGCGCGCCTGTCTACCGCCTTCGACAGCGTCACCCTGTACGGCGAGGACCCGGCGCCGCGCCCGGACATCTACGGCAAGATCGGCAACTCCGGCGTCAACATCCCCACGCTGGACGACATGAAGAAGCTGTACTCCGGCTTCGACCTGTGCGCGCCCACCACCAGCGTGTCCATGACCATCAACGGGCCGGCGCCGATCATCCTGGCCCTGTTCATGAACACCGCCATCGACCAGCAGGTGGAGAAATACCTGAAGGCGGACCCGGCACGCTGGGCCGAGGCGCAGCAGAAGATCGACGCGTTCTTCGCAGGGAAGCAGAAGCCGCAGTACCACGGCGACCTGCCGCCCACCAACAACGGCCTGGGGCTCGCCTTCCTGGGCATGACCGGCGACCAGCTGGTGGACGCCGACACCTACGCGCGGATCAAGGCCGAGACCCTGGCCACCGTGCGCGGCACCGTGCAGGCCGACATCCTGAAAGAAGACCAGGCCCAGAACACCTGCATCTTCAGCACCGAGTTCGCGCTGCGGATGATGGGCGACATCCAGCAGTACTTCGTGGACCACAAGGTCCGCAACTTCTACTCGGTGTCCATCTCCGGCTACCACATCGCCGAAGCCGGGGCCAACCCGATCAGCCAGCTGGCTTTCACGCTCAGCAACGGCTTCACCATCGTGGAGTACTACCTGGCGCGCGGCATGAAG